>CAWJRE010000067.1:0-93574 GCA_963845075.1 uncultured Alphaproteobacteria bacterium | reverse complement strand
GGAAAGGCCCCGCGGCGGCGGCTGCGCGCCTCACTGGCGCCTCGACGTGAATAGCGGGACCAAAAACGGCATCGGGCGAAAAACAGGGTCGATTTGGTATAATAGAGGTGTAGGAGAACAAATCATTTGAAGCATCTCTTTGGCGGTCTATTTGATACCGCCCGCGCCACCACACATTTAGGCATTGCCTCGACCTCGGAAGGCCAGATTGACGCTGAAGACCGTCTTGTCGCGCGCTGGAACAGGGCGGCGAAAAAGGCGGGCTGGGATGTGCGCCTTGAGCGTTTCGGTCCCAATCTCCCCGCTATTCTCTACAATTGGGACGGGCGGGATTTCAGTGAGGCCCCGCCTGGCGCGGCTTACGTTCAGAGAACGCTGGCGCAAGCTGGGACTGGAGCCGCCGCCGGTCATTTGGACGGTTTGTCGTCGCCTTAAGCTTCACCTGCATCACAAATCGGCCAAGCGAAACGGCGTCCTTGTCCCCGCAAGGCAGGGGCCGATTATCAGCAGGGAGGTTGAGACAGGCTGGGCGCATCGAATATCGCCCCGTTGGCGGCATCAAAATTGTCGGCAATCTTGATACGATAAAGCTCAAGCGCGGCACATGGTTAAGCGACACGTTCGTTTTTCTTTGGTCTCAGGGGGAATCGCCACTAGACGATCAATTCCATGAAACTGATCATGGAACGGGTAATTTGTTGGCGAATTCCTCGTTTGTGGTTGATCGAACGAGGAGCGGCGTCATGGCAGGATGCGCGGCAAGCGGTCGCGTTGGCGATGACCGGAGAGGAGATTGAAGCGCTGACGGCTCTGTCGCGGTCGCGGACCGAACCGGCAGGCCGGGTGTCGCGGGCAGCGATGCTGCTCGGCTATCGGGAGAAGCCATCGTTCTTTGCCGTGGGACGAGAGACTTGGCGTGCATCATCGAGACGGTGCAGCGCTGCGTCGAGCGAGCGATGGCCTATGGCGCGCTCGCGGCACTTGATGACCGACCGCGACCGGGCAAAGAGCCGACGATCACGCCGGAGGCCAAGGCCTGGTTGGTATCTTTGGCCTGCGACAAGGCCAAGGAGCACGGCTATCCGCATGAACTGTGGACGACACGGCTTTTGGCCCGCCATGCGCGCGAGCGCGGACCGGCGGCGGGTCACCAATGTCTCGCCCGTCTGGCTCAAGGCACAGTGTGCAAGCTTCTCGGTCAAGAGGAAATCAAGCCGCACAAGGTGCGCTACTATCTGGAACGCCGCGACGCCGAGTTCGAGCCCAAGATGGCGGAAGTTCTGTGTGTCTACCGCGAGGTCCAGGTCCTGAAAAAAGCCGCTGCCAAGGCGAGAAATCGAAGAAGCCGGTCGCGATCATCTCTTGCGACGAGAAGCCTGGGAATCCAGGCCATCGCCACGACGACACCGGATTTGCCGCCAGTGCCAGGCCGCCATGCGAGCTTCGCGCGGGATCATCGAGTACAAACGCCATGGCACGCTCAGCCTGTTGGCCGGGATCGATCTGCTCACCGGCAAGGTCCACGCGCTCGTCAGGGAGCGCCACCGCAGCCGCGAGTTCATCGAATTCCTCAAGCTTCTCGATGCCGCCTATCCGGCCAGCACCGCGATCAAGCTGATCCTCGACAACCATTCCGCACACATCTCAAGGGAAACCCGAGCCTGGCTCGACACCGGCCGCCAGGCCGCTTCGACTTACCTTCACGCCCAAGCACGGCTCCTGGCTCAACCTGATCGAGGGCTTCTTCTCTAAGTTCGCCCGCTCCGTCCTGCGCCATATCCGAGTGACATCAAAGCACGAACTCAAGCAACGCATCATCGCCGGCATCGACGACGTCAATCGCCGTCCCGTCATCCACACTTGGTCCTACAAGCTTGCCGAGGCCGCCTGATATGATTCGAACCACGGAAACGTTGACCTAGTCAATCCAAGAACCTTCCGCGCTGAGGCCAGCCGGGACTGGTGGCAGAGGCTGCGCAAGAACAAGCTCGGCCGATTTTGGCAGTCTTTCGACCAACATAAGCAGGGGCCGGAATCGGATGAGGAACTGAAGCGCCGTGAACACGCCCGCTGCGATCCGAAGACGTGCCGTTGGGTCGAATTGCCCGAATGGGAAAAGGATTGGCGCAAGCGCCACCTCGACATCAAGGTATGGCGAATTCGCTGGTCGCTCTATGATGCACAGCCTTTAAACGCCTACTGGCGCCCCTATCGCAAGAGTTTTTGGAATGTCCGGGACTATTCGCATCCCGTCCTGCTGCGATGGAAAAACGGCAAGAGAGCTTGGGCAGATGGCCAATATGGCAAGCCCGTCCATCCCAAGCCCAATCAGTTATGGTGCGACACCGCAGCATCGGCCTATCTGGCACTCTGGCCCAAACTAAAGCCACCCGCTGAGCAACGCCGTCTTGAAGACTGCAGGCGGCTGTATCGGATCGGCGGGCGAGACTTGGCGCGCCGCGATCGCTTCTCGGTTTGGATAGACGAGAACGCCCAAAGAGCCGACGGCCGCAAGGCCAGGAAGCGTGGGAGCGGGCCGCTTACTGTCGTCGAGCGTCTAAATGAATGGCAGCGGCGCGATGACGAGGCGAGGCGTAAGGACGAGAGTTGGAAAGTAAAGACGACGCGGCAGCTAAACGCCACGAACGCCTTCCTTCACGACTGGCTGCGCCGATATCCAGAGACAACTCAAGTGCGAAACAATTTGGTGAAAAACATGGAACAGGATTTCAGCGAAGCTAAAGACTATCGCCAGGCGAAGACGTGCCCGCGGTGCGGGACCACTTTCTATAAACCGCCGGGAGCAACAATTCACTGCGGCTCGGAATGCCCGAAGTTGCGGACGGTTACGATCCACGGCAAGGAAGAGAAGGTCGCCTAGATGGACAGAACTTCTATCGAGTTTTGTTTGAATGCGATGTACATCGCCCTCATTAGCGCGGGCAGTATGAGCGACCACCAGCGGGCATTGGCGAACGACACCCTGTTCAAATGCGCCGAACTCTCCTGCGCCTCGCCGACCGCCAAAGCCGTGCTCGAGCGCATTGCCTGTAACGCGGTCAATCAAGACACTTCATTTGACCCGCAGCCGCCCGCGCCCAAAAGCCATTTGCGATTGGTGGGCGCGAAATGAGTGAATTAAAAGCGTCCGTCTTGGGCTGCGGAATATTGCAATTGCCGATCCTGCAGTCGCCCCGACGCACATTGTCACCTGGCGAATATTACCGACAAGACATCGGCAGCGAGCCCGACCTTATAAGATTTCTCTCACGCAATTGGCACCGCGTGCTCGACCCGTATCCGGGGACAGACATCGAAGCCGTTCACTAGTAACTTAATTTCATTTGCCGAGCGCCCGCAGGCGCGGGTGAATTCCATGCGAGGTAAGTCAAGTCCCTCGACATGGATATGGCCGCTCCGACGAGGCCCGGTCGTCACTCGTCCGCCGTTGGATTCGGTGGGCTCGGCGCCAACTTTCACTGATCCGGCTGGTTTTGAATTGACCTCAGCCGGCAACTGCCCGCCGTTGGCGCCTCTGGCGCCCGGCGGGCTTTTTATCAAGTAGGAGAAAAAATGGAACGGCCGATAGTCAGCCGCGCGGAAGCTATTGCGCGTGGCCTAACGAGATATTTTACAGGCAGGCCATGTCCACAGGGCCACGTTGTCGAACGGCACACACAGAGCAAGACCTGCACGGCGTGTAACCGTGTGTACGGACTGCGCAGGACTTCCTGGCGCCCAGTCTATGGCACCTGGAGGCACATGCGGGAGCGCTGCGCGGACCCGCGCCATAGCGAGTATCACCTCTATGGTGGGCGTGGCATCAAAGTCTGTGATCGCTGGCGCAACTCATATGAAATCTTCGCCGCCGATATGGGACCGCGCCCCTCGCCGACGCACTCGATAGATCGCATCGATGTGAACAGCAACTACGAGCCCGGCAATTGTCGCTGGGCCACGCCAAAAGAACAACGCCACAACCAACGCCGCAGGGCGGCTTAATTCCAACCAATCACACTGCGGACAGCCGGCCGGGATGCGGCAGGCTGTCCAACGGCCGGGGGCGGCTTCCGGCTTTTGCGGTCGTCCCCGTTTTCTTCAAACCAAAGGATTTTGTTGAATGTCTCTTCTGAATACGATACTGACGCGCCCCTGGATTCTCCGCCGACGAACTTCGACCACATTTTTTACGAGTTGCTTGATCCCGGAGAAGTCGCCCGAACCCGAAATCCATGGTGATAGGGCGGCGGTCTCGATGAAGCCGCGGCAGAGCTCCCCCGTCAGACGCCGGGCGAGCGCAATGAGAGTCAAGGAACGCACTTGGGGTGATCCTCGGGATTGGAGCAAACACGCGCCCGGCAATCGCTCGGTCTCGCCGAGCATGCCGCAGACATGCTCCGGGAGACACGTGATGCAGAGGCGCGGCTAGCGCAGTCCGAGATTGATGCCGCGGTTGCCAAGGAGGTTGACGACTTCCGCGGCCAACAACCAACACAACCTCAACCGCCCGAATTAGGGCAAACACAACCGCAAGACCCCCGAGTCCAGCCGGAATTAGAGCCCTCCGGCGGAAGTCTAGCGAGCTTGACGCTTTGCTCGCACCACTGCCGCCTGAGCATCGTCACGCCCCTTCGTGGCCGCCTTCAATGAAATGGTGTACTGGGCTCGTATCAGGCCCAGCTCTTATGAGGATGCCGTTCAGCAAGTCCAGCTGCTCAAGGCAATTTCAACAGGCCGCCGTGCAGACTTTGCATGTCCGCGAGGCCGTCGCCCGCCGCCTTTCCCCGAGCTCCACGGCATCCCGCGCGATCAGGCTGCCGGCTGTGGTTGAGACACATCGCACGAACCGACCCGGAAAATATGCTCAGATCTTGGCACGTGCGCAGACTGCGAAAGGCGCTTGGGCAACAACTACACGCGGCGCAGTATACAGCACCAACAGAAGCAGGCGCAGCTACAACAGCAGCAGCCGCCCAACAGGGGCCGCAGCAGTTCCAGCAATGGGCGGCGAGGGAAGATGAGAAGGTCGATAAGCTACTGGCGAGCGAAACACCAGAGCGGCGCACTGCGATTCAGCAAGAGGCTGCTGCGATACTGCGCGAAGATGGAATTGACCGACCAGCAAATCCAAACATTTGGAACAACGATCCGACCTTTCGTTCCGCCACCTCGCAGAAACTGCTTGATGCAGGAGGCGAAGGCCCGGATTGCCGAACGCGGTGTTCGCGCCGCCAGGGTCAAGCCGGTGGCCCACGTCCAGCGACCCGGAGTAAGCGAGTGAAGAGAGCCGCGACTATTCCGAATACTCCCACCTCGAACGCCAGTACCGCGGCCAACCGCTAACACCCTAAGCAGGCCGCCGAGCTTGTCATAGCCAAACGCGCAAGGAGATAAAATGGCTTCAACGATGACCCATTAGTCGACCACCTCAAGACATTTTATGGCAACAGCGATATGTCCGACGAGGAGCTACAGGCCGTTGCCGATGACTGGTTTTTGAAAGCTTGTCCGCTCGAACGTCACAGACGCTTATAGCATCAAGGCCACGCTCGATGAACAAAGCGACAGCACCACGCTGCGGCAGAAGGTGCCGCTGCTTCAGCTAAATAGGCGGCTATCGGCCATCGAAGCCAATCTGAAACGGCTGGGGCGCTAGGTGCTTGCTGATGAACTCGCCAAAGCGCAACAGCGTGAGCAAATCGCCGCATGGGATCGAGGAGAGGCTGAATTACGAATAGTTGCTCGATTCCCGCGCGGAGCCTATCCGTACCCGTCGATATACGGGACCGGTTTGGCCTTTTTGAGAAATGGTGCAGCGATAAATCAGTCCGCAGACTCCCGGCGAAGCCGTGGGTGGTGGCGGCCTTTATCCTCGACCAAACCGCTAATGGCCGCGATGCTCAGGGCTGCCTCGCGCTGCTTGCCGCGATAGCTGAAGTCCACGATGTCCATTCATTATCAAACCCAACGGCGACGGCCGTCGTCAGGACCGCGCTTGAGTCGATCATCAATCGGACCCTCCGCGGCTTGGGCGAACAGAGGAAAGGGCCGAGTGGGCCCTGCTTGCCGCCCGACATCCGGCAGGCAATCGCTCAGTGTGAAGAACAGAAAGCGATAAGGCACTGCGCCGGGCACAAAACGCCTAGCGGACGAACGAAAACGGCTATCGAGCGGCGCCGACACAAAGCCCGCTCAAACAAACGAAAGGACTATCGAAAATGTCAAATCCTCGAAAGGGATTGACGGCTAAGTGAAGCCCGGCCATGTCGGCATCGACGGCAACCGAAGGCGAGTGATTTACGATGCGCAACGAACGACCCGCCGGACGATCAGCTCGCAGGGCGTGAGCTACGTTCCGAAAAGCCGAGAAGTCCGCGGCAAATACACCGACAACGAGGCAGGCTAACGAATAAAATGCCGGACGGGACCCGGAGCAGGGCAATCGAGCCGCAGCGGTCGGGAAGGACATCTTCGATAACGTCGACGCAACGCGACGACGTGAGCGAACCGGCGGCACGGGCCCGGTTAGGTTCGGTGTCGACTAAATGAGCGAGCCTTACACTCAGGCTCTCGCCGGCTGGTGCGGCAGCAACTCGCGGCACGGGGCGTTGCTTTGAGCGACGCGCGACCTGCTGGATTGGCTCCTCGATCCAGGAACATTGTCGCATCATCTTGCTGATGCTCACACCCGGATGAGCTCGATGGCCCTGGCCGAAATCGGCCGGGCGACGGTCCGGGATGGCCGGCATAATGCGCAAGAGATGGAATGAGACAATGAGCAAACAGGCAATTGATGCCAGTGCGCGTGAGATGCTGAAGCTTGTGGCTAAGGCCGTAGAGCCGAGCGAGGAAGAGATCATCCTCGCCGGCATGAGTGAGGCGCAGGCCGTGATTGAGCGCATGACTGATCAGCTCAAAGCATCGCAGTCCGGCGCCAGCCACCCCGGGAGGTTTTGCGGCAAATGCTGACCAAGGGTCGAATGCTATTGCCGCTGTGCCGGCTATTTGCTCCATCAGGAGCGGAAAGAACGGGAGCGGCAATAATGGGAGTTTTTGTCACCAAGGGCGGGCTGAAATCGCCCGGCAGTGGCAGGGTGAAGGGGAACGCGCAATAAGATTACCCAAGCGTTCCTTGAAGCCCTTGCCGCGGACTTTGAAGAGGGGGCGCGGCCGCAATCAAGATTATGCGGATCGAGCGACCATCGGAATATGTGAAGTGTGTCGCTTCGATATTGCCGAAAGAACTCGATATTTCAGACAACCGATTGGCAGAAATTCCGGATGACGAACTTGAATTCATCATCGAGTACACCCGAAGACAGCTTGCAGCGCGCCTTGACAGCGCTCAACGCAGAGAAGACGAGACGGCTAACGGAAGGGAAATTGAACTATTACCATCCGTATCCGAAACAGTTGAATGCCTTTCTGGGCAGGGGCGAAGTTTCGCGAGCGGCTGTTATGTGCGGCCAACCACATCGGCAAGACCCTTGCGGGCCGCGATGGAAATCGCAATGCACGCTTGCGGGTCTGTATTTCCGTATCGTGGGAGGGCTACGGTTTGATCAAGCCAATCCTTGCCTGGGCTGCTGGTGTGACGAACGAGAGTGTCAGCGACGTTGTCCGGGCAACCTCATTGTGGGCGAGCTTCCGGCGTCTTGAGTGGGGCCAGGGCTGATTCCAAAGGCTTCTTTGGTCGATGTGACATCCGCTCGGGGCTACTCCCGATCTGGTCGATACGATCCGCGTCAAGCATGCGGGCGGCGACGAATTGGACCATCGCACTCAAGGCGTACAGCCAAGGGCGCGAACGCTTCCAGGGCGCCACGATTGATTATATTTGGTTTGACGAGGAACCGGCCCGGAAATTTTCACCGAGGGTCTAACCCGCGTGAACGTCTCGGGTGGGCCGTGCGTGCTGACGTTCACTCCGCTCAAGGGTGTCTCGACAGTCGTTAAGCAAGTTCCTGCACGAGTTCTTCGCCTCGACCGCACGCATCTGTTGTCACCATGACGCTCGACGACGCGGCCCATTACTCAGCCGAGGATAAGGCGCGGATCATTGCGCAGTATCCAGAGCATGAGAGAGCAACCCGCACCCGCGGCGTTCCCGCAATGGGCAGCGGGCGGGTGTTCCTGGTCGATGAGGAAAAGCTGTTGGTCGATCCGTTCCAGTGTCCGCGCCATTGGGTGAAGCTTGGCGGTTGCGATTTCGGCTGGGATCATCCGGCCTTCTGTGAAATGTGGTGGGACAGAGACTTGGACGTTATCTATTTGGTCCGCACCCTTCGGCTCCGCCACAAGACACCGTTGCAGCACGTTGACGCCGTGCGGTCGTGGCGCCTGCGTTGGGCTTGGCCGGCCGACGGCCGCAACCAAACACTGGCCGGCGCCGGCATTCCCCTGATGGCTCAGTATCGCGATGCGGGACTCAGAATGATGCACGAGCACGCGCAATTCGAGGATGGCGGGGTAAGTGTCGAGGCTGGCGTGCAAGAGATGCATGATCGAATGCGCGGCGGACGCTGGAAGGTCTTTCGCGGCCAGAATGACGACTGGCTGGAAGAATATTCGATGTACCACCGCAAGGACGGCTTACTGGTCAAAGAGGGTGACGACGCGATTTCGGCAAGCCGCTACGCCTTGATGATGAAACGCCACGGCCAGTCCGATGCGGGGCGCGCTTCCTTCAATCGCGAAATCGTCTATCCGCGGCAGTCCATCGCATGACGCCCAATACATCTACATCAGATGCGCCGGCCACAGGAAAGACGATCCGACAGATGGCGGCATGATCGAGGAAGCTTGGTATGTCGTCGTCGATAACGCGGTGCAGCTCTCGGACAGAGACGGCAACAAAGTGCATGGGGAATTTGTAACTCGGCCTATAGGCCCCGGCGAGACTGCGCGAGAGGTTGCTGTGAGAATGCTGCGGGCGAGAGTGCGGAGCAGACCGGCCAAGCCGTTCACTCGCACAATCCGGTATCAAAAAACTGGCTGGCTTTGAAATACTAGCGCGTGCGCTAGTTAGTCGGGGCTTTCTCCTACCCGACGAAGGGGGGCGCGGCAGCTCGGAAGTAGAGCGCCGCGTCCCTTCTTTCAAACAAAAACCCCGGCCAGACTGCAAGACTGACCGGGGAGAACATGGGTGCGTGATGGGAATGCAAACCATCACGTTTGGAATATTCAAGCCGACTTTAGTGGGAGTCAATCGGTGAGGCTTTGCGATTAGGAGCGCGGAGGTTGCGGCCAGCGTTACTTAACGCAAACGCCTCCGGAGTATCGTACACACCTTCGCATTGCTCGGCGCTCCTGGCGCATGCCAGCTCTGGACTGGCAGACACCATTGACCATGACCCTGCCCATGCCACAGCCCATACGCGCTTGCGTAATCGCGCTGTCCGGCTGATGTATCGGCGCGAGCGGCATTGCTTGCGCAGCGGAAGCGAGAGCCATCCCGAAAATAACAAGAGCTATTGTTCTGATCATTGTTTCCTCACGGTTGTCAGAGCACTTTGAGCGTACGTTGGCTCAGATGAACCGAGAGTGAACCTGGGCCCTGCCCCAGATGTATCACCACCGGACCGCTTCTAATTCCCGGGAACAAGAGGGTGGGGCTGAAGGGTTGCCTGCTGTGGCCAGGGCATCCCCAATCCCCGCAGATCGTGGAACTCTGGCGCACGGGCCCCGGCGGTTTGCCTCCTGCCGGGGTCGCTAGGGCTGTACTGATTTGATGGCGCGCGTGTTCCCCGACGAAAGCGGCGCGTGCGGGAATCGCGATTTCATGAGTACACGGCCAAATAAAAAGCCCGCCGTTACGTCGTTTATTCAGGCCGAATGTTTTGCGGGAGTCAATTGGAACAAACGTGCAAGGAGAGTCTTGGCCTGACGTGGCCAGAACGGAAGGCATTCGTCCCCGCGAAAGCTAAGGTCTGGCACACAGCGGCCCCGGTGGTTTCCCAAAGCTCCGCCGGGGCCGCCAAAACAAAAGTCCCAGCCAGCAATGCCGCCGGGGCGTTTAGGCTTCGACTTCCGTGGAGTATATTCCACATCGGTTGTTCAGGCCGAATTTTTCTGCGGCCACTGCTGCAACACCCGCGTGCGCTGCCGGATAGTCAGTCTTATCCGCGGCCGGCGCTTGATCGCGCGTTCGAAGATGCGTCTTGCTTTGTCAAGGTTGTTGCCGGCGTAGAGCAATTCGACGACACGCATGTCGTCTTTGCTCCACTTCTCGACCTTGTAGAAATTGCGCCGGTCGGCATAGAGCGGATCGTCGGTTTCCTCGCTAGACCAATCGTCATTCATGGTAGAGTTGTGTTGGTCATGACGCCCGATGCTCCGGTGCGTTATGGCAAGTGGCGGTCGGGTGGTGACACACTCGGTCGGGGCGCCTAGAATTGTAGTTTGGACTAAAGATCAATTACCAAGTCGGGAAGTCCGCTATCTCTTTGTCCGCGGCAAAGGCGTTACGTTTGCTCCGGTGGCTTGGGCAATAGCTACGCTCAGGTGCGACGCCCACACGTCAAGGGCGGCTCTCTTCTCTGCGGCATAGGTCGAGAGGTTATAGACGCCCGCCACGCCCGCCTTGTGGCCGCTGACGTGGTTTAGCAGGGCTTCGATCACATGGGGCTGCACGCCAATATCGGCCATGCGTGTTGCCACCGTGCGGCGCAGATCGTGCAGGGTCCACTCCTCTTTGAGTTCGACGGCGAGACTGGCCTTGGACTTAGACCAGCCGGAGAAACCGCCCGCGCCGAAGCCGAAAACCAGATCGCGGTCGGCACGTCGATTTAAAGACGCGAGAATGCCAATAGCAAACTCGCTGAGAGAAATTACACGGGCGCGGCCGTTCTTGGTGCGCTCGCCCGGTAGCGTGATTGTACGGGCTTCTAAATTGATTTCTGACCAGCGCAGCGCGCCGATCTCGTCGCGGCGACAGCCGGTCAGAAGGAGCAGCCGGACAATGCGGCCATAGTCGTTATCTGGCGCGGCAAGCCAGACCCTGGCGGCTTCGGACATAGACAGGGCGCGGTCGCGCGGTCCGTCTTCTGTTTGCTTATTGGTACCGACGACGGGGTTATTCTCGCACAGCCCCTCCCCCATTGCCCAACGGAAGAAGGCGGAGAGGTTTGCACGAGCCCGATTGGCGGCCACCGGGCCGCGTTCCTTGGCGATAGCGGAGACTACGGGTGCGATGTGGGCACGAGTGATACTGCCAAGGGCCAGCGAGTGCAGTGGCTTCCAAACGGCTTCTAAATGATGAGTGACTTGTTCAAGGGTTGAGGACCGCATGGGCCTTTTGCGCCGGCGCCCGGTCGCAACGCCCGTCCTAAGGGCTTCCAGGTATTTCTTAATCGCTGCGTCGAGGGTGTGTGAGGCAATGTGGCGGGCCTCAGCGCGGTCGATTGCTGGATCTTCATCATTGGCCACCCGACCGAAAATCTTCTTGGCTTCGCGGCGGGCGTGCTCGAAATTGACTTTTGCGACGTTGCCGAGGGTAATGCGGCGGTGCTTGGCGCCGATCTTGTATTGGGCAATGAGTGTGCGGTGCTCGCCATTGTCGCCTTTGCGGATGCGAAGACCAAACCCGTGCATTTCGTCGTCGAACTCGATATGCTCCGTCTTGCCGGCGGGCATCTTGAAACGCGCGATGCTGTTCTGGGAGAGTTTCATGGTCTTTGCCCCTTTTGGGAAGAACCTGGGAAGATTTAAACCGTCTTCCCGGGTCTTCCCTGTCCACTTTTGCCTTCAATAGACCGGTCTAAACCATAATCAGGCTGTTTGCAAGGGGTTTGTCTGCTGTTGTCTTCCCGTGTCTTCCCAATCCTCAGGACTTTTAATCACGGGGTCCTGGGTTCGAGTCCCAGCGGGCTCACCATTGCAAGGCCGCGGACAGATGACCGGCGGCCATGCCGTGGGGGTCATAGCGCTCGGGGGCACCGTGTCGATCTTCGCCATCAACCATCTATGCCGCGAGGTGTCGCGCGACCACGCGTTCCGCGCCGCCATGAAGGTTGATCCGGTCGAGGCGCTGAATTGCTGAGGGGAAATTTTTCGGCCGAGCGCGCGTGGCCGAATACTGCTGAAACGCTCGGGTGGAATAGTCTCGGACCCTTTCCAGATACGAAGTGAGGAAGGACACGTCCAATGCGTGCGATGGCGATCGTTGGCGCTTTCGGCCTCGATCATCTCAAACTCATCGACAGGCCCATGCCGGAACCGAGGCACAGCGAAGTTGTCATCCGGGTTGCTGCCGTCTCGCTCAACTACCGCGACATGGACATGGTGCTCGGCACATACCCCTTCAAATTCCCGTTGCCCCTGGTGCCCACCTCGGACGGGGTCGGTGAAGTAGTCGCTGTGGGCGAAGGCGTGACACGCGCCAAGGTCGGCGACCGCGTGCTCGGCACCTTCCATCAAAGTTGGATCGCAGGCCGCTACGAGGAGGACACGCCTCAGCTCGGCGGATCGGCCGACGGGATGCTGGCGGAATACGTTCGCCTTGACCAACAGGGCATTGTTCACGCGCCCGCGAATCTCACCGATGAAGAAGCCGCCACCCTGCCGTGTGCCGCTTTGACGTCCTGGCACTCGCTGGTGACCGAGAGTCGCCTCGAAGCCGGCGATACGGTCCTCATTCAGGGCACTGGAGGTGTTTCTCTGTTCGGTCTGCAATTCTCAGCCATGTTTGGTGCACGCACCATCGTGACTTCGAGCAGTGATGCGAAGCTCGAACGTGCCAAGTCGCTCGGCGCTACTCACACGATCAACTACATCACGACGCCGGTTTGGCATCCCGAGGTGCGCGCACTCAACGGTGGACGGGGCGTCGACCATGTGATCGAGGTAGGCGGACCTGACAGTTTCTTGCAGTCGCTCCAGGCGATTCGCATCGGCGGTCAGATCAATATGGTCGGTTACATCGGAAGCAAGCACGGCGCGATCAATCCGCTCGAAATCCTCTATCATCGTGCGACAGTACGCGGCATTCCAGTCGGATCGAGAGAATCATTCGAGGCGATGAACCGAGCGATCGAAGCGAACAACATGCGTCCGGTCATCGACAAGGTGTTTCCGTGGACAGATGCTGTCGCCGCAATCCGCTACATGCAGGAAGGAAAGCATTTCGGAAAAATCATCCTCAAGTTCTGACCCCGCGTCCTGGCCTCCGCGCCTTGCCTACGTTTCAGCAAGTCCGGCGGCTTGGTTGGGCAATTTCCGAATTTGCCCTTTGACGCCAAAGAGCTCCGTTGGGTAGGTTGGACAGTGCAAGTTATTGGAATTGCTCGCTGCGGCTACTTCCAGCGGGCTCACCATTAGGAGGCCGCGAACAGACGGCCGGGGGTCATCATGTCGATCTTCGCAGTGAACCATCTGTGCCGCGAGGTGTTGCGCGACCACGCGTTCCGTGCGGCCATGAAGGCCGATCCGGCGAAGGCGCTGGCGGGCCTCGATCTCACCGACGAGGAGCGGCGCGCGCTGATCGCCGGCGATGTCGGCGCGCTCTACCGCATGGGCGTCAACGGCTTCCTGATGGGCTATCTCGCACGCTTCGAGGTCTGCGGGCTCAATGTCGAGATCTACAACGAGCGTATGCGGGCGGTGAAGGTCGACGAGATCGGCCAGCCGGTGGGTTAATCGCGGTCATCGTAGGGTGGGCTGAGCGGCAGCGAAGCCCACGTGCAGTTTCACCCGAAATGACCGCGTCGGCACGGCGCGTAGCGCCTTTGCCCACCCTACCGTTCGTCGTCGTCGCCGCGCTTGTCGCGTGCCGGATTGCTTGATTGAGGGACGGGCGTTGTTTCACGGTTGCGTCAGCGTGCAATGTCCGACGCCGACGTCTGGCGTTGCCGTTTCCTTGTACTCCTCCCCTAGGGTCGTCAAAACGGAGTCGTTCAAGTCGAACAGAGCGCCCGTTGCTTTTTCGATGATGACGTAGGAGACCAACGGAGTACCTCCGCCAATTTTGTATTCCCAATCCTTGCGGAAGGCCACCAAGGTGCGCTGATCGTTTCTGACGATCCGATAATGTCTTTCGTCGCCCGGCGTCGTCAGTCGATCACCCGACACGATCCACTCCTGCTTGACGGTCTTGTCGGCGCGGCTCTGCTCACACGACCAAGTCTCCCCCTTTGCGATGCCACTCAAGCAGGTGATCGCAAAGAGCGCAGAACAGAGTGCCGCGCCACTCGAAATTATCTTCATAGGAATTGCACCCCCGTTCTACGCTCGTTAGCTCCGGTGCGCCGGCGCGCGTGAAGGCACGAGCGCGATCAACGCGACGATGCCGACGACGGCGAAGATCGCTCCATAGAAAAATACCGCCGTGTGAGCGACGCGGTCCCACAGCAAGCCAGCGACCAAGCTCGCGACCAATTGCAAGATGCCGACCGTGGTGTTGAACCAGCCGATGCCGCTGGCGCGCAACTGCTCCGGCACGAAGCTTGCTGCGAGCCCCTTGCCGGCCATGCGGAAGATGCCCTGGTAGAGCCCGTAGAACACGAACAGGGCGGCGATCAGGACAATATGGTCCGTCAAGCCGAAGCCGAGATAGGCGATCAGAAAAATCACATAGGCGCCGAGCAGCACGTTGCGGCCGCCCCAATGGTCGAACAGCCAGCCGGCCGGATAGGAAATCAGCGCGGCAACAAGATTGAAGCCCGCATAGATCAGGATGGTCTCTTGCAGCGACGCATCGATGTCCTGCGTGCGCAGGATCAGAAACGCGTTGCTCGAATTACCCAGGCTGAATAGGGCGACGACGATGAGGAACTTCCAGTAAGCCGCGGGAAAATGACCGAGGCGGATCTCCTCCTCGGCCTTCTCAGCCGCTGCTGTCCGCGGTTCGTCGACGAACAAGACCATGCAGAAGGCGATCAGTCCGGGAATGATGGCGAGATAGAACACCCAGCGGATGCCGATCTGAAAAGCGGAGAGCAGAAACAGCGTGAGGAGCGGGCCGACAAACGCGCCGGCATTGTCGCCCAGGCCTTCCAGCCCGAAGGCGCGGCCGCGGTTTCGCTCATCGACCGAGGCCGCGATCAGCGCATCGCGCGGCGCCGAGCGCGAACCGGCGCCGAGCCGATCCAATAGGCGCGCGCCGAACACGACCTGCCAAACGGTCGCCAATCCCATGAGCGGCTTGGCGATGGCGGCGATGAAATACCCGAACAGCGCGATCGGCTTTCGCCGCTGCAATTTGTCGGACAGCGTTCCGGAAAATCCCTGCACGATGTTTTGCAGCGCCTGGGCAAATCCGTCGACCAGGCCGACGATGCTGCCGGTCGCATGCAGCGTTTGGGTGAGAAAGATCGGCAGCACCGGATAGAGCATCTCGGTCGAAATGTCGGCAAACATGCTCGAGAGCGCGAGCAGAAAGGTCGTGCGCGAGAGCCCGCCGAAATTGCGCTGAAAGATTCCGCCGGCCATCTCCCCTCACCATCTGCCGAATGCAAGCGCCGCGCCGCCGAGCGCACTCACGATGACGACCACGAGCGGCGGCAAGCGCCAAACCGTCAGCAGGACAAAGCCGACGAGTGCAAGCCCGAAATCTCCCGGCGTTTTCACCGAACTTGTCCAGAGCGGGTTATAGAGCGCCGCGCCCAGAAGCCCTACTACGGCGGCGTTGACGCCGCGCATAGCCGCCTGCGCGGTGACGCGCTTGCGAAAACTGTCCCAGAACGGCAAGGCGCCGAGCAGGATCAGCACGCCCGGTAGAAAAATCCCGAACAGCCCGAGCGCGGCACCGGCGACGCCGTGCGGCGTCGGCTGAACGACGGCGCCCAGATAGGCGGCGAAGGTGAAAAGCGGACCCGGCACCGCCTGCGCGGCGCCATAGCCGGCAAGAAACGCGTCATCGCTGACCCAGCCCGGCGCGACGAACGCTTCGCGCAGCAACGGCAGCACGACGTGGCCGCCACCGAACACCAGCGCGCCGGAACGATAGAAAGCATCAAACAGCGCGAGCGCGGAGGCGCTGGAAAGCCTTTGCGCGATCGGCAAGCCGACGAGCAAAATGAAAAACACGGCTAGCGCCGAAAAGCCGACGCGGCGCGATACCGGGATGGCGATGTGGCCCTCCGTCATCGGCGGCGCTTCGCGGCAGAGCCATAGGCCGAGCACGCCGCCGAGCACGATTGCCCCGACCTGCGCCACCGACGACGTGCTGAACAGGATGATAAGGGCGCTCAAGGTCGCGATCGATGCGCGCTCGCGGTCGGGACACAAGCTGCGCGCCATGCCCCACACCGCTTGCGCGACAATGGCGACGGCGACGAGCTTGAGACCATGCAGCAGTCCGGTTCCGATCGTCCCCGACAGCGCGCCGGCGCCGTAGGCGAACAGGACCAGGAGAATCGCCGACGGCAGCGTGAAGCCGGCCCATGCGGCCAGCGCTCCGCCATAGCCGGCGCGGATCAGCCCGATCGCAAATCCGGTTTGGCTCGACGCCGGGCCCGGCAGAAACTGGCACAGCGCAACCAGATCGACAAAGGTCTGCTCGCTCAGCCAGCGGCGGCGAACGACAAACTCCTCGCGAAAATAGCCGATATGCGCAATCGGACCGCCAAACGAGCTGACGCCGAGCTTGAGGAAGACGCGGAACACTTCGAGCGGCGAGCCCGCGCGCCGGTCGTCGCCGGAGGCGCCGTTCGTGGCGATATCTATGGTCAACTCTTTTCGGAACCTTCCGCCTTCGTCGCCCACATCAGCGCCGCAATGACCCCCTTGCATCGCGGCAGCAGAATTAAGGTCAGTGCAACGATCAGCGGTAGCCATATTGCGAGCGCAAGCTCCATGGGCGGGTGAAGCGTTTGCTCGACTATCAGGACAAACGGGATAGTGACATGCCCGACGACAAGAATTGTCAGCCAAGGAGCAGCGTCATCCGTGCGAAAATGACCGTACGCCTCTGCGCACCTCGGACAACGATCAACCATTTTGAGGTAGCGGTAGAATAGCGAGCCCTGTCCGCATCGCGGGCAACGCCCGAGCATTCCTCTAAGGAGCGCTGTTTGCGTCGATGGATAGTCGGAATCGGCAAATGTCATAGCTAACACTTTTCTCAGTCGAAGATCGGCTAGTCCTCGCAAATGTTTCGCGCCGGACACCGACAAGGTCAATGCCGAAATGATTTTCCCGACCTCAATATCGCGCCGGACATCTGCCGCAAATTTGGCATGGTCGACCCTAGTCTTTGTCGGAGAGGAGCGCGTCGAGCGACCAGGCTCCAGCGCCCTCGATCAAGAGATAGAGCGCGCCGAGCAGCATGCATAAATCGGCACGCGCTTCGTGCGCCATGCTCCAGAAACCGTAATGCGGCAGCTTGGGCACGTGGAAAATCCAGAAATCGTGGCCGAGCAGGATCGGGATCTTGGTCGAGACGATGGCGACGATCATGATCACAATCAAAGGGATTGCCGCGAGCCGCGTGAACAAGCCGACAATGATCAGCGCGCCGCAGACGATTTCGACGACGCCGACGAAAGGACCCATGATGTCCGGATACGGGATGCCGATGCGGAGGAAGCGACCCGCGCCGAGAATATCCGGGAAGGCGAGTTTCTGAATCCCCTCCGGGAGAAATACCACGAGCCCGACGAGCAAGCGGACGAGGATCGACCAGCCTGGCGCGCGTGTGGCGAAAAGCGCGGCCCGCCAATCGGTGTTTTCGCGGCTGTTCATTTCATCCTCACTGGTGCTTTATCTTGGACATCGCCGCCCGACGCTTGCCGGTCACGATACCAATGTCGGTGAGTTGACTAAATAGAGGCTTCCAGCATCGAAAATGCGCTATTTCTTTTTCACCCCGGTAAACCGAGAAGCGTGTAAAGGCCAGACGCCAAGTCGCTGAGCAGCATGAAGCTCGGAGCACGTTGATGGTGCTTTCTCGCCGTGGATTTGCGATCGGCTGTGGCGCAGTTGCGGCAAGCGCCGTTGTTCGCGGCCGGTTGGGAAACAGCGAAGCCGCCCCTTTCGCGCGACCTTTGCCACTCCCTCGGCTGATCGATGCCGCGGCGTCGCGACACACGGTCAATCTGATAGCCGCGCCGGGTCGGCACGCCTTTATCGAAGGAAAGCCGGTGCATACGTACGGCTACTCGGCACCAGTCCTTGGACCCGTAATTCGCGTCCGCAGCGGGGACGAGGTGGAAATGGTCGTGGAGAACCATCTCGATACCGCCACGACAGTGCATTGGCACGGGCTACTTGTGCCCGGCCAGAACGACGGCGGGCCGCAGCAGCTAATTCACCCAGGCGAACGTTGGCGGCCGGTGCTGAAGATCGATCAACCTGCGGCGACGCTTTGGTTCCATCCCCATCCGCATGGCGATACCGCCCGGCAGATCTACATGGGGCTGACGGGGATGATCATCGTCGACGATGGTTCCGACGCGGGGCTTGGGTTGCCGCGGACGTTCGGCGTGGACGACTTGCCTCTTATCCTGCAGGACCGCCAGTTCGACTCCGATGGTTCGATTGAATACGACGCCAACACACTCGGCGCTCTCGATATCGCCTATGGCGTCAGAGGCGACACCGTCATTGTGAACGGAGTTGTCGCTCCGGTCGCTCGAATTCCTGCTGGCCTTGTAAGACTGCGGCTTCTCAATGCCGCCAACGCGCAGAATTTCGAGTTGCGATTCAGCGACCAGCGCACCTTTCATGTCATTGCGTCCGACGGAGGTTTTCTGTCCGCACCGGTCGAGCTCAAGCAGCTTACAATCGCGCCGGCCGAGCGCTTCGAAGTTCTTGTCGACTTCGCGGACGGAAAGCCTGTCGTGCTGGAAACCGGCCCCGATGAGGAAATGGGTATTTTCGGCCGGTTGGCGCCCGACGGCAGCTCTGACTACGTGGCCGTGATGCGGTTCGAACCGACGGCGACGATGCCTGTCGTCAAGGAACTACCGGCGCGCCTGATCAAGCCCGCCACTGCCGATCCGGCCTCCGCCGTTCGGCGGCGTCAGCTCGTTCTCAACAGCGGACTATGCGCCAGCCGCTCCGAGGCCGGCCCCCGCGGCGACATGGCTTCTCTCATAGGGATAAACGGCAAGCCCTTTGACATGGCACGCGTCGATATCGAAGCGAAGCTCGGAACGGCCGAGGTCTGGGAGATCACGTCGATCGGCATGGCGCACCCCTTCCATGTCCACGGAGCCTTATTCCGCGTCCTGTCGATTGAGGGAGAGGCGCCGCCGGCACACCTTGCCGGTTGGAAAGATACGTTGCTCGTCAGTGACAAGGCGGAGCTGCTCGTTGCCTTCAATCAACGGGCAACGCCCGCGCACCCTTTCATGTATCACTGCCACATCCTGGAGCACGAGGATGGCGGGCTGATGGGGCAATACGTCTGCGCTTGAGCTGGCAACAAAATTCCTTTGTGATCTTAAATTCGCTCCGCCATCATCGGGCGGAAGCGCACTGACGGCGAAGCACCGCTTCCATGAAGCAGCGATAGTCGCCGCAGCCTCAAGCCTTGAGATATTTCTCCTTGTACCAATCGACAATCGCGCCGCCGGTCGTGAGCCACACCTCCTGCCGCGAGGTGATGTGGTGCAGCGCCTTGGCGAAGTACTTGCTCCGGTGCGGATAGCCGACCAGAAACGGATGCAGGCAGATCGACATCACGCGGCCGGTCTGGGCACCGTCCTCGTAAAGCACGTCGAACTGGTCGCAGATCATCTGGCCGAACGTTTCCGGGCTCTGATGCAGATCGAGCAAAGCCGGAATGTCGTTGATCTCAACCGAATACGGCATGGCGATCATCGAGCCCTTTTTCACCCGCATCGGATAGGGCTGATCGTCGTTTACCCAATTGCCGACATACTCGATGCCGTTCTCGGCAAGGATATCGAGCGTGCGCATGGTCTCGCTGAGCGCCGGGCTGAGCCAGCCGCGCGGCGCCTTGCCGACGCTTTTGCTGATGGTGGTGACGACGTCCTTGATCAGCGCACGCTCCTCCGCTTCCGACTGGCCGGCGAACAGGGTCGAGTTGTTGTTGCCGTGGCCCATCCACTCCCAGCCGAGCTTCTTGCCTTCCTCGATGATGCGCGGATAGCGCGCGCACACGTCGGAGTTCAGCGCGACCGTGCCTTTGACGCCGTAGCGCTCCATCACTTCCATCATCCGCCAGATGCCGACGCGCACGCCATAGTCGCGCCAGGAATAGTTGAGCACGTCGGGGTTGACCGGCAGATTGGTGAGCCGGGTCGACGGCCGGTCGAACAGAAAATGCTCGATATTGGGGATCACCCAAACCGCAACGCGGGCGTCGTTGGGCCATGACAGGCGCGGACGGTCGATGATCGGCGAATAATCGAAGCGGTCGTGCTCGGTCGGGACGTGAGGCGGCAGCGGTGCGGATTTTCGCGCGGTGGCGCGCGCGGCGGCTTTGGTGCGGGCTTTGGCGGCGGATTTCTTGACTGGCTTGCGCGGCACGTGATTCTCCCGATGATCGAACGCGTGTTGTGGGCTGGCGCCTTCTTGTAGCGGCGATTAATGTCGCACAGACGTAACGCAGAAGCGAACGTCGAGAGAGGAATACGTTACATGGCCACTATCGTCGCCGGGTTCGGCGTGCCGCACACCCCGGTCTTTCCATTCTTCGTCAAGCGCGACGGTCCCGATTGCGAAACCGCCAAGCTGTTCGCCGCGCAGAAGCAGGAGCTTGCCGCCGCCCGGCCCGACGTCATCGTGATGTTCGACACCGATCATCTCAACACCTTCTTCCTCGACAATCTGCCGATTTTCGCGGTGGGCGTGGACAAGGCATTCACCGGCCCGAACGACGAACCGCGCGAAATGCCGGTCTACAAGATTCCGTCGGCCGTGGACCTCGCCGGCCATATCCGCAAGGCGAGCATCGAAGCCGGCTTCGACGCGGCGCTGACGCAGCATTTCTCGGTCGACCATTCGATCGCGGTGCCGCTGCATTTCCTCACGCCGGAGATGAACGTGCCGGTGATCCCCTTCTTCATCAGCGGGCACGTGCCGCCGCTCCCATCGGCGCAGCGCTGCTACGCGCTCGGGCAGGCGGTCGGCCGCGCGATCGCTGCCTGGCCGCAACCGCTGCGCGTCGCCGTGATGGGCAGCGGCAGTTTTTCGCTCGAGGTCGCCGGCCCGCGCATGGCGCCGGGCCGCACCGATGGCGTGCCGGATGCTGACTGGGCGTGGCGCGTCATCAAATATCTGGAAGAGCAGCAGACCGATAAGCTGATTGCGGAAGCGACGGAGCATCAGCTTCTGAAAGCCGGCAATGTCGGCGGCGAACTGCTCAACTGGATCGCCATGCTCGGCGCCATCGGCCAGCACAAGCCCAACTACGTCGCGCCGCAAATGCAGAACGGCCACGCTTACGGCGTGTGGCGGTGGAATTGATGCCTTGTCCCGATGAGCGATCCGTCGCCCGACGACCAGCGCACGCGGCCGAACAAGATCGCGCCTTTTCAGATATCTCAGTATGCCTGTCTCGGTACAATTGTAGTCGATCGGTACAATTGTAGTGAATGTCGGTTGGATTGAAGACAATTGTCCTGCAACACAGGAGCAGGTCTCAGATCGTCAGCACAGTATTCTTGTGATAGATTTGTTGTGCGAGGTGACAAAAAACATCGTCGCTGCGAGGTGCCAATATGTGCAAACAGGCCCTTGCCTTTGTTGTCGTCGTCAGCGCCGTTGTGCAAGCTCTTCCCGCGCGAGCCGCTGGGACGATCACCGGCCTCACGCTCAGCCTGCCCGCGATTAAGACCTGCGTCGCCGAGACGGTCACGGTCAACGGAACCGGCCAGTGCGCAACCTTTTCCGTCAATTTTGGCGACGGCCAGAAACTCCTCGTGCTGCGGCCTCCAGCCAATCCTATAAAATTCCCGGCCACGTTTCATCACACATACTCGAAGCTTGGGACTTACAAGGTAGAAGCCGACGGCGGCTCCACATGCCCCGGCGTGGCGAGCGAAACGGTGCAGGTGGCTGCCGGCCCCTGGATCACGTCGATGTTCACCTTGGGCTTCTTCTTCTCGTTTGACGCCACACCCGGCGCGCTGGTCATTCTGCAGGGCGAGAATTTCGGCAATGTGCCGGGACAGGCGTGGATCCACTTAGAACGCGACGGTAAGCCCGCCAATTACCAGCTAGAGGTTACTCCGAATGACTGGGGCGACACGTTCGTGGCGGGGATTGTCCCGAGTATCTCCGGCGTCCTCGATCAGCAGGCGACTTTCACCGTGGTCGCCCAATGCGGCGCCACCAGCAATACAGTGTCGGGAAGCTTCGTGGCCGCGAGGGACGTGGTGGATCTCGCCTATGTCGGCGATCCTCCTCCGACAGGCACTCATTGGTACCGCTGGTTCCAGTGCACCATGTCGACCGGACCGACCGGCGGCGACATGTGCGAGGATTCGGGAAACGAAGGTTGGCCGGGGGAATGCGGATGTTGTGCAGAGTTTGGAACCGGCGGCGGCGGCAGTCTTGGCAACTTGGCCGGCTATCATGCGGTCGGCTGGAGCTTTAATGGTCACCCGGGCCACGACCACTTCCGGATCGATGATGCGTTGCGAAACGGCTGGGTTCTCCTCTCGACCTCCGCCGATTGGATTACACAGCTCGGCTACGGCGGCCAAGTGAGCGTGGACCCGGGCTGGACGTCTGCGCCTGGGACATCGCAACCGGAGCTCCAAGTAAACTGGTACGTCAATGCTTGCGGTGCGATCCTTTACTCGGGCCACATGTTCATCACAGGCCCGCTCGGCGTTCCATACTGACGTTGTCGTGTCTGAGACGTTGTCGTGTCTGGGATATGGAGCACAGTCGTGGGATGGAAACTCATCGTTGCAGTCGCCGCGGGACTGGCATCTACCGCACCAGTCATTGCCATAGCGGAGGAGAAGCCGACCGCGCCTGCCGCGGTTTCGGCTAAGGACTTGACGCGCGAGCAATTCCACGCGCTCCCTCCCGACGCGGTGATCGAGATCAACGGCGAGAGCATCACCAAAAGCGCGTTCCAGGCGCGCAACATCAAAGCCGTCGAGGAAGCCGCCAAGCGCTTGCCGGAGCTTCGGGCGCGTGCGCGGGCGCAGTCCGACGCGCGGCGCAAGGTCTTCCTCGACAAGCGAGCGGCGGAGCTGGCGGAAGCCAACAAGAAAGCCGAAGCTGAGATCGCCAGACTGGTCGCCGCCGACGCCGCCAAGCATGGACCCAACTGGGCAGCACGCAAGAAACAGGCAGCCGAACTCCTCGAGCAGGCCGCGAAGGCGTCGCCGCTCGAGCGTTCCGAGCTTGAGAAGCAGGCCGACGAATTACTCATGCGGTCGGCGAAATAGTTTGGAAACCGCGCTCGCAGCACGGACAGCCAAAGTAAGCAACCTTTTGCAGGCTCAAAACGCGACACGGCCGGCGCAAGGCCTCGGAAGATTTTCGACTTGAGTCCTTAAAGTGCGCCAAAGCGGACCTTAGTCAGGTCGCTGTCACGATCGGACGTCTACCGTATGAGCCGAGCGTTGCCGCCCGCCTTTGTCTCCGCGCCACGCAGCAGCCTTCCCGCGAAGCGCCGGGTCCTCACCATTGCCATTGCCGCTGATAATAGTTCTGGCCGCCGCGCTGGCGCGCAGTGGTGTATTGGGAGTCCGAATTGCCCCAGCGAAGGGAGCCGAAAAAGTCGTCCCAGCCGCCACGGCCCGCGACGCGAAAATCGTCCTGGTGCCGGCGCATTGCAAGGCCGCCCTGTGGCTGGTTGTTCAGTACCACGACGAACTCCGTGCGATAGTTAGTCTCGCGGTTCAGCGGCTCGTCAGAAATCACGAGCGAGGATCGCGGCAATGCGGTCGGCCCGATGCGGTCGAGCAGATCCTGCGGGATCTTGATGCGGTCGAGCGCGGCCTTGGCGTCGTCCCCGCCATCGATCGTGACCGCCGTCCAGCGCAGACCTCCGTCGGTGCGCGCCACCGCCGTGAACACATGCGTGCCGATCGGCTTGTCAGAATTGCGGATCGTGACCGGCACCTCGAAGCCCACCTCGAAACCGCGCCGCACATAGAGCCGCTGCGTAGAGCGACTGATGAAGAGCGAGACCGGCTCGAGCGCGCGCTTTGCCTCCTGCGCCGCCTTGGCGGCGTCGGCCCGCTTGGCCTCGGCCGTCTTGGTCGCGTTCTGCGCCGCCGCGGCAGCGTCGAGCTTCGCCTTCGCGTCGGCCTTGGCGGTGTCGAGCTGCGTCCCCATGTCCGCCGCCTTGGCGGCGGCCTTCTGCTTCATGTCCTCGGCCTTGGCTTGGTTCGTCTTGGCAGCGGCAAGCACCCTGTCGGCCACCGCGAGTTCGGCATCGGCGCGGGTCTTGAGCCATTCCAGCTTTTGTACGGGCGCCATGAGTCGCGGCGCCGCGCGCGCCGCTGCGGCGGCGTTCACCGCCGGCGCCGCGTCGAGCTTCGCCTTGCCGTCGGCCTTGGCGGCGTCGAGCTGCGTCCCCAGGTCCGCGGCCTTGGCGGCGGCCTTCTGCTTCAGGTCCTCGGCCCTGGCTTGGTTCGCCTGGGCCGCAGCCAGCACTTTCTCGGCGAACGCGAGCTCGGCGTCGGTGCGGGTCTTGAGCCATTCCAGCTTGCGCAGCGATGCCGTGAGTGGCGCCGCCGCGCGCGCCGCTGCGGCGGCGGCGCTCTTGGCTTCGTCGGCCGTCTTGGCGGCCTCCGCCGCCTCGCGAGCAAGCGTTTCGGCGTGCTCGGGCGCAGCCGCGATCGCCGCCGCATTCGGCACCAACAACGCCGGATCGGAAAACTCGACCGGCTCCGCGTCATTCGGCGCGATGATCACGCGCATGCCCATCGGCGTCTTGTCGAACAACTTCTCGGCAAAGTCATAGGGCAGCCGCACGCAGCCGTGCGAAGCCGCATGCCCGGGCAGAGGCCCGCCGTGCAGCGCGATGCCCGACCAGGTGATGCGCTGCATGTTCGGCATCGAGGCATCGTCGTAAAGGTTCGAGTGGTGGTCCTTATCCTTCTCCACAACGCTGAAGACGCCGGCTGGGGTCTCGCGTCCCGTAATGCCGGTCGACACCGGCGCGCGCAGGATCCAGCCGTCGGCGTCGTAGATGGTCACCTGCTGGCTCTTGATCGACACGATGGCCATGATCGGCTCACCTGCCTCGCGCGGGGCCGTCGCCTCGGTAGGGGCCGCGGGACGGGCCTGATTCGATGCGGCATAGGTAGGCGGCGCGGCGGTCAGCGCCGCCAGCGCGGCCGCAAGGGCCATGATGGAGGGAGCCCCCCATCGGCTGGTCGCCACGGTGGATTGTGCCGTCGTGAATCGATTTCTCATATCTGCTCCGGTTCAAATGTGCCCTCGGGGCTCTGCCAGAGGGGAATCCAGACGCAACAAACGACTGGGAACGCTCGGATGGTTCTCGTTATACCGCCCCGCGGTCAATAAACTCCTCCTCGAGGGCTGCCAGGAGGTCGGGCAGAAGTCAAAGTCAGCTTCCATCCTGCCGACGATACTGTGCTTACGCGATCCGGATGTGGCACTTCCCGAACCTCGGGAGGTTTCCGACGTGAGTCTATAAAGTTCGCCAAAGCGGACCTTTTTCAGGTTGCCGTCATGATCCTCGATTTTTATGAGTGCGCACCCCTGGCCTTTCGGCTCATCACCTACGGCGTGACCTCCGCGCGCTCGACGCCCCGCGGCGCATTGAGCTCGCGCCACGTGGCGTTAGCGACGTGCACGGCCGGGAATGGGTCGCGCGGCACGTACCTGCCGGCGCCGGCTGCGGCGCGCAGATCGCCGTCGAGCCAGGTGATCTTGCCGGCCGAAAGCGTCGCGCGTGGTAACCCGGTACAGGCGAAGCCTTCGAACACGTTATAGTCGATGCGGCTGATCTGTTTCTTGGCGGAGATGGTCCTGGTGGCTTTCGGATCGAAGATCACCAGATCGGCGTCGGAACCGACCGCAACCGCGCCCTTGCGCGGATAGACATTGAGGATGCGCGCGATATTCGCCGACGTCACCGCGACGAATTCTTCCTTGGTGATCCGCCCGGTATTGACGCCGGCTGTCCAAAGAACCGGCAGCCTGTCCTCGAGTCCGCCGGTGCCGTTCGGGATCTTGGTGAAGTCGGTGCGGCCGAGCCGCTTCTGCTCGGTGGTGAAAGCGCAGTGATCGGTCGCCACGACCTGCAACGAGCCCGATTGCAGGCCGGCCCAGAGGCTTGCCTGATGATCCTTGGGGCGGAACGGCGGCGACATCACGCGCCGTGACGCATAGTCCCAATCCTTATTGCGATATTCGTCTTCGTCCAGCGTCAGGTGCTGGATCAGCGGCTCGCCGAACACGCGCTGACCGGCGGCGCGCGCCCGCGCGATCGCGTCATGCGCCTCGCGGCACGAGGTGTGGACGATGTAGATCGGACAGCCGGCCATGTCGGCGATCATGATCGCGCGGTTAGCGGCTTCGCCCTCGACCGCAGGCGGCCGCGAATAAGCGTGGCCTTCCGGCCCGGTCACGCCGGTGCCGAGATAGTGCTGCTGCAAATGCCAGATGACATCGCCGTTCTCGGCATGAACGAGCGGCATGGCGCCGAGCCCCGCGCAGCGCAGGAACGAGTTGTAAAGCTCGTCGTCATTGACCATCAACGCGCCCTTGTAAGCCATGAAGTGCTTGAAGGTGTTGATGCCGTAGGTTTTGACCACGGTCTCCATCTCGTCGAAGACCTGCTTGTTCCACGAGGTGACGGCCATGTGGAAGCCGTAGTCGCACGCCGCGCCTTCCGCCTTGCGCCGCCAGTCCTGATAAGCGGCCAGCATCGATTGACCGGGATTGGGAATGCAGAAATCGACCACCATCGTGGTGCCGCCCGAGAGCGCGGCCTTGGTGCCCCACTCGAAGTCGTCGGCTGTCACCGTGCCCATGAACATGAATTCGAGGTGGGTGTGCGGGTCGATGCCGCCCGGCATGACGTAGCAGCCGCCGGCGTCGATCACCTCGGCGCCGGCTGGCGCTTCGAGATTTTCGCCGATCGCTACGACTACGCCGTCCTTGATCAGGACATCGGCGCGGCGCGAATGATCGTGGTTCACGACGGTCCCGCCGCGGATGAGCTTGGTCATGCGTCCATCCTGTCTGCCATTCGATTGATCCGGCGCGTCAAAGATTTCGCGCGTAGTCGTAGCGAACCGTCGCGGGAACCGAAAGGCCCAATGCCTCGGCCTGCGGGCCGGTCAGATGCGGGCCCTGGAAAGCCCCACCCCCCGCTCCCGCCTGTCGGTCATTGACAATAGGAGTATATGCTCGCACATCGGCGCATATGCACCTTTGCCGAGATAGAGGCGTCGCCAATGTCTGCTGCCGATAATGTGCCCAAAGCGGAGGATTGCAACTGCTTCGCCGTGCGGTCCGCGGCGCGGCATGTGAGCCAATTCTACGACCAGTTCCTGACCCCGATCGGCTTGCGCACGACCCAGTTCTCGATTCTGGCGAAGCTCAAGCGGCGGGGCCCCTTGACCATCAACGCGCTGGCCGAGGAGATGGTGATGGATCGCACGACGCTCGGGCGCAATATCCTGCCGCTGGAACGCGACGGGCTGATCCAAATCGCGCCGGTCCTGACCGACCGCCGCGCCAAGGAACTGCATTTGACCAGTGCGGGCGACAAGCGCCTGCAGGCCGGCGTCAAAGCGTGGGCGCACGCGCAATCGCAATTCGAAGCCACTTTCGGCGCCAAGCGCGCCGCCGAACTACGCGCCATGCTGCGCTCGGTGGTCGCGAGCGAATTCACGCCGAAAACCCAATCCGCCAGTCGCTAAAGGAAAGTCCCTCACGACCTCATAGCGTGATCGCCATCTGTTTCGCGGTCGCCTTTCTGATGGTGCCGTTCATGCAAAAAGTCGCGACGCCGAAGGCGCCCTCCCCCGACGCGCACTGACACGCACGCGGTCTGCCCCCAAGAAGCAGTGGGCAGCCCGCCACTTCGGCGTGGGACGCGTCCACCTTGTGCATGTCGAGACCGCGTTAACGTGACGCGGGATTAGACTTTTGTACCGTCCGCAAACGCCCTGGATTCTGTGGCCAAATTCGCGCTTTTGTGCAAAGCGATGGTGCGGATGCGAGCCGCGGGCGGCAGGCCGCATGCTTGAGAGGGAGTGAGCTTTGATGCCTAAGGAAACCCGGTTGCCGAACCGAAATCGCGTGAAGCGTGCCGCCGCCGCCGCGGCGCTGTTCTTGATGATGGCCAGTGCTGCCGCAGCCGAAGAGCCGATCAAGATCGGGCTTGGCATGTCGCTCACCGGTCCGCTCGCCGCCAACGGCAAGATGTCGCTTGTCGCCATGCAGGTCTGGGAGTCCGACATCAACGCGCAAGGCGGCCTGCTCGGGCGGCCGGTGAAGCTCGTCTATTACGACGACCAGAGCAAGCCGGCCGAGGTGCCCGCGATCTATTCCAAGCTTCTCGATGTCGACAAGGTCGATCTGATCGTCAGCGGCTATGCCTCGACGCAGATTGCCGCCGCCATGCCGGTCGCCGTGGCGCGCAAGAAACTGTTCGTCAGCCTGTTCGGCACCGGCGTCAACAACGAGTTCAAGTACGACAAGTACTTCGCCATGATCCCCAACGGGCCGACCCCGAAGCCAGCTTTCACGCGCGGCTTCTTCAAGGTGGCCGAAGCGCAAAATCCCAAGCCGGAGACGATCGCGCTTGCCTACGCGGACGCCGAATTCGGACAGAATGCCTGCGAAGGCGCGCGCGAAAACGCCAAGGATGCCGGCTTCAAGATCCTCTACGACAAGAGCTACCCGCCGGCGACGATCGATTTCACGCCGATCGTGCGCGCCATCCAGGCGCGCAATCCGGACCTCTTGGTGATCTGCTCCTATCCGCTCGACACGGTCGGGATGATCAAGACGATCAACGAAATCGGCTTCAAGCCGAAAATGTGGGGCGGCGCCATGGTCGGCCTGCAGGCCACCGCGTTCAAGACCCAGCTCGGCCCGCTGCTCAACGGCGTTGTCAATTTCGAGACCTGGCTGCCGGTCAAGTCGATGGAGTTTCCGGGATCGATGGAGCTCCTGAAGAAATATCAGGAACGCGCCGCGGCCGCCGGCACCGACCCGCTCGGCTACTACATGCCGGTGTGGGCCTATGCCGACTTGCAGGTGCTCGGTCAGGCGATCGCCGCGACCAAGAGCCTCAACGACGACACGCTTGCGGCCTACATGCACCAGGCCACGTTCCAGACCGTCGTCGGCGAGATCAAATTCGGGCCGCTCGGCGAATGGACGCAGGAACGGACGCTCGCCGCCCAATTCCAGAACATCAAGGGCAACAGCATCGACGACTT
This sequence comes from uncultured Alphaproteobacteria bacterium, assembly GCA_963845075.1. Taxonomy (GTDB): domain Bacteria; phylum Pseudomonadota; class Alphaproteobacteria; order Rhizobiales; family Xanthobacteraceae; genus BOG-931. The sequence continues at coordinate 64,271 of CAWJRE010000067.1, read as the reverse complement.
CCGCGACGCCAAGACGGAGGTGATCGTCTATCCACCGCAATTCAAAAGCGGCGAGGTGATCTATCCGTACGAGAAGGCGATCGCGAAATAGCGCGAGCGCGCTCCCGCCAATTGTTTCCCGTCACCCTGAGGTGGCGAGCAAAGCGGCCCTCGAAGGGTGACGGCATCCAAGTCGGCTGTTGCCGACTTGGACACTTAAAATATTCCGAAATCGGACAAGCCGATTTCGGTTGGCCGATTCATCCTTCGAGGGCCGCATTCGCGGCCACCTCAGGATGACGGATGGAAGCGCTGCTCTACGCCGCGACCTGATGCATCGCCGCTCTCTCGCGCGCGCCCTTGATGACTTGCACGGATTTTTCGATCGCCTGCCACAGGCGTCCAATCTCTGCGCAAGAGCTGACATCAAGATCCTGTTCCTGGACGCCCTCGCCCCGCGAAACCGCCAGCGAGAAACTCACCCGGTGGGTGATCTGGCCGCCCCACACCGGGACATTCAGTTCCGCCAAACATTCGCGCGCCGCGGTGACGACCGGCGACTCGACGTCTCCACGCCGGGGCGGCGCGCCGTTGAGAACGACCGCATAGGGCGTTCCCAGCCGGCGGGAAAAATCAATCGTCTCTTGTACGGCGTCGATATCAAGGAGCCCGGGACGGCACGGGATGATGACAAGCCTCGCCGCGCGGATCGCGTCGACGACGCTGGCCGAAACATTCGCCGGCGTGTCGATGAACACCCAATCCACGTCGCGCCGCTTCGCCTTTTTCAGAACATCGGCGAGCTCGCGTTTGACCGTCTTGATCGGGAGGGCTGCTTCCTGGCGCAACGCATTCCACAGCGTCAACGATCCTTGCCGGTCTTCATCGATCAGCAGACAGCGCCGCAGCGCTCTGTGCGCGTGAAGCGCAAGATGCGCGGCCAGAGTGCTCTTGCCCGACCCGCCCTTTCGGGACGCAAACGCAAGGACATGCATACGTCACCAACCGAGGGTGCTGCCGCGGATGGTCGCGATCGATCTGGTCGCTGCCGCGCCTATTTCATCCGGGCGACCCAATGTGCGCCTCGAGTAGTGAAGATCGCGTCTATGACGAGGTCACCTGTCTGTCACAAAACCGATAAGCTGGCACAGTCGGCTGGCCGACATGTCTCGGCGGCATTGTGACGGCCGGCCGCTGCCGGCGCTGCGTTCGCAACGACGTAAAGGTTTAAGTCGTCCGCGTGAGCCCGCCGTTGACGTAGAGCGTTTGGCCGGTGATGAAGCCAGCATCTTCGCTTGCCAGAAACGACACGGCGCCGACGAGATCCGTGGCCTGCTCAGAGCGCTTGATCGATTGCATATTCAAGATCATGTCGAACAGCGCTTCATTGGACAGGCCGCCGGCCTCTTTGCGGGCGAGCGTTCCGGGCGTGCGTGTCAGCCCCGGCGCGATGGCGTTGACGGTGACGCCCTGTGGGCCGAGCTCGGTAGCAAGCGAACGCGTGAAGCCGATCACGCCGGCCTTGCTGGTGATGTAATGCACGAAGTCGGGGACAAGCAGGTTTACGGTGTCGGACGCCAAGTTGATGATGCGGCCCCAGCCCCGCTGCCGCATGCCGCCCGCGAACGCCTTGGCCATCAGAAACATCGAATCGAGATTGACGGAGAGAACGCGGCGCCAGTCCTCGAAGGTGATCTCGTCGAAGCTCTGCATCGGGTAGATGCCGGCATTGTTGATAAGGATGTCGCAACGCCCGCCGCCCTTCTCGACCTCGGCTTTCAATTTGGCGACGCTTGCCGGATCGCTGATGTCGCACTGAACAGCGGTGGCGCTGCCGCCGGCAGCCGTGATCCGCTGCAGCGTTTCGTCGGCCTTGGCGCGGTCGGCGATGACGATCTGCGCCCCCTCCTCCGCCAAGCGCACGGCCGAAGCCTGCCCGATGCCCGACGCCGCGCCCGAAATCACGGCTGTTTTTCCCTGGTGTTTCCTGCTCATCCCTCGAAGTCTCCATTTTCTCGCGGCCGATTGTTCGCATGAAGACGTGCGCTGGTGAAGCCTTGTGACGCACATGCGGGCCGCAAGGGCCGTGCGTCGCCGGCCTTCCCTCGTGCCGGAAAAGTGTTTGCCGGCTCGCGGATTTTCTGTTGAATTGGGTGACGTGACAGCGGGTTCAGCAGGAAGGGAACGGCGCGTGACCAGCGGCAAGGACGACGAGGAATTCTTCCGTCAGCGGGGCTTCGGCATCAAGATGGGCTTCGGGGAACGGCCGGCGCTGATCGTGATCGACATGATCAAGGGCTTTACCGATTCCAACATGCCGCTTGGCGCCAATCTCGATACGCAGATCGCGGCGCAGACGCCGCTTGTCGAGGTGGCGCATGAGCGCGGCATTCCGGTGATCTTCTCCACCGTCGTCTACGAGGAGGAGGACGTCAAGGACGCCGGCGTCTGGGCGCTCAAGCAGAGCGGCTCGCGCACGCTGACCGCCGGCTCGGAAGCCGTGAAGGTCGATCCGCGCCTGCCGATAAAGCCGAAGGACATTCTGCTCGCCAAGAAATACGCCTCCTGCTTCTTCGGCACCGATCTGGTGCCGCGGCTCAACGCCCGGCGCATCGATACCCTGATCATCACCGGCTGCACCACCTCTGGTTGCGTGCGCGCCACGGCCGTCGATGCCGTGCAGAACGGTTTCCGCCCGATGGTGGTGCGCGAAGCCGTGGGCGACCGCTCGGTCGCAGCCCACGATCAGAGCCTGTTCGACCTCAATGCCAAATATGCCGACGTCGTCTCGCTCGACGAAACGCTGCAGTATCTGAAAACGGTCGGCCACAACCGACCGGCAGGCTAGAGCGGATGACTTTTCTTCAATCGTCATCTCTCTCCAGCATTTTGTTTTGAGCATGATCTTTTCGGAAAACCGGTTTCCACCTTTCCGGATCATTGCTCTAGCATCCGCAAAGGGTGGCTTTTCATGCCACGCCCCGTTCTCCTGATCGCCGGCGGCAGCCGCGGCATCGGCGCCGCCACCGCCGAGCTTGCCGCCGCCCGCGGCTACGACGTGGCGGTCAACTACAAGAGCAACGCCGAAGCCGCCGCGCGCGTGGTCAGCGCGGTAACGTCCGCAGGCGGCAACGCGGTCGCTCTCGCCGGCGACATGGCGATCGAGGACGACATCGAACGCGTCTTCGACGCGACCGTGGCGCAGCTCGGCCCGCTCACGCATTTTGTGCACAGCGCCGGCATCACCGGCAAAACGTCGCGACTGGAGGATGTCAGCGCCGCCACGCTGCGCGAAGTGATCGACATCAATGTCTACGGCGCGCTGCTGTGCGCGCGCGCGGCGGTGCGCAGACTATCCACCGCGCACGGCGGCCGCGGCGGATCGATCGTGCTCTTGTCGTCGATCGCGAGCGTCATCGGCGGCGCGGGCGAATTCATCCCCTACGCGGCCAGCAAGGGCGCGATCGATACGCTGACGCTTGGTCTCGCCCGCGAGGTCGCCAAGGACGGCGTCCGCGTGAACGCCGTCCGGCCCGGGATCATCGACACCGAGATTCATCCGCCGGGCCGCGTGGAGCGGATCACGCCCATGCTGCCGATCGGCCGGCCCGGGCGGGCGGACGAGGTGGCCGAAACCATTCTATTCCTGCTGTCCGACGCCGCGTCATACGTCACCGGCGCGCTCCTCAATGTCACGGGCGGACGATAACCGAACGTGCGACACCCTTCCCGCACGGCTGAAAGACAATCATGAAATCGCTGTTCATCGACTGCAACGATCAACTGGCGCCGGTGTGGCAGCAGGTGGTGCGCGCCGATGACCCGCCGATCGATGTCAACCGCGCAGCGTTCGCCGCCGACGAGCTGCCGCGATTGCTCGGCGGTTATGAGATTTGCATCGACGATCACAGCTACCTGCCGACGGCGCTGGCGGCGCGCTGCGCCTCGCTCAAGCATGTCGTCTTTCTCGGCACCGGCGCCGCGAGCTACATGAATGTCGACGAGCTCGCCGCGCGCGGCATTCGCGTCCATACCATCAAAGGCTACGGCGACACCGCTGTCGCCGAGCACTCGATCGCGCTGATGATGGCCGCCTGCCGCGATATGGCGCGCATGGATCGCGAAATCCGCTCCGGCAGCTGGGTTACGCGCGAAGGCATGCAACTTTCCGGCAAGACGCTGGGCATCATCGGGCTCGGCGGCATCGGCCGCGAAGTTGCGCGCATCGGCCGCGGGCTTGGCATGCAGGTGATCGCCTGGAATCGCACGCCGCGGTCCGGCGACACGGTGGTGGAGCTCGACGAATTGCTCGCCCGTTCCGACGTGATCTCGCTGCATCTCGTGCTTAACGACGACACGCGCGGCTTCCTCGGGCCGGCGCAGATTGCCCGCATCAAGCCGGGCGCGGTGCTGATCAATACCGCGCGTGGCGCGCTGGTCGACGAGACCGCGCTGATCGAAGCGCTGCGCAGCGGCCGCATCCGCCATGCCGGCCTCGACGTTTTCCAGAGCGAACCGCTGCGGCCCGATCATCCGCTCGCGGCGATGGACAACGTCACGCTCACGGCCCACGCGGGCTTTCGCACGCTGGAAGCGTCGATGACGCTGCTGCGCCGCGGGATCGATATCGTGAAGAGCATCCGCGACGGCACCTAACGTCTGGCAACGCGCAAGCTCCGTCGCGGAGACAATGATATTATTTCATGCGCGCTTTGACCGGATCTTTCACGTTGTCGAACTTGGCGATTTCGACGTTGCGCACCAGGCCGTTCACTTTCTCGACCCGCCGAATGTAGACCGTGTTGATAATGTCGCGGGTCGCGGGATCGATCGACACCGGGCCTCGCGGGCTCTCCCACTGCATGCCTTTGATGCGGCGATGAGGCTGTCGCCGTCGGTCTTGCCGCCAGTCTTTTTGAGCGCCTCGTAGATCAGGTGCATTCCGTCATAGCCGCCGACCGAGAAGAAGTCGGGGTTGCGTTTGAATTCAGCATTGTAGGCGGCGACGAACTCCTTGTTCGCGGCCGAGTCGTGCGTGTAGTCGTAATGAAAGGCGGTGATGATGCCGATAGCAGCATCGCCGATCGCTTTGAGTGCATTCTCCTCGGACAGTTCCCCTTGTCCCATGATCTTGATCTTGCTGGGATCCATGCCCCGCTCGACCAAAGCCTTCGCGAGCGCCGCCGGCTGTGAGCCGCCCGGAACAAACACGAAGATGCCTTCGGCACCGGAATCCTTTGCCCGCTGCACGAACGCGGAGAAATCGGGGTTGGCCAACGGAACGCGAACCGAGCCGATGATCTCGCCGCCGGCGGCCGTGTAGGCGCGCTGAAACGCGGCCTCGGCATCGAGGCCGGGAGCGTAGTCGGAAACCAGGGTGAAAACCTTTTTGACTCCGTTCTGAAAGGCCCAGGTGCCGAGAACATCGCAGTTCTGCGGCAAGGTCAGCGACGAGCGCACGATGTAGGGCGATTTCAGGGTGATGATCGATGTCGCCGCATTCATCACCACGGTCAGCTTCTTGGCTTCGGTGGCGAGCTCGGCCACAGCCAAAGCTTCCGGCGTGATCACAAAACCGGCGAGAATGTCGACATGATCGTTGACCAGCAGCTCTTGCGCCAGACGCTTGGCTTGGTCCGGCGCGCCGGCCGTATCCTTGCGGATCAGTTCGATCTTCTTGCCGGCGACCGTGTCGCCGTGCTGCTTCATGTAGAGCTTGATGCCGTCGTCCATCTGCGCGGCCGCATTGGTGAACTGGCCGGTATAGGTCATGAGCAGACCGATCTTGACGGTGTCCTGCGCGCTTGCGGTAACGACAGCGCCGGGCAGGCCCAGTAGCCAGACCAAGCCGAGAATTGCTTTACGCATGTGCTTATCCTCCCTGTAACGCGCTTGCGGCGCGAACAGCGCGCTCTCTGATGCTGTGGCGCCGGTTTTTAGTTGCGGGCGGGATCATCCGCCGCGGTTAACGCAAGCCCTTGCTATGTCCACAGCTTTTTGCTTGCCAGCTTTGCGCCCTCCGACAGGGCCCGAAGCTTTGCCCAAGCGATCTGATGATGCACACGGCCGCCGAGACCGCAATCGGTCCCGGCAATGACATTCTCACGTCCGACGACGTGCGCGAAGCGGATGATTCGATCGGCGACAAGCTCCGGATGTTCGATGAGATTGGTGGAATGACTGACGACACCCGGAATCAGAACCTTGCCGTCGGGCAGCTTGGTGTCCTTCCACACCTTCCACTCGTGCTCGTGCCGGACGTTCCCTGCCTCGACAGAATAGGCCTGTGCCTTGACCTTGAGCAACAAATCCACGACGTCCTTGAGCGGCAGATCGCCGCTGTGCGGACCATGCCAGCTGCCCCAGCAAATGTGGAAACGCACGCGCTCTTCCGGGATGCCCCGCAATGCATGATTCACCGCCTCGACCTGAAAGGCGGCCCACTTGCGATAGCCGGCCATGTCGCCGTTGAGCGAGTACCACCAGTCCCAGAGGTCGACCAAGGCGGGATCGTCGATTTGCAGGATGAAGCCGGCATCGACGATGGCCTTGTATTCCTCGTGGATGGCCTCGGCCAGGGCCCAGGTATATTCCTCCTGGCTCTTGTAATATTCGTTCGGAAGAATCTGCAGTGTCGCCGGCGACACCGCGGTCATGAACGCCTCCTCCACGTCGACTCCGCCGAGCGCGGCTTTCAAATTTTCGATGTCGTGTTGGACAATGGCTTGCCCGGTATATTTCACCGGCGCGGTGCAGGTGAGCCCGTACATCCGCGCGCTGCTGGTTGCCGCTTGCACCCCTTGGGCGGCAACGGCTCCGCCCTGACCGGCGCTTGCTTCCTCGGCGTAAAACTCGGCGAACTCCTTGCGCTCCTTGCTGCCGAACGTCCAAGCGGCACGGCCCTTCTTGGCAGCTTCCTCTCTCAGGTCGAAGCCCGCCAGCCGATCGTAGACGTAAGACCACCAGGCGCCGAAATCGACAGAACGGCGCATCGCTTTGCCGAACTCGCCGTCATTGACGATGTCGATGCCGGAGGAGGATTGCGCGCGCACCACGTCGGCGATCGCCGATCGCAAGCGCGGGAAGAGTTGGCTTTCGGGAGCATCGTTCCGGTAGAGCTCCACCAGATCATTGGGCCGCGGCAAGCTGCCGACGTGGGTGGTGAGAATGCGATCGAGGCTCCGCTTCACGTTTTTTCCTCCCGGCGATTATCTACTCTGCTGCTGGCCCAAAATACCAGCCTAGTAGATTATGTCAGTATACTGACTATATTATCAGTATACTGACATGGCAAGAAAGGAAGTCAACTTCATTGATCAATGCTTGCGTTGGGTCTTACTCGGACGCTCGTCGACTGCTGTGGCACCTAAGGGCGCGCGGCTGCGCGCATTGTTGAGTTTCACAAGCCTTTGCAGCATCTCGATGAACGCCGACTGCTCAGCCGGCTTGAGCGGCGCAAGAATGAGTTTTTGAGAGCGATCGACCGTCGCATCGATCTCGCGCAACACCTTGCGACCCGCGGGCGTAATCGTCAAACGTTTGCTGCGGCGCTCGCCGGACACACGCTTGATCCACTTCTTGCTTTCCAGCCGGCTGACGACGCTGCCGATGGTCGAGCGGTCGAAGGCGATCGTGTTGACCAAAGTGGTTTGGTCGATACCGGGGTGCAGCTCGACGGCTAAGAGGGCGGAATACTGCACGGGCGTAATGTTGAAGTTCTTCGTTTCCGACATGAAAATCGCAACCGCAATCTGGTGCAATCGGCGAATGAGATGACCCGGTCTGCCGTAGATCGGGTGATTGGCTTTGCCCATGGATTCCTCGGCCCGCAACGACGCAAACAGGCCCCGGCAAACAGGGATAGCACCGGTAGCTGCTGAATCAGCGCGCTAGAGCGCGATGGCTTTAAGTTGAATCGTCACCGCGCTCTAGATCTTTGGTGGAGCATGATCTTTTCGGAAAACCGGTACCCACTTTTCCGGATCATGCTCTAGAACATCGGATAGGACGGATTGAGCGCGAGCCCGAATTCGGCCCGGCCGAAATTCTCCGCCGGCACATCCCAGTTCATCACCACGTGCGAGGAAATGGCATGCACGTCGCGCCAGCAGCGCTGTGCCGTGTTGTTGTCCATCAGCCCGCTCGAGCCGCTGATCTTGATCAGCGAGTCCATGGCGTCGCGCAGCATCCGCATGGCGTAGGTGAAATCGCGCCGCAACAGCGTGCGCGTCTCCATGGTCATGCCGGCATAGTCCTTGCGCGCGGTGGCGAGCGCCCGCCGCGCCAGGAGCTCGGCGGCATCGATCTGCGCCGCGATCTCGGCGACCTTGAGCTGGACCGGCACGTGTTGGGCGATGTTGAGCTGCGTGTAGGTCAGATAACGCTCGCGCGTCCATTGCACGAAATCGGCATAGCCGCCGCGGGCCAGCCCAAGCGCGGGCCCGAGCAGCGCATAGGAATGCACGGCGATGAAGGGCGTGCGATAGATCGGATTGGGATTGACCTTCGAGCCAGGCGAAGACGCATCGCGCAGGGTCTGAAACGAAACGCTGCGATGCTCGGGCACGAACACGTTGTCGGCGATGCAGGTGATCGATCCGGAGGCGCGCAGACCGGCGCAGTACCAGGTGTCGTCGGTTTTCAGCTGCGAGACCGGCACGATGTAAAGCCGCATGTCCGGATGATCTTCGCCGGGACGGAACGCCAGGCCGCCGATCATGATCCACTGCGAATGCCGCAAGCCTGAGCACCAGGACCAGCGGCCGTCGAGACGGTAGCCGCCGGGCACGACAGTGACGGTGCCGGTGGGCGCCGCCGACGTGGCGATACAGGCGGCTTTGTTTTCACTCCAAACGTCGTGCTGCGCTTCTTCCGGAAACAGCGCCAGCATGCAGGCGTGATCGGCCAGATAATTCAAGCACCAGGCGGAGGATCCGCAGGTCGATTTGCCAAGCTCGATGGCGATGTCGAAAGCAACTTCGTGGTCGTGCTCGTAGCCGCCCCAGCGCTTGGGCCGCAGCGTGTGAATGAGGCCGGCGTCGATATATTCCTCGACGGACTCCAGCGGAATTTGACGGTCGCGCTCGGCCTTGAGCGCGCGCTCGCGCAATTTCGGCGCGAGCTTACGGGCGCGGCCAACCAATTCTTCGGCCGTCGGGACGCTGCCCGGCGCGGCGGCCGGCCGCAATTCGGCGATGCTCATGTGAAATTCCTCCCTTTGACGCCAGATTGCGCCAGGGTCACAATGGAATCAAGAAGCGGCGGTGCGGCTGTCGCTCAAGATCGACCGCGGCGGCGGCACATTGGGGGGACTATGCGGCTCGGATTTTTCATGATGCCGGTGCATCCGCCGGCCCGGTCGTTTACCGAAACACTCGCCGAGGACACGGAAAAATCGCTGCTCGCCGACAAGCTCGGCTTTACCGAGTTGTGGCTGGGCGAGCATTTTTCCGCGACCAGCGAGCCGATCCCCTCCCCCATGATGTTCATGGCCTCGCTTCTGCCGCGCACCGATAATCTGCGCTTCGGCACCGGCGTCGTCTGCATTCCCAACCACGATCCGATCGTGGTTGCCGCGGAGTCCGCGCAGTTCGATCACATGAGCCGCGGCCGCTTCATGCTCGGCGTCGGGCCTGGTGGACTTTTTTCGGATTTCGAACTGTTCGGACAAACCGACCACGCCGTCCGCAATCGCAAGGTGGTCGAAGCGATCCGCATCATGCGGCAAATCTGGTCGCAGGACCCGCCCTACGACATTGCCGGCGAATTCTGGAACGTGCGGCTGAAGAATTTCATTCCCGAGCTTGGCATCGGTTACATGCCCAAGCCTTATCAGAAAGGCGGCCCGCCGATTTCCATCTCGCTCGCGAGCCCGCATTCGTCGAGCGCGCGCACCGCGGCGCTGAACGATTGCGGAATCATCTCGGCGAACATCACGCCGACTTACTCGGTGGCGTCGCACTGGGCGATCTACAGCAAAGCGCGCGCGGAAGCCGGCAAGCGGGCTTCAGGTGAAAATTGGCGCGTGGCGCGCAATCTCATGGTCGCGCCCACCGACGCCGAAGCCCACGACCGCGTATTCGGCGAACGTGCCTCCAACCACTATTTGTTTGATTACGTGCGCACGGTTCTCCACGGCGTCGGCCAGTTGGCGATCATGAAACCGCGGCCCGATATGTCCGACGAGGAAGCAACCGTCGAGACCATCATCGATGGCTGCACCCTCTACGGCTCGCCCAGGACACTGCTCGACAAGCTCGTGGCGTTCCGCGAGGAGGTCGGGCCTTTTGGCACGCTGCTCATGACAGGCGTCGATTGGCTCGGACCGAACGAAGCGTGGGAACGGCAGTCGATGCAGCTCATAGCCGAGGAGGTCATGCCGCGCTTTCGGCAGCATGTGCTGGCGCAGGCAGCAGAGTGAACGATCGCGGAGCCGGCACGGCCCTTTGACAGCGGCGCGATGCGCCGTGCTGCAGCGCAGCTATTCGACCGCGCCCGCGCTAGAGCGGGATGAGTTATGGTTCGATCGACATCCCGCTCTAGCTTTTTGTTTGAGCATGATCTTTTCGGAAAACCGGATTCCACTTTTCCGGATCATGCTCCAGCTTGCGATTGATGTCGCCCGGCGGCGTCGCGCTTTTGTCAATTCGCGTGAAATTGTCGCATCGGCACGTTTCTGCCTGGAACTAAAACCCGCGCGCTGACCTCAGTTTTATGCAAATGCGGCCGCCGCCGTTGTTATATCGGCCGAAATTCGCTCCGGCAGGCCACGAGAGTTTCATATTCGCGTCGTGGCAGCGCCACAGAGGTCACGCATCATACGCAGCATCGGGACAGATGGGGTGTGTGTGGGAGCGTCGCGGAGGATCGACGATGACCGTCCAATACGCTTGCAGTGCCCCGGAACCCGTCACGCACGATTTTCGCCGACCTAAATGCCCCCGCTGCGGCAGCATTCTGCTGATCGCCGAAGAATCCGCATTCAATCTCAGAGGTCGCATCCGGCACGCCTGGGCGTGTGACGAATGTTCGCATGAGTTTGTGACCTCGATCCGCTTGTGGCCGCGTTAGCCCCGCAGGGCTATGGGCCGAATGGTGTCAGTCGGTTCCGCGTCTGTCTCCGTCGTGCCCGACGCGCTTTGTCAGTAGCGTAGTATTGTTGTGGGAGTTGCGTCGCGTTCGCCGCGCGAGTTCGCAGCCGCGCGGAACTGTGAAGGGCCGCCGCGCGTTAAGAGGGTAGCCCACTGGTACTGTACGCGTAGTCGCGCCCGCATGTTGCGTTAGTGGAAAGCGCGAAAGTGAAGTGACCCGCCGGTCCCGCATATTTTTGCGACCGGCGGGTTCTTTTTTGGTGGAACCGGTTCTTTTGGCGGAAGATGCATCGTGCAACGATGCCCGGCGCATGTAACGCTGCCCGGCACATGGGCGCAGTGACCGTCAATCCGTGAGCCGGTCACTTTTGGCGGCCCATTGTTCCTTGGTCTCGGCGACAAAATCGGCAAAGCGGCCGGCAGCGATGGCGGCGCGCGCGCCCGCCATCAGGTCCTGGTAGTAGAAAAGATTGACGATTGAGAGCAGCGTGCCGCCGAGCGCCTCGCCGCTGCGGAACAGATGATGCAAATAGGCGCGCGAAAAATCGCGCGCCGCGGGACAGCGGCTCTCCGGATCGAGCGGGCGCGGATCATCGGCGTGATGCGCGTTCTTGATGTTGATCGGCCCGAAGCGCGTGAACGCCAATCCATGGCGGCCGTTGCGCGTCGGCATCACGCAGTCGAACATATCGACGCCGCGCAAGATCGATTGCAGAAGATCGTCTGGCGTGCCGACGCCCATCAGATAGCGCGGCCGGTCGGCCGGCAGCGCCGGCGTCGTTTCGGAAACGATTTTCAGCATCACGTCCTGGGGCTCGCCCACCGCAAGGCCGCCGATGGCGTAGCCCGGGAAACCGATATCGACCAGCGTGCGCGCGCTCTCCAAGCGCAGCGCCGGATCGTCGCCGCCTTGCACGATGCCGAACAGAGCGCGGCCCGGCGCCGCGTCCTCAAAGGCGCGCTTGCAACGCTCGGCCCAGCGCAGCGACAGCTTCATGGCGCGCTCGATGTCGCCGCGCTCGGCGGGAAGCCGCACGCATTCGTCGAGCTGCATGATGATGTCGGAGCCGAGCAAATTTTGCACTTCAACGGCACGCTCGGGCGACAATTCGACCAGCGCGCCGTCGATGTGCGAGCGGAAGGTGACGCCGTTCTCGGTGATCTTCCGCAGCGGCGCGAGCGACATCACCTGAAAGCCGCCGGAATCGGTCAGGATCGGATGCGGCCAACGCATGAAGACATGCAACCCGCCCAGCGCGGCGATGCGCTCCGCCGAAGGCCGCAGCATCAGATGATAGGTGTTGCCGAGCAAAATCTCGGCGCCCGAGGCGTGCACGTCATCGTGATGCACGCCCTTGATCGAGGCCTGTGTGCCGACCGGCATGAAGGCCGGCGTGTGCACGACGCCATGCGCGGTGGTAATCGCGCCCGCGCGTGCGGCGCCGTCGATCGCGGCCAGGCGAAAGGAAAATGGTTCAGACATGCTGACTACGATGCACGAAACAAGAGACAGGCGTCGCCATAGGAGTAGAACCGGTAGCCGGTTTCGATCGCATGCGCATAAGCACGCTGCATCGTCTCAAGTCCACAAAAAGCACACACCAGCATGAACAAGGTCGAGCGCGGTAGATGAAAATTCGTCAGCATCACGTCGGCGGCGCGAAAGCGATAGCCGGGCGTGATGAACAAGGCGGTTTCGCCGGAAAATGCCGACATCGTCCCGTCCTCGGCCGCGGCGCTTTCGACAAGCCGTAGCGCGGTCGAGCCCACCGCCACGATCCGCCCGCCGGCGCGGCGCACAGCGTTGAGCGCGGCGGCCGTTTCAGCACTGACGCTGCCCCATTCCGGTTGCATGCGATGGCCGGAGGTATCGTCGGCTTTCACCGGCAGGAAAGTCCCGGCGCCGACATGCAGCGTGACCTTGTGGAGCGCAACGCCACGCGCGGCGAGCGCTTGCACAATCGCCTCGGTGAAGTGGAGCCCGGCCGTGGGGGCTGCGACCGAGCCCTCTTCGCGCGCGAACATTGTCTGATAGTCGCTGCGATCCTGCTCGTCGGCGGCACGGCGGCCGGCGATATAGGGTGGCAACGGAACATCGCCCCGTTCGGCCAGCGCCTGATCGAGAGCCGCGCCGTGAAAGGCAAAGGCGAATGTGATTTCACCGCCCTCGCCTTTGGCTTCCACGGTTGCGTCGAGCTGATCGAGAAAGCAGACCCGGCCCTCGCTGCCGAAACGAACGACATCGCCCGCCTCAAGGCGGCGCGCCGGCTTGACCAAGGCTCGCCAGCGCGAGCCGTCGAGCCGCTTGATCAGGTTTGCGGATATGCCGGGCTCGTATTCGCCGCGGCCGATGCGGCGGCCATGCAAGAACGCCGGAATGACTTTGGTGTCGTTGACAACCACCGCGTCGCCGGCGCGCAACAGCTCCGGTAGATCGCGGACCGAGCGGTCCTCAAGTTGCGCAGGCACGCCGGCGCGGACGACCAGGAGCCGCGCGGCGTCGCGGGGCGTGGCGGGCCGCAACGCGATGCGATCCTCCGGCAGGACGAAATCAAACAGATCGGTACGCATGTTTCAGCAAGGCGATGCCGGTTTCGCTCCCCCGCTCTTGTTGCATCACAGGTAGATCGCGGCGGGCTTGGAATTCAGAGCATGACCTGGAAAAGTGGACGCATCCTCTCTTATTTGGATTTCCCGTTTTCGCTTGGGAAGGAGCGAAAGCTTTCAACTATTTGCCGGGACCGTCGTTCTGTTTGAAATGCTCGGTCATGATGCGATCGTCGAAGAAGCGAATGACAAGCGGACGCCCAGCGATGGCGCCCGCCATGCCGGTTGAGAAATGCATCGGCGTGCAGCGTCTAAACGCCGCTTCCACGGCCTCGTGATAAACGTTGCGCACTTCGTCGGGCACGCCGTGGGTGGCGTAGGTCACGCGCGCGGGCGCCATCAGTTCGCCGTTGCTCTTGAAGGCAAACAAGATCGTGTATTCCATGCCCGGCCGCGACTTGTCCGGCGGCGGCGGCAGCCAGCAGACGCGCAGCGCCTCGAACATGTCGTGTATGGTATTGACCAATTGCCCTTCGTCGCGGCGGTCCTTGAGCGGCTTGTCCCTTCCGATCTCCTCGGAAGCGGCGACCCTCATCCGCGAAGCCTGGCCGACGGGCGCCCTGAGCTGCGCATGCGCTTGATCCGCGGCGCCAAGAGCCACAACGAGAGCGCCGCCGATCAGGATCGCGAGCCGTCGCATCGATCCTTACTCTTCAACGTCGGCGGCGACCTGAACGCGCACCATGCGATCGGGATCGGACGGCGGCTCACCGCGCTTGAGCTTGTCCACCACGTCCATCCCCTGGACCACCTCGCCGATCACGGTGTACTGGCCGTTGAGGAACGAGCCCTCCTCGAACATGATGAAAAACTGGCTGTTGGCTGAATTTGGATTGCTGGTACGCGCCATGCCCACGGTGCCGCGCTTGTACGGCACATCCGAGAATTCGGCTTTCAGATTCGGATGTTTCGAGCCGCCGGTGCCGTTGCCGTGTTGGCCATCGCCGGTCTGCGCCATGAAGCCATCGATCACACGATGGAACGGCACGTCGTCGTAAAAGCGTTCGCGCGCCAAGAGCTTCATCCGCTCCGCGTGCGCGGGGGCGACGTCGGTGCGCAGCGCAACGACCACGTTGCCGCGGGTGGTCTCGATGACCAGCGCATTCTCCCGATCGGTGCCCGGCGGTAACGAGGAACTCTGTTTCGAAGCTGACACTGTGAAATCCTTCCGCTGCTGGGTTGTCGGCTGCCGCCGGGCTTTACGTCCGGCTGCTAGAGCCGGATGACTTTAATCTTCGCATCGTCATCCCTCTCTAGCGCATTGTTTGAGCATGATCTTTTCGGAAAACCGGCTTCCACTTTTCCGGATCATGCTCAGGCGCCGTTCGCTACGGCACGATGGTCGCCTTTTTGATGTAGTCCAGATTGGGAAATGCGCTTCCAAGATAAGCGTTTCCTTCCGACTGGACGCGGGCTTGATCGGGGCCGCGCCCGCGTGGGGCGCCTTCGCCATAGCCGTTATACAAGGAGTCCACGACCTTCATCCCCGACACCACCTGGCCGAAGGGCGCGAAGCCCTGGCTGTCCAGGTTGCTGTTATCGCCGTAACTGATGAAAACTTGGGTCGTGCGCGTATTCGGGCCGGCAGTCGCAAAGGTCACGAATGTGCGCTTGTTACTAACCTTCACCGGATCGTCCTTGATGCGCGACTCGCGCCAGACGGCGGAGACCTTTGGATCGCCGTTGACGCCGAATTGCGCCATGAAGCCTTCAAGGACCCGGAAGAAGCGCGTGTTGTCGTAAAAGCCGTTCTTCACCAGGTTGTAGAAGCGATCGGCGCCGTTGGGCGCCCAGTCGCGATGCACTTCGACCACGAACGAGCCCTTGCTGGTGTCGAACTCGACCTTATAGACCGGCGGCGCTTGTTCCTTCAGGGCCGCGGGATTGCCGAGGCCCTGGCTATGGGCCGGCGCGGCGATCACAAGCGCGAGCAGCAAGCTGGCAATGCGGATCATGTGTTCTCCCCGAGCAGCGTTCAGGCTTGATCGTTCAGACTTTTGTGAATTTCTTCTTCAGGCGCACAGCCACGAGCGGCGGCACGAAAGCCGAGATGTCGCCGCCCATGCTGGCAATTTGCCGCACCAAGGTAGCCGTGATCGGGCGGACTTCCGGAGAAGCCGGCAGGAACACGGTCTGGACGCCGGGTGCCATGACGGCATTCATGCCGGCCATCTGCATCTCGTAGTCGAAGTCGCCGGCGTCACGCAGCCCGCGGATCAGAATGGTCGCACCGGCGCGCTGTGCGGCCGAGACAACGAGGTCGGCGAACGTGGTGCAGGCGATCTCGCAGCCGGCGCTCTGGCCGAGCGGACGGCAAATCTCTTCCAGCATGCCGAGCCGCTCCTCGGCCGAAAAGAGCGGCGTCTTGCCGGGATGGATGCCGACCGCGAGCACGAGCCGGTCGGCGAGCCGGACGGCACTCCGCACCACATCGAGATGACCGTTGGTTATCGGGTCGAACGACCCGGCAAAGAGCGCAGTATGCGGCATATCGCGGGTCTAGCCCGCGACCCGGCCAATCGCAAGGCGGTTCGCTGGCGCGCCCAGGCCGTATCCCCATCCTCCATCAACGAGAGTAAGGCTGATTTCGCAGCGCTTTCCGCGCCTTGCCGGAACCTTCGGACGAATCCGGGGCTTTTGACGAAAAATGTGACGCGCATCAAAGAACGACGCGGCGTTAAGCACGACAAACCACCCCACAGAGCCGCGACCCCACGTCAGATGCGGGCGCGGAGCAGGGATCAGGTGTCATGCGCAAGGCGATATACGCCGTCGTTGCATCGGCCATGTTCGCAGCTTCGTTTTTCGTCGCATTGAGCCTTTCGGCCGAGGTCGAAGCACGCGGGTCGGTGCCAGGCGCAAAGACGGACCGGGCCGATGCGCGGCCGCTGGCACGCGCCTGTTCGGGCAATGCCTGGCCGTATTTCGAGGCTTCCTGCCTGCGGGATGCGCGTAACCCCTTCGGACAAGCGCGCGACGTGCGGCTTGTTTCCTTCGATCAGGCGGTGGCTGCAAAGGCCAAGGCCAAGCCGGCACGGTAGGCGCCGGACGCTTGCCGGCGGACGGCGGTTTAATCGCGACCGGATTTGCGCTAAGAGCCCGGCAGTAGAGTGATTGCCGGGCCCATGATCGTTCTGATCGACAATTACGATAGCTTCACCTTCAACCTGGTCCACTATTTGGGCGACCTGGGTGCGGCCGTGCGCGTACACCGCAACGACAAGGTGACCGTCGGCGCCGTGATAGCGGCCGATCCGGACGCGATCGTCCTCTCGCCCGGCCCCTGCACGCCCAAAGAGGCCGGGATTTGCCTCGACCTTATCGCCGAAGCATCCGGCAGCATTCCCATCCTGGGTGTCTGCCTGGGGCATCAGGCGATCGGGGATGCTTTCGGCGGCAAGGTGGTGCGCGCGCCGACCCCGGTTCACGGCAAGCTCTCAACCGTCCGGCATGCCGGCGCCGGCATCTTCCGGGGCATCAATGCCCCCTTCCGGGCGACCCGCTATCATTCCTTGGTCGTGGAGCGGCCAAGCCTGCCCGACGATCTTACCGTCACTGCCGATACCGAGGACGGGCTGATCATGGGCCTGTCGCATCGGCGGCTGCCGGTGCATGGCGTGCAATTCCATCCCGAGAGCATCGCGTCGGAACACGGCCATCTTATGCTGAAGAACTTTCTCGACATCGCTGCGTCTTGGAACGAATCGACCGGGCGGCGGAGCGCCGCCCCGACCATTCCGGCGAAGCAGCACAGACACGAATTGAGAACCTGACCGTGACCGACACATTCAAGGGTTTGATCGCCAAGGTCGCGACCGGCGCGACGCTTGCCCGCGAGGAAGCCGCCGGCGCGTTCGAGCAAATGATGTCGGGCGAAGCCACCCCCTCGCAGATGGGCGCGCTGCTCATGGCGCTGCGCGTGCGCGGCGAGACGGTCGATGAAATTACCGGCGCGGTGTCAGTCATGCGCGCCAAGATGCTGCGCGTCGCCGCGCCGCCGAATGCGGTGGACGTGGTCGGCACGGGCGGCGACGCTTCCGGCTCGTTCAACATCTCGACCTGCGCGGCGCTGATTGTTGCGGGCGCCGGCGTGCCGGTTGCCAAACACGGCAACCGCGCTTTGTCCTCGCGCTCCGGCGCGGCCGATGTGCTCACCGCGCTCGGCGTCAACATCAACCTGGCGCCCGAGGAAATCGGGCGCTGCATCGCCGAGGCCGGAATCGGTTTCATGTTTGCGCCGGCGCATCATCCGGCGATGAAGAATGTCGCGGCGACGCGGGTGGAACTCGGCACGCGCACGATTTTCAATCTGCTTGGTCCGCTCTCCAACCCGGCCGGCGTGCGGCGGCAGATGATCGGGGTGTTCTCCAACCACTGGACCAAGCCGCTGGCGCTGGTGTTGAAGAATCTCGGCGCCGAGAAAGTCTGGGTGGTGCACGGCTCCGATGGGCTCGACGAGATCACCACCTCCGGGCCGACCAGCGTCGCGGCCCTGGAAGACGGCCACATCAAGACCTTCGAGATTGCGCCAGAGGAGCTTGGCCTGCACAAGGTCAAACCCGAGGCGCTGCGCGGTGGTGACGCGGAAACGAACGCCAAGGCGGTGTTGGACGTTCTTAAAGGTAAGCGGTCGGCATTTCGCGACGTCGCCCTTCTGAATGCGGCGGCGGCTTTGGTGGTCGCGGGCAAGGCGAAAGACCTCAAGGATGGGCTGCATGCGGCCGCCCATTCGGTCGATTCCGGCGAGGCCGAGGGGCGGCTCGACCGGCTGATCAAGGTGTCGAACGCGGTGGCAAGTTGATGTCTGACATTCTCGCCAAGATCGGCGCCTACAAGCGGGAGGAGATCGCCGCCGCGAAACGGCTGCGTCCCCTCGCCGCGCTCGAAAGCGAGGCCAAGGCCGCCGGCGCGCCGCGCGGCTTCTTGCAGGCGATCGAGCGGCGGCTTGCCGCCGGCGACTATGCCTTGATCGCCGAGGTCAAAAAGGCGAGCCCCTCACGGGGACTGATCCGCGACGATTTCGATCCGCCGGCGCTGGCGGAGGCCTATGCGCAGGGCGGCGCGACGTGTCTGTCCGTCCTCACCGACACGCCCTCCTTCCAGGGCTCGCTCGATCATTTGCGCGCGGCGCGCGCGGCCTGTGCGCTGCCGGCGCTGCGCAAGGATTTCATGTACGACACCTATCAGGTGACGGAAGCGCGCGCGGCCGGAGCCGATTGCATTCTCATCATCATGGCGGCGCTCGAGAACGCGGCCGCAGCCGAACTCGAAGCGGCGGCTTTCGCGCTCGGCATGGACGTGCTGGTCGAAGTGCACGATGAGCCCGAGCTTGAGCGCGCGCTGCGGCTGAAATCGCGGCTGATCGGCATCAACAACCGGAATCTGCGCACGTTCGAGACGACGCTTGCGACCTCGGAACGGCTGGCGAAGCTCGTTCCGGCGGATCGTGTCCTCGTCGGCGAGAGCGGCATCTTCACGCCGGCGGATCTCGCCCGCCTCGCCAAGGTCGGAATCTCGACCTTCCTGGTCGGCGAGAGCCTGATGCGGCAGGCCGACGTCGCTGCCGCCACGCGCGCGCTGCTTGCGCGCAATGCCGCGTTTGCGCCGGCCCGGTGATCCGTGGCGCGGGCAAAGAAGCAACTCACCCATCTCGGCGCGCGGGGCGAAGCCCGCATGGTCGACGTCTCGGCCAAGGCCGTGACCGAACGCGAGGCGATCGCCGCGGGTTGCGTGGTGATGCAGCCGGCGACGCTTGACATCGTGCGCAAGGGCGACGCCAAAAAAGGCGACGTGCTCGGCACCGCCCGCATCGCCGGCATCATGGCGGCCAAGCGCACGCACGAACTCATTCCGCTCTGCCATCCGCTCGCTATCGCCAAGGTCGAGGTCGACCTGACGCCGAACGCGAAACTCCCGGGCATCGATGTGCGTGCGCGGGTCAAGGTCTCCGGCAAGACCGGCGTGGAAATGGAAGCACTGACTGCCGTCTCGGTCGCCTGCCTCACCGTCTATGACATGGTCAAAGCGATCGACCGCGGCATGCGCATCGAGAACATCAGGCTGATCGAGAAGAGCGGCGGCCGCAGCGGCCATTATCGCGCGAAGGAGTGAGCCGTGCGCAATCTGCTCTCGGTCGCCGATGCGCTGCAGCGCGTGCTCGAACATGCCGTTCCGCTGCCGGCCGAAGAAGTGCCGCTGTCTCATGCGGCAGGCCTTGTGCTCGCCTACCCGCTCACGGCCCTGCGCACGCAGCCACCAGCCGACGTGTCGGCAATGGATGGCTATGCGGTGCGCGCCACCGATGTCGCGAACGCGCCCGTGCGGCTGAAAGTGATCGGCGAGGTCGCGGCCGGGCGGCCGTTTGCGCAAGCGCTCGGCGCCGGCGAAGCAGCGCGGATCTTCACCGGCGGCGTGATGCCGCAAGGCGCCGACGCGATCGTCATCCAAGAACATACCAAGCGCGACGGCGTTTACGTCGAAGTGGAAAAGGGCTCGCCGAAAGGCCGGCACATCCGCGTGCGGGGACTGGACTTCAAGGCCGGCGACGAAATGCTCGCCGCGGGACACCGGCTCACCGCGCGCGATCTCGCGCTCGCCGCCGGCATGAACCATCCGCTCGTGCCCGTGCACCGGCGGCCAAAGGTCGTGCTGTTTGCGACCGGCGACGAGCTTGTGCCGGCGGGCACCGAACCGGCACCCGGCCAGATCGTCTCATCAAACAATTATGCGATCGGCGCGCTGGCGCGCGCTGAAGGCGCGACGGTCGAAGACTTCGGCATCGTCGGCGACCGGCTCGACGACACGATCGCGGCCGTGCAGCGCGCGAGAGAAATCGGCGCCGACATTCTCGTCACCTCGGGCGGCGCGTCGGTCGGCGACTACGATCTGGTGCAAAAGGCGTTCACCGCCGAAGGCATGACGCTCGCCTTCTGGCGGCTGGCGCTGCGGCCCGGACGTCCGCTCATGAACGGCACGCTCGGCGATATGCACGTGCTCGGCGTCCCCGGCAATCCGGTCTCGGCGTTTGTTTGCAGCTTTCTGTTTCTGGTGCCGCTGATCCGGCGGCTCGCCGGGCGAAGCGATCTGACGCACGAGATCGAATCGGCAAAGCTCGGCGTCGACATGCCCGAAAACGACGAGCGCGCCGATTATCTGCGCGCGATACTTGAGCACGGACCGGACGGTCTGGTCGCCAAACCCTTCCCGGTCCAGGACAGTTCCATGATGCTGCCGCTGGCGAAGGCCGATTGTCTCATTATTCGAGAGGCTTACGATCCGCCCGCCAAAGCCGGCGACGCCTGCCGCATCGTTAAATTCGAGCGTTAAGCGGCGGTTTGAAGCTACCTCCGCTTTCTTCACTTCAAATTAAATGGTTGCAGAACACATATGGAACGGATAGTGTCCGTTCATGATTTGTTTCGGCTGCCGGGCGGCCAAATGGGGAAGCGCCGATGCTGACGCGCAAGCAAGCAGAACTCCTTCGTTTTATCCATGAGCGCCTCAAAGAAGCAGGCGTTCCTCCCTCGTTCGACGAGATGAAGGATGCGCTCGATCTGCGCTCCAAATCCGGCATTCATCGCCTGATCACGGCGCTGGAAGAACGCGGCTTCATCCGGCGTCTGCCGAATCGCGCGCGCGCCATCGAAGTGATCAAGTTGCCTGAATTGGTTGCGCACGGCATGGCGGCGACGCGCACGCGCGGCTTCACGCCGAGCGTCATCGAAGGCAATCTGGGCCGTGTGCGCGCGGCTTCCGAGGACGAAGGCGGCCGGCCGGTCGCCGTACCGGTGATGGGCCGCATCGCCGCGGGCACGCCGATCGAGGCGATCCAGACCCGCAGCCATACGATCAACATGCCGTCAGACCTTCTGAGCACGGGCGAGCACTTCGCGCTCGAAGTGCGCGGCGATTCCATGATCGAGGCCGGTATCCTCGACGGCGACATTGCGCTCCTCAAGCGCAGCGACGCCGCCGATACCGGCGACATTGTCGTGGCGCTGATCGACGACGAGGAGGCGACGCTGAAGCGCTTCCGCCGCCGCGGCGCCTCGATTGCGCTCGAGCCCGCCAACACCGCTTACGAAGTGCGCATCCTGCCGCCGAACCGCGTGCGCATTCAGGGCAAGCTGGTGGGATTGTTTCGGCGTTATTGAGCCTGTGTCATTTCGGGGTCGAGCGAAGCGAGGCGCCCGGAATCGATAACAACGATTGGTGCAAGTTCACTGTACCGATCCCGCTTGGCTTGTGGTTATGGATTCCGGACTTGCCGCTGCGCGGCAATCCGGAATGACGAGCGTTAGTCGTCCGCCTGCAACTCCTCGGAACTCGGCGTGGCGTCACGCGGCGGCGGTGAATGCGCGGGCGGCTGTGCCGTGGTGTTGCCGGACGTTTCTTGGCTGCTTGAGTTTGCGGCGGCATGCATGGCGCGCGGCGCCCAGGGTCGGTCGTAATTGAGCGGCCGCGCTGGCTCGATGGCGAAGCCGCGGCCACCGCGATTGCGGTAGAGCGCGAGCGCCCCCTGCTCACGCCATTGCTTGCGTCCGATTACAGTCGCATCGCAGTCTGGCGGCGCTTCGCGCGTCGCCACGATGATAGCAGCGCGGCGGCAATCTTCTTCGAAAGCGTCGGGCGCGAAGGCATAGGACACGACGCGGCCATCGGCGAGCTTGCCGATGCAGCCGAGCGGATCGCAGGCGATGCCTTCGCCGAGACTCTTGTCGTTGACGTCACGGCCGTCGGCGTCGGAGGCGAGCCACTCGCGCGTCGCAAACGTATCGCTGCCGGTGCGATGGAAGGCGAGCTTGCCGCTCGCACTGCGCACCGCGAAGGTGCGGCCGTCGGCGGCGACGAGCACGTCCGGCACCGGCGTGCGAGCGGCCAGCACGAGCGCCATCAGTACAAAGGCTGCGCCGCTCCAGCGCAACGGCGTCTTGAGAAGCCCGATGACCAGAAGGCCGGCGGTCGCGAGCAACAACGGCCCGGTCCCGAATGAAGTCACGCGGCCGAAAGCGCCCGGCAGGCTTGCAACCCATAGCGCGACCGTATCCATCCATTCGATGCCGTAACCCATCTGCCGCCAGAAGAACGCGTCGAAGCCGAACGGAATGGCGACCACGCCGAGGATGCCCATCGGCATGACCCAGGCGGAGACAACCGGCATGGCGAGCAGGTTTGCGATTACGCCGAAGGGCGCGAGGCGGTGGAAGTGGTAGGCGGCATAGGGCGTGGTGGCGAGGCCGGCGATGAGCGAGGCGAGCAACAGGCTGACGATCTCGTTGACGCCCCACAAAGCGGCCCGCGTCGCCAGCGGCGAATCCGCTCCCGCGCGCGTCAGCGGTTGCCCATACGCATACGCGGCGATCAGCGCGAGCGTCGCCGCAAACGACATCTGAAAGCTCGGATGCACCACCGCTTCCGGCGCCAGGAACAGCACCACCAAAGCGGCGATCGTCACCGTGCGCAAGGTCAGCACCGGCCGGTCGAGCATGACGCCGATCAGAACGATCGCGATCATAATAAACGAGCGTTGCGTCGCGACCTCGGCGCCGGACAGCACCAAATAAAGCGCAGTCACGATCAGGGCGCCGAGGGCCGCCCATTTCTTGACCGGCATGCGGTCGGTGAGGCCGGGGATCAGCGCCAGCAGCGCGCGCAGAATGAAGAACACGATGCCGGCGACCACTGCCATGTGATAGCCGGAGATCGAAAGAACGTGGCCGATGCCGGAGACGAACATGGCGTCGTAGAGGTACGGCGTGATCGCGTCGCGCTTGCCGGTGATCAAGGCCGACGCGATCGAGCCGACGTCGCCAGACAGCACGGAGCGGATGCGTCCGTCGATCGCATCGCGGACGCTCTCGACGAATGTCACTGCGCGCAGTCGCCAGCCCGCCTCCACCGGCGGCGTGACGACCTTCACCGTGCCATGCACGAAGCCGGACGCGCCGATGCGCTGGAAATAAAGGTCGCGCGCGAAATCGTAACTTCCCGGCCGCAACGGCTGCAGCGGCGGATTAAGCTGCGCCTTTGCCTCGACGAAGGCGCCGGCCGGCGGCGCCATGCCGCGGCGGACGGAAAGCCGGATGCGCTGCGGCTTGTCGACAATGCGGTTGCCTTCGATGCGCTCGAGCCGCAGCACGAAGCGGTCGGACTTCTGGCTTTCGTCGCGCAGCTCGACAAAGCCCGCGACCGCGACGCTGTAGGCGGGAAAGCGCAGAATAGGATGCGCGATCAGCGTGGCTTTGATCGTCGCCACGGCGAACCCGGCGCTGATCGCGAAAAAGCCGAGCGCCAGAACAAAGGCGAGCGGCCGGCGCCGCAGGAAGATCACCGCGATCGCAGCAATCGCGGCCGCTAACACCGCTGCCCACCAGGCGGGCTCGTGGTCGGCCGAGAAGTAGAGAACGATGCCGCTGCCGAAGGCGACCGCGATCCAGGGGAACAGGCGCCCGGCGCCAATCTCGGCGGCGGCCCAAGCGCGGACGCGCGTGGGTATGGCAAAGCCGATATCGGGCCAAACGCCGTTCCAGCCCCACTGGGCGCCACCAACGGGCCAAGTTCTGACGCCGGCGCGTGCGGGAGCGCGCACGCCCGTTTGCGCCGACCCTGATAAAGTGCCCTCGTCCGCCACCGCGCGGCCTGCCCCTCGCGCGTCAAAAAGCTGCGCTCATGCTAGCGATCGCAGGCAATCTTCAAAAGCCCCCCTGGCGAAACAGAAAAAGAGAGCTGCGTGTAGGAGCTGCCCGAGTTGTAGGGTGGGCTGAGCGCAGCGAAGCCCACGCGGACTTAAGACGCGTGGGCACGGCGCTTCGCGCCTTTGCCCACCCTACAATCCCATGAGGGGAGGAATCGTCTAACCGCCGCCCGACACCTTTGCCCAGGTGTCGCGGAGGCCGACGGTGCGGTTGAACACCAACCGCCCGGGCTTCGAATCCCGATCGCGGCAGAAATAACCCTGACGCTCGAATTGCACCGCGTCGTCGGAGTTGTCGCCGGCGAGCGCCGGCTCGACGCGCGCATCGGCCAGAACTTCGAGCGATTGCGGATTGAGATCGGCGACGAAATCGCCGGCATTGGGATCGGGCTTTGAAAAGAGCTGATTGTAGATGCGCACTTCGGCCGGCACCGAATCCGCTGCCGATACCCAATGCATCGTCGCTTTCACCTTGCGCCCATCGGGCGCGTTGCCGCCCTTGGTGGCGGGATCGTAGGTGCAGCGCAATTCCACCACCTCGCCGGCGGCGTTCTTCACCACTTCGCGGCAGGTGATGAAATAGCCATAGCGCAAGCGCACTTCGGCGCCCGGCGACAAGCGGAAGAACTTCTTCGGCGGGTTCTCCATAAAGTCGTCGCGCTCAATGAAGAGCTCGCGGCCGAAGCGGATAAGGCGCCTGCCCGCGCTCTCATCCTCGGGATGATTGACCGCCTCGACCTCTTCGCTCTGCCCTTCCGGATAGTTTTCGATCACGACTTTCAGCGGCCGCAACACCGCCATGCGGCGCTGCGCGGTCTTGTTCAGATGCTCGCGGATGGAGAATTCGAACATGCCGACATCGACGACGCTGTTGGCCTTGGCGACCCCGATGCGCTTGATGAAGTCGCGAATGGCCGCCGGCGGCACGCCGCGCCGGCGCAGGCCGGCGAGCGTCGGCATGCGCGGATCGTCCCAGCCGCCGACATGGCCGCCGCGCACCAATTCCGTGAGCACGCGCTTGGAGAGCACCGTGTAGGTGAGATTGAGCCGTGCGAACTCGTATTGATGCGGTCGCGACGGCACCGGCAGGTTTTCCAGGCACCAATCGTAAAGTGGCCGGTGATCCTCGAATTCCAGCGTGCAGATCGAATGCGTCACGCCCTCGATGGCATCCGACTGGCCGTGCGCGAAATCGTAGCTTGGGTAGATAAACCACGAGCGGCCGGTGCGTGGATGCTCGGCATGCAGGATGCGGTAGAGCACCGGGTCGCGCAAATTGATGTTGCCGGAGCCCATGTCGATCTTGGCGCGCAGCACCCGCGCGCCGTTCGGAAACTCGCCTGCACGCATGCGGCGGAAGAGGTCGAGATTTTCCTCGACGCTGCGATTGCGGTACGGGCTCTCGGTGCCGGCCTCGGTCAATGTGCCGCGCGTGAGCCGCATCTCCTCCTGGGTCTGATCGTCCACGTAAGCCTTACCGGCGCGGATCAGACACTCGCCCCATGTGTAGAGCTGCTCGAAATAGTCCGAGGCGTGGTAGAGGTGCTCGCCCCAGTCGAAGCCGAGCCAGCGCACGTCGCGCATGATGGCGTCGATATATTCCTGCTCTTCCTTGGTGGGGTTGGTGTCGTCGAAGCGCAGGTTGCAGTGGCCGCCGAATTCCTCGGCGATGCCGAAATTCAGACAAATCGACTTGGCATGACCAATATGCAGATAGCCGTTCGGCTCCGGCGGGAAGCGGGTGATGACCGTCTTGTGCCGGCCGGCGGCCAAGTCGGCGCGAACGATGTCGCGGATGAAATCCTGGCCCGCTTCCCGTACCGCCGTGTCCGTGACCGTCATCACCTGATCGCTTTCAATCGCCTGGCGAAGATTTCTGTGGGCCCGGATTGAACAAATTGGCTCACGCGGTCAAGTCTGCAAGACAAAACGGAACTCCTTAACTTTCTTTCGTTTCCAGCTGTGATACACGGACCCGCGCCCGGCAGGATCAAGACCCCCGAATGACCGTCGTCACCCGCTTCGCCCCCTCTCCCACTGGTTTTCTGCATATTGGCGGCGCGCGCACCGCGCTGTTCAACTGGCTCTACGCCCGCGGCCGCGGCGGCAAGATGCTGCTTCGAATCGAGGACACCGACCGGGAGCGGTCCACCCAAGCGGCCATCGACGCCATTCTTGACGGCCTGCGCTGGCTTGGCATCGGCTGGGACGGCGAGGCGATCTACCAATTCGCGCGCTCGGCCCGGCACCGGGAAATCGCCGAGCAACTGCTTGCGCAGGGGCATGCCTATTACTGCTACGCGAGCCCCGAGGAACTTGCGCAGATGCGCGAGGCGGCGCGGCGCGAGGGCCGCGCCAAGCTCTATGACGGACGCTGGCGCGACCGCGATCCGAGCGAGGCGCCGCCCGGCGTGAAGCCGACGATCCGGCTGAAGGCACCGCTCACCGGCGAAACGGTGATCGAGGATCAGGTCCAGGGCCGCGTGGTCTGGCAGAACGAGAACCTCGACGATCTCGTGCTGCTGCGCTCCGACGGCACGCCGACCTATATGCTCGCCGTCGTGGTCGACGACCACGACATGGCGGTCACCCACATCATCCGCGGCGACGACCATCTGACCAACGCCGCACGCCAGAAGCAGATCTACGATGCGCTCGGCTGGCCGGTGCCGGTGATGGCGCATATCCCGCTCATCCACGGGCCGGACGGCTCGAAGTTGTCCAAGCGCCACGGCGCGCTCGGCGTCGATGCCTACCGCGCCATGGGCTATTTGCCGGTCGCCTTGCGCAACTACCTGGTTCGGCTCGGCTGGAGCCACGGCGACCAGGAGATCTTTTCGACTGAAGAGATGATCGCGGCCTTCGACCTGCCGCAGATCGGCCGCTCGCCGGCGCGGTTCGATTTCGCCAAGCTCGAAAGCCTCAACGGCCATTACATCCGGGGCGGTGCCGATGCGGCGCTGCTGCAAGCGGTCGAGGACCTGTTGCCGCACCTTGCCAACGGGGCGGCGATCGCGGCCAAGCTGACGCCGCGGCTGCGAGAACAATGGCTCGCGGCCATGCCGAGCCTCAAGGAGCGCGCCAAGACGCTGCTCGACCTCATCGAGGGCGCCCATTTTCTGCTCGCCGACCGGCCGATCCCCTTGGACGAGAAGGCGACCGTCATGCTCACGCCCGAGGCGCGGGCGTTGCTGCAGGATGTGATGGCCGAACTCACGCACGTCGAACCCTGGACCGCGGAGGCCACCGAGCAGGCGGTGCGCGCTTTCGCCGAGCGCAAGGGCCATAAGCTCGGCGCGGTGGCGCAGCCGTTGCGCGCCGCGCTGACCGGCCGCACCACCTCGCCCGGAATTTTCGAAGTTCTGGTCGTGCTAGGCAAAGCTGAAAGTCTCGCGCGCATCGCCGACCAGGCTACGCTCGCAAGCGCGCCGTCGCGTGCCGGCTCACTCGCACCGGGTCGCTAGCGCATGATCTTTTCAGAAAACTGGCTCCCACTTTTCGGCATCATGCTTGAGCCGAAAACGGCGGTCTGCGACAGTTTCGTAACCTGTTTTATCGAAGCTGGTTCCTCTGCCGGCTAGCGCCACCCTGCCCTGCAGCCTATTTTCTTGCAGTGCACACTCCGTTGCGCTAGGCCAAATCGAAGCCGGACGGGCAGTGTGCCGCAAGGTTTTTTGACTTTCAGGCCGCATGCACCGGACTGTTGAGACCCTCACACCTTGAGGTGCGAACATGGACGCGAAGACCAGCACCACCCCAAAGACCGGCCAGCTGACACTCGGCGACAAGAGCTATTCGTTCCCGCTCTACGAGGGCACGATCGGCCCCGAAGTGATGGACGTCAGCAAGCTCTATAACCAGACCGGCATCTTCACCTACGATCCGGGCTTCACTTCGACCGCGAGCTGCGAGTCCAAGATCACCTATATCGACGGCGACAAGGGCGTGCTGCTCTATCGCGGCTACCCGATCGAGGATCTGGCGGAGCACGGCGACTTCCTGGAGACCTGCTACCTGCTCCTGTACGGCGAGCTGCCGACCGCCGCGCAGAAGGAAAATTTCGACGACCGCGTGGTCCATCACACCATGGTCCACGAGCAGATGAGCCGGTTCTTCCAGGGCTTCCGCCGCGACGCCCACCCGATGGCGGTGATGGTCGGCTGCGTCGGCGCGCTGTCGGCCTTCTACCACGACTCCACCGACATCACCGATCCGACCCAGCGCATGATCGCCTCGATCCGCATGATCGCCAAAATGCCGACGCTGGCGGCGATGGCCTACAAATATTCGATCGGGCAGCCGTTCGTTTATCCGAAGAACGATCTCGACTACGCCTCGAACTTCCTGCGCATGTGCTTTGCGGTGCCGTGCGAGGAGTACAAGCCGAACCCGGTCGTCGCCCGCGCCATGGACCGCATCTTCATCCTGCATGCGGACCACGAGCAGAACGCCTCGACCTCGACGGTACGGCTTGCCGGCTCGACCGGCGCCAACCCGTTCGCCTGCATCGCCGCCGGCATCGCCTGCCTGTGGGGACCGGCCCATGGCGGCGCCAACGAGGCGGCGCTCAAGATGCTCGGCGAGATCGGCACGGTCGACCGCATCCCGGAATTCGTCAGGCGCGCCAAGGATCCGGACGATTCCTTCCGGCTGATGGGCTTCGGCCACCGGGTCTATAAGAACTACGACCCGCGCGCCAAGATCATGCAGAAGACCTGCCACGAGGTGCTGCATGAGCTCGGCGTCAACGATCCGCTGCTCGATGTCGCCATGGAGCTCGAGCGCATCGCGCTGCACGATGATTACTTCGTCGAGAAGCGGCTCTACCCGAACGTCGACTTCTACTCGGGCATCACGCTGCGGGCGATGGGCTTCCCGACCGCAATGTTTACCGTGCTGTTTGCGCTCGCGCGCACGGTCGGCTGGATCGCGCAGTGGAAGGAAATGATCGAGGACCCGCACCAGAAGCTCGGGCGTCCGCGCCAGCTCTATACCGGCGCGCCGCGGCGGGATTACCAGCCGATTTCGCGAAGGAAATAATTTGCCCGGTCATTCCCGCGATGGGGGGCGGTAAGCTAAGCGCGTTTCCCGGGCGCAATGCACCACAAACGAAGCGAAGCGAAGTGGTGCGTTGCAGACCTGGGATCGTAACAAGCACCGCGTTTGCAACGGTCCCGGATCAGCAGTGCATCACCATAGCGTGGCGAAGACGCGCGTAAACGCGCTGATGGCGCTGCACCGCGTCCGGGAAACGCTTCAAAAATGGCTGTATGAGGCTCGTGTGAAGGTCAGCGCCTTGCCTTCATGCAGGAAGCGTACGCCCTCGCCCGCCTTCATGTGGCCGATCTCGGCTGCCGCAATGCCGGCCGCCGCGGCCGCGGCGCGAAAGGCGGCGAGGTTCTCCGGCGCCAAGGTCAAGATGATCTCATAGTCGTCGCCGCCTGTGAGCGCGGTCTCCAGAAGTGCCGGCTCGGCCGCGATCGCTGCGCGTGCAGCGTCCGAGAGCGGCACGGCTGCGACATCGATGTCGGCCGCGAACGACGACGCGCGGCAGAGCTTGGCGAGATCGCCGGCAAGTCCGTCGGATACGTCGATCGCCGCCGACGCGTACTGCAAGATCGCATCAGCGAGCGCGTTGCGCGGCTGCGGCAAGAGATAGCGGCCTTCGAGCTGCGCGGCAGCGGCATCGGAAAGCCCCCAGCGTCGCGCCAGCGTCCGGTCGCGCCGAAGCTGCAATCCGATCGCCGCGTCGCCAATCGTCCCGGTGACGAGAATGCAGTCGCCGGACCGCGCGGTCGAGCGGTGCACCATTTTTCCCTGCGGCACGGCGCCGAACGCGAAGATCGAGACCGAGATCGGGCCCGGCGTGTGGTCGGTGTCGCCGCCGTAAAGCGGACAGCCGTAGCGTGCGGCATCGTCGGCAAGACCGGCCGCAAAGGCGCCGAGCCATGTCTCGCCGAAGCCTTCCGGCAGAGCCACCGACAGCAGGAAGCCGAGCGGCCTGGCGCCTTTTGCGGCGAGGTCCGACAGGTTCATGCGCAAGACCTTGCGGCTGACCATCTCGGGCGGATCGTCCGGGAAGAAGTGCACGCCGGCGATGACGCCGTCGGTCGTGAGCACAAGATCGCATCCGGGCGGCGGCGTGAGCGCAGCCGCGTCATCGATGAGCCCGAACGCGCCCGCCGCCGTCGCGAGCGGGCGAAAATAGCGCGCAATCAGGCGGTCTTCGGCCGATTTATTGGACTTCGACATCGCGCGGTCCGGCAGCAAATTGTGATAGTTTTCTATCAGCGCCGGGAGTTTTAAGGAAATGGAGCCGTTCGACCTTTATTCGCCGCTGATCGACGCGGATCCGTTTCCCTACTACGCGGAACTCCGCGCCAAATATCCGTGCTACTGGAGCGAGGGCGCACAGCTTTGGATCCTGTCGCGCTACCACGACATCGCCGAAGCGGCGCGCGACTGGGAAACCTTCTCGTCGGCGCAAGGCAATATGATCGACGAATTGCCCGGGCGCGCCGGCGCGACGCTCGGCACCACCGATCCGCCGCGCCACGACCGGCTGCGCGCCTTGAGCCAGGCCGCGTTTCTCAAGCGCAATCTCGACCGCATGATCGAGCCGACGCTCGAGATCGCCGACCGCTCGCTCGACCGCATCCTCGAGCAAGGCACGTTCGAATTCATCAACGATTTTTCCAGCCAGATCACGGTTGGCCTTCTCTTCCGCACCATGGGCTTGCCGAACCGCGATCACGCCGAGATCAGGCGCAAGGTCATCCTCGCGGTATCGACCGACAAAGCGGCCAAAGGGCGCACGCCCGAGCACATCGCCGCCTTCAAGGAGCTGAGCGATTTTCTCACCACGGAAGTGGCTGCGCGCAGAGCCAATCCGACCGACGATTTGATCACGCACCTCGCCGAGGCTGAGATCGACGGCGACCGATTGACCGAGCGCGAAGTCGTGCTCACCACGGCGACCTTCGTGATGGCCGGCGTGGAATCGCTTTCGAGCTTCATGAGCGTGTTTGCGCTCAATCTGCACGACTATCCCGACGCGCGGCGGCGGCTCGTCGCCGATCCGGCGCTGGTCGCGCCGGCGATCGAAGAATTGCTGCGCTTCAATACGTCGGCGCAGCGCTTCAAGCGCACCGCCACGCGTAACGTGGTCGTGCACGGCCAAACCATCCACGCCGGCGACAAGGTTGCGCTCGCCTTCGGCTCGGCCAACCGCGACGAGCGCAAATTCCCGGATCCGGACACGTTCGACATCGAGCGGCGGCCGCTCGGCCATCTCGGTTTTGGCTCCGGCAAGCATTTCTGCCTGGGTGCGCAAATGGCTCGGCTCGTCACCGAAATCGCCATGCGGCGCTTCCTCCAGCGCGTGCCGGATTATCACCTCACCGTCGACAAGGTGGTGTGGAATTCGTCGTCGAATTTCCACAGCCCGGTGGCGCTGCCGTTTGCGCGGAGTAGTTAGCCCTACTTTTTCCGCAGGTGCAGCAGGACGTAGTTGTATTTGACTTCGTGGTCGCCGTCGCCGACCGCCTGGATCTTGAATTCGCCGTTGGTTTGGAAGGCCCGCACTCCGTTTCCTTGGATCGTAGTCGTCTGCTCTTTGTCGCTGTCGAGCGGTTTCCAATACACCTTGGCGTCGCCATCCGCGCTCCAGATGGTGAGAAACACGGCGTGCTGCTCGTCGTCATCCACCAGCGTCTTCGGCGGTGAACCGGTCCGCACGGCACCGGCGCCCATGGACTCGAAACCGCCGATGCGGCTGAAATCGATTTCCTGAGCTGGAAGCGTAGGTGGCGCCGCAATGACGGCGAGTCCGAGCACTGCACCGCTCACAATCAAGCGACCGGGCAACCGACTTCTCATCTTCGTCACCGCTCCATCTTCTACTTGCCCGCCAACTCGTCGCCGCGCAGCTCGCGCGCGAGCTGGTCGAGCACGGCGTTGACCATCCCGGTCTCGTCCCGGTCGACGAAGGCGGAAGCGACATCGACATATTCCGAGGTGACGACCCGCGCCGGTACGTCGCGCCGGTGCGCAAGCTCGTAGGCGCCGGCGCGCAGTACCGCGCGCAGCACCGCCTCGATGCGCTTGAGCGGCCAGCCGCGGGCGAGCGCCGCGTCGATCTGCGGATCGAGCGTCCGCTGTTCGCGCACGACGCCGGTGACGATGTCGCGAAAGAACGCGGCCTCGGCCGGCAAATATTGCGCGCCCTCGACCTCGCTGCCGAGCCAATGGCTTTCGAACTCGGCGAGGATCTCGTTGATGCCGGTCCCGGCCAGATCCATCTGGTAGAGCGCTTGCACGGCGGCGAGCCGCGCCGCTCCGCGCTTGTTGGCCTTACGGGCCTCACCGGCGGCGGCGCGCGCCATGCTCACTTCCCTGCCAGCTGACGTTTCACACGCACCAGAGCCAATGCCGCGCGGGCCGCGTCACCGCCCTTGTCCATTTCTTCCATGCGGGCGCGGGCGAACGCTTGCGACTGGGTGTTGACGGTGATGATGCCGTTGCCGATCGGCAGCGCGTGCGTCATCGACAAAGCCATCAACCCGCGCGCGGACTCCTGCGAAACGATCTCGAAATGGATGGTGTCGCCGCGGATGACGCAACCGAGCGCGACGACCCCGTCATAAGGGCGGCGCTTGCGCCGCGCCGCCTCGATCGCGATGGCGATTGCGCCGGGGATCTCAAGCGACCCGGGGACGCTGACGCGTTCCACTTTGGCTTGCGCTTTCTCGAGCACGGTCATGGCGCCGGCAAGGAGGGCATCGGCGAGGTCGTCGTAATAACGCGCCTCGACGATGAGGATGCGTGCGCCTTTGGCGCTATCATTTTCTCGTTTGCCTCGGCGCGGCCCGGCCATCACGACACTCCCATTGGCGCTGCACGATCCATGCGAAGGCGAAAAGCCCGGTTTGCTGACTGCGCGCGCGGCGCGGTGGTAGCAAGTGGAAGGGGCGCGAACAAGCGCCGGCCGACCCGGCTAGACCGTGATCCAATTCAATTGAATCGGATCACGGTCTAGATTTCTTTGTTTTGAGCATGATCTTGTCCGAAAACCGGCTCCCACTTTTCGGGATCATGCTCCGGCCGTTTGCAGAAGGCGCGCGGCGTAACGCGCCATCTGGTCCACTTCCAGGTTCAGGTGTGCGCCGGCGCGCAGGCTCCCGAAGGTCGTGACTTGCAGCGTATGCGGAATGAGCAGCACCGAGAATGTGTCGCCCGCCACCTCGTTGACCGTCAGCGACACGCCATCGAGCGCCGCCGACCCCTTTGGCGCAATGAAGCGCGAAAGCGGCACAGGCACGCGCAAGAAAAGTCGCGCCATGTCGGGCAAATCCTCGCGGGTGAGAAGTTCGGCAATGCCATCGACATGGCCGCTGACGAGATGCCCGCCGAGCTCGTCGCCGAGCCGGAGCGAGCGTTCGAGATTGAGCTTGGTGCCGCGCTGCCAGCTCCCCGCGGTGGTGACGCGGAGCGTCTCGGCGGCCACATCGACGGCGAAGAAGGCACCATTGCCCTTCCGGCCCCGCTCCACGACGGTCAGACAGGGGCCGGAGCAGGCGATCGACGCGCCGATGTCGATGGTCGCCGGATCGTAGCCGCAGCCAATCACCAGCCGGCGCAAGCCTTCGGCCCGCTCTTCAAGTTCAAGAACCTCGCCTAAGTCGCTGACAATACCCGTGAACACAGCCCTACCTTCGTTCGAAAACTTCGCAACTGTCCTCGCCGACAGCTTCGCGGTGAACGCTCGCGAGGCGCGGCGAGCGGCTCAGCGCCGTGAGCGGCATCCCTTCCAGCGCAGCGATGCCATCGGGACCGACGACTTTGTCCGAGCGGAAAAGCGCGACTTCGTCAACGAGATCGGCCTCTAGCAGCGCCGCCGCCAAGATCGGCCCCGCCTCGACCATCAGCCGGCTGATACCGCGCTCGGCCAGGAGGCGCAGCACCGCAGCCAAATCGAGCCGGCCGTCGACGCGCGGCACGGAGAGGACGGTCACGCCTGCTGCTTCAAGCGCCGCCTTGGCGGCGGAAGGCGCCTGAGGGGCGGTCACGACCCAGAGTGGGACCTCGCGCGCGCTGCGCACCAGACGGGAGCCGAGCGGCAGACGCAACATGCCGTCGAGCACCACCCGCACCGGCGAATAGCCGGCCATGCCGGGCAACCGGCAGGTCAGGATCGGATCGTCGGCGAGCGCGGTGCCGATACCGACCGTGATCGCATCGCAGTGCGCGCGCAGCAGGTGCACGCGCTCGCGCGCCCTTTCGCCGGTGATGGCGACGGGCTTGCGGCCCGCAGCGCCCGCCTTGCCGTCAGCCGAGGCGGCGAGCTTGAGCAGCACGTGAGGCCGGCCATCGCGCATGCGGTGGATGTGGCCGGCATGGTCGCGGCGCGCCTCTTCGGCGCCGAGGCCGACATCGACCGCGATGCCTGCGGCGCGCAGGCGCGCGTACCCTGCGCCGGCGACTTCGGGATTGGGATCTTCCAGCGCCGAAACGACGCGCGCGATGCCGGCGGCAATGACAGCATCGGCACACGGCGGCGATTTGCCATGATGCGAGCAAGGCTCGAGCGTAACGTAAAGCGTCGCCCCGCGAGCGGCCGCGCCTGCGCGTCGCAGAGCTTCGATCTCGGCATGCGGCCGGCCGCCGGGCTGCGTCCAGCCACGGCCGACGATCATTCCATCCTTGACGATCACGGCGCCCACGGCCGGATTGGGCCAGGTGCGTCCGAGACCGCGCCGGCCCAGCGTCAGCGCAAGCGTCATGTAGCGGGCGTCGATGGACGCCGGCGCGTCAGCCTTCGATGCAGGAGCTACACTCATCGCTCGGGCGCTTGGCGCTTGCGCGTTCACTTGCGCGCCGGCGCGGCCAATTCCGCCGTTTCGTCGGACGACAATTCGGCGAGCGCCGTTTCGAAATCCTTGGCCTCGCGGAAGTTGCGATAGACGGAGGCAAAGCGCACGTATGCTACGTCGTCGAGCTCGCGCAGATAGGCCATCACTGTTTCGCCGATAGTTTCCGACGACACTTCGCTCTCGCCCTGGCTCTCGAGCTCGCGCACGATCTTGGAAACCATCTGATCGATGCGCTCGGGCTCGACCGGACGCTTGCGCAGCGCGATCTGCACGGAACGCAAAAGCTTGTCGCGATCGAACGGTACCCGCCGCCCGTTACGCTTGATAACAATCAGTTCGCGCAGCTGCACGCGCTCGAAAGTGGTGAAGCGGAAATTGCAGGAGAGACAAACGCGGCGGCGGCGGATGACCGAGGAATCCTCGGTCGGTCGCGAGTCCTTCACCTGAGTATCGAGGCTTCCGCAGCTCGGGCAGCGCATCGGGCCCCCCTACCCCTCGTAGATCGGGAATCGGCCCACCAGCCGCTTGACCTTATCGCGCACACTGGCCTCGACCGCAGCATCTTCTTCCGCGCCTTTTTGCGACAGCACATCGAGGACTTCGGCAATCATCGCGCCGACTTGGCGGAATTCGGCGATGCCGAAGCCGCGCGTGGTACAGGCCGGCGTTCCAACCCGAATACCCGAGGTGACAAACGGCTTCTCCGGATCGTACGGGATGCCGTTTTTGTTGCAGGTGATGTGGGCGCGGCCGAGCGCGATTTCGGCCACCTTGCCGGTGATGCGCTTCTTGCGCAGATCGACCAGCATCAGGTGGGTGTCGGTGCCGCCGGTAATGAGGTCGAAGCCGGCTGAATTCAGCGTTTCCGCCAACGCCCTGGCATTTTCGATCACGCTCTTCACGTAAAGCTTGAAGGACGGGCGCAGCGCCTCGCCGAAGGCGACCGCCTTGGCGGCAATGACGTGCATCAACGGCCCGCCCTGCATGCCGGGGAAAACCGCCGAGTTGAGCTTTTTGGCGATCTCCTCGTCGTTGCAAAGGATCGTGCCGCCGCGCGGCCCGCGCAGTGTCTTGTGGGTCGTGGTCGTGACCACGTGCGCATGCGGGAGCGGGCTCGGATGCACGCCGCCCGCGACCAGGCCGGCGAAATGCGCCATGTCGACCATCAGATAGGCGCCGACCTCGTCGCAGATCTCGCGGAAGCGGCGGAAATCGATAACGCGCGCGTAAGCCGAGCCGCCGGCTATGATCACCTTCGGGCGATGCTCCTTGGCGAGCCGCTCGACTTCCTCGATATCGATCAAATGATCGTCGCGGCGCACGCCGTATGTCACCGGCTTGAACCACCGTCCGGACATGTTCACCGGCGAGCCGTGAGTGAGATGCCCGCCGGCGGCAAGGTTAAGCCCCATGAAGGTGTCGCCCGGCTGCATCAGCGCCATGAACACCTCGGCATTGGCGGACGCGCCGGAATGCGGCTGCACGTTAGCGAAGTTGCAGCCGAACAACTTGGTCACCCGCTCGATCGCCAGCCGCTCGACCACGTCGACATACTGGCAGCCGCCGTAATAGCGCTTGCCGGGCAGGCCTTCGGCATATTTGTTGGTGAGCACCGAGCCCTGCGCCTCGAGTACGGCGCGGCTGACGATATTTTCCGAGGCGATCAACTCGATCTCGTCGCGTTGGCGGCCGAGTTCCTTGCCGATCGCGCTGGCGATCTCCGGGTCGGTTTCGTCGAGAGCGGCGGAGAAAAATCCCTCCTCCGAAATCTTTGCACCTTGAGGGACCGACATGCCGCTGCTCCTCGTCAAAAGTAGCCCGTCATTCCGGGCGCCGTGAAACGGCGAGCCCGGAATCCATATTCACAATCAGTGGCTATGGATTCCGGGCTCCTCGCTTCGCTCGGCCCCGGAATGGCGCAATGAGGACAGCCGATAGCACACCGGCGGAATGGCGCAAGGTGTTGCAGTCTGTGTGGGTAAACCCGCTAGATTTTGGGACGTACAGCCTTTTGTAGCCTGGGTTGAACGAAGCAAAACCCAGGGACGGCGGTCAAACTTCCAGGCGCTTTCCCGGATTTCGCTGCGCTCAATCCAGGCTACGCGGCCGCGGCTAATTCGCGGTCGCGGCCTGCGCGCCCGGGAGCCCGTCCTTGCCGTAAATATCCTCGCGGAACTGGACGACGCCGTCGCCGCCGGACCAGGCGGTGATGTAGACCCAGTGCAGCGGCACGGGCTTGGCCACTTGGGCGTCCTTGCGCTCGCCGGACTTGATGACGCGGTCGATATCCTCGAGCGACCAGCCGCGCGTCTCCTGCAGCACCCAGGCGACGAGCTGGCGCACATTCTGCACCCGCATGCAGCCCGACGAATGGAAGCGGAAATCTTCGCCGAACAGATTCTTCAGCGGCGTGTCGTGCATGTACACGCCGTAGGCGCTGGGGAAATTGATGCGGATCGAGCCGAGCGAATTGAGGCTGCCGGGATCCTGCTTGAACGAATAGTGGGTGGCGTCGGACGAATACCAATTGATCTGCGACGGCTCGAGCTCTTTCTGCTTGCTGTCGAAAATGCGGATGTGGTTCTTGGTGAGGTAGTCGGGCTGATCCTGCATCTTCGGGATCAGGTCCTTCTGCACGATCGAGGGCGGGACCGTCCAATACGGATTGAAATTGATCTGGACGATCTTGCTGTTGATCTCGGGCGACGGCCGGTCGGGCTTGCCCGCGACCGCCGTGTGGCGCGAGACCGCGACGCCGTTCTCGATCGCCTCGATGCGCGCGGCCGGAATATTCGCCACGACATAGCGCGGCGAAAGATTGGCACCGAGCGCGCGCAGCCGCGTGACATTGACCTTCAATTGCGTAAGCCGTACCGGCGCCGGCACGTTGAGCGCCGTCAGTGTCTCGGCGCGGATGATGCCGTCGACCGTGATGCCATGGCGGGCCTGGAAGCGCCGCACAGCGCCCAGCACGTAGGAATCGTAGACGTCGGTACCCGCCGCGTTCGGATCGATGTCGCCGGAGGCGGCGAGCCGGGCACGCAGCGGGATGACGCTCGGATGCCGGTCGCCGAGCTGCAGCATGTTGACGGACGGAATCTGCGGCCAGCCGCCGCGCGCGACGATCGCCGCGTAGCGCTCGACCGCCTGCTCGGTGGTCTGCGCGGTCGCGGCCCCGACCGTCGGCTCGGACGCCTTCGGCATGTGGATGGTGCGGGAGGCCTCGTCGAAGCCTTGGCCGAACGATCCCTTTTGGGTGTCGCCGATCAGGGCATCGAGGGCCGCATCTTCCGCAAAGGCGCTGCGCGCGGCTACGCCTGCAGCGGCAAGCGCGGTAGCGCCACCCAACCGGCGCAGGAAGGCGCGCCGGTCAGTCCGGGCGTCGTTTCGATCATGTTGTTTCGTCATCGCTGAATCCCACCGACCCCCGCTGTAGCAGCACAATATGAAGGCCGAAATGGGCCGAAAGCTGTCCAAGCGTCAGGGATACGCGCCTATCCAAGCGGCCGAAAAGAGGGATTGCGGCCGATTGGGCTACCGGCGCGCAAAAAAAGACCCCGGCGGAGGCGCCGGGGTTTGAGGTTTGCCAGTACGGCGGAAAAGCGGTGGGACAAGCTTACTGTGTAGGTGCGCGTGATCGTGCCGGGGGTGCCCCCTGCGGATAAAGTCCAGGAGGCTCCCGATCCGGTTTACAGACGATACAGGATCTGGTCGGTCCAGAAGCGCTCAAGGCGATGCAGCGCCTTGTTGAGCACGCCGAACTCGTCGGCATTGATGCCGCCGACCTGCTCGACCGTGCGCACGTGCTTCTGATAGAGCGCGTCGACGATGTCGCGCACCTCGCGGCCCTTGTCGGTGAGCTTGATGCGCACCGAGCGCCGGTCGACGCGCGAGCGCTGATGATCCAGGAAACCCATCTCGACGAGCTTCTTGAGATTGTAGGAAACGTTCGAGCCGAGATAGTAGCCGCGCGTGCGCAGCTCGCCGGCGGTGAGCTCCTTGTCGCCGATATTGTAGAGGAGCAGAGCCTGGACTGAATTGATGTCGGCGCGGCCGCGGCGGTCGAATTCGTCCTTGATGACGTCAAGGAGGCGACGGTGCAGACGCTCGACCAAGGTGAGCGCCTCCAAATAATGCGGCCGGATATGGTCGAAGCGCGCCTCACGCTCGGCGGGCTCGACCGTCTTGACGACGGCTTTCATCGTGACGCCTTTCCTAAAATTATTTCGTTTTCGTCGACGGGCCCTGTTCCCGTCGTAGGCGCCACCATAGGGTCGCAGGGTCTAAGATCAGTTTAAATAACACGATAAAAATAACGTTTATTTGCCACGGTGGCGGAGTGATTAAGCCTCTATTTCAAAATGGTTTTTTGACGTTCTATTCACCTCGATAACGCGCTATGTTGCGGCACTCTCCGCCGCTTTCTCGCAAGGTTATGACCGGTGCAACGCGCGCCGTACGACTATCGAGCCGATCCGGCAGTACCCCGCTTTGCGGACGACCGTCCCGTCATCGTTTTCGACGGCAAATGCGTCCTGTGTTCTTCATTCGCGCAATTCATCCTACGGAAAGATCGCAGCGCGCGGTTTCGCCTGCTGGCGGCCCAGTCCGACCTGGGCAACGCCTTGTACCGGCACTTCGGTCTCGACCCAGTGAGCTATGAGACTTACGTCCTGTTACAGGAAGGTAAAGCGTACTTTCGTTCGGAAGCCTCGATCCGGATTCTGGACGGCCTGGGCGGGGCGTGGTCGCTTTTCGCAACACTTGCCCGGCTTGTTCCCGCGTCGCTTCGTGACGCACTGTATGACGTGATCGCGCGCAACCGCCTGCGATGGTTCGGCACGCGCGAGCAGTGCTACCTGCCGGGGCCGTCGCAAGCGGACCGCTTTCTTTCATGACCGCTGCCGCCAAAGGAGGCCTTGTTCGGGCCACCAGCGTCAGTGCGCCCTTTTGACTTAGGTCAAAGCCGGCGGCCCGTCGGGCATGGTTCCTAGAGGTCCAACTTGCGAGCCTGCCTGGCTAGCGCTGCTTCCGATCGCCAATGCGGGCCTCGCAATTCAGCGCGACGAGCCGCCATGACCAAGCACAACAACAAGAGACAATTGATCGGCCGCCAGCATACGCTCGGTCATCAGCTTATCGATACCGATCACATGGCTATCGCCCATTGGTGGCAGCGTGTCGTCGAATGCGATCCCGTAGAGTCGACATTCTTCATCGCGCGCCTGAAGAAGCTGATGCGCGATCACTTCGATCATGAAGCTTTTCTCATGGCGCAGTCGGGCGGCCGGCTTTGCGAATGCCATCAGAAGGAACACCAGCAATGGATCGACGTCTGCGATCAGGCGCAGGCGCTCAGCGGGATTAGTTGGCGAAAGGCGCGATCGTTGTTGCGAACCGACCTACCCCGACTGGTCCGCGAGCACGTCATTTCTATGGACCAATTGACTGTCATGTTCATCAATACCAACGCGGCATCCGGGTATCCGCACGCCGGCATTGAGGGACGCTAGACCGTGATCCAAGAGGCTGGCGAAACGGTTGCGTCCCTTCCCCCGGGCTTGAGGTGATATTAGCGCTCAATGCGCCGACGCATCCGACAAGATACGGATCACCAGCACGCCGGCGACGATAAGTCCGATGCCAAGAAGCGCGAAGGCATCGAGGCGCTGGCCGAACATCGCCCAGGCAATGAGCGTGATCAGAGCAACGCCCGCCCCGGACCACACGGCGTAGGCGACCGCGACCGGAATGGTGTGGAGCGTCTGCGACAGGAGGTAGAAGGCGGCGGCATAGCTGACGAGCACGATGATCGTCGGCACAGGCTTGGTGAAGCCTTGCGACGGCGCCAACGCCGAAGTTCCGATGACCTCCGTTACAATCGCAACCGCGAGATAAAGCCAACCCAAGGATCACTCCTGTTTCCGAGTAGCGAAGATCCACAAAGCCATCGGTTCCGAACGGCAAAATAGAATCGGAGGCGAAGGCCGCAGAGCATAGCCGGAATCTCACAACGCTCC
The DNA here is from genome assembly GCA_963845075.1 of uncultured Alphaproteobacteria bacterium. Taxonomy (GTDB): domain Bacteria; phylum Pseudomonadota; class Alphaproteobacteria; order Rhizobiales; family Xanthobacteraceae; genus BOG-931. Next base: position 23,011 of record CAWJRE010000067.1, on the reverse strand, counting down.
GCTGCACAACGTGACGAGGAAAAAGGATTGTCGATCGCTGGCCGACTAAAGCCGTTGCGGCGGTCTCGGGGGTCCGTCACCCAGCATCGGTATTCGGTTGTGGAATTCAGTCCCGCACGCCAAGCGCCATCGGGTTTGCTGGTCTGGCACCCGCCGCGCTCGGCCGGGTGTCTCCAAGGCAAGCGGCCGAAGGCCGGAACCAGCTTGCGTGCGTTCAAACTGGCTCGGTCCTCGGCCGCCGCGCCCCCGCTGGTGAGGCGATCAATAACCTGGCGGCTGATATGCTCGCGTCGATCGATATCAATCGAGTTTGAGGGCCCCGACTTAAGGCCCCCACAAGGGCATTAGACTAATCTGGTCCGCCGTGAGCACGACTGTGTCCGGCGAGCGCAGAATCAAGATAGCCAAAATCAAGCACGCGATGACGAATATCAGGATCGGCGCGGCTGCGTCGTCACCTGTGCTCGACCAGTTTTTTTGGACGTCGGAGGCTTTCGACGTTGTATTTGGCTGAAGTGGATCTCCGGCGGGAGTGCGCTTCATTGAATGACCTGCTTCAACGGACTGACCCAGCGACACATTGCTACGCCGACACGTGGCCGCACGTCAGTGACACCAGTCACAAGCGAAGAACGCGCAGGTGCGATTGCCGCAGCAAGCCCGCAAAACATTGCAATGCTGAGCCTTGCGCTTTTCCCCATCGATCGCGACCTCAATGGTGTCGCCCGTCGCGAGGCTCGCCGGCGGCCCAATTGGTTTAGTGCCGCCGCTCGAGCTTGCTTAATTTGATCGCTGCGTACGAACGCCGCACTTAACGAATCTTGCAGTAGCGCCAATCTCAAGTGAGGCTAGCCCTTAAAGGAGTTTGCCCATGCCGAGCAGAACAATGCGGAGAAGGATCGGCCTGCTTGCGGTAAGTCTAATCGCGGCAGCCACAGTATCGGTCGGCACACACGCGGCTGCAGCAGCAAATGTGCGCCACACGCGGCATACTTATCACGCTATCAAGTCACGCTTACGCAGGCCATCGCCACGGGCCGTGGTCCGCTCGCGACGCGGCGACACTGCCATATGGTCCGGAGTATGGATTTCTGCGACGCGTCCCGCCGAATGCGATCGTAGGCCCTGGTTATACATTCGTGCCGGGCGTGGGCATTCTTGGCGCGTCCTGCGACCTGCCGACGAGCGCTTGCACAAACGAATACCGCGACGTGAAGTAAGTGGAGGAGCGAGCGGACGGCGACGTTGTCCTAGCGCGGGATGAGTTGCGGTTCGATCGGCATCCCGCTCTAGCTTTTTGTTTGAGCATGATCTTTTCGGAAAACCGGATTCCACTTTTCCGGATCATGCTCCAGCTCCGTTGTTGCCACCGTCTGCGGCCGATCGCGGCGAGGCAAATATGCGACCCTTGTCGCCGGCGTGATCCGACGGCCGCGCGACCGTTTGATCAGAACCGCGGCACCACAAAACCAAGGCAAGTGGGGCGACTTTTTTGTAATGGTGGGAGAGGTAGGACTCGAACCTACGAAGGCGTAAGCCAGCGGATTTACAGTCCGCCCCCTTTGCCGCTCGGGACACTCTCCCGCACGTCGCGCACACGCCGCCCGGGCGAACACGCTTCGGAATGACGTGAGGCACGGTCATTGCCCGTGAAGACGGGAATTCCGTGGCGGCTGTTTATCATGGCGGATGCGCGCAGTGTCAACCGCCGGGCGGGATTGCGGGTTTCGCCGGCTTTACCGCCTCTCGACCGGCTTCTGGCGCCCCTTCCATCACTCTTGCACCACCCTTCCACGCTCTTGGCGCTCAAGGCGCTGCGCGCTATGGGTGCGGCGATGTCCTTATCGCTTGTTGCCGAGCACGGCCGGTGAAGAACGCGCGGAAACACGCCTTCCGGCGGAATGCGCACCAGCGCGGGCGGCCCGCCAGCGGGAATTTTCGCCGGCAGCGTGTCGGCGCCGAGCAAGGCGGCGTCATTCTTTATGGCTGGCATACCGTGACGGCGGCGCTCGCCAACCCGGCCCGTCATATCCGCAAGCTGCTTGCGACGGAGAATGCGCTGCGGCGGCTTGCCGACGAAGGCATCCGGCTGCCGGTCGAGCCGGAACTGGTGCGGCCGGATGCCATTGCCGCGCGGCTTTCGCCCGACGCCGTGCATCAGGGCCTGTTCGCCGAGGCCGATCCCCTGCCCTCGCCGGCGCTGGCGGAGTTGTCCGCCGGCGGCGTCGTGCTGGTGCTGGATCAGATCACCGACCCGCACAATGTCGGCGCGATCTTGCGCACCGCCGCGGCCTTCGCCGTCGCGGCCGTGGTCACCACCGCGCGTCACAGTCCGGAAGCCACCGGCGTGCTCGCCAAATCGGCGTCCGGCGCGCTCGAATGGGTGCCGATCGTGATCGTGCAGAATCTCTCGCGCGCGCTGACCGAAATGAAGGAGCAAGGTTTTCTGGTGGTCGGATTGGACAGCGACGGCGGCGACGATCTTGCGGCGACAGCGTTATCGTCACCGCTCGCGCTGGTGCTCGGCGCCGAAGGCAAAGGATTGCGGCAGGGCACGCGCGCGATCTGCGATCGGCTCGCGCGGCTCGATCTCCCGGGAGCGATCAAAAGCCTGAACGTCTCGAATGCAGCGGCACTTGCGCTTTACGTCGCAAGCCGCGCGGTCAAAGCATAGAGCCCACAAAAAACGAAGGCCTGCGCGGAACGCGCAAGCCTTCGCCGATCACTTGAAAACAGGACCGCGTCAGCCGCGCCAGCGGCCGTAGCCGTAGCGGGGGCCATTGCCGTAGTGCGCGCCATAGCCGTAGCGCGCCCCGTAGCCGTAGTGCGCGCCATAGCCGAAGCGCGGGCCATAGCCAAACCGTGGACCGTAACCGTAGCGCGGACCATAGCCGTAGCGCGGCCCCCCGATGTAAGGGTAAGCGCCTGGAGCGGCGAGGCCGGCGGCCGGCGAATACGTGCCGTAGGGCACCATCATTCCCGGACCGGCATAAGCGGGACCTTGGTTGACGACATAGAGTGGCGACGGCACCGCTTGATAGCCGAAGGTCGAACCGCAGCGACCACATCCGCCGCAACCGCCGCAACCGCCACAACCACCGCAGCCGCCACAGCCACCGCAACCCCAGCCGTTGGTGTCCCAATTATCGACCGCGATCGGGGCCGCCACGACCGGCACCGCCGGAATCACCGGCTGAACAGCCATGACCGGCTGGATGACTTCTTGGACCACGGCAACCGGCGCAACAACCGGCGCAATGGCTACCCCGCCGCAACATTGGGCGAAAGCCGCAGAGGCGAACACGGTGGCGAACACCGCGGTGCACACCCCCAGAATTGTGCGATGGAACGACATGATACTCCTTACTCCTCTACAATTGCCCCCATCAGGAGACGCGACGTTTACTGGAACGAGACCTGCTGCACTGATTTCCTCGACGCGATCATCTGTGAGGCCCAAACGGACCGGGCGGGCCGGGCGGGCCCGCACCGGGGAAGACATAGGGCGTGATCACCGGCGCGATGGTGTTCGGATTGTTCGACGGAAGGTCGGCGGGCGTGGGCGCCGACTCCATCCGCCAAGAGCGGCTATAGCTTTGCGCTGGACGCGGCAACGGGCGGTTCGGCGGCGGCACGATCTCGAGACGGCCATAGCCGGGCGTCATCCCGTCCCGCGGGAAATAGGCGGGTCCGAGCGCCGCGCGGCCGGGATACGGCACGACCACCGGCGGCATGCGATAGATCACGACCGGGTTCACGATATTGGGCCGATCGAGCCCGTACTCGCCTTCCACCACCGACCAGGAGACATCGACGCCGTTCTCGAAAATCGGCACGTCCGGGCGGCCCGGAATAACAATATACGGGCCGCGCTGAGCGAGCGCCGGCGAGGCGCTGACGGCAAGCAACACCGCCGCATGAACAAGACGCATGGGGAAAACCCGTGTCTGACGGCGGCACGGTAGCGAGCGAGGCCGAACAAATTGGTTTAAAACAGCAGCAATTGCGCGGTGAATTATCTGGTAAGATTAATCAATTGCTTACAAGGCCGGCGCCGACCGCACCGTGCGCGCACGGCCCGCTCCGATGCCGGACAGGAGCGAAGCAAAACTGACCGCCAAAAAGAACAAAGACACGACGGTCCAGGAGCCGGTCCAGTCGAAGATGACGCCAACGGCAAATGGTCCGGCCACACCGCCGAAGATATAACCGACCGTCTGCGCCATCGCCGAAAGTTGCGAGGCCGAATGCGGATCGCGGCTACGCAAAGCAAACAGGAGGAGCGCCACGCCGAACGCACCGCCCTGCCCGATGCCGAGGACGAAGGCGACGAGCTTGAGCGAGGAGACCGGCGCGTAGACGAAGCCGAGAAGACCGAGCGCCGTCAGCACCACCATCGCGGCGACAATCAGCCGTTGATCGCGCCATTTGCCGGCGACGATCGGCGCCAGCAGCCCGGCGAACGTCTGGCTGATGTAGCATACCGACAGGATCAGCCCGCTTTCCGTTGCGTCGAGCCCGCGCGCCTGCAGCATGCTCGGCCCCCAGTTGAACACCGCATAAGCGAGCGCGCTGATGAGACCGAAATAGGCCGTCACCTGCCAGGCGAGCGGATCGCGGATAAGCCCAAAGAGATCAAGAACGCGTGGCGTGGCGACGCGAATGCCGGCGTCGTGCGCAAACAACCGAGGCACGACAGCGAGCGCGCCGACGAGCGCCGGCAGTCCCCAGATCACCAGCACCAGCTCCCAGTTTCCGCCGAGCACATGCTGAAACGGCACCGCCGTCGCCGCCGACAAAGCCGGCCCGACGCACACCAGCATGGTGTAGAAGCCCATCATCAGGCCGATGTGACGGGGAAAGTCGCGCTTGACGACAGCCGGGCTCAACACGCCGAGAAAACACAAACACGCACCGATGACTACGGTGCCAAGATAAAGCGGAGCGACGCCAAGGCTGCGCACCAGACTCCCGATCGTGATCCCGAGCAGCGATACGAAAAGAACGGTTTCGACTCCGAAGCGCCGCGCCAGCGCCGGCGCTGCCGGCGCAAACAGGCCGAGGCAAACCACCGGCAACATGGCCAGCACGCTGATGCCGAAGACGGAAACGCCGAGGTCGCGCTTGATGTCGCCGAGAAACAGCGCCACCGTCGTGATGGAAGGACGCAGATTGAATCCGATCAGCAGGACGGCCGCGACCGCCCAGGCAGGATGGCGCAGCACAGGCGGCTTCAGCCGCCGATAGGCTCCGCCGCCGCCTTTCGCACCGCGATGCCGCGCCTCGGCCTGATCGGAAAGAACGTCCATGCGCGCCTTGTGTGGACGCGCGCGCCTGCTGCCGCAATCAACTTCTTCGAATGGCACATATGCCCTATCGCGATGTGTCGGTGGGGTTCGCGGATCGTCGCTCGTAAGGACCGTCACGCGCGCATTTGCTAGCTTCGGCGCCGGACGGCTCTCTAGAGCGGGATGAGTTGTGGTTCGATCGGCATCCCGCTCTAGCTTTTTTGTTTGAGCATGATCCCCCGGGTCAAGCCCGAGGGCATGCTTTTCGGAAAACCGGATTCCACCCTCGGATCATGCTCCAGTGCGGGCAGGCCGCGCCACGGTGACCGTGCAGGACGCTTCGGCCGTAACCTTGGCGGAGACGCTGCCCAGGATGTTCCGGAACATCGAACTCCTCGTTGCTCCGACAATGATTTGATCGACATTGTTGGCGCGCGCGAATTCCAAGATGGCGTTTGCCGGATCGACGGCTTCGAGCACGTGAACGCTGAGACGATGGCTTTCGAGCTTGAGAGGCTCGGCCCAGTGCCGCAGCGCGACCAGCCGGTCGACGCGCTTGTTATGCCCCTCCTCATCGAGCGTGGAATCAAGGGTGATGCGCGCGAGCTTGAGCACGTTCAGACAAGCGAGCCGCGCGGACGGCAGCGTCGCCAGAATGCGCGCGCTGGCGGTGCGAAGCGCGTCGTTGGTTTCGCTCGATGCTTCGGCGAGATCGACCGCGACCGTAACGATCGGCGCGGAAGAAAGATGCGTCGCGGTCGGCGGGCTCCGCAGCGACTTCTTCAGATCCTTATTAAAGCGTCTTCGCAGCACAGTGGTCCATGGATCGCGCTGCAATCGCTCAGACCTCTTGGTGAGTTTCACTTGATCGGGGTGACTCAAATCGAACGCCAATTGAGCGGCGGTCGGGAAGCGCCAGGCCGGCTCGATCTCGAGGCAACGCAACACGATTTCCTGAAGCCATGGCGGATAGTCGGGACGCAATCGTCGCGGCGGGTCCGGATCGCGCCACAACCTGCGTCGCATGCCGGCCAAGCGCTCGCTCTCACCGAACGGCCGCACCCCGGTCGAAAAGAAATAAAGGAGCGCGCCCGCGGCAAACAGATCGCTGCGCGGATCGTCGCGGATGCCGAGCAATTGCTCGGGCGAAATGTATGGCGCGGTGCCGAACGGCACACGAAATTCCTCCTGCATGAGGTCCGGCAAGTGGTCGTGATGCGACAAGCCGAAATCCAGCAGCACGGCCTCGCCGCTCGGCCGAAACATGACATTGCTCGGCTTGACGTCGAGATGAATGACATGTTGCCGGTGCAGATCGTCCAGCGCTTGGGCGATTTTCAACGCGATGGCGACCGCATCGGGGTAAGGCAATGGGAGGTTGCCGACACGCGGCAACAGCGTGCTACCGGGAATTTGCTCCATGACGATGTAGGGCTGCACGCCAAAATCGCCCGCGGCGACGAACTGCGGGACATGAATGCCGGACAGCCGCGGCATGATGAGCTGTTCCATCTCGAAGCTGACGATTGCCGCGGGATCTTCGCCCTCGGCGAGATTTGGCATTTTCATCACCAACGGCAGCGCCGCGCCTTCCTGCGACACGCGCCAGATGGCGGCCATGTCGCCGCGGTGGATACATTCGTCGAGGCGGAAGCCGTCGATGATTGAGCCAGGTTGGAGCGATCGCGCGACCACGATTCAGCGTCCGAGCGACAAACGATCGGCGAGCCAAGGCGGCAGCCCTTTGGCGCGGATCTTGGCGGCGGCCGCATCGACGTCGTAGGGGGCGCGGCAATAGGTCAGTTCGAGCTGCTCCGTGTCCAGGATCGCATAAGACGCCGCCGGGTTGCCGTCGCGGGGCTGCCCGACCGATCCGAGCACGGCAAGCCAACGACGCCGCGGCAGCAACTGAATCGGCGAGCCCGCGACCGGCGTGAACGAGGTGACCTTTCCGGTCGCCGACAAAGTATAGAGCGCCGGCCGGTGGACATGACCGCAGAACGTGACGTCCGCCGATGTCGCCAGCATGCTTCGCGCCGCCTCCTCGACACCGGTTACGTAGCGCCAGCGTTTTGGATCGCTCGCGTCGGCGTGGACGTAAAGCCGTGCGCCCTCTTCACGTGTAAGCGGCAATTCTTCAAGAAACCGCCGCTCGGCTTGCCCAAGCTCGCCGCGCGTCCATTCCATCGCGACTTGCGCCTCAAGGTTGAGGTCCTCGCGCAGATCGGCGACTGCATTGTCGTGGTTGCCCCGGACGGCGATACTACCGCCGTCGACGCGATCCATGACCGTCGAGACCACCCATTCGGGATCGGCGCCATAGCCCACATAATCACCAAGGAAAATTTGCTGCTCTGCACCATGCTCCCGCGCTTGCTGCAAGCATGCTTCGAGGGCCTCTCGATTGGCGTGGATGTCGGCAAAGAGCGCGACCAGCACTGACAAGCTCCGCTATGTTAGAGTTGCTGAATGGAGCCGGCGAGCGTTGACATTTATCAAAGATGATCGACGCCCGCTGCCGCCACAACGGCGCGAACAGAAGCAACAATCAGATTTCGATGTTCGCCTTTCGACTTTTGGCTTACGACCTCTGGGGGAGAGACAGGGGAACAACCCCCGACTACGCTTGCCAAAAGGCTACTTTTGTCCGCGCGCGTGAGCGCCTGGCGACCATGCTGTAAGGGACTCGGGGAGACAACGTCCATGACGACAATAGCCATCAACGCACCGCAGACCGGTCGAATGACCAGCGAGCAGCGGCTCGTGATCTTCGCCTCATCGCTCGGGACGGTGTTCGAGTGGTACGATTTTTATATCTACGGCACGCTCGGCGCATTCCTGGCGAAATACTTCTTCTCCAACGTGCCGCCGAATGTCGGCTTCATCTTCGCGCTGCTCACGTTCGCCGCAGGTTTCGCGGTGCGCCCGTTCGGCGCGCTGATCTTCGGCCATTTTGGCGACTTGATCGGCCGCAAATACACGTTCCTTGTCACCATGTCGCTGATGGGCATCGGGACGTTCTTCATCGGCGTGCTCCCGGGCTTCGCTACTTGGGGCATCATGGCACCGATCGTGCTGATTGGGCTGCGGCTCATTCAGGGCCTCGCACTTGGCGGCGAATATGGCGGCGCGGCAATCTATGTTGCCGAGCATGCCCCGCAGGGCAAGCGCGGCTATTACACCTCCTGGATTCAGACCACAGCCACGCTCGGCCTTTTCCTGGCGCTCCTGCTGATCCTCGGGATCCGCACCAGCATGGGCGAGGAGGCGTTCGGCGACTGGGGCTGGCGACTTCCGTTCTTGCTGTCGGCAATCCTGCTCGCCGTCTCGCTCTGGATCCGGCTCAAGCTCAATGAATCGCCGCTCTTCAAGCAGATGGTCGAAGAGGGCAAACAGTCCAAGCGCCCGCTCATGGAAGCCTTCGGTGAGTGGGCCAACCTCAAAATCGCGATCCTCGCACTTCTCGGCGCCACCGCCGGCGAAGCGGTGGTGTGGTACGGGGGCCAGTTCTACGCGTTGTTCTTCCTGACGCAGACGCTGAAAATCCCCGGCGTCAGCGCGCAAATCATGATCGCAGTCGCGCTCGCCATCGGCACGCCCTGCTTCATCCTGTTCGGCTGGCTGTCGGACAAGATCGGCAGGAAGCCGATCATGCTCGCGGGCTTCGCGCTCGCGGTAGTGACTTACTTCCCATTGTTTCAGGGCATCACGCACTTCGCCAACCCGAAGCTGGAACGGGCCTTGGCGGCGGCTCCAGTGACGGTGACTGCGGACCCAGCTAAATGCTCGTTCCAGTTCAAGGCAACGGGCACCGAGAAGTTCACCACGCCCTGCGACGTCATCAAAGCGGCGCTGGTCGGCCTGTCGGTGAACTATGAGAACGTGACGGCGCCCTCCGGAACGGTCGCGAGCGTCAAGATCGGCGAGCAGACCATCTCGGGGGATGCGCCCGACGCCGCCAAGCAGATCGCGGCCGCCATCAAGGCCCACGGCTATCCGGCGGCCGCCGACCCGAACGACGTCAACTATGTGATGACGGTTATCCTTCTGGCGATCCTCGTCGTCTACGTGACCATGGTGTACGGGCCGATCGCCGCTTGGCTGGTCGAGATGTTCCCGACCCGCATCCGCTACAGCGGCGTGTCGCTGCCCTATCACATCGGCAACGGCTGGTTCGGCGGCTTCCTGCCGGCAACTGTATTCGCCATCGTCGCGGCCACCGGCAACATCTATTCGGGCCTGTGGTACCCGATCGCCATTGCCGCCATGAGCTTTGTGGTCGGGCTCATCTTCCTTCCCGAAACCAAAGACCGCGACATCACGCGCATCTGAGGCAAGTTCACGCGAACACGCACAGGGCGGCCGCTGGCCGCCCTGTTTTATTTTCATCCAGCGCGACAGGCGTGACGCGGGCAGTTAGCCAAGGCTGAAACGTTTGGCATCACCGTCGAACAGAAGCCGCTCGCCGGTGATCAGGCGAATCTCCAGAACTGCTCGTCCACCCAGCATCTTGGACTGCGGGATGCCGTCGACAAGCGGGTGGCGCTTGAGCATCGTGATCCAAATATCGGGGAAATCGTTGCCGCCGCGAACCAATTCCGTGCACTGCTGGGCGAGATCGTGGGCGCGCTCTTGGGTCATGCAAACACAACAATGCAACGGCCGAGCCGTGTTTTTGATCTAGGTCAATGCTTCCCTGAAATTTTCCGTTCAGCGATTTTTGTGCCACTTGGCGTTCATCTTGGCGTTCACCTTGGCGTTCATGTTGCGCTGCACTCCGACCGGCTTGCGCAGAACGCCGCGAAGGCAAAAACTGTTGGTCGACTCGAACGAATTACGGCACAGCCGCCGTCAACAAAAAAACAATGGGAGAAACATCCATGGGAATACCGCTCGAACGCAAAACTCCTGGCCGGCCCGCGGCAGAGAGCACGTCAAGCGAGTTGCTCAAGCTCGTGCACAAATTGCGCTGGGCTGGAATGGAGGAAGAAGCCGAGCGGCTCCTGAAGAAATTGAAGCATGGGCAGACGCCGCCGGAAGACAGCGTCGTCGCGACACCGACCGAAACCGACTAGACCATGATCCGATCAAGTTGAATCGGATCATGGTCTAGATATTGCGGTGGAGCATGATCTTTTCCGAAAACCGGTTTCCACTTTTCGGGATCATGCTCTAGCGCATTTCCCCGATTGGATCCGTTTCAGGCCGGCGTGCGCAATCGGTTCAGATCTCTCGAACGTTCCGATTAGCAGCGCTCTTAACCTCCGCTTGCGGCAAAGCGAATCTCGATCTCGTGCTTCCTGCGAGCCCGAAGCCCCGCCTGCGGCAATCGATTCGGCGCAGCTTTTCCGGATCCTCGTGATGCTCGTGACGAGTCGGGCTCCTTCGTGCGCTGCCGACGGCGAAAGTGCTACAGGTGTCGTCGTTCCGGGCTTACCGGGACCGCCCATGGCCTTCGGCACCGAGAGGTCGGCGCTCACCGAGCCGTCGTTGGCTTGGGTGTGGCCGTTGCGTCCTCCGGTCGCGGTGGCAGTGGCGGTGAAGAGCGGCTTGATCGTGTCCATGCAATTCCTCCAACGCGACGAACATTCGCCGGCCCGCAAGACCGACCGAGCACAGGTCTAGTGGGTCGTGTCGCCCTCGCCGGCCCCGCCCTTTTGCAAGAACATCTCGCCGAGATGCGCGACGGAATGGGCGAGCACCGTCGCCTGATCTTCTTCGGGTACGAAATTGAGGATCGTGTCAGCAAGGCTCTCCGCGATCCGCGCCACCAGATCAGCGATATCCGGGTTGTCCGTGCTCTCGATATGCTTTTGCACCATCTCATTGATGTCGCAGTGGAGGCAATCCGACATGAAAGTACTCGCTCGGTGACGCTCGGTTTGTGCTATATGTGGGCGCAATTGCGCGGGAATTTAAGCTGCATGTCACGGCCTCGATGCCGGTATGGTTAGTGGGCTGTGCGCATGAACTCGGCGACCCGTTCTGCGATCATGATCGTCGGCATGTTGGTGTTGGCGGTGACGATTTTCGGCATCACCGAGGCATCGGCAACGCGCAGTCCCTGAACACCATACACGCGACAATAAGGGTCGACCACCGCCATCGGATCGCTTTCGGCGCCGATGGCGCAGGTCGACGTCGGATGGAAACTCGCGCCGGTCGCGTCGAGAATCTCCTCGTCCGACATGGGCCAGATCTTGGTCTCGCCGGCGGCGACAAGCCTTCCCGGCTTAATCGCCGCGCCGATCACCGCGCGGCGGAGCGGCGCCGGCGCAACCAGCACCGCCGTCGCGCCGGCCGCCCTGGCAAGACCTGAAAATCCGGTGCCGTTGATCAGCTTCAGCGGCGCCTGCCGCGGCATCAGATAGATCTCCTCAAAACATTGGCGCACGGTCGGTTCGAGCAAAAGACGTTCGGCACGACGCACCGACATGATCATGCGCTTGGCGTCGAGCGGGTCGGCGAGCAGGCATTGCTCGACCACCGGCGGAACGGTCGGGTCGGCCGAGCGAAGGGCCACTGAACCGCGCGAAACCGGCGTATAAAGGCAAGCGGCCAGCATCGCCATGCGCGGACCGAACGACCGCGTGCTCACCCGGCCGGTGTAATAGTGAAACAGATCGCCGCGGCTGCAGCCCGGAAGGCCGGACGAAAACCGGTGACCGGTCATGATGTAGTGCTGCGCGGATGTCGCCACGCGCGTGCCCGGCTTGAGCGGCATCGCGAAATGCAGCTGCGGGTGATTCTGATAGTTGCGGCCGACGCCACGCCGGTCGGCAACGACGGCGATACCGAGCTTGCGCAAATCCTCGCCCGGACCGATGCCCGAGCGCAGCAATACGGCCGGCGAATGAATGCCACCCGCAGAAATGACGACCTCGCGCGCTGCGATTGTTTTCTGTACGCCCGCGCGCTCGGCGAGAATTCCGGTCACGCGCTGGCCGTCGAACAGAACGCGCAGCACGCGCGTGTCGCACAAAATTTCGAGATTTGGCCGCGCCCTCGTCTCGGCGGTGAGATAGCAGCGCGCGCTGGTGGCGCGCTCGTAGTCCTGGCTGAGCGGCGTCTGGAAGAAAGCCGTCGTCGTCGGTCTCGTAAGCATTCGCATGCGACGGCACGCCCTGCGCCATCAGCACTTCTTCGATGCGGTGCATGTAGGTAGGCCAGCTGGCGCGCGGCAGCCGCCGCACGATATTGGGCCCGCGCACATTGCGGTCCGGTCACCGCCGCGTCACGGTCGTCGGTCATGGCCTGGAAGGTCGGCAGCACGTCGCGCCAACCCCAGTTGCGTGCGCCCATCTGTTCCCAGGCATCGAAGTCGCTTGGCAGACCGCGGAGCGCGATCATGCCCATCACGCTTGATCCGCCGCCCATCACGCGCGGCTGCAGGAAGGGGACCGGCGCTTCGCCCTTGCGGAAACTCGTGGCGAGGCCGGGCCAGAAGTAGTCGCTGTTGATATAGGCAGCCGGAAAGATATTGCGGATGTCGGCGGGTACTTCGCCTGGCGCGGTATCTTGGCCGGCTTCGATCAACAGGACGCGGCGCGACGCGTCTTCCGACAGGCGCGCCGCAAGCGCGGCGCCGGCAGAGCCTGCCCCCACTACAACAACGTCAGCTTCGCGAATGTCGGTTTCGCGAACGTCAGAATAGCCCATATGGCTCAGGTCCCCGGCTCGGCTCACTACTGCCGAAACATACGTAGTTTCTCGCCGGCGGTGAACGTGGATTCCCCGCCGATGCTACAGCGCTGAGATAGGATGGAAGAAGCAGCGTCTCTCCAGAAATCCGTTGGCAAAAAGTCGCGGCCTCCCGGCCGAAACCTTCTGCAAGGCAGTCTCAATTTCAGGCCACTATTTCAGGGCATTGTCCCGGCCGGTCGCATCCCAGATCCCAGGATGAAACTTTATCCTGGTGCGACGCAACCGCAAGCAGAAACCGCGTTTTCGAAGGCCAAGTGCCGTGGGTCGGTCCCATGCGGTGCATGCGGCCGGGAGAGTAACGGCGCCTGTTTGATCTGTCGATCACGGCTTTCAGTGTCGCGTGTCCTGAAGCCGCCGCGCCAGCAGATTGCGCAGCAGTGCGGCGCCGGCGCAAAGCAGCCGCAAAGGCGAGAACCGCAACACCGATTTCCAGAACGACGGGAAGCGCCCGGTCGGCGGCATGAAACGGGCCGAATATCTTGATCAGCGCGGCCACCAGACCGATGCCGGCGCCATAGAGCGCCGCCCGCGGCACGCTCCAAGGTCGCGCATTCTCGTCGGACGTGAAAAGCGATGGAAGCATGGATCATCCGCCCGGCTGCATCGCTCATATAGGCAGAGCGTCCGGCGTCACGAGCGGTGATAATCGTCCTCGATGCGCTCGATGTCGTCCTCGCCGAGATAGCTGCCGGTCTGCACCTCGATCAGTTCGAGGTCGACTTGCCGGGATTTTCCAAACGGTGCTTGGCGCCGCTCGGCACGTAAATCGACTTGCAACTTGTATCAATCGATTTCGCAGTGGCGGCCGAACGTCTCCGCCTCGAGCGTCACGAAAGCCGACATCGGCGCTGGCGCTGGCCGCATCGAAACCCGGGGTCTGTTCGCAGGAACCGATGGGTTTTGTGAAATAGTGGAAAACAACCCCATGCAAAGCATCACTTAAGTTAAAAACATATGGAACTACCCCAAAATGCCCGCATTGATTTGACGAGCATGGAGGTAAGGAAATGCGCAAACAACCGACGAAAGGCCCGCCACTTCAGGGCCGGCTCCCTACAAAAAATGAAGGGAAAGATCTGTCTCCCGAAATGTTGGAAAAAAGGAGGTTGGGCTTCGATCCACGGAAGAGGCATTTCGATGTCGATCGCATAATCGAAGAGGCTTCCGAGCAGCATCTTAACCGAAGTGTTATGTTCGAGCGCCTCAGCGAGGCCTTCGGCACACAGGACACCGACTTCGTGTGGGGCATTACCCAGCAGCTAATGGATGCAGCAGCCAGTTTCCATCACGGTGAGGCTATTGGTTTCCTGCTTTCAGTGATCAGAGACATAAAGCCGAGGGATCATCTCGAGGGAATGCTTGGGCTCAAACGGCTTCGATACACTTGGCCATGATGCATTTCACCGATGAATTAGCTCCGGATCCGAACTTCCGATTAACATAGCTAAACAGGACAGTGCTACACGAGCGCTCACGTCCTTTGCTCGAACGTTCGCATCGCAAATGGGCGCGCTGAAGCACTACCGGAGCGGCGGGAGAAAAGGGTGACCGTACAGCATTTTTCGGTGAATGACGGCGGCCAGGCGATTGTAGCCGACGTCGATCATACTAGTCCTGTGCCTGGAAACACGCCGAAAGCAGCGCCGGCACTAACTGATGCAAGACAACCTGCCATGGAGCCCATTCAACTAAAGGTCGCACGGCCTCGGCGATAACAAGCGTTTGGCACATGATCAATACTACCAACATGCTGTTGAGCCCACGTTGTGGCGCAAAGACTCGCTCGGGAAGCCCCTGCAAGTCTCCAGCAGTGAAGGGAAAGCGTCGTTGCCGAATGCACGGTGGCGCTCCGGGTTCTGGCGCTCCAAGGAATAATCGCAACGCATTCAAGCATGGTTATTTCACCCGAGAAGCAATTGAAAAGCGGCGGCGAATGCGTGACCTCCTAAGAGAAGCGAGTGGATTGATTCGAACGATCAACGAATTGGCCGTGACAAACAGGCCGTAACGCAATGCCCCATGGGGGCGGCCTCATTGAACTGTGCGTGGCAGCGCTGCCTTGAATCAAATGAATGGAAAGCATGCCGTGAAAAGCATCCAGATTATATTGGCGGATCCGCCCGCGACAAAACCGGTAGGGTCCCTTTAATCATGGGACGCAGAGTTGATGGCTTGATCCTTTCGTGAGTACCTCCAGCCCGAGCTGCCCGGCGCCGACGAAACGGAAAAATCAAATTCAGTTTTTGCCAAGGCGCCGGCGTGGTTGCTGTGGTTCACGCACGCCGACATCCATGCGCAGATCCTCGGGCTCAATGTGCAGGACCTTTCAAGCAAGTCCCGGTTGAACGTCCGAGTATTTGTTTGCATTTACCAAAAGGCCCATTGGGTGGCTCCGGTTGCCCGACGGCGCCGAAGACGAATTCTATGCCACGACGCGAGAGCGATTGGTCCCGATAATCTGACGCCTCGCGAGTCAAGCGTGCGCTTCGAATGAAGATAAGCGGCGGCGGCGGCATGCCTGTGTTACATACGGACGGACCGGCGGACTGGCCATAGCAGCCACAGCGCCATGAGCCGCCACGCCTAGCAGCATTTGTGTTGTGTTTTCGCAGCCGAACACCGGAACCTCCGATCGCATCGATGAACAGCAGTCCGAAAGCGCGCAATGAGGGATGGCCGAACAGCCAGCTTAATGCTACTTGCTTCTTAAACGTCGCGGTTTGCGAAATCGCACTCCCTCGCCTGTTCCATTTTCTTCAACGAATTCAATTCCGCTCGCTTCAAGCGCAGTTCGATTTTTCTTGTCGTCTCTTCTCGTCCACCCAATTTCCCATCGGTCGATTCCAGCCTAGCGATTGTTGGTTCCGAAACCCCCGAATGTCTCGCCAGGTCCGATTGGGACCATCCGAGCAGCGCGCGGGCTGCTTTGACCTGTCGAACGCTGATCACCAAAAACCGTCCGATTGATAGAATTTCTATTGACAGGAACGGATCGAATTGATATAATATCTATCAATTCGATCCTGAACCTTATGCTCGTTTACCACGAAGCCGTCCCGTAGCCGAAATGGAGAGAAATAAGATGGCTCCGTATGCCGAAATTCGGGATTCAACCGAGCCGCCGGTATTTCATCGGCGGCTCGGACGCCCGGATTATCATGGGCGAGGACGAGGCGGCCCTGCTGCGGCTCTGGCGGGAAAAGCGCGGGGAGGCCGAGCCGGAGGATTTGTCGGCCAATCTCATCGTCCAGCTTGGCGTCGTCACCGAGGACCTCAATCGGCGCTGGTATGAAGCCAACACCGGTCAGGTGATTACCGACGTTCAACGGCATATCCGCCATCCGGCCCTGCGCTGGATGGCAGCGACGCTCGATGGCCGGGTGGAAGCGAGCGAGCGCCGTGTTCGAGTCCAAATTCATGCTGCCGTGGTCGTTCTCGGAGGAAGCGGCGGTCGAAAATATACGCCGCAGCTGCAGCATAACATGTGGGTTGTCGCGGCAAGGACTGCGGTACTTTCTGTCATTACCGGCGGCGGCAAATGGGTCGAGATCAGTCCCGGCGGATCCGCTCTACCAGCACCTCATTGTCACCGCTGAGCGCAAATTCTGGCGTTGTGTCGAGAGCGGCGAGCCCCCTACCCTCTTTGGCGTCGAGCCGCCGAAGCCGCGCATTGCGGCGGTCCGCATCGTCGATATGAGCGCATCCAATGCCTGGGCAGAATTCGCCGGCACGTTTACTCGAACACACCCGGCATTTCTCGAACACGAGCGCGCCAAGGCTGAATTGAAAGGCCTCGTGCCGGAGGACGCGCAGCAAGCCATCGGCCATGGCGTGCGCGCCAAGCGCTCCAAATCCGGCGCCATCACCTTTGAGCTCCTGAATGCCGAGGATGGCCATGCAGCAGTCTAGCGGCTCCATTGGCAGCCTGGCGGCGGCCCTTGCGCGGGCGCAGGTCGAGCTCATCAATCCGGAGAAGTCGATGGTGGCCACCATCCGGCCGGAGGGCAGAGGTGCGGCCGAGCAGATCTTCCGCTATGCCCCCTTGTCGGATGGGCTCAACATTATCCGTAAAACATTGGGCCAACATGAAATCGCGACCCTGCAGTCGACCTCGGTCGACCAAACTGCCGGGCTTATCAGGCTCAAGACGGTGCTAGCGCATTCGTCCGGCGAATGGATCTCGTCGGATTGGCCAGTTTGCCCACTCGAAGACATGGCGAGCCCGAAACGCATGGGGGCGGCGCTCACCTATGCGCGGCGCTACGCTTTATTTGCGCTCGTCGGCATAGCTGGTGAAGATGATCTCGACGCTCCCGACCTCCACGTAGCTGAGCCTGTCGACCCTAGAGGCGCCCACGCAGTTTCTCACCATCGCCCGCGACCGAATGGCGGCGATGGACAGCTCGGCCAAAAGCCGTCCGCGAAACCCAGGGCTGAACCAAGCCCAGCTCCTGCCAATTCAGGGCTCAGAAGAAAACTTTCAGCAGTGTTGCGCGACCAGCTCTTGCGCGACGTGGGAAATCTCAACTCCGCAGAAGGCGCCGCCGTTTGGGCGCGCCGCATTCTTCCCGCCAAAAACACTTTGCACGAAGCAGATGCACGGCAAGTGGAAGAAGCCTTTGAGGCGAAGCTCACAGCGATCAACGGCCAATCAAACAGCGCGAGCGTAGGCGATGGTCATGATGTGCCGCAAGCTAAGCTAACTAGTGGAGAAGTGGCGCCTGCGAGGTTAGCTGCTACAGGTCAGGCAGCAGAGGCCATTGACAAGAGCGAACTCGCCCATCCCGAGCCGCGTCGCATTAGGGACAAAGATCATCTAAGATTTGTCTCGACCCAGCCGTGCCTCATCTGCGGCCGCACACCTGCCGATCCCCATCATTTGCGCTTTGCGCAAAGCCGCGCACTTGGACGAAAGGTCAGCGACGAGTGGGTTGTCGCACTCTGTCGAGGCCATCATCGCGAGGTTCATCGCCACGGTGACGAACGCGACTGGTGGGAAAAATCCGGCATTGACCCAAACGTTGCCGCACGAAGTCTGTGGCTACAGTCTCATCCTACGCGTTAGATTGAGCTGATGAGATGCCATCTTCTGACGCATTAGAGGTCGCAGATCTCAAGAACGAGCAGGTCTGTTTCGCATACTTGCTTAGGGCGAGTGGGACGGGTCGGGATCGGCTTGCGCCCAGCACGTCCATCGGGAATATGCTCCTCCGGAAAATGCTTCCGAATGCGCTCCCACTGTTCGTCCGTCAGCCAATTATTCCTCATTTATAGCGGATCGACAGCAGTCGGGAATTTTGAGATAGGTTCTAATAATATAGCGGGGTTGGCAGTATGAATCGAACTCGGTCGGCCCGATGATAAGGTTGTCCACTCGCCGGCAACGAGCTTTTGGAACAGCGCCGAAAATTTTCGGCCACATCAGGATAGTGGCAGGAGTTCGTCGATTAATTGATCATTTTTTTGTTTGAATGGGTTGATGAACGTGACGCCCTGCAAGGCAAAACCATCTTGCAAGTCTTCGGTAAGCAAGTGTCTCACGCCTGCACGCTGTGCAGAAGCCCATAACATGGCGTCCCAGAAGGCCAATCGGTGCGCACTCACGGCGTCAAGGGCAATCAAAAGATCGCCCTCGTCGGCCGCTTGTACCGGCAGCACCGCACGCCAAGCGTCAATGGTCCTCCGGATGTCCTTGACCGGTATCCTCGCTTTACGGATCGCCACACTACTGAACTCCGCAAGGGCCTGCAGCAACAGCACGCACGACGCCGTCCGCATTGCCCGGGCGACGAGGTCACGCGCCCGCATCACCCTCACATCAGATATCGAAGCGGTCGCATAAACGAGAATATTCGTATCGAAGCTGATCATCGCCGCCGATGCATCTCGTCGCGGTTGAACCTTTGTAAGGTGTCGCCCCAAGGCAGGCCCTTCGACATCACATCGATCGCGTGTTGAATGGCCTTTTTGCGTTCCGCGGTCATTAGCGGTGGACGATAGGGACTTAGGACAGCGACCGGTTTGCTTCGTTTGGTAATCAGGATTTCCTCGCCGCGTTCCACACGGGAAAGCAAGTCCGAGAATTCGTGATTGGCCTGGCGCGCGCTTACAGTCTTCATGAATTGCTACCTGTGTAGGACATGTAGGTACATTTAGGCGATAAATGCCTATGTGGTCAAGATTTACAAGCTTATGGCAAGACATAGTTTCGCGATGACCATCCCCGCGTGCGAACGCGAAGCTTCCGCCAATTCGCCCCTCCATGTCTTATGTGACAATGGCCCATTCTGGAAAATTGATCATGGCGACCAACTCTGCGGTACCCTTGACGCAGCAAATATTATTCCCTTCTCCTTTCTTGGTCTTGCTCCCGGTCGACCCCCGACGCCTTCGCCAATATTTTGGGTTCGTTTTGCCAAAATAGACGTGATCGGCCCGACCTGAATGGGAGACCTCATACGGCACCTCGGTGTCCGGACCTTAGCTTTTCCTTTGCGGCCGCTTTCGCAGCCGCGCTTGCCGCGAACTGCTTTCGCAGCGACTGGCGGATCGGACGGACCGGTTTACAATTGCTTTCGTCGTGCACGATGCGACTTCCGAAATCGTGCGCGCTCCTGGTCCCGTTCTCGTCGATGAATTCAATCCCGCTGGTTTCAGACGCAGCTCGGATTTTTCGTATCGTTTCTCCTCGCCCGCCCAATTGGCGTCGACCGAACCGACGCGCGCCATGACCGGTTGTTCCTCACCTGACCCGATGTCTTTGCGTTCGGCCGCAAGCTGATCGCGCATCAATATCGTCCTCGCCGGCAATCAGGGCATTGCGCCGAGATAGGTCAGTGCCTGCTCGGTTGAGACACGTTTAAGAGTAGGAGCCACCGCAAAAAGAATAGCAACCTGAATGGCGGCACGGTCTGATTTGCGGCGTCAGGCCATCAGGTCCACGTGTTTCGTCAATTCAACTTTGGCTTTTAGGGCGAAAGCCTCATCCGCAACAACGTGAGATAATTTGAAGGGGCTCTCAGTAAAGCCACAGCCAAGGAGTGGCTGTGGTGCGGCTCGCCGAGCGTCCTAGGAGAGCAAGCGGGCTTCATGGACGGTAGCGGACGGCTGGCGAATTTCTGACCGACTCCGGGCTGATGACCCAACGTGGGCATTGGCGCGTCTTCAGAAAACCTGCGCGCGACGATTTCGCTAACGCCGCTTAGGCCATCCGCGACAGTGATTTTGATCCAACGGGATCCCTGAAGGATTCAGCCGTCGTGCTTTACTGGCAATCCGCCAAACTCCGACATGCTGCCAAGTCTTGACAGCATTCAGCAGGGCGCGATGGTAGTTTGCAAACTCGTCTTGGCTGTATGCCACCGCAAAAGCTCCGAGCGAAGATCCTCCGGCAAAGCCATCCGATGGTCCCAACATGCGCACATGCTGTGCGTCGGAGTGGGTGCGCTACAGCAAACGCATTTTCTGCCTGAACCTTCCGGATTTGCGCGACAAGCATGTAAGCTGCCGATCAGAAAGCCGATTCACGATAGAGCGGTTCGAAAAAGGCGCGCTCGCTGAAACGGCGCTGAATTGATATTTCTGCCCGTCCGAGGTTGCGCCTAAGTTCACGCAGGCTTTGTGTGAATTCGTCCCCCGTAACAGGTGACGTGTTTGGCAGCTTCGAAGCTGTCTGGAGGAGATCTCACAACTTGCACTCCGAACGGAGCAGCCATCTGTGGATCGCTTCCGCCCAGAATTGTTTGGCTTTGCGATCTACGGCGTAAGAGAAGCGTGAGAAAGAGGCTTCCGCCAACAAATAATAAGCTTGTCGCCGCTGCCTCGGTAAGCGCTACGAGGCTGGGAGTGGAATTGCCCGCGTGCGCGGACGGTTGTTCTACCGCGCGCGCACCCTTGACGATTGGCTCCATGGGCGCCTGCGCACCGAGCGATGGCTGTCGGAAGGTTACGGTCGGAAAGACACCGCGCGGAACCAGGTATTTCGTCGCGCCATCGAGCGTGGGTGCGGCGGCTTCCGTGACGGCAGTTCCGGCAGCAGGCAATGCGCCGTCCTCAGGTTCTATCTGGCGAGAATCCCATCTGCGGCTCAGCGCCTGCTTGTTCTTCCTGCCGTACGCCGCCCCTGCTCTGATCAGCAAGTTGCCGATGCCGGGTGAAACGTGCGCTCGTACTTTTCGCCCCGAGGAACCAACAACGGCGATGATCGGCGCGGTTTATTTGGTAGTACCATCCACTGCCTGGCGGTGCTGTTGAACCCGGCCTGGCCCTGCATTGTTCTGCTGCTTAGACAAATTCTATGCCCGCCAACGACGCTGCCGTTGCGGGCATGAGCCAGCAAGAGGGCTGGCACCAATTGTCTAAGCACTCTTACGCAACCCCACCCATCGTCCCAAATGAAAAACTCACAATAAAATAAGGCCTTAGTTGGCCAAAAATGTGCCTAGCAAGCCGATTTATACACAGCTAATCCACAGGCTTATCCACAATCCCATGCCCTGACGGGAGCCACACACCTCCTGATGAAGACGCTGTCGCGCGTCGCCTCAGAGATGGCATCCACGTCTTGGCGGATAATCTCACCCGTCTGATGAAAATCACGGGTATCCAGCCGCTCATTGCGGCGATCAGGGCATTGTCAAACCCTGATAATACATGCCTTGCTGGCCAGGCCCCCCAAATTCGCCCCGCTCTTAAAGCGTTTTGACAGACCAAAACCCCAAAAGACATTGACCCGATAGAAGGGGGCATCACCAAGAGAATTGCGATTTCGCAAACCAGCAACGCGGACTGCGAGTGAACATTTACGAGCGCTCGGATCCCTGATCCGAACCATTTACCGGTCGTTGTCGTTTCGGAAGTTGGGGCCTCTACTCCATCTCAGATGAACGGCCGCACGGCTTGTACCGACTTAAGCGGCAATTGATCGTTCGGCGGCCAGATCTGCCAAGCGTTGGGGTGCGGGTTGCGCGAGGATGACGAGGCTTTGCGCCGGCAGCTTGTCGGGCAATGCCGGCGTGGCTGGTGGTTCGACGCCTGCCTGCCTCCTTCCCGTCGACCAAACGCTCATGAGCAAAGCTCCTGTCGACGAGAACGCTGAGGCGTTCACTGTCGTGGGGATCGAGTTCAGTCGTGAACAGCTTACGAATCAGTAGGTCGCGCTCAACGCAAGGCGGCAGATCGAATTGAACGGCCAGAAGCCGGCCAGTCCGCCGGACTACAGTTGCCGCGACGAATTCGACCTCAGCAATGAACACCCGCACGTGTTCTCCGATCTTACTCGTCAATGCGCGGTCCTCATCGACAGCAATAGCGACCCCCGAGAGCGATATGTCTTTGATACGGCCGGTAGAGAGAGCACCACTCGCAGCGAACATCCAGATCGGCTGATTGAGACTAAAGCGTTCTTCACCGCGGCGAACCGGCGCCTGGAGTGCATCATGCAAACAAGAAACAGCACGACGATATATCATGGCGCTCTCAGAAAGCCACGATTGGAAGCAACCCCGTTTGCCCGATAATGCGCCACTCAGGCAAGGTGTTGATGACCAGACCGAGAATTGTGAGCGCCATTAAGCTGGCTGCCGTCCAGAATATGGTCCTATCGTAATCCGATTTTTTGGCGCCGACACCCTTCGGGGTTACCTTGAACACGTGCCCGAAGGGCTTGGCGATGGTCATGAGGACTGTTGGCAGAATTTTGAAACTTTGGAAGGTCCCGTGCACCTGGCTAGCGCATGGATACTGGCGGGGCGCGAATGCCCAAATACCCCCAGCGACAGCAAGTACGATCGCAATTGATAGTACAAGACGGCTTCCGTTGTGACGTTGACCAGCGGTAGCACGCCGTCCAAAGGAATACCAACGGTGCCACAATGACCAATACGAGCATGAGGCTCTGCGATAACCAATGCGTCGGCAGGAATAGAAGCCGCTGCATCAATGTCCCCCGCGGCCCAACGGCCCCGCAGCAAGGTAGAGGATTTGCATCGCGCCTCGGGCCCAGCGTCGACGCTGTACGA
>CAWJRE010000066.1:0-96014 GCA_963845075.1 uncultured Alphaproteobacteria bacterium | reverse complement strand
TTTACACGCAGAATGTCGGCGGTTCGAGTCCGTCACCGCCCACCAGTTCTTCGCAAGGGGATGCAGCGCAAGCTGCAATGAACTGAAAGCGCAATCACCCGGCGAGGATGAGGGAGGACAGACCATGTGTCTGTCCTCCAATCCCGATCTCCGATTTTCGGAGTGCGTCTCAGATCGCTTCTTTCAGTTCCTTGGAAGCGCGGAACGCGACCTTCTTGCTGGCTTTGATTTGAATGGCCTCGCCGGTAGCCGGGTTGCGGCCCATGCGCGCAGCGCGCTTGCGCACTTGCAGGATGCCGAGGCCGCCGATGCGGATACGCTCGCCCTTTTTCAGATGCTTGACGATCTGGCCGACGAGACCGCCGAGGATGGCCTCCGCCTGCTTTTTCGACAGCTCATTGTCTTCCGCGACGCTTGCGGCGAGATGTTTCAGTGTAACAGTTGTTGCTGGTTTGCTTGCCATTAGACCCTCCTCGTGAAGCTGTGAGGGGCGAAAAGTGCCCGTCACATCGATGCGTTAGACGATTCGGCTTCGGCTGACCACGCTTGTTTTGCCGATTCCACCGATGTTTTCACGACTCCGACACCACCTGGATGCGCTTAACGGCTTGCAAAAGGCAAGCGGAAAAGGCCGATTTTGGGCGGCAATCCTTGACTTGCGAAAGCCTGAGCCTTAATTGCCCTCGGCGCCCGCGGGGGCGTAGCTCAGTTGGTTAGAGCGTCGGCCTGTCACGCCGAAGGTCGCGGGTTCGAGCCCCGTCGCTCCCGCCAGTCTTTTCAACATGTTAGCCCTCCTGTGTGGGGGCCGTTTCGACTCCGGGCAGGCCCGCGATTCGACTCCTGGTTCGCGACGCGCCCGCGCAGCTTCGCCGCAACGACGTCGATTCGAATTGGGATTGCGTGCCCCACCAAGGTGTCGCCACTGCCTCGCGCAGGCTGCGGCGATGTGGCCTCAACCCCACTTTGGAGCGAAAACACATTGCTGCCTAACCCACAGCTTGGCTTGCGCCTTTTTGTGCGCTGCGCTAAGGGACGAAAGTTCGTTTCCCGGCGCGAATCCGCTTGATTTTGGGGCAAATCGGCGGTCCCGGCCTGCGCAAAACCGTCGTATGGGGGGCATGTTCCTAAGTTAGGGACAGGAGCCGTCCGGCGACGGCCTACTAAAAGGAGCTGTCGAATGGCTCAGTCACTGCACGACCTGCTGCTGGCCTATTTGCCGCTCGTCGTCTTCATCGCGGTGGCTGCAGCGATCGGCATTGCGCTTCTCCTTTCGGCTTTTCTTCTCGCCTACAAGCAGCCGGATCCGGAAAAACTTTCGGCCTATGAATGCGGCTTCAACGCCTTCGACGATGCGCGCATGAAGTTCGATGTGCGCTTCTATCTGGTCGCCATCCTGTTCATCATCTTCGATCTCGAAGTGAGCTTCTTGTTTCCGTGGGCGGTGGCCTTCGGCAAGCTCGGGCTGTTCGGCTTCTGGTCGATGATGCTCTTCCTTGCGGTGCTGACCATCGGGTTTATCTATGAGTGGAAAAAGGGAGCGCTCGAATGGAGCTGAGCGAACCCGTGCTCGTCACGCCGCGCCAGACCGTGACTACCGCACGCAGCGGCGAAGCCGGTGCGGTCGACGATCCGTTCTTCGCCAATCTCAACAGCGAGCTGTCGGACAAGGGTTTCCTGGTCGCAGCCGCCGACGATCTGATTGCCTGGGCGCGCACCGGCTCGCTCATGTGGATGACGTTCGGGCTCGCCTGTTGTGCGGTCGAGATGATGCAGATGTCGATGCCGCGCTACGATGGCGAGCGCTTCGGCTTCGCGCCCCGCGCCTCGCCGCGACAATCTGACGTGATGATCGTCGCCGGCACGCTCACCAACAAGATGGCGCCCGCGTTGCGCAAGGTCTACGACCAGATGCCGGAACCGCGCTACGTCATCTCCATGGGATCGTGCGCGAACGGCGGCGGCTATTACCACTATTCCTATTCGGTGGTGCGCGGCTGCGACCGCGTCGTCCCGGTCGATATCTACGTACCGGGCTGCCCGCCGACCGCCGAGGCGCTCCTCTACGGTGTGCTTCTCCTGCAGAAGAAAATCCGCCGCACCGCTACGATCGAACGCTGACGATGGATGAAGTCCTCGAAACTCTCGGCCGTACAATCGCTGACGCGCTGACCGCTTCGGTCAAGGGCTATACGGTTGCGCATCATGAATTGACGGTAGAGGCACAAGCGCGCGACATCGTTTCGGTGATGCGCTTTCTGCGCGACGATGCCCGCTGCCTGTTCTGGAATATCGTCGACGTGACCGCGGTTGATTGGCCGGGGCGGGAACAGCGTTTCGACGTGGTCTATCATCTGCTTTCGCCCAAGCATAACGTCCGTGTCCGCGTGAAGATCGCGGTGGACGAGGGCGCCTCGGTCGACTCGATCATCGGCGTCTATCCGGGCGTCGACTGGTTCGAGCGCGAGGTGTTCGATCTCTACGGCGTGGTCTTCACCGGCCATCCCGACATGCGCCGGATCCTTACGGACTACGGTTTCGACGGCCATCCGCTGCGCAAGGATTTTCCGCTCACCGGCTTTGTCGAAGTGCGTTACGACGACGAACTCAAGCGCGTGGTCTACGCGCCGGTGCGGCTCGCTCAGGAATTCCGCAATTTCGATTTTCTCTCGCCTTGGGAAGGCACCGAATACGTGCTGCCCGGCGACGAGAAGGCGGGCAAGCCGGGCGGCGGGCAAGAGCCCGGCAAAGGGTCCTGACCATGAAGGCGACGCTCAAGCCCGGTCTTCGGCATCGCGTCACCTACACTGTGGCCGAACGCACCACGGTGCCTCACACCTATCCGGAATGCCCCATCATCGCCGCGATGCCGAAGGTCTTCGCCACCGGCTTCATGATCATCCTGATGGAGCGCGCTTGCACGGAGCTGCTCGCCGAGCATCTCGATGCCGGCGAGGGCAGCGTCGGGGTGCATGTCGATGTCAGCCATCTCGCCGCGACGCCGGTCGGCTTGACCGTCACGGTCGATGCCGAATGCGTGCAGATCGTCGACCGGCGGGTAGCCTTCAATGTGAAAGCGCACGATGGGCTGGATCTGATCGGCGAGGGCCGACACGAACGTTTCGTAGTGAACTGGGATAACTTCAACGCCCGGGTGGCGGCCAAGGCTGCCAAGCTTGAACAGGTTGCCTGATGGCCGAGACCGAACGCAACTTTACAATCAACTTCGGCCCCCAGCATCCGGCGGCGCACGGCGTGCTGCGCATGGTGCTCGAGCTTGACGGCGAAGTGGTCGAGCGCGTCGATCCGCATATCGGCCTTCTGCATCGCGGCACCGAGAAGCTGATCGAACACAAGACCTATCTGCAAGCGATCCCGTATTTCGACCGGCTCGACTATGTCGCGCCGATGAATCAAGAACACGCCTTTTGCCTGGCGGCGGAAAAGTTGCTCGGGCTCGCGGTGCCGAAGCGCGGGCAGCTTGTTCGCGTGCTCTATTGCGAGATCGGCCGGCTCCTGTCGCATCTGCTCAACGTCACGACGCAGGCGATGGACGTTGGTGCGCTCACGCCTCCGCTCTGGGGCTTCGAGGAGCGCGAGAAGCTGATGGGCTTCTACGAGCGCGCCTCCGGCTCGCGCATGCACGCGGCTTATTTTCGCATCGGCGGCGTGCA
Organism: uncultured Alphaproteobacteria bacterium; assembly: GCA_963845075.1. GTDB lineage: Bacteria > Pseudomonadota > Alphaproteobacteria > Rhizobiales > Xanthobacteraceae > BOG-931. Next base: position 92,343 of record CAWJRE010000066.1, on the reverse strand, counting down.
CCAGGATCTGCCGCCGAAACTCGTCGACGACATCGGCGCCTTCTGCGATCCGTTCCTGAAAGTGTGCGACGATCTCGAGGAATTGCTCACCGAGAATCGCATCTTCAAGCAGCGCAATGTCGATATCGGCGTGGTGAAGCTCGAGGACGCGTGGGCCTGGGGCTTTTCCGGCGTGATGGTGCGCGGCTCCGGCGCGGTGTGGGATTTGCGCAAGGCGCAGCCCTACGAGTGCTACGCCGAGATGGATTTCGATATTCCGGTGGGCAAGAACGGCGACTGCTACGACCGCTATTGCATCCGCATGGAAGAGATGCGCCAGTCGACCCGCATCATGAAGCAATGCGTGGAGAAATTGAGCGCGCCGGAAGGGCAGGGCCCGGTGCTTGCCGAAGACAACAAGATCACGCCGCCGCGCCGCGGCCAGATGAAGCGCTCGATGGAGTCGCTCATCCATCACTTCAAGCTTTACACCGAAGGCTTCCACGTGCCGCCCGGCGAAGTCTATGCCGCGGTCGAGGCGCCCAAGGGCGAGTTCGGCGTCTATCTGATCGCTGACGGCTCCAATAAGCCCTACAAGTGCAAGATCCGCGCGCCGAGCTTTGCGCACCTGCAGGCCATGGATCTGCTCTCGCGCGGGCACATGCTGGCCGACGTGTCCGCGATCCTGGGCTCGCTCGACGTCGTGTTCGGCGAGGTCGATCGATGAGCGTCCGCCGTCTCGCCGAGAAGCAGCCGCCGAGCTTCGCCTTCACGCCGGAGAATCTGGAGTGGGCGAAGGCGCGGATCGCCAAATATCCGCCGGGCCGGCAGCAGTCGGCGGTGATCCCGCTGCTGTGGCGCGCGCAGGAGCAGTCGGGCGGCTGGCTGCCGCAGAAGGCGATCGAGGCGGTCGCCGAACTGCTCGGCATGGCCAAGATCCGCGTGCTCGAAGTCGCGACCTTCTACACGATGTTCAATCTGTCGCCGGTCGGGCGTTTCCACGTGCAGTTCTGCGGCACGACGCCGTGCATGCTGCGCGGCGCCGACGCGCTCAAGAAAGTGCTGCATCACACGATCGGTCACGAGAATGAGGTGACCGCCGACGGCACTTTCTCCTGGACCGAGGTCGAGTGCCTGGGCGCATGCGTCAATGCGCCGATGGTGCAGATCAATGCCGATTACTACGAGGACCTGACGCCGGAGTCGCTGACGCGCATTCTCAACGATCTCGCGGCCGGCCGCACGCCGAAGCCTGGTCCGCAGGTCGATCGCCATTTGTCGGCGCCGGTCGGCGGCGAGAAAACGCTGACCGATCCGTCGATCTACGAAGTGACCAAACAAGCGCCGGCGCCACAGCCGTCCAACGCCGACGCGACCGATCCGAAGCATGGCTAGAACGAGACGCCGATAACATGCTCGCCGACAAGGACCGCATCTTCAAAAATCTCTACGGCCGCCACGATTGGGGTCTCGAAGGCGCGCGTGCGCGCGGCGCCTGGGATGGCACCAAGGCGATCCTGGAAAAAGGCCGCGACGCCATCGTCAACGAGGTGAAAGCCTCCGGTCAGCGCGGCCGCGGCGGCGCCGGCTTCCCGACCGGGCTGAAATGGTCGTTCATGCCCAAGCAGTCGGACGGGCGCCCGAGCTACCTGGTGGTGAATGCCGACGAGTCGGAGCCCGGCACCTGCAAGGATCGCGAGATCATGCGGCACGATCCGCATCTCTTGATCGAAGGATGTTTGATCGCCGGCTGCGCGATGGGCGTGCACAACTGCTACATCTACATTCGCGGCGAATTCATTCGCGAGCGCGAGCGGCTGGAAGCGGCGGTCGAGCAGGCCTACGAGGCCAGGCTCATCGGCAAGAACAACATCCACGGCTACGATTTCGACATCGTCGTGCATCACGGCGCCGGCGCCTACATCTGCGGTGAAGAAACCGCGCTGCTTGAAAGCCTGGAAGGCAAGAAGGGCCAGCCGCGATTAAAGCCGCCGTTCCCGGCCAATATGGGCCTCTATGGCTGCCCGACCACTGTCAATAATGTCGAGACCATCGCGCAGGTGCCCGACATCATGCGCCGCGGCGCCGCCTGGTTCGCCAGCATCGGCCGGCAGAACAACACCGGCACCAAGCTCTATTGCATCTCCGGCCATGTCGAACGGCCGTGCAATGTCGAAGAGCAGATGGGCATTCCGCTGCGCGAACTGATCGAGAAGCATGCCGGCGGCGTGCGCGGCGGCTGGGACAATCTGCTCGCGGTCATTCCGGGCGGCTCGTCGATGCCGCTCATTCCGGCGGGCCCCGATCAGGCCGACACGCTGCTGATGGATTTCGACGGCTGCCGCGAGAAGAAATCCGCGCTCGGCACCGCTGCCGTGATCGTGATGGACAAGAGCGCCGACATCGTGCGGGCGATGGCGCGCATTTCCTATTTCTACAAGCACGAAAGCTGCGGCCAGTGCACGCCCTGCCGCGAGGGCATGGGCTGGATGTGGCGCCTGCTCAATCGCATGGCCGAAGGCCGCGCGCAAAAGCGCGAGATCGACATGCTCTGGCAGGTCACGACCCAGATCGAGGGCCACACGATCTGCGCCTTCGGTGACGGCGCCGCCTGGCCGGTGCAGGGCTTGCTGCGGCACTTCCGCCCGGAGATTGAACGGCGCATCGACCGATACACCGCCAATCCCGACACCATCGGCGTTTTTGACCCGCCGCCGGTGACGGAGGCGGCGGAGTAGCTCTGATGAACGACGCGCGGCACCTCGCACAGCTCAACATCGGTCGGTTTCGCTATCCGACCGACGATCCGCGCATGGCCGATTTTATGAACAATCTCGACCTCGTGAATGGATTGGCCGAGCGCTCGAAGGGCTTTGTGTGGCGGCTCAAGGACGAGAGCAACAACGCCACCAATTTTCGTCCCTTCGACGATCCGAACATGGCGGTCAATCTCTCGGTTTGGGAAAACGTCGAAGCGTTGGAGCGCTTTGTCTGGCAAACGGTGCACAAGCGCTTTTATGGCCGGCGGCCGGAATGGTTCGACGCAATGGATGCACCGCATTTCGTCATGTGGTGGGTGCCGGCCGGTCATCTGCCGACGCTCGGCGAGGCGAAGGAGCGGCTTGAGCATCTGACCGCGCACGGCCCCTCGGACTATGCGTTCGGCTGGGAGAGCGTTCCGGCCGCGCAATTGTGGAAGACGGCGCGCTGCGGCGCCATGGACGGGCAGGCGGCATGACCAAGCTCATTGTCGACGGCAAAGAGATCGACGTTCCGCCGGAATACACGCTGTTGCAGGCGTGCGAGACGGCCGGCGCGGAAATCCCGCGCTTCTGCTTCCAGGATCGGCTGTCGATCGCCGGCAATTGCCGCATGTGCCTGGTCGAGGTGGTGGGCATTCCGAAGCCGCAGGCGTCCTGCGCCATGGGCGTCAAGGATCTGCCGCCGAACAAGGACAATTCGCCGAAGGTGATCTCGACCCGCTCGCCGATGGTGCGCAAGGCACGCGAAGGCGTGATGGAGTTTTTGCTGATCAATCATCCGCTCGATTGCCCGATCTGCGATCAGGGCGGCGAATGCGATCTGCAAGACCAGGCCATGGCCTATGGCGTCGATCAGAGCCGGTTCCGCGAGAACAAGCGCGCGGTCGAGGACAAATATCTCGGCGCGCTGGTCAAGACCTCGATGAACCGCTGCATCCAGTGCACGCGCTGCGTCCGTTTCGTAACCGAAGTCGCGGGCATCCCGGAACTCGGCGCCATCGGCCGCGGCGAGGACATGGAGATCACCACCTATCTGGAAGAGGCGCTGACCTCGGAATTGCAGGGCAACATCGTCGATCTCTGCCCGGTCGGCGCGCTGACCTCGAAGCCGTATGCGTTTGCTGCGCGCCCGTGGGAGCTCAACAAGACCGAGTCGATCGACGTGATGGACGCGCTCGGCTCGGCCATCCGCATCGACACGCGCGGACGCGAAGTGATGCGCATCCTGCCGCGCACCAATGACGACGTGAACGAAGAATGGATTTCCGACAAGACCCGTCACGTCGTCGATGGGCTGCGCACGCAACGGCTCGATCAGCCCTATGTCCGCAGCGGCGGCCGACTGCAACCGGTGAGCTGGAGCGAAGCGTTCGCGGCAATCGCTGCCAAGATGGCGCGCGCCAATCCGCGCAGGGTCGGCGCGATCGTCGGCGATCTCGCTGCCGTCGAGGAAACTTTCGCGCTGAAGGACTTGATGACGTGGCTTGGCGTCGTCAATCTTGATTGCCGTCAGGACGGCGCGGCTTTCGACCCGTCGTGGGGCCGCGCCAGCTATCTGTTCAATTCGGCCATCGCCGGGATCGAAAGCGCCGATGCGCTTCTGCTTGTCGGCACCAATCCGCGGCGCGAGGCGGCGGTGCTCAATGCACGCATTCGCAAGCATTGGCGTGCGTCGCGGAATTTCCCGATCGGGCTCGTCGGCGCGAAGGCGGCGCTGACCTACACCTACGATTATCTCGGCGCCGGCCCGGAGACGCTCGCCGATATCGGCCGCCACAGCTTCGCCGACGCTATGCGCAAGGCGGAGCGGCCGCTCATCATCGTCGGCGCCGATGTCTTCGCGCGGCCCGATGGTGCCGCGGTCGCCTCACTTGCTGCCAAGGCCGCGATCGACCTCGGCGCGATCAAGGACGGCTGGAACGGCTTCTCTGTGCTGCACACGGCGGCCTCGCGCGTCGGTGCACTCGATCTTGGTTTTGTGCCCGCCGACGGCGGCCTGAATGCGCTGCAGATGGCGGCGGCCGGCACGCTTGATCTCGTCTTCCTGCTCGGCGCCGACGAGATCGACGTCGCGCCTGGCGCGTTCGTTGTCTATATCGGCACGCATGGCGATCGTGGTGCTGCCCGCGCCGATGTCGTGCTGCCTGGGGCGGCTTATCCCGAGAAATCCGCGACTTACGTGAACACCGAAGGCCGCGTGCAGATGGCGACGCGCGCGTCCTTTCCGCCCGGCGACGCGCGCGAGGATTGGGCGATCCTGCGCGCACTATCCGACGTGCTGGGCAAGAAGCTTCCGTACGACTCGCTCGCGGCGCTGCGGCAGGCGCTCTACAAGGCGCACCCGCATATGATGCGGCTCGGCCAGATCGTGCCCGGCGAGGCGGCCGATATTCAAAAGCTCGCTGCGCTCGGCGGCAATGCGGACAAGTCGCCGTTCCGGTCGAGCATCGCCGACTTCTATTTCACCAATCCGATCGCGCGCGCATCCGCCGTGATGGCCGAGTGTTCCGCCATCGCGCATGGGCGCTCGGCCATGACGGCGGCGGAGTAGGCGTGACCATGGCCGAATTCTTCTCGGGTTATATCTGGCCGTTGATCATCATGGTGGCGGAGAGCCTGCTGCTGCTCGTCGTGTTGCTGATCGCCATCGCCTACGTGCTTTACGGCGACCGCAAGGTCTGGGCGGCGGTGCAGATGCGGCGCGGCCCGAACGTGGTCGGCCCGTGGGGAACGCTGCAATCCTTCGCTGACCTGCTGAAATTCGTGCTCAAGGAGCCGGTCATTCCCGCGGGCGCCAACAAGGGCGTGTTTCTGCTCGCGCCGCTCGTCACCTGCACGCTCGCGCTCGCTGCGTGGGCGGTGATCCCGGTCGGAGCCGGCATCGTCATTTCCAACATCAATGTCGGCATTCTCTACATCTTCGCCATCTCCTCGCTCGGCGTGTATGGCGTGATCATGGCCGGCTGGGCGTCGAACTCGAAATATCCTTTCCTGGCGGCGCTGCGTTCGGCGGCGCAGATGGTGTCCTACGAAGTCTCCATCGGTTTCGTGATCATCACCGTGCTGCTCTGCGTCGGTTCGCTCAATCTCACCGACATCGTCGAGGCGCAGCGCGATCATGGCGTCGCGAGTTTCATCGGTCTGCCGTGGCTGACGATCCTGAACTGGTACTGGCTGCCGCTGCTGCCGATGTTCGTGATCTTCTTCGTCTCGGCGCTCGCCGAGACCAACCGCCCGCCCTTCGACCTGGTGGAAGCCGAAGTCGGAGCTCGTCGCCGGCTACATGGTGGAATATGGCTCGACGCCGTACATGATGTTCATGCTCGGCGAGTATGTGGCCATCGCCACCATGTGCGCCATGGCGACCATCCTGTTCCTCGGCGGCTGGCTGCCGCCATTTCCGGTGCCACCGTTCACTTGGATCCCGGGTCTCGTCTGGTTCGTGCTCAAGGCAACCCTGGTGTTCTTCATGTTCGCCATGGTGAAAGCCTTCGTGCCGCGCTATCGCTATGATCAATTGATGCGGCTCGGCTGGAAAGTGTTCCTGCCAATCTCGCTCGCCATGGTCGCCATCGTCGCCGGCGTCCTCATCGTCATCCGAGGCTGACATGCGCCTAGATCAAGCAGCCCGTTCCGTCTTCCTCACCGAATTCGTGCAGGCGTTCTTCCTGTCCATGCGGTATTTCTTCGCGCCGAAGTCGACCATCAACTATCCGTTCGAGAAGAACCCGCTGTCGCCGCGCTTCCGCGGCGAGCATGCGCTGCGCCGCTATCCGAACGGCGAGGAACGCTGCATCGCCTGCAAGCTGTGCGAGGCGATTTGCCCCGCGCAAGCGATCACCATCGAAGCCGGCCCGCGCCGCAATGACGGCACCCGCCGCACCACGCGCTACGACATCGATATGGTCAAATGCATCTATTGCGGGCTGTGCCAGGAGGCCTGTCCGGTCGATGCCATCGTCGAGGGGCCGAACTTCGAATACGCCACCGAGACGCGCGAAGAGCTTTATTACGACAAGGAACGCCTGCTCGCGAACGGCGATCGCTGGGAGCGCGAGATCGCCAACAACATCGCGCAAGACGCGCCGTATCGCTGAGACGCCGCGCCCATGATCCTGCAAGCGATTTTCTTCTACCTCTTCGCCGGCGTCTGTGTCGCCTCGGCGATCATGGTCATCGCCGCGAAGAATCCCGTTCACTCGGTGCTGTTTCTCATCCTCGCCTTCGTCAATGCCGCGGGTCTGTTCGTTCTGATGGGCGCCGAATTCCTGGCGATGATCTTGATCGTCGTCTATGTGGGCGCGGTCGCAGTGCTGTTCCTGTTCGTCGTGATGATGCTCGACGTTGATTTCGCCGAGCTGCGGCATGGCTTTCTCAACTACATGCCGATCGGCGCCGTCGTCGGCTTCATTTTGTTGGCCGAGCTTCTTGTCGTGGTCGGTGCCTGGGCGATCAATCCGAGCGTGCCGAAGGCGGTCACCGCGCCGATTGCGGCCGACATCTCCAACACGCAGGCGCTCGGGCTCGTGCTCTACACCCGCTATGTCTATTTCTTCCAGGCCGCCGGCCTCATTCTGCTCGTCGCCATGATCGGCGCCATCGTGATGACGCTGCAGCACAAGCCAGGCGTCAAACGCCAGTCGATCGCCGAGCAGGTCGCGCGCCGGCGCTCGACGGCGATCGAGGTGGTCAAGGTGAAGTCGGGGCAGGGGCTCTCATGATCATCGGGCTGGGGCACTATCTGTCGGTCGCCGCGATCCTGTTCACGCTTGGGGTCTTCGGCATCTTTCTCAACCGCAAGAACGTGATCGTCATCCTGATGTCGATCGAGCTCATTCTGCTCGCGGTGAACATCAATTTGGTGGCGTTCTCGACCTTCCTTGGCGACATCGTCGGCCAGGTCTATGCGCTGATCGTGCTCACGGTCGCGGCAGCCGAAGCCGCCATCGGGCTTGCGATTCTTGTTGCTTACTACCGCAACCGCGGCTCGATCGCGGTTGAGGACGTGAATTTGATGAAGGGCTGAGCGGTATGTACGAGGCCATCGTCTTCCTGCCGCTCTTGGGCGCCATCATCGCCGGCGCCATCACGCTTGTCGGCGCGCGCAACCGGCTGCCGGGCGAGGATCCGCCGCCGCCGCACCACGATCATGCCGCTCCGCTCGTGCCGGAGGCGCACGCGGCGCATCCGCAGGATGCACATGCCGAGGCCGCGCATTCGTCAGACGATGAGCACGCCAGCGCCCCGCCGAGCGCAGGCTCGCAGGCAGCCGAGCTGATCACCACGACGCTTCTTTTCATCTCCTGGATTTTGTCCTGCTACGCCTTTTACGAGGTCGGTTTCGGCGGGCATGACGCCCATGTCACGATTTTCAATTTCATCACGTCCGGCGACCTGAAAGTCGATTGGGCGCTGCGCGTCGACCCGCTCACCGCCGTGATGCTGGTGGTGGTGACAACGGTATCGGCGCTCGTTCATCTCTATTCGATCGGCTACATGGCCGACGATCCGTATAAGCCGCGCTTCTTCTGCTACCTGTCGTTCTTCACCTTCGCCATGCTGATGCTGGTGACGTCCGACAATCTCGCGCAGTTGTTCTTCGGCTGGGAAGGCGTCGGCGTCGCAAGCTACCTGCTGATCGGCTTCTGGTTCCACAAACCGTCGGCGAATGCCGCTGCGATCAAGGCGTTCCTGGTCAACCGCGTCGGCGACTTCGGCTTCTCGCTCGGCATCTTTGCGGTCTTCCTTTTGACGGGCGCGATCAATCTCGAGACCGTGTTCGCGCAGGCGCCCGACCTCGTCGGCAAGAGCTTCCACTATCTCTGGTTCGACGCCGATGCGCTGACGGTGATCTGCCTGTTGCTGTTCATGGGCGCGATGGGCAAGTCGGCGCAATTCCTGCTGCACACCTGGCTGCCGGACGCGATGGAGGGCCCGACGCCGGTTTCCGCCCTCATCCACGCCGCCACCATGGTCACCGCCGGCGTGTTCATGGTGGCACGGCTGTCGCCGCTGTTCGAGCTTGCGCCCCACGCCAAGGCCTTTGTGCTCGTGATCGGCGCCACCACGGCGATGTTCGCCGCCACGGTCGGACTGGTGCAGAACGACATCAAGCGCGTCATCGCCTATTCGACCTGCTCGCAGCTCGGCTACATGTTTGTCGCCATGGGCGCCGGCGCCTATTCGATCGGCATGTTCCACCTGTTCACCCACGCCTTCTTCAAGGCGCTGCTCTTCCTCGGCTCCGGCTCGGTGATCATCGCCATGCATCACGAGCAGGACATGCGGAAGATGGGCGGGTTGTGGCGGAAAATTCCGTTCACCTACCTGATGATGCTGATCGGCACTTTGGCGCTGACCGGCTTTCCTTTCACCGCCGGCTACTTCTCCAAGGACGCGATCATCGAAGCCGACGATACGGTCACCGGGATGGCGGCGAGCTACGGCTTCATCATGACCGTCGCGGCGGCGGCGCTGACTTCGTTCTATTCCTGGCGGCTCATCTTCAAGACCTTCCATGGTGAGCCGCACGATCATCATCATTATGAAGCCGCGCACGAGAGCCCGCTGGTGATGCTCATTCCGCTTGCTGTTCTCGCGGTCGGCTCGATCGGCGCCGGCTGGGCGTTCTGGCACATCTTCGAAGGCAAGGGCGCCGAGGAATTCTTCCGCGGATCGCTCACCTTCTCTCCGAACAATCACGTGCTGGAAGACATGGAACATCTGCCGCTTACGGTGACGCTCGCGCCGACGGTCATGATGATCATCGGCTTCCTCCTGGCCTGGCAGTTCTACATCCGCCGGCCCGACATCCCGGAAAACCTGGCGCGCGATCAGGGCGTGCTCTACCGCTTCCTGCTCAATGCTTGGTATTTCGACTGGATCTACGACAAGATCTTCGTGCGTCCGGCGATGTGGCTCGGCCGGCTGTTGTGGAAGGGCGGTGACGGCTTCGTCATCGACGGTTTCGGTCCTGACGGCGTGTCCGCGCGCGTGCTTGACGTGACGCGCAATGTCGTGCGCCTGCAGACCGGCTACCTCTACCACTACGCCTTCGCCATGCTGATCGGCGTGGCCGCCTTCGTCACCTGGTTCATGTTCGCGGGGCCACACTGATGACGAGCTGGCCGATCCTTTCCGTCGTCACTTTTCTGCCGATCGTCGGCGCGGTCTTCATCGCCTTTCTGAACGATGACGAATCCGGTGTGCGTAACGCGCGCTGGATCGCGCTCTGGACCACGTTGATCACCTTCGCCATCTCGCTGATTTTGGTCTGGCGTTTCGACCCGGGCTCGGCGGATTTCCAGTTCCTGGAAAAGCGGCCCTGGCTCGGCGGCTCCATTACCTATTCAATGGGCGTCGACGGCATTTCGCTGCCGTTCGTGATCCTCACCACGGCGCTGATGCCGATCGCCATCCTGGCGAGCTGGACCTCGGTTCAGACCCGCGTGCGCTCGTACATGATCTGCTTCCTGGTGCTCGAGATCCTGATGGTCGGCACCTTCTGCGCGCTCGATCTGGTGCTGTTCTATCTGTTCTTCGAAGGCGGCCTGATCCCGATGTTCCTGATCATCGGCGTGTGGGGCGGGCCGCGCCGGGTTTATGCGAGCTTCAAGTTCTTTCTCTACACGCTGTTAGGCTCGGTGCTGATGCTGCTCGCCATCATGGCGATGTACTGGCAGGCCGGGACCACCGACATCCCGACACTGCTCCATCACGCCTTCCCGCGGGCGCTGCAGACCTGGGCGTGGTTTGCCTTCCTCGCCTCGTTCGCGGTCAAGATGCCGATGTGGCCGGTCCATACCTGGTTGCCCGACGCGCACGTCGAGGCGCCGACGGCTGGCTCGGTGATCCTGGCGGCGATCCTGCTCAAGCTCGGCGGCTATGGCTTTTTGCGCTTTTCGCTGCCGATGTTCCCGCAAGCGTCGGTCGATTTCGCGCCCCTGATCTACGCGCTGTCCGTGGTGGCGATCGTCTACACCTCGCTGGTTGCGCTGATGCAGGAGGACGTAAAGAAACTCATTGCCTATTCGTCGGTGGCGCACATGGGCTTCGTTACCATGGGGCTATTCGCGATGACCGCGCAGGGCGTCGCCGGCGGAATTTTCCAGATGATCTCGCACGGCATCGTCTCCGCCGCGCTGTTCCTCTGCGTCGGCGTGATCTACGACCGCATGCACACCCGCGAGATCGCCGCCTATGGCGGGCTGGTCAATCGCATGCCGATCTACGCCTTTGCGTTCATGATCTTCACGCTCGCCAATGTCGGGCTGCCGGGTACCTCAGGCTTCATCGGCGAGTTCCTGACGCTCCTCGGCACGTTCCGTATCAACAACTGGGTGGCGACGCTGGCGACGCTCGGCACCATCCTGTCCGCCGCCTATGCGCTGTGGCTCTACCGCAAGGTGATTTTCGGCAAGCTCGAGAAGCCGAGCCTGTTCAACATCAAGGATGTCGGCTGGCGCGAAATGGTGATCCTGGCGCCGCTCGTGATCCTGACCATCGTGTTTGGCGTCTACCCGAAGCCGGTGCTCGACATGTCGGCGACCTCGGTGACGCAGCTCATCGACAATTTCCACCACGCGGTTTCGAGCGTGCAGTCTGCCGAGCTGGCGAGGTAGGCGATGTATACATCTCTCACGCTTGCCAGCCTCGTTCCGGTGCTGCCGGAAATCATCCTCGCCGTCGGCGCCATGGCCTTGCTGATGCTCGGTGTCTATCGCACGCCGCGCACCGAAACCTTGATCGATGCGCTGTCCATCATTCTCCTTGTCGTTGCCGGCGTTGCAGTGGTTCTGTTGCCCGAGGGCAAGCTCGTCACTTTCGGCGGCAGCTTCGTGGTCGACACTTTCGCCCGCTTTCTGAAAGTGCTCGCCATCGCCGGCTCGGCCGCCGCAATCCTGATGTCGATCGACTACGACCGGCGCGAGGGCCAGCAGCGCTTCGAATATTCCGTGCTGATCGTGCTTTCCACGCTCGGCATGCTGATGTTGATCTCGGCCGCCGACCTGATTGCGCTCTATCTCGGCCTCGAATTGATGAGCCTGCCGCTGTACGTCGTGGCGGCGAGCCATCGCAATTCGCTGCGCTCGAGCGAAGCGGGGCTCAAATATTTCGTGCTCGGCGCGCTGTCGTCGGGAATGCTGCTTTACGGCGCCTCGCTGGTGTACGGCTTTACCGGCACGGTCAACTTCAGCGGCATTGCGCATTCGGCCGCCGAGGCCGGCAGCGGGCTGATTTTCGGGCTGGTGTTTCTGTTCGCCGGCTTCTGCTTTAAGGTCTCCGCCGTGCCGTTCCATATGTGGACGCCGGACGTCTATGAAGGCGCGCCCACGCCGGTGACGGCGTTCTTCTCCGCCGCGCCGAAGGTCGCCGGCATCGCCATGTTCGTGCGCGTTGCCGTCATGGCCTTTCCCGGCATTACCACGCAGTGGCAGGAAATCGTCGCCTTCGTCTCCGTCGCCTCGATGCTGCTCGGCGCGTTCGCGGCCATCGGCCAGCGCAACATCAAGCGGCTGATGGCCTATTCCTCCATCGGCCATATGGGTTTCGCGCTGATCGGGCTTGCCGCCGGCACATCGGAAGGCGTGCAGGGTGTGCTCGTCTACATGGCGATCTACGTCACCATGACGCTTGGCACCTTCGCGGTGATCCTCTCGATGCGGCGCGCGGGCGGCATGGTGGAATCCATCGACCAGCTCGCCGGCCTCGCCCGCACCCATCCGGCCATGGCCTTCGCTATGGCGATGCTCCTGTTCTCGATGGCCGGAATCCCGCCGCTCGCCGGATTTTTCGCCAAGTTCTACGTATTCCTTGCCGCCATCAAGGCGGGGCTCTATGTGCTCGCCGTGATCGGCGTTCTGGCGAGCGTGGTCGGCGCCTATTATTATCTGGCCATTATCAAGGCCATGTATTTCGATGAGCCGGCCGAAGGCTTTGTCGGCATGCCGGCCGCACTCAAGGTGGTGCTCGGGGTTTGCGCGCTGTTCAACATCGTCTTTTTCATCTATCCGGCACCGCTGGTCGGGGTCGCGAGCGCCGCCGCCCGGTCGCTGTTCTGATGCAGCTTTCATCGGCGGCGGTGGCGGCGGGCTATCGTCTGTCGGCTTATGACACGCTTGCCTCGACAAATGCCGAGGCGCTGGTGCTTGCGCGCGCGGCTGAGCGCGGTCCGCTCTGGATCGCGGCGCGGCAGCAGACAGCCGGCCGCGGCCGCCGCGGCAATGCCTGGGTCTCACCGCCCGGCAACCTCTACGCCACGCTGTTGCTGACCGATCCGGCGCCGCCGGACTGCGCGCCGCAACTTTCGTTCGTCGCCGTGCTGGCGCTGTATGACGCGATCGCTGCCTGCGCGCCGGCGCTGCGGGAGGCTCTGGCGCTGAAATGGCCCAACGATCTTCTCTGCCGCGGCGCCAAGCTCGCCGGCATTCTCATCGAGGGCGAGCGGGCCGCGGATGCGCTGGCCGTTGCCATCGGCATCGGTGTCAATTGCGAAAGCCACCCCTCGCAAACGCCCTATCCGGCGACCGACCTGAAAGGCGAGGGCACCGCCGTTGCGGCCGAGGCATTGTTCGAAGCGTTGACGGCGACCATGGCGCAACGGCTTGCCCAGTGGCGGCGTGGCATCGGCTTTCCCGAGATCCGCGCCGACTGGATCGCGCGCGCCGCCGGCATCGGCGGCGACATGCGCGCCCGCCTCCCGGACAGGGAGATCATTGGGCGCGGGGAGGGGCTCGATGAGCACGGCCGCCTATTGCTGCGGCTCCCGGACGGCTCGCTGCAGGCGATCGCCGCGGGCGAGGTGTTTCCCATGACCGGCGTCGCCTGATGGCCGGCCCGGAGCTCGTTTTCGCGCCGCTCGGCGGCATCGGCGAGATCGGGATGAATCTCTCGATCTACGGCTTCGGCGACGGTCCCCGGCGAAAATGGCTGATCGTCGATTGCGGCGTCTCGTTCGGCAGCGAAGAATACCTGCCCGGCGTTGATCTCATCCTGCCGGACATCCGCTTCCTGATCGAGGAGCGGCGCAACATTGTCGGGCTCGTGCTCACCCACGCGCACGAAGACCATATGGGCGCGCTGATCGATCTTTGGCCGAAGCTCAAGGTGCCGCTTTACGCCACGCCGTTCGCCGCCGCCTTGTTCGAAGCGCGCCGGCTGTCGGAGCCCGGCGCGCCGCAAATCCCGGTCAATGTCGCGCCGCTGAACGGACGGATCGAGCTTTCGCCCTTCACCATCGATCTCGTCAATGTGGCGCACTCGATCCCGGAATCGAATGCGCTCGCGATCCGCACCACGCTCGGCACGGTGGTGCATACCGGCGACTGGAAAATCGACGCGACGCCATTGGTCGGGCCGCCGACCGATCAGGCGAAACTCACCGCGCTTGGCGACGAGGGCGTGCTGGCGCTGATCGGCAATTCCACCAACGCGGTGCGCGAAGGCCGCTCGCCGTCGGAAGCCGAGGTAGCAAAGACGCTCGCCGAACTGATCCGCACCGCGCCGGCGCGCGTCGCCGTTACCACCTTCGCCTCCCATGTCGGCCGCATTCGCGCCGTTGCCGAAGCGGCGCGGCTCGCCGAACGCGAGGTCGTGGTGGTCGGCCGCGCCATGGAGCGGGTCGTGCAGGTGGCCCGGGAGACCGGTTACCTCGACGGCGTGCAGGATTTCCGCGAGATGCAGGCCTACGGCTATCTGCCGCCGGACAAGGTGCTGGCGCTTTGCACCGGCAGCCAGGGCGAGCCGCGCGCCGCGCTCGCCCGCATCGCCCAGGACGAGCATCCGGAAGTCACGCTCAGTCGCGGCGACCGCGTGATCTTTTCCGCCCGCACCATTCCGGGCAACGAGAAGGCGGTGGCGCGCGTCATCAACGGGCTGGTGACACAGGGCGTGGACGTGATCACCGACCGCGATCATCTCGTGCACGTATCCGGCCATCCGCGCCGCGCCGAATTGCGCGACATGATCAAATGGGTGCGGCCGAACATTCTCATCCCCGCGCATGGGGAAGCGCTGCATCTCGCCGAGCATGCCAAGCTCGCGCGCGAGGCGGGCGTTCCGCAAGTGCTCGTCTGCCGCAACGGCGATCTGGTGCGGCTCGCGCCCGGGCCAGCGCAGATCGTCGACGAGCTTCCCTCGGGGCGGCTTTACAAGGACGGTTCGCTCCTGATCGATGCGCAGGCGCCGACCGTGGCGATGCGGCGCCGGCTGAGCTTTGCCGGCCTGGTGTCGGTAGCGCTGGCGTTGAGCGAGCAGGGGATGCTGGTCGCCGACCCCGAGATCGAGCTCATCGGCATTCCCGAAACCGATGCTACCGGGCGGCCGATGGCGGACGTCGCGCGTGAGGCCATCGAGGAGACGTTCGAACTCACTTCCAAAGCCGCGGCGGCGCGATCCCGACGAGGTGGCCGAAGCCATACGGCGCGCGGTGCGTTCCGCCATCGCCGAGCGCTGGAACAAAAAGCCGATCTGCCACGTCCACGTGCTGGTGATTTAGTGCGAGACTTTATGAGGGACTCGGTGGGCGATACTCCGGCTACAGCCCGGACACGATAGCCCGGAGCAGTCGGAAGCGCATCTCGCCGTCATTGCTTGTGAGCGAGATCACAAACCGCACCCGCCCGTGGCTTGAGGTGTCGGCGTAGCCCGCGAGCGTGCTGACCCCCTCCATGGTGCCAGTCTTGTTCATGCCGCCGTCATGGCCATGGAGCAGGTCGGCGTGGGGCGCGAAGAGCGCGAGCACCTTGGCGAGGCCGCGGGCGCTGAAACGGTTGTTGCGGCTGATGCCCGAGCCCTCCTCGAGATGGATGGCAGCGGCGAGGCCGTGCGCGGCGAGCATCTGGTTCGCGACCTGGAGTGACTTCTCCAGGCTGACTGGCCCGCCCAGGCTGTGCCCGCCGATCTCCAGGAAGACCTGGTTGGCGACGTAGTTGTTCGAAGCGCGCAGCAGCTCGGCGAGAATCTTCGAAAGGGTACGTGACTGTCGGTGAACGTAAACCGGCTTTAGTCCGTCGGGCACCGTTCCGGTCGAGATCTTGCCCTTCACACTGCCGCCGGCCCGCTCGATGAACGCGGCAATCAGCTCGCCGGCATATTGCAGGCTCACCGTGGGATCCTGGCTCAGGCTGATGCGGCCGCTTCCATCGGCGCCTCGCGCACGGAACAGGCTGATCGCCAGCGGGGTGATCGGCGTCTGCTTTTCGGCGGAGCGCACTTTGTTGCCGCTGCGTACGGCTGAGATCGTGTTGAAATTCACCGCCAGCGCGGAGTTCAGCGCATTGTAGGCTTCGTCGGTGTCCTCGATGCCGGGGATGCGGAGATTTGAAGGGTAGTAGCTCGCATCGAGCACGATGCCGTTGATCGGCTTCTTGCCAACCGCTGCCACCAGATTGGTCGCGAGCAGCGCCAGTTCCTCCGAGATCAGGAAAGGATCGCCGCCTCCGCGCACGTAGAGCACTCGCTTATCGTCGAGGTAGAAGCGGGTCTCGAAGCGATAGTCGCCGCCCAGGACTTCCATCGCCAGCCAAGCCGTCACGATCTTGGTGACTGAGGCCGGGACGAAGGGCTCGTCAGCGTTCTGTGCCACCAATTCATTGCCCTCGGCGTCCACCACGAGCACCAACCCCGTCGGAGCGAGGGCCGCGACCTTCTCCGTGACGCCGGCCAGGGCCGGGGCGGGTAGCAGGAGCAAAGCGAAGGCGAGCAGGTGAGACCACATGGCGACTCCAGCGTGGATGCGGCGTCTGCAACTTGCGGACCTATGCTAGTGATATTCAAGCGTTGAGCCAGTCAGAAGCCCACGGATTAGGTAGCTGTCACCGTTCGCGATTTTGTGAGCACACGCCCTGGGTCGGATTGAGTCCGTGATTGCGAGGAGCGGAGCAACGAAGCAATCGAGTCCCTCTCGGTCGAGCAACCGGGTTGCTCGCTTCACTCGCAGTGACGCCGCGTATGTGCGACCGTGCACGTCAATCGATTTGCCATAGCGTATCGAAGTTCAGGATCGGCCGCTCGAAGCGCACGCCGATCGCGGTAAATTCCTCGGCGAGCGCGAGCATGGGCGCGAAGGTCGCCATCTGATTTGCATCGGCGACGCTCTGCCAAACGCTGACATTATGCATGGCATTATTGATCCGATCGACGCCGGCGTAATAGGCGAGGTTGCCCTTCATGGCGCGAATTCCATCCTCGAGACGCGCCTTGCTTTCGTTCAGCTTTGCCACGACCAGCGCGGCTTTGTCGGCGTTGAATTTTCCGATCGAGATGCGAATAACGGGTGCGTTCATCACCGTCTCCGTTTCGGCTGCGTTTACGATTAACCTATGCCGGAAGGGTCGTTCGGCGCGTCCTTGTGCTTGAGCCTGGAGGTTTCGGGGCCGCATTGTCCGGCGTGCAAACTCCTCATACATATAGCAAAATTAAGGATCGCGGATCGGCCCCCTCAATGTTCAGATGGTTTGCACCTTTATTGCTGTTTGCCGCCAAGCCGGAGGTATTTGTCCGCGTGCTGGTTGCGGCGCTGGCCGCGGCCGTCCTGTTTTTCGGCGTCTGGCTGATTTCCAGCATTGCGGTGACCTTCGACACGCTCAAGAATCCGGCCGTCGCCGTCATCTATGGCGCGGTGCTCCTGATCTTCTTTTCGGTGGTCACAGTGGTCGCGTGGCTGCGTCTGCGCCGGCTGACGGCGCCGCCAAAGGCTGCGCTGCCGCAGCCGGCTCCGGAGGTCGCACCGCTGCCGAACGAGATCGTCAGCAAGCGCGCGAAAGAGCTCGCCGGCAAATGGGATGCCGAGAGCCGCACCGCGCGAAAGCCTGCCGCACGCGTAAGTGTCGCTCCCGCACCGGCTCCGGTCGCGCAACCGGCCGCGCAGGCGCGGGCGACGTTGATCGTTACCGGTCCGGCCTATGCCGGCAAAACCACGTTGATCCAGAAGCTCGTTGAAGAGGGCAGCGGGCCGTCGGCGGCGACAGGCGATGTCGTCCGCTTGAAAGAGGGGAACGCGACCGATGGCGATGAGCGCCACCTCGATGCGCTGGTTGCGAGCGTCAAGCAGTCCGACGGCGTCCTGTTCGTGGTCGATCAGGATTTGCGCGCGCCGGAAGTCGCCGCCATCAAGCGTTTCATCGCCACCGGCAAGCCGCTCTATCTCGTCTTGAACAAAGCCGATCAATTCAGCAGCGGCAATCGCGACGCGATCCTGCTGTCGATCCGCGCCAAAATGCCGGCCCGCTTTCCAGCCGCTCACGTGGTGTGCGTGGCCGCGGCGCCAATGCCGGTCGAACGCGAGGTCGAGGATGCGCGCGGTGCCGTCCGCGTCGAAGTGCGCCGTCCATCGAGCGATGTCTCAGCGCTCGTGAATTTGCTCGGCCGCGTGCTCGCGCCGGGCGCGGAGCGGGCGCTTCGCTTCGAAAGCGCGCCATAGCCGGGGAAGCTCGCTCGCATGGAAGACCAATCGATTTTGCCGGACACGATCGAAGCGCTGCGCAAGCTCTCGGAGGATGCGCGGCTGCGCCCGCAGGAGCGCGCCAGCATCGAAAAGGAGATGCAGGACATCGAGGAATTCACCGCCAAGCTCGAGAACGGAAGGGTCGAGATCGCGGCGTTCGGCGAGGTCGGCTCCGGCAAGAGCGCGCTCCTCAATGCGCTGGCGGGCGAGCAGATTTTCGCGGTGTCCGCCGAGCACGGCTCGACCGACAAGGTTTCGAAAGCGGGCTTCAAGAACACCAGGCTCATCCTGGTCGACACGCCCGGCATCAACGAAGCGGCCGGCGAATTGCGCGGCAAGCTCGCCGAGGAAACGGTGCGCTACACCGATCTCGTGCTGTTCGTCGCCGACGGCGATCTCAACCGCGTCGAAGTCGATGCGCTCAAAGAGCTTTGTGATCTGCACAAGCCGATGCTGCTGGTGATCAACAAGGCGGATTTGCTGGGGCCGGCGCAGGTGAAGGAAATTTCCGAGTCGATCCTGCGCAAGGTCGGGCACCGGATCGGCGCCGCCGATATCGTATTCGCCGCTGCCGCGCCGCGCGAAACCGAGCGCGAGATCCACAAGGCCGACGGCAGCATCGAGATCGTGCGCTATCAGCCGAAGCCGAAGATCGAGATGCTGGAAAAGCGCATGCTGGAAGTGCTCGATCGCGAGGGCAAGGCGATCATCGCGCTCAACGCCAGCCTGTTTGCGACCGACGTCAGCGAGCAGATCAGCGCGCTCAAGCAACATGTGCGCGGCAAGGAAGTCACGCGGCTGATCTATTATTTCATGCTCGGCAAGGCGTTGGTGGTCGGTGCCAATCCGGTGCCGGTGTTCGACGTGCTCGCCGGCATGGCGAGCGACGCGCTGATGGTACAGAGGATCGGCGCCATCTACGGTACCGATTTTTCGCTGAAGAATGCGCAAGGCATGGTGCTGGAAATCCTGCGCGCCTGGGGGCTGATGGCCGCGGCCGAATACGGATTGCATGTCGCAGCCGACCTCTTGCGCACCGTCACGTTCGGCACCAGCACGGTGCTCACCGCGGTGCCGCAGGGACTCGCCGCCGCCTGGAGCACCTACGTGGTCGGCAACGCCGCGAACGTTTATTTCCGCGACGCCGGCTGGGGCGGCCGCTCTCCCAAGGAGATCGTGCAGGAAATCCTCACCGGCGCCGAAACGCAGAAGACCAGCATCCTCGCGCCGATCCGCGATCAGTTGAAAGCCAAGTTCGGGCGCTGATAAGGGATATTGTAGGATGGGTTGAGCCAACGGGTCCGGCCCGAAGTGGCCGGCCCGACGACACAGCAGCGAAAACCCATCGCTGGATTGCCAAGGACAGATTGGTGGGTTCGTTTCCGCTCAGCCCACCCTACAGCAGGATGAGTTATGGTTGGATCGGCATCCCGCTCTAGCTTTTTGTTTGAGCATTTTTTAATGTACCAGTTTTCCGGATCAGCTCTAGTCATTGTTCGCGCATGATCTTTTCCGAAAACTCGGGATCATGCTTCAGGAAGGATCGAAACATGATCGGCAGGCTCAACCACGTCGCGATCGCCGTGCGCGACATCGGCAAGGCGGCGGCGGTTTACCGCGACGTGCTCGGCGCCGACGTTTCGGCCGCCGTGCCGCAGCCGGACCATGGCGTAACCACCGTGTTCATCACCTTGCCGAACACCAAGATCGAGCTGCTCGAGCCGCTCGGCGAAGGCTCGCCGATCGCGAAATTCCTCGAGCGCAACCCGGACGGCGGCATGCATCATGTCTGCTATGAGGTCGACGATATCCGCGCCGCAAGCGAAGCCCTGAAGCAGACCGGTGCGCGGGTGCTGGGCGACGGCCAGCCGAAAATCGGCGCTCACGGCAAGCCGGTGCTGTTCCTGCATCCGAAGGATTTCTCCGGGACGCTGGTGGAACTGGAACAACGCTGACTGGGACGACGCTGACATGCCGGTCACGACCGCGGTCGCCATTTTCTTCTTGATCTGGTGGGTGGTGCTGTTCGCCGTGCTACCCTTCGGCGTCCGCAGCCAACACGAAGACGGCGAGATGGCCGCCGGCACCGATCCGGGGGCTCCCGTGATCCCGCGGCTGGGCCGCAAGCTTTTTTTGACGACGGTCGTCGCCGCGCTGATCTTCGCGGCTTGCTACGCTATTTATGTCAACCACTTGGTCACGCTCGAGGGCCTGGTAAAGCCGTTCGGCATGCGGTGAGCGCCGCGGGGTCACGGGCCCGCGCGGGCGTAATTCGAAGCGAGCCTTCGGGGCTGAAAATATCCCACTTTGGCACGGCTGAACCCACCCTGATTGCAAGGTGGCCCGTTGGGCCCTCGCCCAAAAAAATAGCAGGGCGAACGCCCTGCCAGAAGATCCTTCTCTGATCCTTAAATCTACGCTTCGCTATCGCGATTTTTTGGCTTGTGAGCGCACCGGCAGCGTTAAACCCGCGCCGTTGGACCATCCTCCCGAGACTTGGACCGCCTTCCCGGACGCTTATACCCCGCGCCGGGATCGCGCACACGCTAAGTACTCGATCTTTTGTACAATGTCATCACCATACCGCCCTCTGGCGACAAAAAATTTTTGTAACCTGTGTCTTCGACCGCACTCCGCCGCAGACGTGCGAGGCCCTTGTAATTCCGGCCCCGTTGCGCATTGACTGCGCGCTCACGAATCCAATCCTTAACGGCGAGATTTCATGCGCCTTTCCCGCTACTTCCTGCCCATTCTGCGCGAGACGCCAAAGGAGGCGGAAATCGTCTCACACCGGCTGATGCTGCGCGCCGGCATGATCCGCCAGGAGGCGGCCGGCATCTATGCCTTCTTGCCGCTCGGGTTGCGCGTGCTTGACAAGGTGAACCGGATCGTCCGCGAGGAGCAGAACCGCGCCGGCGCCATCGAGCTTCTGATGCCGACGATCCAGTCGGCAGAACTCTGGCGCGAGAGCGGACGCTACGAGGCCTACGGCAAGGAGATGCTGCGCATCAAGGACCGCCACGAGCGCGAGATGCTCTACGGGCCGACCAACGAGGAAATGATCACCGAGATCTTCCGCGCCTATGTGCGGTCCTACAAGGATTTGCCGCTGAACCTTTATCACATCCAGTGGAAGTTCCGGGACGAGGTGCGGCCGCGCTTTGGCGTGATGCGCGGGCGCGAATTCCTGATGAAGGACGCCTATTCGTTCGATCTCGATTTCGAGGGCGCCAAGCACTCCTATAACCGGATGTTCGTCGCCTATTTGCGCACCTTCGCCCGCATGGGGCTGCGCTCGATCCCGATGGTTGCCGAAAGCGGCCCGATCGGCGGCAACCTCTCCCATGAATTCATCATTCTGGCCGACACCGGCGAGAGCGAAGTCTTCTGCGACGGCGAATATCTGAACTTCGAGGTTCCCGGACCCGACGTCGATTTCGACCATGTCGGCCGGTTGCAGGCCGTCGTGGATAAATGGACGTCGCTCTATGCGGCGACGTCGGAGAAGCATGATCCCGCA
Source organism: uncultured Alphaproteobacteria bacterium (assembly GCA_963845075.1). Classification (GTDB taxonomy): domain Bacteria; phylum Pseudomonadota; class Alphaproteobacteria; order Rhizobiales; family Xanthobacteraceae; genus BOG-931. Next base: position 70,637 of record CAWJRE010000066.1, on the reverse strand, counting down.
GCTTTTGCCAAGCTCGGGTCAAAGGGCCTCTCGGCGCGTGGGATCGAGGTCGGCCACATCTTCTATTTCGGCACCAAATATTCCGAGCCGATGAAGGCCGTCGTGACCGGCCCGGATGGCGTGGACCGGCCGATCCATGGCGGCTCTTACGGCATCGGCCCGAGCCGGCTGGTCGCCGCCATTATCGAAGCCTTCCACGACGAGGCCGGCATTCGCTGGCCCGACGCGGTCGCACCGTTCAATGTCGCAATCCTCAATCTCAAGCAGGGCGGGAGCGACACCGATGCGGCTTGCGAAAAGCTCTATGCCGCACTCACGGCCAAGGGCATCGACGTGCTCTATCACGATCTCGACGAGCGGCCGGGTTCCAAATTCGCCACCGCCGACCTCATCGGCGTTCCGTGGCAAATCATGGTCGGGCCGCGCGGCCTCGCCGAGGGCAAGGTCGAGGTCAAGCGCCGCTTCGACGGTTCGCGGGAACTTCTCACGCCGGCCGACGCGCTCGTCCGCGTCGGCGCATGAGCATGTCCCGGAAAAGTGGACACCGGTTTTCCGAAGAGCACATGCGACCGGTAAGATTCGAGAGCACAGCCCAATTCTACCAAAATCGGGCTGTGCTCTCGGGACACAGTCGGATGGCGGCGACGCTTCCGATCGTGATTTTTGCACTAAAGCTGTGCGCTGCTGCGCCGCAGCGGCTTTTGGCGGCTTGAATCCGCCAGAATCATGTGAAACTCGGTAATCTCGCGGGGACTGCACAAGAATGCGAGAGCCGATCGACACTCATCCCTTCGCGCCGTTTGAGTGGATGCTGTCGCTGCGCTACCTGCGTGCGCGGCGTAAGGAAGGATTCATTTCGGTCATCGCCACAATTTCCTTTCTCGGCATCACGCTTGGCGTGATGACGCTGATCGTGGTCATGGCGGTGATGAACGGCTTCCGTCAGGAGCTTTTGGAAAAGATCTTGGGGCTCAACGGCCACCTCTTGATCCAGCCGCTCGAATCCCCGCTTACCGACTGGCAGGCCGTCGCCGAACGGGTTTCGCAGGCGACCGGCGTGCGGCTTGCCGCGCCGATCGTCGAAGGTCAGGCGCTGGCATCGTCACCGTTCAACGCCTCGGGCGTGCTGGTTCGCGGCATTCGCGGCGCGGATCTGACCAAGCTGTCGTCGGTCGCCAGCAACATCAAATTCGGAACGCTCGAAGGCTTCGACGAAGGGCAGGGGATTGCCATCGGCAAACGGCTCGCCGATCAGCTTTCGCTGCGGGTCGGCGACAGCATCACGCTGGTGGCGCCGCGCGGCGCGGTGACGCCGATGGGCACAACGCCGCGCATCAAGTCCTACAAGATCGCCGCCATCTTCGAGATCGGCATGTCGGAATACGACGCCGCTTTCGTCTTCATGCCGTTGCCCGAGTCGCAGGCCTATTTCAATCGCGCCGGCGACGTCACCTCCATCGAAATCTATACCGACAATCCCGACCGTGTTGATGAACGCTTTCGCAAGCTCATCCACGATACCGCCGGCCGCCCGATCTACATGATCGACTGGCAGCATCGCAACGCCACCTTCTTCAACGCGCTCCAGGTCGAGCGCAACGTGATGTTCCTGATCCTGATGCTGATCCTGCTGGTGGCGGCGCTCAATATCGTGTCCGGCCTGTTCATGTTGGTCAAAGACAAGGGCGGCGACGTCGCCATTCTGCGCACCATGGGCGCGACGCCTGGCGCGATCATGCGCGTCTTTCTCATCACCGGCGCGTCGATCGGCGTGGTCGGCACCGTTGTCGGCTTTCTGCTCGGCACGATCATCTGCCTGAACGCCGACGCCATCCGCCGTTTTTTCTCGTGGCTCACCAACACCGAGCTGTTTTCGCCCGAGCTCTATTTTCTGTCGCGGCTGCCGGCCGAAATGAATGCCGGCGAGACTACGGCAGTGGTGGTGATGGCGCTCGCGTTGTCGCTGTTGGCGACGCTCTATCCTTCGTGGCGGGCCGCGCGGCTCGATCCGGTGGAAGCCCTGCGGTACGAATGATCACGCGCGATGGATGAGAAAACCGCCATCATGGAGTCCGCGCCATCGACTGCCGCCGCTCCCGCCGCCAGCGACGAAAAGCGACCGCTCCTGTTCCTGCACGCGATCTCGCGGCGTTTCCGTCAAGGCGACAACACGCTCGATATTCTCAAGAGCGCCGAGCTCGCGGTGTGGCCCGGCCAGTCGGTGGCGCTGATCGCGCCCTCGGGCGCCGGCAAATCGACGCTCTTGCATATCGCCGGGCTGCTCGAGCAACCCGACGCCGGCGAGGTCTATATCGATTCCGTCGCCACCTCGAACCTCACCGACCTTGAGCGCACCCGCATCCGCCGCAGCGACATCGGCTTCGTCTATCAATTCCACCATCTGCTGCCGGAATTCTCGGCGGTGGAGAACGTGATGCTGCCGCAGATGATCCGCGGTCTCAAAAAGTCGGAAGCGCGCACGCGCGCGTCTGAGCTCTTGTCGTATCTGGGGCTGAAAGATCGTCTGGAGCACCGCCCGGCGGAGCTTTCCGGCGGCGAGCAGCAGCGGGTCGCGATTGCGCGCGCGGTCGCCAACGCGCCGCGCATCCTGCTCGCGGATGAGCCAACCGGCAATCTCGATCAGCGCACGTCCCAGCGGGTATTCGCGACGATGAGCCAATTGGTGCGTGCTTCGGGGCTCGCCGCCATTATCGCCACCCACAATCTCGACATCGCCTCCCAGATGGACCGCCGCGTCACGATCCGCGAGGGCGGGGTGGTGGAGTTGGAGTAGGCACTCGGCTCGTCATTGCCGGGCTCGCGCGCCGGGCTGGATTGCTTCGCGGAGTTTACCATCGGGCCGGCCACTTCGGGCCCGACCCGTTGGCTCGCAACGACGGCACAAAAAAGAGGCCGCCCGCGGGCGGCCTCGTCGGCAAGTTCGCCGATCGGCGCTCTGCTTACCAGCAGGGAGCGCACCAGCAGCGATATGGGCCGCAGACCCGATGACGGCCCGGCGGGCACCAGCGGCCCCACACGCCGCCGCACGCTGCCTTGTGGATGATGGTCGCATTCTGCGCCTGCGCATTGAGGCTCGAAGCGCCCTGTGTCTGCGCGTTGGCGACAGCCATCGATCCAACAACAAAGATCGCGGCAGCCAAAGTCATGGTGATTTTACGCATCAGATCCTCCTTCTGAATGGTGGGGTTTTCTGGGGTACGTGAGACAGTCGGAAACCCTGGTTGCGGGCGTTGGCACGATGGTGCGGCTTCGAACAGCTTCGCTCCGGCTCATCGCAAACGCCGCTATCCGCTGACTAGCAGGGCGCGCACCAGCAACGGGCGGGGCCGCAGACGCGGCGCATGCCAGGCGGGCACCAGCGGCCGAAACCGGCGCACGCGGTCTTGTGGATGATGGTGGCGTTTTGCGCCTGTGTCTGGATCGAACCAGCGCCTTGCGTTTGCGCCTGCGCGGTAAAGGCGACCGACACGAGCATGAGTGCGCCGGCCAAGCCGATGGCGAGTTTGCCCATCTGGGGCTCCTTCATTTGGTTGGGGTGAATCATGGCGGGGTGAGTGGAGCGTAAACGAACAACACGACCGTATGGCTACAGTCCTACTCTCGGCCCGATGAGCAGCCGATGAACAACACTTTCAGATTTATACGGCCGTTTAGCCGATTCGGTTCACCATTGGGGGATAGTTTGGAAGAAATCAGCTCCGTTGCCGGCTGCACCGCGGCCGCGCGGGAAGGCTTGCAATGTGTCTGTCGCCCTTGCCCTCAGCGGCCCGGTCGACCGACCATCGCCAAAGTCATGCACTACCGTGCTGGCGGTGTGACGAGGCGGGCAGGGCGCGAATATGCTCATTCCACATTGGCTGATCGGTGTTGCCATATTCGCGGGCTTGGCCGCTTTCATTGGCTTTACCTTCCGCCAAGGGTTGCGGGTGAAGCCGGACCGAGACAAAGATCCGGATGAGTGGACGCGCTCTGCCGGTGGCGGCCCGCCGTCGGACTATTCTGGCCATTCCGGCTAACCGTCGGGCCGAAGGTGCATGGCCCCCGGGCACCGGCTCGGAGGTCGACGAATACGATCGCCCCAATGGAGGGCTTGCGGGCCGGGCCGATCCGGCAATACTCGCGCCGATGCCGAAACTGCGGCCAGCCATCCGGTACGGGATCGATGCTCTGCTCATCCTCGTACCGCTTTTGGGTATGACGTACTTCCTGTTCGATCCTGAAGCGTTCAACGCATTTCTGGCTTGGCTGGCGAGAATTCTCTAGAGCGGATGAGTTGTGGTTCGACCGGCATCCCGCTCTAGCTTTTTGTTTAAGCATGATCCCACGGGTCACGCCCGAGGGCATGCTTTTCGGAAAACCGGATTCCACTTTTCCGGATCATGCTCTAGCGGAGACCGGCTCGCGCCGAAGCGGATTGGCGAGGGCGGCAACCCGCCCGTCGCCTTGCCCGATCGGATCTATTTCCAGCCGGATTCCTTATCGCAGGCGGCGACCTCGGCGGGATGCGACTTTTCCCAGGCCGTGATCGAGAGAGTCTCTTCGGACGACATCTTGTTGTTCATGCACGAACACCACGCGGCCACGACCTCGGGAGTGGCACCTTCCCGCTTGTTGTCGCTGACGCACTTCTTGATCCAAGCGGCGTCGTCGGCATCGGCCAGCGCCGGCGTGATCGATGAGGCGAAGCCAAGACCCATGACACCAAGGCACATAACCACCGCCAAAGAGACGATACCTGCCTTCATAGGATTCTTCCTTTCTGGGAGATCGATCGGGCTTAATGGCCCGCGTCTGTATAAGAAGAACGACAGTTTTTTGCCACAATTGAAATACGCTTGTGTGAGCCTGGTTAGCCGGCCATTGGCGCTGTGGCACGCCAAGGGCTAAGGGCCGCCGAGGGCGACGGTGTTCTCTTTCCGTTCACTATGTCCACGGGTCTAATGCGCTGACCCACTACCCCAACTTGACTCTAGAACATTCAGTGAACTATGTTCCCTCTCTGTTCCATGTGATGGGGAGAGATACCATGGTTCGCGCAGTCGCTGAAGAAGCTTTGGCGCTCGCTTCGATCACGTTGTTTCTGGCGATGGTCGCCGTGTGGGTGCAGGTGCTCGTGGTCATCTAGGCCCTCCACACGGAGGCCATGCCGCCGCGACAGAGGGATTTGCGGCACAAAGGGGCCGCGAGCAGGGCCGCGACAAACATCCTGTGCGCAGCGGTGATGGCGCAGCTCAAGACGATGGACACCGCCGCGCACCGTCTCGCATCTTGGCGGCTCGCAGAATCGGCAATCGCGAGAATCTAGGGTTATGCCCGCCGCAACACCCGGCTTCGTGCATCTGCACGTTCATTCGTCTTTTTCGCTGCTCGAGGGCGCGCTGACCATCGCGCGCTTGGCGGAGCTTGCCAAGAAGGACCGCCAGCCGGCGCTGGCGCTGACCGACACCGACAACATGTTCGGCGCGCTGGAATTCTCCGAGAAGATGGCGGTCGCCGGCATTCAGCCGATCATCGGCTGCGCACTCGGGGTCGATTTCGGCGATCAGGATATTCGTGGGCCTGCGGCCGGGCAGGGGTTTGCCCGCATCGTGCTCCTTGCCGCGCGCGAGCACGGCTACCGCAGCCTGATGCGGCTTTGCTCGCGCGCCTATCTCGACACCGAGCAAACCGAGCAGCCGCACATCAAGCTCGCGTGGCTTGCCGACGAGGCGAGCGGGCTGATCGCGCTCAGCGGCGGATCGAACGGGCCGCTCGACCGCGCCATCGGCGCCGGCCAAAGCACGCTCGCGCAATCGCGCTGCGAGGAATTGCAACGCCTGTTCGGCGATCGCCTTTACATCGAGCTGCAGCGTCATGGCATGGCGGCAGAACGGATGGCCGAGCCGGCGCTGATCGAGCTTGCTTACGCGCACGCCTTGCCGCTGGTCGCGACAAACGAGCCGTATTTCGCCACGCGCGACGACTATGAGGCGCATGATGCGCTTCTATGCATCGCCGAGGGCCGGCTGGTCGCCGATGGCGAGCGCCGCCAGCTGACGCCCGAGTATTGCTTCAAGACCCGCGCGGAAATGGCGGCGTTGTTCGCCGATTTGCCCGAGGCGCTTGCGGCGACGGTCGAGGTGGCCGAACGCTGCGCTTTCCGTCCGCGCACGCTGGCGCCGATCCTGCCGCGTTTCTCCACCGCGAAGGCAAGCGAAGCGGACGGCGCGGCGCAAAACGCGGAAGGCAAGCCGGCGGCCAACGAAGCCGAAGAGCTGCGGCAGGCGGCGCGCGCCGGCTTGGAGCGGCGGCTCGCGCGGCATCCGCTCGCGCCCGGCCACACGGCCGAGGAGTATTACGATCGGCTCGCCTTCGAGCTCGGCGTCATCGAGAAGATGAAATATGCCGGCTACTTTTTGATCGTCGCCGATTTCATTCAATGGGCGAAGGCGCAAGGCATACCGGTCGGACCGGGCCGCGGCTCCGGCGCCGGCTCGCTGGTCGCCTATTCGCTTACCATCACCGATCTCGATCCGATCCGCTTCGGGCTCCTGTTCGAGCGCTTCCTCAATCCGGAACGCGTCTCGATGCCGGATTTCGACATCGATTTCTGTCAGGAGCGCCGGGACGAGGTGGTCCGCTACGTACAGGAAAAGTACGGCCGCGACCGCGTCGCGCAAATCATAACGTTCGGCACCTTGCAGGCGCGCGGCGTGCTGCGCGATGTCGGCCGCGTCTTGCAGATGCCCTACGGCCAGGTCGACAAGCTGTGCAAGCTTGTGCCGCAGAATCCGGCAAACCCGATCACGCTCAAGCGCGCCATCGACGACGAGCCGCGGCTGCAGGCCGAGCGCGATCGCGATCCCGTGGCCCGCCGCGCGTTCGACATTGCGCAGAAACTCGAGGGGCTGCATCGCCACGCCTCGACACACGCCGCCGGCGTTGTCATCGGCGACCGGCCGCTGAGCGAATTGGTGCCGCTCTATCGCGATCCGAAATCGCTCATGCCGGTGACCCAGTTCAACATGAAATGGGTCGAGCCGGCCGGCCTCGTGAAGTTCGACTTCCTCGGCCTTACGACGCTCACCGTGCTCGATCGTGCGGTCAAACTGATACAGCGGCGGGGCATCGATATAGACCTGACGGACTTGCCGCTCGACGACACCAAGACCTATGAAATGCTTGCCCGCGGTGAGACGGTCGGCGTGTTCCAGGTTGAAAGTGCGGGCATGCGCCGCGCGCTGATCGACATGCGTCCGGATCGCTTCGAAGACTTGATTGTGCTGGTCGCGCTCTACCGGCCGGGACCGATGGCCAATATCCCAACCTATTGCGCGCGCAAGCTCGGCCACGAGACGACCGACTACCTTCATCCGAAACTGCAGCCCATCCTGGAAGCGACCTACGGCATCATCACCTATCAGGAGCAAGTCCAGCAGATCGGGCGCGATCTCGCGGGCTACAGCCTCGCCGAGGCCGATCTTCTGCGCCGCGCCATGGGCAAGAAGATCAAGTCCGAGATGGACGCGCAGCGCGGCCGTTTCCTGCAAGGCGCCAGGGATCGCGGCATCCCGCCGGCCACGGCGGAGGCGGTGTTCGACGCCTGCGCCAAATTCGCCGAATACGGCTTCAATAAATCGCATTCGGCGCCGTACGCGCTGCTCACGTATCAAACCGCTTACCTGAAGGCCAACTACCCGGTCGAGTTTCTGGCCGCGTCGATGACGCTGTCGATGGGCAACACCGACAAGCTCGCCGAATTCCGCGCCGAGGCCGAACGGCTGGCCATCAAGGTCGAGCCGCCCTCGATCAATCGCTCGGGCGTCGAATTCGATGTCGCCAGCAACACCATCTACTACGCGCTGGCGGCGCTGCGCGGCGTCGGCCGCCAGGCGGTCGAGAGCATTCTCGCCGCGCGCGGCGAGCGGCCGTTCGCCGATCTGGCCGATTTCGCCCGCCGCATCAATCCGCGCGCGGTCAACAAGCGCGTGCTGGAGAGCCTCATCGCCGCCGGTGCCTTCGACGCCATCGAGAAAAACCGGGCGCGTGTTCTCGCCGTCGCGGACACCATCCTCGCCACCGCGCAGCGCACCCACGAGGACGCCGCGATCGGCCAGTCGGAGCTTTTCGGCGGCCCTGCCGCGTCCGCGCCGATCGTTTTGCCCGCGGTCGAAAACTGGTTGCCGGCGGAGCGGCTGCAACGCGAATACGACGCCGTCGGCTTCTTCCTCAGCGGCCATCCGCTCGACGACTATGCCGCCGCGCTCAAAAGGCTGCGCGTGCAATCCTGGTCGGAGTTTTCGCGCGCCGTGAAGGCGGGTGCCGGCGCCGGGCGGGTCGCCGGCACGGTGGTGGCGCGCACCGAGCGGCGCACCAAGAACGGCACCAAGATGGGCATTATCGGGCTCTCCGATCCGAGCGGCCACTATGAAGCCGTGCTGTTCGCCGAAGGCTTGGCGCAATATCGCGACCTGCTCGAGCCCGGCACCGCCGTGCTTCTCTTCCTCACCGCCGAAGTGCAGGGCGACGAAGTGCGCGCGCGCATCCAGTCGGTCGAGCCGCTCGATCAGGCGGCGGCGAAGATGCAGAAAGGCCTCCGCGTCTTCCTGCGCGATGACGCGCCGCTCGAAGGCGTGGCGAAACGGCTCGAACCGATCGCGCTTGGCGGCGCCCGCAACGGCGCCGACCACGGCGACGGCGAAGTCTCGATGGTGCTGATGCTCGGCAACGGCAACGAAGTCGAGGTCAAGCTGCCTGGGCGTTTCAAGGTCTCGCCGCAGATCGCCGGCGCCATCAAGGCGGTGACCGGCGTGGTGACCGTCGAGGCGCTGTAACCGCGTCGTCATTGCGAGCGAAGCGAAGCAATCCAGTTCCAGCGCGGCCGCCCTGGATTGCTTCGTCGCTTCGCTCCTCGCAAGGACGGGGCGTTTTTCGTGCCATTTGAAATTTCCGGCATTAGTCGCTATCTCAAGCGCGGCGCGCTAAGAGTGCGCCCCTAAAATCTTCCCAACACATCGGTATTTCGGGCGGCCCGCACCATGCTTCGGATCGAGAATCTCGTCTTTGACGCCTGGGGCCGGCGTTTCTTCGATTCGGCGAGCGTCGCGATTCCGTCCGGAACCAAGGTCGGCCTGGTCGGCCGCAACGGCGTCGGCAAGTCGACGCTGTTCAAGATCATTCTCGGCGATCTGGTGCCGCTCAGCGGCGAAATCCTGCTGCCGAAATCGGCGCAGATCGGTTCGGTCGATCAGGAACACCCGGCGACGCCGGTCACGCTGATCGACACGATCCTCGCCGCCGACACCCGGCGCGAAGCACTCAACGCCGCGCTCGAAACCGCAGCGCCCGAAGAGATGGCGGAGATTTATCACGAGCTCAACGCCATCGATGCCGACCGTGCGCCGGCGCGCGCTGCGGAAATTCTCGCCGGCCTTGGCTTCGCCAACGCCGATCTCGAACGCCCGATGGCGGAATTTTCCGGCGGCTGGCGCATGCGGGTAGCGCTCGCCGCCGCGTTGTTCGCCGAGCCCGATTTGCTCCTGCTCGACGAGCCGACCAACTATCTCGATCTGGAAGGCGCGCTCTGGCTGGAAGCGCGCTTGAAGAAATATCCGCATACCGCGCTGATCATCAGCCACGACCGCGAGATTCTGAACAATTCGGTCGATGCCATTTTGCATCTGAGCCAGGGCAAGCTCGAGCTTTATACCGGCGGCTACAATCAATTCGAAACGCGCCGCGCCGAGAAGACGCGGCTGCAGGCCGCCACCAAGGTCAAGCAGGATGCCGAGCGCGCGCACCTGCAGCGCTTCATCGACCGCTTCCGCGCCAAGGCGAGCAAGGCGACGCAGGCGCAGTCGCGCATCAAGCGGCTCGCCAAGCTCGAGCCGATCGCCGAAGTGGTGGAGGAGCGCGTCACGCCGTTCACGCTGCCGTCGCCGCCGCGGCCGCTGGCGCCGCCGCTCCTCCAGCTCGAGGGCGCGGCCGTCGGCTATGACGGCAAGTCCGTCTTACGCAATCTCAATCTGCGGCTTGATGTCGACGACCGCATCGGGCTTCTCGGCGTCAACGGCGCCGGCAAATCCACCTTCGCGAAAATGGTCGCCGGCGCGCTGCCATTGCAGACCGGCGCGATGAAGCGCGAGCAGCGCCTCAAGGTCGGCTGGTTTCATCAGCATCAGATCGAAGCGCTCGATCCCGAAGACACGCCGCTCGACATTCTGCGGCGCGAGCGGCCGGACGACAGCGAATCCTCGCGCCGCTCGCGGCTCGCGCAGTTCGGGCTTTCGTTCGACAAGCAGGAAACCACCGTTGCGAATTTGTCCGGCGGCGAACGCGCGCGGCTTCTGCTCAACCTCGTGGCGATGAGCGCGCCGCATCTTCTGATCCTCGACGAGCCGACGAACCATCTCGATATCGACAGCCGTCGTGCGCTGCTCGATGCGCTCAACGACTATGAGGGCGCCGTCATTCTCATCACCCACGACCGCTCGCTGATCGAGCTTGTGGCGGACCGGCTGTGGCTCACAGCTGACGGCCGCATCAAGCCGTTCGCCGGCGACATGGACGACTATGCGCGCTTCGTCATCGAGCGGACCAAGCTTGGCTCCGCTCCGTCGCAGAATGCCAATGGCGGGGACAAGGCAGGCGAGGGGGAAGAGGCCGATGCCGCGTCCTTCGACGCCGCCGCCTCAGCACGGCTCGCAGCCAAGAAGGCCGCGAAAAAGCGCCGCCGGCGCGGGCTTTGATCGGTCTTATTGCCGGGGAGCGCCGAGTTTTCGGATGCAGACGGGGTCGCCGTAGCCGACACCGATGCATTCCATGTCAGGACCGAAGCCGAAAGTGGAGCCGTCGCGCGTCGAACTCGCCGGTCTCAGGACGCCGACGACCAAAAGGAGGACGAGAACAACCGCGACGAAGGCGATCGCAAGGATGTCGCCGCGTTTCGGCGGCGGCCAACGAGGCCGTTTGGCGGCTGGCGTCGTCACGAGAAAGCCTCCGCAAGTGGCCGGTTCGGCTCCTTTATTTACCGTCTCCGCGCTAAGACATTGTTGCGCCTTGGCCTCGCTCCCTATATAAGCCCGGCAAACTTCACACGCGGACCCTGGCTTTTAGCCGTCCGGTGCTCGGCCCGTAAGGGTTCGGGCTCATCGGTCCGCGGCGGATCAACCGGAGAATGACTATGGCGCTGCCCGACTACAGCATGCGCCAGCTTTTGGAAGCTGGCGTTCACTTCGGCCATCAGGCCCACCGTTGGAACCCGAAGATGGCTCAGTACATCTTCGGCACCCGCAACAACATCCACATCGTCGATCTGACGCAAACCGTGCCGATGCTGCACCGCGCCTTGCAGGCGGTCAGCGACACGGTCGCCAATGGCGGCCGCGTCCTCTTCGTCGGCACCAAGCGGCAGGCTCAGGACGCCATTGCCGAAGCCGCGAAGAAGTCGGCGCAATACTACGTCAATTCGCGCTGGCTCGGCGGCACGCTGACCAATTGGAAGACGGTGTCGAACTCGATCAAGCGGCTGCGCGCGCTCGACGAGATGCTCGCCTCGAACGAGGCGCAAGGCTACACCAAGAAGGAGCGGCTGACGCTGCAGCGCGAGCGCGACAAGCTCGATCGCGCGCTCGGCGGCATCAAGGACATGGGCGGACTTCCCGATCTGGTGTTCGTCATCGACACCAACAAGGAAGACATCGCCATCAAGGAGGCGCGGCGGCTGAACGTGCCGGTCGCCGCCATCGTCGATACCAATTGCGATCCGGACGGCATCACCTACGTCATTCCGGGCAACGACGACGCCAGCCGCGCCATCACGCTCTATTGCGATCTCATCGCCAAAGCGGTGATCGACGGCATTTCGCGCGGCCAAGGCGAACGCATCGATCTCGGCGCATTGCCCGAGCCGTTGGCCGAGGAGGTGCCGCCGCCGGAAAGCGACAAGCTCGGCTATCAACCGCTGTCGGGTCCGCGCGGCGTCGCCGACGACCTCAAGAAGTTCCCCGGCGTGTCGCCGGCGATCGAAAAGCAGCTCAACGATCTCGGCATTTTCCACGTCTGGCAGATCGCCGAACTGTCGCCGGTCGCGGCGCATAATATCGGTGAAGAAGTTGGTCTGCCTGGCCGCGTTGAAGCCTGGATCGCGCGCGCCAAGGAGCAGATGGCGACCGAGGCTGAGTGAGGTTTTCGCAAAGACCCGTCATTCCGGGGCCGAGCGCAGCGAGGAGCCCGGAATCCATAATCACAAGCGTGAATTCTCAAGTCCGAGTGATTACTTCCTGGTTCTATGGCTATGGATTCCGGGCTCGCGCCACCCAAGTCGGCTGTTGCCGACTTGGCAGCTAAAGTGCCGATCTCGGGAACACCCGAGATCGGGGGCGCGCCCCGGAATGACGGGCGCGAAAGGGATAATTGACAATGGCGAACATCACCGCAGGCATGGTGAAAGAGCTCCGCGAAAAAACCGGCGCGGGCATGATGGATTGCAAGGCGGCGCTCGGTGAGACCGGTGGCGATCTGGAAGGCGCGGTCGATTGGCTGCGCAAGAAGGGCTTGGCCAAGGCCGCCAAGAAGGCGGGCCGGGTTGCGGCCGAAGGGCTGATCGGCGTCGCCATCAAGGGCACCAAGGGCGTGCTCGTCGAGGTCAATTCGGAAACCGATTTCGTCGCCCGCAACGACCTGTTCCAGGGCTTGGTCAAGATGATCGCCGATGTGGCGCTCGATGCCGGCGCGGATGTGGACAAGATCCTCGCGGCGCCAATCGGCGACCGCACGACTGCGGACGCGATCAACGAGACGATCGCCAAGATCGGCGAGAACATGACGCTGCGGCGTGCCGCCGCGCTTTCGGTCGGCAAGGGCGTGATCGCGAGCTATGTGCATAGCTCGGTGACCGACGGCCTCGGCCGGATCGGCGTTTTGGTTGCGCTCGAATCAGCCGGCAAGGCGGACGAGCTCAAGGCGTTCGGCCGCCTGGTCGCCATGCATGTCGCGGCTGCCAATCCACAGGCTGTCGATTCGTCCGGGCTCGATGCTGCCACCATCGAACGCGAAAAAGGCGTGCTCGCCGCCAAGGCCGAGGGCAAGCCCGCCAACGTGGTCGAGAAGATCGTCGAGTCCGGCCTCAAGACCTTCTACAAGGAAGTCTGCCTGCTCGAGCAGGGCTACGCGATCGAAGAGGGCAAGAAGACCGTCGCCCAGGCGATCAAGGAGGCCGAAGGCAAGGTCGGCGGACCGATCAAAGTCACCGGCTTCGTCCGCTTTGCGCTTGGCGAAGGCATCGACAAGGCCGAAGGTGATTTCGGCGGCGAAGTTGCGGCGCTTGCCGGCGCGCATTAAGCGTACGGGCTGCGTGGCGTGTACGGTGGGTCGAGCGCAGCGAAACCCACCGAACGGCATGGTGGGTTAGGCGGCTTTGCCGCTAACCCACTCTACGGGGCTGGACCATCCTCGATGGCGAAGTTGAATTATCGGCGGGTGATCGTCAAACTCTCCGGCGAGGCTTTGAGCGGGCCGGAAAAATTCGGCATTCATCAGCCGACCATCGACGGCTTTGCGGCTGATCTCGTGGCCGCTCACAGTATGGGAATAGGCCTCGGCGTCGTGGTGGGCGGCGGCAACATTCTGCGCGGCGCGACCATTTCGGAAAACGGATTGTCGCGGCCGACAGCCGACGCCATGGGCATGCTGGCGACCGTCATGAACGCTCTTGTGCTGGAGACTGCCATCGAACGCGCCGGCATCGGCGCGCGCACTATGTCGGCGCTGGCGATGCCGCAGGTCTGCGAGACCTACGAGCGCCGGCGCGCGCTGCGTCATCTCGAGGACAATCGCATCATCGTCTTCGCCGGCGGCACCGGTAATCCTTATTTTACCACCGACACGACGGCAGTCTTGCGCGCGGCCGAGATGGGCTGCGATGCGGTTCTCAAGGCGACCGACGTTGACGGGGTCTATACTGCGGATCCCAAGCGCGATCCGAGCGCCAAGCGTTACGATCATCTCGACCACCAGGAAGCGCTCGACCGCAAACTGAAAATCATGGATGCGACGGCCTTCGCGCTTGCCCGGGAGAACCGTATGCCTATCATTGTTTTTTCGATCCGGGAGCCCGGTGCGATCGAGACCGTCTTGCGCGGCAAGGGTCACTTCACCACGGTCGGCTGAAGGCGTCAGGCACCACAAAACAAGCGGCCGTTCGGATCGCGGAGGACACCATGGCAACAGCGACATTCGACATGAATGATCTCAAGCGCCGCATGCAGGGCGCGATCGCTTCGCTCAAGCAGGAGCTCGGCGGCCTGCGCACCGGACGCGCGTCCTCGGCGCTGCTCGACCATGTGCAGGTCGAAGCCTATGGCAGCCACATGCCGCTCAATCAGCTCGCGACCATCAGCGTGCCGGAGCCGCGGCTGCTGAACGTTCAGGTCTGGGACCGCTCGATGATCCATCCGGTCGAGAAGGCGATTTCCGCCGCCAATCTTGGATTGACGCCGGCGACCGAAGGGCAGCTGATCAAGCTGCGCATTCCGGAGCTCAACGAAGAGCGCCGGCGCGAGCTCGTGAAGGTGGCGCACAAATACGCTGAAGCCGCGCGCGTCGCCGTCCGTCATGTGCGCCGCGACGGCCTCGATCTCCTCAAGAAGATGGAGAAGGATCACAAGATCAGCGAGGACGAACACGAGCGGCAATCGGGCGACATTCAGAAAGCGACCGACGCGACTATCGCCGACGTCGACAAGCTGCTTGCCGCCAAGGAAAAGGAGATCATGACCGTTTGAGCGACGCGGCGCGATCGAGAAGCGGCGCCGAGCTTCTCCCGCAAGGGGGCGGCTCCTTCGAGGTGCCGCGGCATGTGGCCATCATCATGGATGGCAACGGACGCTGGGCCGCCGCTCGCGGCTTGCCGCGCGTCGAAGGACATCGGCGCGGCGTCGAGGCGTTGCGCCGCACCGTTCGTGCTGCGGGTGACCTCGGCATTTCCTTTCTGACGATCTTCTCCTTCAGCTCGGAGAACTGGTCGCGTCCGCCCTCGGAGATCACCGATCTGATGGGGCTCTTGCGCCGCTTCATCCGCAAGGACCTCGCCGAGCTGCACAACAGCAATGTGCGCGTGCGCATCATCGGCGAACGCGACGATCTCGACCGCGACATTTGCCTCTTGCTGCAGGAGGCCGAGGACCTCACCCGCAACAATGACGGGCTCACGCTGGTCGTGGCCTTCAATTACGGCGCGCGCCACGAGATCGCGCGCGCGGCGCGGCAACTCGCGATCGAGGTCGCCGCAGGCCGCATGTCGCCCGACGACATAACGCCGGAGCGTCTTGGCACGCACCTCCACGCTCCCGATATTCCCGATCCCGACGTGATCATCCGCACCAGCGGCGAGCAGCGGTTGTCGAACTTCCTGCTGTGGCAAGCCGCTTACAGCGAGCTCGTTTTCGTGCCGATCAATTGGCCCGATTTCGACCGGGCCGCGCTCGAGGGCGCCATCGAGGAATATCGCCGCCGCGAGCGCCGCTTCGGCGGATTGGTCGCCAATACCGGATCGTGACCTTGTCCGCGCCGCCGGACAGCGCGCGGGCGAACGGGCCGCGCGCCAGCAATCTGACGCTGCGCGTGGCGTCGGCCGTCGTGCTTGCGCCGGTCACGCTCGCGATCACCTATGTGGGCGGCTGGATCTTCTATGCGCTCTGCGCAATTGCGGCCGGTGGCATTCTCTGGGAATGGGTATCGCTCGCTTCGCATCGCGCCGATCCGCGCGTCTTGGCGCCGGGATGGCTCGCCCTTCTGGGGGCGACGGTGTTGATCGGACTGGGCTTGCCCGCTGGCGGCATGGGCGCGCTGGCGATCGGGGTGATTGTTGCGGGTTCCATCGTCGCCGCCTTGCCGCGGGCGACCGACGAGCCATCCGCGCCGGCCTGGGCCACCGGAGGGGTGATCTATGCCGGCGCCTTGCTGATCGCGCCGGCGATGCTGCGCAGCGATCCGCAATGGGGGCTCACAGCGCTTCTGTTCCTGTTCGCAAATGTCTGGGCTACCGACATATTCGCCTATTTCTGCGGGCGGGCGATCGGCGGGCCGCTGCTGTGGCCGCGCGTCAGCCCGAAGAAGACCTGGGCCGGCGCCGTCGGCGGTCTCGCCGGGGGGGTTGCCGCGAGCGTCGCGGTCGCCTATGCGAGCGGGGTCGGCAAGCTGGGGATCGTTGGGGTAATGGCGTGTGTTCTGTCGGTCCTGGCGCAAGCCGGCGACTTGTTTGAGTCCTCGGTCAAGCGGCGCTTCGGCGCGAAGGATGCGAGCCATCTCATCCCCGGTCATGGCGGATTGATGGATCGGCTCGACGGTTTCATCGTTGCCGCCCTTGCCGCGCTCCTCATCGGTATCGTTCATCAAGGTATCGCTGCGCCCGCGCGCGGCTTGCTGGTATGGTAGCGCCGATGGAGAAGAGTAAGCCGCGGGCACGGGTGGAGTTGGCGCCGGTCGCAAAGCCGGAACCGCGTGCCGTGACCCTGTTGGGTGCGACCGGCTCGATCGGTTCAAGCACCGTCGATCTGCTGCGTCAGGATTCCGAGCTCTATCGGGTCGAGGCTGTCACCGCACATCGCAACGCCGCTGCGCTTGCGAAGCTCGCGCGCGAGCTTGGCGCGCGCTTTGCCGCCATCGCCGATCCGGCTTTGTACGGCGAGCTGAAGGCCGAGCTGTCCGGCTCCGGCATCGAAGCGGGCGCCGGCGCCGATGCAGTCGTCGAAGCCGCGCAACGCCCGGCCGACTGGGTCATGGCGGCCATCACCGGTGCCACGAGCCTCAAGCCGACATTGGCCGCGGCCGAGCGCGGCGCACATGTCGCGCTTGCCAACAAGGAATGTCTCGTCTGCGCCGGCGCGTTGTTCATGCGGCGCGCAGCCGCAGCCGGCGCCACTGTCTTGCCGGTGGATTCCGAGCACAACGCCATCTTCCAGGCGCTCGGCGCCGGCCGCCGCGAGGATGTCCGCCGGATCGTCTTGACCGCTTCCGGCGGTCCGTTCCGCACTTGGTCGATCGAGGCGATCCGCAAGGTAACGGTCGAGCAGGCGCTCAAGCATCCGACTTGGACGATGGGCCCGAAGATCACGATCGACTCGGCAACCCTGATGAACAAGGGTCTCGAATTGATCGAGGCCCACCACCTGTTCGCGCTGGGGCCTGAGGCGCTCGATGTGGTCGTTCACCCGCAATCGGTTATCCACGGGCTCGTCGAGTTCCGCGACGGCTCGGTCGTCGCCCAGCTTGGCTCGCCGGATATGCGGATTCCGATCGCGCATTGTCTGGCCTGGCCGGTGCGCATGGGGACGCCGGCGGCGCGGCTCGATCTCGCCCGCATCGCGACGCTCACCTTTGAAGAGCCCGATATGACGCGCTTTCCGGCGTTGGCGCTGGCCCGCCGCGCGCTTGCCGCCGGCGATGGGGCGCCGACGGTGCTAAATGCCGCAAACGAAATCGCGGTTCGCGAGTTTATCGACCGGCGGCTCGGCTTTGCCGGGATTCCAGCGCTCGTCGAGGCAACGCTCGAAGCCGCGGAGCGAGAGGGTTCGATGGCGGAACCGCAATCCGTCGAGGACGCGATCGCCATTGACCATAATGCAAGAAGGCTCGCGACCCAGCTCTTGCCCGAAATTGCCGCAATGGCATCCTAGGGTTAGTGCGGGTCGGGTCAGCAGGGTTGGGGTGACGGGCGCATGGGAACGTATGTTTTGGCGCATCTGAATGCGCTCGGCGGCGGCGTCGTGGCTTATATTATTCCCTTTTTGTTCGTGCTGAGCTTGGTCGTGTTCTTTCACGAACTGGGCCATTTCCTTGTCGCCCGCTGGTGCGGCGTGCGCGTTTTGGTGTTTTCGATCGGCTTTGGGCCGGAGATTGTCGGCTTCAATGACCGGCACGGAACCCGTTGGAAAATCTCGGCGATTCCGCTCGGTGGCTTCGTGAAATTCTTCGGCGACGAGAACGCCGCGAGCGTTCCCGATAGCGCGCGGCTCGCCGTCATGGATGCGGACGAGCGGGCCCACAGCTTCATGTTCCAGCCGGTGGCCAAGCGCGCGGCCATCGTCGTCGCCGGGCCGCTGGCCAATTTCCTTTTGGCCATTGTGATTTTTGCCGGCGTCTTCATGCTCTATGGCAAGCAGACCATGAGCGCCCGGGTTGATTCGGTGCAGGCGGACAGCGCTGCCGCCGAAGCGGGCTTCAAGGCCGGCGACCTGGTCGTCGCGATCAATGGCCGCCCGATCGAGAACTTCACCGAAATGCAGCGAATCGTCGGCGCGAACGCTGGCGAACCCCTCGCCATCACGGTCGATCGCGAGGGCAATCAGCTCGTCCTGAAAGCCACACCCGCGCTGAAAGAGGTCAAAGATAATTTCGGCAACGTGCAGCGGGTCGGCATCCTCGGCATCAGCCGCTCGATGGCGCCGGAAGATCTCAAGCTTCATCCGGTGGCTCCGCCGCAAGCCGTGGTGCTGGCGGTCCAGGAGACCTGGTCGGTCATTGAGCGCACGCTCGGCTATATCGGCGGCGTGATCGCCGGCCGGGAGGCGGCCAACCAGCTGGGTGGTCCGATCCGCATCGCCCAAATGTCCGGCCAAGTGGCGAGCTTCGGCTTCGTTCCGCTGATCCAACTCGCTGCCGTCCTGTCGGTCTCGATCGGTCTGCTCAATCTATTCCCGATACCCCTACTCGATGGCGGTCACCTTTTGTTCTACCTGATCGAGGGCGTTCGCGGGCGTCCGCTGTCGGAGCGGGCCCAGGAAATGGGCTTCCGCATCGGCTTGGCGATCGTCCTGATGTTGATGATATTTGCAACTTTCAATGACATCGTTCATTTAGCCACGTCCTAGCGCGTCCGTTGGGGAGCGGGCGCCATGCTGCAAAATCGGGTGGGGACTAGCGCCAATCAGGGGCAAGGAGAGTGTGTCACCGAACTGAGATGTAAAGCGAGGGAGACTGCGACTAACCCGCCCGGGGGGCGGCCGCGTGGGGAATAAGGGCGCTTAGCGCATGACAATGTGTGTGCGGGTAAGACGAGGGCTAGTCGTGGCCGGCTTGCTCCTCGGCGTAGTTTTGTTTGGCGTCGCGTCCTTCGTTGTCGCGTCCGCGCCGGCATTGGCGCAATCTGCCGGTCCCCAGATCGTCGTCGAAGGCAATCGCCGCGTCGAAGCCGAAACGATCCGCTCCTACTTCAAAGTGCCGCCGGGCGAGCGTCTTGATGCCGCCAGGATCGATTCAGCGCTGAAGGCGCTCTACAGCTCGGGCCTGTTTCAGGACATCCGCATTTCGCAATCGGGCGGCCGCTTGATTGTCACCGTCGTCGAAGCCCCGGTCATCGACCGCATCGCGTTCGAGGGCAATAGCAAGCTCAAGGACGAGCAGCTTCAGCAGGAAATCCAATCGAAACCGCGCGGCACGCTGTCAAAGGCGGCGGTGCAGGCCGACGTCACCCGCATCATCGAGGTCTATCACCGCAACGGCCGCTTCGACGTGCAGGTGGTGCCGAAAATCGTCGAGCGGCCGAACAATCGCGTCGACCTGGTCTTCGAAATCAGGGAAGGCGAAAAGACCGGCGTCAGATCCATCATCTTCGTCGGCAATCACGCCTATTCGGATTATCGGCTCAAGGAGGTGATCAAGACCTCCACCTCCAATTTCTTGAGCTTTCTGCAAACCACCGACGTCTACGACACCGACCGCATCGAGGCCGACCGCGACCTGATCAGGCGTTTCTACCTGACCCACGGCTATGCCGACGTGCAGGTCGTCTCGGCGACCGGCGAATACGATCCCGCCATCAAGGGCTTCATCATCACCTTCACGATCGAGGAAGGCGCCCTTTATCACTTCGGCAATGTCGAGGTTCAGTCGAATATCCGCGCGGTCGATCCCGTAGCGCTGCAGCACGTTTTGCGCATGCATCGCGGCGACATCTACAACGGCGACTCGGTCGAAAAGACGGTCGAAGACGTCACTGTCGAGATCACCAAGCACGGATATCCGTTTGCGACGGTGCGCCCGCGCGGCGACCGCGACCCGCAAAACCACCTGATCAACGTCGTCTTCGTCGTCGATGAAGGGGTCCGGGCCTATATCGAGCGCATCAACATCCGCGGCAATACGCGCACGCGCGACTACGTGATCCGGCGCGAGTTCGATATTTCGGAAGGCGATCCCTACAATCGCGCCTTGATCGATCGCGCCGAGCGGCGCATCAAGAGTTTGAATTTCTTCAAGACCGTGAAGATCACCAACGAGCCCGGTTCGGCGCCCGACCGGGTGGTGATCAACGTCGACGTCGAAGAGCAATCGACCGGCGATTTCTCGGTCATGGGCGGCTATTCCACCGCCGACGGCTTCATGGGGCAGGTCTCGATCTCCGAGCGCAACCTCCTGGGCACGGGCCGCTACGGCAGAGCCTCGGGCACCTTTGGGCAATATATCCGCGGCATCGAGCTCGGCTTCGTCGAACCTTACTTTCTCGACCAGCGCCTCTCCGCCGGCGTCGATCTGTTCGCGCGCCAGACATTGTCGAGCCCGTATCTTTCATACGGCAGCACGAGCTACGGGACCAATCTGAAAACGGGCGTGCCGCTGCGCGAGGATCTGTCGTTGCAGGTGCGCTATTCGATCTACTGGAGCCAGATCAACCTGGTTTCGAGCTTGGACAATTGTAACAACGTCAATCCGAATTTCTCGACCACGTTTCCGACGGTCAATGCCCTCAACGCCGCGACAGCTGCAGGCGTTGTTGGTGCGGCCTATCCCGGTTTCAATCCGGCGCTCGGCCTAGTCCCAACGCCGGGCCAGACCAACTGCAACGTCGCTCAACGGCGGGCCAAGCAATGTCGCATCGCTGCCGGTGCGCGAAGAGCTTTCTCAAGGCGGCTATCTGACGTCGCTCGCCGGTTACGGCTTGACCTACAACACGCTCGACAACAACAAGCGCCCGACCAGCGGTCTGCTGCTGAGCTTCGGCCAGGATGTCGCCGGCCTTGGCGGCGACGCCAAATATCTGCGCACCGTGGTGGATTTCCGCAGCTACTACGAGGTCGTTTCGGATCTCGTCGGCATCATGCATCTGCAAGGCGGCGATATGTTCGGTCTCACCAAGGGACCGAACGGCGAGTCGAACTACGTGCGCATGCTCGACGACTTCAAGATGGGTCCCAATCTGGTGCGCGGCTTTCAGCCCGCCGGCCTAGGACCGCGCGACATCACGCCCGGCACGTCAGGGGACGCGCTCGGCGGTACGTACTACTGGGGCGCGAGCCTCGAAGTGCAATATCCGTTCTACTTCCTGCCCAAGGACGCGGGCTTCCGCGGCGCCGTGTTCGTCGATTCCGGTGCGGAATGGGGGTACAAGGGCGAAACCACGTGGCCGTCGAATGGCGAAGTCAACGGCCTCATCACCACCAGTACCGGCACCTCCTACATTTGCGGCAACTGCGCCTTGCAATTCGCCGATACTGCAGCTCCGCGCGTGTCGGTCGGCGCCAGCTTGATCTGGGACTCGCCGTTCGGTCCGCTGCG
The DNA here is from genome assembly GCA_963845075.1 of uncultured Alphaproteobacteria bacterium. Taxonomy (GTDB): domain Bacteria; phylum Pseudomonadota; class Alphaproteobacteria; order Rhizobiales; family Xanthobacteraceae; genus BOG-931. The sequence goes on along the minus strand of CAWJRE010000066.1, from coordinate 49,085 downwards.
TTTCGATTTCGCCTATCCGATCCTGAAACAGTCGTATGACCGTGTTCAGTGGTTCCAGTTCGGCGGCGGTACGCGGTTCTGATCGCGCCTCGCGATCTGCGCCGGGGCCGGTGTCCCGATTCCGAAGTTCGCAAGGGCTGGCGGCACGTTCTGATGCGAACTTCGGAATCAAAGGGACACCAGCAGATTTATGATGCTAGTGCGGTTTTCGGATTTGAAGTTCCTATCCGAATTTGCCGCTTGATCTTAGGAACTTCAAATCCACCGCACTAGCGCTATGCCGGATTTCTTCCCACCCAACCGCGAGCTGACGATCGAGGAGATCGTCAAGCTCACTGGCGCCAAGCCGCGGCCGGGTACGCCGCTCGACCGGCGCATCCGCGATATTGCGCCGCTTGATCGCGCGCGATCGACCGACATCACGTTTCTCGACAATCCGAAATATCTCGATGCGCTCGCGACGACGCGCGCCGGCGTCTGCCTGACGGCGCCGCGCTTTGCCACGCAGGCGCCCGACAAGCTTGCCGTGCTGGTCGCGCCCGAGCCCTATCGCGCCTTCGTTATGGTCGCGCGCGCTCTCTTTCCTTCGGCGCTGCGGCCGTCCTCGCTGTTCGAAACGACGGGGCGCTCCTCCGATGCGCGCATTCATTCCTCTGCTCGGCTGGAAGCGGGCGTCACGGTCGATCCGCTGGCGGTGATCGGACCCGATGCCGAAATCGGCGCCGGAACGCTGATCGGACCCGGCGCCGTGATCGGACCCGGGGTCGCGATTGGCCGCGATTGCGCGATCGGCGCCGGCGCCACGATCGTTCATGCGCTGATCGGCGACCGCGTGATCATCCATCCGGGCGCGCGCATCGGGCAGGACGGCTTCGGCTATCTGCCGTCGCCGCGCGGGCATCAGAAAATCCCGCAGACCCGGCGCGTCATCATCCAGGACGACGTGGAAATCGGCGCCAACACCACGATCGACCGCGGCTCGACCCGCGACACCGTCATTGGGGAGGGGACCAAGATCGACAATCTGGTGCAAATCGCGCACAACGTCAGCATCGGACGTCACTGCCTGATCGCCGGGCAGACCGGCATTTCCGGCAGCTCGCAGGTGGGAGATTTTGTCATGATGGGCGGGCAGGTTGGCTTGGCCGATCATGTGAATGTCGGGTCCGGCGCGATGCTGGGCGCGCAGAGCGGCTACATGTCCGACGTTCCGCCCGGCGCCCGTCTGGCTCGGCTCTCCGGCAGTGCCGGTCCGTGAATTCATGAAAACCTTCACGATGTTGCGCAAGCTCGCCCGCACTGGCGGCAAGTCCGAAGGGGACGAATGATGAGCGAAGAAATCCCTCGGCGCCGCCGATATTCAGGAAATCCTGCGGCTGTTGCCGCACCGCTATCCGTTTCTTTTGATCGACCGCGTCATCGACATCCGCGGCGAGGATCACGGCATCGGCATCAAGAACGTGACGATGAACGAGCCGCACTTTACCGGGCACTTTCCCGACAATCCGGTCATGCCCGGCGTCTTGATGGTCGAAGGCATGGCGCAGACCGCATCCGTACTCGTTCTGCGCTTGCTGCCGCCGCCGGATAAGCAGCGCGTCATGTTTTTTCTGACCATCGACAAGGCCAAGTTTCGCAAGCCGGCGCGTCCGGGCGACACCGTCGAATATCACGTCGACAAACTCTCGCGCCGCCGCACTATGTGGTGGTATCGCGGGGAAGCGAAGGTCGGCGGGGTGCTCATCGCCGAAGCCGAAATCGGCGCCTATTTGTCCGAGGACTAAGATGACGGCGATCGATGCGACCGCGCGCGTCGCCGACGGCGCGCGTATCGGCGACGGCGTCGAGATCGGGCCCTATTGTTTGGTCGGCCCGGATGTCGAGCTGAAAGACGGCGTGCGCCTCGTCGCTCATGTCAACGTCGCCGGCGCCACCACGATCGGCGAGGGCACCGTCGTCTATCCCTTCGCTTCGCTCGGCACGCCGCCGCAATCGGTGCATTATCGCGGCGAGCCCACCAAGCTTGTCATCGGCCCGCAGTGTCAGCTCCGCGAAGGCGTGACGATGAATATCGGCACCGCGGGCGGAGGCGGTATAACGCGGGTCGGCGCGCGCTGTTTCTTCATGGTGTCCTCCCATGTCGCACATGATTGCGACGTCGGCGACGACGTGACCTTCGCCAACAACGCCGTGCTCGGCGGCCATGTCACGATCGGCAACAATGTCTTTCTCGGCGGCAATTCGGCGGTGCATCAATTCGTCCGCATCGGCGAGGGCGTCATGGTCGGCGGCCTTAGCGGTGCTGCGGCAAGTATCGTTCCGTTTGGTTTTGCCAAAGGACAGATCGCTACACTCGATGGTCTCAATGTCGTCGGCCTGCGCCGGCGCGGCACCTCGCGCGCCGAACTGCATCGGCTGCGGCAGGCCTATCGCGCGCTTTTTCACGGCGAGGGCGTATTCGCCGAAAGGATCGACAAAGTCGCGGCGGCGTTTGCCGACGATCCGCTGGTGCAAAAGGTGATTGCTTTTGTCCGCGCAAGCGGCAAGCGGCCGCTGATGCATCCTGCCGCCACAGGGACGGCCGGGGATAGCGAAGCCGATGGTATCTGACGCGCCGAGCGCGGACGCCGCGGCCGCCGGCAGCGGCGAGCCACTCGCGATCATCTGCGGTGGCGGCAGTTTTCCCGGCGCGGTCGCCGAGGCGATCAAACGGCGCGGCCGCCGGCCGGTCATGTTTCCCGTGCGCGGCTGGGCGGACCCGAAAGTGGTCGAGCGCTATCACCCATCATTGGATCGCCATCGGACAGGCGGGCCGCTTCTTTCGCCTCGCCCGCGCCGAAGGGTGCCGCGAGGCGGTGTTCATCGGGACGCTGCTGCGGCCGGCGCTCACCCAGATCCGGCCCGATTGGCAGATGCTGCGGCTGATGCCGCGGATCGCCGCTGTATTTCGCGGCGGCGACGACCGGCTGCTTTCCGGGATTGCCGCGCTGTTCGAAGAGGGGGGCGTGCGCATCATCGGCGTCGGAGAGGTCGCGCCGGAAATCATCGTGCCCGAGGGCATGCTTGGGCGTTCGACGCCTTCGGAGCGTGATCGTGCCGACATCGCCTACGGCCTTAGACTGATCGCGACGCTTGGGCCGTTCGATATCGGCCAGGCGGTGGTCGTCGCGGATGGCCATGTCGTGGCGGTCGAAGCCTCCGAAGGCACGGACAATATGCTGATGCGGGTTGCGCAATTGCGCAGCGAAGGACGGTTCACCAAGCCGCCCGGTGTCGGCGTCCTGGTCAAAGCGCCTAAGCCGGGTCAGGACCGCCGCTTCGACCTGCCGGCGATCGGTCCGAAAACGATCGAAAATGTCGCGCGCGCCGGCCTTGCCGGGCTCGCCGTCGCCGCCGGCAGCGCGATTGTTGCCGAGCCCGACAAGGTGAGCGCGGCCGCCGACGCCGCGAGGATTTTCTTCATTGGTGTATCAGAGGAGGCGAGGTCGTGAACGGCGCGCCACCGCGACCGCTGTCGATCTATCTGGTCGCCGCGGAGGAATCCGGCGATGCGCTTGGCGCGGCGCTCGTGCGCGCGTTGCGCGCTGCCGCCGGCGGGGCGTTGACGCTTGCCGGCATCGGCGGACGTGCCATGGCGGCCGAGGGCGTGGTCAGTCCGTTTTCGATCGACGAACTCGCCATTGTCGGCGTCAGCGCCATACCGGCGCGGCTGCCGCTGATCTTGCGGCGCATTCGCGAAACCGCGGACGCCGTTGTCGCGGCGCGACCCGACGTGCTGGTGATCATCGACAGCCCGGATTTCACCCACCGCGTCGCGCGCCGCGTGCGCGCCCGCGCGCCGTCGATTCCGATCGTCGATTACGTGTCGCCTTCGGTCTGGGCCTGGCGATCCGGCCGGGCGCGCGCCATGCGCGCCTATGTCGATTGCGTGCTCGCGATCCTGCCCTTCGAGCCCGCGGCGCACCGGCGCCTCGGCGGGCCGCCTTGCGTCTATGTGGGCCATCCGCTGGTCGAGCGCCTGGCCGATCTCCGCCCGGAGGCGCGTGAGGCCGAGCGCCGGCGCGCTCAGCCGCCGCTGGTGCTGGTCCTGCCCGGCAGCCGCTCCAGCGAAATACGCCTGCTGCTGGAGGTCTTTGGCGACGCCATCGCGCGTGTGAGTGCGCGGGTCGGTGCGATGGAGCTCGTGTTGCCGACGATGCCGCATCTCCTGCCGCGCGTCCGCGCCGGCGTAGCCGGCTGGGCGGTGAAGCCGCGCATCGTGACCGAGCCGGCGGAAAAATGGGCGGCGTTCCGCTCCGCGCGCGCTGCTCTCGCGGCATCGGGGACGGTGACGCTCGAACTGGCGCTTGCCGGCGTGCCGACGGTGGCCGCCTATCGAGTCACCTTTGTTGAAGAAATCATCGCGCGGGTGGCGCGAATCAAGCAAAGGCTGTCGAGCGTCATCCTCGCCAACCTTGTGCTTGGTGAAAACATCGTACCGGAGCTCTTGCAGCATGATTGCACCCCGGAGCGCCTTGCCGAGGCGTTCGTCCCGCTTTTGTCCGATACACCGGAATGGCGGCGCCAGATCGAGGCTTTCGCTCGCCTTGACGACATCATGGCACTGAAAACGGTGCCGAGCGCCCAAGCCGCCGCGGTCGTTCTAAACGCGGCGCGAACGGGCCGTGGGCCGCACCTGCTTCCCGCCGCCGCGTCGAGTTAACTGCTTGTTCGCTGCGACGCGGTATCACCATACTTCCATCTTGCCATCGAGAGCCACGCGTGATCGGATTATCCTTACGGTCCACGGGCGAATGACGAAAAAATCCAAAAAGCATAAGTCTGCTGTCCGGGCCGCTATTACCGGCGTGCACGGCTATGTCCCGCCCGACGTGCTCACCAATGCCGAGCTGTCGCGCATGGTGGACACCAGCAACGAATGGATCATCGAGCGCACCGGCATCAAGGAACGCCACATCCTCAAGGGCAAAGGGCTCGGCACCTCGCATATGGGCGCCGAGGCGGTGCGCGGTCTTCTGAAGAAGACCGGCACCGCGCCCAGCGATGTCGATCTGCTGATCTGCGCCACCACCACGCCGGACCTCGTCTTTCCCTCGACCGCCAATTTGATCTGCGACATGGCCGATATTCGCAATATCGGCAGCTTCGACGTGCAGGCGGCATGCTCCGGCTTTGTTTATGCGCTTACCATCGCGGCGCAATTCGTCGAGAGCGGCACGTATCGCAAAGTCATCGTCGTCGGCGCCGACAAGATGTCGGCAATCATCGACTATACGGACCGCGCGACCTGCGTCCTGTTCGGCGACGGCGCCGGTGCCGTACTGATCGAGCCGAACCGCAAATACGGCATCGTCGACACGCTGATCTCGTCCGACGGCTCCGGCATGAAGCATTTGCATCAGAAGGCGGGCGGCAGCCGTTTGCCGCCGACCGCGGAGACCGTCGCCAAGCGCCTGCACTATGTCCATCAGGAAGGCGCTGCGGTGTACAAATTCGCCATCGCGCGCATGGCCGATGTCGCTACCGAGTTGCTGCGCCGCAACCATTTGACCAAGGACACGCTCGACTGGCTGGTTCCGCATCAGGCCAACAAGCGCATTATCGAAGCCACCGCCGAACGCATCGGCCTGCCGCCCGAGCGGGTGATGGTGACCATTCAAAAATACGGCAACACCACCGCGGCGACGATCCCGCTCTGCCTCTGGGACTATGAAAAGAAGCTCAAGGCCGGCGACCGGCTCCTGCTCGCCGCCTTCGGCGGCGGCTTCACCTGGGGCGGTATCTACATGACCTGGGCTTATGACGGAGGCTCGCGGACGGAAGGAAAGACCGGGGAAGGGCAGCGGCGGCAGAAGGGTGTCGGCAAGGCGCTGACCGCACGGCTTGCCGCCATGGTCAAGGTGCCGGTTGCACTGCTCGCGCCTTGGCCGGCTTCGATCTTGCGCCGGGCGGGCTCCTGAAGACTCCGCCGCGTCGCCGTCCACCGAACGCGCTATAGTGTCTCGCTCGTCCGGGAGACATGCCGATGCACGACACGACCGCGATCATCGCGTCACGAACCGCGCCACAGACGAAACCGGTCGCCGCTTACAGCCGCGGTCCGCGCTTTACGCAATTCCACCGGCACTATCCGACTGTCGACTATTTGCGGCAACGCGCCCGCCGCCATATCCCGCACTTCGCCTTTGAATATGCCGACGGCGGCTCCGGCAAAAACGATGCCGGCATCAGGCGCAATTGGGCCGCCCTCGACGCGATCGAGCTTGTGCCGCGCTACGGCGTCATGCCGAAGCTCCCGACTTGCGAGGTGGAGCTATTCGGTCGCCGCTACAACGCGCCGATCGGCATCGCGCCGATGGGCGGCCCGTCGATTATCTGGCCGGGCGGCGATCTTCACTTGGCCCGCGCGGCGCAACGCGCCGGCATTCCTTATGCGCTGTCCACGGCCGGCGGTGCGACTATCGAAGAGGTGGCGCGCGTCGCGCCCGATGTTTTCTGGTTTCAGCTTTACCGTTTGCCCGCCAACGATCACGCTGTCAGCCGCGATCTCGTCAACCGCGCGGAAGCGGTCGGTTGCCGCACGCTTGTGCTCACGCTCGATGTGCCGGTGCGCACCACGCGCCCGCGCGAAGTGGCGACCGGCATCGCCGGCGCTTTCAATATCACTCCTCCCATTCTCGCGCAGATCATGCGGGCGCCGGGCTGGGCGGCGGCGATCCTCAGACACGGCATGCCGCGTTTCGCCAGCCTGCGAACCTATGTCGGAGCCGATCCCTCGCTCAACGATGTGATCGCCTTCGCGCGGCGCGAGATTCAAGGTGCCTTCACCTGGGATGAAGTGCGCGGGTATCGCGACCGCTGGAAAGGCACGCTGATCGTCAAGGGCATCCTCCATCCGCAGGACGCGGAGACCGCGGTTGCGCTCGGCGTCGACGGAATCATCGTGTCCAATCACGGCGGGCGCCAGGTCGAAGCCCTGCCGGCCTCGATCGACGCAGTCCCGGCTATCGCTCGCCAGGTCGGCAAGCGGGCGACCGTGCTGATGGATTCCGGCGTGCGCAGCGGCAGCGATATCGTGCGCGCTTGCGCGCTCGGCGCCAGCGCCGCGTTCGCCGGCAAGGCGTTCTTGTGGGGATTGGGCGCGCTCGGCGAAGAGGGGCCGGGCTATGTCGTCGATCTGTTGATCGAGGAGACCCAGGCCGCGCTCGGCCAATTGGGCGTGCACGGCGTTGAGGCAGCGCGCACGCTGACCATACGCCACCCCGGCGCGCTGCAATTCTGATCGTCTCTCAGCGGGGGCAAAATCTTTTCGGAAAACCGGTATCCACCCTCGGATCAAGTCCGGGGCAGGCTTTTTCCGGATCATGCCCTCTCATCGAAACAAAAAAGTGATGGCCGGAACCAGTCCGGCCATCACCGTCGTCGCTCTCAGTTTACGTCGCCTGGTTAGTACGTCACCTGGTCTAGTAGCGGCTTCTGACCGGCACCACCGGTGCCGGAATGATTCGGTGCCAAACGCTGCCATTATCGAATTGAACGGTCAGCCCATCCGGAGAAAAGAACGCTCCCTCGCGCCAGTTTTCAGCCCAGAGATGGCCCGGATAATCCACCCAAGCGCGCGACGGCAGCCCGGCCTCGTTGACCAAATTCATGTCCCAGCCTTGCATCGTGATAAACGCGAAACCGGGCCAAGGCAGTTCTCCACGCAGCGATATTGTCCGTTCAAATCCGCCCACTGAGCGTGCGCAGCGCCTGCCGTGAAGGTGCTCAGCGCCGCCGCGACGGCAACGACACCTAATTTCATGGTCGTCTCCCTCGAAAGCCACCTAGTGTTCTAATTAACCAAACGGGTTCCTCGGGTATTTGACGAAGATCACATTCTGGCGGCTTGGCGTGTCGCATCGGCCGCTACGCCGCCCGCGTTGGCGGCGCTAGGTCAGTAACGCAACGCGCAGCGGCGTTGCCAGCCCGCACAAGTCCGCCTAAGGCGCTTTCGCATCCAATCGGAAGGCGCCGCTTTGGCGTGGCCCCAACGTTGGCAGGCGCTGCCGGGTTAGTGACGGCGCCTGCGTCCGGATGCTCACCCTTCGGGCGCGAATTCGACAGCCGGTCGCCTTTCAGCGCGCCATTGCTGACTGTTCCGCTTCCCGTAATAGCCGACATGATCGATGGGCCGTTCGCACTTGCGCGCGTTGGGGTCAGAATGGGCAGGCAGACGAGTATGCCGGCGATCAGAGCGGCGCTGACAACCGATCCACCGATTGCCAAATCTCGTCCGCGATGCGTCTGGGGTGTTTGGGAAAGATCATTGCCCTGCATGGCCGGTCACTCCCCGCTGACCGCTCCTTGAGGAGCTTCGACTTTCTCACTAATCCCAGCATCGCGTTGCAGAAATTCAGATGTTGTCCCTAAGGGATCCCCCTTATGGGTCTTCAAGCAGAAACGTGGCCGCTGGCTTTTGGATTGCGGTCGCGAATTTCATCCTGCCGCGGGCCACGGTCCGGTGTCTGCCGACAAGCTTGCCGCTGCGATTTCGCCGTCGGTGATGTAGTGATTGACGCGCGTAGCGGGGAGCCGCTGACGCGGCTGATAGACATCGGCCTTGCCGATCACGCCGCATTGCTTGAGGTCGGCGATGATGAAATCGCGCTCGGCATTGGTGTCGGAATCGGTGGCGTGCGTGACCTGAAAGGTCAGTCGCGTGAGTGAGAATCCGGTGTCCTTGGTGCCGGCTCCGATCCAGAAGACCTCGCCGAGACCCGCTGGGCGGTCGTCATTCAACCAAAAGCTCACCTGGCCCAACATCGCTTCGGTGCGTTCGAGGCTCAACGCCCAGAAGCGCACGTGATGGCGCCTCCGCGGGCTGTTATCGATAGCTTTCTGGAAGCCGACATCCTGGCCGCGGCCGTAAAGATAAAGCGTGCTGAACGGCGCGGTCGGGTAGGGCCGGTTGAGCAGAAACGTGCGGACCATGCGCCATGAGCTCGCCAATGTCAGCGGATCGGCCTGTAACCATCCGGCGGCGGCGAACGCAGCATCAAGCTGCGCGCGCGTTCCTTTCAGTACCAGATTGACCGGATCGCCCGGCAAGCCGTCGCCGGTGATCGTGTAGCGCGGCACATGCTTGCGCTGGAGCACTTTCAGGCTCATGCGCACGGTGCGCGGGAGCACGATATAGGCCGCGATACCGTACGTGAGTGCGGCGGCGAGAATCCAGGGAAGCCGGTTGTCGGCGATGGGGAAGATGACAAAGGCGATCAGCCATACGCTGAAAGCGCCGATCCCGAGGACGAGCAAGCGCCGCAACAAGCGTATTAAGGATCTCAACATGAGGACGATTCCGCGCGACGCCCCGATTCAAGCACTGTTTCGCCGCCTGACCAAGCGGGCCATTCCTCACGCCATTTGCCAAAATATCCGAGAACCACGTCTCCCTGCGCCCTTTGCTTGATCCGAAGTCGGTCGCTCTTTGACCGGGATCAATGGTGTGCGCGCCGAGATTGATGATAGATTTATCTGTGCGCGGTGGCGAAAGCAGAAATTTGTTGAAGGAGTAATGGAGAGCACGAAGGGCGCTGCGATGTCCGGTATCGTCGACAATCCCTTTGTGGTCTTTGCGGCCTTCCTGGTCGCGCAGTGGATCGCAGCCTATCTCGGCGATTTTGTGCGCTCGCGCCGGCGGCCTGCGAAGCAGGATGAATTGGCTGATCTCGACGTCGTCCAAACCGCCGCTCTGACCTTGCTCGCACTCATCATCGGCTTCAGCTTCTCGATGGCCGTTTCGCGCTACGATCAACGAAAGGATTACGAGGAGGCGGAGGCTAACGCGATCGGCACCGAATATCTGCGCGCCGACCTGTTGCCGGCCGAAAGCGCCCCGGCCGTCCGCAACTTGATCCGGCAATGGCTCTATCAGCGCGTCGTATTCTATCAGCGCAAAAGCGAGCGCCACGTTGGGCAGATCGAGGCGGAAGCAGAGAAACTGCAAGCGGAACTCTGGTCGGCGATCTTGCCGGCGGCGAGGGCCTATCCGACGCCGGTCACGGCGCTTGCCGTCGCCGGCATGAACGATATGCTCAACGCGCAAAGCCGTACCCAGGGAGCCTGGTGGAACCGCATTCCGGCAGCGGCGTGGGGTTTGATGGGCTTCATCGCAATCGCCTGCAACGGGCTCCTCGGCTACAGCGAGCGGCGAAGAGGCGCGCTCTTGTTGCTGGTCGTGCCGATTATCGTGTCCATTTCAGTCTTGCTGATCGCGGACATCGACAGCCCACGGGGAGGCATCATTCGCGTGCATCCGAACAATCTGATCGCGCTCTCGCAATCCATAAAAGCGCAGTAGAATATGGCAACAGCCGGGCTCTCGACTTTGCGCTTGCGGACGCCCAGGGCGGCCGCGATTGCCGGCTTGTTGTTTTCGTTGCTGTTGGCCGCCGCCTTTGTGCTGCTGCGGTTGTCGGTTCCGACCGATCCGCAGGAGCCCGGCTTGTGGCTGCGTACAAATTCCCAGACGATTGCGCTCGCTATGAATTTGATCCCGTTCGCCGGGATTGCATTTCTTTGGTTCATTGGCGTGTTGCGCGATCGGCTTGGTGAGCAAGAGGATCGCTTCTTTGCCACCGTCTTTTTCGGCAGCGGCCTTTTGTTCCTCGGCTCACTATTTGTAACCGCCGCCGTCGTGGGGGCGCTCCTCATAGCATTTGCCGCAAAGCCCGAGGAGTTGATCGGCTCGGCGACTTTTCAGTTCGCCCGCGCGCTCGCTTATGCCCTGATAAATGTTTATGTGGTCAAGATGGCTGGCGTCTTCATGGTGACGACGTCGACGATTGCCATCTACACCGCCATCGCCCCCCGTTGGCTGGCGTTTTTCGGCTACGCCCTGGCTATACTCCTTCTCTTTGGCGCGTCCTTTTTCGCTTGGAGCTTTGTCGTCTTCCCGCTTTGGGTGTTTCTGCTGAGCCTCAGCATCTTGGCCGACAACTTTCGGCGAGCGACATAGACTGACGAAACGATCCAGCGGCGCCTTTTTCCCGGAAGTGTCGACCCGACTTCTTCTTGCCCACAAAGGCAGGCACGTCGGCTCGATCTTCCTCTTCCCGTGCGGCGCCGCGCTCTATGCGCTGGGGTCGTGGCGGCGCTCGGCATCCTGCTGCTGTGGGTCGAAGCCGCCCTTATCGGTCGATCTGCTGGCCCATGATTGCGAGCGCTCGCTGGTAGACTTGGGCGGCGTTCCATGCCTGGATGGCCGCGAAATTGGGTTCGCCCGGCTGATATCCCGCGCCTGCCTGCCAGCCATGGGCCCTCAGAAAATTTGCCGTTGAAGCGAGCGCATTGGCGGCGACGTCGAGATTGCCGCCGACGCCGTAGTTGAGAATGTTCTTGGGCAGGAATTGTGTGTGGCCGATCTCGCCGTGCATCGAGCCGCGCGCAGCCGGCGACAAGGTTCCACGGTCGATCAGCGTCAAAGCCGCGTAGAGTTGGTCGGTGAAATAGGCCGACCGCCGGCAATCATAGGCAAGCGTGGCGACAGCCGACAAAGCGTGCTGATTACCGTGAATTTTTCCGAAGCCCGTTTCCATTCCCCAGATTGCCAGAAGCGGTCCGGGCGGCACGCCGTAGTGTTGCTGGATCGACGCGAACATTGCTGCATCAGACTGCTTGAGCGCCCGCCCGCGCGCAACGATCGTCGCGGCGCCTCGCTTCGCCATAAACTGCTCGAGCGACAAACTGAAGCTTCTCTGGCCACGATCGGCCGCGATGGTCGCGGTCGAATAGCTGGTCCCCATCAGGGCGCTGATACCGGAGGCGGTGACGCCCCTAGCGCGCGCTTCATTGGCGAACTCGCTCTTCCACGCGTCAAAGCCAGCCGACGTATTACCGCATTGTGCGCCGCTGGCTTCGCCCGCCATCCACACAAGAGCCAATGACGCTGCCAACGTGACGATCTTCAAATTACTGGACTTGGCCACTCACAACACCCACTTGGCGCGCCCACCGCGTCTGCGGGAGCGGTGTTTCGTTGTCAGTATTCGCATTGCGGTTGAGTGGAAGCGTGCTTCCCGCTCCACGTCTCGATGATCATGAAAAGTATTATGATAGGTACCACGGTGCAGCGTTTGTGTACATCTGCGGCGGCGCGTCCGGAGCCGCGCTCAGAATTTGTTGTTGGTGACGAATGCTTAGCCCAGACCCCAAGAACGGGCCAACATCCGACATCGCGGCACGTCAGCTTCCTGCAATATGTGAAATCGCGTAACAACAACCGCGCAAGCGATCGGTGTCGGCGAAGTCCTCGACAGCTTTGCCTGGCTGCCGACGTTCCTAGAGCATGATCCCGAAAAGTGGAAACCGGTTTTCGGTCAAGATCATGCTCAAACGAACAATTTAGACCGTGATCCGATTCAATCGAATTGGATCATGGTCTAGTGTGCGTCTTTCAAGTTGGGCGTTGGCTGCATCGCCCGCACTTTGACGTCGTGCTGCGGAAACTGATCTCTCAGTAGTAACGCTGCTCTCAGCGCATCCGCAAAGCGTCGATGTCCTGATCGTACTCGCCCGTCGATTTGAAGCACAAAGTATTCGTCGGGCAGATCGTGAGTTGCTAGGCCCGCGTTCATGAGGCGCTCCATCTCAAGCCCCCGTCCCCGCTAGACAGGGAGCGTTCACGAGGGTCCCAGAGTGCCAGTTAAATCGGACTTAATTTTCGTAAATTTTGATCGTTGTTAAGAATTAGTCGCTATGTTGCATGAACGACACAGTTCGTTTGGCCTGAGCCTCTTTTGACGCCATTTCGCCGCGAAAAGATTCATCGGATGGGTTTGGCTTCTTGTTTAAGCTCAAATCTCGTACCAATGCAGCGGCAGGGTCGGTCATTGCCTCATCAGCCAAGGAGTACCGGGCGACCTGAACAGACATTATGTTCCGGGCGTCGAACGATTCGACCGGTTAGAGCAGGATCCGGAAAAGTGGAATCCGGTTTTCCGAAAAGATCATGCTCAAACAAAAAGCTAGAGCGGGATGCCGATCGAGCCACAACTCATCCCGCTCTAGAACGATCCTTTGGGCATTTTAAGAGGGCGGGATGACCAATCTTTCAGGTCAACGCATTCTCGTCGTCGAAGATTCTTGGCACCTTGGAGTAGCCCTGAAAAGTCTTCTGCGGTCGGTTGGCGCGGAAGTGGCGGGCCCGGTGGCAACATGCGCTGAGGCCGAGCGCTTGATCGCGGAGCAAGTTCCCGATGTCGCGATCGTCGACTTTAATCTGCGCGGCGGTGAACTCGCTTTCGATCTCATCGACAAGCTGAACGAGCTTTCCGTCCGGGTCGTTGTCATTTCCGGCTATGCCACTTTGCCGGTGTCTCCCGAAAAGGTCGCAGCCGTTCTGCAAAAACCGATGGTCGAAGAGCAACTTCTTGCGGCTCTGCAGATCACGCCATAGTCGCATTAGCGCCACGCGATCGATCGCCTCAGGCGCTGGCGAGAGGAATATCGATCCGGCAGACTACGCCGTCAGGTTCGAATGCCAGATCAACCCGCCCGCCGAGCTCATGCGGGATGAGGTCGCGGATCAAACTCGTCCCAAATCCGGATTGTAGCGGCGCGGTCACTCGCGGTCCGCCGAGTTCGCTCCAGATGACGGTGAGGGTCGTTGCGGTTCCATCCGCGACGGGCTTTTGCCAAGTAACCGAAACGGCGCCGGCCGTCGACAACGCGCCGTATTTTGCGGCGTTGGTGGCAAGCTCGTGCAGCACCATAGCCATTGCCTGCGTGGCCGTCGCGGCGAGGACTATGTTTGGTCCGGCGATCTTGACATTTGCTTGCACCGCATACGGTGCAAGTTGGTCGCGGACGAGATCGTTGAGCCCAACACCCCGCCACCGGGTTTGGCTCAGAAGCGAATGAGCGGCGGCCATGGACTGAATGCGCCCGTCCAACGATTCGACGAGGTCGTCCATTGTGTCGCTTCCCTCGCGCGTCTGCTTGGCGACAACGGCAACGCGCGCGAGCACGTTTTTGACGCGGTGATCGAGTTCGGCAATGAGCAGGTCTTGACGCTGTTCCGCCTGCTTTCGATCGGTAATATCAAGTGTCAGCCCGCGCATGCGTACAAGTTGTCCGGCCGAGTTGAATTCGGCCTTGGCCGTTTGCTCCAGCCATATTTCGCGGCCGTCCTTCCGGATGAAGCGGAAGGTGCTGTCCAATATGGGACGATCGGGCTGGAGATCGCGTATTTGATCCAGCAACCGCGATTGATCATTCGGATGAACGCGCGCGAAGAATTCAGCGCCGCCAAACTTCTCCTTGGCATCGAAGCCCAAGATGAGCGGGGCATTGTCGCTGCGCCGGGAATTGTCGCTGCTGACTTCCCAATCGAATGCGGCTACGCCGCCCGCTGTGAGAGCCTCCTGCAGGCGCGCCTCGCTCTCCGTGAGCATGGCTTCGTGCCGGCGCCGTTCTTCGAAAAGGGCGGCAAGAACATACGAACACAACGACACCGCCAGAATTCCGGCCTGAGCGGACAGGATACGTTCGGCCACGGGGAAGTTTGCGTCGCCAAAGATCCCAATGCCGAACGTGGTGGTGCAAACAATCGTCAGCGAAACGATGAATGCTGCTGCTGAGGAGAAAACAGGGCGGCAACGTGCCCCCAGCCAGAGCAACAAGGGAAAGAGCGCCGCTATCGCCAGGATGGTCGCCCAGCGCTCCCGCGGCAAGAATATGAGGGCTGCGCTCAAGACAATGAGCGTGCCGAGCGCTACTGCACCCTCAAACATTTCCCGGTGGGACGGCGGGTCGCGTACCGAAGCTCTCAGGCCGATCAATAGTGGAGCAACGGTAACGACGCCAAGCCCGTCCGAGGTAAACCAGTGATACCAGGTGGTCAGGATTGGCGCCGTTGAATTGTGGAATAGGAAACCCAGCGTGCCGCCGATGCCGGAAATAGCGGTTCCCGCCACCGCCGCGCCGAGGAACCCGATCACGTGGCTGAGCCGGTCGAGACTGAACGGCGACCCGAAATAGCGATCGATCAGCGCCGCGATGATCAAGGCTTCGCCGGCGTTGCAAACAGCAAATACGACGGCGCTCCAGACGCCTCTGTCGCCCAGGAGATTGGCGCTGATGGTCGCGGCCATTGCGCCGATCACCACCGGCCACCGAGCGCGCGGACCAAGCGCGATCAGCAATCCGGCTGCGACGCCCGCTGCCGGCCAAAATACGGCGACTCCGTCGGGCTTTGTCAGCAGCGCAAGGCCCAGTCGCGCAGCAAGAAAATATGCGATCGCGACCGCGAGTGTGAGCAGCAGCCAGGCTGCGCTAATGCGCGTCCCGCCAACAAAGCTGGATAACGGGCGCCGGACCATTGTCGGAAATCCAGCCAAAACGAACCCCCGCTCAGGTCGAGAAGTCTCGCATGTTGCTGAATAAGATGCGAGTCTCGGGGGCCCGGTTTAACGTTCGAAGCGGACGAAGCCGAAAGAGTGGGCGCGGCGGCCCAAGGCTTGCGCCCACCAACATCGGCATTTTGGACAAACAAGCCGGGCAGGCGGTCCGCCAAGCCGTCTGCGCCGCCGCTATGGACAAATATTCGAGGAGGCCGCGACCACGGGCACCTTCAGCCTGCGCGATGGACTCGCGATAATCCGACAACACGCGGTGCAACGGGACGCGCAAAGACTCTATGCAGCTTCGGCAGCCATGGCCGGCAACACGAAATGAAAGGCCGATCCATGTTCCTTGCCCGGGCGTTACCCAAAGGCGCCCGTGGTAAGCCTCGATAATGGACCGGCAAATCGACAGGCCCATTCCCATCCCTTTTGATTTTGTGGTGAAAAGGGCATCGAAGATGCGTTCGACGTCCTTGGCATCAATCCCGGGGCCGGAATCCTCCACGGTGACCAACACCCCATCCGGCCGGTGAACGGCGGTTTTCAGGCGCAGGACTCGTTCGCGTTCCGTCATTGCGCTCATGGCCTCGATCGCATTCATCGTCAAATTGAGGACGACCTGCTGCAGCTGAATTCTGTTGCCGGAAACCTCCGGGAGACGGTCTGCCAATTCGGTTTCGATCGATACTTTTTGCTTTCGCACCTCGCTCTGCACAAGCTCGAGCACGTCGGCAATAAGACTGTTGAGGTCGATCGGGACGGTCTCCTTGCTGTCCCTCTTGAACATCGCCCTGATCGTGTCGAGGATGTCGCTCGCGCGCTGACCCTCCTGGACGATGTTTTTGAGCGTTTGCTTTGCTTCATCGACGTTCGGCGGCGATCTCGAGATCCATCGCAATCCGGCATGAGCGCCTGTTACGATCGCCGCCAATGGCTGGCGTATTTCGTGGCCGATCGAAGCCGTCATGACTCCCATTGCCGAGAACTGCGAGACCCGCGCAAGTTCCGAATGGGCCGCGCGCAGCGCCAAGTCCGAGCGTTTGCGCACCAGGATATCGCCAAGCAATCTTCCCAATTTGGCTACCGCCGCCATCATGGTCTGATTGGAGGGCAGCACATATGTCGAGTACATCTCGAAGATCGCGAATACGTCATCGTCGATTGTAATTGGAACCGTCAAGGACGACTTGAACCCGGCTGCTTTCGCTTTCTCGACGCCGACAAAGTCGCTCAGCGACGCCAGATCCTCGGCCCAGAGCGGCGCTCGGTTTTGCCAAACGACCGCGGGAATGCTTTTGTCCTCCTTCTTCCAAGTCCGCTGAACGCTCCAAGAATGAAATGGCGCGAAATGATCGCCGAAATAGTCCTTGTCCATACATCTGATGAGATCGCCGTCGGGCTCCGGAGTCCACAATTGACCGAACTGACAACCTGCGGCCTTGCCGGATTGAACAAGGCAATCGAGCGCAAGGCTGTGCAGATCGGTGGCGCTGCTTGCGGCCTTTGACACGCCGGCCAGGAGCTCAAGTGCTTGCTCCGCGGAACGAGCTTGACGGGCCATTTGGCTTTCACGTTCGCGCGCGCCGATCGCGATAACGGCCTGATCGGCGAATGCGGTCACCACCTTGATTTCGCGTTCAGTGAAGGGTTCAACGCGATGGCGCGACAGGATAATGACGCCAATCGGCTCTCCCTCGCGCATCAGCGGCACACCGATCATCGAACGTGCCCCGCCGATTTTTGCGTCCTCCTTGAGCGTGTAGGAGGGATCGCTCAGAAGGTCGTCGATCTTTTCGACGTGTCGACTCATCGCCGCCCGGCCGACCATGGTGCCGGGGCCTGGAGCGATCGGCTTTTGCCGCTTCACGTACCGCGGATCGAGATTGCAGCCGACCTCGAAGCGATAGACCCCTTTGTCCAGACGAAAGATCTCCCCGCTGGTGGCGTGGCACAGCCGTACGGCGGTATCGACCACGGTCTGCAGAACCGGTTGCAGGTCGAATTTCGATCGACTGATGATTCCAAGGAGATTCGCCGTAGCGGTCTGCTGCTCCAGCAGCTGATCGCGTTCGCGTGTGAGATGGCTGATCGTCGTATTCGATTGCGTGATCGACGAAGGTCGCGCGGCTTTCTGGCGTTTGGGCGATGCAGGCTTCCGGCGCCGCGTCTTGACCGGTTCACCAGCTGCTTTGGAACGCCGTTTCATGGTTTTGCCCGTGCCACGAACCATCGTATCCGGCGAAGCAGGTGAACGGAAAGAGCCCAAACGGCGCTCTCAGGGCCGGAAGTTTACCTAGGTGTGCGACCAGGAGCGCTCTCTAAAACGGAAAACCCCAGGCGTGACGCCTGGGGTTCTTGGCTCCCGCGAATGGGGATCCGCGACGCGGCGGCGGGGTGTCGGGGGGATGGGGACCACCGCGTCGGGTTAACGAATGCCAATCTAGCGGCAAAACCCCCAACCTCCACTGTACGTTCGTGTTTAGTAGGTATCTCCATGACAATGAGTTCAATACGTTCGTATAACGCGGGCCGTGATGGCTTCGATCAACGCCGCTGCCGCTCTCCGCGGGAATCAACCGGTCTGCGCGGTTCGCCTACGAGTTTTCCTTTCGGATCTGAAAGGCTGCGAGGAGTTCCGCTTCAGTGATGGGCTTCTGCAACACGGCAGCGACTTTGTCCTGGTGCAGCCGTAGAGCGGAATAACCCGAGACGACGATGACGCGGACCGCGAGATCATTCAATTTATCAATGAGATCGTAGGCCAACTCGCCGCCGCGAAGATTGATATCGACGACCGCGACATGAGGAAGCTGCTCGGCGAGCAGCCGTTCGGCATCTGCGGTGCTTGCAACCGGGCCGGCCACTTCCGCCCCAAACGACCGCAGCAGACTTTCTATAGCCGTCGCGACGTGCCAGGAATCCTCGACCACAAGGACCCGCAAACCCGAAAGGCATCCGGTCTCAGCCTCTGGCTGCTCGTCGTCGTTTGCTGCTGCCATCCAATTTTACCGATCGACGACAGGCGCATACCGCTGAAAGAGTGTGGCATTACTCAATTTGCGAGGCAATCGGCCGGGACCAGCCCAACCTCAAAGACATCGGCCTGGCGAAGGCCGCGCGTGCGATTGCGATGAGCGGAATTGCGGTGAAGTCAGGACGCCGGACGGGGAGATTAATCCAGCCTCACTACAGTTCGTCGCCGGATCCGCCGCGAACGCACGCGCCGGTCGACGCCATTCAGGCGTCGCACTACCGAGGCCGTGTTTTCAAGGAGTGAAGGCTCGATACTTCACCGGTGCGGCGGCGGAACCCCGCCTTCCATCAACTCCGACGCCGCCTTAAGGCAGTGCCGATATGCTCGAGCAGATGACTTTCCTCGATGGGCTTGCGCAAGTAGGCGATCGCTCCGCCCCTCAGAGCCCGCTTTTCCAACTTGGCGTCCGGGAAGGCGGTCACAAATATTGTCGGCATCTCGTGCCCGGCCGAGAGCAGACGGTCTTGCAAATCCATTCCGCTTAAGCCCGGCATCTGGACGTCAGTGATCAGGCAATCCGTATCCTCGATTTGCGTCCATGCCAGAAACTCCTCGGCAGAGCCGAAGGTCTCGGCGTTATAGCCAAGTGACCGGATCAAGGATTTAGTCGCCTCCCTGACGGCCTCGTCGTCGTCGACGATCGAGATTAAAGGCGTCTGCTCCAATGTCATCTCCAGGTTTTGCAATCTGGGCCTCACCCGCCGCTGGCGATCCTGCAATGAGAATGTTGCTGCGTCGAAGAGTTCGAGGGCGGAGGTTTCTGAATCTGATCGATAGTGGGGGGATGCGCTAGCGGACGTCCTCACGCGCGCATTTACGTAGAACCATGCTCGCGGCGACCCAACCGAGAAAGCGCGGGCGTCAGATGAGACGTGATTCTGTCGGCCTTCCGTGGTTGGTGATTCATCTGAGCGCTCCAAAGTTCGCTTGCTTTTGTGGCCGTTGCTTTTATCGCGTGCAGTTGCCACGGCTCGGTCCCAACTATTTGTCACATTGTCTAGACGGCATGGCAAGCGCGTTCTAGTGAACGTTGGCGAATATCACCGCTCACAAGACACTAGAGACGTTATACGAAGGTTTAGCGCTCCCGCGCCGGCGGCCGTTGAATTCCGAGTGCATCGGCCATGCGCACCAGTTCAGGTAGTGAACGCGCGCCCATTTTTCTCATGATATTGCCACGATGCACCTTGGCCGTGATTTCGCTCACTCCAAGCTCGGAGGCAATCTGCTTGTTCATCAGTCCGGACGTGACCAACCCGATGACTTCTTGCTCACGGGGGGTCAACCCATCGAAGAGGGTGCGCAATTTCGAGACGGAAACTTCTCGCGATCGACGCTCGCGGTCGCGTTCGAGTGCGATCTGAACCGCGTCGAGAAGATCCTGATCGCGAAACGGCTTGGTCAGGAATTCGATGGCGCCCGCTTTCATGGCGCGCACGGTCATCGGGATGTCCCCGAAACCCGAAATGAAAATAATGGGGATTTGAATCTTGGCCTTGGTCAGTTCGGCTTGAAAATCGAGTCCGCTGACGCCCGGCAGGCGGACGTCAAGAACGAGGCAGGCTGCGGCAGCATCGCGGAGTTGCCCCTTTTTCAGAAAATCGGCGGCCGAGCCGAAGGCCTCGACGCGCAAGCCAACCGACTGCAACAGGCTCACAAGGGCCTGGCGCAAGGAGGCGTCGTCATCGACGACGAAAACAACTGTGTCCGCTGCGGGATAGCCCTCCACGACCCCTCGCGACGCTCGATCGACCGGCTGACGCAAAAACCCCCCTGTTGAAGCGGCGAGCGACCATGGTTGTGCCGCCGCCCCACGTCTCAAAAGCCATTTTCGCAGGAAAAAACGCGTTTGACGAGCAGTATGATGGCGCCGCCGACGCGGCGGCCCTGAGATTGCGACGTTCTTTTTCGGGCAGACGGTTTCGCGAAACGCCACCCGGTTTTCCTTTCCCGCCGATCTGCCTCTCTAAACCAACGTATAGGCCCGGCACCCTTTCGACACCGGGCGTTAACCAACGTGCAATGGAGCCGGACGAGGCACGACCCTACTGTCCCGAACAACAAAGATAAAAGCGGGGAGTCGGAAAATGGACGGTTATCTCACCGGCCCAAATAAATTGGGCGCTGTACGCGTCATCAAGGTTGCGGCCTTGCTGTTTGCAGGTGCCTTTCTGGCAGACACTGCGCAAGCTCAGGTGCTGGCGTTCAATGAGCCGAGCGCTCCAGCTTTCGGCCAGGCAAATATGCCGGGGCGAGGTCTGGCAACGGACACGACCGCGCGGCTGCGGCGTCAAGTCGTCAACTTCGCGACACCGGAAGCGCCGGGAACAATCATCATCGATACGCCGAACACGTATCTGTACTTCGTGCTCGGCGGCGGCAAAGCGATCCGCTATGGCGTCGGCGTGGGCCGCGAAGGCTTCACCTGGTCCGGCGTCAAAACGGTAGAGCGCAAGTCCGAATGGCCGGACTGGCTGCCTCCTTCCGACATGCTGGCGAGACAGCCGTATTTGCCGCGCTTCATGGCGGGCGGACCCGGCAATCCGCTCGGCGCCCGCGCCATGTATCTCAGCGGCAGCGTCTACCGCATTCACGGCACCAACAAGCCGTCCAGCATCGGACAACACGTGTCCAGCGGATGCATCCGGATGCTCAATGAGGATGTGATCGACCTCTACAGTCGAACGCAGGTGGGCACCAAGGTCGTGGTGCTGCCAGTGAGTCACCGTCAGATCGCCATGCTGCCGGCGGCGAGCGGCTCAGCGAACAATCTGCGCTGAGTGAGAACTAAGATGCTCAAAGGACTTTCAGCGATTTTGGCAGCCGCGGTTTGCGCCGGCATCATTGTCGGGTTCGTTCCGCAACCCGAGCCCGCCGCCGCAGCTGCTACGCCGCGACCAGCTCCGCGTGAGCAGAGCAACGTCGCGATCAACAGCGCGCCCGTCGTCGCCGCGGCTTCTGCCTGCACGCAGACGTGGCCGTACTACGAGCAGTCATGCCTCCGCGACGGCCGCCAGGTCGGCCGCACGGCACCGACTGCCCGCGTTATTCCCTCCGGCTATGCGGTCAAAGCCGCAGTTTCTAAGCCGGTTTCGAAGATCGCCAAATTGGCGGGAGGCCAGCGATGAACACTCCTCTCAAGCTCACTATCGCGACTCTCGTGCTTGGAAGTTTCGCCGCTGCGACCTTTTCCTCGGCGAGCACCCCGCGTGCCGCCGCTGGCGGAGGTTTTGAGATTTCCGTCAACCGGACCAACAAGGCCGACCGGCTGGAAAGCGTTGTGGCGAAGTCAAACCCGGCGAGTGCGCCACGACAGTCCAGCATGTCGGTCGGCCGACGGCCGATCGGATGCGACCCGGCATTCAGCCCTCTCGCCGAGCCGGCGCGCAAGCAGTTTTTCGGTCGATGCGTGTCATGAGCTTGTGCGCGCTTAAAACAACGCCTGTGCTGCAAGATTGGAGGCACCCGTGAATCATTCAATGCTTAGCGCCGATTGGCGAACTCACGTGAAGATTTTAGTGGTCGGTCTCTTGTTTGCGGGCGTGGTTGCCGCCGTCGGCTCCTTCTCGCGCATCGGCGACCTCGATCTCGGCACGGCGCCGCTGGTGAAAGCGGGCGCAACGACCGCCGTGAGCGGCCGGTTGCCGGCCATTCGATAAATCAGCGAATGCGTGTGAACGTTGCCAAGGTGTGAGAGGCCACGATGTTCAAGATTCCCGCGTACGATCCGTTCGGACTTGCAATTTTGGGCTTTGGAGTTCTGGCCGTCGTGGCACTGGCATTTGTCTTCTGACGGCGTCTGAAGGAATTATGTGGAATGCGTGTAGCCGTCGATTTTCGACGGCGCACGTGTTTTTGCGCCTGCGGCGACCATGCTTGGCGATTTAGGGATTGGCGATTTAGGCGACCTAGCGCCGCCTGCTAAAGCCCGACGGCGTGATACCAGTCATCCATCAAGGATGTGAACTGTCGGCCGTGCGACGCGTAACGCGGTCCCGCGTGGTGCTTCTTGTTCGCTTTCTTTTGAGCGGGCGCCGAATAAGCCACGGGCTTGGCTGGCGCGATCGGCGATAGCGTTGCTTTCGCCGGCTCGGCTGCGGTGGCGCTCCGTGGCTTCGCCTGAGCGCTAAGCAGCGTCGGCGAAGGGGACTGGATTGGTGCAGCCGTCGATGCAACCAGTGTATCCGCCACAAGGGACGTTTGAGCAGGCGCGCGATCGGCAAGTGATAAAATCACGCCCGAGCCGGCCGTCGCGCCCACGATTGTGGCGATAACGAAGATACGGAGGTTGCGCGAGAAGCTTGGGGGTGGAGCGAGAAAGCCCCATTCCGGATGCAGATGCCTGGCCTGACGCATTTTCGTTAGACCTGCGCTCTTTGCGGCCAGCTGACAGCAGCAAGACCGTACGAGCTAAGCCTATGGTAAATGCACTGGCCAACTCTATTGCACCAAGCGGCAACGACCTTAGACGCTCGTATAGGTCATGCACTCGCGCGGATTAGAAAAGTGGAATCCGGTTTTCCGAAAAGCATGCCCTCGGGCTCGACCCGAGGGATCATGCTCAAACAAAAAGCTAGAGCGGGATGCCGATCCAACCATAACTCATCCCGCTCTAGGCGCCGCATTTGCGCGATGCCTGCCGCGCTTCGCGCACGCACCCGGCTGGTGCATCTGAGAGGGTAGGGGGCGTCGAGATCGCGAGGGTCGGCAGTGCTTCTGCCGCGTTGATCGACCTCCTTGATGAACGCCGCACGCAAGGGCGGCCACGACGCTGGGCGCCGGCACGGGCACATTGTCAGATCGAGGTCAGATCGAACAAAATGGGAAGGGCGACTCACTGCACGGCGAGTTCGCTCGAACTCATTCCTGATAAGGACATCGCGCAGTCGAGGTCACACCGCCGACGCGTAGCGAAAGATTCTGACGAAGGCGTCCTTCCCGCCGACGCCAGTGCACCTGCTCACGAATTCATCATGAACGAATGTCCCGGAATAGGAACGACGGCCGCAGGTGTCGACGTTTTTTCGACAAGTGGTATTATTGTCGCCATCCGCAGCGCGGACTGCGGCTTGTTCTGGCGTGTTCGGAAATGTCGAAAACCAGCTTGCCGCTCAAGAATTTGCGGGGCGTTCTGCTGCTCCTCATTGTCGCCTTCCATTCGTTTTCCGCCTATATCGTCACGCAACCCACGACACCGCCGGCGTTCGACCTGCCGCCCTACGATTGGCGGGTTTTCCCGATTATCGATAACGAGCGTTGGCTCGGCTTCGATCTTTTTTGCGCATTTCAATTTCTCTATTTGATGCAATTCATGTTTTTTCTGTCCGGCCTGTTCGTTTGGCCGAGCCTGCAGCGCAAGGGTTGGAAGGGATTCCTGGCGCACCGCCTGGTGCGGCTCGGCATCCCATTCCTGATCGGCGTCTATCTGGTCATGCCGATCGCTTTCTATCCGGTCTATCGCGTCACCGCCGTCGATCCGTCCTGGTCTTCGTTCTGGGCGCATTGGACGGCACTGCCGATCACGCCGACCGGGCCGATGTGGTTCTTGTGGTTCTTGCTCGCATTGGATTTCTGTGCAGCCGCCATCTTCAAACTAGCGTCGGGTGGCGGCGGCTTCGCCGCCGATCTGATCGAGAAAATCGCGCGGCAACCGCGAAAGCTGTTTGTGATCGTGATCTGCATCACGGCGCTGGCCTATCTGCCGCTCTCGGCGCTCTATTCGCCGTGGTACTGGGCGCAGATCGGGCCGTTCGAGGTGCAGGCCACCTTCGCCCCGCAATATGCGATCTATTTCTTTGTCGGGCTGGCGATCGGAGCGCAGGGCTTGGATCGCGGCATCTTCGACGAAGAGGGCACGCTGGTGCGGCGTTGGCCGCTGTGGACCGCCGGCGCTTTCGCCGCGTTCTTTCTCTGGATCATTCCGTCGGCGCTGATCGCCAAAGTGCCGAACGTGCCGGTAAAAGCACTAAGCGTGATCGGCGATCTCGGCCTCGTGATTTTCGCGGCCGCCGCCTGCCTCAGCATGACCGGGCTCTTTCAACGTTTCGCGCGCGGCCGCCTGCCGGTCATCGGCGACATTTCCGAGCACGGCTACGGCGTTTATTTCTTCCACTATCCGATCCTGCTGTGGCTGCAATACGCGCTGCTCGATCAGGTCATGCCGGCTGTGGCCAAGGGGATGCTCGTGCTGATCGGTACAGTGCTCGCGAGCTGGGGAGCAAGCGTGCTGACCGACCGCGTGCTGACGGCCTGCCGCCCCTTGTTCACGCGCGGCGTGTTGTTGCTCGGCGCGGAATTGGGCGCCAATGGGCGCTTCAGCGTGAGCAAGCTTTTCGATTGAGACGATTTCGCCGTTGCTGCGGAGCCACGCATTCCCGCGCGCCAGGCAAAGCCTCGTCGTCGGCTCAGTTCAACTGCGCCTGCACGAACGTGCCGATGCGCTCGATGGCGTGGCGGCCCTCGGGGAGGATCCGCGCATAGTGATGCCAGACATGCGGCATGCGCGGCCATTCCTCGAGCTTTACGTCGCCTCCGGCAGCGCGCAGCTTCTCGGCCATGCGCACGGCGTCGTCGCGCAGAATCTCGTCACTACCGACTTGGATGAGCACCGGCGGCAGACCGGACAGATCACCGTAGAGCGGCGACGCATACGGATGCCGCGGATCAGCGCCGTCGAGATAGTGCGCCGCGAAAGTCGGCAGATGTCTCACATCCATCATCGGATCGGCCTTGGCGTTGGTATGCAGCGAGCGCCCGGTCAATGCGAGATCGGTCCAGGGGGAAATGGCGACTGCCGCGCGCGGCATTGCGTGGCCTTCGTCGCGCATTTTGTGCAGGGTCGCGAAGACAAGGCCGCCGCCGGCGGAATCGCCGACAAAAACGATGCGTGACGGATCCATGCGCCGCGCCAGCCAGCGATAGACCTTGCCGGCATCCTCGACGGCGGCAGGGAAGGGGTGCTCGGGCGCAAGCCGATAATCGAAATAGAGGACGCCGGCGCCCGCAGCGGCGCCGAGGCGCCAGGTGAAGTCGCGCACCAGGGGTTCGGTGCCGAAGGCATAACCGCCGCCGTGGAAATAGAGCACGCAGCAGTCGGTGCGGGCATGCCGCACCACCGTCTCGACCGCATTGATCCCATCGATGTCGATGATCGTCGTCTTGGTGCCCGAAGGCGCCCGCGGCACCACCGGCTCCAAAAGCTTGAGCCGGCGCCGCACCTTTTCCGGCGGAATATTGCGCGGCTTGCGCACCTTCTTTGCGGCCTTCAACGTTTTCAGCGACAGACGCAGAAGCTCGGCTCGCAAACTCATCAAAGACCTCGGCGCGGAGGTGAAGTTCCGCCTTCAGGCAAGCTTGCCTATTATTGCGGCCGCAATTCGTCCGCGCCGTCAAATCCTCGATTATAGGGACAAGGTCTGGCCCCGAACGGTGGCGAACGTTAAAAAGGTGGCCGCTTTTGAAACTAACCCATGGCGGTCTTCCATGGCGGTCTTGGCCGAGCCCACTACCGAAGGCGTCGACGACCGGCTGGCGAAGCACAATACGCTGGTGCTCGCGGTGGCGCAGGCGCTGGCCGGCGCCAACGCCAGCGTGATCGTGGCGACCGGTGGTATCGCAGGCGCCATTCTCGCCCCCGATCCGGCACTGGCGACGCTGCCGATCAGCGTCATGGCGGTCGGCATGTGGGCGGGCACGCTTCCGGTCGGGATGCTGGCCAAGGCCTTCGGCCGCCGCTTCGCGCTGCAGACCGGCTCGGTTTTCGGCATCCTCTCCGGCATCGCCTCGTGCCTTGCGATGTTGCAGGGATCGTTCCTGCTCCTGCTCTTGGGCACGTTGTGCGGCGGTCTTTATGCCGCCGCCCATCAATCGTACCGCTTTGCCGCCGCCGACACGGCGAGCGCGCATTTCCGTGCCAAAGCGGTGTCTTGGGTTTTGGCCGGCGGCATTTTTGCCGGCGTGATCGGGCCGCAGCTCGTCATTCTCACCAAGGACGCGTGGCCGGCTTATCTGTTCGCCGGTACCTATCTGGCGCAATCGGCGTGCGCGCTGCTTGCCGCCGTCGTGCTGGCATTCCTGAAAATCCCGAAGCTGTCTGCGGTGCGCAGCTTCACCGCCGGGCGGCCGCTCAGCGAGATCGTGCTCAAGCCGCGCTTCATCGTAGCGGCGACCTGCGGCCTTGCGAGCTACGCGATGATGAATTTGCTGATGACCTCGGCGCCGCTTGCCATGGTGATGTGCAATCATTCGGTCGGTGAGGCCGCGCTCGGCATCCAATGGCATGTGATCGG
Organism: uncultured Alphaproteobacteria bacterium; assembly: GCA_963845075.1. Classification (GTDB taxonomy): domain Bacteria; phylum Pseudomonadota; class Alphaproteobacteria; order Rhizobiales; family Xanthobacteraceae; genus BOG-931. The sequence goes on along the minus strand of CAWJRE010000066.1, from coordinate 22,377 downwards.
CATGTATGCGCCGAGCTTCTTCACCGGCGCTTTGATCTTGCGCTTCGGGCTGCGCAGCCTGATGGCGGCGGGCCTGGTGCTGATCGCGGCCGCCGCGGCCATCGGCTACGCCGGCATAGGCTTGTGGAATTTCTGGCTCTCGCTTGTTGTTCTCGGCGTCGGCTGGAATTTCGCTTTCATCGGCGCGACCACCTTGGTCACCGAGTGTCATGGCCCGGAGGAGCGCAACAAGGTGCAGGCGGTCAACGATTTTCTGATCTTCGGCTCGATGGCGGTCGCCTCGTTGTCGTCCGGTGCGCTGCTTGCGCGCTACGGCTGGACGACTGTGACCGAACTCGTCTTCCCGGTCGTCATTGCGGCAGCGGTGCTGCTGGCCTGGGGTACGTTCGCGCGCCGCGCCCGGCCCGTCTGATATTGAAGCGTTGCAGTAGGCCATGTTGAAGGAGCGGCGGTCGTGTCGGCCGCGTCCCAACTCTTGCTGCGCTCAAGCGATCCCGCCGCGCGGTCGATCGTTATGGCGGACCTATGAGGTGCGCTGCCATCTCGCTATGATAACGGCGCGGTACAAAATCCCGCCGAACGCCAACAAGAAAGAAGACCAGCGATGATCAAACCCAAGCTTCATCATGTCACGCTGAAGACCAGCCGCCTCGACGAAATGATCGCCTGGTACGGAGCGGTGATCGGCGCGAAGGTGCAGTTCCGCGACCAGACCGCGGCCTGGACGACAAATGACGAGGCCAATCACCGCATCGCCTTTCTGGCGGTGCCCGGGCTCTCCGACGACAAGCAGAAGCCAAGCCACAATGGCATGCATCACTGCGCATTCGAGTATGGCAGCTTCGAAGATCTGATGATGTCGTTCGACCGGCTGCGCAAGGAAGGGATCGAACCGGCATTTTGTCTCGACCACGGCATGACGATTTCGCTGTATTACCGGGACCCGGAGGGCAACTTCGTCGAGCTGCAAAGCGATATTTTCGGCGACTGGGCGAAGTCGAGCGAATTCATGCGCACGTCGGCAGACTTCGCCGCCAATCCGATCGGCACGTTCTTCGATCCCGCGCGCGTCTATGATGAAATGAAAGCGGGGGCCGAATTCAGGGCGTTGCAAAAAGCCATTCGCGCCGGCGCCTATCAGCCCGACCGGCTTCCCGACATAGGCCTGCCGACGCCGTAATCGCAAAGCGCATCCGCATGAAGGGGCCGCTGATCGCTCCCGCCCAGATAGTCCCGGCCGACGACATCTCGCGGCGGCCGCACATTGGTGAATCGCGCTATAGTGCCGCCGCTGATGGCGCTGTTTGCGTTGTCACGATTTCGTCCCGCTCAGGCGCTCGGCATCCGCTTGGTTGACGCCGCAGGAAGAAGATCACAATGGCTGACACGGTCTCTCCGGCAGACTTGCAAATTCTCAATGAGCTCGAGCGCAAGGTGCTCTGGCTCGCAAGCTGGACCATCCATCACGCCAACCATTTGCGCGACAATACCGACGGATTGAAAGTCGGCGGCCATCAGGCCTCGTCCGCCTCGGTCGCCGCGATCATGATCGCGCTTTACTTCCACACCTTGCGGCCGGCCGATCGCGTAGCCGTCAAGCCGCACGCCGCGCCGATCTATCACGCGATCCAGTATTTGCTGGGACGCCAGACCCGCGAGAAGCTGGAAGACTTCCGCGGCTACAAAGGCGCGCAATCCTATCCGTCGCGCACCAAGGACAGCGACGACGTCGATTTCTCGACCGGTTCGGTGGGCTTGGGCGTGGCGCAGACGCTGTTTTCCTCGCTGGTGCAGGATTATGTCCGCGCGCATGGCTGGGGCCTCGATCGCCCGGAAGGCCGCATGATCGCGCTCCTCGGTGACGCCGAGCTCGACGAAGGCAATATCTTCGAGGCGCTGCTCGAGGGCTGGAAGCAGGGCGTTCGCAATTGCTGGTGGATCGTCGACTACAACCGGCAAAGCCTCGACGCGGTGGTGCGCGAAGGGCTGTGGGAGCGCTACGAAAATCTGTTCCGCAATTTCGGCTGGGACGTGGTGGTGCTCAAATACGGCTCGCTGCAGCAGGCCGCCTTCGCCGAGCCGGGCGGCGAGGTGTTGCGGCGCTGGATCGATCGCTGCCCGAACCAGCTTTACTCTGCGCTGGTATTCCAGGGCGGCGCCGCCTGGCGCAAGCGCCTGACCGACGAGATCGGCGATCAGGGACCCGTTTCCCGGCTGATCGATTCCCGCAGCGACGACGAACTGGCGCGGTTGATGGGCAATCTCGGCGGTCACGATCTGCGCGCCATCATCGAGGCATTCGACGCGATCGATCACGACCGGCCGGTCTGCTTCATCGCCTATACGATCAAGGGCTCAGGCCTGCCGTTCGCCGGCCACAAGGACAACCATTCCGGCCTGATGACGCCCGCGCAGATGGAAACCTTCCGCGCCGCCATGAACATTCGCCCCGGCCACGAATGGGACGCGTTCGAGGGCTTGCACGAACCGCCTGAAAAGCTGCGCGCCTTCTTGAGCCGCGTTCCGTTCGCGGCCGCCGGCGAACGCCGCCTGCACGCCCAGCGCATCGCGGTGCCCGACGAATTGCCGGTGACGATCCAGCCGAAAATGGCGACGCAAGTTGGGTTCGGCGCGCTGCTCAACGAGATCGCGCGCGGCACGAGCGAGCTTGCGGCGCGCATCGTCACCGCGTCACCCGACGTGACCGTGTCGACCAATCTCGGGCCTTGGGTCAATCGCCGCCGCCTGTTTGCCCGCGAAGCGATGGCGGACACGTTCAAGGGCGAGCGCATCCCGTCGACTTTCACGTGGGAGTTTTCGCCCAGCGGCCAGCATATCGAGCTCGGCATTGCCGAGATGAATTTGTTCATTCTTCTGTCCGCGCTCGGCTTGTCGCACACGATCAACGGCGAGCGGCTTCTGCCGATCGGTACGCTCTACGATCCGTTCATCGCGCGCGGCCTCGATGCGCTCAACTATGCCTGCTATCAGGATGCGCGCTTCATTCTCGTGGCGACGCCATCGGGCATTACGCTTTCGCCCGAAGGCGGTGCGCATCAGTCGATCGCCCAGCCCCTGATCGGATTGGCGCAGGACGGCTTGGCCGCCTTCGAGCCGGCGTTCGTCGATGAGCTCGCGGCGATCCTCGCCTTTGCACTCGACTATATTCAGCGCGATGAGGAAGGGGAGGCAAGCGAGCGCAATTGGCTGCGTGACGAGACCGGCGGCTCGATCTACTTGCGGCTGTCCACGCGCCCGATCGAGCAGATCTCGCGCACCATGACGCCGACGCTGCGACAGGCGATCGTCGATGGCGCCTATTGGCTGCGCGAGCCGGGGCCCAATTGTCAGGTGGTTGTGGCTTACACCGGCGCGGTCGTGCCCGAGGCGATCCACGCCGTCGGCCTGATGGCGGAGGACCGGCGTGATGTCGGGCTTTTAGCGGTCACCTCGGCCGACCGGCTCAATGCCGGCTGGACCGCCGCCTGCCGCGCGCGCGAGCGCGGCCGCGTTCATGCCCGCTCGCATATTGAACGGCTGATGGCCGGGCTGCCGCCGCATTGCGGCATTGTCAGCGTGCTCGACGGCCATCCGGCGACGCTCGCCTGGCTCGGCGCCGTCTATGGCCACAAGGTCCGCCCGCTTGGGGTCGAGCATTTCGGCCAGACCGGCTCGATCCCGGACCTCTACCGGCACTACGGCATCGACGCCAACGCCATCATCGCCGCCGCGCAAGCGATCGCGCCAGGCGGTCCGATCCGTTATCTCGGTGTGGCGTAGCTTCGCGCCTTCACCTGGAGCATGATCCCGAAAATGCCTGCCCCGGACTTGATCCGGGGTGGAAACCGGTTTTCGGAAAAGATCATGCTCCAACCTAATATTTAGACCATGGTCCGATTCAACTTGATCGGATCATGGTCTAAACTCCACGAGAATTTTGCAGACGGAGAGTCATATGGACGACCGTACCGCTAATTTGGATTGCGTTGGCGACGAAGCGGCCCTGCGCGGGCTCTATCAGCCGCCGATGGAGCTTGCGCTGCTCAAGCAGCTCGACCGGCTCGATCCACATTGCCGTAATTTCTTGGCGCACTCGCCGTTTTGCGTCATCGCCTCGACCCGGCCCGGCAAGGGGACAGATGTGAGCCCGCGCGGCGATGCTCCCGGTTTCGCGCGCGTGCTCGACGACTACACCATCGCCATCCCGGATCGGCCCGGCAACAATCGGCTCGATACCATGTCCAATATCGTCGCCGACGCGGAGGTCGGGCTCTTGTTCTTCATTCCCGGCATCGACGAGACGCTGCGCATCAACGGCACGGCGCGGCTCTCGTATGACCCGCAGCTCCTGGCCGCGGCGGCGGTCAATGGACGCGAGCCGCGCCTTGTCATCTTGGTGACGGTGAAGGAGGCCTTTCTCCACTGCGGCAAGGCGCTCAAGCGCTCCAAGCTGTGGCACGACGATTACCGGGTCGACAAAAAAGACTTTCCCTCGCTCGGCCGCATGATCGTCGAGCAGACCAAGCCCGCCAATGTCACCGTCGAGCAGGCCGATGAGGTGGTCGAGGAGGGCTATCGCACCAAGCTTTATTAGACCCGGAAATTTGGAGAACTCTGGCGGGGCTTTGTCAGATGCTTCGGGCCTGACAGTGGGGAGAGGAACAGAATAATGCGCGGCTCTCTACTGCTCTGTTCGGCTCTCGCAATTTCAGCGGGTGTTTGTTTGGGATCGAACGCGCAAGCGCGCGAGCGGCCGGTCTTTTGCGATCCTCCGGGCATCAGTGTGGTGCCGCGCGGCGCGATTGTCGGCGGCAAGCTTTGCAATGGACTGTGGGGCTGCCGCTGTGCCCACTGGTTCTGTCCGCAATGCTCGACGTTGCCGACCGGCCCGCTGTCCTGTGAGTGGACGACCTGCGCGCCGCTTTCCCGGCGCTGACACGCGTGCGGGGAACGCAGACGCGCGCGAATGCACCGTTCCGCGAACGGTCATGCGCGCGCTCGATCAAATTTCAGCGCACTTTGCGCTTGCCGAATGTGGGTTGCACTTCCGGTATCGGCGGCATCTGCCACGTGCCGGTGATCGGTATGCCGGTATCGCGGTTGATGACCACGTCGATCACCGTCGGAATGTTGGAGCGGATCGCCTCGCGATAGGCGTCGCCGAACTGGTCGGGCCTCATGAGGCTCCCGTCGCTGATCGAAAGTCTTTGGTCGCGCGGAACCGCCTTCATTGATGCAGATCAGCGGATGGGGTGGAGCCGGTCGAAGCGCCGAGAGCATGCAATTGGCGATTGCCGACCGTTGGCTTTTGGAGGGCCCGCCCAACTAGGCCGTCAGCGCATTCGGGACCATTCCAGCGACAGCTTCCTAAGCTTGGTGTTTGGGCAAGATCTCGGGGCAGGGGCCTCGGTTAGGAACCCGCCCGGCAGCGCCCAACCTCCCAATTCCTCGTCGGCGATCGGGCGGCGGAAAAGTCCTTAAAGTGTCGGTGCAAAGCCAGCTTCTTAACCGCTCGCCGCCGTTGCACCGCCCGATCATTTTTGGCAATGTCCGCGCCGATTTGTGCGGGACCCGCGCTTTTGGCGCGTGAACGCGCATCTTTTCCTTTCGGGCCGGACCAACTGCTGGCCCCCACCAACCGGGGTTCCTTCATGACGACCTTGTGGCTCATCGTTCTCTGCGGCGTTTTGGCGATCATCTACGCCATCTGGGCCACGAGTTCGGTACTGCGCGCCGATGCCGGTAGCGCCAAGATGCAGGAAATTGCCGCGGCGATCCGCGAGGGTGCGCAGGCCTATCTGCGGCGGCAATACACCACCATCGCCGTGGTCGGCGTGGTGATTTTCATCATCGTCGGCATTTTCCTCGGCTGGCTGGTGGCCGTGGGCTTTGCAGTCGGCGCGATCCTCTCGGGCGCCACCGGCTTTATTGGCATGAACATATCGGTGCGAGCCAATGTGCGCACCGCGCAGGCCGCCACCACCTCGCTCGCCGGCGGCCTTGAGCTCGCCTTCCGCTCCGGCGCCATCACCGGCCTTCTGGTTGCTGGCCTCGCGCTTCTCGGCGTCACGCTGTACTTTATGTTCCTCACCGGAGCGCTGCATCTTGCCCCGAATGACCGCACTGTCATCGATTCGATGGTGGCGCTCGGCTTCGGTGCCTCACTGATCTCGATCTTCGCCCGGTTGGGCGGTGGCATCTTCACCAAGGGCGCCGACGTTGGCGGCGATCTCGTCGGCAAGGTCGAGGCCGGCATTCCCGAGGACGATCCGCGCAATCCCGCGACCATTGCCGACAACGTGGGCGACAATGTCGGCGACTGCGCTGGCATGGCGGCGGACCTGTTCGAGACCTACGCGGTGACGACGGTCGCGACCATGGTGCTGGCGGCCATCTTCTTCAGTGCGTCGGCGGAAGCCGTGACCAAGATGATGACCTATCCGCTCGCCATCGGCGGCATCTGCATCATCGCGTCGATCATCGGCACCTTCTTCGTGCGGCTTGGCGCCAGCCAGTCGATCATGGGCGCGCTCTATAAGGGCATGATCGCGACCGCGGTGCTCGCGCTGATCGGCATTGCCGGCGTCACGCATTATCTAATCGGCTTCGGTGCGCTGCCGGGCGTCGGTTACTCCGGCGCCGATCTTTTTTACTGCGGCATCGTCGGCCTGGTGGTGACCGGGCTGATCATCTGGATCACGGAATACTATACCGGCACCAACTTCCGCCCGGTGCATTCGATTGCGCTCGCTTCGGTCACCGGCCACGGCACCAACGTGATCCAGGGCCTCGCCATTTCGCTGGAATCGACGGCGCTGCCGGCGATCGTCATCATCGCCGGTATCTTGGTTACCTATAACCTCGCCGGCCTGTTCGGCATCGCCATTGCGGTCACCACGATGCTTGCGCTCGCCGGTATCGTCGTTGCACTCGATGCTTTCGGCCCGGTCACCGACAATGCCGGCGGCATTGCGGAAATGGCCGGTTTGCCGAAGGAAGTGCGCAAATCGACCGACGCGCTCGACGCCGTCGGCAACACCACCAAGGCGGTGACCAAGGGCTATGCCATCGGCTCCGCCGGCCTCGGCGCACTGGTGCTGTTCGCGGCTTACAGCCAGGACCTGAAGTTCTTCGTCGCCGGTGCCGACAAGCATCCGTACTTCCAGGGCGTCGCGCCGGATTTCTCGCTGAGCAATCCATACGTCGTGGCCGGCCTCCTGTTCGGCGGCTTGCTGCCGTATCTGTTCGGTGCCATGGGCATGACCGCTGTCGGTCGTGCTGCTTCCTCGATCGTGGAAGAAGTGCGCCGGCAATTCCGCGAGAAGCCGGGCATCATGCAGGGCACGGACAAGCCCGATTACGGCCGCGCGGTCGACATGCTCACCCGCGCCGCGATCAAGGAAATGATCGTGCCGTCATTGCTGCCGGTGCTCTCGCCGATCGTCGGCTATTTCATCATCTACTTCGTCGCCGGCGGCGGCGCTCAGGGCAAATCGGCGGCCTTCTCGGCGCTCGGCGCAATGCTGCTCGGTGTCATCGTTACCGGCCTGTTCGTGGCTATCTCGATGACCTCGGGCGGCGGCGCCTGGGACAACGCCAAGAAATACATCGAGGACGGCCATTACGGCGGCAAAGGCTCCGATGCCCACAAGGCGGCGGTCACCGGCGACACGGTTGGCGATCCCTACAAGGACACCGCCGGCCCGGCGGTGAACCCGATGATCAAGATCACCAACATCGTCGCGCTGTTGCTGCTCGCGGTGCTGGCGCACTGAGATGGCCGATGTGGCTGCGTGGGATGGGTCGAGTGAAAACGAAACCCATCTTGCGGCCTCTCGGACGGGGCCGATGGGTTTTGCTACCGCTCAACCCATCCTGCCGAGATGCCGTATCGTCAGAACGGCAGCGCGAAGTGACTGTTCTGGATCGTTGAGAAGAGTTGCTTGAGGAAGCCCGCATCGGAGCCCGCGGTCGGTGTCGTGCGGCTGACAAAGTCGAAGACCTTGCCGTCTTTGATGCCGTAATTGGCGACGCGCTGGACGCGCCGGTCCCTGTCGAAATAGATCGCCACCACGCGTTGGTCGGTAATGGTCGTCGGCATGAACGAGGCGGCGCGCGTCGCCGTTTGCGAGATGTAGTAAAACGCCTCGCCCGAAACGGTGGCAACGGTGGAGGGCGTGCCGAGCACGATCAGCACCTGCTCCTGCGAGGCGCCGAGCCGGATTTGCTCAAGCGCGCCGTCGGGCAGCACATAACCGCGCTGGAAGGTCTCGCCAAAGCAGCCGGCCAGCGGAAGCGCGAGCGCCACGATCAGCGCATGCGCCGCCAGTCGCCGGTGTCCTCTATGCCCCCGATTGCCCCGCATATCGGTATTCTACCTTGTGTCCCAGCGCCGCCTGCCGTACCCCCGAAATCGGCAAATGGCAATTTTCAGTGCTCCGCGAAATCTGGCTCAGCTTTAAGGAAACGAGCTATCTCTATGATCTTAGGTGCATTTCGGCGTGGTGGCCCCAATCGCAATATCCACGGTCTCTATGGCGCCATCGTGGCACAGGCCCGCTCGCCTGTTTTCTACACTCATTATGGGATTTCCGACAGCGTCGAGGGACGTTTCGAACTGATCGTGCTGCACCTCGTCTTGGTGCTCCGCCGGCTCGGCGCAAAGGGGGCCGCAGCCTCCGGGCACGGCCCGTCGCTCGGTCCCGGCTCGGCCGTCGGACAGCGATTGTTCGATGTTTTCTGCCGCGACCTCGACGACAATCTGCGGGAGATGGGCGTCGGCGATCTCGCCGTGCCGCGCAAGATGCGCCAGTTCGGCGAAGCCTTCTACGGCCGGCAGGCCGCCTATGGCGCGGCTCTCGCCGCCGCCGATCCGCAGGAGCTTGAGAAGGCGTTGGCACGCAATATTTTAGGTGAGTTGGATGCCGGGGAGAAAGCGGCGCCGCTTGCGCGTTATATGCGTGCGGCGGCTGCGCAATTGGACGCCCAGCCGGAAGATTCCTTGATCGCGGGCAGGGCCGTCTTTCCAAGTCCGGAGACTTTGGTGAATGCCTGAACGAGAAAAAATCGCGCCCTTGCCATGGCACGTGCCGGTCGCGCTCGACGACGTGCCGGAGGAGGGGCAGCATTTCGATCTCGCTGCCGATCCCGACACCCGCGCCGCCGTGGCGCGCGTGGCTGGCTTGCGTGATCTTCCCCGCCTCGAGGCAAGTTTCGACGTGACACGCCACGGCCGCACCGGCTTGCACGTCGCCGGGCGCGTCTCGGCGACCGCCGGCCAGACCTGCGTGGTGAGCCTCGAGCCGCTCGCCAATGAGGTTACCGAAGACATCGACCTGCTGTTCGAGCCGCCGCCCGCCGTGCAGCAAGAGGCCGAGGGCGATGCTCGCGATCGAAGCTTGGACGGCGAGACCGAGCCGCTCCTCGACGGAAAGGTCGATCTGGGGGCGCTCGCGACCGAATTTCTCCTCCTCGGTCTTGATCCTTACCCGCGTAAGCCCGACGCGATCTTCCAGCCGCCGGCGGACGGCAAACCCGACGAAGGCCCCTTCGCGGCTTTGGGTGTGCTCAAGAAAGGCCGTGATGGCCCCTGATCGCAGTTGTTTCCGGGCCGCGAAACGTTATTCTCCCGCCGCGCTCAGCGCCCCCTCACTTCGGACCTGGAGCATGATTCCGAACCTTGGACGAGGCTCTTCGGAAGGGATCATGTGCCGGCAGGAAAATCGGGACCGCGATCCGGGCATGGCAGTTTGGATCAAGGTCTAGGATTGCGGTCAGGTATGTCGCAAACGGTTCGCATTGCTCTCGATGCGATGGGGGGAGACCATGGCCCGGCTGTGGTCGTTGCCGGCGCGGAGCTCGCGCTGGCCCGCCGCCCCGACAGCAAGTTTCTGTTCTTCGGGCAGACCGAGCAGGTGACGCCGCTGTTGGCGAAGCATCCGGCGCTGCAAGCGGTGTCGCGGCTGGTGCATGCCGACATCGCCGTGCGCATGGAGGACAAGCCGAGCCAGGCTTTGCGCTCGGGCCGCCGCAGGTCCTCCATGTGGCTTGCGATCGACGCGGTCAAGAAGAAGGAAGCCGACATGGTCGTGTCGGCGGGCAATACCGGCGCGCTGATGGCCATGTCCAAATTCGAGCTCAAGATGCTGCCGGGCATCGAGCGGCCGGCGATCGCGGCGCTGTGGCCGACGCTCCGCGGCGAATTGATCGTGCTTGACGTCGGCGCTTCGATCGGGGCGGATGCGGAGCATCTGGTCGATCTCGCGGTCATGGGGGCCGCCACTGCGCGCATTCTGCTCGGGCTCAAGCGCCCGACCGTTGGGCTTCTCAATATCGGTGTGGAAGAAGTGAAGGGATTAGAGGAAGTGCGTGAAGCGGGCCGGATCCTGCGTGAGCGGCCGATGCCCGATCTCGATTATGTCGGCTTTGTCGAAGGCGATGACATCGGCACCGGCAAGGTCGATGTGGTGGTCACCGAAGGTTTTGCCGGCAACATTGCGCTCAAGACCGCCGAGGGCACCGCCCGCCAGATCGGCGGCTATCTGCGGGCCGCGATGCAAAGCTCGCTCGGCAGCCGCATCGGCTACCTGTTCGCGCGCTCCGCCTTCGACAAGCTGCGCGAACGGCTCGACCCGCGCCGCGCCAATGGCGGGGTCTTTCTCGGCCTCAACGGCATTGTGATCAAGAGCCACGGCGGCACCGATGCCGAGGGCTTCGCCGCCGCCATCGAGCTCGGCTACGAGGTGGTGCGCGACGAGCTGCTGGCTAAGATCACGGCGGCGCTTGGACGGGGCGTGGGCGGCGAGCCGCAACAGGCGCTGATCGGAGCCGCTTCGTGACTGTACGTCGTTCTGTTGTTCTTGGCTGCGGCAGCTACCTGCCGAACCAAGTCCTGACCAATGCCGATCTGGCGCGCAAAGTCGACACCTCCGACGAGTGGATCGTCCAGCGCACCGGGATTCACGAGCGGCGCATCGCCGCTCCCGGCGAATTCACCTCGCATATGGCTGTGCATGCAGCCCATGCAGCGCTCGCGCACGCCCATCTCGATGCGCAGGCCATCGACCTGATCGTGCTGGCCACCTCGACGCCCGATAACACCTTCCCGGCAAGCGCGGTCGAGGTGCAGAGCGCGCTCGGCATCACCCATGGTGCCGCCTTCGACCTGCAGGCGGTCTGCTCGGGCTTCGTCTATGCGCTGTCGACCGCCGATGCCCTGCTGAAGTCCGGGGCGTTCAACCGGGCGCTGGTGATCGGCGCGGAAACCTTTTCGCGTATCCTGGACTGGACCGACCGCACCACCTGCGTGCTGTTCGGCGACGGCGCCGGCGCCGTCGTGCTCGAAGCGCAAGATCAGCCCGGCACCCGCGACGACCGCGGCGTGCTGACGGTGCGGCTACGCTCCGACGGCCGACACAAGTCCAAGTTGTATGTGGACGGCGGGCCTTCGTCGACCGGGACCGTGGGGCATTTGCGCATGGAAGGCCGCGAGGTGTTTCGCCACGCGGTGGCGATGATCACCGACGTGGTCGAGGACGCCTTCAAAGGGGCGGGTTACAGTGTCGCCGACATCGACTGGTTCGTGCCGCATCAGGCCAACAAGCGCATCATCGATGGCTCGGCGCACAAGCTTGGGATCGACCCAGCGAAAGTCGTCACCACCGTCGACCGGCACGGCAATACTTCGGCCGCCTCGATACCGCTGGCGCTGGCGGACGCGGTCGCCGACCGCCGCATCAAGCGTGGCGATCTCATCTTGCTCGAGGCGATGGGCGGTGGTTTTACTTGGGGCGCGGCGCTCGTTCGCTGGTGAACAAGCCCATGCAAGGCCGTTGACCGTTTAGCGAGAAGCTAATATCGTTGATAATTCAAAACGATACGATTGATCGATGGGCATCGATCGCCGAGAGTGGGGCTGGCGATGACGAGGAAGACGATCACGCGTGCTGATTTGTGTGAGGCTGTCTATCAAAAAGTCGGTCTGTCGCGCACGGAATCAGCGACGTTGGTCGAGCTGGTTCTCAAGGAAATCACCGATTGTCTTGAGCGCGGCGAAACGGTGAAGTTGTCGTCCTTCGGTTCGTTCGTGGTGCGTAAGAAAGGTCAGCGCATCGGCCGAAATCCGAAGACCGGCAAGGAAGTGCCAATCTCGCCGCGGCGCGTGATGGTGTTCAAGCCGTCTGCCATTCTCAAGCAGCGGATCAACGCCGGGCCGGACGGCGGCGAGCCGAGCATGGAGTAGCCCTAGAGCATGATTCGGAAAAGTGGACCACCGGTTTTCCGAAAAGATCATGCTCCACCAAAAAAGGAGCATGATCCGGTGGACACCGGTTTTCCGAAAAGATCATGCTCCATCAAAAATCTAGAGCGCGATGACGTTTTAACTTGAGGCCATCGCGCACTAGTAGCAACGAGCGGGAGAAGGGGCCCTGGAAAAGGCGCCGGACGCATTCCGCACGATCAGCGAGGTTGCTGAGGAGATCAATGTTCCTCAGCACGTGCTGCGTTTTTGGGAAAGCCGCTTCACCCAGATCCGGCCGCTCAAGCGCGGCGGTGGCCGCCGCTACTATCGTCCGGACGATGTGGATTTGCTGCGCGGCGTGCGCCACCTGCTGTACGGCGAAGGCTATACGATCCGCGGCGTACAGCGCATTTTACGCGAAGAAGGGCTCTCATTCGTGCAGGGCGTCTGGCGGACGGGCGCCGAACCGCCGGCTGCGGTTGAGCTTGAGGATGAGGACGAGGCCGAGAGCGCCGGCGAATTAGCAGGCGAAGCCGAAGCTGAGGACGAAGCCGAATCCGAAGCTGAGGGCGAGGTCGGACCCACAAGCCACCCGCGCGAGCCGTCGTTCTTTGCCGGGCCTTCCACAACTGCCACGCGAACGGACGTACGCCGCGAGCCCAATCTGGTGCCGCCGGCCGCCGCGCCGGTGCGGCTCTCGGCCGATAACCAAAGCAGGCAAAAGCTACAGACCGCACTCGATGAGCTGGTCGCTTGCCGCGGCCTTATCCAAGCGGTCCTGACAGACCCGGCGTTGCCGCAAGAGCGGCCGGACGAAGCAAGCTAACAGCGCGCCGCGGTTTCAGCTCGCGGCTTCCTGCGCCGATTGTTTGTTGCCGTTAGAGCGCGACGGCTACAGGTTGAATCATTGTCGCACTCTAGATCTTTGATGGAGCATGATCCCTCGGGTCGAGCCCGAGGGCATGCTTTTCGGAAAACCGGTATCCACTTTTCCGGATCATGCTCTAGTGCCGGCTGGGGACGACGTTGCCCGCTTTTTGCTGCTTGACCACGCGCTGCGTCTGCACGCGAGCGCAGCCGTTCGTGCCGCACACATTTGCGATTGTTTGGACTATTGTTTGCACTTGGGCCGCAACGGTGCTCGGCTGCGAGCTAAAGGGCATGGCGGCATCGGCTTGCCGCACAGCCATTCCGCTCGACAGAGCGCCCACGGTCGCGAGAGCGGTGAGAAGAATTGCGCGCATCGCTGCTCCATCAAGCATGGGGACTGCTGTTCGAATGAGACAGTCGCCCGAATCGGTATGGTGTGCGCGATTATATCGTAAGTCTTCTTCACGATTGGGCGGCGAAGGGTGCTGCTTGCATGGTCGGGGCGAGCGCTCGCCGCCCGCGGCCTCAGCGCCACGGAGATTGCCGCAATACGAATTCGATCTCGTAGCGCGTGATGCCGATATCCCTCAGCTCGCGGTCGGATAATTGCGCCAACGCGCGCCGTTGCCGCGCGAGCTCGGTCCTGGTCCGCCAGGCGCGCACCTGACGCCGCATCGACCATTGCCGCAGCGTTTCGAGCGAACGCCGGATCGGTGCAAAGAGATACTCGCGGATGTGCGCGAAGCGTTGCTCGGCGAGGCGTGCCGGTGAGAGCGGCGACCCCGTCAGCCAAGCAACATTGTCGTGATCGGTTTGCAGAAGGGCCATGATTCACACCATGTCTGATACGCTCGACAAGGTGGTCTGACATCTCCTCTCCCGCAAACGAGAAAATCTGCGGCGGCGATGAAAAGCGCTCACCGTCGTTTGAGAAGAGGCTGGAAGGCGCGGCGGGAGGAGTAGGCGCGGCCGCCGGGGTCTATTGGTCTTTGTGCATGGCTGCCGTAACCTGCGGCCCGCCTACGGAGGAGAAGAATGGGGTTCAAGCTTCCACCATTGAGCTCCGTGCGCGTATTCGAGGCGGCGGCCCGGCACGGCAGCTTCAAGAAGGCCGCGGAGGAGCTCAACATCACCGCCAGCGCGGTGAGCCACGCGGTGCAGAACCTGGAAGATTGGCTCGGCGTTGCGTTGTTTCAGCGCGGCGGCGGCAAGCTCGGATTGACCGAGCCCGGCGCCGCCTATGCGGTCGCGGTCGGCGAAGCGTTGAAGGCGGTCGCCGAAGCGACCGCGCGGCTTCCGGGGCGGCGCTCGCAGGGGCGGCTTGCGATCAGCTCCGCACCGGGGTTTGCCGCCCGCTGGCTGCTGCCGCGATTGTCGCGATTCACCGAGCGCTACCCGGAAACCGGTGTGGACATCGAGACCTCGCTCAAGGCGGTCGACCTGCCGATGGAAGGCATCGACGCCGCCATCCGGCTTGCGCCCGCTTCGCGCGCCACGCCGTCGTGGACGCGGCTGCTCGACGAGTCCCTCGTGCCTGTTTGTTCGCCGAGCCTGCTGGAGAAGTATGCCGGCCTCTCCGGGCTCAAACTCATCGCAAGCGCCGATCTCATCCACATGACGTCCGTATCGGGCGACTGGGCCGAATGGTTTCGGATTGTCGGCGCCGCGCCGCCGGCGAATGTGCGCGCCGGACTGCGGGTGGATACGGCCAACATGGCGCTCGAAGCGGCCCGCCGAGGCTATGGCATCGCGCTCGGACGCACGCCGCTGTTTGATGCCGAGATCAAATCCGGGCAGCTTGTCAGTTTGTTCGATGGCGTGCCGAGCGGCTGGTGCTATTGGCTGGTGACCATGGATGCGGATTTTCAGAGCCAGGATGTAAAGACCTTCCGGCAATGGCTGCTGGATGAGCTCGGCGGTGCGGCGCAGCCAAGCGGAAAGCAAAAACCGCGGCGGAAAATCGCCTAATACCTTTTCGCGGCAGCGCGCCGGAGCATGATTCCGAAAAAGCCTGCCCCGGACTTGATCCGGGGTGGAAACCGGTTTTCGGAAAAGATCATGCTTCAACGCAATATCTGGACCATGATCCGACTAAACTTGATCGGATCATGGTCTAACGCGCGTTGAGTGAAACTCAGCCGATCATGAGAACATCGCGCGTGCATGCGCCCGCTATTTGAGGCGATCATTGCGCGCATGAGGAGCTTGCAGCACGAATACGCGCTACGTCCGCGAAACCCGGTGCCGCCGGTTATTCCCGGCCAAACCGAAGTCGCCCGGCCGCGCGGCGATATCCGCCTCAGCGAAGTCGTCGTCCTTACCGGCGCCCTGACGGAGTCCGAGTGGGACAGGGTGCGCGCATTTGTTCGCAGGACCAGTCGCGAGTCCTTGCGCTTGCGGTTTGGTCAGGCGGCCGATTTTGCCGACGATCACACGCTCAAACGCTTCTTCGACATCAAGGGCGGAGGCGGGGAGATGATTTGGATTCTGGAGGAGGGCGGTGACATTTGCGCCATTGCGCATCTCGTCCGTCTATCGTCGGCCCAGGCCGAAATCGCTTTGATTGTTCGCACGGATTGCGCGCGCCGGGGAATTGGCGAAATGCTGTTGCGCACCACGTTGGCGCGCGCGGCGCGGCGGAATCTCGGCACGCTGAGCGCTTTGGTCCTTCACGAAAACACCGCGATGTTGCGGCTGGCGCGCAAGGTCGGTTTCGAGGCGCGCAAATCTTCGGGACTGACCGTCGAGCTGGAGTTTGATCTCGGCCAGCTTCAACGCGCCGCCGGCACGGCTTTGGCGGATGCCGGCGTGTCAGTCAATTCAATCGAAGCGGTGGCGCGTTAGCGACCTCTCGGATGAGGCGGCGATGCCGCGGAACAGCCGGCCGCGCCGTCAAGATCTGCGGAACTAATTCAATCGCGGCGAAAGCCCAACACACCGATGACGGCTAGTCCTTGCGCCGTGCGCCGGATGGTATCGAATATTAAGTTTATCCACTCTGTGGCTGCTGCGAACGGTGGGGGAAAGCGGAGCTGGTGCCACTCTTGCAGGCAGTTGAGGCTGTGCAGCCTCCTCGATTCCCATAGGGGTTCGGTAGCCGTCCGCGGTGCGTGGCCCTGTGGTCTCTAGCTTGATGCAACAATAAGCTGTGCACTGTCGAGTATCTGGGCGGGCCGGTGTCGCTGGGAACAAAGGGCTCGGAATTAGAACAATACGGACCTTGCGCATTGTCGCGGTCCCCGGCATCCCTCGAACGGACTCCATGGCCGGATCGGATTTCGACTACCATCACCGTCAATTGCCGGTGGGAGAACGATATGAAATTGGAAGGTGGATGCTACTGCGGTCAAGTGCGCTACGCGGCCGAGGGCGAACCGATGCTGAAGGCGCAATGTCATTGTCGCGAGTGCCAATACATCAGTGGCGGCGCGCCGAATATGTTCATGCTCATGCCTCCGGCGGGCTTCAGCTACGTAAAGGGCGTGCCCAAGCAATTCTCGCGCAGCGATCTTGAAAACGCGGTGACGCGCGAGTTCTGCGCCGAGTGCGGCACGCATCTGACGACGCGCCGGCCAGGCCTGCGCGCGGTGATCTTGAAGGTCGGTACGCTCGACGACCCAAGCGTCTTCGGCAGTGCGCAAATGGCGATCTTCACTGTCGACAAGCAGCCCTTCCACCAAATCGCCGAAGGCACGCCGATTTTCGAACGGCTGCCGCCGCGGGCGTGACTCGGGTCGAAGCATGATCCGGAAAAGTGGAAACCGGTTTTCCGAAAAGCATGCCCTCGGGCTCGACCCGAGGGATCATCCTCCATCAAAAAATTAGAGCGCCAATCGATTCGATCTGAAACGATTGCGCCCTAGGCTCCCGCCCTCATGGCGGCTGACGGCCGCCGTTGGCTTCGATCACGGCGCCGGTGATGTAGCCCGCGCGCGCCGAGGCAAGAAACGCGATCGTTTCGGCGATATCCTCCGGCCTCCCTAGTCGGCCGATCGGAATGGCCCGCCGGGCCGCCTCGATCTGCTCCGCTGTGAGATCGCCGCGCACGGCCGGCGTATCGGTCAGGCCGGGAGCCACCGTGTTGACGGTGATGCCGAGCGGCGCCGCCTCGAGCGCCGCGTAGCGCGTCAGATGAATAACGGCCGCTTTCGCCGCCGAGTACGCGGGGCCGGTCGGGCTCTCGGGCGTGATGCCGGACATCGATGAGACGGTGATGATGCGGCCGTCCGCGACCGGGTTTCGCATCCGGCGCAAGAGCATCGCGCGGATGCACAGGAACGGGCCGCGCGCATTGAGCGCCTCCGTGCGTATCCAATTCTCGGTCGTGGTCTCGATGATGCTGGGCCGGCGCCCCGGCGTCAGGAACGGGCCGCCGGCGACGCAGGCGAGCACTGCGACCGGACCGAGCTGCGCCTCGACCGCGTCGAACAGCGCCTCGACCGAGCGCTCGTCCACGACATCGACGTCAAAGGCCGCGTGCCCGCCGCCGGGCAGCGCGCCGGCGGCGCGGCGTGCTTCGGCAACATTCAGATCGGCCAGCGCGACCGTGTGCCCATCGCGCGCCAGCGCGCGCGCGGTGGCTTCGCCAATGCCGCGGCCGGCGCCGGTAACGATTGCAACCCGTTTCACTGAAATCCCCCGATTGCCCGCGCGCATCATAGCTTTAGATGCTGCACGGTCGACGGAATTCGTCGTGGAGCGGCGGGTTTGCCGTCACTGACGCGGCGCTTCGGCCCCGCCCTCGCCATGGCAACATCTGCTGCGATATTGCGCTCCGCGCCGCCGTAAGACGCGGACGTCCAAATCCCGAAGCAATTGCGCTCCGGAAGGTCGCTGACTATAGTCCGGCCGCATCGGCGGAGCGTAGCGCAGCCCGGTTAGCGCACCAGTCTGGGGGACTGGGGGTCGCGAGTTCAAATCTCGCCGCTCCGACCAACAAAGCCCCATAAAATCAGCAGTTCTTGCACGTGCCCTCCCTGCGCACACAGCGCGATAAGGGAACGTAACAGCACCAAAATCCCCGGAATGGAGCGGAAAGTCCCGGAAAAACTCCCGGACTGTTCGCGCTCCGTCCGGCTCGTTAAGCCCGCCCTAAAAGCAAACCCCGCGCTGGGAGCGCGGGGCCGCCTTATTCATGCTCACCCTGCCAGGAGTAAGCGAATGAAGAATACCCGCCGCGTCCGTAAACCGCAATCAGTCAATCCCCTCGATCTGCCGGTCATCCAGGAACGGGTGAAGAAGCGTGAGGCCATCAAGGGGCCGCGCCCAGGCGACTGGGTGATTTTGCCGAATGGGTCGTGCGTCCGCCTCGTATCGGTATTCGGACTACAAAGCTCGGTCGAACGTCCGCGTTCTATAATGACGGGGGACGCGAACGGCTGGCTGATCGGAGAAAGCGGCAACGTCACGTACTATCATAGCAATATTTCCCACGAGGTTTCCGATCGCGCCCAGCTGATCGATACCGGCCAAACCAAGGCCGCCACGTTCATAGCTGATCACGTTCTCGCTGCTGAGTTCGGGATCAAAAATCCCGAAGGCTACGCCTATGGCGGTCGCTTCGTCGTCTTCGAGCTGCCCTGCCGCGTCTATCGACTCGAAGAGCCGCCATCTGCTCAGATCCTCGCCTTCCGCCGTCCGGATGCGCAAGTCGTCGGTCATGCACCGGTCGTCCGCATCGAACGCCCGTGGCACACCGAAATCACCGTCTTCAAGAAGCTCAACGGCGGGATGTCGAAGCGCATTTGGCTCGGCAAGGACGGCAAGGTCGTGAGCGATGGCTCGACTTGCGCCATGTCCGACGGGGAGGCGCGCCGGGTCGCGATCGAGAGCCTTCACGCCTTTGCCGAGCTGATCAGCCATTGCCCGCCGTACGAAGCGATTGCACTCGGCCGCCTCAAGCCCGACCTGCTGGACACCGTGCGCGTGGCCGCCAAGGATAAGCTCGTCAATCGCAAAACGGGACCATGCCCGCAGCAAGGACAATCTAGTCTTTGCCGAGGCCGGTGTCGTTTTACTCGACCACGATACCAAGGCCATGAGCGAAGCCGTCAAGCAATGCCTTGACGCGTGCGGCGGTTTGCTGCCGGCCCTGTGCAGCGTGCTGCCTGCGCTGAAGACGGCGGCCCTGGTCGAGCGCGCCTCCACATCGTCCGGTCTCCGGCACGGCATGAGCGGCAAGCAGTATCCGTCCTCGGGCGGCAAGCACCTGTACGTGCCGGTGTGCAACGCCGCGACATCCCGCGCTTCCTTTCCGACTTGTATGCCCGCTGCTGGTTGGCCGGCCTTGGCTGGGGCATGGCCTCGGCCGCTGGCACCTTCCTGGAGCGCTCGATCGTCGACAAGAGCGTCGGCTCGCCGGAAAGGCTGATCTTCGAAGGTCGGCCGATCGTCGACAAGCCGCTTATTCAAGAGTTGCGTCAGGCGATCGTGCGCGGCGGACACGTGCTCGATACCAAGCTGTTCGCACCGCTCACCGCCAGCGAACGCGCACAATACGAGGAACTGCTCGCGGCCGAGCGGGTGCGCCTCGAACCGGAGCTGAAGGCCGCGCGCTTCGCCTGGGGCGAGGAGCACGTGCAGCGCCTAATCGCTCGCGGCGCGACGGAAGCTGAGGCGCTGGCGCAAGTCGTGCCTGGGTTGATCATCAGGAACTCTCCGGCGCATTTACGCTGGCGTTCGATCGGAAAGAGCTGCAGGGCGCCACCGTCGCCGACGTGCTGGCCAAGCCCGCGAAGTACCTCGATGAGCCGATGGCGGACCCATTCGAGGGCGTGAGCTACGGCCGCGGCAAGGCAAAACTGTTCCGGCGCTCGGACGGCACCTGGATCATTTACAGCTTTGCCCACGGCGGCACGACGTACACGCTGAAGGACGATACCGTCATCGATCCGGATATCGCCGAGTGGAACCAGCGGCACGCGCACGTTCTGGCGGGTGGCAAAAGTGCAATTTTGCAGGAGTTCAAGACGCCCGAGGGCTACACCGATTTCAAGCTACTGTCGTCGGCATCATTCCACGAGTGGAACGCCGAGCACGTTATCGAGCTTGGCAAAGACAAGAAGGGCAAGTCGATCACGATACCCGCTACTGATTACTGGCTGACGCACCCGCAACGACGTAAGTATCAGGAGATCGGATTTGCTCCCGGCCGCGAGCTTCCGGATTACTACAATCTGTGGCGCGGCTTTGCGGTCGAGCCGCGCAAAGGGGACTGCTCTAAGTTTCTCGCCCACATCCGCGAGAACGTCTGTCAGAACGACGACGCGCTCTACGACTGGGTCATTGCATGGTTCGCCGACATTTATCAGCGGCCCGGCAAGAAGTGCGGGACGTCGCTGGCACTGCGCGGCAAGCAAGGAACTGGCAAGACCAAGCTCGGCGAAATCTTCGGGTCGCTGCTCGGCGTGCACTACAAGGCCATCTCCGACCCGCGCTACGTCACTGGTCGTTTTAACTCGCACATGATCTCCTTATTGGTGTTGCACGCCGATGAAGGCTTCTGGGCGGGCGATCGCAAGGCCGAAGGCAAGCTCAAGGATCTCGTTACCGGCGACAAGCACGCGATCGAGTTCAAGGGCAAGGAAGCCTTCTGGGTGAGCAATTTTGTGCGGCTGTTCGTCACCGGTAATCAAAACTGGGTCGTGCCTGCGGGCTTCGAGGAGCGGCGCTTTGCCGTGCTCGATGTTGGTGATACCCATCAACAAGACCACGCCTACTTCGCCGCCATCGATGAGGAGATGAATGCGGGCGGACGCGAGGCCTTGCTTTATCATTTGCTGAATGAAGTCGGTTGCTCGAAGGTGAACCTGCGACAGATCCCACACACCGAGGCACTGGTCGAACAGAAACTAGAGACCGTCACCGCCGAGCAAGGGTGGTGGTTCGACGTGCTCCGCAACGGCATCCTGCCGGGCGACTGGGACGGCGTCGGCTCCGCGCCATCGGAGTTGTTGTTCGAGCACTACGTCGAGCACGCCAGAAAGAAGGGCATGCCGCGACGAGCGATTGAAACCGCGCTCGGCATGTTTGTCAGCAAGGTTGTGGGCGAGGATCTGCACCGCAGTAAGCAGACCTACCTGATGCCACGGCCAAGCCACCGAGAGGCAATCCGCCAGCAGAAGCGGGGACTGGTCTACCAGTTCCCGCCGCTGAAGCAGTGCCGGGACCGGTTTGCCGTCCTGTTTAACGAGGAAATGACCTGGGATGAGGAGGAGAACTGGGGAGCGGCGGACGAGGTCGACGAGGACGATGAGCTTTAAAGTGTCCGAATTGCCAAAAATGTCCGACCTTTAAAACCGAGGTAGGACACAAGAAACCCTTGTGCAATGCGGGTTTGCCCTACCTGTCCTACCTGTCGACCATTTTTTGTTCTTAAGAGAGAAAAAATGGAACTTTGGCCCGCTATGAGGAGGAAGGAGGGAGAGGCCGCCCTTGAGGAAAAAGAACTCTAAAAAAGGTAGGACAGGTCGGACTAATCCTGCGGCAGAAGGGCTTCTAGCGGTCCGACCTTTAGATGGAAAATTAGGATAGTCAGACCAAGGCCCGTCCGACGGGCGCTTTCCGCACATCCCATGACCGCGCGCGTCGCCCAGCCGTCCCGCCGCCGCCCGGCGAGCACGCGGCCGATCCCAGGAAGCCGCCGCAGCATCTCGATGCGACGACGGCACGAGGCGCTCGCCCTGCAAGTCGCGCCGATGCTGAAAGTCGCAGCTGGCGGGGGGGACCCTTTAGAGTTGAGGCCTCCGACTTGGCGAGCGGTCCCGTCGCTTCGTTGTGCTACCTGTCAAAATTTCTTAATGTCAGCACGCAATGCCGCGCAAATCAGCAGCTTCGTTGTCGGTGACTGCTGTCGATAGCAGCGAACCGCGACTGGACCCACCGGCGTCCTTACCGGAAGCCGAGCGCATCATCTTTATCGGTCTAGTCGACGCCTGTGAACCGAAGCACTTTCGGCCATCTGATGTGCCGCTGCTTTGCCGCTACTGTGAAGCCACCGTTTTAGCTGAACAGGCGGCGCGCGAACTACGGCAAGCAGGCGCGGTCGTGGATGGCAAAACAAGTCCTTGGATAACTGTCCAGGAGAAGGCCGTTCGTGCGATGGTGGCGCTCTCCATGCGACTGCGTCTGAGCCCGCAAACCGGATCGATCCGAAAACTTTAGGCCGACAGCAAATCCCCACTGGGCGGCGGCCATGGGAAATGTTCGATCGATGATGCCAAGACTTCCGGATTTCAGGTGATCGGTGGTTCTGTCCACCCAGCTGT
>CAWJRE010000065.1:0-23654 GCA_963845075.1 uncultured Alphaproteobacteria bacterium | reverse complement strand
AAGCCGAGAACTGTTTCGGCGACTGTCGGCAAATCAGGGAAATTAGGCAACCGTTGAAGTGACGTCACCGCTAGAGGCTTGATCGAGCCGCCTTGGATTCCTCCCATGAGGGTTCCCAATCCCTCGACAATCATCGAAACCCGGCCGCCTACAATATCCTGGAGTCCGGCCACAGCGCCTGGGTAGGGGATGTAAGTAAAATCGGCGCCCGTTTGATCTCGCAATCGCTCAGCTGTCAGATGCGGAAGGGTGCCGCGTGCATTCGCGGCATAATTGATCTCGCCCGGCCTCTTCTTTGATAGCGCTACCAATTCGGGCAACGAATTGACGCCCAGCGAAGGCGAAACCGCAATGACGAATGGCTGCTCTGCAACGAGCCCAATACGGTCAAAATCACGATAGATATCGACGGGCAACGTTGGAAACATTTCTGGCATAACGATAAACGCCGAGGCAGCAGGCATGTAGAGCGTATAGCCGTCTGGTTGCGATGCCGCCGCTTGGCGAGCTGCGGCGCTGCCGGCGGCGCCCGGCGTATTGAGAATTACAACCTGTTGTCCCCACAGACGTCCAAGTTGGTCAAATACGATCCGAGCGATGACATCCGGGCCGCTCGCTGCTGCGCCTTGCGTAATGAGTTTCACCGGACGTGTCGGATAGTCCTGTGCCTCAGCCGATTTTGTCGCGAATGCGGTTAGCGCGATAAGCGCCGCCAACTGCCACCCCGCCGCGCCGCCAAGAATCGCGATGAACGCGCGCCGCCTCATGGCCATCCATCCCGAAAGGGAGTGCTAGGCTAGCACATTCGCGGTGCGGCCGCGTTAATCGCTATCCAAACCGCCGTGCACGAGTTCAGAAGATCGCAGCCATGACCGAGCCGGAATGGAAAGCGGAACTCCGCCGCCAACTGGAGGCAGCCGACGAAGCGCAAGTGCGCGCCGAACTTCGCGAACTCTCAGCTGGAGGAGAAGATCGGCGTCAATTTGTGGTCGGGTGGCTTCGAGAGAAAGAAAAGACCAGGAAGCAGCGGGAAGATTGGATTTACTGGGGAACGCTCACGGTTGCGGGCTTAACGCTCGCCGCAATAGTCGCAGGAATTGTCGTAACGATTTTTGCCCATTGAGCGCTAGGGGGATATAGCTATGAACGTTTCAATCAATAGGGCTGGTCCTCTCTAGCCCGGTAATGTTCCCACCGGGCCGCGCGATGCTTGCAACTAGCCCCGCCTCGACGGGGTCCAACCTCCAAGTCGATACCAACGATTGGAATTGTGCGCGTCGCGTTCTTGGCGGCACGCCTGACCTTCGGTTAAACGCCGAGTTTCGCGCCTCAGGAGACAAGACTGGTTAACCCAACGTTTTCAGTTGCCGCGCGAGGGACGCCAGACCAGCACTCGGAAATCTTAGAGCGGTGCGGTGTGGGCTTTGTAGCGCGCCGGATCGGAGGCAGCCCAGGCGGCTGAAAGGCTCATCCCCGGGAAATCGATCAGATGCCCCACGCAGTTGCGCCACCGGCGGAACCGCTCGCTCTCTTCGTGTTCGGGAGCCCGCAGGATGCACAGATCGAAGTGCTTCTGCAGTCGTTTGAGGTGTTCAATGGGCATGGGCAATCCCTCGATCAGAAACAGAACCCGCGTGACGGCCCGGTCGCAACCGCAACTGGCCGGTGAAACTTCTACATCCCCGGAAGAGCAAGCCCGCCGGGCATTACTGCAATCGTGCGCGGTCGGAGGGGTTCCTGTCCGAAGGGTTTTCTTCCCGGCTGTTGCGAAAATGCAACACCGTTGCAAAAGACGGCCCAAGTGGTTTTCCGGGGGGGAAGCGAACTAAAGCCGTGCGGAATCCAGCGAAGGTCGGTTGGGCATAGGGCCGCGCGGCACGGTGAGGCCGGACCGAGACTTCCTAGATTGACCGGCCCGGCGGCAGGCTGGGCGACCACCTCATTAAGCAGTAGTCGTAGACGGGTTATTCCGCAGGTGCGACCTCGACCGGCGTAACTTCAACTTTGGTCTTTTCGCCTTGTTTTTTGGCGTCGTTCATGAGCTGCTCGATGACGCCTTCACGCCGCTCTTGCTTGATCCGGCTCTCCTGCTCTTTCTTCTGTTCAGCCAAAAACTTGTAATCTATTTCCCAGCACATTGTGTCCTCCAATCCGTGATTGCAACCAACGCCATGACAACGCTACCACACAGCTGCAGTTCCGCGGCCCTTCACCGGATCATTGGCCTTGTACTCAAGCTATTCATCTGACCAATACATGGGACGACCTCAGCGGAAGCGCTTGAGCGGACGTAGCTCGTGATGCTCGAGATCGTCCGGCGGTGGGTGGAAGAGCGAGCGCTGCACCATGGCACAGGCGCGATAGACCATGCCGTCGCCGATCTCGGGGCGGCTTGCAGCTGCTCGAGGCATCGCGATGGCGCAGCTCGGCGATCTCATTCAAGCGAAGGCTCTCTTGCAAAGAGCGGCGCGCGCCTTCGGTCCGAAAGAGGCGGTGGCCCGCGCGGTGTGTCGTTCCCCCGCCAGGCGGGCGGACGTGCTTTGTGGTTTTACCCGACCATCGGCGCTGCGATTACGGCCGGGGTGCTGACCTGCCAGCGGGCAGTTCGGTTCGGTCGACTGCGCACGCTCGACCGACACCCTCAGACCGCGTAGCGCGGGAACAATCGCAGCGCATTTTCGCGCCGGATTCCCTTTATCTCTGCGACTGGCAGCGCGAATTTGGCGAGCTCGTTGGCAATGCCGGTGGTTGAGCCGAACGGCGCGTCCGAACCATAGAACAGCTGGCTTGTTGGAAGCAGCCGGAACACGGCCGCCATGCCGGCCGGATTGGTGGCCACACTGGCGATATCGTAGAACTGGCGCTTGACGGTGGCCTCGAAACCGTCCGGCAGATATTTTTGCATCCGATCCGGCGTGAAGTTGCGCGACGACGCGGCAATACGCTGCGCGATCATCGGCATGGTGCCGCCGCCATGGGAGAAAATGAACTTGATATCGGGGCAGCGCGTGAACGTGCCCGAGAACGCCAGGCTCGCAATCACGCGGGTGGTGTCGGTGGGGAAGTCGATCGCGGGCGGATTGATGCCGGGAATACCCATACCGCAGCACGACATGGTCGGGTGCACGAACAGCGCGACCTTGCGGCGGTTGATCTCGTCAAATACCGGCGCGAACGACGGGTCGCCGAGGGGCTTGCCGGCGTAGCTGGTCAGGAGTCCGACGCCATCGAGCTTGAGCGTCTCGAGCGCATAGGCGATCTCTCCCATGCTGCCCTCGGTATCGGGCAGTGGCAAAGCTGCGAACATGCCGAAGCGGCCGGGGAAATCGCGCGCCATGCCGGCACCGAATTCGTTGCAAACCCGCGCCCACTTGCGCGCCTCGTCGCCATTGTCCCACCAGATACCTGGGCTCGTCATCGATACGATGGCTACGCGCACGTTGGCCTTGTCCATCTGGTCGAGCGCCTGCCTGGGCGACCAGCTGGTATAGGCCGCGGCCGGAAGCCCAAATGAATCCTCGACGATGCGACGCAAGTTGGCGTTGGTGTATTCCGGCGGATAGATGTGGTGGTGGGTATCGATTATCCATTCGTGGCTCTCGGCCCGCGCAAAATGCGAGGCCAGCGGCGAAGCGCCGGCAGCCGAAAGCATGGCAAGCATGTGCCGGCGCGACAGACCCTGATGTGGACGCGAACCGCATTTGTGCACGGCGTTGCTCCCTATACGTTTGTTTTGTCTTTCGCACGCAGTCTGGGAACAAAGCTGAAACCCGTCAACGCATTCGGATTGGGCGCAAGCGAAGGAAACCTCTTCTAATCCGCCTGCCGAGGTGCGCGGGCGGCAAGGCCCCAAAAAGAGCGACCTGTGTTGGGCTATTGCAGACCAGAAAACCGAAGTCAAAGTTCAGTCGAACCTGCTGCCCGGCACTTCCGCTGTCGCGGCTACAACAGGTCTTGCAGGAACAGCAGAACCTTTGGACCGGTGAAGGCGCCAAAGCTGTTGACGTCATCGAGCGGATCGGTGACCCAGAAATGACCGGCGCCCGGCACCACGATGGTGCGGACGAAGAAACTCGCCTGTTTCAGCGCATCGAGGAACGCGGTCGATTGCGTCGCCGGATCGACGATGTCGTCGTTCGTGCCATGAATCAGAAGGAATCTCGTCGTGTTGCGGTCAACGGTGGTGTAGCTGATCGGCGAGGCTTCGAAGAACACATTGGGGTTGGTGTAGGGCGCCGCCCCAAGGAATTTCTCCGAGATGTTGTCGCGCGGCCGCGCGGTGAGATCGTGCTGCCATTGCGCCCGCATGTCGTAGACGCCGTAGAAGCCGACCACCACTTTGACCTTGGTCGAGACCGCGGCATTCGGATCGGAGCGGTATTCAGAGGAATAAAGAGGCTCCTCGCCGGCCAGCGCAACCAGCGCCGCGAGATGGCCGCCGGCGCTGTCGCCCACAAGCCCCATACGGTTGGGATCGACGCTGAGCTCGGCGGCCTTGGCGCGCACGAACTGCACTGCTGCCTTCGTGTCGTAGATCGCACCCGGATAGGTCTTCACGCCGGGCTTCATCAGGCGGTAGTCGATCGAGAATACGGCGTAGCCGTTCCTCGCGAGATAGGGGCCCCAGTTTGTGTAGATTTTGCGGTCGCCGACCTGCCAGCCGCCACCGTGCACTGCGACCAGCACCGGTGCCTTGTCGAGCCCCTTCGGCGAATAAAGGTCGCCGAGAAGCTTGACGCCGTCGTGCTCGGCGAACTGGATGTCGGTACGGACCGTCACCTCATAATCCTTCGCTGAAGCAATGCTCGTGGCCAGCAGCAAGCCACCGGCGATCGGCGCAGTCCAAAGCCTGATTGTCACGACGTTTCCTCCCCACCTCAATTGCGAGTCCAGAAGCTGCGCCGTCTCATGCATCCCTCCCAAGGACGCGCTAGGCTACCACAGGGACAGCGGGGGTCATCCCTCGATCATCCTCGTCGCCGCCGGACCTACCCCTCTTATGGGCGGATCGTTAGCTACCTGAGCCGTAGCACGTATCGAGCGCGCCTCAGCTCGATCAGCCGCTGCTTTGATTTCGGCCCTGCTCAACTGCCGTGCCACTGGCCGTGGCTTGTATTTTATTGGCGGGCGCAGGTCCTTCGCGTCGTTAACTGGCATGGTTGCGTGCTCCCTATCGGCGCAAGCAGCGGCCGGTCGCCCCCCTCTGAGGCATGTTGCCTAGCCGAGATCGGCGGTCGGCAGATTGTTTGCGGCTTCGTTCGATCACCTCGTCGGCGCCGTCAATGCTACTCCGATCCCGCGAGCCCGGCCTGCTGCACGACCTTGCCCCAGCGCAGCATCTCCGAGTTGATGAAGTCCTGTAATTGTTCGGGGGAACGATTGGGGGGAGGAACCATCCCCAGCTCGACAATCTGACGCCGCAGCTCGGACGCTGCCAGGACGCCGTTCAGCTCAACGTGGAGCCGAGTCACAACTCCTGGCGGCGTGCCGGCCGGCGCGACCACCATGCCCCAGCCCGCCGTATCGAAGCCCGGCACTCCGGCTTCGGCGAGCGGCGGAATTTCGGGTGCGGTCGGCAATCTCGCGGCCGATGATACGCCGAGCGCGCGCAGTTTCGCTGCCCTGATCTGCGGCAACGCAACGACGGGATCGGAGAACATCAGCGCGACATGTCCAGCGACGACGTCGGTGAGAGCTGGCGCGTTGCCCTTGTAAGGCACATGGAGCATTTCGATGCCAGTCAAGCTCTTGAACAACTCAGCGTAGAGCTGATGCGGAGAGCCTGGCCCGCCGGACGCATACGAGAGCTTGATCGGATTCTCCCGAGCATAGGTCACCAGCTCGGGCACCGATCGCACCGGCAGCGACGGATGGACGACGAGCACGAACGGAATGAAGGCAACGAGCACGATCGGTGCGAAATCCTTAGCCGGATCATACGGGAGCTTCTTGTACAGGGTGGCGCTAATCGCAAGCGACCCGCTGCCTGCCATCACCAGCGTGTACCCGTCCGCCGCAGCTCTCGAGCATGCGGCAGTCCCAATCACGGAGCCCGCTCCAGGCCGGTTCTCGACCACGACGGGCTTTCCGATGCGCTCGCTGAGGCCCGGCGCCAACGCGCGGCAAAGCGTGTCGATCGACCCGCCAGCCGGCCATGGCGCGATCAACGTGATCTGTCGCGCCGGATAGTCCGGCGCCTGCGCGCGTCCCACGAGGGGCCACGCCGCCGCGCCACCGAGAGCCGCGATGAACGTGCGCCGCCTCATCCTCATCCCCGCGCGGAAAACCTCAGTCGCAGAGCAAACAGCTTATCCCGGTGGGCGGTCGGGGGCGAGATGATTGGAACCAGCCTCTCCAGCCGCGGAAGACCTACAATCAAACAGCAATTGAACGGCCAAAGCTGGAAAGAAGAGCCGACGCAACCGAGCCTGACCGGGAAGCAATGGAGGTGACACTTGGCATCGCAAGCGGCCCGCTTGCGCTTCTGATAGGCCACGACAGGTGCCGCACACTGTGTGTGCGCAGGCGGACGTCACGTCTCTTGCGCACCAGCGCTAAAGAAAAGCCCCGCGACGGCGCCAAACTCCCACTCGTCACTACCCCAGGCGCCGATGCCAAATTGCCCCGCCTACTCCTGTCGGGGCTTCTCTATTGACGCGTAAGCGGGGTCCATAGTTAAAGTCGCATCGAGTAGGGCATTGGTCTCAACCCAAAATGCGACGGTCCGGCAGTGGTCCTAGTAATCGTTGTCGAACTGGCTCTGGAAGTTTTCCGCTGCCTCTGTGTTCGCTTCGTCCTGGTAGTCGTACATGTACATCTTGCCGCCTTGCTTGTAGATCACAGTATTTTTGCTGATTTCCCTAGCCCCCTTTCTCAGCGCCGCCAGATGTTTTTCGGCTGAAACTTTCGTGTTCGACTTATGGACACCGCCCGTTTGAGGATAGATTTGATCGCTTCACCCTCGTCGATTTTCGCTACGCGCGTCGATTTTGACATGCTTGGTGTTTGCGCGCGCGCGACACTGCTGGCTACAAGCCCGGCGGCTGTGGCCGTGACCAGAAGCCCTCGCTTAGATATGGACATATCGACCTCCTCAGTTGCTCAACCCCTGGCCACTCGTATCGCAGACGAGCGGGGCGCGCGCTGTGATAATCAACACAGCTATCATTTCAAGGCCGTAACAAACGGCTGCGACGACTTACTCCCTCAACTCTTCGTATAGCCACGGCAAACCATTGAATTCTTATGGCATATGAGCCGTCGTATGCTGAAGGCGACAAGGATCATCCGGAGTGCCACTAACCATTTTGGCAAGGTCACCTTTTGGCACTTTTCAGACATGCCGACCGCTTTTCGGTGATGTCCGCCATGACTCCAAGCGGATATCCATCGCGCCGTTCGCCGTTCAGCCCAATTGGTGTAGCTCTCAAATAGGCAGTCACTGCGGCCCAGGATGGTCCCGTCAACCAACGTCTCCACCCGGAGTGATGCCAGTCCGCGACCAGGATCAAGAAGGTGAAATCCGAAGTCCTCGATGCCGACCGCCCCGGTCGTCGTGTTCAATAGCACCGCTACGCCGGTGTGACTCCTCGGTGCATAGCCGATGAAGGCGCGGAAACCGTTCACGCGCCCGCAGTGCCATACGCTGGTGCCTGGTCCTGATCGCGCCAGAACGGCTTGGCGCAAATCCTGGCAATCTCATCAGCTGGCGCCTCCCAGCACGACGTCTGCTGTGCTCTCGTACTCGCCGGCTTTCTGTGCTGCGCCGACGCGCAGCTAGGAAGCCTTCATCAATTGAATCGTCCCGTCTTCCGCGCTTTGAGCCGCGGCACCTGCCGCCGCATCAGGTCGAGCAGAAACTCAGCCGCCGGCGTGAGCGGCAGGCCGGCGCGGCGAACGATCACGATCGACGGCGCCGGGAAAATCTCCTTCAACCGGAGCGGCGCCAA
Source organism: uncultured Alphaproteobacteria bacterium (assembly GCA_963845075.1). Classification (GTDB taxonomy): domain Bacteria; phylum Pseudomonadota; class Alphaproteobacteria; order Rhizobiales; family Xanthobacteraceae; genus BOG-931. The sequence goes on along the minus strand of CAWJRE010000065.1, from coordinate 15,705 downwards.
CGACTGGGCAACCGCCGCGAACTGCGTCCACTGCACCGGCACCATCGTCAGCAGGTCGCTGTTGGCAAGCGCCACCATCAGGGTCAGCGCTGACTGGCTTTGGAGCGCCAGCCGCGGCGCCGGCAGTTGATGCTGTTCGAAGAGCTCGCGCAGCTCCTCCTCGGCCTTGAGCGTCACCGACGTCGTCGCCCACTCGGCATCGACCAGATCCTTGAGCGAACGCGCGCGCCCCAGCGGATGTCCGCGGCGCCCGAGCACCACGCGGGTGTTGTCGAAGAGATGCTCCTGCACGAGCTCGGCGGAGGGCGGGCGTTCATGCCGCGGGCCGACATAGAAATCGACGCTTCCCTCCTTCAGGGCGGCCTCAAGCGTCGGATACCAGCCCTCGATCAGATGCAACCGAACCTGCGGGTAGCGCGCGCGGAACGGTTTGAGCGCCGGCGGCAGCAGCGCCACATGCGCGGCGAGCGACAGCCCGGCGACGACCTTTCCACGCGTGCCGCCGTGCAGCTGCTCGACTTCATCGCGGGCGCGCCGCACTTCGCTGAGCACCGCGCTCGCCCGGCGCACAAACGCCTCGCCCATCGGGGTGAGGATCATGCCGCGCGCGCGTCGCTCGAACAGCGGCACGCCGAGCTCGCGCTCGAGCTCTTGGATGCTGCGCGTGAGCGCGGGCTGTGCGAGCGAGAGATGCCGTGCGGCCGCGCGCAGACTGCCGCGCTCGGCAATCGCCACCACATCGCGCATCTGGCTGAATTTCATTAGTTGGCACCGATAGCATGACGGTATCGCTCGGATAATTTTGACATCTTTCCGCGATCTCGGTCGAGGGCTATTGCATTGATCAAGATCAATTCTTGAGGAAAGGCCGTCCACGGGAGGCCCGTGCCGGGGGCGAACCTATGGCCAACTCCGAGCCCATCCAGACCGACGTGCTCATAGTCGGTGCCGGCCCCGTTGGGCTGTCGGTCGCCATCGAACTCGGTCTGCGCGGCATTGCCGTCACGCTGGTCGAGCAGCGGTTGCGCACCGGCGCGCAGCCGCGCGCGAAAACCACCAACGCGCGTTCGATGCAGCACCTGCGGCGCTGGGGCGTTGCCGATGCGCTGCGCGCCGCCGCGCCGCTGCCCCACGACTACCCGACCGACATCGTGTTTTCGACCACGCTGTTCGGGCGCACGCTCGCCGTGATCGAGAACGCGTTCGAGGGCGCCAAGCGCCGCGATCCGCGCTTTCCCGAGCCCGCGCAGTGGGTGCCGCAGTATACGGTCGAGAAAATTTTGCACGAGCGGATCGCGCAACTGCCTTCGGTGCGCGTGATCGCCGGCGCCGCACTCGAGACCTTCACGCAGTCCGCGCACGCCGTCACGGCGACGGTCCACGAGCTTGCGACCGGCGCGGAGCGAACCATTGCGGCCCAGTATCTCGTCGGCGCCGACGGTGCACGCAGCCGCGTGCGCGAGGTTATGGGCGCCAAGATGACCGGCGATCACGCCTTTGCGCTCAACTACAACTTGATCGTCAAAATCCCGGAGCTAGAGCAACATCCGCCGGCCCGCCGCGCCATCATGTACTGGACCGTCAACCCGCGGGCGCCGGGTGTGCTCAGCCCCCTGGATGGCGGCGGCGTGTGGGCGTTTGGAATTCTGCTGCCGCCCGGCGTCAAGGAAATCTCCGATCAGGAGCTTGTCGAACGCCTATGCGCCACCATCGGCCGCCCGATGCAGGTCGAGATCCTCGAGCGCGACCTCTGGGCCGCGCACCGCCTGATCGCCGACCGCTACCGCGACGCCCGCGTGTTTCTCGCCGGCGATGCCTGCCATCTGCATCCCCCCTACGGTGGGTTCGGCATGAACCTCGGCGTCGCCGACGGCGTCGATCTCGGCTGGAAGCTTGCCGCCGTGTTGCAGGGCTGGGGCGGCGATCGGCTGCTCGCGTCCTACGAGGAGGAACGCCACGCCGTGCACCAGCGCACGATCGAAGCAGCGATTGTGAACTACCGCACGCTCAGCGATCACCTGGTGCGTGAGGATCTCGACGAGGACACGCCGGAAGGCGAGAGCGCGCGCGAAGACGTCCGGGCCGCGATCCTTGCGGCCAAGACACGCGAGTTCAAGTCGCTCGGCGTCGTGCTCGGATCCAACTACGAGAACTCACCGATCATCGTCGCGGACGGCACGCCCGCGCCGGCAGCCCAGCACGTGGAGTTTGAGCCGTCCGCGCGCCCCGGCTGCCTCGCCCCGCACGCCTGGCTCGCGGACGGATCCTCGCTCTACGATCAGTTCGGCCTCGGTTTGAGCCTGCTGGTGCTGGCTGACTCCGGCCAGTCCGCCGCCCGCGCCATCGCCGACGCCGCGGAGGCCGCACACGTGCCGCTTACGGTTCTCGACTTGCGAGCCCAAGGCCTCGAAAAACTTTACGAAGCGCCGCTCGCGTTGATCCGTCCCGACCAGCACGTGGCGTGGCGCGGCGCTACGGCAGACGCCGCCGCATTGATCGATACGGTTCGGGGAGCCGAAACAAAAATAACGACCAGGAGGACGCCATGGGAGACACGAACGGCAACGTCATCAGCGTCAACAGCGTGATCGACGACGGGCCGGTCCGCCCGTTCCAGGTGTTTGCGATTGCCTTGTGTGCCCTGGTCGCGTTCCTCGACGGCGCCGACACGCAATCGATCGCCGTTGCGGCGCCGATCATCGCCGACAACCTAAAACTCTCGCGCGCCGCGCTCGGGCCGTTGTTCTCCGCCGCGCTGCTCGGCGCGGCGATCGGCGCGCTGACGTTCGGCCCGCTCGGCGACCGGTTCGGCCGCAAGCGCATGCTGGTGTTGGCGACCGTCATCTTCGGCGTCTTCACCCTGGCGACGGCGCTTTCGGTGTCCTACGAAGGGTTGCTGGCTATTCGCTTCGCGGCCGGCCTCGGGCTCGGCGGCGCGACGCCGTGTTTTCTCGCGCTGGCGTCGGAATTTTCTCCGGGCCGCCGCCGCGCCATGGTGGCGAGCCTGATCTGGGCCGCGTTCCCGCTCGGCGGAACCGCCGGCGGCTTTGCCAATTCCTACATTCTCACCAACTTCGGCTGGCAAGCGATCTTCTGGGTCGGCGGCGTTCTGCCGCTCATCATCGCCGCGGCGTTGCTGATCTGGCTCCCTGAGTCGCTCCGCTTCCTGATCGCGACGCGGCAGGATCCGCAGCGCGTGGCCGCGATCGTGCGCAGGATTGATCCGAGCCTGCCGGTCGCCGTGCTCTTTGTCTCCGACGAGGAACGCCTCGACGGCGCGCCGCTCAAGCGCCTGTTTGCCGACGGCCGGGCGACCCAGACGGTCCTGCTCTGGGTTCCCTTCTTCATGGCGTTCGGAACACTCGCCCTCACGGTGGTCTGGACCCCGCTGCTGCTGCGCGACAACGGCATTGCGCCCGCCCAGGCCTCGATCGTGATCGGGATACACTTCCTCGGCGCGCTGATCGGGATGGGGAGCGCGGGCCGGCTGATGGAGCGGTTCGGCACCGTTCCCATTCTGTGTCCCGCGCTGTTCCTTGGCGCGATTGTCACCGCGATGCTCGGCTACGCGGCGACCTCGATGGCATCGATGTCGGCCGCGCTGTTCCTGATCGGATTGTTTGTCGGCATGGGTGCTTCGGGCGCAATTGCGCTTGCCGCCCTCGCCTACCCGACTGCCATCCGGTCATCCGGCATCGGCTGGGCGATGGGGATGGGCCGCTTCGGCCAGGTGCTCGCCCCGCTGCTGGCGAGCGCGCTGATCGCGGCGAGCTGGAGCAACATCCAGTTGTTCTTCATGATCGGGCTGGCGCCGGCCTTGGGCGGGCTCGCCATTCTGGCGCTGCGCGCGAGCGGCGAGATCGCGCGCCCGCCGCAGGCGACGGCGATCAGTCCGTCCGCGACGTGATGAGAGCGAGTTGTGCTTGTGGCCATCCTTCGAGAAGCGTCGCGCAGCGACGCGTCTCGAAGGATGGCCACAAGCGCGTTGAAGCATGACCCCAAGGAAGGACCCCGCCCATGATACGCAGCACGGACCGGATCATCACCACCCACGCCGGCAGTCTGCCGCGGCCCGAGCGGCTGTGGCGGGCCTGGGCCAGTCCGGCAACCGGTCCGACACACGAAAAGGAACTGGACGCGCTACTGAAAAGCTCCGTGGCGGACGTTGTCCGCGCGCAAATCGCGGCCGGCATCGACGTCCCCAACGACGGCGAGTTCGGCAAGCCGATGCGCTCAGCCTCCGATCTCGCGGCCTGGGGCGTCTATATTTTCGATCGCATCAGCGGGTTCGGCCCGGCGCCGCGCGAGGCGCTGGCGCCCGAGCGCGTCGGCGCGGGGCAGCCGATGCGCATCGTCATGCGCCCGCTCGAGCAGCACAAGTTCGCGGAGTTTTACGCCGAAGCCGCCGAGGCCATGCGCCGGGTGGTGCGGCCGGCCTGCGTGGCGCCAATCAAATATACCGGCGAAGCGGCGCTCAAGCGCGACCTCGCCAACCTGAAGGCTGCGGCGAGCGCGGCGGGCGTGAAGGAAGCCTTTGTCACCTCGATCGCGGTCGGCAGCCTCGAAATGTTCTGCCGTGGCCAGAACGCCCTTTACCCGAACCCGGAGGCATTCCTGGAGGGCATCGCCAATGCGCTCGCGGTCGAATATCGCGCGATCGTCGACGCCGGCTTCCTGCTCCAGCTCGACGATCCCGGGCTGCCCGACACTTGGGACATGCTCGATCCGCCGCCGAGCGTCGAGGACTATCGCCGCTATGCGACGCTTCGCATCGAAGCGTTGAACCACGCGCTCAAAGGCATTCCGGAAGATCGCGTGCGCTATCACATCTGCTGGGGCAGCTGGCACGGCCCGCACACCGCCGATCTTCCGCTGCGCGACATCGTCGAGGTCATGCTGCGGGTGAACGCGCAGGCCTTTTCGGTCGAAGCCGGCAACGTGCGCCACGAGCATGAATACAAGGTCTGGCGCGACGTGAAATTGCCTGCCGGCAAGATTTTGATTCCCGGTGTCGTCAGCCACGCCACCAACGTCGTCGAGCATCCCGAAGTGGTGGCCGACCGGCTGTTGGACTATGCGCAGATTGTCGAGCGCGAGAACGTCATCGCCGGCACCGACTGCGGGCTTGGCGGGCGCGTGCATCCGCAGCTCGCGGAGGCGAAGCTCGCGGCGCTGGTCGCCGGGGCGAAGCTGGCGAGCCTGGAGCTGTGGGGCTGAGGCGCGTTGATCCGGAGCGTTGAATGTCTGGCTATCACGTCGTCAGTTATCTGGGCGCATCGGGCCCTCGCGCCGGCATTGTGGTTGACGAGGGCGTTTTTGACGTCGCGTCGCTGACAGAAAGACCGGCCTATACGAGCGTCCTCGACGTGCTCAACGATTGGGGCAAGGCCAAGAACGCGATCGCAGGCGCGATGTCCAAAGCCCGCGGCACGCCCGCACAGCGTCTGTCCAAGGCTGAGCTGGTGGCGCCTGTACTATATCCGTCCTCCATATGTTGCGCCGGCGCCAACTACTCCGACCATCAGCAAGAGATGGAGCGCCTTCAGAATCTGCCGCACGAACGGGATCCCCACACTTTGGGATTAGCCCTTGGCATTTTCTGAAAGCGTCAAGATCGATCACCGGCCCCAACGCCGAAATCAAAGTGCCGTCGTATTCCAAGATGTTGGATTGGGAGGCTGAGCTGGTCGCGGTCATTGGAAAACCGTGAAGGACGCCCCGGTCGAACGCGCGCTGGAGCATGTGGCTGGCTACACAATCGCGAACGATCTCTCCGCGCGCGATGCGATGAAAGAGGGGTCCATCCCCTATGCCACGCCCACCTGTTATTAGCAGGGAAAGAGCGGGGATAGCAGGTGCGAAGATTGCCTATCGGGCCCCCCCAATTAGATGGACGAAAATCGAACGCAGCTGAAGGCGGGCCGTGTGGCTGCACGTCATGGGCACAAAGGCGATGGGTCCGCAAGCGAAACGGGAGATCGCGCCTGCGATGCGCGCCACAGGCGTCAGGGATGGACGCCCGCAGGGTGAAGACCCGCGCAGCGGGGCTTCTGCGCAACCGACAGCCCGAAACCGGCCACCAAGGCTCGCCAAGAGGAGTCCGCACTCCGTTAGGGCGCCGCGCTCGGCTTGAGCCCCATCGAATTGAACACCTGGCGCGCGTGGACGCGATCGTTGGCCACGAACGCCGCAAACTCGGTGGGGGAGTTTCCGACCGGGATCAGCGTCTGCGCCACCAGGAATTCCTTGATCTTTGGCTGCTCGAGTGTCTTAGCGATTTCCGAGGCGAGCATATCGACGATCGCGGCCGGCGTCTTGGCCGGCGCCCAAACGCCGAAGTAGCTCGGCAGCCCCGGCTCGGCCCCGAGTTCCTTCATGGTCGGCACGCCGGGCACCAACGGCGAAGGGTCGGGCGTCATCGCCAGCGGCTTGAGCTTGCCATCTTTGATCTGTGCCATGGAGAATCCGAGCCCGCCATATGTCACCTGCGCCTCGCCGCTCAAGACTGCGGGATAGGCCTGGCCTGCGCCTTTGTATGGCACCTGCAGGATGTCGACCTTGAACGCGTGTGTCACTGCTTCGAGATACACGTGCGGAATGCTGCCGGCGCCCCACGTCGCCCACGTCACCTTGCCGGGGTTGGCTTTCGCATAGGCGATCATTTCCTTGAACGTGTTGAAGGGCGCGTTGCCCGCCGCCACGATGATGCTGTTGATGAACACCAGGTTGGTCACCGGCACGAAGTCCTTCTCGGCGTCGTATGGCACCTGGGTGTACAGATACGGGTTGTAGACCAAGCTGTCCGGCGTAGTAATGCAGATGGTGTAGCCGTCGGGCGTTGCCCGCGCGCACGCCTCCATGCCGATGAAGGTGCCGCCGCCCGGCTTATTCTCGACCAGGACCGGCTGACCCACCGACTGCGATAGACTTTGCCCGATCGCCCGGACCGTCGCGTCAAGCAGACCGCCGACCGCGAACGGCAGAATGACGTGGATCGGCTTGCTGGGAAATTTCTGCGCATGCGCGGGTATCGCGGTAAACGGCGCGGCCGTCAGCAATGCAAGCCACGCTAACAAAGACCTCAGGGTTGCCGTTCTCATTGTTTCCTCCCATCAAAGTTTCTTGGTGTAGGCGGGGCGGCGATCGAGCAGGCGCTTCGCCTTGCCCTCGCCGAGGTTGGCCATCGTGTCGAGTTGTCCTTGCTCGACTAGCTTGACGTCCACCGACACGCCGAGATCCGACTTGAGCCGCGCCGCGAGCTTCTCCTGCAGGCCGTCGACGCTGCCCGCATCCTTACGAACCTCGATGTGAACGATCATCTCGTCGCGCGCGCCGCCGCCGGTCTCGACGGTGTGCGCCTCGCACAGCCATTCGCCGGTCGTGCGAGCGTCGCTGCGCACGGCGGGCAGGCAGGCCATCGGATAGAGGTTGACGCCGCGCAGCTTCACCATGTTGTCGCTGCGGCCGAGGAAGTGGTCCATGCGCCGGAAACAACTGCCGCACTCGCAGGGCTCCGTTGATACCAGCCGGCCGAGGTCGCGCAGGTTGTAGCGAATCGACGGCATGACATGACGCGGGAACACGGTCGCGACCAAGTTGCCGACCTTGCCGGGCGGCACCGGCTGGTTGGTCTCGGTGTCGAGGATCTCGAGATAGATGGCATCTTCCATTAAGTGCAGTCCATTGCGGTACTGGCACTCGAAGGCGCCCGCACCGAGCTCGTTGGTGCCGTAGTTGTCGTACACTGGACATCCCCAGAGCTCCTCAAGCTGGGCGCGCAGTGTGCCCTCGAGATCCGGACCGAGGAATGTGGTGATCAGTTTGGTGTTGAGTTCGCGAACGTCGCGATCGAATTCCTCGCGGCTGACCTCGGCAAGACGCAGCATGTATTCCGGAAAGCTGGTCCAGCAATTGGTGCCGACGTCGAAGGCGATCTCGAGCTGGCGGCGGCTTGGCGTTACAACGCCGCTGCCCGTGGTCAGGGGCAAGGCGCCGAGATAGTCCTGCGCGGCCCGCGACATTGCCCAGCCGAGATTGGCGAGCGAGCAGGTCGCTGGGATTTGCACCACGTCGCCGGGCCGCACGCCGTGAACATAAAGGGTGCGCGAGGCGCCGAGTGCGTTCCACTCCCATTCGGCGATGCCGTGCAGCGTGATGCGCGGCTTTCCGGTGGTGCCACCGCTGGTCACGAGCTTGGTCGGCATCCGCGATAGGTGCTCTGTAAAATTTGAAAAGCCGGTGAGCGTGCCGAATGGCGGGTTCTCCTGCTGGTCAGCCTTGACGTCTTCGGAGTTGTAGGTTGGCAGCTTGGTGATATCGTCGAGGCTCTGGATATCGCCTGGCTCGATCCCGGCCTTTTTCCACAGCCGTTGATAGAAAGGGTTCTTCCAGCCGACCTGCATGACCTCGAGGAAGCGCTCGTTCTGCAGGGCGCGGATACGCTCCGAAGACCACTTGTATACCGTGTCGACGAAAACGTCGGCCACCGGGTAGCGTTGATAGAACGCATCCCAGTCCATTGCTTGGTGATAGATCGGCAGGCCGGTCTTCATGGCTTTGGTGTCCTCTGCGCCTGGGCCGCCAAAGCGTGCTTGACCTTGTCCTGCAGGCGGAGCGCCGCAATGGCGTTCTTGTGGAAGATCTTTTCCATGACGCCCTCCTTGATGCCTTCGATCTGCAATTCGTCGAGACATTGCCCGGTCGACCAGCCCGGGTAGTCGGACCCATACAGGATTTTGTCCTGCAGACGTCGGGTCATCTCGTACTTCAAAGACTGCGGGATGTAGCGCGGGCGCCAGCCGGAGATGTCCATGAATACATTCTTCTTGTGCAGCAGCACCGCGATCGCCTCCTCAGTCCACGGCCAGGCCGGGTGGGCGATGACGATGGTGAGCTTGGGGAAGTCGGCCGCGATCGCGTCGATACAGGGGATTGGCCGCGCGTAGTCGAGCTTGAGTTCCGCCGCCGCCCTCCATGCCCTGGCCGAGCGCGGTAGTGCCTCCATGAATGAGCACGGGCGCGCCGAGCGACTGGCACAGATCCCAGAACGGATAGAACCGATGCTCGTGCGGATAGAATCCCTGCAGGATCGGCATCCACTTGGCGCCCGTGAGCTTGAGATCGCGAATCGCGCGCTCGAGCTCTTCGAGCGCCGCACGGCCCTTCCACGGATCGACGACTGCCCAGCCCGGAAGAAACACGTCGGGAAACTTGGCCGAGAGGCTGGCGATGAAACCGTTGCCAATCACCTCGCCGCCAACCGACGATTGCGCGTCCATCGCGATCATCATAGCCAGCACATCGTCGCGCCGGAAATCGTTGGCCATCTCCTCTTCGGTCTTGGTCTTCATCGGCTTGCCAAACATCGCTTCTAGCGCGGCGACGAACTTGCCGATGCTGGCGGAATGATGGGCGGTCGATGGATGGCAATGGACGTCGATTGCGCGCATGGGGTTGTTCCTGGGCGCTCCTCAGTTCATGACCAGGCCGCCGCTCACGCTGATGGCTTGGCCGGTGATGTAGCCGGCTTCATCCGAAGCCAGGAACGTCATGGCATTGGCGATGTCGCGTGCCGTGCCGAGCCGCTTCATCGGCACCCGCCGGATCATCTCCTCGACAATGCGGGCACCCGAGTTGCCCTGGCTGCGCAGCATGTCGAGGGTTGGGCCTTCGGTCGGGCCCGGGCACACGAGGTTGGCCGTGATCCCGGAGCGCCCTACCTCGCGCGCAAGCGACTTCACGAAACCGATCAGTCCGGAATTGCCGCCATTGGCAACGGCAACGCCGCTCTCGCCGACCTTTCCGCCGTCGGAGCTGAGGGCAACGATGCGGCCGGCTTTCCGCTCCAGCATGTGCTCAAGCACGGGACGTGCGAGATAGATGAAGCTCATTAGCTGCCCGTCGATTATCGCGCGCCAGGTCGCCGGGTCCTGCTTGACGAACGGCATGAAGCCCTGCGGCAGGTGCGCGCCGACGCAGCTCGCTAGGATGTCGATGCGTCCGAACGCGGCGAGCGTCGCCTCGACCCAGCGTCGCGCTTGCGTCAGATCGGCGGTGTCGACCTTGTCGGCACGGGCGCGCCGGCCCTGACACTCGGCGAAGGCGAGAAGCTCGGCGGTCGGCGCCGGATTAGAGTGATAAGCCAGCGCGACATCACAGCCGGCTTCGACGAACACACGCGCGACCTCGCGACCGATCCCGCCGCTCGCTCCCGGGATAATCGCCACCTTGCCGGCCAGTTTGGTCATTGGACCACGCGCCTCCAGCCGGTTTCCACGATGTTGCGCGGCAGGCCGCGGGTGATGAATACGATCTTTGACTGCCTGCCTGAAGAGTCGGCCTGCGGCAGACGCATCGGCGGATGAAACACGTGATGGACGCCGTTGATCGCAATCGGCTCTTCCTCATTTACGAGGTGCACCAAGCCTTTGACTCGCAGTAATTGATCGGCGTAGCTGGTCTTAAGTGTGGTGAGCCAGTTGTTGAAGGCGCGCCACTCCACCGGGCGCTCGCAAGTTAATGAAAATGTCTCGATCCCGTGCAGATGATCGTGCACCGGCGCCCGTGGCGCGACGTGTGCGTGATCGGTGTCGAACAGATCGGCCGGGGTCACGTCGGCGCGCGGGACATGCGTGACCGGCGCGACCGCGTTGAGCGAGTGTAATGCAGCGACGAGCTTGGTCACCTGCGCGTCGTCGACGAGATCGCACTTGGTCACCACCAGCCGGTCGGCCAACGACACCTGATTGACTGCTTCCGGGTGCTCCCGGAGCTGGCGCGTGCCGTGCAGGGCATCGACCGTGGTCACGACCGCATCCAGCCGGAAATTGGCTACGATCAGCGGCTGGTTGAGCAGCATCTGCATGATCGGAGCGGGGTCGGCGAGGCCGGTTGTTTCAATCAGCAGACGCTCAAACGCCGGCGTGTCACCGTGGCCGCGCCGACCAAACAGCGTTCCGATGGCGCCTTCGAGATCGCCGCGCACATCGCAACACAGGCATCCATTCGGTAGCACCGTGACCTCACCGTCGCTCGCTTGGACGAACAGCTGATCGAGCGCAACGTCGCCGAACTCATTGATCAGGATCGCGGTATGCGCCATCTCCGGGAACCTGAGCAGCCGGTTGAGCAGCGCGGTCTTGCCGCTGCCCAGGAAGCCGGTGATCAGTGAGACCGGCAGGCGCACCCCGGTTTCGGCTGGCAGGAAATAGCTCATGGAGCCGCTGCCTGCCGGGTGGTTGCACGTGGCCCGTGCCGTCCGCCATTGCGGTCCACCGCAGGTTTTGCGTAGGTCGTCATGGCGTGCTTGCCAAGCTTCTTCATCAGGCGCACGAGCTCGTGTTGCTCCTCGGGAGTGAGCACGCCAACGATGCGCGCCATACGCCGCGCATGCTCGCGCGAGGCCGGACCAATCTTGTCGCGTCCCTGGGATGTCAGCGCCACCAGGAACGTGCGGCCGTCGGTCGGATGCCGGTTGCGTTTGACGAAGCCGCGCGTCTCGAGGCGATCGATCGACGTGGTGATCGAGCCGCTGGTGAGCAGGACCTTGGCGCCGATTACGTTGACGGGCAACGGCCCGCTGAACAGCAGCAACTTCAGCACGGCGAAATCGCTGAGCCCGAGGCCGGTTGCAGCAATGCTGTCGAGCCCGTCCCGCTCAAGCCAGTGAAAAGCCTTACGGATCACCAGCCAAGTGTCGGCACCTAGCGGTGCCCTTGGTTTTTGCGTCGCACCGTTTCCGCCCATGAAGGTAAGTTAAGCGCGGGAGATATCTTGATGTCAAGATATCGTACCAGCTGCATGTTGGATCGCAGCACGCGAATTGTAAGCAGCCCTTGAGCGCTGCCGCTCAGTGTTCGAGGCCTTGCCCCGCCCCTGCATGAAAGCGCCGGATTATTCACGGTCCAATTGATAGTACTTAAGCGCCCGCGCAGAATGTCGCGGCGTGGCTGATATTCCCTGAAACCCTCTGATATGGTCCTAAAAGTTCCCTGTTTTGTTTGATAGGGAATTCGGCCGAACCGCATACGGAGGTTACCCGGCACTGATCGGATTGCTCAGGATCCCCACCCGCTCGACCTCGACTTCTATGGTATCGCCGGGTTTCATGAAGATCTTCGGATCGCGGCCATAACCGACGCCCGACGGCGAGCCGGTGGTAATGATGTCGCCCGGCATCAGCTTGTAGAACTGAGAGAAATACTCGATAAGCCTCGGCACGTCGAACACTAGATCCGAGGTCGACGTCGACTGCATGACTTTGCCGTTGAGGCGCGTCTCAAGATGCAGGTCCGACAGATCTCCGACTTCGTCCACGGTGGCGATCACCGGGCCCATCGGGCAGAAGGTCGGGAACTGCTTGCCGAGAATGTTGTGCTCCCACGCGAGAATTGACGGCATCGTGCCTTCGGCCTTGAAGATCGGCGCCACCCAGTTGCGCGCAGACACATCGTTGATGATCGTGCAGCCGGCGACATGGTTGATCGCATCGGCCGCTTTGATGGCGAAGCACGGCTTGCCGATGACGATGCTGAACTCGCCTTCCCAGTCCACCATGTCCGGCGCGGCCTTCGGCAGCACGATCGCGTCGCCTGAGCCGATGACCGACGCTGCGTTTTTGGTGAAGGCGGTCGGGGTCTTCGGTACCGGCGTGTTCATCTCGCGCAGGTGAGCGTGATAGTTCATACCGCATGAGAGGATCAGCGTCGGTTGAAAAATTGGCGCCATCAGCTTGGTCCGCCGAAGCGGCGCAAGCGGACCGCGCTCGGTGAGGTCGGCTCGCACGTCACCCTTGCCCATGACCCGGTCCACGATGCGTTTGATGGCCAACAACGCCGGATCGCCGCCTGCGAGGATATCGCGGACCGAGCCGGCAAGCCCGCCCGCCTCGGGAATTAGGTTTTGGCTCGCTTTCAGATCGAGAACATCGTCACCAATGACGACCCCGGGGACAGCGTGGCCTTTGCTCTGGATCGTTACAAACCGCATAAGAACCTCGTCGGCGTAAAGGAAGTTGAACAACCGGGTTTCATCGGTTGCGCAGTCGATATATCGGATCGTCGAGCCCGTGTTTCTGCACCGTGAAATCGGGCGGGAATGCCAAGGCCTCGTTCATGGGCTCGCCGACGATGTCACCAAAGACGAGCGTACGGTGCACGACGCGCCATTCGCCGTTGCGCTTCTCGAAGCGGTCCATGTAGCGCGCTGACGCCATGTTGCGCAGCCCGGCCGCCCCCGGCGGCACACCGGGCCCGCCAGGGCGAAACCGCTGCAGCACGAGCACGTAGGTCTCGACGAACGCGCGCTCCGGTGATTGAAACTCGATCAGCACATTGGTGTTGAAGTGCATCGAGTGGTCTTGCTGCGCATGCAGCTTTTCGATGTGCGCCAGGAACTGATCCGGCGGCCCCTTGAAGAAGCCGTGATCGTCAAACGCATCGTCGTGATATGCCGCGCGCGCCGCCTTCCAGTCTTGTCGATCGACGGCGCGCGCAAAGCGTTTCAGGCAGTCCTCGATCGCCGTCCTGGCTTCCAGCTCTTCGAGAAATGAGGCGAAAACGCTCGCCATCAGGCGGAGGTCTTGATCTTGAGCTCTTCCAGCTCGCCCACCGGAGCGCCGTCGTCCATGGAGAAACGGTCGCCGAAGTCGAACAGGTCTTCGTGCTGGACCCCTGGGTAATGCTGAATCTCCCACCAGTTGTGGTCGAGGTCCTCGAGGTAGAATGAGTAGATGCCGTGCTGATTCTGCGCCGGCAGCACCTGGCGGATCTTGTACTTGTCCTTGTACTTGATGGCGTCCGCATGCGCCTGATCGACCGCCTCCTTCGAGGTGACGTCGATGCCCCAGTGATTGAGCACGTTGCAGGGATGCACGGCATTGCCGACTTCGACGGCAACGATGTGGAACTTGAGACCGCAGCGCACCACCATCGCCGGCTGCGCGTGCTTGACACACTCGAGCCCCAGGAAGTCCTCGTAGAACTTGCGGGATTCCTTGAGGCTGAAACACTCCATGGTGCCATGCGACATCATGTAGGGCTTGATGATCGAGTTTTCATTCTTGGCATCGGCGATGCCGTCCTGAAGCATTTCCCGAGTTTGCGACATGATTTCCTCCTATGCTGCTGCCTTGTCGGCTTCGGTCAGAAAAGCGTCGGCGTAGAACTCCTCGGGCGGCAGGCCGCATTTCGCGCTGAAGTCGGCGCGCGCGGCCTCGACCATCACAGGGGCGCCGCAGGCATACACCTGGACGCCGGAAAGATCCGGAAAATCCTCCATCACGGCGCGGTGCACAAAACCCGTTCGTCCGGTCCAGGCGCATTCCGGCGTGGGGTTCGACAGCACCGGGACGAATTTCAGGTTGGGATGCTTCCAGGACTCCGGTACGCCGAGCATATACAAGTCGCGCCGCGTCCAGCATCCCCAGTATAGCGCGATCGGGCGTTTCATGCCCTTCTGCATCGCCGCTTCGCACATGGCCTTGATCGGCGCAAAGCCGGTGCCGCTCGCCACCATCACGATCGGCTTGTCCGAATCCTCGCGCACGTAGAAGGTGCCGAGCGGCCCCTCGAAGCGCAGCAGGTCGCGGACCTTGAGAGTGCTGAACACCTGATCAGTGAAGGCCCCGCCCGGGGTGTGACGCACATGCAGCTCGAGCGTGGTGACGCCCTCCGGTTTCGGCGAGTTCGCGATCGAGTAGCTGCGGCGCTTGCCGTCCTTTAGCTGCACGTCGATGTGCTGCCCGGCGAGGAAGCGGAAGTTCTCGTTCATTGGCAGGCGGACACCGATGACCGCGACGTCGGGCGTGGGCTTGTCGACTTTCTCGACCCGGCACGGGACGTCGCGCGGCCGCAGCCCGGCCATGCCGTCGAGTTCCTTCACCTCGATGACGGTGTCCTCAAGCGGTCGCGCCTGACAGCACAGCACATAGCCTTTCGCCTTGTCGATGTCTGGCAGGTACGTCGGGTGAACGTCGCCGTAGTCGACCCGGCCCGACTTGATCGTGCCGCGGCAGGTACGGCAGGTACCGACGCGACAGCTATAGGGCATGTGAAAGCCGGCCTCGAGTCCAGCCAGCAGGACGGTCTTGTCCGGCGGGACCTCGAAACTGTGCCCGCTCGGCTGGAGCACTACTCTGAATGCCATTATTCCTCCCGGGTGAGCACACTCATTTTTATATTGTGCGGTGGGGTTTTCTGTACACCGTTATTTCTCGGTATTTGCGCGTGTACTCGTCTAACATCCTGACGCCGGAACGGGCATCGCGCTGGGGATCAAGCCAAGTACTGCGGGACCTTCCGTAGGGGCGATTTCTAAATTCCTGTTCAAGGTTGTCGACCAGCGCACTTTTCGAGCAACCCATGCGAACACCTCGGCTAGATCGACACCGCGCTGGCGGCCATTCCTTCCACCCAGTTTACGAGGTGTGCTCCGTCTGCGGCATGACGCTTCCTCAATATGAGAGTAACGGCAAGCCGAGGTGCGCCGGCAGGCAAAGCGGGTTCGAGCGCTTCATCGAGCCTGACGATGCACCGGATAAGAACGTCTAGCTAAGGCACCACGCTATCGGAATCGCCGCGAGAAAAGAAAGGCGTCGCGACTGTGATCAGCGATGCGCAACTCCGGGGGCGCCGAGCAACCGCAGTGCTAAGCTATCGGTCCAGTTCGGGAGGGATGCATGAGACGGCGCGACTTCCGTCCTTGGCA
>CAWJRE010000064.1:0-9812 GCA_963845075.1 uncultured Alphaproteobacteria bacterium | reverse complement strand
AAAACGTCGCCGCGTCGCACGGCCTACTCAATCTTGAGGTTCGCCTCACGAATGGCGCGGCCATATTCTTCATAGAGCCTGCGAAGCTCGACGGCAAAGTCTTGGCCGCACGTCACTTTGACGTTGATCTGTTGGGTCGCAAGCTTCGATTTGACAGCCGGCGCCTGCACCGCCTTGGAGAACCAGTCCTCATAGCGAGCGATGACATCCTTCGGCGTCTTGGCTACCACGAACGGTGCGTACCACAGCTCGAGCTCGTAATCTTTGATGCCAGCCTCGATCGCGGTCGGGACGTCCGGGAGGTCGGGAATTCGCGTCCGTGAGCCCGTCACCAGCGCGCGCAGGCTCTTGGACTGTAGTTGCCCGGCCGCGGCCGGATAATCCGCGATCGCCGCCACGATGTGGTCGCCCAGCAGCGCGCTGAGCGCCTGCGGCGGCCCGGCGAACGGGACAAAGGCCATCTTGAAGTTGGCTGCGTGCTGCAACATTTCGAATCCGATCGTCAGAGTGGATGCTGCCGCTCCACCCCAAGTCAGTTCACCCGGCTTGGCGCGTGCCGCGCGAATGAGATCGTCGAGCGTGCGATAGGGCGACGTGGCATTGACCACGACCACGGTCGACGTCGTGGCCAGCCGGCAGATCGGAACAATGTCCGCGATCGGGTCGTAGCTGACCTTGCGCAGATTGGGGATGACGATCGACGAGTTGTTGTTGAGCAGGACCGTCATACCGTCGGGCGGCGAACGCAATACGGACTCGGTCGCGATCAGCGTGCCAGCCCCAGGACGGTTTTCCACGACCATCGACGTCTTTTCCGCGCGACTAATCTCCTCGGCCAGGATGCGGCCGAGCGCATCGATGCCGCCGCCGGGCGGAAACGGAACGATGAGCTTGATTGTCCGCGCCGACTGCGACCACGCGAAGTCGCTGATCAATCCGGCGGTCAGCGCGATAGCCGCGACAACGGCAAAACCGGCAGCCAGACCGGGCAGACGACGATGAGGAAGCTTCATGACGGTTCCTTTTCTTACTGTTTGCGGCGCTATCGGCCGCGCTGGTTTTCGGCGATGAATCGCTGGCCGAGCCGCGCCGACGGCATGTGAGCCATCAGGGCTATGGGGATGTCGGTGGGATCACCCGGCGCAAACCCGACGATCAGCATCACCAGCCGGCTAGGATAGTCTTGCGGCCGGGCCAGGCGGGAGACCGCCGGGAGGGCGGCCCGCACTCGCCGTCAGATTCAAGAACGCGCGGCGGAGACGTTTCATGTGGCGTCTGCTTCTCGCGGGCAATGACGAGCTCGTCATAATCGACCAGGTGACGACAGCCGCGGGGCTCACGCTACGGCTCGTCACCAGCCCCTGCGGGTCCGGTCCATGCCGGCGCGATCAGGTTTGCGCCGAAATTTGTCGCCGGATTTGCTTCCTCGACCGGACGGCCCAACGGAACCGCGGGCTGCGGATGCGCGCAGGGGATGAACGTGCCGCTGCCGCGCTCGGCCTGCAGCGCGCCGTCGCGCACTATTACGCGGCCGCGACTGAGCACTGTGACCGGCCAGCCGGTGACAACGCGTCCCTCGTAAGGCGTATAGCCGGAATTGTCGTGCAGGCGGTCGTACGTCACGGTCACCTTCTTGTCGGGATCCCAGATCGCGATGTCGGCATCGGAGCCGATCGCGATCGTGCCCTTGCGCGGATGCAACCCGTACATCTTTGCAGGATTGGTGGCCGTGAGCGCGACAAACGTCGTGAGATCCATGCGCCCGCTGCGCACGCCCTCGGAGAACAGGAGCGGCAGCCGCGTCTCGATACCGGGCACGCCGCGCGGAATGTCCTTGAACGACGGATTGGGGCCGCTCGCCAGCTTGCCGGTCTCGTCGAAGCGATAGGGCGCGTGGTCCGAGGAGAACACGGTCAGCGTGCCGTTCGCGATGCCGTGCCAGACCGCTTGATGCTCGGTCGCGTCGCGCGGCGGCGGGCTGCAACAGAATTTCGCGCCCTCCATGCCCTCGCGCTCGAGGTCCTTTGCCGTCAGGAGCAGATACTGGGGGCAGGTCTCCCCATAGACTTTCAGGCCCCGCGTCTGGGCGCGCCGGATCTCTTCCATCGCGACGGCGGTCGAGACATGGACGATCAGGATCGGCACGTCGATCAACTCGGCGAGGCTGATCGCCCGATGGGTGGCTTCGGCTTCCGAGATTCTCGGATGACTGACGGTGAAGTATTGCGGCGCGCGATGGCCGCGCTCAAGCAACCGATCGGTCAGCCACTGGATCATCTCGTGGTTCTCGGCGTGCACCATCATCATCGCGCCTTCGCGGCGCGCGACCTCGAATACGTCCAGCATCTGGCGGTCGTTCATCGCCGGCCGCGTAGAGGCCGTCATGTAGATCTTCAGCGACGTATAGCCGGACGCGATCAGGGCTGGCAGCTCCTGGCCGAGCACCTGCGGCGTTGGATCGCCGACAATGAGATGGAACGCATAGTCGATCACGGCCTTCGGGCGCGCGAGCTCGTGATATTCGTCCACTGCTCGACGCAGCGATCCGCCCACGGGCTGTGCCGCGAATGGAATGACCATGGTCGTGCCGCCGAACGCGGCTGATACCGTCGCGGAATAGAAGTCGTCGGCAGAAACCGCGCCATGGCCGAGGTGTTGCTCGATATGGCAATGGCCGTCGACTCCGCCGGGAAGGACAAGCAGTCGGGAGGCATCGATCTCCTGTTCGCCGCGCGGCAAATTCTCGCCGAGTGCGACGATGCGGCCGCCGCTGATCGCCACGTCGCAGCGGGTGACGTCGCTGGTATTAGCGACCGTGCCGCCGCGAACGACAAGCTCATAGGATGCCATGGCAACGTCCCTCGTGATGCGTAGGCCCGGACCATGCGAGAGCGCGTCGCCGGCGGATCTGTGACGCAGGCACTACTTCACCGCGTTTGCGAACTTGGCGACGACGGCCTTGGGGGTGGCATAGAACTCGGCGATCTTCTTCTCGACCTCCTCGCCGGTCATCGGATCGATGATGTCGCGCCGCGCCTTCGCTGCCTCGGCGATGAAATCCGGATCTTTCACCGTCCGATTGAAGGCCTCGCGCAGGATCGCCAGCCGCTCCGGCGGCACCTTCGAGCCGGCCACGAATGGGCGGGCGACATCGGAGAAAATCGTGACCATGTTGATGATTTGGCGCTCCTCCTCGTTCCGGGCCTTGTCGAGGATATATGGCACCGGCGGCAAGTTAGGCGCCGTCGCTTGCGAGAAGCGCACGAAAGGCACGACCTTGCCCGAGGAGATCAAGTCGGGTGGGATGCTGTTCCAGGTAACGCAGTCACCATGGAGCTCGCCGCGCTCGATCGCGACCACCAGTTCCGCGCTGCCCGGATAGCCGAGCACGTGCCTGATCTTGGCGCCGAAGATGTTCCTCAACATCGCGCCCTGGAAATAGTTTCCAGCAGTCTGGCCCGTGCTGCCGAATATGATCTCCCGTGCGGCGATGACCTCGTCGAGTGTCTTGGGGCCGACCGTGTGCCACAGGTAGCAGACCCAGACTTCGCTGGTCGCATTGCCGACAAACCGCATCTTCGTAAAGTCGAGCGGGACCTTATCGGGTTCGGTGAGCGTGCTGCCGATCAGGCTTGCGTTGAAAGTCACGACGGCGGTGCCGTCGTGCGGGGCGACATTTTCGACATATTGCACTGATTTCATGCCCGAGGCGCCCAACATGTTTTGCGTGATCACGTTGGGTTTGCCCGGAATGTACTTGCCGATATGACGCGCCACCATCCGGCCGTAGTAGTCGATGCCGCCACCCACGGACGACCCAACCACGATGGATACGGTCTTGCCCGCGTAGAAATCGTCAGCCTTGCACGCCACGGCTGAGCCGAGCCGGGCTTGTGTACTCGCTGAAAGTGGCCGCGCCGCCAACTCGACGAAGCTTCGGCACCCGGATGATCGAATCGCTCGGACAGCAGTTGAATGGGCAGGTCAAGCTCGCTTACCAGCCGATCGGCCTCGTTTTTACGATGGACGTCCTGCTCATCTCACTGATCGTGAAAACGTGAGCGGGGCAGTCGCACTCCGATGACCCTGTTCATGTTGCGGTTCCTCGGGGATCGCCGCCGAAGCAGCCGAATGGATGAACGTTCCACGCCCCGCCTCAGCGCCGGGGCGTTTTTTATTGCGGCGTTGCTGATGGCCCGAGTTATCCAGAGTGCGACTGAGGGTCTGCTTGGATTGCCAATATGGGCGCCGTAAAGCCTGAGCCTCGACCGGCCTATGACCCTGAGTGTTACCCCCGTCACCTCCTATCACCCCCCTTTCGCGGGGAGCACGGCACAGTCTGCGGTGTGTGAGCTGCGGCTTTCACTTCATGCAAGGCGTCATCACCGCGCGGGCACCAGCTAGCTGGCTCTGGATTGCTTCGGCCCCGATGGGGCCTCGCGCAATGACGGCGGGGGCCGTAACCGGTGTTGCTCTCGCCCGCGGAAAAACGCATCCTTCCGCCCAACGACAAAAGTTATTGTTTCAGGGAGGGTGCCACGATGTCGAATACGATCCGCCGTGCTCATGTGCTCGCCTCGGCCGTCGCCATCGCCCTTATCGCAACAGCCGCGAACGAGGCCGCCGCACAAACCCGCAGCGTGCCGACGTTTGCGGTCGACAAGGACTGGCCAAAGTTGCCGCCGCAGTGGAAACTCGGCGACGTCTCGAGCATCGCCACTGACGCACAGGGCAATGCCTGGCTGCTGCACCGTCCGCGCACGCTCAAGGGCGACGACCTGGCCAAGGCTGCGCCGCCGGTGCTGCAGTTCGATCCGGCGGGCAACTTCATCAAGGCCTGGGGCGGGCCCGGCACCGGCTACGAATGGGTCGAGCGCGAGCACGGCATCCACATCGACTATAAGGGCTTCGTCTGGATCGGAGGCAACAATTGCCCCGGCCTCAAGCTGCCGGGGCTCAAGCCGGTCGCGGACGACCAGCTTCTGAAGTTCGACCAGAACGGCAAGTTCATCTTGCAGATCGGCAAGAGCAACCAGAGCAAGGGCAACGCCGACACCGCCAATGTGCATCGCGCCGCCGACGTCTGGGTGCATCAGCCGACCAACGAGGTGTTCGTGGCCGACGGCTACGGCAATCACCGCGTGATCGTGTTCGATGCAGACACCGGCGCGTTCAAGCGCATGTGGGGTGCGTTCGGCAACAAGCCAGTGGACGACGACAGTTGCGAGAATGTGCCGAAGCCCGATTTCAAGGACCCCAACGGACCGCAGAACCTCAGCATCGTGCATTCGATCCGCGTCGCCAATGACGGCATGGTCTACATCGCCGACCGCGAGAACCGCCGGGTGCAGATGTTCACAAACGACGGCAAGTTCGTAAAGCAGCAGGTCAAGACGCAGACCCCGTTCGCGCGCAACGTGTCGCTGTCGCCAGATCCGGCGCAGGAATTCCTCTACGTCGGCGACGGCAAGGAAATCGCGATCCTCGACCGCAAGACGCTCGACATCATCGGAGCCGTCAAGGGCGAGGGCGTCATCGGCGGCGGCCATCTCGCCACCACCGACGCCAAGGGCAACATCTACGTGGCCGCGACCGGCCAGGGCATGCAGCGGCTGACGTTCAAGGGCATTTCGGGCAAGTAGGGGTCAAGCCCGGGCGCACAATGGCAAGGCAACACGACCGAACGGAGGCTCCCATGATCGGTGCCGCCGCTAGTTTTTGAGAGATGATTTTTGGCGGCGAGCACAGCACGAGGGGCAGCGCGGCGCTGGACACGCGGCCGGAAGATCGAGCTCGGAGCTTGCCGACGCTAAGTGGATACTGCCGCCAGTCGATACCACAAACAGTATCGTCGTAATGGAAGCTTTTCCGACGCGCGGGCTTGACCTTCCACAGGTCGCTTTTGTGACCAAAACCGCACCCTCAATCCGGTGACCCAGATGTTCATCGATCACTTGCGCGCAAGGGTGAAGATACTTGACGCCAAAAGACCCGAAGCGACAAACTGACGGACCAATGTCGCGCCGTAGGGTCATTTTCGACTAAACTCAGCGGAGTTTGCCTATTCTGCCTCTTTCGCTTAGCCCCAAGAGCGGACATTCCGTTCGGTGTGGCGATGCTTCGCGTGCCACTTTGGGCCGGGCCCTCGCATGTAATGAAGCTCGGGCCGATAGGGAGTACGGGCGATTTGGATTAGCCCGAGCCACCTCGTCATGATCAGCGTCAGGCGCTGGCAAAGCGGCCTCGATGAGGGTTGCGCTCGCTGCGCTTCATCGTCACGAAATTCTTGTGCCATTGCCCTGCTGGCCCCAGTTGTGAACGTCACGTAAGCAGCGCGCAACCGCGGCCCGTGTTCTCTCGTGCCAATGATTTGTGATTTGCTGCCAACCGACTTGCAGGCCTTGAGGCTCGACGCTGATCGGCCCGAAACGGGCAGTGGGCGCTAGCCGGCTCACGGCTGATCGGATCCGTCACGAGACTCAGAGTTAGCACCTAATCGCAAGCCTTTGGCGGGGCGGACAGGACTGCGCGTGCGATGGGCACGGGTCGTTATAGGACCAACCCCGCTTTGGCGTTTCTCGAAGATCGACCGCCATGGCCGCGCGCACCACCAGGAACGCCCTGGCTGCAAAGGCTCGCCGCGCGAAGTCGGCCATCCAAATGGCGCACACATGCTACGATCATTGATTACCCGCAATTCAAGGATCGAGGTCAGCTCCCCCGGGGTGTATGGCGCGATCTCATGCTCTTGAGGGCACCGAGGACGGCGCGTGGCTCCGTCCCCGGCGTGCGTTCCAGCCGGACGCGTGACAATGCCGGCGGGAACGCCCATTACCCGCTCAGACGCGAGCGATCGGAACGCCGACGAATCTTGTCACCTCGTCCGACTTCAAGTGCATCAGGACCGCGCGCTTACCATTCATTTGGGCATCCCTGATGGCATTGCGCACGTCGACCGGGCTGACAACCTTCTTCCCGCCGACATCGAGGATGATATCGCCGGCCTTCAAGCCGTGTTCGGAGGCGAGCCCGCGGGGATCGATGTCGACCACGACCACCCCTTCGGAGCCTCTGCCTGCGACGTGTTCGGCGGCAGCCAGCATCAGGCCGAGCTTCGGCACGTCAGTGCCGGTCGCGGCGGGCTGCGGCATGGCGGCGGCGCGCTCTTTCGGCATCTCGCCGAGCGTCAGCGAGATGCTCTTCTCCGCACCCTCGCGCCAGATCGTGACATTCACCTCAGCGCCGGGCGCTATACCGCCGATCTGCATGGCGAGGTCGCGGGCATCCTTGACCGGATTGCCGTTCACGGCGGTGATGACATCGCGCGACTGGATGCCGACCTTGGCGGCGGGACTATCCGCCATTGGTTCGGCAACAAACGCGCCTTTGCTCTCCTTCATGCCGAGGCTTTCGGCGATGGCGGAGGTGACCGGCTGAATCTGGACGCCAATCCAACCGCGGCTACTTGCCGCGCCCTCTGCCGCATTTGCCGCCGAGAATATCGGAAGTACCGAGTGGCGGAAAGAATCCGGCCCTACCAAGAGCGCGGCGATCGCGAGATTGCCGGCCGTGGCAAGAAGGATGAGGCGCCGCGCCGAAAACGCGCGTCCCAGCTTGTATCGCGGGGTCGTCATAATGCTTACATCTCCGTTCGATTGATGGCGCGGGCGGCGCCGGTTCGCGGCTAAATGGCAGCGCCAGCATTGCTCGGAAATGGCCGCGGAATTAATGTTTGGTCATCAGTCGCGCTTCGAACTATCGAATGCCCACTGATTGGCTGAGGATCGCCGTGGCTAAATCGCGATGGCTCGCATTCGCCGACTGATAGCCGCATCGTCTCCACGAGCGGCGGAAACGGGACGGTGCCGGGACGTCCGAGTTGGGTCATCCGCGTCAGTTGCGCGGTACTCAACTGAAGTCCGCTTCCCTTTCAATTGCGGTCATCGTCGAGCATCGCGGTGAACGACGCGAATGGGGTGGACCGGCCGCGCTCCCGCCCCCAACGGCTCTCATCTCGCGCGGGCGCATCGCATCGAGGCTTGCGCATATGCCAGCCTGTCTCATTTGCATCGAAGCAGGGATGGCACCGCATTACGTTGCTCGTGAGCTAGTGACGTTTGGCCACGATGTGAAGCAGGTCCGCCGACATATGCGCGGCCGTTTCGGCAAAGGCACAAGAATGACTTCCGAGATGCTCACGCTGTGGCCGAGGCCGTGCAACGACCGGCGACTCGGTTCGTTCCAGTTAAAACCGACGAACAATTGGATTTACAAGCGCTGCACCGGGTGGGTCTCGCCTTGTCAGCAGCGTCGTCTTGCAATAGCGCCGCTATACGCCACACGAATTCAAAGCTTCGGCCTCAGGCGAGAAGCCTCGAATAGTCTCCAGATCATCAAGGAACTGCAGCGTCATCGCTCCGCACGGCCGCGCGGAGACACTGCCTGAAGATCAGATGTTGCTCAGGCTCGAAGACTGTCAACGCCGGACCAGAAATGCGCGTCGGGAGCGAATGAGGCAGTGCGGCGATGCGTACTGCAGGAACTATAAGCCGGAAAACCGCATCTTGCGGTCGGCCCAGTCTCTAAGATCCGCGATTGTGAACCCCTCGATGAAGGGGTTGGCTCGGACAATTTTCTCTCGCTTCGTACGACCGGACTCGTCGGCACCGGCCATAACCGTGGCCGCATCAGCGTCTTGCAGGGCTGATAAAATCGCTACAGCTCCCGCACCACCAGCAAAGTGCGCCAAATAGAGTGTTCCAGGCGTCACCGGCAGGTCCCTTTTATGTAGCATCTTGGCGTTCTGCTCGGTAAATCGAGTCATGATCTCCCGAGCAACCTTGGGGTCTCGCCGCAGCTCCAAAATTCTGGCTCGACTAAGCTGCTTAGCGAGATCGGCCCGGTGGACCCGAATCAAGTCGAGCCACGTCTCATCAAGAAATTGAC
The DNA here is from genome assembly GCA_963845075.1 of uncultured Alphaproteobacteria bacterium. Classification (GTDB taxonomy): domain Bacteria; phylum Pseudomonadota; class Alphaproteobacteria; order Rhizobiales; family Xanthobacteraceae; genus BOG-931. The sequence goes on along the minus strand of CAWJRE010000064.1, from coordinate 866 downwards.
CAAGGCCCGTCGCGCTGGAGCGTTTGTTAGTTGCGTTTGGGTCGCCGTTCGATTCTATGCGGATAATTCGGTCCACCACGACATCTATAGGAACGCCGGCTACCGGGTATTCTTGAAGAAGGTCAAAAAACAAGTTTCCCCCCCACCAGCCTAGACCCAAGGCTGCCACAAGCGTCGCCGTTATGAATTGGCGCCGAAGTTGCAAATCTCTACCAGACAAAAGTCTCCACGCAATAAGGGTGAGCCGCCTGCATGCGATGAGATATCCGGCACCGCTCCGGACCAGGAGGGTTAATCCCCCTGTGCAGGCTGCCCAGATAAGCCGACAACGATCCGAGAATGACAATGTTTTTCGGCTCTGATCCGAAAACGCGAATGAAACCGGAACTGCGGAGGCATTGGAATGCCCTGTTGACGCCTCGGAGGCGGATGGACGTGCCGCCAAGCAACTTAACAAACGCATCAAGCACGTTAAGCAATACGACACGACCGTGTCACACAGTCTCATGCCGGAAGCCAGGAGCTGGCTCAATACACGACTACCTGCGTAGACTACTACTGCCGCCAAACCCGTTAACAGCAGATAGGCAATTCGTTGTTCAAGCGACAACGGCAGAAAGCAAGCGCAAGCGATTCCGAATAATAAGAAACCAATGGCCAGAACGTTGCCAGCGCTTCGAGTGGCGGGACCCAGTTCCCCAACTCGCGGTCTCACGGAACGTTTACGTTCAACAGGCAGACGCGCGGTTGCTTGTGCCATCGTTCGTCCTTGTCGCTGAGTTGCAATCTCGGGTCTGCCCGGAAGAAGCTGGCGAATCTCAGTTACCAATTGCTTTAAAGTTGCGAGACTTTGCGTAGTTATCCTG
>CAWJRE010000063.1:0-257447 GCA_963845075.1 uncultured Alphaproteobacteria bacterium | reverse complement strand
GCTTGGGTAAGTGCGATCGAGCAAACGGGTCGCAATCGTTCGTTATCGCGAATGGTAGCAGCGACCTGGCCAGGTCCGCTTCGATGCTCTTTGCGGACTCAAATCGGACTTCTTCCGAGGTCCGGGAAGTGCCACTAGGCGACCTGGGGCGCGCCCTTATTCGATCACCTCGTCTGCAGTAGCAAGGAGCGTGGGCGGTACGGCGAGGCCGAGCGCCTTGGCGGTTTTCAGATTGACGACCATAAAGTATTTCACAGGCAACTGCACAGGAAGTTCCGACGGCTTTGCGCCACGGAGAATGTTATCAATATAGCGGGCACTACGGTGAAATATATCTTGGAACTCAGCTCCGTAGGAGAGCAGACCACCATCTCTGGCGATAATGGGTGTCTGGTAGACCGCCGGAACACTGTTCCGCGCTGCCAGCGATATGATTAGCGCGCGGTGGATTTCGATAAAATTGTCCGGCATGCCAAGAAGACCACTTCCCGGCTCGCGCCCAAGCGAGGATATAGCGGCCTCGATTTCAGTTTCGTTATGGACGGGCGCCTCGGCTGACGCGACTTTCAGTGATCGCGCAGCGGCCTCGAATGAGGGCAAAAGAAAAGATTTCATATAGGGAGCCGTGTCGGGGTTAAACATCATCACCGCCCGCTTGACGCTGGGCGCGATTGCTGTGAGCAATTCAAGCCACTTGCTCGCTATCGACCCTTGATCCAGTGAGCCGAACCCCGTAACGTTTCCGCCCGGCCGGGACAGGCTCGCAACGAATCTGGAGCCAACTGGGTCGGCAACGGCCGCAAATACAATGGGGATGGTCGAGGTCTCGCGCTTTACAGCGGCTGTCACCGGCGTCGAATTTGTTAGAATCACGTCGGGCTGCAGACTGACCAACTCTTTTGCGAATGTACGCATCAGATCGGTATTTCCGGGTGCCCAACGGACGTCTATGCGCAGGTTGCGGCCCTTGATCCAGCCAAACTCTGAAAGCGCCTGCGCGAACTCCGTGAATAACACTTTTCCTAAAGGATCGCTTTCGGCGTATCCCATCAGCACGCCAACGCGCCGTTCTCGGTCTGCCTGTGCGCGACCGGCGAGCGGCCAAGCTACAGCTGCGCTGCTAAGTACTGCAACGAAATCTCGGCGCCTCATGGATTGATCCTCAGATAGGCGGCCCAAAGTCCTACAATACCATTATGCGCTGTGCATTACAGCGAACGTCACGGCCCGACTTCCGAGGTGTGTCCAAAGTCCGCTGTACCCCCGAACGGAAATCGGCTCTCGAGTTTATGAGTACACCCGCTCTCGAGTTTATGAGTACACGCCCTTCTGTAATGGGCCCGATGAGGTCAAGTCCCCCTTGTGATCGTCACGCCGCCGAGCTCACGCTTCTGTCCGTGGTCGACGCTGAGGCCGCCACACTATGCTGTTAGAGGGAGCGGTGAGCCTATCTAGATACGCGTGGTTCATCAGATGACGGCCACTGGGCGTGTAACGGCTTTACCGCATCCACCGTCCCGGCGACGGGACTTCGGGCAGTAGGCTTGCGTTCAGCCTACTCGCATCTCGTGTTTCTCCTTGTCATACCTGCACCGCGGTCGGCTGGGCGTCAGTCCATCGATAAGTTGTACCGTCAACCCACATTCGATGCAGGATCACCGCGATTTTGCGCGCCAGGGCAACCTTCGCCCGTTTCGAACCTCGCCGCTTGGCGACGTCCATTCCCCAGCGTTTGAGTTTCGAGAACCGGGTTATGCGCGCCAGCAAAACATTGGCGGCTTCATAAAGCGCGGTGCGTACCATCTCATCGCCGGCCCGCGTAATCCCGCCGGTGACGTCCTTTTCCCCCGACTGATACTTTTTCGGCGTGAGCCCGAACAGCGCGCCTGCGGCCTTTGACTTGGCGATGCGATTGGGATCGTCCATCGCGGATTTGTAGGTTATTGCCACCAGCGGACCGACACTCGGCACCGTCATCAGCCTGCGGCAGACTGCGTCTTCACGAACGATGGTGAGCACAATCTTGTGCAGCTTTTCGTATTCCACCTTGAGGGTCGCCCGCGCCGAAAGCATTGCTCCGGCGATGCGTTCCAATGTGATGTGACCAGTCACCAGCTCCCGTATCCGTCCTTCAAAGCCCTTGCGCGTCACCACACCGACCTTCAGACCAAAGCCGCGCAGGATTCCACGAATGCTCAATTCTACGTCGATAAGCCGCCCGAGAAGCTGCTTGCGCGCAACCAACAGTGCTCGCACCTCCTGCGAGCCCATCGATTTGGCGTGCACCGGACGGAACCAACCCATCCGGATCAGCTGGGCAAGCCCGCGCGCATCCTTGCGGTCGGTCTTCACCATCATTGCCGATAACGCCGCCTTCACATGTCGCGTCTCCAGCAGAACAGTATCGAATCCTGCTCGCTTCAGCCCCGCATGCAGCCATGCCGACAACGGTCCCGCCTCAAGTCCGATCCGCTTCACCGCAAAACCAAGCGACGCAAAGAAGGCAACCAGAGCTTCGGGTTCACTCGCGACCTTCGTCTCCCTGACAATCTTGCCCTGCGCGTCCACGACGCACACGCTCGAGAGCTCCAATGAAACGTCAATTCCGGCATAGTGCTCCATGGCTGTTCTCCGTCTCCAGATGCTTGGGGCCAACTCAACGTCGTGACCCCGTTTGATCATCTATCGGAGGACAGCCACATCAATTGCCCGCTCAGAGCACGGCCCATTACGGCATCTAAAGGTTAAACCGCTCGGCCAGCCAAATTTCGAACATCTTGTGTACGCGATCTGGGGCAAACACCCCAAGGAGCGCCGCGGAGTTGAACACTGAGTGGCGATTAAGGCCGATTACCGCTTACAGCGGCGGTCCAACCCTCGGTGACGAATGAACTTGCAGTCCTAAGCCGCGGTTGCGGATTTTCGGGGCTTTTTTAGTGTTCTTCCTGCTTACCGTCGGAATAATGGGAAGATCATGCAAATGTTTTACGTAATAACCTTTTTGGCCTAGCGCTGTGCTTTAGTTGTCGCCGCCGATGTTAATTCTGCGAATGCTCAGCAGACAGAGACTACCAAAGCTCAAGCGGCACTCGCGGCTAAGATCAAGTGCGAAGATTTTAGAAAAAGCCTCTGGGCTTGACGCTCCACTCCTGCCCCGGGGGGTACCTTGGACTGACACCCTCCCTGGTGGAGGGCCCCGGGGGTATGCTGGACAGGCCGGGGGGTCGTTTCGCGTGCAGAGGCTGTCTTTGTGTCCATGGACCGGCAGGTCGGGGCACTATTGATTTCCCTTGATACGTTCTATCTTGGCCAAATGGAGCGGTTCGCCTCACTCGCGGTCCGGCACGCTCTTCCGGCAATTGCTCCACTCCGCGAGTTCGCGAGAAGCGGCGGATTAATGAGCTATGGGACGAGTATATCCGAGACCTACCGCCAAGCCGGTATCTACACCGGCAGAATCCTCAAGGGCTCCAAACCTTCCGATCTACCAATCATTCAGACCACAAAAGTCGAGTTGGTTATCAATCTGAAGGCAGCAAAGGCGCTCGGTTTGACAATATCGCTGCCGCTGCTCGGACTCGCTGACGAGGTGATCGAATAGAGATGCTGTTTGATGCGGTGCATGAGTTCGGTTGTGATGCTGTGGACGGCTCCTCCACCGGCACGTGAGTGCCATGGATGTGGGTGCTGTTAAAGCCCCCACGATTTGGAGGAGCCAAGTCATGCAAACGATCACGACAATCGGTCTCGACATTGCCAAGTCGGTATTTCAGGTCCACGGCGTTGATAACGATGGCAAAGTGGTCATCCGCCGTCAGCTGAAGCGTCGTTACGTCCTGGCGTTCTTTGAGAAGCTGCCGCCCTGCCTGGTCGGCATCGAGGCCTGTGCCTCGTCACACCATTGGTCACGCGAGCTACAGGCACTTGGCCATACCGTACGGTTGATGCCGCCGGCCTACGTCAAGCCTTACGTCAAACGGCAGAAGAACGATGCGGCCGACGCCGAGGCCATCTGTGAGGCGGTCACAAGAACCAATATGCGGTTTGTGCCAATCAAGACGCCCGAGCAACAAAGCGGGCTGATGCTCCATCGCACGCGCCATCTGTTCATCCGGCAGCAGACCTCGGTGATCAATGCGATCCGGGCTCACCTTGCCGAGTTTGGCGTCACCGCAGCGGTCGGACGCAAAGGCATCGAGGAACTACTGCGGGTCATCGCCGATCCGAGCGACAAACGGGTGCCCGATGTTGTGCGCGCATGTCTTGCCGCACTGGGCAGCCAATTGCTCAGTCTCAAAAAGCAGATCTTGGATTTTGATCGAATGATCATGGCATGGCACCGCTCCAATCAAACGAGCAAGCGCCTTAATTGCATCCCAGGCGTCGGTCCGCTGCTAGCCACTGCCCTTGTCGCGAGCGTCGCCGATCCTAAAACCTTCCGATCGGGTCGCAACTTCTCGGCCTGGATCGGGCTGGTTCCCAAACAGCACTCGAGCGGCGGTCGGGATAGGCTCGGCAGTATCAGCAAACAGGGGGATCGCTATCTGCGCAGCCTGTTCGTGGCCGGCGCACTCGCCGTCATTCGCTATGCCAAGATCCACGGCACCAAGTATCGGCCCTGGGTCGCAGCGTTGCTGACACGACGGCCGACCAAAGTCGCCGCTATCGCGCTTGCGAACAAGCTCGCCAGAATGGCCTGGGCAATGATGGCTAGGGGCGAGCGATATAATTATCCAGCCGTCGCTGAGGGTCTGACGAGATCACGCCGAGTACCACGGCGTGATGTGAAGGTTGGGAGGGCGAACAGCACGTGATGCAGAGCCGGTCGATCCGGCGATCAGGACAACCCACTTGGGCCATTGCATTCTTGAATGCGAGTTAGTGACCGGGACCTGATCCGCGGAGAGCATTATGGCCAGCGGTCATGTGAACCGCATTCAAAGGCCGGATACATCTATGGACAGCCCCGCCTGCGCAAGTGGCAATTTGGTTGTGGACAGTCGGTCGCTTGCAGTCATCTATCCGGTCTCGATCGACCCTGATGGGTTCCGCAGAACGACCCCCAATCATTGAACGCTCTCATATTGGAGCGATGTATTCGTCGGGTTTGGTCGTTCTTCGGTCAGCTACCGATTTGCCATCACCTCATTGCCTTCGCAGCTTATTAGGCTTGCTCTGTACGCCCTATGCTGCGCGAGCCAGCCGTGATTATAGTACTCTCCCTCACCATAAGAGCCCACGCTACACGAGCGCTCTTGTTGGCTAACGCAACAGTCACAACATTGATGTGTCGGCGACCCATTAAACCGTCGATCCAGTGGTCGCTTGTGCGCGCCGCTCTCTGCGCCACCCGACAATCGCCCGTGCACCGTGGATCATCAATCGGCGGATATAACCGTCCCCGCGCTTCGAGATCCGCCGAGGCGCTCCTTACCGCCGCTGGATCGCTGCTGCGGGACAAGCCCAAGCCAGGCCGCGAATTGCCGCCCCGATTTAAATTGCCTCGCATCGGCTATCGTTGCGACAATTGCGCTCGCAGTGATCGGACCGACGCCTGGGATTGTCGCCGCCCGGTGCATGTGAAGACGTTACGCAGTCAGAAACTGCGGATGCTGCTGACCCGGCCGGCCACTTCGACTGCTCCCTGCTTGAACCGCCGTCCGTGTGCTAGTCTCATTCTGTACGAGGGCCGACTTTCCGAGCCTGTGGAAGGCAATGAGGCGGCGTGAGTTTATCGTGCTTTTTGGCGCGAGTGTCGCGTGCCGTTCGCTGCACTGGCGCAGGAAGCGGGGCGGACCTATCGCCTGGGTGTCTTGCTACCGGCTACGCGCGATGTACCTGTAAATGCGGCTTTTCTCGACGAATTTCGCCGACGCGGTTTCGTCGAAGGCCAAAACCTCTACAGTCGAATGGCGGGCATATGGCCCAAACCCTGATTTGGTTTCGCAGTATGCGGCGGAGCTGGTCGAAGCACGGGTGGATGTCATCGTAGCAGGCGGGGTTGTGGCTATTTGCGCCGCACAGCAGGCAACGAAAACAATTCCAATCGTGGTACTTGCAGAGGAAATGCTGGAGGTTGGACTAGTGACCTCGCTGGCCCGGCCAGACGGCAATACAACGGGCGTCAGCGGCTTCGTGCCCGAGCTTGACGCAAAAAGAGTGGAAATCCTGGTCGAAGCAGTGCCGGGGCTTCGACGAATGGCGGTCCTTGCCGACGCTAACAACACGACGGTTGCGAAGCTTGACGCACTACGGGGGCGGCGCGCGCACACAACGAGCTTTCAATCCATCAGGTCGCCAGAGGCGAAGAGATCGCAGCAGCCATCGAAAGCGCTCAGGCATCGGGTGCCACGGCGCTAAACGTTTTGTCGTCACCACTCTTCTTCGCTCATCTGCACCTTATTATGGATCGCGTCGCCGCGCTGCGCTTGCCGACGATCTATGACTTTCCCGAAATGGCGGAGGAAGGCGGCTTTGTCGCCTACGGACCGCGCCTTAGTCATCTCTTTTTAGAGGTGATGCCCCGGCAGATCGTCAAACTCTTCAGCGGCGTCAAAGTCGCCGACATCCCTATCGAACAGCCGACCAAGTTTGAGCTGGTGATCAATCTCAAGACCGCTAAGGCGCTTGGGCTTACGGTCCCAGAAGCATTGTTGGTTCGCGCCGACAAGGTGATCGAATGAGCCGACTGACGACCGCTATTGGCCCGAAGCTGCCATCTGACTAGTGCCGCCGAATGTCTGACATTGAGGTAAGAGCGGACTACGCGCGAGCGACCGCCCAATTCGCCCTTTGACCCGGAGCGGACCTCGTTCCGTGAAAAATCGCCGAGTGCTCACTCCTCCGGCAGCCCCGCCTTGCGGAGTCCATCAAACGCAGGCTGCAGCACTGGCTTGCGCTCGGTCAACCATTTAACGGAGAGCTTGGGATTGAGGCGGCGAGCTTCGGTCAATGCGGCTTTCGCCTCATCCATCTCACCTTTGAACGCGTGGGCAACAGCCAAATTTAGGTACGAGTAAAAAACGCGATAACCGCCGTCGATTGCCTTACTGCTTTCATCGATCGCCGAGTCGAAATGTCCGAGACCGATCTCGGCATCGGCCATAAAATTGTGCCATTGGCTCAAGGCTGGATCGCGCGGACTTAGGCGCATCGCTTGTTGTACATCGGACTTGGCTTGCTCAAATTGGCGTAAATACGTTTCAGCGATACTTCGTGTTGCCAGCAGAGGCGCGGAATTTGAGTTGATGGCGAGACCGGCATCGGCAGCGCGAAGCGCGTCGTTGGGACGACGCGAAACTAACAGGTAAAAGCTTTTTGCCAGATAGGCCTGCATGTTGTCGCGATCGAGCGTGCTTGAGCGGTCGGCCTGGCTAAGTATTTTTGCATCGTAATCGGTTTCAGAATTCTTCGATCCGAAGGCGAACTCTAGCGTATATGTGTAAGCGTCGCCCGCCAGCGCATCGCTGCTGTTCGCATCGACCTTGAGCGCATTTTCAAAGAAGGTGCGCGCCGTATCGATTTTCTCCTTCGTAAATGGCGGCCACAGCAATGCTCTACCACGCATGGCGAGATCAATCGCGTCAGGGTTCTTGGACGCTTCGAGGAGGACGTGGCAAACCTATTCAAGCTGCAAGATCAGGGTTGTGGCGAGGCTGGCCAATACTTTGCGTTACGAGTTGGTCAGGGCAGAAGCGGAAAAGGATGCAGGCTAGGGTAAGAGCATCGACACCAAGGAGATCAGCAAGGAACTGGGCGTGCGCTATGTCCTCGAAGGCTCGGTGCAGCGCGACCAGAACCGGGTACGCGTCAACGCACAACTTATTGATGGCGAGACCGGCGGCCCGGCCTGTCCCTCGCGGGCGTCCGGTTGGTCATCGCTGACCGCGCCTAGGGGCTTCCCGTGTTTCGTACGCTTTCCTTGTGTGCATGCTGTCGCCACTACCCCGGCGCAGCGACTGGGCGCATTGCTTCGCTCACTTCATCCAGCCGTGTCAGCCTTCCCCGATATGGCAGTCAGGTCGGCCTGCGCATTGTCCTTTTCGAGGCTTGCTCGGCGTTCACTCGCGTTACGGCCTGCACACTCGCGCTGTCACCGTATTTCGTGACACGCTATCCGAAGGCTTCAGCCACTTCGTTACCTCCATAGCTGCTCCGGTTGCTTCCGGCTGGAGCGGTTGCCGGGTGGGATTCGCACCCACTGGAAAGCGCCGCCTTTTCACGGCGCACGCCACGAGCGGACTCATGCACTGCAACAAATGTTCTGCTCGCGACTAGACGGCTACTCGATCACCTCGTCGGCGGTGGCGAGCAGCACCGCTGGCACGTCAAGGCCTAGCGCCCTGGCAGTCTTTAGATTGATGACCAACTCGAACTTGGTTGGCCGCACAACTGGCAAATCGCTTGCCCTTTCGCCCTTAAGAATGCGGCCGGCGTAGTTGCCCGTCTGGCGAAAGGTCTCCACCAGATTGGTTCCATAGCTAATCAGCCCACCTTCAAGCGCGTATTCGCGCTGTCCGTACAAGGCAGGAATCGCATTGCGCGCCGCTAACGCGACGAGTTGAGCGCGCCGAGCGCATCGAAATACTGATCGGCCATAACCACGAGCGCCGCGACCCGCTGATCGACGAGAGTCGCAAAGGCCGCGTCGATTTCAGTCGGCGTGCTGGCGCCGACGACGAGAAGTGATCGGCCAAGCGAGCGCGCGGTGTCCCGGATCTCGTTCGCCCGCTCCTCGCAGCAGGATTATTTGGATTTGTTAGATAGGCGAATGTCCCGGTCGACGGCACGAGCCTGTTCAGCAGATCAAGCTTCTTGGATTCTAGCGCTAGCGTGAACAGGTTCACGCCGGTGGCATTACCGCCGGGCCGACTGAGGCTAGCGACAAGGCCCATTTTGACCACGTCGCCGCCGCAATGAAACATGATCGGAATTGTCGCGGTTGCCGCCTTCGCGGCCAGCGCTGACGGCGGTGAAATTGCAACGATAAGCGCCACCTGACGACGAACAAGTTCGGCGGCCATTGTTGGGAGCCGGTCAACTCGGCCGTCGGCCCAGCGGCGGTCAATCGTTAAGTTTTGGCCGTCAACGAAGCCGTTGTCCCCAAGCCCTCGGTTTAGGGCCGCTGTCAGATGCGGGTCCGCCTCACGCGAAGAGTTGCTCAGGAATCCGATCACGGGCGTCGCGGGGTGCTGCGCTCGCGCCGCGAGCGGCCAGGTGACTGCTGCGCCGGCGAGAAGCGTTATCAACTCGCGCCGCCTCACTCGATCACCTCGTCGGCGGTGGCAAGCAAATTCGGTGGGACGGTGAGGCCGAGTGCTTTGGCGGTCGTCAGATTGATGACGAGATCGAATTTGGTCGGCTGCATGACCGGGAGGTCGACGGGGTTTTCGCCCTTGAGAACGCGGCCCACGTAGATGCCGGCCCGGCGATAGGAGTCCGGCAGGCTTGCGCCATAGCTCATCAGCCCGCCCGCCACGACGTATTCGCGCAGGTTGGACATCATGGGCACCGCGTAGCGCGCGGCCAGCGCCACGATGCGATCGCGCTGGCTGTCGAAGAACGGCTCGGCAGGCACGACAAGCCCATCGGCGCCGATCTTTCCCAAAGACGTGAAAGCCTTATCCAGGTCCTGCTCCGTGCCGGCGTCGAGCACAGGGACGCGAATTCCCAGAGCACGCGCGGCCGCCGGCGCTTCCTTGGCGTAAATCTCGGCACTCGGACCGGATGGATTGACGAGAAATGCAATCTCGGCCGCCGCCGGCACCATTTCCTTCAGGAGCTGCGCGCTTTTGCCTATGATTTCAGCGTTCAGAAAACTCATGCCGGTGACGTTGCCACCCGGGCGATTGAGACTGGGAACGAGACCGAGGCGGACCGGGTCGCTCACCGCAGAGAACACGACGGGAATGGTCGAAGTCGCAGCCTTAGCAGCGAGTGCCGAGGGGGGCCCGCCGGCCGCAAACAGCGCGGCCACACGCAAGTGAACGAGTTCGGCCGCCAAAACCGGCAACCGGTCGTAGTGGCCTTCCGCCCAGCGAAAGGCGATCACGAGATTCTGGCCCTCGACGAATCCTGCTTCACCGAGACCTTGCCGGAAGGCTGCGACGACGCCCGCGGATTCTCCGGGCGAGCGGCTGCTGAGAAACCCTATCATCGGCATCGCCGCTTGCTGCGCGCGCACCGCAAGCGGCCAAGCGATCGCGGCGCCGCCGAGAAGTGAGATGAACTCGCGCCTCCTCATTCGATCACCTCGTCGGCGCGGGCGAGTAGTTGCGCTGGCACATCCAGTCCGAGCGCCTTGGCGGTCTTGAGGTTGATGACCAGCTCGAACTTGGTTGGTTGCTCGACCGGGATGTCGGCGGGCTTAATGCCGCGCAAGAGCTTGACAAGCTGCGGGGCCATGATGTCGCGAAAAACTTGGACCGCACGAGGGCCATAGGCGATAAGACCGCCTTCCTCCGCGAACTCCGGCAAGTGATACATCGCCGGCAGGCGCAGTGCCGCGACGCGTTGCATGATAATCTGGCGATTGCCCCAGAAGTAGGCTGACGACAAAACGTTGACTGTTTCCGCGCCCGACGCCTTTGCGGTGTCGATGGCTGCCAGAATCTCTTCGGCTCTCGCCACCCGATAAATTGAAAGTCCGACGCCGCGTGCGCGCGCCGCGTCTTCCAGGGCCTGTATGTGTAGCGATGCGCTATTGGGATCGACGAGGGCTGCCATGCGGCGAATCCCGGGCATGGCCTCGATCAGGATTTGCTGCCGTATCCCGTCAAGCTCGGTCGCCAGGATGCTCAGACCGGTTGTATTGCCGCCGGGTCGAGCGAGTGAGTTAACCAGTCCCGCCGCGACCATATCTTCGGTAACCCCGAGAATCGAAATCGTTTTTGTCGCGCCCTGCGCCGCGCGAATTGCCGGATCTCCTGCGGCGTAAATGACGTCGACGTGGGCTTTAACAAGATCGGCCGCCAATTCGGGTATCAGATCAGCGTCCGTTCCATAGGTCCGCCAATCTATCGTGAGGTTTTGCGCCTCGACGAAGCCAGCCCGTAGCAGTTCATCAAACATCGCGACTATAATGGGCGCATTGCGTGAGCTGGCGGTCATGCCGCCGACGCGATAGGTCCGCCCCGCCTCCTGCGGCCGTGCTGCGAGCGGCCAAGCGACGGCCGCACCGCCGAGAATGATGATGAACTCACGCCGCCTCATTCGATCACCTCGTCGGCCAGCACTTGCATCGAATATGGTACGTCGATGCCAAGCACCTTTGCGGTCGTGAGATTGATGACGAAATCAAATTTGCTGGGCTGCTCGACGGGTAATTCGCCTGGCTTGGCCCCGCGCAAAATCTTATCGACATAGTCTGCTGCCCGCCGGTAAAGAGCGGGGATGTTTGCTCCATAGGACATCAGAGCGCCGGCTTTCGCCGGATCGGCCGTTGTGAAGGTAGTTGGCATCTTAATAGTGAGCGCAAGCGAGGCGATGAGCGAGCTATTTGTGGCAATGAGAGAATTTTCGACGACGTAAAGCGCGTCCGCTTGTGCTTTGAGGGCCTTTAAAAACGGCGGAATATCCTCTGCGCGTTTGATTCCCGTTGGCGAGACTGTGAGGCCGAGATTGCGAGCCGCAGCCTCAACCCTTTCCATTTCCAGCACAGTCGCCGGATAGCTGGAGTCAAAAAGAATGGCTAAGCGATGCAAATCGGGAACAATCTGACGCAAAAGTTCGAGCCGCTTGCCGGCGGCGTCGGCCGCCTGGAGTGACAGACCCGTAACGTTGCCGCCTGGGCGCGAAAGGCTCGCCACGAGCCCGATGCCAATCGGATCGACGGCGATTGCAAACACGATGGGAATAGAAGCAGTGGCCTTCTTTAGCGCGGTGACAGCTCCTCCATAAGTGACTATGACATCTAACTTTTGGCGCACGAACCTATCTGCAATCTCGGCGACGCGCTCAGGGCGGCCTTCTGACCAGCGAACTTCCATGGTGACGGTGCGGCCTTCGACCCAGCCAAGTTCGCCGAACCGTTGAGCAAAGGCAGCAAGCCAACCCTTTTCCACAAATTCTGCCCCGCCGAGATACCCAATCGTCGACAGCTTGCCCGGCTGTTCCGCTGACACGACCAATGGATACGCGACGGCTGCACCGCCAAGAAGCGTGACAAACTCGCGCCGCCTCATTCGATCACCTCGTCGGCAAGTGCCGAAAGCATAGGCGGCACCTGGAGGCCGAGTGCCCGCGCGGTCTTGAGGTTAATGACAAACTCAAACTTGATCGCCTGGTAGATCGGCAAATCGCCCGGCTTGTCACCTTTGAGAACTCGGCCGGCATAAATGCCGACCTGGCGATATCCATCTGCGAGGCTTACGCCATAACTCACCAACCCACCCGCAACAGCATAATCACGAAACTGGTAAATGGCGGGCAACCTGAACTGCGCAGCCAGCGCTATAATGCGATCGCGTCTCGTGTCGAAGAATGGATCGGCGGTGACGAGCAGCGCGGCTGCGTGGCTTTGGGCGAGGGCTGCAAACGCTGATTCCAATTCTTGTTCTTTTCCGGCATGTGCAATCTCGATTTGCAAATCGAGCGCTTTTGCCGCCTCCCGTATCTCCCGCGCTTGGTCATCAGCTTGCTGGTAGTTCGGATCAATAAGCACGCCGACGACGCTGGCACGCGGCGCTAGTTCGTGGAGTATGCCTAGCCGTTTTGCCTCGGGCGCAGTAGTCAGCAGGCTGATGCCTGTAGCATTTCCGCCTGGTCGGCTAAGGCTAGCGACCAACCCTATTTTGACCGGGTCACCCCCGGTCGTGAACACGATTGGTATCGAGGATGTGGCGGCTTTCGCCGCCATCACGGATGGTTCGCCCCCCGTCGTAACCAGTACCGCAACCCGGCTGCGAACGAGTTCCGCTGCAAGCGCAGGAAGAAGATCATACTGGCCCTCGGCCCAACGGTATTCGACCGCGACGTTTTGCCCCTCGATGTATCCGGTAGCTTGTAGGCCAGTGCGAAACGCATCAACCAGGTGTCTCGAATCATTAAGCGACCTGCTGCTCAGAAATCCAATTAAAGGAATCGCAGTTTGCTGCGCCCGCGCCGCGAGTGGCCAAGCGACCGCCGCGCCACCGAGCAGCGTGATGAATTCGCGCCGCCTCATTCGATCACCTCGTCGGCGACAATAAGCAGTTTCTCTGGAATACTCAGGCCAAGCGTGTTGGCGGTCTTAAGATTGATCACGAGCTCGTACTCGGTGGGCCCCTCGATGGGAAGATCGCCGGGCTTGGCGCCTTTGAGTATCTTATCCACGTAGGCGGCCGAGCGGCGCGTCATCTCGGCGATGTTTGGCCCGTACGAGATCAGCCCGCCGTCCTGAACAAATTCCCGATCTTCATAGATGGCTGGCAGACGATGCTTCGCTGCAAGCGCGATGATCATCTGCCGCGCGCTGTAGAACAGAGGGTCGGCCAAGACGAGCAAACCATTGGCGTTGTCCTGCGCGATGGCATTGAAAATGGCGGAAAGTTCTTCGGGGTCCTGCACCGTGAACAGACGCGCCTCCAGCCCCAGCGGCCCGGCCGCAGTCTGCGTCTTGGGCCAGAGCAATTGTGTCAACTGAGACCTTGTGCCAAGCACCGCGATGCGCGCGATTGCCGGCACTGCCGCCTTGAAGACGTCGACGCGCTTGCCGGCAAGCTCGGAACCATAGAGCATGGTACCGGTGACATTACCGCCGGGATGGGCGAGGTTCGTGACGATACCCGCGGCCACCGCGTCCTGGACGGGCGCCATTACGATAGGGATCGTCGTGGTCGCTCGTTTTGCCGCGATCGTCATCAACGTGCCGATGGTGATGATGATATCGGGACCAAGCTTCACCAGCTCGGCAGCAAGCGTTTCAGCCGACGCCCCGCCAGTTGGAAGGTACCGGTATTCGACTTTGAGATTTTGACCCTCGATATAACCAAGTTTCCGCAGACCATCTTTCAAGGCTTTGATGAGGGATGGAATTTGCGCAGTTAGAACGCCAATCAGGTAGGTCTTCGACGGTTGTTGGGCGCGAGATCGGGTCGAACATAACACCGCCGCTGCGCCGACCAAGCTGATGAAGTCGCGTCGTCTCATTGCCGCCCCGGGAGGCTCATGACGAGGCATCCTTAGCGGATCATTCTAGCACGCTAGAGCAAGCTTTGGGTGGTGCTAATGTGTGGCCGATTTCTGCTTGGGAAGTCACATCGGAAGTATCGCGGCGGCGTTGCTGTTACAACAGCCGACGGTTCAAAGCTCCCAGAAGAGTACCTCAAAAGTACGCGCCTCCACTGTGCCGGCGCGTTTACGGACTTGAGTTGCCTTCGAGCGTTTCTTGAAGAGCATCGCGCTCAGCCGCGAGCGCGCGCACGGAACGTGCCAACGCCCACCTGCTGTCCATCTCCAGACGCGAAACGATCTTGCCGATAACGTATGGCGTGGTCGTGTCGACCTCGCCTAGAAACTCTTTGGAGATGGGAGGATACGCGGTCGGTATTCCGTTGGTAGCCACGCGAGTATCGGCACTGCTGCTGACACCGCTGATGCGGGTCGGTTCCCAGCCATGCGGCTGCATCAACTGGTTCAGCCGGAAAAAGACGGCATGGTTCTGCGCATGGAGCGGGACGGCGAGCACGTCGAGGCACTGCTGCGTCGTGATACGTTCGATGCCGTCGTGATCGATGCGGCCGCACAGCCTGCTTACTGGGGTAAGCCACTTCTGTAACCGTGAACCGTGAAAGATTAGCCGCTTCTAGCCGAACTGCGATGGACAGGCTGCGCCTGCGCTCGTCCGTACCCCTCCCCCCAGGTTGGACAGGCCGGGCAGTGTTTATATTGCGAAAGAGTGTTGTAGGTGGCTGTTGTAGGTGGCTCAGGAGCCGCATATTTCGCCGGCGATCTGTCCCACCGTGTTCGGACTTAATTGTTTGATCGGAATGTTTTAATTCGCGGCAGATCGTGACAGATGTAAGTTTTCCGACTGCTCGGGGATGAATTTGCGGGCGCCGGAATGAATTGCGGGCGCTGCGGACATTGAAGCGCGAGGCAACACCATGCTGGCGCGGTGATCCCGGGCTCTGCCGCGCGTAGCCGACGATGGCTGCGCCTTCAGGCTTTGCGACCCCACCCCCATGCTGGACAGGGCGGGGGGTCATTTGGGCGTGCAACGCGCCGGACGTTCAGTATAGTTTACTGCTGCCTCCCATGTGCCCGCCTCTGTTTGGCCGCATCCGATGTGAAATTTGAATTCGACTAAACGGAGAGCTGGGTTGATTCGAGCTTTGGGGTCTTCAGCTTGTCTGGCCATTGCCCTTGCGATGCCAATGCAGGAGGCGGCTGCACAAGATCCGGTTGGTGGTGCAATAGTGGGCGGCGCCACCGGGGCCATCATTGGTGGGGTATTAGGCGGCGGCCGTGGAGCGGCCATTGGTGCGATCATCGGTGGTGCCACTGGTGCCGCTATCGGTGCAGAAGGGGAGCCGCGGCCGGGTGGTTACCGTTATTACCAGGATGCTTGTTATCAAGCAGCAGCCCGACGGAGCGTGGCTCGCTGTTTCGCCTGAATATTGTGCGCCCGCACCGGCTTATGCTGAAGACAAAGTCGGCATAGCTGTCGATATCGCGCCGCCGCCATTGCCAGTTTACGATCAGCCGCCGATCCCGGCGCCGGGCTACATCTGGACGCCCGGCTATTGGGCCTGGGATGACGACGCTGGCTATTACTGGGTGCCGGGGACGTGGGTATTGCCGCCGGAGCCGGCGTTGTTGTGGACGCCGGGATACTGGGGCTGGAACGACGGCGTCTATGCCTTTCACGAAGGCTATTGGGGCCCGGAAGTCGGCTTCTACGGCGGCGTATCTTATGGCTACGGCTATACCGGCGACGGCTACGAGGGCGGCTATTGGCGCGGCGGCGCTTTCTTCTATAACCGCACCGTCAACAACATCTCGAACGTGCAGATCACCAACGTCTACAACAAGACCGTCGTCGTCAACAACGCCACCAACGTGAGTTACAATGGCGGCACCGGCGGTACGACAGCGCAGGCGACACCGCAGCAAATTGCCGCCGTCAACCAGCAGCACGTGCCGTCGACGCTGCAACAAACGCAGCACATGCAAATAGCGGCGAAAGATCCGGCGCTGTCGCTCAACAACAATCAAGGCCATCCCACCGTTGCGGCGACCACGCACGCGGCGCAAATGAGCGGTGCCGGCGTCGTCGCCGCGCATCCGGGTACGCCGGTTGCCGCGATTGCCCCGCAAGGCCACAACGTCGGTCATGCCGGCGGCGCAGCGACCGGCAACGCGCCGGCGGCCGGTCAAGGTGCAAAAACCGGTCCCGGCAATACCGCGACTCTTCAGGGCAATCACGCGCTTCCCGGCGTGCAGTCGCCGGGCACCACGGGCGCAAAAGTCGCCCCCGGAGCCAACACCGCGACGCTTCCCGGCAATCACACACTCCCTGGCGTGCAGTCACCGGGCACCGTGGGTACCGGCGCCGCCGGTACGAAGACCGGCACCGGCAACACTGCGACTCTGCCGGGCAATCATGCGCTTCCCGGCGTGCAGCAGCATGGCGGAACAACCACCGGCACCGGTACCGCCACGGGTAACAGCGCCGGCAATCCGCCGTCCGGCACCGCTTCAACGCCTCCTGTGAACAAGCTTCCAACCACCGCTGTGCATACGCCGCCTCCGCACGCCGCGGTAACTCCGCCACCGCCGCCTCCGCACGCCGCGGTAACTCCGCCACCGCCGCCTCCGCACGCCACGGTAACTCCACCGCCGCCGCCTCCGCACGCCGCGGTAACTCCGCCACCGCCGCCTCCGCACGCCGCGGTAACTCCACCGCCGCCGCCTCCACACGCCGCGGTAACTCCAGCCCCGCCGCCTCCGCACGCAGTTGCACCGCCGCCTCCGCACGCCGCGGTAACTCCACCCCCGCCGCCTCCGCACGCAGTTGCACCGCCGCCTCCGCGGGTAGCAGCGCCAGCACCGCGCCCTGGCGGACCGCCGCCGCGTCCACCGGGCCCGACCGCCAAGCCCAAGTGCCAGCCGGGTCAACAATGCTGAATGCTGGTGAAGTGCCTTGGGGAAGCGCAGTGGCTTAAGCGCGGCTGCGTTCGAGGCTTAGATGAACTTTGGTTCGCCGGACCAGCATCAACTCGACGACTTGTTGAGCGTAACGCGTCGTGGACAGGCAGCGTTGACGCGCGCTTGTCAAGCCACGTGCCTGCGCGTGCGCATCAGCCAAAGATTTAAAATTCCTGCCCTCCTCTGCGCACGGCCGCTGGCGCTTCTGTGGTTCAGGTGTGAGAGGCCAGATTAGGGCTTTGCTGAGAGGCGGTCGGGCACGTGATGATTGTGTCACCGTGCTGGTCGCTCGTGTCACGCTGCCAATTCGTCCAGCAACGCCTTCGCCTCCTTCAGATCGCGCGTGTCGAAGCCTTGCGTAAACCAGCCGTAGACCGGAGCGAGCAGTTCGCGAGCTTGCTGCGGCTTTCCCTGGTCACGCCAGAGCCGCGCGAGGCTCATTGCTGCGCGGAGTTCCCAGGACTTTGCTTGCTGCTGACGTGCGACTGCGAGCGCGCGTTCGAAATAAGCTTGCGCTTTTGCTGCTTCCGGCTCTGAGGACATCAGTGCGATTTCACCGGCGATGCGATTGATCTCGGCCTCGCACCACCTCTCTTTCGTCGTCTCCACGGCGGTCATCGCCTCGCGAATGTTGGTCCAAGCCTCGTCGAGCCGGCCGATCTTTCCATTGGCCCAAGCCAGATAGGACAAGAACAGAGGCGTCCACATCGTGTTTCCCGTCGATCGGATCGCAGCGATGCCGGATGCGATTTTTGGGCCGCTTCCTCGGCCTCTCCGGTCAAGGTCAATACGCAGCCTCTCAGCGCCAGCCCCCATCCGCCCCAGAACACCCCCCTTTTCGATCCTTCAATACTTTGAACTCATCCACGAACGCGTTCGCGGCGGCGATAGTGGCCGCAATGGACTTGCTGGAAGATGCTGAAATTCAGCACGTACATCAGCGTTGCCGCGTGAGCGCTCTCGCGCGCCGTCTCGAGCGCCTGCTTCGTATCGGCCAGTGCGGCGTCGGAATAGCCGAGCAACAACAAATCCAACGACCTCCAGGCGAGGATCGCGGCGCCGACCTCTTGTCCGAAGCGCGTGGCAAGATGACGATGCTCGGCGGGATCGTAGAGCGCAATCGCGCGATCGAGGTGCGCTCGCGCTTCCGCGATCTCCCCGGTGTGAAGCAACGACAAGCCTTTGAGGCGATGGCCGATCATGCGGGGCCCGGTCGCGCCCTGCTTTTCCGCCAGCGCCAGGAACTGGACGGAGAGCTCATGGACCACGTCCCCGTCGAATGCGACGAGGTGCGCGACCCAGGAGCCGTAAAGCACGATAAACAACAGATACGGATCTTCGGGAGGCTCTCCGAGAGCTTTCGATTGTTCGATCAGGTGATGCGCGCGCTCGACTGCGGCTTTCGTTTCAGGCGAGGCATAGCCGCGAAGATGAAGGAGCGGGGTAATCAGCGCGACCTGAAGCTTGATCTCCTCGCGGCGCAGCGCCGGACTACCAGGCAATGTCGCTATAAGATTGAGGGCGCGCGTGATCTGCTCTGCAGCTTCAACCAGCGCCGACCGCTCCAGCGACCGCTGACCGGCTTTGCCCCACCATTCGATTGCCGCCTCGGGCATGGCCGCCTGGGTGAAGTGATGAGCCAGTAACTCCGGTTCGGCCGCAGCGCGGGCTGCGAATTGGTCGCGCAGAATCTCGGCAACGCGACGGTGCAGAACTTGGCGCCTGCTCTTGAGCAAATTCTCGTAAGCCGCATCCTGAATGAGCGCGTGCTTGAAGCGGTATTCGGCTTCCGGCGGTAGCCCCTGCACCAACAGGATGTCGGCGTCGGCGAGCCTTTCCAGGGCGCTTTGCAGCGGCGCTTCTTCCATCTCGGCAAGTGCGCGTAACAGGCTGTATGAGAAATCGCGTCCTATCACAGAGCCGATTTGCGCTACCTCGCGAGCCGGCCCGAGGCGGTCGAGCCGCGCCATCAATGACTGTTGCAGTGTCGGCGGGATCGCCTCGATGCCGCCGCTGCGCGCCGCGATCCAACAAAAGCCGCGTCACCTCCTCGACGAACAGCGGTACGCCCCCGGTGCGCGCGGCGACGTCCTCCACCACGTCGCGCGGTAGCGCGTGGCGGGCGGAAAGCTCCGCCACCATGTCGCGCACCTGGGCGCGGTCGAGCGGCGCCAAGGAGATGGTGCCGTGATGCGACGCATACCCCAGGGCGGCCGGAACTCAGGCCGCGCCGCCGCCACGATATAGAGCGGCGCCAGTGCCCCGCGCTCGGCGATGCCGCGCAGCACGTCGAGAGTGGTTGGGTCGGCCCAGTGGAGATCCTCGAATGCCAGCACCACCGGCTGGACCTTGGCGCCCGCCATCACCCAGTTGGTCAGCGCTGCCAATTGCCGGCGGCGCAGTTCCTCTGGCGCCAACGCCAAGGTGCGCTCTTTTGGCAGCGGAATGTCGAGCAGCGGCGCCAGCAACGAAGCATTCTCGGCCGGGTCGAGCTTGACCTGCGCCAGCGAGCTTTCCAGCTCAGCGAGGCGCTGTTCAGCGGGTACGTCGGCGCCGCCAAAGCGCTGGCGGCCCCATTCGGCGACCGGGTGCAGCGGCGTGTTTTGCAGAAGCCGCGAGCAGCTCCATTCGACCCAGGTGTGCGGAGTGTCGCGCAGCCGGGCATGGAACTCTTCAATGAGCCGCGACTTGCCGATCCCAGGCTCGCCGACAATTAGCACCAATTGGCCGTCGCCCTGCCGCGCCCGCTCCCAGCGCCGCATCACATCGTGATCTCTTCCTGGCGACCAATCAGCGGCGTGAGATGTCGTGGCCCGGCACGGCGTCCGCCCCCGCTCGCCCGCACGAGCCGGTCTGTCTGCGTTCAGCCTCCATGCGGCCTCCGAACGCTGAGGATACGCAAGGTAGCTCACCGCTGCCGGCGGGACAGATGAGGGTAAGGGTGTCTCAGGGGATAGGCCCGGCCGCGACGGCTCTCATCCTGAGCGGCCAGCAGGGGCCGAACGTGAATCCTCTGCAGCAGCGGCAGTGGGCGGTGCAGTTCGGTGAACACCTTTATGGCCCGTTCATATTCTGCGAGTTTTCCTGGCGCTCGATCGCGCTGTCCTTTTGGTGAGCGGGGCGGCCGTCTATTGCTAGGCGTGTTCGCGCTGATTATGCTTTACGCATTGACATGACCAAACCGAAACCAAAAGATCAGCTACAGAAACGCGGGCGCAAATCCGATTTTCGTCCCGAATATATTTTGATTGCGAAAGCGTGTGCGCGCTTCGGTGCAATCGAAGATGAAATTGCCAATGAACTGAATATTGGTCCGGCAACATTGGATCGATGGAAGCAAAAATATCCGGAATTTCGATGCGCCCTAAAGGCCGGAAAAGAGGCGTCCGATGACAGGGTTGAGCGCAGTCTCTACCAGCTCGCAATCGGCTGGAACGGGCAGCCGCCAAACACGACCGCAGCGATATTTTGGTTGAAAAACCGAAGGCCCGATCGCTGGCGTGACGTTCAACAGCTGCAGGGCGGAGTCGGGCACTACATCATTAGCGATCGGCCGATGTCCGAAGAGCAGTGGATAGAGCAGCGGACAGTGATGGTGCAGATGCGAAGCCCGAAGCAGACGATAGCCAAGTGTTAGCCGAGGCGGATATGAAGCCGAAGGACACAGCTAAGCCGTTGGATTGATTGAGAGTTCTTCTCTAGCATCAGGTGTAGTCGGCGCCGACCCCGCGGCTGCAGCGGCTGTCGACCATGGCGAGTTGCTTGCCCTCGCAGACCTGGGGTTTGCAGAGTTTGCGTTAAACGCACACGCGATAAGCTGCAGTTGATGTTTCGTAGTTGTGGCGAGCATCAACCTTCGCAGCAAGGCCACACCCCGCAAGGCTGACGGCGCAGAGCGCCACCAATGCTGTCCGGCGATAATAGTTCATGACGCCTCCCCCTCGTTATTGTGGTTGTTGTTGAGCCGCTCGCGCTTGAGCACGTTTGCCACCTGCGCTGCGTTCCACTCGCCACCGCGGGCCGTCGCAATACCGCGGGCCGTCAGCGCCGCGGCCACAGCCCGCAAGGACGTAGCGCCGGTCGCTTTGATCTCCCGGATGATCGGCACGACGTTGGCGGCGAAACGATCGGCGGCGGCGGCGTTGGCCTTGTTGCCGAGCTTGGTGGCGACGGCGAGCTTGGGGCCGCCGAGCTTCCTGCCATTCGCCTTAGCCGCAGCGAGCGCCGCCTTCGTCCGTTGCGAGATCATCATGCGCTCGTGCTCGGCCACGGCGGCCAGGATGTGCAGCGTCAGCCGGGTGGCGTGCGGATTATCGACCGCCACGAACTCAACGCCGGAGTCCATCATGGTGGCGATGAAGGCCATGTTGCGGGAGAGTCGGTCGAGCTTGGCCACCACCAGCTTGGCCCGCTGCTTCTTACAGGCCGCGAGCGCGGCGGCAAGCTGTGGCCGGTTATCGCTACGCTTGCCGCTCTCGATCTCAACGAACTCGGCCGCCAGCGTCCACTTCCCGCCGTTGAGGTAGTCGGCCACAGCCTTGCGCTGGGCCTCAAGCCCGAGGCCGGACTCACCCTGCCGGTCGGTCGAGACCCGCAGGTAAGAGACCCATTTACCGCGATGTGGCTTTGGCTTTGGCATGATTTCCCCCGTCTCTCAAACCATCATACCAGCGTATGGTGTTTATACAAAACAATTCGACCACCGGTGCCACGAGATAATTGCACCAGAGACAATTTCGACGAGAAAAATGACCAAGCGGCATGGGGGCGATGGGGGCGCCATCATCGCGTGAAGGTGTGGAGCGGGCAAAACACTATTTTACGGCGCAAGCGTCGCAGACACGGGCGCGGCCGTTCTGTTAACATTGAAGTGATGCGCGACAGAAGACCTCTACATGCGCTTCTGCGCTAGAGCCCATTAGCGATCGAGACAGTCACATTCCCATGGCGCGGATCAAGACTTTGCTTCTGGTTTCGCGAAGGAAATCCACCCGGTGGGCCGTATTCTACGGTAGTGCGAACGCTTTTGTGTCTTTCGGTTCCGAAACAAAATAATCCGGTTCCGCTATCGCTACGGCGATCGTATTTCATTCGTGATCACCCCGAGAAAAGGCATCTTGTTGTATGGGACTTGTTGCAGAGGCATTCGCTCAGGCCTTTCCCTGCCGACCAAGGAGGCAATAACAACGTGCGCGGCTCCCTTTGAACGTTACGATGAGCCAGAAACACTCCCTTCTTCAATCCGCCCAATCTGTGCGGCGGACAGTCCGTCTGTGTCATAAGCAGAGATTAGACCTAGTTGGCGCCGGGAGGGTCACTAGGCCGGCACCTGGCGGGGGGAGGGTCGCCCACAGCAAATGGGTGGGGGGAGATCCAGGAACATCTGCTTCAGCTCATCCCTATCCAGGAGCAGGAGCAACCTTAGCCTTAGATCCCATAACTGGAGCAGGAGCAGGATCAGCTCCAGCTGCTACAGCAACAGCTTTCATCTCATGCGCCAGCTTATGTATTTGCCTGGCCCAGGATAAAACTTCAGCTGCCGTAGCCCTGGTATAGCGTAAGCACATGCTGCCGCTGACCTGATTGATGCGGATGTGCCACTCGACAAGGCTGATCAGACAGTGAGCCGTGCTACACGCACATAAGGCAGAGATGCTTACACAGAGAGAAGGCTTGCGATACAGCCGATGCAGTAGGGTTTTGATGGTTTTGAGACTGCACCACCTAGCCCTTTTTTAAAATTCACATAGGGGTACCTGCGCAAATAGGCGGCTTTCATGGATGAGCAGACTTGAAGACGGCTCTTACCGGCTGTTTCTGCCCTGCAGTTTCCACACATGTGAAATTTCAAAGTACGGCTACCCCTCACAGTTTCAAAACCCTCAAAACCTATTGGATCATCGGATTGACCGTGTAGACGATCTTCGGCCTGCCGCCGGACTGACTGATCGGCGCGCGCTGGGCTGCCACGTAGTAAAGGTCCGCAAGCAGCTCCAGCCCGGCCTGGACCCAGGCGTGCTCCGTCAAGTTTGACCAGTGGTGTTGGTGTACGTCCCGCGCCGTGAAGCCGTTCTCGAGCTCGCCTGCACGCAGGTGCTCCAGGATGGCCTTGCCGGCAATGACCTCAATCGCGTTGGCGGCGCCATAGATCCGGTGAGCGTGGCTCTCCAGATACCGGCTGAAGGCGATCGCTTTGCGCAAGGCGGCCAGCCCGACCTGACCCTGACAGCCATCGGCCATGTGGTTTATCAGCGCCAGCGCCGGCACCAGCTTCCGATACTTCGCCAAGTGCCCCTCGATCGCCGGCGATAGCCGGTGCCCGCGGATCCGCTGCTCCAGATCTTCACGCCACGACACGAATTCGCTGAGGGCCGCCTGGTCAAACCGGAAGAACGGTGTCTTGTCGTACGGGCCCTTGCGAGCACCCTCAGTGCTGACGCAGAGGTTGGTTTCCGTCAATTCACTCATACGAACGAAGACACTCCAGGCCCGCTCACGTGATGCCGTCGTCAGGTACTCATCGACATTCCGCCACCCCGGCTCAACATCCGGCCAGGTCATCAGGCTGAAGCGTTGGATGAGCCCATCGCCGCCGCTGCCGTCGAGATTAGCCCGGCGGACATATTCCGAGATGCGCGCCGGCTGGGTGTTGCCGAGAATGCTGATACAGACGGCCTCGATGTGCAGATGGCCACGGGTGATGCGATCGAAGGTGTAGGGCTGCTTGCCATCCCAGCCGCTCATGTAAAAGCCGCGCGCCACGACCTGCTCTTCGCGATCGAGATGGCGCAGCAACGACACCATCTCGTCGCGTTCGATCAAGATCCCGGCGGGATTGCTAATCAGCAGCTGGCCGATCGCCTCGTAAGTCGTGTCATTCGTTCTAAAGCGGACCGGCAGCGGTTCTTCAGGTTCATTGCCGAGCAGGTCGGCGTCGATATTGGCCGTCTTGCCCTTCTTCAGCGCCGCCGCCTCTAGCTGCGCTCTGACCTTCTGCCGCAGCTTGAAGGCGTTCAGATTTGCCTTGTAAGCTTCACGCGCAACTTCGTTGTCGCGGGCAGCCTCAGCCTTCCAGATGATGCAGCGGCGCCAGAGCGGCCTGCATTGCCGGCGACTTCATCATCCCCGGTGAGCCAATGAAGCAGCCCCACAGGTTCGGGTATTCGATCCAGTCCGTCGTCGCTTGTGGCTTGATGCCGACACGACGACCAATCAATGAGCCGAGCGCCGTTATAGCTGAGACTGCCACATAATCCGGCGGACACTGCAGCCGCTCCGCAATGTCGCTCACCCACGGCGCCAGAGCCTGTCGGCAGGAAATTCAGATCAAACGCCATCACCGGCGCCAGGCCGTCCGGCAGCGGTTTCGGTTCGGTCCACTGCTGACGGGTATCTGTGTCTTCGTTCAGATCCTCGTCATCGTCCAGCTCGGGATCGTTGTCGTCATCAATGTCATCGGGCTGCTTCGGCTCTGCCGGTTGTTCGGGCTGTGGCTGCGGATCATCCGACGAGCTCGGGATCTTCTTCTGGCGGCGGCGGATCTTTCGCCTTTTGCGGCTTCGGCTGCACAGGCGCATCAACAGCGATGCCGTATTTCCTGGCACTGCGGGCGATCTCAGTAGCTAGACGATCTTCAGTAATGTAGCGGGCGCCGATGCCGTCCGGGAATTGCTGTAAGTGCTCGAAGATCTGTTCGACGCTGTAGCCGCACCCAATAATGGCCGACGATCGCGTGAAATACGTTGGAACGGTTGGCGCCGTCGGGGACGCCGTGTTGAACGATCTGCTCGATCTCATCAATGGAATAGCCGCAACCGTTGCTGTCGTGGCCGTTACCGACTGTCTGTGTGGGTGCTGCTTCTGCTTTGCGACGCTCGCCCCAGACGATCGCCCAATCAATCACGCGATCGATGTTGGCGAAGCTTTGGATGCTGTCGAGCTTGTAACCGGTGATCGTGAGCACTTTGCTGGTGTGGCGAAAAAGCTCAGCGGCAATGTCCTTGCCGTTATCGGTGAGTGTGAATTTGCGGTTGACCTTAGCACAAGTGGCCAAGCCCCAAATACGGACGCCAGTGCCGCTAGGCGTCACTTCGATATAGCTGTTGCGGCCAGCTTCGAGGAAATTCTGTGCCCATCTGTCGATCGAATGCGTAGCAAGATCGCGACAGTGATCGAGATCGATTGCAGCGTACGGATCTGCTTCGGCGAGAACATAACTGATCCCGTCGCCATGCCCGGCCTGCCATGCAGCTAAAGCTGTAGCGTAGTTAGCCCAGGTACTGCGATCGTTTGTGCTGGCGTGCCGATCCGGCTGTGTCGCCATAAATGGCGGCTTCTGCCACTTGCCATTTGGCAGCTGGGTCCAGCGCCAGATCGCCCACTGCGATCGCGCAATTAGTGGCGCAAACGCACGTGGCAACTTCGACAGATCCGCCTGATAGGTTTTTGGTTTGGTCGTCATTGAGCCATTCCGAGAAATGACACAGCCGGCATTTGCGCCGGCTGCATCAACACACTTCAAAAGCCCACTTCATCGTCCGGATCACCGAACGCGCCGCCGTCCAGATCATCGTCAAGATCGGGATCGGTTGCCGGCTTCGGCGGCTCGCCGCGACTTCGGTGCCGGAAGTTTCACACCGGCAGGGCTTCATCTCACCGCGAAATTCCGCCACCGTCGGATAAATAACGATGATCTTGCCGGTCCAGCCATCAACGGCATCGCCAAACGCGGCGCGGATGACGCGATTGTTGACGCGGTTGAGGACCAGGCCCTTATCGCTGTTGGTGAACCAGACAACGAGTTTTTGTTCCTTGTCCTTGCCCATACCAACAAATTCTTCCGTGACATTTTTGATCTTGCACTTTTTATCAGCAGCAAGATCAGCAGCTTTCCAGAAGCGGCTTTGATCGTATTGAGATGCTAGAAGAACCATGACGACTATCCTCCTATTCTTTCGAGTCGCAGTTGTGTTTGTTGCTCGGGTGTCGGCCGGATGAGTGACGGTGATGCTCTCATTTACAGTAGCGCTGTCCGCACCAGGCTTCGGCTGCGATCGGCAGATCCGGTGCCCAGCTTGGGTTGCGCGTCATCAATTGGGTAAATTCTTCCGTAGTGCCGAAGTCGATCGGCACTTCGCACGTGATCTCGTCATGCGTGTGCATCACGATTTGATAACTGGAGGCTTCGATCCGCTGCATGGCTTCGACAAGAATGTCTCTGGCAATTGCGCTGACAACATTCTCGGTCCATTGACCGCCATAGCAGCCAAGTCCGTTGCGTACGTCCTTGAATTGCCCAGCGGCGTTATCAGCAAAGACGACAGACTGGTGCCGCACGTCTTCGAATTTGATGTATGGGAACGGAAAAGCGAGCTTCCGACCGGACGGCAGCTTCAGGAACAGAAAAGCGCCGGCGCATTTAAAGGCGACCCGGCCGCACCGAACGATACGGCCACGCATGCGTACGGCATCCCAGGCAGCGCGATCGATGTCGTACCAGAATTGGCGGATCCGCGGATGCGCCGCACGCCAGGCTTTTTTGAACTCCTCGACTTCATCGTCGGTGAAGCGATCAGGTTCGAATTTGCGGAATGCTTTCACGCCGCCTTGAAAACCAAACGCTAAAGTGCAAACTTTGCCAGCACCGCGCTGTTCTTTGGTAACGGCATCAGGCGTGATATTGAAGATCTTTGCAGCAATGACGCGATAGGGCTCATCGGCGGGATCATGCGTCGCATCGAACTGGCGATAGGAATTAAGCGCCTGTTCCTCGCCAGCGATCCAGGCCAAAGTACGGGCTTCAATGCTGGAGAAGTCGCCGCCGATGAATTTGTTGTTTTCGCCAGCTGTGATCATGGAACGGCTGCAGTCGCCGACTACAGCTAGCGGCTTCTCATAGAGTGACTTCACGTGCGCGTAGTCACCAGTCGCAACGGCTGCGATCGCGGCGTCGATGTCTTCAACAATCGGTCGCTTCAGATTTTGGACTTGGGCTCCTTCCCCGGAAAATCGGCCGGTGCTTGCTCCATTGAACCGATAATTGTTACGTACGCGGTCGTCGTCGCCGGCACGAACAAGCAGCGCATCAAGTTTCTTTACCGCAGCTTGGGCGCCGCCGAGGCGCAGCTCCAGCACGCGCTGCACGTGTGGCGGCAGATCCTTCTCAAGCAGCTGTTTCTCAACAGCCTTCCGATCGAGGCTTCCTGCCGTGTAACCTTGTTGCTGCAGCCACTCCAGCAACTTCGCAATCTGGCTGATCCCAATCCCGCCAGTAAGCGACACGATCTCGTTATTGATCTCGGGGGTAGCAGCTCGGGCAATTTTGCGTGCAGCTTCGATGAGACGGCGATCGATGTGAAAGCCACGGTCGTTAATTTTGCAACTCAGTACCCATAATGCCCGTTCCGAGACTGGCAACACAGGCAACCGATTGAAGATCTCGCGTTCGGTTTCGGTGTCTTGTTTGCAATACGAGTAGAGCCGCTGCAGCCGCTCTTCGTCGTCAAACCAGTAGATGTCGGGAGCCTCGTCCTTATGCGGCTTCCGCGGCTTCGACATCATGTGCATCAGCCGTTCGCCGGCACTATCCTTGCGATGTCCGAGCTCAAGCGTCTTAGCGATCAGATCCAGCCGTGCCGGCAGGCCGAGCGACAGCGACATCGCCTGCGTGCAGATTTGCCGTTCTAATGGAATTACCGGAAAGCCGTGCTGCGGCCCGAGGATGTGCCTCTCGATAGCAATTTCGAAATGCGCACCGTGAGCAACAAGATCCCATCTCGGGTTGCGATCCGCTTCAACAAATTCGGGCGGCACTGGCTCGCCAGGCAACCACAGCGCCACCGGCTGATCGTCAAGCGCGTAAGTACAACAAATAATCGAAGTGCCGGTATGAGCTGCATACTTGTAGGTGCCGGCAGCTTTGAGGGAGATCGTGCCGCGCGTCTCGTAGTCGCGATGCAAAATATGCCGCGCGGCCGGCGCTGCATCCGACGCCCCGATCTCGCGCGATGCGGCGATCGGCCTATGCACGGCGGTGGCCGAATAGGCCATGTCAGCGGCGTCAATGAACTTGAGCTGCCCGGCCGCAACCTGATCGGCGAGCTCGAGGCTGCGCAGCGCCAAGATTTCAGGTTGCCGAGTTCACGCGGGATTTTCTGGCGGGCTTGCTCATGCGATCTCCTGTGTGCAGCAATCCGCGCGCCGCTTGGTAGTTAGAGCGGGGCCTGGTTTCGGCATACTTGTCCAATTAATGTCGCTAGGTGCTCGACACCGGTAATATTCACGCGCCGCGCGCCATGACACATGCGCTGCTGTCGCTCCTGATTGAACCGCCCTCAGCCAGCGAGATACGTTTGGTGAGCGGCCCAGCCATTTTGGCGAACACGATGATTTCGGCGTCTATCTCCTGCCGCTGATAATCGGGTGCGCGATCTCGTCCTCCGCGTGGAAGGCGTTTACTTCCGATAGCTACGCGGCTCTCTTGCTGCCCCTCTTCGGAGCCTTGTCTCCTTTCTTGGCGATGAGCTTCTTGCTAAAATTGACCGCTAATTCAGTGGTTGAGTGAATGAGCGGGCCGATCTTGCGTTCCGCCCACGCGTGAACTGACGCCTGGCTGTACAGCGGCACGCGGCCGGCCTTGCGGAACGGCGGCCCCCCACCCGTGACGGCAAGTTTTGCGAGCGTTTTAGACGAGCGCGGGAACCAGTGATCGGTGATGTATTGCGCCGTCTCGGCGCGCGTCATGTCGCGCCTGCGCAGGGCGGCAACGACGGTTGCCTCCCCGCTCAGTTGCGCCTTGGGAATTGGAGACATCGAAGACCTCTCATCACCTTGCGGGGTCACCCGCTAGTAGACGAGGGTTAGCATCGGGGCCGTCGGGATAAGTCGCCGTCAATCCCGAAGTATCAGTTCGAGAGCCGAGGCGAACATCTGATTGGCTCTTTTGCGCAGTATGTCAGCTTCGTTGGGCAAGTCTTCGATAATCTGTTTCCCGGAAGCAAAGATAACCAACGCCTGTCGATTCTTGATTTTGCTTCGATCGCCTTTGTTGAAGTCGTGAGCCAGCTCAGAATCTTGGTTGCCGTGGAACTCGGATTTTGACGCGACAGTGCTGCCAGCTCCTTTATCTTCGGAAAATCGCGCGAGGCCCATTGGGCGGCGCCTTTCCGCGTGAGCCCCGCCTTGATTAGTGCCAGTACGCCAACGGATGCGTGCGCACGTGCACACCAAACCCATGAAACATTGCGATTCTTTCGCGCCGCCCGTCTTGATCGGCTCCAAGAGTGGGTCAACTGTACCGCGATTGAGATCATCAAGTGCCAAGACCAACCGATAAAAGCGCTTTTGTATAAGAAACGATCCCGACCTCCTTGAGGAAGGTCGAAATAGCTTTGAGCGCGTATACGTATCTGGCGCGTTCGTATCTTGGCGACTGATCGCTTGGATTGCGAATCGAAGGCGACGGCCAGTTCCGATTTGAGAGTGCTAATGGGATTTTGTAAACTACCAAGGGCGACAACAAATGCTCTCAGTATGTTCTCACAGCTGTGAATACGAACCTGTTCCTCAACTTCCGGCGGAAGGTTCAACGTGCTGGTTTTTTTTGCGCGCTTCTTTTCAACTTTTGGGCGCCGCATCCGACTAACCTCCCGGTCGGCCTTCGTCTCGTTCGGCTTCTTTTTCACCGGCACTCGGCCTTTTCGTCAAGTGCGGATGCGATGCGCGTCGCCACCCGGTCAGCAGCCGCGACCAGTGCTGAATTCGGGGACGTGTGCATAACGCGCGGTTATGCCCGGAACCGAATGCCCGAGGAGGCCGGCGATGGTCAGCTCGGAGAATCCCATCTCGGCCGCAGTCGCAGCAAAGGAGTGCCGCAACACATGGATGGTCACGCCCTCCAATCCGGCTCTTGCACAGATGCGTTCTAATACCTTCGGAAGGCCGACAAAGTGGCCGTCACCGTGCGACGCAGGGAACACCCAAGGGCAACCGTCGCGGACCGGTTGCGCCTCTATCAGTTTCACGGCCTCGGCACCAATCGGGCGAAGCTGTGGGCCGCTTTTGGTATCCTCGAAGCGGATGCAGCGGGCGTGGCCGTCTACCCATGCACGGCGAAGCGCAAGCGCCTCCATGCGGCGCAATCCCGTCAACAGCAGCAAGCGGATCGCCGCCAGAGCAGTTGGGTTCTCTCCAGCCATTTCGGCTTGGCGCAT
The DNA here is from genome assembly GCA_963845075.1 of uncultured Alphaproteobacteria bacterium. Taxonomy (GTDB): domain Bacteria; phylum Pseudomonadota; class Alphaproteobacteria; order Rhizobiales; family Xanthobacteraceae; genus BOG-931. The sequence continues at coordinate 227,109 of CAWJRE010000063.1, read as the reverse complement.
CGTCTGGCCGAGCTTCCCGATCTCTTCGACCGTTGAGGAAACGCCGCTGCTTTCGGTCTGGCGGCTTCTTCACACCCGCGCGCTGGGTTTTCTTTGATTATTTTGAGCGACGTTCTGGCGTATTCGAGGATTGTTCCCAACATCCCCATGGTGCGGGCAGCAGCGGCAGGGCCGCCGGTAGCGATGCCGCCACGCCTCCGTTGCGCGGCCGAGCGGTCTTGCCGGCGATGATGTCGGCTTTCATGCGCTCGATATCGGCAGCTGTCAGGCCCCGTACCGTCAGACGGCCAATAAGCGGCTTGACGTGCGTCTCGATGCGGCTTCTGTCCATGACCCAGGTAGATGCCTTGATGCGGCTCTTGGCGTCAGCCAGGTACAACTCGCATAAATCGGCAACCGTGATCGCACCGCGCACGGCGTGCCGTTCGGCGGACGGATCACCGCCCTTGGCGGCAGCTCTGAGAGCATCCCCAGCCAGTCTTCGGGCTTCATCTGGCGCAAGCGTGCCTATTTTGCCGATCACGAGCCGGCGCGTTCGCCCTTCCTTGTTCCGGTACTGCACAAAGTAGGACGCGGCACCGCTTGGCTTCATACGAATGCCGAAGCCCTTTAATGCGCCGTCACCAGCATCCCAGACGAAAGACATCTTTGCCGTTACGATCAGGGCGAAGCGCATCAACAAGACGCTTAGTGATCTTCGGCATAGCGAATTCTTTCTGCTTCCCCGGCCCGGTCGCTGCTTTGGGGAAGCAGGGGGAAGCGCGGGGAAGCAAACTCGGGTAAGATCGAGTAGCGATAATACACCTGCGGAAAGCAAAAACCGCAGCTAAATCCGCATAAAGTAAACGCGAGCTATCTTAGGAAATCTTGAGGCAACACCCTACCTGAACCTTGCCAAGGTTGGGGTCGAGGGTTCGAATCCCTTCGCCCGCTCCAAAATCACCTTATCGCATAGCCGTTACAGGCTTGAGTTGCTGGCGTTGTTTGCGGACGTCCGGCGAGGCAAGCGGCCGTGGTTCCTCGGCGCTGACTGAGCAATCTCGCCGCTTCCGGAGCGGGCCTGGTGCCCGTCCGTCCCCCTGTCTCTGCACCTTTGTGCCTCGCGCTTGTGATTTTAGCGCCTCAAACTGCCGTTTGAATTTCAAACAGTCGTATGATACATACGGCAGAGGCTTAACCAATTCGGGAGAGCGTCCTGTGCTGAAGGTCGTGTCGAGGTTTGTGCTGGAAGTTCTTCCCTACGCGCTATCGGCGCTGATCGTGGCGATTATCGTGCCCGGGTTTCTGAGCGCACATTTTCATGCAACTCAGCCGGTCAGGGCCGTGGACGGCGGGGTCGGCAGTAACGTCGGCGCGCTCGAATTGGTGCGCGGAGACCACGCTGCCTTTGCAGAGCCGGCCATCTCCGGCCTGTCCTCCAGCGCGGTGCAGCGCCAGGTCTTGGCAAAACAACTCATCGCAAAATAGGAGATTCACCATGTCGCGCCATTGGCACAGGGTGTCCAAGCCTATTCAAAAACTTGCGGCCGGCCTTCATCCGGTCATGAGCGAGGGCATGTCTCCTTACGAAATCTATTACGTTCTCGCGACCGACGATGAAATCCAGCGTCTCAACGAACTGAGCACGGCGATCGCTGTCCACTAGCAATCAGCTATTGGATTGCGATGTGCAGCGCTACCGCTTAAGACCTCAAGCCCGTCGCTTCGCCACCTCCGCGCCGTAGCGTGTTCGCGCATCTTCCACGGCCTGCGCTTGCGCCGCCGCCAGGCTTTCGCGGACCTCCTTGGCGCGACGCGCGGCACCGAGCGTCGCCTGCGCGTGGCCCTGGAACTGCGGCATCACCTCGCGCGCGATCAATTCATAGCTCCGGTGTGTGGCCGATGGATTGGCCCAGTTGTGCGCCAGCAGGAGATAGGCGCCAAACCCGCCGTTCGATTGTTGCCACAGCCGCTCGATCTGCGCGGCGCACGCGTCCGGCGTGCCGATGGCGCCGAGGCCGGAGCCGTTGATGAACTCGATCATCTCGCCGACCGAGTTGCCAGCCACGGCCATTTGCGGAAATGCGGCGACCTGCTGGAAGTAGCGGAACCAATGCTCGATGCCGTATTCCACGTCGCGATACGCCTGCTCTTTGGTTTCCGCTATGTGGCACAAGCCCACAAGTCGCCACTTGCTCCGATCGGCCGTCTTGCCGTGCGCCTTCGCCTCGGCCGTCAGCACATCCCAGTGCAGCGCGAGCGCATCAAAACCGGCGGCGGTAGTGGCGCCCACCGACAGCATGCCAATGCCATACCGGCCGGCAAGCTTGGCGCCGGTCGGCGACGCCACGGCAGCGACAGCGACGTCGAAGAGCGGATTGGAGTATGGCCGCAGATGCAGCCGCGCCTCGCGCAAATCCCAGCGATCGTTCTTGAACGTGACCGGCTCTTCGCTGGTTAGAAGCTTGGTGATGATGGCTACGCCGTCTTCGAGGAGCCCGCGCGTCTGGCTCTGCTGCAGACCGATCATGACGCCGTCGGTGGGCAGCGAACCCGGGCCGAGGCCGAGCATGGCCCGCCCGCGCGTCAGATGGTCGAGTAGAACGATGCGCTCAGCCACCCACAGCGGATTGTGATACGACACGCTGATCACGCCGGTGCCGAGCTTGATGTGACGCGTGCGCTCGGCCGCCGTCGCTATCATGATTTCCGGAGAGGCGGAGAGTTCGGTGCCGGCGGAGTGGTGCTCGCCGAGCCACGCCTCATCGTAGCCGCAGCGATCGAGCCACTGGATGAGATCGAGATCGCTCTGTAATGCGAGCGTTGGGTTGATGCCGGGCTTGTGGAAGGGCGCGAGAAAAATGCCGAAGCGCAGGCGTTGGCTCATAGGACGTTCCTCCGCTCTTTTATGATGGGGCCTTCGTTTGGCCTCCTGATCCGGAACAAGCGGGCGCTTGATCCGTCGTTCCCCGATGGGGATTTTGATCGATACGATAGCCGCTCTGCGCAGCGAACTGCAACGCGCTGCCATTTGTCATCCAAGTTACAAAAGGCTGCGGCAATGCCTTTGGAACCGGCGCAGGGAAACCTGCAGATGAAGCAATCACTCGGCAGCCGGATAGTCCGCGTAGCCGGTAGCGCCGCCAGTGTACCAGGTTGCCTTGTCGTCGGGCGTCAGCGCCAAGCCTTTAGCGAATCGTTTGGTGAGATCCGGATTCGAGATGTACGGACGGCCGAACGAGATCGCATCCGCCCTGCCTTCGTCGAGGGCGGCCTGTCCTTTCTTGAAGTCGTAATCCGAGTTCAAGACGAAGACGCCCTTGAAAGCGGCGCGCATCAGCGGCGCGACCGGTGGCCGTTCCGCGCGGCCGTTGGTGCCGTCAAAATCAGGTTCGCGGACTTCCAAGAACGCAAGGCCAAGATCTGACAGCGCGGCCGCGGCCGCCGCGAACAGCGGTTCCGGATGGCTGTCATTCACGCTGTTGCGTTCTTCGTTCGGGGAGAGGCGCACGGCGGTTCGATCCGCTCCGACAGTCTCGACGACCGCCGACGTCACTTCAACGAGGAACCGGATGCGATTTTCGATCGAGCCGCCATAGTCGTCGGTTCGGAAATTGGCATTGTCGCGCAAAAATTGATCGATGAGATAGCCGTTGGCGGCATGGATCTCGACGCCGTCGAAGCCCGCATTCATCGCGTTCGTGGCCGCCTTGCGATAGTCGGCGATCACATCGCGAATATCATCGTGCGTCATCGCCTTGGCTTGGACGTAAGCATGTTTGCCTTCGTAGGTTCGCGCCTGGCCCGGCATCGTGGTCGCGGACGACGACACGGGTTGGCCGCGCCCCGGCAGGCTTGGATGGACCAGCCGTCCCATGTGCCAGAGCTGCGAGAACATGAGGCCGCCCAATTCGTGCACGGCGGAGACGACCGATCTCCAGGCTTCGATCTGGCCTCTGTTCCAGATCCCGGGGGCGTAGGGCCATCCGAGCCCCTGCGCGCTGATGCCGGTTGCTTCTGAGATGATCAAGCCCGCGCCGGCACGCTGCCGGTAGTATTCGATCATCATCGGCGTCGGCACATGATCCATCGTGGCGCGCGCCCGGGTGAGCGGCGCCATCAGGATGCGATTTTTGGCTGTGACGGCTCCGAGTTTGATCGGATCAAAAAGCGACGGCATGCAACTTTCCTATCGTTTCGGTCGCAATGGAATCTTCTAAACGGTCGACGTGAAGAGATCGTCCTAAGATTGGTAACGATGCATGGCTTTGCCAAGGTGGCTTAGAGTTTGAACGCTGCGGTTGCATCATATTTCGGCAATCAAAATAGTAATCGTCCGGGAATAACGACGCCATTGCGCGAGTCTTGCCGCCGAACGCCGGTCCTCACCGCCGGCGAACAGGGCGAGATGATGAGCGAGGACATTGTCGTCGAGGGTTGGCGAGGCGCCAAACCGCAGCCGAAAGCCGGACGCTTCGACCGGATCAGCATCGCCGTCCATTGGCTGACGGTCTTGCTCGTTGCGACGCAGTTCGCGACGGCCTGGCTCTTAAATCTGAGCGGCAGCGACGCTTCGCGGATTTTGCTCGTTCACCGCTCAATCGGAATCTTGACGTGGGTCGTCGTCGTGCTGCGCCTTATCTGGCGGCATGCCTTCGCGTATCTGCCGCCATTTCCGGCAAGCATGCCGAAGCTGCAGCAGCGGATTGCCAAACTCAATGAATACGGACTCTACGGGCTCCTGCTTGTGCAGCCGCTCACCGGCCTCGGCAACACGCTGCTGCATGGCCGGCCGTTTCGCTTATTCGCCTGGCAGGTGCCGACATGGTTCGCGCCCGACAAGTCAATCTCGCTCCTGTTCCAATCGCTCCACGAGCTTGCTGCCTGGTTGCTTCTGGCGCTGATCGGTATCCACGCCGCCGCGGCGCTGTTCCACGGACTAATTTTGCGCGATGGCGTGCTGCAACGCATGCTGCCCTGGACTGGTCGTTGACGCTGCCGCGGCGGCCGCGTGGTGAGGCGGGCTAGTCGCTGCCTTCAGCGGATTTCCTTGCCGTCGGAGCTCTCGAGCAATTTGCCCAGCAGCGCGTCCAGCGTTTCGCTTTGTTTTAGCGAGAGGCGATCGCCGAGTGCGCGTTGGATTGCGGGTGCGTAAACAGCCCACATGCGCCGCCGGATGTCCCGGCCGGCTGCCGTAATGACAATGACTTGTCCGCGGCCGTCGTCGTCGCACGGCCGCCGTTCGGCGTAACCGGCGTGCTCGACCCGGTCGATCAGGCGCGAGAGATTGTACTGCGCCAGCAACATCGCGCGTTGGAGTTCGCCGGGCCTCAAGCCGCGGTCGCCGGCGCGTTCCAGTTCCAGGAGCGCATCGTACCACGGCAGCGGCGGCAGCTTCGCGGACTTCAGCGCGCTCTCGATGGAAACAAGGGCGGTCTGCTGAGCTTTGACCAAACGCGTCCAGGCCCGCACCACCGTATCGCGCGGATGTGATCTCATAGGCCGCATTTAGCAGATCCATGCACTTGCATCAAGATTGACGCTCTATGCGTTCGCATCTATATTCATGCAAATGCATAGACTATCCTTCAGGAGCGAGGACGTGCCGAAGCTCACCCTGATCAGTCATCATCTGTGCCCATATGTGCAACGGGCGGTGATCGCGCTGCGCGAGAAGCGGGTGCCGTTCGAACGCATCGACGTCGACCTCGCCAACAAACCGGCATGGTTCAACACGCTGTCGCCGCTCGGCAAAACGCCGGTCCTCAAGGCCGGCGATGTGGCGATTTTCGAGAGTGCCGTGATCCTGGAATACCTCGAGGAAACGCAGCCGCTGCCGCTGCATCCGCCCGATCCGCTGCGGCGCGCCGAGCATCGCTCGTGGATCGAGTTCGGCTCGGCTACGCTCAATGACATCGCCGGACTCTATTCGGCGCGGGATGAAGCATCTTTCGGCGGGAAGGTCGGCAAACTGTCCGACAAGTTCGCGTGGCTCGAACGCCGCCTCGGATCAGGTCCCTACTTCGACGGCAACGGATTTTCGCTGGTGGACGCCGTTTTCGGCCCGGTCTTTCGCTATTTCGACGTCTTCGATCGTATCGGCGACTTCGGCATCCTTGCAGGCAAGCCCAAAGTTACCGGATGGCGCGAAAAGCTGGCGGCAAGATCGTCGATCCGCGCCGCCGTTGCCGGGGACTATGACGCGCGTCTGTCGGCCTTCCTGCACGCGCGCAAATCGCACATCTCCGTCCTTATGGCGAAAGCCTGACCAGCTGCCGACCGAAGGCGACGAACTGGCGCCTGCTGCATTGGCAGGCGGCGGATTCGGTGCGACATATCGGGCTTTACACCGTCGCGTCGCGAGGACGTATGCCCGCTCCGAAACCGCCCGCCTTCGAGACTTTGAGCCTGCACGCCGGGCAGCATCCCGATCCGGTCACGCGCTCGCGTGCCGTGCCGATTTACCAGACCACCTCTTATGTGTTCGACGATGCCGATCACGCCGCAGGCTTGTTCAACCTGGAGCGCGCCGGCCACATCTACACGCGCATTTCCAATCCGACGACGGCCGTGCTGGAGGAGCGCTTGGCGGCGCTGGAAGACGGCGTCGGCGCGGTCTGCACCGCAAGCGGCATGGCGGCGATGCATCTCGCCATCGCCACGCTGTTGAATGCCGGCGATCATATTGTTGCGTCCGCGTCCCTCTATGGCGGCACAATCAATCTCTTGACGCATACACTGCCGCGCTTCGGTATCTTCACGACGTTTGTCAAACCGCGCGATCTCGCCGGTTTCCGCGCGGCGATTGGCGAACGCACGCGGCTCGTCGTCGCCGAGACCATCGGCAATCCCGGCCTGGAAGTCCTCGACATACCGAAGGTCGCGGAGATCGCGCACGCGGCCGGTGTTCCGCTTCTCATCGATAATACGTTTGCGACGCCCTATCTCAGCCGTCCGCTGACGCTCGGCGCCGATATCGTCATGCACTCGATCACCAAGTGGATCGGCGGGCATGGCATCGCCATCGGCGGCGTGGTGATCGACGGCGGCCGCTTCGATTGGCAGGCGTCGGAGAAATTTCCGACCCTGACCGAGCCCTATGCCGGCTATCACGGCATCGTTTTCGCCGAGGAGTTCGGTCCGTCAGCCTTCATCATGCGGGCTCGCGCGGAGGGCTTGCGCGACTTCGGCGCCTGCTTGTCGCCGGCCAACGCCTTCCATCTGCTGCAAGGCGTGGAGACGCTGCCGTTGCGGATGGACCGCCACATGGCGAACACGGCGGCCGTGCTGGATTTCTTGAGCAAAAATCCGGCGGTCGATTGGGTGCTGCACCCTTCGTTGAAAACTCACCCGGACCATGCGCTCGCGCAGACGTTGCTTCCCAAAGGTGCAGGTTCAATCGTCAGCTTTGGGATCAAAGGTGGACGCGGGGCCGGCCGCAAATTCATCGAGGCGGTGCGGCTTGCGAGCCATCTCGCCAATGTGGGCGATGCCAAGACACTGGTGATCCATCCGGCCAGCACCACGCACCAGCAGATGGATGCGGCCGCGCTCGCCGCCGCAGGCGTCGGCGAGGAACTGATCCGCATCTCTGTCGGCCTTGAGGCGGCAAGCGACATCGTCGAGGATTTGGCGTTGGCCTTGCGCGCCTCGCAAAAGGGTTGAGCCATGCGCATCCTGGTGAATGGCAGCGATACGTTCGTCGCAACCGGCGGCAAGGATTTCAACTCAAAGCTTGCCGGCGATCGTCTTTTTGCACGGCGCCGGCATGGATCATTCGGTCTGGGCACTGCTCGCGCGCGCCTTCGCGCATCACGGCTATGCCGTGCTGGCTCCGGATTTTCCCGGCCATGGGCGTTCGGCGGGCACGCCGTTGACGTCGATCGCCGCCCTTGCCGATTGGACCGCTGCACTCATCGATGCTGCCGGTGCGAAAGCCGCTCGGCTGGTCGGTCACTCGATGGGATCGCTGGTGGCGCTGGAAACGGCTGCGCGGCATCCAGATAAAGTAACGGGGCTTGGCTTGATCGCCACCACCGCAACGATGCGCGTATCGGATGATCTGCTCAATGCAGCCAAAGCCGACGATCACGACGCTGTCGATATGATTGCGATCTGGGGCGAAGGTTATCGCGCCACGCTCGGCGGTTCGCAGGCGCCGGGTTTATGGATGTTGGGCGGTGCCGAACGTCTGCTCGAACGTGCGCAACCTGGTGCGATCTTTGCCGACCTTTCCGCCTGCAATGCCTACCAGGACGCGCTTTCCGCCGCCGCCAAGATCACCGTTCCGTCCATCGTCATTCAAGGGAGCCGCGATCTGATGACGCCGGCCAAAGGCGGCAAGGCGCTGGCAGCGGCAATCCCGAACTGCCGCCTCGCCCTCATCGAGGGCGCCGGGCATATGCTGATGAGCGAGCGGCCCGACGACGTTCTCGCTGCACTGCGAAACTAAGGCTGCTATACGCGGCCGTTTGCGTGTGGTGCACTATCGCAAAGCCCGGAACGTTCAAGACGTGCCAAGGAGCGTCACGTGAATGTCAAAGAGTTAGTCGCCATCGACATCCATACCCACGCCGAGGAGCCTTGCGGCACCCATCCCGACGACGGATATGACGATCTACAGGCCGCGATGGCGGTCTATTTCAATCAACCAAACAACCGGCCGACCATAGAAGAAACCGCGAGCTACTATCGCGAGCGCAAGATCGGCGCCGTGATCTTTCCGGTCGATGCGGAGCGCGAGACCGGCTATCGCCGTTATCCGAACGAAGAGGTGGCGGAAAAAGCCGCCGCCAACCGCGATGTCTTGATCCCATTCGCCAGCATCGATCCGGCCAAGGGCAAGACGGGCGCGCGGGAGGCACGGCGGCTGATCCGCGACTTCGGTATCCGCGGCTTTAAGTTTCACCCCTCGATGCAGGGTTTCTACCCGAATGACCGGAGCGCCTATGTGCTCTACGAGGCGATCGCGGAAGCTCGCGTCCCGGCGCTTTTTCACACCGGGCAAACCGGCGTCGGCTCCGGCATGCCGGGCGGCGCGGGTATCCGGCTGAAATATTCAAATCCCATGTTTGTCGACGATGTCGCCGTAGATTTTCCCGAAATGCCGATCATCCTCGCGCATCCGTCTTTCCCCTGGCAGGAGGAAGCATTGTCGGTGGCCCAACATAAGCCGAACGTCTATATCGACTTGTCCGGCTGGTCCCCCAAATACTTTCCGCCGATCTTAGTTAAATACGCCAACACCCTGTTGAAGCATAAGGTGCTGTTCGGCTCCGATTGGCCGGTCATTCGCCCAGACCGTTGGTTGAGCGACTTCGACAATCTCGACATCAAGCCGGACGTGCGACCGCTGATTCTGAAGGAGAACGCGATCAAGCTCCTGGGTCTGGCTGAGGCCAAAGCGTGAACGCTGGGTCAACTGCGGCTCGACTGGGGCTCGGTGGCCTTAAAACCCTTGGTAGTGCGACGACGCAGCCGGGCTTACGGCCTTTCGCGTCGGTCGATGGAACGATAAGCATTTTTGCGCCGGGGGCGCCGGCGTGGCATGGATTAGGTTGTCTCGCGTGATAATGCCGGCTGATTCGGAGGAAACAATGGTTACGCCTGCACGGGCAGCAGGTACGGTTGGCTTTCTCCAATTGTGTTTCGATTATGGTTGCGGGGCGGCGGCTCGCTTGCGGCGCGAAGTTCAACAACGGCTTGCGCGCGCCGACCGTTACGACGCAGTGGCAGCGGTTCTGTTCGGCGCGCTGATCGTTCTCGTCGCCTACACGTTTCGCGACTACGCGATCTCCAACGACGAAGAGGTGCAGCAGCGCTATGCCGAGCTGATCGTCGCCTATTATCGGAGCGGCTTCGTCGATCAGTCGGTGTTTCATTTCAGAAATCTTTATCTCTATGGCGGCTTGTTCGATCTCGTCGCCCTTGGCTTGCAAAATCTGCTTCCGCTTGAGCCCTACGCGGTCCGCCACCTGCTCACGGCGTTGACCGGTATCGGCGGCATTGTCGCGGTCTGGGCCACGGCGCGCGCCATCGGCGGCTCGCGCGCCGCGCTCTTGGCCGCGCTCGCGATTGCGCTGTGCGGCACGTGGTACGGCGCGATGTTCAATCACACCAAGGACATCCCTTTCGCCGCCGCCATGATGGGAGGGGTTTATTTCCTGGTGCGGATCGGCCGCGAATTGCCGCGCCCGCGCTGGCATTTGGTCGTTCCGTTCGGGCTCCTCTTGGGTTGTGCGCTCGGTATTCGCGTGCTCGGCATGCTGCTGGTCGGCTATGCCGCGTTTTTCGTGTTCATCCACGCGCCGATTTTCCGCGGCAAAACTTGCTTCCAAGGCAAGACTTGTTTCCAAGGCAAAACTTGGCGCGAGACGCTTGTCTTCTTTGCCCAGTCCGCGTTTCGCTTTTTGCCGGCCTTCATTCTCGCCTACGCCATCATGATCGCGACATGGCCCTGGGCCGCTTTGGCGCCGCTCAATCCGCTGCGCGCCATGACCGCGTTCGCCGACTTCCATTATCAGATCAAAACGTTCCTGGATGGGCACGTCTACTACATGGCCGACGTGCCGCGCTGGTACATTCCGACCTATATGGCGATCAAGCTCACGCTGCTGCTGCTGATCGGAACAGCTCTCGCGTTGGCGCTGTTCGTGCTGCCGCGCGGCGAAGCCCGTGTCGAAAGCGGCGCATGGCGAAAAGAAACCGCGCTGGTCGCGCTGGCGGCATTCTTCCCTCTGATTTGCGACGTGATCGCCGGCGGCCCGGCATTTTCCGGAATGCGGCACTTTCTGTTCACGGTGCCGCCGATTGCGGTGCTGGCCGGCTTGGGCCTGAACGGTCTGCTCGCCCGATTGCAGGAGCGGCGCCCGCTTGCGGCCGCGTTTGCGCTGGCGATCGTCCTGCTCGATCTCGGTTGGAACGCGACCACGCTCTATCGGCTGCATCCGGACGAGTATTTGTATTTCAATCCGCTGGTCGGCGGTCTCGCAGGCGCTTCCAGACGATACGACACCGATTACTGGGTCAACATCATGCCGGAAGCGGTCACCGATCTTGAGCATTTCCTCGATCGGACCGAGGGCGGAGCCGTCAAGACCGGGCCGCGGCATCGCTACTTGGTCGCGGTGTGCGGCGAGCGCTTGCCGTTCGAGAAAGAAGCCGATGCGCGCTTGGAATGGACGCGCGACTCGAGCCGCGCCGAGTTCTTCATCGCGCCCACGCACATGAATTGCGATCGCGCGCTCGAGGGTAAAGTGGTCGCCAGCATCGAACGGATGGGCGTGGTGATTGGCGTCGTCAAGGATCGCCGCGCCGTGATCCATAAAAGCGTCGCCGGTTTGAACTCACCAGGGCTCAACAGGCGCGATTGATCCGCGTTTGCGCAGTGCGGGAACTTGATTTGCATCAACGACGCGGCCGCCTCCGCCTTCATGATCTGGCAACAGATCGGAAAAGGAGCCCCCGATGATTGCGCCCGCGTCCCCGGTCGTGTGGTTCGAAACGCTTGGGCGCGGCGACGTTGCAGTCGTCGGCGGCAAAAACGCGTCGCTCGGCGAGATGGTGCGCCATCTGACCGGACAAGGCGTGAAGGTGCCGGCCGGATTCGCCACGACGGCGGACGCTTATTGGCGGTTCGTGGATGCAAACGAACTGCGCGGCATCATTTCCAGTGCGCTGAACGATCTCGAAGCCGGCAAGATCACGCTTGCGGAAGCAGGCTCGTCGATTCGGCACGCCTTTCTGCGCGGCACATGGTCCGATGAACTCGCCATGTCCATCGCCCAATCGTACCAGGAGCTCGGCCGCCGGTCGGGCAAGATCGATCCGGATGTCGCGGTGCGCTCGAGCGCGACGGCGGAGGATTTGCCTGACGCAAGCTTCGCCGGCCAGCAGGAATTGTTCCTCAATATTCGCGGCGTGCCGGCTTTGCTCGATGCTTGCCGGCGCTGCTATGCGTCGCTGTTTACCGACCGCGCCATCGCTTACCGCAAAGCCAAGGGCTTCGATCATCTGAAAGTCGCGCTTTCGATCGGCATCCAGAACATGGTGCGCTCGGACCTCGGCGGCGCCGGCGTGATGTTCTCGATCGACACTGAGACTGGATTCGACAAGGTTGTGGTCATCAACGCGGCCTGGGGCCTCGGCGAAAACGTCGTGCAGGGCGCCGTCGATCCCGACGAATATCAGATCTTCAAGCCGCTCTTGTCCGATCCGGCGCTGGTCCCGATCATCGAAAAGACGATCGGCGCCAAGGCGCAGAAAATGATCTATGCCGGCGCCGGCGAGCCGCCGACGCGCAACGTGCCGACATCCAAAGCCGAGCGCAGCAGCTTCGTGCTCGGCGACGATGAAATCCTGACGCTCGCACGCTGGGCCTGCGTGATCGAACATCACTATGGCTGCCCCATGGATATGGAATGGGCGAAGGACGGCGAGAGCAACGAACTGTTTATTGTGCAAGCGCGGCCGGAAACGGTGCAATCGCGCCGGCAGGCGAGCGCGCTGAAATCCTATCGGGTCAAATCGAAAGGCCGCACGCTGGTGACCGGACTCAGCATCGGCGAAGCGGTCACGACCGGACGCGTCTGCCTGATCGAAAGCCCGCGCGATATCGACCGCTTCGTTGACGGCGCGATTTTGGTCACCCGCACGACCGATCCGGATTGGGTGCCGATCATGCGGCGCGCGGCCGCCATCGTCACCGATCACGGCGGGCGCACGTCGCACGCCGCCATCGTCAGCCGCGAGCTCGGGCTGCCGGCGATCGTCGGCACCGGCAATGCGACGGAGGTGTTGCACAGCGAGCAGGACGTGACGGTGTCGTGCGCGGAAGGCGAGCTCGGTTTCGTCTATGAGGGTTTTGCCGATTACGAAGCCAAGGAGCTTGATCTCGCCGGCATTCCAGAAACGCGCACGCAGGTGATGCTTAATCTCGCCAACCCGGCCGCCGCTTTCCGCTGGTGGCGCATCCCGGCCGACGGCGTCGGCCTTGCCCGCATGGAATTCGTCGTCAGCAATCACATCAAGATTCATCCGATGGCGCTCGTTCGTTACGGCACGCTGACCGACGAGAACGCCAAGCGCCAGATCGCCGAGCTCACCGAAGGCTATCAGGACAAAACCGAGTATTTCGTCGATCGCCTGGCGCGCGGCCTGGCGCGGATTGCAGCCGCTTATCATCCGAAGCCGGTGATCGTGCGGATGAGCGACTTCAAGACCAACGAGTATGCGAATCTGATCGGCGGGGCCGCGTTCGAACCCACCGAAGAGAACCCGATGCTCGGGTTTCGCGGCGCCTCGCGCTACTACTCGCCGCGCTATCGCGAAGGCTTCGCGCTCGAATGCCGCGCGATCTGCCGCCTGCGCGACGCAATGGGCTTCCGCAACGTCGTGGTCATGATCCCGTTCTGCCGTTCCACCAAGGAAGCCGACCAGGTGCTCGCCGTCATGGCCGAGAACGGCTTGACGCGCGGCGAGAATGGGCTTGAGGTCTATGTGATGTGCGAGATCCCCTCGAACGTCATTTTGGCGAGCGCCTTCGCCAAACGTTTCGACGGCTTCTCCATCGGCAGCAACGATCTCACCCAGCTCACGCTCGGTGTCGACCGCGACTCTGCGGATTTGGCGCAACTGTTCGACGAACAGGACGAGGCGGTGAAATGGATGATCGAGAACGTCATCGGCGAGGCGCACAAGGCCGGCGCCAAAGTCGGGCTGTGCGGGCAAGCGCCGAGCGATCATCCGGAATTCGCCGAGTTCCTTGTGCGCTGCGGGATTGACTCCATGTCGGTGAGCCCTGACAGTTTCATCGCGGTGAAAGAGCATGTCGCCGCGGCCGAAACGAACAGGGCCCTCCGCCGCGCATGAGTTCGGTTGAAGATCGCATCGCGCCCGACGGTTTGACCGCCAAACGCGTCAGCGGTGTCGGTCTGATCGGCGACATCGGCGCCACCAATGCGCGCTTCTCGCTGGTGCGGCCGGGCGGCAAAGCGAGTCCCGCTCACGTCTACGCGCTGAACGACTATCCTTCGCTGCCGGACGCGATCGAAGCTTATCTGCACGAAGAGAAGCCGGCGGAAAAGCCGGTGCAGGCGGTGCTCGCGGTTGCTTCGCCGGTGACCGGCGATCAGGTCACGCTCACCAATCATCCGTGGACCTTTTCGGTCAAGGCTCTGCGCGAACAGCTCGGCTTGCGGCGGCTGCAGGTGGTCAACGACTTCGCCGCCAACGCGGTCGCGGTTCCGCATCTCGGCGAGAACGACGTGTTGCAAGTCGGTGGCGGCGCGCGGGTCAAGAACGCGCCGATCGGCGTCATCGGCCCGGGCACGGGGCTTGGCGTCAGCGCGTTCGTGCCGTCTGCGAACGGCGGCGCGATGATCGCCGGCGAAGGCGGCCACGTCACCATGGCGCCGGCGACGCCGCAGGAAAGCGCGCTCCTCGATCTGATGCGCTCGCGCTTCGATCATGTCTCGGCCGAGCGCGTGTTGTCGGGCCCGGGCCTGGTGAATTTGTACAACGCGCTGTGCGAGCTTTCCGGAACGCCGGCTGCATCCTACTCGGCCGAGCAGATCACCAATGAAAGCGTCTGGAATGCCGATCCGCGCACGCAAGCGGCGACCTCGCTGTTCTGCGCCATGCTCGGCACCGTCGCCGGCAATCTCGCGCTCACGCTCGGCGCGCGCGGCGGCATCTACATCTCGGGCGGCATCGTGCCGCGGATCAGCGCCTTTTTCGCGCAATCCGAATTCCGCGCGCGCTTCGAGGCCAAGGGCCGGCTGAACGCGTACGTGGCGGCGATCCCGACTTATGTGATCACCCGCCCGCTGCCGGTGCTGCTCGGCGCCGCCGCGCTGCTGCTGCACGAGTGTTAGCGTCAAAACCACAAAATGTGACGTCAGTGTCTGGCTTTCCCACCGCGATGAGGCGGTCACAAAACTCGGTCGTAGGCTTAGTTGCAGCAAGCTCGAATTGCTGCAGTCAAATGTTTCCATTAAAAATGATCTGAGACTCCTCCAGCGCGCGCCGGCGCATTCGCCGTGCAACGCTGGCTATGTCCTCTCTGTCTCGCGCCAGCAGCTCATCTATGTCGCGTCGTTGTCGTGAAAGCTCCGCTTGAACAAGTGGAGATGAAAGCACTTCGTCATTGGCACCGGGCCTGCTTGTATCGATGCCCGTTTTGGCGATCACAAAATGATCCAAGGCCTCATAGGCTCGTTGAGCGGCCCACGCCGATTCCGCAGATCGCCCGTTTTCTCTGCAGCGTAACGCATAAGCGACTGCTCCCGCAGCATCCTCTGCCCAGGCTTGCTCTGGAATCCATGAACTATCATCTTCCTGAGGTATTAGCTTCATTACCAGTTCCAGACCCTCTTGCACTTGCTCGCTATCCATGCGCTGTCCTTCGATATCACGCCATAGACGATCGAGCGCTGCACTTAATGCTGTCGGATCTCCGCGACCAGTAAGACGCGAATAACTCAAGTAGGCAGGCAACAGTCTCTCTGCTGCGGTCGCAGCAAATAACACTCTGAGCGGCGGAGGCAGCCTATCGAGCTTGTTGATAAGCCACTGTTCACTGAAGTGAAGGGTCTCCATGCTTTAGCTCCTAAGGGCGAGGCCAGACGGCTGTCGTCGGGCTCGTCAGTGTTCCTCCGCTAGCCTCTATGGTTGCCGCGCATTGCTGGCAGATCGCCCTCGACACCGCGATCGCCCGTGGCGTCGCACCTAGGCTTGCCGCGGCCCGAAGTGCTGTGATCTCAGCGTGAACACCTGGAGCTTGAGTTGCAAGTTCACCTCCGGCCAACAGACCGCGCTGCGCCGGCGCTAAGTCACGAGCCCCACCGGCAACGATGCGTCCTATATCCGTCTCTAGAACGGCGGTAGTGCGCATCCCCCCTGGGCAATTGGGTCTAGCACTCCATGAATTTGGGCAACTCGTTCAGTTAGAGCGATGCCTGCGGTCTCGGACCCACCTAGACCCAATATCAAGGGTACCGTCGGCGCGAGTGCCTCTCCGCCGAACATCGCCGCGGTTGCGGCCAAGACGCCTACATAAGGTGCGATAGCTTGCCACCGTGGTCGCTCCCCTACAACACGGCCGCTTTCCAGGTCGTATTCTGGCACCGACTCCTGCAGCCAATTAAGGACGGCGGAACTGACGTTCGGCCAAAAGCTACCGGCCGCCGGCTGATTCCGGAGGTCAACGCTCGTCGGCGGAGCGTCGGTGCGGTGCGAATCATCCCGGTTTTCGGCATATCTCAATCTTGAACTCGCGACGGCTTGATTCGTCATCCGCTGATTCGTTACCGGTGCCGCCAGTCGGCGCGAACCAGCCGGAATTGGGTGGCATGCCGGTGCGCGGATGCAGCGCCGGATTCCAGCTTGCATCAACGCTGCCTTCATCGCGCGCGTATTTGATCAGCAAATCTTCGGCCGCCATCGCGTCGCGCGCGGCCGCGCTTGGCAGATCGGGAATTTCCAAATGCACGGCCGCGATCCGCACCAGACACTGATCGTTGGCGTTGAGGGCGCGGGCGACCGTCGCGAGACGCGACATGAGCCGGTCCACCGGCGGTTCGCCGTTATAGGTCCGCTTCAACAAGCGGTCGATTTCATTGCGTTCACGGACGACAAAACGGCCGCCGCGTCGCTCGATCAGCGACGTGTGTCCGAGCAGCAGACCCTCGTCGGTGCAGGCGAGCCCGAGATTATCAGGCCAGCTTCGCTCAGGCGCCAGAAATGATTCATGACACCAGTGTCTCATAAATCGAGACCTACGTCAACACAGAAGTGACGCCGACACGACTAAGTCAGTGACGAAAAGGGACGGCGGCTACCTGCTCGAGAGCAAATCCAGCTCAACGTGCTTCACCAGCCGCTCGATGTCGTCGCGCTGACAGAGCTCGGTGCCCGGCATGAGCAAGGCGGCAGAGCCGGCGGCGACGCCGTAGCGGAACGCCTCGTCCAGCGCATGCCCGGACGTGAGCGCCCAGATCATCGCGCCAAGAAAGCTGTCACCGGCGCCGACCACGCTCTTCGGCTCGATCGGCAGCGCGCGAGCACGCAGCACCTGATCGTGCGTCACCAGGATCGCGCCTTGCTCGCCCAGCGTCAGCGCCACGACCTCGGCTTGCTTCTTCTCGATGAGCACGCGGCAGGCTTTGATCTGATCAGCGCGTGTGTCGAGCGCGGCGCCCAAAAGATCGCGCAGCTCGCTCAGGCTCGGCTTGACCAGATAGACGCCGGCCGCGAGCGCGGCTTTCAGCGGCGCCCCCGAACTGTCGACGACAATTTCCCGGCCGACCCGCCGCGTCGCTTCGACGACGCGGCGGTAAAAGTCGTCCGGCACCCCGGGCGGCAGGCTGCCGCTACACACCACGAAGCGCGTGGGCGCATCGATGGCAGTCATGCGCGACAGACAGGCGTGCCAGTCGAGCTCGGTGAGCGGCGGTCCCGGCAGCACGAAGCGGTATTGAAAACCGGTGGCGCGCTCGTTGACGGTAAAGTCTTCGCGCGTTTCGTTGGCGATCGGAATGGTGATCTGTGAAATCCCTTCCTGATCCACCAGCTGCCGCAGCAACTGGCCGAGCGTGCCGCCCGCCGGATAGATCGCGGTGACATCGGCGCCAAGCCTCTTCATCACGCGCGCGACATTGATGCCGCCGCCGCCCGGATCGCGCCGGCTCTCGGACGAGCGCAGCTTGTGAAACGGCGTCACGCGCTCGACCGAAACCGACAGATCAATCGCCGGATTCATGGTGAGCGTGACGACGTCGGCCATGCCTTTTGCCTCGTCAGTGCCGTAGCGACGCGGCGCCTCGTAGGCGCTTACGCGAAGGCACAGGCGACCAGCAGCATGCCGATGCGGCCGTCGCCCCATAGCGGCAACACGAGCCGCGAATAGCCGCCGGCGTCATCATTGCGGTAATAGGTGGGCGCGCGGCTTTCCACCGTGGCGCTGCATTGCGACTGCAGGAATTGCAGCGGCGCGGCGGCGTCGATCTCGTCAAGGAATTTGCCGGAAAGGTCGTGGCCATAACGCTGCTTGATGTCGGCGCCAACGAGCCCGAAGGCGATGCGAAATCGCACCGGCTTTTCGGTCGCCTCAACCATCATCAGGCGGCCGGCGAGGTCGGGCAGAGCGGAAATTTTCACGTCGTCCCAAAACGGCATGTCCGCTTCGTGGCGCTTGAGCCCCTCCCAGAATTCATGCACGCGCGCGAGATCGCGTTCGAGGGTGTGAGGTAGGGCGTAAGGTCCATTCGATGCTTTCACCGCGCCAAACTCCTTAATGCTGTTTCTAGCCGCCTCTACGCTTTTTGGGCGCCGCGCAATTTGATCTGCGTTAAATTAATGCCGCGCTACCGGCGGAACATAAGTCTCCAGGTCCGGTGACGGGAAGGTGACCACCTGCCCGATTTCGGCCGAGCGATAAAGCGCCATCAGCATTTCGGCGACCGCCACGCCGTCATGGAAAGTCTCGATCGGCTGGCGGCGATGGCGGAAGGCATCGACCATGTGCCGGTTCTCGCCGACATAGCCGTAAATGTCGGCCTCGTTCTCGACCACCGGCATGAGGCCTTGCTCGGCATTCTGCTTCTCGACCAAATCTTCGCCCTGGCCGCCGCGCACATCGCGCGACAGAAAAATCTTCAGCCCGGTATTGAGCGAGGAAAACTCCATCGAGTATTCCGGGCCAAGCAGCTCGATCAGGATGCGCAGGCCGGCGCCCACATAGGCCCAGGAATTGGTCGCCTCGACCATGACTTCATGGCCTTCCGGATCGACGAAGGTGAGCGCGCCGCGCGCAAAATCCTCCGCCGGCCGCGTTGCATAGTCCACCTCGGGACCCATCATATCTTTCAGCCGCTTGACGTATTCCGGCCGCGTCCATTTTAGATTGCCGACTGTGGCGCTGGCGCTGACGAGTTTTAGATCGTTGCGCGGCGCGCCCGGCTTGGTGAGGAGATAACGCCCGACCTCGACGCTATGACAAGTCATGTCGGACAGAACGCCGCCGCCTTGCCGGCGGCCTTGCCAGAACCAGGGCATGTGCGGGCCGCTATGCTCCTCGGCGGCGCGCGCGAGGAAGGGACGGCCGCAGGCCGGCACCGCGCGCCGCCACACGATATCCTTGCCGCGCTGCACCGCGCTGGAGAAGACCTGGTTTTCCAGATAGCCGTGCAGGAGCTTGGCGTCTTCGGCGAGCCGCAGCATCTCGCGCGCTTCCGCGAGCGTGCGCCCGAGCGGCTTTTCGCAGGCGACGCCGACGAGCTTCGCCCAGCGCGATGTGACGAGTTCGATGAATCTCACGCATGGTCTCTAGCCGGGCGAAATTCGGCACGCCGATCCAGACCGCGTCCACCTCGCCGGAAATCAGCATCGCTTCAAGCGTCGGAAAGGCGCGGCAGGGGCCGAGCTCGAGCGCATTGGCCTTCGCCGCCAGCGCCTCGCGGTGCGCCGCATTCGGGCTATAGATGCCCGCGACCGTCACATGCCGCACACTGACCAGCGCCTGCAGATGAAAGTTGGCGATGAAGCCGCTTCCGATCATGCCGATCCGCAGCCGCGGAATGGGATCGTGAGCATTCATGCATTCCCCCCTTTCGTTTTTGGCTCTGGCACGGCTTACGCTTGCCTTGTATCGAGCGGCGGACGCCGAGAATAGGAGAAATTCGGATGAATGACATTGCGCCCAACCTTGCGCCGAAGCATGCGATCGTGACCGGCGCCTCGCGCGGCATCGGCCGCGCCGCGGCTTTGCGGCTGGCGCGCGACGGTTTTGCCGTCGTCATCAATTATGCCGGCAATCGCGACAAGGCCGCCGAGGTGGTCAAAGAGATCACCGGGAAGGGCGGGCGCGCCATCGCCGTGCAGGCCGACGTCGCCGACGCGGCCGGCGTCGCGCGCCTGTTCGATGAGGCCGAGCAAGCCCACGGCAAGATCGGCGTCGTCGTCAACAGCGCCGGCATCATGAAGCTCTTTCCGATCGCCTCGGGCAAGGTCGAAGACTTCGATGCGGTGTTCAACATCAATGTGCGCGGAACCTTCAACGTGCTGCAACAGGCGGCGAAGCGCGTCGCCGACGGCGGCCGCATCATCACGGTGTCCACCAGCGTGCTCGGGATGAATTTTCCGAGTTACGGCGCCTATGCGGCCTCGAAAGCTGCAGTCGAAGTGCTCACGCGCATTCTTGCGCACGAACTGCGCGGGCGCGGCATCACCGTCAACGCGGTCGCGCCGGGCCCGACCGGGACCGAGCTGTTCTTCGAAGGCAAGACCCAAGAGCAGATCGACCGGCTGGCCAAGCTCGCGCCGATGGAGCGGCTCGGCACGCCCGAGGACATCGCCAATGTGATTTCCTTTCTCGCCGGTCCGGAAGGCGGTTGGATCAACGCGCAGACCCTGCGCGCCAACGGCGGCTATACGTGAGCCCACATTCGTCATCGCGAGCGAAGCGAAGCAATCCAGTTTGGGAAGGCTGGATTGCTTCGTCGCTTCGCTCCTCGCAATGACGAGGTTAGATTTCCTGTTCGACCGCAGGTGGAAATCGGCGCTATTTTGCCGTCTCACGGGATCCGCTCAATACCCCGCGGCGGTCGCGCCGCGCGTGCGCGGATCGGCGGCGCCGACAAAGCCTTGCGGCGTCACCAGGATGGAATTGGCCGAGGTGGTGAGCTTGCGCACGATGACGGCATCGCCGCGCGCTTCCAGCGCCTTGATCAGATCGTCGGGAAATCCCGGCTCGGCGAAGACGCGGTCGGGCATCCATTGATTGTGCACGCGCGGCGCCGACACTGCGTCCGCGATGGTCATGCCGCGATCGATCACGTCGGTGACGACCTGCAGCACCGTGTTGATGATCAGGCTGCCGCCCGGCGAGCCGGTGACCAGATAGGGCTTGCCGTCTTTGAGCACGATGGTCGGCGTCATCGACGATAGCGGCCGTTTGCCCGGGCCGGGCGCGTTGGCCTCGAAGCCGAGCAGGCCGTAAGCATTCGGCGCATCCGGCTTGGCGGCAAAATCGTCGAGCTCGTTGTTGAGGACGATGCCGGTGCCGTCGGCGACGAGGCCGACGCCAAAGCTGAAATTCAGCGTATAGGTGTTGGACACCGCGTTACCGAGCCGGTCGATCACCGAGAAATGCGTGGTGTTGCGGCCTTCCTTCGGCATCGGCGCCGCGGTCGGATGAATGTCCTTCGCGGGCGTGGCGCGCTCGGGATCGATGGTCGCGCGCCATTCGGCGGCATAGCTTTTGGAGATCAGCCGCGCGACCGGTACCTTCACGGCGTCCGGATCGCCGAGGAAATAAGCGCGGTCCGCATAGGCGCGCTTCATCGCCTCGATGATCAGAAACAGCGCCTGCGTCTGATCGTCATGCGCCAGATCGTAGCCTTCGAGAATATTGAGCATCTCGACCAGCGCGACGCCGCCCGAGGAGGGCGGCGGCATCGAGATAATGTCGTAGCCGCGATAGGTGCCGCGCACCGGCGGACGCTCGATGGCGCGATAGCTTTTCAGATCGTCGGCCGTCATCACGCCGCCGGCCGCTTGCACGGCGGCGGCGATCTTCTTGGCAATCCCGCCTTCATAGAAAGCCTGCGGGCCTTCCTGCGCGATCGCAAGCAAGGTGTCGGCGAGATCGGGCTGCACCAGGCGGTCGCCCGGCGCCAGCGCATTACCGTCGGGCTTCAAAAAGATCCGCGCCGATGACGGCCAGCGCTCAAGCCGCGGCCTGTCGATCGGCAGTGAATCCGCGGTGTCGTCGGCAATCGCGATGCCTTCGCGAGCGAGCGCGATCGCCGGCATGATCAGGTCGGCGAGCGTGAACTTGCCCGAGCCGTATTTCTGCTCGGCGAGCGCCAGCCCGGCCACCGTGCCGGGCACGCCGATGGCAAGCGCGGAGTCGCGCGATTTCTGCGAGTCGGCGTTGCCCTGCGCATCGAGGAACGATTTGCTGTTGATCGCGGCCGGCGCTGTCTCGCGATAATCGATGGTGGTGTCCTCGCTCCCACCTTGGCCGTCGGCGCGATGGATCACCATGAAGCCGCCGCCGCCGATATTGCCGGCGCGCGGATAGGTCACGGCGAGCGCGAAGGCCGTGGCCACCGCGGCGTCGACGGCGTTGCCGCCTCTCTGGAGAATATCGGCGCCGATGCGCGCTGCGATCGCCTCCTGGGCGACCACCATGCCGTTTGCGGCGGTGGCGGAATGCGCGTGGCCGATCTCCGGATCGAGCCGGCCTTCGGCGCGCGCGATGTCATGGCGCGCGATGTCATAGGCAGGGCCGCGCGCAAGGAACGCAAGCGCGACGATGCCGGTGAGCGCCAGACGGAGGGAGGTTCGGAGCGGATTTTTCTTCATGGTGCGGATTAGATAGGAGCAGGCTATCGGGCGCAAATCATGGCACGGTGTCGCGCGTCCGCTGCTCTCACTCCCTCTCCCCGCGTGCGGGGAGAGGGGCGGGGTGAGGGGGCCTCTCGGCCAGGATGAGCCTCACGGCCAAAATCTGCAGCGCCATTGCGGCAACCTCTCTGCTCAGAATTGCGGCGAGGCCCCCTCACCCTCGGTCGCTTCGCTCCCTCGACCTCTCCCCGCGCAGCGGGGAGAGGTGAAGCGCCACTGCGCGGACAAACAAACCCGTTCTCGCTACGCCTACGCGCCCGAGCTCTGCCTACAACCAAGCACCAAAATAGACTCGCCTCCGGCAATAAGAGGGAGGCGAAGCGCCGAAAGGCGCATGCCAACCATGTGCCGCGCATCGCAGACAAGTGTACGCAGTCTGCGCATCTCATCTGCTGCGCGGCTGCGCGCCGTATCGGGGCGCGCCCGCCTTCCGGCGCTTCGACCGCGGCTCTCGCAGGGACTCCCGTCCCTGACTCAGCTCCAGGCCATGCTTCCTGCGACTTGGAATCAAGCGGGCGTTACCCGCCCTATCCCGTCCCAGTCCAGTGACAGCACCTCACGCCTCGGCCGTAGTACCGAAGGGAATGATGCCCGAAGCCGCTCCGGCGCGGATTGCGAGTCCGCGCGGAAGCACCGCACTCGCTCCACATTGCAGATCGCATCCGGAATGCGTCCCTCGTGAGCGAGATACTCTGGCTCGTACCTGATTTAGTGACGGATGTCAAGTATCGTCGCGATAACAGAGACGGGCTGCCCCACCGCGTCATGGCCGGGCTTTGTCCCGGCCATCCCGCTTAGGCGGGCAAAGTGCGACGTTTCGCCCGCACCCACTTATGCGAGCACAGTGCGAACGGTCGAGATGCGCGGGCCAAGCCCGCGCATGACGGCAGAGATGCAAAAAAGATAGGGCCGGCCCTTGATTGCTCTTGGGCCGGCCCCGTGTCACCCGCTGGCTGTGCTTCCGACGGGGGGAGAACTTCTGGCGGTCCTGCGCAGCCGCAAATGCGAGACGGCTTCGGACCTATTTTGTTTAAGCCGCGTGGACCGCGCGCTGGGTTTCGAGCTTGAGGTCAACCGGCACCGGGGCGCGCAGGATATCGAGCACCGGACAATGTGCGTCGACTACCTCTTTCAGTTTGGCGAGCTCGGCCAAGGGCGCGGTGCTTTGCAGATGAACCGTGCCGCGCACGTCGTTGAAGCCGGCGCGTACGCCGTCTTTGACCGCGAAGAAGCCGCGCAGATCGAGCGCGCCTTCAAGCTTCACCGAGACGCTCTCGAGCGGAATGCCGAGCGCGGTGGCGTAGGCGCGGTAGGTGATCTCCTGGCAGGTCGCGAGCGCCGCGAGCACAAGCTCGACCGGATTGGGACCGGTGTCGGTGCCGCCAAGGTTCGGCGGCTCGTCGATCGTCAGCGAGAATTGGCGGATCTTGGTTTCGCTCCGCAGGCCATCGACTTGACGGGAATCGGCGGCAAAGGTCGCGTTCGCATGCTCTGGATTGTCGCGCAGATCGGCTTGCGTTGCGACGATGATATCCTTGAGCGCCAGATCTTTAAACGCCATGGCATCCCTCCTGGATTGGCGGCGAGGCATTCTCTCAAGGTCAAGACTAGGATTTTTGCTCGGGAATCTCTTCAGCTTTTTTTGTTCGGTTCGTAGGCGGATTGTTTGGTGTTTGGTCGCGTGGACAGATTGTTCTTCTGTTTGGCCGCTCGCCATTGCGCGTAAGCGGTTCGCATGCACACGCCGCAAGGCCGATAGCCGGCAGCGGTCGCGCTCGCCTCATCGGCGAAAAACACGCGATAACGCGCATAGGTCGGCCCGCGTTTGATCGCGCGCAAGGCGGACGGACAGTCAAGCCGCCCGTAGATTTTCAAGCGCGTGTTGCCGCCAAACAAACCCCTCGTCGCGCTTTGGTGCGAGCGGCCATCCGCGCCGAGCAAATGGTATGTCTTCGTCGTCAGGTTAGTTACCCCAAGCCCTTCACATGTAGGGTGGGCTAAGGAGCAAAGCGACGTGCCCACGCGGTTCGCTCGCGACTCCGCGTGGGCTTCGCTCGCGCTCAGCCCACCCTACATTGCTTCATCCAAAAACTTTTGCACCGCATCGAACAGCGCGAAGCGGTGCGTTTCCATCATCACGCTGTGCGTGCCTTGCGGAAGCTCGATCAGGCGTTTGCTCGGCGCATTGGTAAGAGCGGCAACAGCGCGCGCGCCATCGTGGGCGGCACGTCGGAATCCCAGGCGGCGGTGACGAGCAGCACCGGCACGGCGATCTTGGCCGGATCGTAATAGGGCTTGCCGACCCACCAGGTGGCGGCGACGTCGGCCATGACGCCGTTGGGCGCGCGGATGACCGGCGGATTTTGTTTCGCGCCTTCCGCATCGGTGGCCCATGTGGCTTTCACCCAGGCGTCGAACACGCCGGGCGGAATGAGCGCCGCCTTTTCGTGCTCGGGCACACCATTAAGCCAGCGCGCGCTTGCCTGTTCGCGCGTCACCGTGCGGTAAGCCGGCATGCGGCCGGAATTGGCGTGCGCAAGCCGGCCGGTCTGGCCGATCCAGATCGGCGCATAGAGCGCAAGCCGCGCAACTTTATCTGGATGCGCGATGGTGTAAGTCGGCGTCGAGAACGTGCCCCAGGACCAGCCGAGCAGGGTGAGCCGCGGAATGGCGCGGCGGGCAAGAATGAAATCGACCGCGGCGGCGATGTCCTTGACCGCGGTCTCGGTGCGCACGACCGGCGGATTGGCATCGGGACTTTGCGCCATTTCCGGCGGGCGCGTGGATTTGCCGTAGCCGCGCAGATCGAGCAGATAAACGTCGTAGCCGCGCGCGGCGATGTGATCCATCCACGAGCGGCCTTCGATCGGCAGATCGAAGGTGGTGTGCGCCGGATAGGTGGCGCCGTGGACGAACAGCACCGTGCGTTCGGGGCGGAATGCGCGCATCTCCGCCGGCCGCTTGTTGCGCACGAAAATCTCGATGCCGGGATCGCGCGCCGGCACCATGAAGTCTTCGGTGGTGAGCGGCTGGGGCTTATTCGACAACGGCGTTCCTCCCTCTGGTACCTATGGTCCGCAATCATCCTGTTGATAACAATACCAATTGCGCAAGCGCCGGTTCGGAAACGACGAGCTAGCTCCTATCTTTCCGCGCTCGTTCGGCCAGCGTTCGGATCGTGCTGCCGCCGGGAAAGGAATACGCCGTTATGAATTACAGAGCCTATATTGCCGAGGCGATCGGCACCTTCTGGTTGACGTTCGGAGGATGTGGAAGCGCCGTCATTGCCGCCGGCTTTCCGCAAGTCGGCATCGGCCTTCTCGGCGTTGCGCTCGCCTTCGGCCTCACCGTGGTGACCATGGCCTACGCGATCGGCCATATTTCAGGATGCCATCTCAACCCGGCGGTGACTGTGGGGTTGACCGCGGGCGGCCGCTTTCCCGCCGGACAAGTGATTCCCTACATCATCGCCCAGGTCGTCGGCGCAATCGTGGCCGCGCTCCTGCTCTATGCCATCGCCAAGGGCGCTCCGGGTTTCGATCTCGGCAAGGGGTTTGCGACCAACGGTTACGCGGAGCATTCGCCGGGTCACTACGATCTTCTTTCCGCGCTGCTGACGGAAGTCGTGATGACCATGTTGTTCCTGTTCGTCATCATGGGCTCGACGCACGGCAAGGCACCGGCGGGCTTTGCGCCGCTGGCGATCGGCCTTTGCCTGACGCTCATTCATCTTGTGAGCATTCCGGTCACCAATACGTCGGTCAATCCGGCGCGCTCCACCGGACCTGCGCTGATCGTCGGCGGCGCGGCGCTCACGCAGCTCTGGTTGTTCTGGATCGCGCCGCTGGTCGGCGGCGTCCTCGGCGGTGTCATCTATCGCTGGCTGAGCGGTGAGCCGCAGGGGCAGGTTATCGGTACGTCGGCGTAATTGCTTTGTGGTATGTAGGGTGGGCTGAGCGCAGCGAAGCCCACGCGGAATGCGAACAACAGCGTGGGCACGGCGCGTGCGCGCCTTAGCCCACCCTACAATTGCGCGCGTTCACAACATCGACGGCAAAACGCGGTCGGGCGGGCGGTGGCCGTCCATGAAGGTCTTGATATTGACGATGACCTTCTCGCCCATGTCGATGCGGCCTTCGACCGTGGCTGAGCCGAGATGCGGCAACAGCACGACCTTGCCGGCTTTGGCGAGCTTGACGAGCTTCGGCGACACCGCGGGCTCATGCTCGAAGACGTCCAGGCCGGCGCCGGCGATCTCACCGGATTCGATGAGCCGCGCCAGCGCATTCTCGTCGATCACCTCGCCGCGCGCGGTGTTGACGACATAGGCCTCGGGCCGGATCAGCTTCAAGCGCCGCGCCGAGAGCAGATGATAGGTGGCGGGCGTATGCGGACAGTTGATCGAGATGATGTCCATGCGGACCAGCATCTGGTCGAGGCTCTCCCAATAGGTGGCGTTGAGCTCTTCCTCGATGCGCGGCGCAACGCGGCGGCGATTGTGATAGTGGATCTGCAGGCCGAACGCCTTGGCGCGGCGGGCGACCGCCTGGCCGATGCGGCCCATGCCGACAATGCCGAGCCGCTTGCCCCAGATGCGATGACCTAGCATCCACGTGGGGCTCCAGCCGGTCCAATCGCGATCGCCGGTCAACACTTGTGAGCCTTCGGCGAGCCGCCGCGGCACCGCGAGAATGAGCGCCATGGTCATGTCGGCGGTGTCTTCGGTCAGCACGCCGGGCGTGTTGGTGACGGTGATGCCGCGCTGCAGGGCTGTCGCCACGTCGATATTGTCGACGCCGTTGCCGAAATTGGCGATCAGCTTGAGCCGATCGCCGGAATGGCTGAGCACCGAGCGGTCGATCTGATCGGTCACCGTCGGCACGATCACGTCGGCGACCTTGACCGCCTCGGCGAGGTCGGTCTGGCTCATCGGCTTGTCATCGAGATTGAGCCGCGTGTCGAACAATTCGCACATGCGGGTTTCGACGCTATCCGGCAGCTTGCGGGTGACCACAACCAGCGGCTTTTTGCCTGATGCCATTCGCTGCCCCACTTAGCGTGCACGGTTTTTCGGAAATCGCTTGCGCCCCGGACTCCGTCCAGGGGCAGGTTCCGGACCATGCTCGATCGGCCGATCGATCCCGGCCTTACGCGCTTCCGCCCGTTCAGGTCTCGTTAACCGCCCTGGCCGACAGTAAGACCGGGCGGCGGTTCATCAAGTCTCTCTAGCAGATGGTTTCCGTTCCCACAAAGCGCGCCGGGAGTCCCGGCTTACACCTTGTTTTGCTGCAGAATCCGGGCGTGTGACGGTGGCAACGTGTCGGCGTGGCAGTGTCTTGGGCGCGAGGGCGCGGACGGCGGTCAGCCGGGTCGCGGGCACCCTGGTGCTCGCGCTTGGTATGCTCGCTGTGGCTGCGCCGGTGGCGCTCGCCGGCGGCGATACGACCAGCGGCCTGCCGATCCCCCAATTCGTCAGCATCAAGACCGACCGGGTCAATGTGCGCGGCGGCCCGGACAAGGATCACGACGTGGCGTGGATCTATACCCGCGTCGGCTGGCCGGTCGAAATCACCGCCGAATTCGCGAACTGGCGGCGCATTCGTGACTCCGATGGCACCGAGGGCTGGGTCTATCACTCGCTCCTCTCAGGCAAGCGCACCGCGGTGGTGCAGCTCAAGGCGAAGACCGATCTTGCGCCTCTGCACGCCAAGCCGGACGCGGACACGCCGGTGACTGCGCAACTGCAATCGGGCGTGCTCGGATCGGTCAAAAGCTGCAATGGGCTGTGGTGCCGTCTTGTGGGCGAAGGCTACGACGGCTGGATCGAGCAGAACCGGCTGTGGGGCGTCTATCCGGACGAGAAGATCGAGTAGCGCAACTGGCAATCGTCATTGCGAGGAGCGAAGCGACGAAGCAATCCATGGTTTGCGGGTCGGGCTGGATTGCTTCGCTCCGCTCGCAATGACGAGTTTGTTAGATCCACATCGTCTTAGCGCGCAACGGCCCGTCCGTTCGCCGGCTCCAGGAGCGAGATCAATCCCTTGAGGATCGTCTCCGGCGCGGGCGGACAGCCGCGAATGTGCAAATCGACCGGCACCACGCTCGACACGCCGCCGGCGACCGCATAGCTGCCGGCGAAGATTCCGCCATCGGCGGCGCAATCGCCGAGCGCGACCACCCATTTCGGATCAGGCGTGGCCCGATAGGTGCGCTCCAGCGCCTCGCGCATATTCTTGGTCACCGGGCCGGTCACCAGCAGCACGTCGGCGTGACGCGGCGAGGCGACAAAGCGCAGTCCAAAGCGCTCGAGATCGTAAAAGGCGTTGTTGAGCGCGTGAATTTCAAGCTCACAGCCGTTGCAGGAACCGGCGTCGACCTCGCGGATGGCGAGACTGCGGCCGAGTCTGCGCCGTGCGGCGCGATCAAGACTTGCCGCGAGTTCGGCCAGCGCCGCGTCGTCGGCAGCCGGCGGCTTTTCGGTGAGCGGGCGGCGTGCGAGCCCTTCGAGCAGCATTCTGCGCATCTAGAAAAAACTCCAAGCTGCGCCCGTTCCCGTGCACGCGGGAATCCAACTGCCGGGTCCCCGCCTTCGCGGGGACGAGCGGAGGATGCCAGCTACCTTGGCAAGCGGATCATTTTTCAAAGATCATGCCCCGAATACGAACAGTTGAACGACTTGTTGCAGAGCGGGAAGTCGGCGACGATGTTGCCTTCGATGGCGGCTTCCAGCAGCGGCCATTGAAACCACGACGGATCGCGCAAGTGGCAGCGCGCGATCTTGCCGCCGTCGATCCGTACGGAAACCAGCACATCGCCACGAAACGCTTCGGCAAAGCCCAAGCCCTCGCCGGCGCCGCCTTCGGCCGCAACGGCGATCGGGCCGTCCTGTAGATGGCGAATGATTTGCTCGACCAGCGACAGGCTTTGCTCGACTTCGCGGATGCGCACCCAGACGCGCGCATTGACATCGCCTTCGGCGAAGATCGGAACGGAAAAGTCGAGGCTGTCGTAGGGCGCATAGCCCGGCGTCTTGCGCGCATCGAAGATGCGGCCGCTGGCGCGGCCGACAAAGCCACCGGCGCCGAACTGCTGGACCCATTCTGTACGGACGATGCCGGTGCCGACGGTGCGGTCCTGCAACGAGGCGGTGTTGTCGTAGAGGTTGACGAGCTGCGGCAGCCGCCGCCGGATCTCCTGCAAGGCGTTGCGGATCTGCGCCGCGCCGTCCGGCGTGAGATCGGTGGTGACGCCGCCGGGCACGACGCGATCCATCATCAGGCGATGGCCGAAGCTTGCGGCCGACGCGCGCAGCACGTGCTCGCGCAAGATCCCGCAATGCGCATGCATGATGGAGAAGGATGCGTCGTTGCAGATGGCGCCGATGTCGCCCAGGTGATTAGCGAGCCGCTCGAGCTCGGCCATCAGTGCGCGCAGATAACGCGCCCGCGGCGGCGGCTCGATGCGGAGCGCGGCCTCGACCGCATGCGCAAACGCGATCCCATAGGCGACTGTGCTGTCGCCGGAGGTGCGCGCGGCAAGCTTCGCGGCCCGCTCGATGCTGGCGCCGGTCATCAGCGATTCGATGCCCTTGTGCACGTAGCCGAGGCGCTGTTCGAGCCGCACCACGGTTTCGCCGCTGGCGGTGAAGCGAAAATGACCCGGCTCGATGATGCCGGCATGCACCGGTCCGACCGGGATCTGATGCAGCGCTTCGCCTTCGACGGGAAGGAAATCGTAGGGGGGCCGCGCCTGCGGCGGCGCGCTGCGCGCGCCGAGCGGATGCTGCACGTCCCAGAAGCCGAGATCGAGCCACGGCCGGCTATCGGGCGCGCCGATCGGCTCGTAGCCATAGAGACTGTGGACGGCACGCTCCAGCCGGATCGCGGGTGGATGAAGCGCGCCGACCGACGGAAATTTTTGATCCGGGCAGGCGAGGCTCACGACCAGGATTTCACCGGCCGCGGCGTCGGCAAGTGCCATGTGAACGAGCGGCGCCGGATCGGCATCGCCCCACAGTCCGAGCAAAGTGGCGCGGCCGGCGGCGAGATCGCTTGCCGCGCGGCGCCATGCGTCCGGCGTCACGACGAGCCGCGGCCACGGCCGATGGTTCTCGACGCGCCTGCCTTCGATGCTCTCGGCGAGTGACGGCATCGCGTTATCCCAACAATCCCGCCACGTTCTGAAACCAGGTCACCAGCGCCGGCGGCAAATAAATGCCGGCGCCGAGCACGAGCGCGAGATGCGCGAACATCGGCACGTAGGAAGCGTTCGTCTTGCCGACGGGACCGCGCGGCTCGCCGAAGGCGATGCTGTTGAGCCGCAGGAACAGCGCGGCAAGCCCGACCAGAATGCCAAACACCAGCACCAACGCCAGCAACGGCGCGCGCGCAAAGGTCGAGCTCACGACCAGGAATTCGCTCATGAAAATGCCGAGCGGCGGCAGGCCGGCGATGGCGACGACGCCGACGACCAGGCTCCAGCCGAGCATCGGATGGGTCTCGGTAAGCCCGCCCATGTCGGCGATGCGCTGCGTGCCTTTGACCTGGGCGACGTGGCCGACGGCAAAGAAGATCGCCGACTTGGTGAGCGAATGCATGGTCATGTGCAGGAGGCCGGCGAAATTCGCGAGCGGTCCGCCCATGCCGAAGGCGAACGTGATGATGCCCATATGCTCGATCGAGGAATAGGCGAACATGCGCTTGATGTCGCGGCGGCGGTACAACATGAAGGCCGCGAACACGAGCGAGATCAGACCGAGCGTCACCATCAAGGGGCCGGGCGCGAGCGCGCCGGTATTCACCGCGAGCAGCATCTTGAAGCGAAGCAGCGCATAGAGCGCGACATTGAGCAGCAAGCCGGACAGCACGGCCGAGATCGGCGTCGGGCCTTCGGCATGCGCATCCGGCAGCCAGGCGTGCAGCGGCGCCAGTCCGACCTTGGTGCCGTAGCCAAGCAGCAGGAACACGAAGGCGACATCGAGCAGCGCCGGATCGAAGGCGTCCGCGCGCTTGACCAGGATGGTCCATACCATGGCGTCGATACCTTCGCCGACGACAGGCCGCGCGGCCATGTAAACCAGAATGGTGCCGAACAGCGCGAGCGCGATGCCGACGCTGCCGAGAATGAAATATTTCCAGGCCGCTTCCAGCGCCTCGTGCGTGCGGTAGATACCGACCATGAGAACGGTGGTGAGCGTCGCCATTTCGATCGCGACCCACATCAGGCCGATATTGTTGGCGATCAGCGCCAGGTTCATGGCGAACATCAGCACCTGATACATGGCGTGATAAAAGCGCACGAACGGCGGCGTCAGGCGCCCGATCTCGAGCTCATGGCCGATATAGCTCGCGCTGAAAATGCTGGTCGTGAAGCCGACGAAGGTGGTCAGCACGATGAAGGTGGCGTTGAGATCGTCGACCAGCAGATAGATGCCGGGTTCCGGCCGACGGAAGAACAGCGACAGCGCGCAGAGCAGCGTCAGCCCGGTCGCTGCGACATTGATCCGCGCCGTGATGCGATAGCCAGGGAGCACTGCGAGCAGCGCGGCGGCAATGGCCGGAATCACCAGCACGCCGGTGAGCGCATCGATAGTCATCGGCGTTCTCCGCGGTAACGGTCGAGCGCCTGCACGTCGACCGTGTCGAAACGCTCGCGGATGCGGAACAGGAAGATTCCGATCACGATCAGCGCGATGAGGATCGAAAAGGCGACGCTGATCTCGACCACGAGCGGCATGCCCTTGGCGCCGGTCGCGGCCAAGACCAGGCCGTTCTCGAGCGACATGAAGCCGACCACTTGGCTTACTGCGTTCCGACGCGTCACCATCATCAAGAGGCCGAGCAGCACCACCGAGAGTGCGAAAGCGAGGTCCTCGCGGGCAAGCGGATCGGCGCCGTGGGTGACACGCAGCATCACCACCATGGACAGCGCGACCAGGCTCATGCCGGCAAGCATGGCGGTGCCGACGCCCACCACCTTCTCGATTTCGCGGTGAATGCCGAGCCTGACGATGATCCGGTGCAAGGTGACCGGAATGACGATCGCCTTGAACACCAGCGCGATGGCGGCGGTGACATAGAGATGCGGCGCGTCCTGCACGAAGGCCTGCCAGGCGACCGAGGCGGCAAGCACAAAGGCGTGCGCAGCGTACACATTGAGCAGCGCGTAGAGACGGTCCTGATAGAGCTCGAGGAAACTGATCAGCACCAGTGTGCCGGCAAGCAGATGGGCGATGTCGAAGTCGATCCTGCTCATCAGAAGCTCCCGGACACGAAGCGCAGCAATGTTGCCAGCAACCCGAGCATCAAGGCGGCGCCGAGAAATTCCGGCACGCGGAACACGCGCATCTTGGCGATCGAAGTTTCGAACAGGCCGAGCAGAAAGCCGCCGACCGCGAGCTTGCCGACATACGCGCCGATGCCGATCGCGAGGGCCGGCACGGCGGCACCGGCGCTCTCAATGCCCCAGGGTGCGAACAGGCAGGCGAGCAGCGACACATAAAGAAGGAGCTTGAGCGCGGATGAAAGCTCAATCAGCGCCAGATGGCGGCCGGAATATTCCAGCACCATGGCTTCATGCACCATGGTGAGCTCGAGGTGCGTCGCCGGATTGTCGATGGGAATGCGGCCATTCTCGGCCACCGCCACCATGACGAGGCCGAGCAAGCCAAGTCCAAGCGACACCCGCAAGCCGACCTGCGGCGAAGCCATGAATTCGGCGATGGTGGAGAGCTGCGTCGAGCCGGCGATCAGCGCCAGCGTGAACACGACCATGAGCATGGCCGGCTCGGCGAGCGAGGCGATCATCACTTCGCGGCTCGAGCCGATGCCGCCGAAGCTCGTGCCGACATCCATCCCGGCGAGCGCGAGGAAAAAACGCGCGCTACCGAGAAGCGCGATGATGGCGATGAGGTCGGCCGACCACGAGAACAGAAGCCCGGTGCGGAAGGTCGGGATCAATGAAGCGGCGACCCAGATGGCGGCGAACACCAGATAGGGAATGACGCGGAACAGCCACGACGCGCTATCCGCCAGCACGACCTCCTTGCGCGCGAGCCGCACGAGATCGAGATAGGGCTGGATCAGCGGCGGACCTTGCCGGCGAAGGAGGCGCGCTTTGACCTTGCGCACGAAGCCGGTGAAGAGCGGTGCCAGTGCCAGCACCAGCAGCATCTGCGCGCCCTGAATGGCGAGATCGCGGATCAGGACCATACGGCGAGCACCAGGAGCAGAATGACCAGGGCGCAGAAAACCAGCGTGAGAAATTGGCGGATGGTGAGAAACTGCAGGCGGTTGAGCCGGTCGGCGGCGGCGCTGACGGCGGCGGCAAGCGGCGCATAGAGCCAATCCCAGATCGGGTCGGTCATCTGCACGGTGAGCCGCGCCGGGCGCGTATCGCCGGGCGGCGGCATCTCGACTTGCTCGCGGGCGCGGAACATCACGGTGCCGAAGACGCGGCGGATCGGCTCGGCAAAACTCGTCGCGGTATATTGCGTCGCCGGGCTCGGATCCGGGTAGCCGCAATCCCAGGCGGGTGCGCGGCGCAGCCGGTCGGACGCCAGCCGATGGATGGCGAAGGCCGCGAGCATGCCCGAAATGGCGATGAAGACAAAGACCAGCAGCCCGTCATAGGAACTGCGGCTTGCCGCGATCGGTACGATCGACAGCCATTGCGAGCCGATCTGCACCGGCATGCGCTCGCCGAGCAGCGCGGTTGAGATCGGCGCCAGCGCGTCAATGAACAAGCCGGGCAGGATTCCGGCCACGAGGCAAAGCGCGGCCAAAATGAACATGGCGGCGAGCGAAAAGTTGTCGGTCTCGGCCGCCGTCGCGGCGGCGCGGGTGCGCGGGCGGCCGAGAAACGTCACGCCATAGGCCTTGACGAAACAGGCGGCGGCCAGTGCTGCGGAAAGCGCCAGCAGCGCGCCGACGGCGGGAACTAAAAGCCTAAGGCCCCACGACGGCAGTTGCGGGCTGAGCAGGATCGCCTGAAACGTCAGCCACTCGGAGACAAAGCCGTTGAACGGCGGCAATGCCGAGATGGCCGCGCAACCGACGAGAAAGACGAACGCCGTCTGCGGCATGCGGTGGATGAGCCCGCCGAGATGCTCCATATCGCGCTCGCCGGTCGCGACCAGCACGGCGCCCGAGCCAAGGAACAACAAGCTCTTGAACAGCGAATGATTGAACACGTGCAGCAAGGCTGCGGTGAGTGCCAACGCTGCGGCGAACAGCATGCCGTGCGCCTTGAAGGCGAGCGCGAGCCCGATGCCGATGAAGATGATGCCGATATTCTCGACCGTGTGATAGGCGAGGAGACGCTTGAGGTCGTGCTGCATGAGCGCATAGAGCACGCCCATGAATGTCGTAATGCCGGCAAGTGCAAGCACGACAATGCTCAACCACCAGGCCGGCGGGCCGGCAAGCTCGAAAGCGATGCGCACGAAGCCATAGATGGCGACCTTGGTCATGACCCCGCTCATCAGCGCCGAGACGTGGCTCGGCGCTGCCGGATGCGCGAGCGGAAGCCAAGCATGCAGCGGCACGATGCCGGCCTTGGACCCGGCACCGATCAGCGCCAGGATCATGGCAAGCGCACCGATCATCGCGGATGGGTGCGCTGCGCGCATCTGCGCGAAGGCATAAAGCCCGTCGGGCCCCGCCAGCAGGCCGAAGGCGAGCAAGAGAGTGAGCGTGCCGAAGCTCGCCATCACCAGATAGACGTAGCCGGCGCGCACATTGTCGGGCACGCGATGGTGCGCCATGACCAGCGCCCACGACGTCAGCGACATGAACTCCCAGGAGATGAGAAATGTGAACGCGTCGTCGGCCAGCACGACCAGCGTCATGCCGGCGAGAAAGGCCGGATAGAACGGCAAGATGCGTTCCGGCGCCGGCTCATGGCTGCCATAGCCGAGCGCGAACAGGCTTGCGCTCGCGGCACCGAGATCGACCACGGCGAGGAAGAAAGCGGAGAGCGCGTCGAGGCGGAAATGCGCGCCGAGCCAGGGCAGGCCGACCGGCAGCGTCAGGCTTTCGGCGGGAGCGGCGCTGAGCAGATGCGTCAGCGCCGCCGCAAGCGACAGGGTCGTGACGACAATGATCGCGCCGTAGATGATGCGGCTCGCCGCCGCGGACTTCACGATAATGACCGCGCACACTCCGAGTGCGAGCTCAAGCGCAGCACCGGCGAGCGCGATCGTCAGCATCACGTTGCCGGCCTCTTGAGCCGCACGCCGCGGCCACCACCGGAGCTGACGCCATTGTCGGTCATGAGCTCGATGCCGAGCGATTCGAGCGCAGCAATGAGTTTCATCAGCGAGTCGACATTGCCGCGAACGACGCCGTCGCTTGCCTCCATGCGTTGGATGGTTGGGAGCGACAGCCCAGCCGCTTCGGCAAGAGCCCGTTGGTCGATGCCGAGAAGCGCGCGGGACGCTCTGATTTGACCGGCTGTGATCATGAATTCGGATCAAGCTTTAGTATTGATGTTTAATATATCAATCATCACGATTCGCAAGCCCATATAGATGCTGAGAACGTCCATTCTGGTGGATTACGCCATGCGCCGCTGGGCGCGGAGTTTCTTCCTTGTGAAGGAAAAGAGTGATATTATTTCCATAGAATAACTGCACGGATTGTCGGCTATGCCAACGCGTCCACGCGCACACCCAGTCTCCGACGAAGCCGCCCTTCTCACCAAGGCTGTCCTGCGTGCTGCCGACCGGCTTGCGATCAGGAACGCCGTGCTGGCAAGAATCCTGGGTCTGTCGGGGCCCACAATCTCGCGCATGCGCAATGGCAAGTACCGGCTCGATCGCGGCCAGAAGCCGTTCGAGCTCGCCGTCTTGTTGATCCGTCTTTACCGCTCGCTCGACGGCATCGTCGGCGGCGACGACAGCGTTGCCGCCGATTGGCTCACAAACCAAAACACCGTGCTCGACGGCGTTCCGCTTGAGCTGATTCAGTCGGTGTCGGGACTGGCGAATGTCATCCACTATCTCGACGCGCGACGCGCTGTCGTCTAATCGGAAACAGGCGTCCGGTCGCTGCTGGCGCGTGGTCGAAGCGCAAAATCAGATTTCAACGACCAAACTGACGGACACGAGCGCCGAACAGCATGCGCTCGAACTCTTGATCGAAGAGACCAAGCCGCCCGTTCCTGCGGAATGCCGTCACCTCAATTTTCTGCTGTCGACGCCGTTCCGATATGGCGCGGCTTATCCAAGGGGTTCGCGATTTCGGCGCGCAGGGTTCACGCCCGGCGTATTTTATGCGTCCGAGCGGGTCGAAACCGCAATCGCGGAGCTTTGCTTTCTCCGGCTGTTGTTCTTCTCGGAATCGCCGGAGACGAAATGGCCGGCGAACGCCGGCGAATACACGGCTTTCGCAGCTAAATACGCGACCAAGAAATCGGTCGATCTGACATCGCCGCCGTTCGATTCCCGGTCGGCGGTATGGATGCATCCGACCGACTACGAGCCCTGCCAGACTCTCGCCGATATGGCGCGAGAGGCGGACATCGAACTCATCAGGTATGCTTCGGTGCGCGATCCCGAGCACCATGCGAACCTGGCGATACTTTCCTGCCGGGCGTTCGCGCACAGCGAGCCCGTGGCCCATCAAACATGGCAACTGCTTTTCGGCAGCAATGGCGCACGCGCGGTCTGCGAGTTGCCGCGCCGCAGGCTCGATTTCAACAGGGCGGTCTTTCAGGCCGACCCGCGTATCGCATTGATGCAATGGGAGCGGTAGGGCGAAAGGCTGACGCAACTCATTCCGCTCATTCCCGCGCAAGCGGGAATCCAAAAGCTTGCGCAAACAACTGGGTCCCCGCTTTCGCGGGGACGAGCGGCCTAACTAACCAACGGAATGCGATTGCGACTGTCGAACCGGTCTAAGCGCCTAGCTAGCGCTTCCGGCGAAGCCTGACCACCACGTCGATGCGGGCGATTTCGTAGCCTTCCGGCGGCACCGGCGCCTTGCCGACCACGACATCGGACGAGGGAATGTCGAGCAGATCGTTCTTGTCTTCGATGAAGAAGTGATGGTGCTCGGTGTTGTTGGTGTCGAAATAGGCCTTGGAGCCGTCCACGGCGACCTGCCGCAACAACCCAACTTCGGTGAACTGGTGCAGCGTGTTGTAAACGGTGGCGAGCGACACCGGCACTTTGGCGCGGTTCGCTTCCTCGTACAGCATTTCCGCGGTGATGTGCCGGTCGCCCTTGGCGAACAGGATCCAGCCGAGCGCCATGCGCTGCCGGGTCGGGCGCAAGCCGACTTCGCGGAGCTTGGCCTTTACGTCATGCCACGGGCAGCCGGTGAGATCGTCGGCCCCGGCCGGCGGACGCGGTTGGACCGCCGGGAACGTTGCCGGCATGCCGGCAGCGGGCAGGAGGGGACGCGAAGGAAACCGCGACTGGTTCATTCTGGCACCTGACGGCCCTGCTTGCGGGCCGGACGAAGATCGTTGCAACTGAAATCATTATATGCCGCTTGGTGCGCAGGCTGCAACACCCAAGGGTCATAGGGGGGCGCCGCTAGTCTGAGCCTGGCGGATAGGCCCCTCATCCCGGCCTTCTCCCCGCACGCGGCGAGGAGGAGAAGACGCGAGGAGGCAACCCGTTTTTGTGGCGGCGCAGCAATCAGCAATTGTGGTCAGCCGAGGGGGTGCCGCTTTGCCGGCATATCCCCATGTGTTAGGGAACGATGCCAGTGTCGCTGATTTGAAGTTCCTAGACCGTGATCCGATCTAGTTGAATCGGATCACAGTCTAGATATTGCGTTGGAGCATGATCTTTTCCGAAAACCGGCTTCCACTTTTCGGGATCGTGCTCTAGGCGTTTTGCCACGCGCGCATTGAGGAAAGTCAAATCGTCGAGCGTCACTGGATTCTTATACTTGCTGGTGCCCCTTCAACTGTCCGAGTTCGCGTCCAAGGGTGGTGCCGCTATGGATCGCGAATTTCGGAAGCGGGGCGTGCAACTGGGGGCGGAGTGACGGAGGATGCAAGAGAGGCGTTCGCATTTCGATTATGAGGATCTGCTCGCCTGCGGGCGGGGCGAACTTTTTGATAAAGGTCCGCAGCTTCCACTGCCGCCGATGCTGATGTTCGACCGTATTTCGGAGATCGCCGAAGTCGGCGGCGAATACGGCAAAGGGCTCGTCCGCGCCGTCCTCGAAGTCAAGCCCGACCTCTGGTTCTTTCCGTGCCATTTCAAGGGCGATCCGGTGATGCCGGGATGCCTTGGGCTCGACGCGCTGTGGCAGATGCTCGGTTTCTTCCTGGGCTGGCTCGGCGCTCCGGGCAAAGGCCGCGCGCTCGGCATGGGCGAGATCAAGTTCTCGGGCCAGGTGCTGCCGACCATGAAGAAGGTCGTGTACGGCATCGACATCAAGCGGGTGATGCGATCCAAACTTGTGCTCGGCGTGGCTGACGGCTGGCTGTCTGCCGACGGATCGGTGATGTTTAAGGCGCTCGACCTGAAGGTCGGGCTGTTCCTCGACCCGGCGCCGCAGGCGAGCGAAGCCTGAAGCCGCGCGGCGGGCGCAAGCTCTAAAACGATACGACGAGGACGAGGCGAAAGATGAGACGGGTGGTCGTCACCGGGATGGGTATCGTCTCGTCCATCGGCAACAATACGCAGGAAGTGCTCGCCTCGCTGCGCGAGGCGAAATCCGGTGTGGTGCGGGCCGACAAATACGCCGAGCTTGGCTTCCGGTGCCATGTGCACGGCGCGCCCACGCTCGACGCGAGCGAAGCGGTCGATCGGCGCGCGATGCGCTTTCTCGGCGGCGGTGCGGCTTGGAATCACGTCGCCATGGAACAGGCGATCCGCGACGCCGGCCTCGAAGAATCCGAAATCTCGAACGAGCGCACCGGCCTGGTGATGGGCTCGGGCGGGCCTTCCACCCGCGCCATCGTCGAAGCGGCCGACATCGCGCGCAGCAAGGGGCCGAAGCGGGTCGGGCCGTTCGCGGTGCCGAAGGCGATGTCGTCGACCGCGTCGGCGACGCTTGCCACCTGGTTCAAGATCAAGGGCTTGAGCTATTCGATCTCGTCGGCGTGTGCGACTTCCAACCACTGCATCGGCAACGCCTTCGAGCTGATCCAATACGGCAAGCAGGACATGATGTTTGCCGGCGGCTGCGAAGAGCTCGATTGGACGCTGACGGTCCTGTTCGACGCCATGGGCGCGTTGTCGTCGAAATACAACGATACGCCGGCCAAAGCGTCGCGTGCCTATGACGCCGATCGCGACGGCTTTGTCATCAGCGCCGGCGCCGGCGTGCTGGTGCTGGAAGAGCTCGAGCATGCCAAGGCGCGCGGCGCGCGCATTTATGCCGAGCTTGCCGGATACGGCGCCACCTCCGACGGCGCCGACATGGTGGCGCCCTCGGGCGAAGGCGCCGCGCGTTGCATGCGCCTGGCGCTGAAGGACGTGAAACCGCCGGTCGATTACATCAACCCGCACGCCACGTCGACGCCGATCGGCGATCTCAAGGAGATCGAGGCGATCCGCGAAGTGTTCGGCTCGGGCGAAAAGTGCCCGCCGATCTCGGCCACCAAGTCGCTGACCGGCCATTCGCAGGGCGCGACCGGCGTGCACGAGGCGATCTATTCGCTGCTGATGATGAATAGCGGCTTCATCTGCGAAAGCGCCAATATCGAAAATCTCGATCCGGCGTTCGCCGATATGCCGATCCTGCGGGAGCGCCGCGATAACGTGACGCTCGGTTGCGTGCTGTCGAATTCGTTCGGCTTCGGCGGCACCAATGCATCCATCGTATTCAAGCGGCTGGATGCGTAGAGCTATGCGAATGTGCCATGGGCGTCATGGCCGGGCTTCGTCCCGGCCATCCACGTCTTTTGTGGGTGAAAAGTCGTGGATGCCCGCAACAAGTGCGGGCATGACGGGGAGAGTAAAAATCCATGCAAGGTTTGATGCACGGCAAGCGCGGTCTGGTGATCGGGGTCGCCAATGACCACTCGATCGCCTGGGGTATTGCGCGGACGCTGGCTGCGCACGGTGCGAGCCTAGCCTTTACGCACCAGGGCGACTCGCTCGGCAAGCGCGTCAAGCCGCTGGCGGCGTCGGTGAATGCCGATCTGGTGATGCCGTGCGACGCCGAAGACATCGCGTCGGTCGACGCGGTCTTCGCCGAGATCGGCCGCACCTGGGGGACGATGGATTTTCTGGTCCATGCGATTGCGTTTTCCGACAAGAACCAGCTCACCGGCCGTTATGCCGACACCACGCGCGAGAATTTTCTGCACACCATGCTGATCTCCTGCTTCGCGTTCACCGAAGCGGCCAAGCGCGCGGCCGCGCTGATGCCGAACGGCGGCGCCATGGTGACGCTGACCTACAATGGCGGCGATCGCGCCATGCCGAACTACAACGTCATGGGGCCCGCCAAGGCGGCGCTGGAATCGTCGGTGCGTTATCTCGCGGTCGACTTCGGGCCGCAGGCGATTCGGGTCAACGCGATTTCGGCCGGGCCGATCCGCACGCTTGCCGGCGCCGGCATCGGCGATGCGCGCTCGATGTTTGCGTTCCAGCAACGCCACTCGCCGCTGCATCGCGGCGTCACGCTCGACGACCTTGGCGGCGCCGGGCTCTATCTTCTCTCCGACCTTTCGACAGGCGTGACCGGCGAAATTCACTTCGTCGATTCCGGCTATAATGTCATCGCCATGCCGCATCCGGACGCCTTGCGTGCCGATCGGGAACGGGGCGGCGACTAAGGCGGGAATGCGAGTTGGTTGAATCGTCATGCCCGCGCATAGCCGTTCGAAGAACGGCGTCGCTTGGCGCCGCCTATGTCGCGGGCATCCACGTCTTAGCTCCGCGCCGAGACAAAGACGTGGATGGCCGGGTCAAGCCCGGCCATGACGAAATGATCGGCGATCAAAGATTTGCGACTGGGAGCTGATCGGGAAATAGGCAGGCGGCTCGTTCGCGTCGGTCCGACAGCTCATCTAAACATCGGGAAAGTTTGAAGATTTTTGCGGTCCGGGAGGCCATGCGACTGCCCGCGAAGGGAGCGACTATGCCTAAATTATGACATCTGACGAATATTGACATTCATCACTCGTCACGACACCTTACCCCCTAATGCGAGGTGTCTCCAATGTGGAAGCATGTTGATTTCGCGCGCTCTACCAATGCGTTAACGCAAATCGCGGCGGCGGGAGCGCTGGCGCTGACGCTTGCCGGGTGTAACGAGATCGCCGCCCAGCACGCTGCCCCCATTCGGCCCGTTCTGGTCGCTGCCGTCCACTACGAAGCCCAGGCCCGCGACCGCTCCTTCGTCGGTACCGTCCGGCCGCGGATCGAAAGCGATCTGGGATTTCGCGTCGGCGGAAAAGTATTGAAGCGCCTGGTCGAGGTCGGCGCGCTCGTCAATGCCGGCACGCCGCTCGCGACGCTCGACGAAGTCGATCTCAAGCTGCAAGCCGAGCAGTCGGAGGCGGAATCGCGCGCCGCGACCGGCGTGCTGGCGCAGGCAAGCGCCGCCGAATCCCGCACCAAGGAATTGCGGCAGAAGGGTTGGTCCACCGACGCCCAATTGGACCAGGCCAAAGCCGCAGGCGATGAGGCGCGCGCGCGGTTGAACCGCGCCGAACGCCAGGTCGAGCTGACCAAAAACAGCTTGTCCTATGCGACGCTGGTTGCGGACGCTCCCGGCGTCGTCACCGCCACATTGATCGAGCCCGGCCAGGTGGTTTCCGCCGGTCAGACCGCATTCCGCGTCGCGCGGCTTTCCGAAAAAGAAGTCGTGGTCGCGGTCCCCGAGACGCTTCTGGCGCGGGCCAAGTCGGGCGAAGCGCGCGTTTCGATCTGGTCGGTGCCCGACAAGCTTTACGTCGCCAAGCTGCGGGAACTTGCGCCGTCGGCCGATCCGGCGACGCGGACCTATCTGGCAAAGTTTTCCATCCCCGGCGTCGGCGACGAGGTGCAACTCGGCATGACGGCGATGCTGATCCTGTCCGAGCCGGCAAGCGAACGCGTCGCGCGTCTGCCGTTGTCTGCCTTGTTCGATCAAGGCGCCGGACCTGCCATGTATGTTGCAGACGCCGCGACCGGCGCGATTACGCTCAAGCCGGTCAGCGTGAAAGCCTACGAGAGCAACGACGTTCTGATCAGCGGCGGCGTCGACGAGGGCGCCAAGGTCGTTACGCTCGGCGTGCAGAAGCTCAATCCCGCCGAGAAGGTCAAGGTCGTCTCGTCGTTGTCGTTCTGATTTTTGGTGGCGCATGATCTTTTCGGAAA
Organism: uncultured Alphaproteobacteria bacterium; assembly: GCA_963845075.1. Taxonomy (GTDB): domain Bacteria; phylum Pseudomonadota; class Alphaproteobacteria; order Rhizobiales; family Xanthobacteraceae; genus BOG-931. The sequence goes on along the minus strand of CAWJRE010000063.1, from coordinate 184,448 downwards.
ACCGGTCTCCACTTTTCCGGATCATGCTGTGAGCGGGAGAGCGCGATGAGCCGTTTCAATGTCTCTGCGTGGGCCGTTGCGCATCCCGCTCTGGTTCTTTTTTTGATCGTGATGCTCGGCACCGCCGGCCTGTTCTCCTACCGCAGCCTGGGGCGCGGCGAAGATCCGTCGTTCACCATCAAGCTCGTGGTCGTCACCGCCATGTGGCCGGGCGCGACAGCCGCGGAAATGCAGACGCAGGTCGCCGATCCGATCGAAAAGAAGATGCAGGAGCTGCCCTTCATCGACAAGGTCACGACCTACAGCAAATCTGGCTTCACGGCGATGCAGGTCGCGTTCAAGGACAATACGCCGGCCCGCGACGTGCCGCAGCTCTTCTACCAACTTCGCAAGAAGCTCTCCGACATCAAGGACGATCTGCCGTCCGGATTGATCGGGCCGTCGGTCAATGACGAATGGGGCGACGTCGATTCGATCCTCTACATGCTGACCGCCGACGGCGCCGATTATGCGCAGATGAAAAAGGTCGCCGAGGCGTTCCGTCAGCGCTTGCTCAAGGTCAAGAACGTCACCAAGGTCAATCTGTACGGCACGCAGGACGAGAAGATCTTCGTCGAATTCTCGCACGCCAAGCTCGCGACGCTCGGCATCACGCCCGATCAGTTGTTCCAGTCGCTGGCCCGGCAGAACGCGGTCGTGCCGGCCGGCGTGCTGGAGACCACGGCGCAGCGCGTGCCGCTGCGCGTCACCGGCGCGCTCGACGGCGTCAAAGCTGTCGCCGAGACGCCGGTGGAAGCCAACGGCCGCGTATTCCGGGTCGGTGACATCGCCACCGTGACCCATGGTTTTGCCGATCCGCCGGACTTCCAGGTCCGCCAAAAAAGCAAGCAGGCCATTGGCATCGGCATTGTGATGGCCAAGGGCGCCAATATCCTTGAACTCGGTCCGGATGTCGCAAGCGCAACCGCCGACTTCATGTCCGCGGTGCCGCAGGGCTTCGATCTCGAGCAGATCGCCGATCAGCCGGAGGTCGTCGATCACGCGGTGAACGAGTTCGTCCACTCGTTCGTGGAAGCGCTTGCGATCGTGCTGTTCGTAAGCTTCCTCGCGCTCGGCTGGCGCACCGGCATCGTGGTGGCGCTGTCGGTGCCGCTGGTGCTCGCGATCGTTTTCATCGTCATGAATTCCATGGGTCTCGATCTGCACCGGATCACGCTCGGGGCATTGATCATCGCGCTCGGCCTTCTGGTCGACGATGCCATCATCGCCGTCGAGATGATGGTGGTGAAAATGGAGCAGGGCTGGGATCGCGTTCGCGCCGCGTCCTTTGCCTGGGAATCCACCGCGTTCCCGATGCTGACCGGGACGCTGGTGACGGCGGCCGGCTTTCTGCCGATCGGTTTCGCCAATTCCTCGGTGGGCGAATATGCCGGCGGCATCTTCTGGGTGGTTGCCATCGCGCTTCTGGCATCGTGGATCGTCGCCGTCGTGTTCACGCCGTATATCGGCGTGAAGCTTCTGCCGAATTTCAAGAAACTCGCGCCCGGCCACGATCCGCATGAGATCTACGAAACGCGGATGTATCGCGCGCTCCGCCGCGTGATCGAATGGTGCGTGAGGCGGCGCGTCACTGTGGTGGTCGCGACTGCCGGCATCTTTGTGTTGTCGATCCTGGCCTTCGGCCATGTCCAACAGCAATTCTTCCCGCTGTCGGAGCGGCCTGAATTGTTCTTCCAGCTTCGCCTGCCGGCCGGCACCGCCTTCGGCACGACCTTGGAATCGGTCAAGCGCGCGGAGGCGATGCTCAAGAACGACAACGACATCGCCACCTACACGGCTTATGTGGGCCGCGGCTCGCCGCGCTTCTGGCTTGGTCTCAATCCGCAACTGCCCGACGAAGCCTTCGCCGAGATCGTGATCTTGTCGAAGGACGTCGAAGCGCGCGAGCGCATCAAGGCGCGGCTCGAAAAGGCGGTCGCGGACGGCGCGCTGTCGGAAGCGCGGGTGCGCGTCGACCGGTTCAATTTCGGCCCGCCGGTCGGCTTCCCCGTGCAGTTCCGCGTGATCGGCCCGGATGCGAAAAAGGTGCGGGACATCGCCTATCAGGTGCGGGAGGTGATGCGCGCGGACGACAAGGTGATCGATCCGCATCTCGATTGGAACGAGCAGGCGCCGTACTTGAAGCTCGCGATCGATCAGGATCGCGTGCGGGCGATGGGATTGACGCCGCAGGATATCGCGCAGTCACTCAGCATGCTGATCTCCGGGGTGCCGATTACGACGGTGCGCGACGGCATCGAGAAGGTCGCCGTCGTCGCGCGCGCCGTCCCCTCGGAGCGGCTCGATCTTGCGCATATCGACGATCTGTCGCTTTATTCGCGCAACGGCGTCGCGGTTCCGCTGTCGCAGATCGCCCATGTCGAATACGGCCACGAGGAGCCGATCCTGTGGCGGATCAATCGCGACATGTCGATCACGGTGCGCGCCGACGTCGTTGACGGCGTTCAGCCGCCGGACGCGACCAACGCGATCTGGCCGAAGCTTCAGTCGATCCGCGACAGCCTTGAGCCGGCCTACCGGCTCGAGATCGGCGGCGCCATCGAGGAATCGCAGAAAGGCAATGCGTCGATTTTCGTGCTCTTCCCGCTGATGATCTTTGTCATGCTGACGCTGTTGATGATCCAGTTGCAGAGCATCTCGCGGCTGATCCTGGTGTTCCTCACCGCGCCGCTCGGCATCGTCGGCGCTTCGCTCGGGCTCAACGTCGCCGACAAGCCGTTCGGTTTCGTCGCGCTGCTCGGCCTGATCGCACTGATGGGGATGATCATGCGCAACGCCGTGATCCTGGTCGACCAGATCGAATCCGACGTCAGCCACGGCTCGACCCGCCGTGACGCCATCGTGGAAGCAACCGTGCGCCGGGCCCGGCCGGTCGTGCTGACCGCGCTCGCGGCGATCCTGGCCATGATCCCGCTGTCGCGCTCGGCGTTCTGGGGGCCGATGGCGATCACCATCATGGGCGGCCTGTTTGTGGCGACGTTCTTGACCCTGCTGTTCCTGCCCAGCCTTTACGCGTTGTGGTATCGTAAGCGGCTGGACGAGCGCGGCCATGTGGGTGACCAAGTGGGGGGCCATTTGGGTGACCACCTGGGCGGTGCTTCGCCGGCCGATGACGGGAGGGAGCGAGTTGTGCCGCTTGCAATCGCGGCCGAATGACAATGTGCCGGCTGCGGTGGCAGCCGGATGCTGGATAAGACAAAGAAACGCAAGAGACCGCTATGCCTACGACTGATGTGATGGACCAAACCGAAACGGACATCCGGGAACGGATTCTCATCACGACTGAGCGTCTGTTTCGCGAGATCGGCTATCAGAAGACCACGGTCGCCGATATCGCCAAGACGCTGCGTATGAGTCCGGCGAATGTCTACCGCTTCTTCGACTCCAAGCGGTCGATCACGGCCGGCGTGGTCAGCCGGCAGATGGGCGACGTGGACCAGGCGCTGCAGGCCATTGCGGGGCAACCGCAGAGCGCCACCGAGCGGCTGCGCGAAATGCTGATCACCATCTTTCGGATGAACTCCGAACGCTTTGCGGGCGACTCGAAGATGCACGAGATGGTCGCGGTCGCCATGGAGGAGAATTGGGACGTCTGCCAGGCGCACATCGACAAGATCATCGCCGTGACCGCGCGCGTGGTCGGAGACGGCATGAGGTCGGGTGAATTCCGGACCGCGGATCCCACCGTGACCGCGCTTTGCGTCCTGACCGCGATGTTGCGGTTCATCCATCCGCAATTGATCGCCGAATTTGCCGACAAGCCGAGCGCGACACACGATCAACTGATGGATTTCGTGCTCACGGCGTTACGCGCGCCGAAGCCTTAGGTTCGTGGGTTAGGTGCAGGCTGGCGCTACTCCGCTCGTCCCCGCGAAGGCGGGGACCCAGACTTGTTCCGGGCTCTTGCTGGATTCCCGCTTTCGCGGGCATGAGCGGAAGGAGAAGCGTTACAGCTTCTCCACATGCGGCATGACCTCGGTGCGGAACAAGTCGAGCGAACGCATGGCATCATTCAACGACATGGTGCCGAGGAAAAGGTACGTCAGCAGATAATTAATGCCGAGCTCGGCCACCTGGCGCTCGATTTCGGCCCGCACGGTCTGTGGCGAGCCGGCAATGATGCCGCCATGCGCCACCATCTCCTCGTAGCTCGTGCCGTGCGGGATTTTCAGGCGTGAGGTGAGGCCGGTGTCTTTTTTCCACACCCGGAGCCAGTTCAGGTTGGCGAGGTGAACATCCATCGCCGGTTTGAACACGCGATGCGCTTCCGCATCGGTGTCGGCGACGAAGATGTGGCGCTGCACGCCGATCACGACCCCGCCGGCAAACTCGGGCTTCGGCTGTGCCGGCGCGCCGCGTTTCGCCAGAGCATTCTTGAACGCGGTGATGTTGGCCTTGGCCATGGCAGTCGGCCCGAGCGTCACATAATGCAGTCCGTGCTCGCCAGCCCAGGTCGATCCGATTTCGCTGGACGAGGCGTACCAAAACGGCGGATGCGGCTGCTGCAACGGCCGCAGCGCGATCGGCACGTCGTTGTAGAGGTAGCGGCTGCTTTTGAAACTGAACGTCTCCGATACCAAGCCGGACCTGACGCACTCGTAGGCCTCGAAAAAAATGTCGCGCGAATTGTCGTGCGCGACATTGTGAAATTCCAGCTCATAGGGCGACACGCCGCGGCCGACGCCGATATCGAGCCGGCCGTGGCTTAAGTGATCGAGCATGCAGATTTCCTCGATCAGCCGCAGCGGCGAATAGAGCGGCAGCAGGTAGACCAGCGGGCCGAGCCGCAAATGCTTGGTCTCGCGGGCGACGGCGCCAAGATAGATGCCCGGCACCGGAACCAAATTCAGCGGCGTGGCGTGGTGCTCGGCGACATGCAGGCAATAAAAGCCGGCTCTGTCGGCGGCGGCGGCGAATTCAATCCGCTCGTCGAAAAGCTGTGCGACCGGCCGTGCGCCGTCCTCAACGTGATCGAAAAGTCCGATTTTCATGTATGCCTCGATGGTTCCATCCCCTCATGCCCGCGAAAGGCGGGCATCTAGTCTTTGCCTGCGGTCCCCGCCTTCGCGGGGACGAGCGCTGCGCTGGCCTCCTCCAAAGCAGCGTTTTCTGCCATTTTCCGCGGCGCCTAGCCATCCTCTGCGCGGGCGGCAGAGCCATGCGCGACGCTCTTGCTTCGCCCCGTCGGGCGCGCCACATGTGCGGGTCATGTCCCGGGAATCCGCCATACCGGCCATCGAAGTCGAGCGCCTCGTCAAGATCTACAAGGAGGTGCCGGCCGTCGACGGCATCTCGTTTTCGATCCCACGCGGCTCGATCACCGGATTGCTCGGCGGCAACGGCGCCGGCAAGACCACGACCATCGCCATGATCATGGGGCTATTGATGCCCACCTCCGGCAGCGTGAAGGTGCTTGGCGCGCAAATGCCGCATCAGCGCTACCGCGTGCTGCAGCGGATGAATTTCGAAAGTCCCTATGTCGACATGCCGATGCGGCTCACCATTCGGCAGAATTTGACCGTGTTCGGCATGCTTTACGGCGTGCGCCATCTTGCCGAGAGGATCGCCGAGCTGGCGGAAGCGCTCGACCTGACGCGTCTGCTCGACCGCCCGACCGGCAAGCTTTCGGCCGGCCAGAAGACGCGCGTTTCGCTCGCCAAAGCGCTGATCAACGCGCCCGAACTTTTGCTGCTCGACGAGCCGACCGCTTCGCTCGATCCGGACACCGCCGATTGGGTGCGCGCCCACCTCGAACGCTATTGCCGGGACCGGCACGCCACGGTGCTGCTCGCTTCGCACAACATGCACGAGGTCGAGCGCCTGTGCGAGCGGGTCATCATCATGAAGCAGGGCCGCATCGAAGACGACGACACGCCGGCGCGGCTCCTCACCCGCTACGGCCGCCGCACGCTGGAGGAGGTTTTCCTCGACGTGGCGCGCGGGCGCGACGAAGCCGAGGCCGCGCAATGATCACGGCGACCGAAAGCGCGTTCGCGTTTTCGCCGCGGCGCGTGGCGGCGATGATGCTGCGTTACTGGTATCTGTTGCGCTCGTCCTGGCCGCGGCTGATCGAGCTGATCTACTGGCCCGCGGTGCAGATGATCACCTGGGGCTTCATCCAGTATTACGTGATGCAGAATGGCGGCTTCTTCGCCCGTGCCGGCGGCACGCTGATCGGCGCGGTGTTGCTCTGGGACATTCTGTTCCGCGGCCAGCTCGGCTTTTCGATCTCGTTCCTGGAAGAGATGTGGGCGCGCAACATCGGCAACCTGATGATGTCGCCGTTGCGGCCGGTCGAGTTCGTCGCCGCACTGATGGTCATGAGCATCGTGCGGCTCGCGATCGGCGTCGTGCCGGTGACGCTGCTCGCTTTCATCTTCTTCGGGTTCAACCTTTATGGGCTTGGGTTCGCGTTGGTCGCGTTCTTCATCAATCTGATGCTGACCAGTTGGGCGGTGGGGATTTTCGTGTCGGGCCTGGTGTTGCGGAACGGGCTGGGCGCGGAAAATCTCGCCTGGTCGATCATGTTTTTGTTCATGCCGCTGGCGTGCGTCTATTACCCGGTCACGACACTGCCGGTTTGGCTGCAGCCGGCCGCCTGGGCGTTGCCGCCGACTTACGTGTTCGAGGGCATGCGCGCGCTCTTGATCGACCACATCTTCCGCGCCGATCTCATGCTCGAGGCGCTCGCGCTCAACGCGGTCTTCATGGCCATTGGCATCTTCGGCTTCCTCAAGCTCCTGCAAGCCGCCCGCCGCCAGGGCTCTTTGATGCAAACCGGCGAATAGGCGCCCAAAAGCCGAGCCGAAATCGTTTCCGGCGCGTTTCCTTTTTATCCGGATGGAACCGCAATTCCGTAAGAAACTGGGAAAAGTTTGCGTTTATGATCGCGGTATGACAAACCACTCCCATATTGCTGCAATGCAGCAAGCCGGGCAAGGATCGTCTATGGCCATCGGGGAGTTCGGCGGTGCGCCTGCCGTGCCGGGCGGCGTGCTGGCGTCGACGCCGCTCTACTGGCTTTATGAGTTAACGCATGCCGCGCTCAATCCGGCGCGCGCTGTCGCCGATGCGACGCGGCTGGCGTTCAGAAATCCGATCAATCCGCTCTACTCGACGAGCTTCGGAAAATCGGTGGTCGCCGCCGCCGAATTGTTCGAGCGCTCGACGCGACGCTATGGTCAGCCCGAATGGCGGCTCTCCTCGACGCTGGTCGGCGGCGAACGGGTGCCGGTGCGCATCGAAAGCGTTTGGGAGCGACCGTTCTGCCGGCTCCTGCATTTCGAGCGGGTGTTCGAGCGGGCGCCACGCCGGCAACAGCCCAGGCTCCTCATCGTGGCGCCGCTGTCGGGCCATTATGCGACGCTTCTGCGCGGTACCGTCGAAGCGTTCCTGCCCAATCACGATGTCTATATCACCGAATGGCGCGATGCGCGCATGGTGCCGCTGTCGGAAGGCATGTTCAGCCTCGACGATTACATCGATTACATCATCTCCATCCTGCATGCGCTCGGCGGCGAGACGCATGTTGTGGCGGTCTGTCAGCCGGCGGTGCCGGTGCTCGCCGCCGCCGCCTTGATGGACGCAGACGACGATCCTTACCTGCCGATCACCATGACGCTGATGGGCGGCCCGATCGATACGCGGGTCAATCCCACCGCCGTCAACATGCTGGCGCAGAAGCGCGGCATCAACTGGTTCCGGCACAACGTCATCACCAAGGTGCCGTTTCCCAATCCCGGGTTCATGCGCGACGTCTATCCGGGCTTTTTGCAGCTCCACGGCTTCATGAGCATGAATCTCGATCGCCATATCGAGGCGCACCGGAATCTGTTCCTCCATCTCGTGAAGGGCGACGGCGACTCGGCGCAGAAGCACAAAGAGTTCTATGACGAATATCTCGCCGTCATGGATCTCACGGCCGAGTTCTATTTGCAGACGGTCGACACCGTGTTCGTGCGTCACGCGCTGCCCAAGGGCGAGATGATGCATCGCGACCGCCCGGTCGATCCGAAACAGATCCGGCGCGTGGCGTTGCTCACGATCGAAGGCGAGCACGACGATATTTCCGGCGTCGGGCAGACCGAAGCGGCGCACCGGCTGTGCGTCAACCTTCCGCCCGAACGGCAGGCGCATTGGCTGCAGCCCGGCGTCGGTCATTACGGCGTGTTCAACGGCTCGCGTTTCCGCGCCGAAATCGCCCCGCGCATTGCCGACTTCATCTCGTCGATGAGCCAGAGCGCGCAAAGCCGGTCGGCGGCTTCCGCCGCGGCGCCACGCGGTAACGGAGCGACGCGCGCGAAAGTGAAGGCATAGACGCTCGACAACCACGGCGGGCATGGAGCGCGGCCCGCCTCGGGAAGACCCTCATTTATCGGCCAAAAAACGGCTCGCGGTGGGTGCGCCGCATCCGGACACGGTCGATCATGGCAAGCTTTTGAGAAATCGACATTTTTTGGGAATCATGGACGTCAAATTTTCGCAACTGTGACAAGCAAAGAGATGAAGCTATATTCATTTCATTAAACGCACTATATTGTGCGCCGACTCTCCTTGCAGCCACCACGATTGGTATATGAACAGCGCCTTTATCAAAGGCACTTTACTCTTCTTCGGATGTGGCACTATCGGCTCAGGGTTGGGTCTTGGGTCGTCGGCCATGTCATCGCGTGCGCTCCTTTATCGTCGGCCGTATGAGCCGAGCGCTATTGAAGTCATCTTTGATCGCTCGATTTACCTCGTGCGGGTGCGCCGGCACCGGCAAGCGCGCCGCTATACGCTACGCATCGCGGCCGCCACGCGCGAAGTGGTGCTGACAATCCCGCCGCGCGGCACGCTGAAGGAAGCGCGCGAATTTGCGCAGAAGCACGGCGGCTGGATCGCGGCGCGGCTTGGGCGGTTGCCGGAGGCGGTGCGGTTCGCGAATGGTATCGTCATTCCGCTGCGCGGCATGCCGCACCGGATCGCGCATCGGCGCAATGTGCGCGGCACCGTGTGGACCGAAAGCGACGATGACGGCGAACGGCTGCTGTGCGTTGCGGGCGAGGCTCCGCATGTCGACCGGCGCGTCGGCGATTTCCTGCGCCGCGAGGCCAAGCGTGAGCTCGAGGCCGCAAGCAAGCGTCACGCTGCCGAGCTCGGTGTCGCGATCCGGCGGATTTCGGTGCGCGATCAGGCGAGCCGCTGGGGCTCCTGCTCGACCGCGGGCGTCTTGTCCTTTTCTTGGCGGCTCATTCTGGCGCCGGGTTTCGTCCTCAACTATCTCGCCGCCCACGAAGTGGCACATCTCGTCGAGATGAACCATTCGGCCCGGTTTTGGCGGCTGGTGCAGCGCCTGTGTCCCGATCATGAGCGGGCTAAAGTTTGGCTCGACGTGCACGGCAGCGATCTGCACCGCTACGGGCTGCCGCAAAATGGCAGTCAGGTGTAGCTGGCAATCTACTGCGCCGCTCGCCTACCCGCTTCGGCTCGTCCCCGCGAAAGCGGGGACCCAGGGGTTCCGCCGCAAGTCTGACACATCCCACTGGATTCCCGCTTGCACGGGAATGAGCGGGCCTAGAGCGCGATGGCTTTAAGTTGAATCATCATCGCGCTCTAGATCTTTGTTCGAGCATGATCTTTTCGGAAAACCGGTTTCCACTTTTCCGGATCATGCTCTTAGTGCCGGCCTTGCGTTTCCACCGCCACGACGTTGGCCGACGGCGTAATGAGGCCGAACGACAGCTTGGCCGCGACAACCAAGAGCGTCGCCGCCAGCACGACGCGCAGCGCCGGTTCGGGCAAGCGCACCGCCGCATAGCTTCCGATCAAGATGCCGGGCACCGATCCCAAAATCAGCAGACCGAAAACCTGAAAGTCGACGGAACCGAGCAGCCAATGCCCGATGCCGGCCACAAGCGTGAGCGGCACCGCATGCGCGATGTCGGACCCGACGATCTTGACGGCCGGAAGCCTGGGATAAAGAAGCAGCAGGCAAGTCACCCCGATCGCGCCGGCACCGACCGACGACAGCGACACGATCGTCCCCAGCACTCCGCCAACGAAGATCGTCAGCGCCGCCACCTGCTTCGGGGCAAGCCCGCCAAGCCGGTCGGCGTAACGCGCGACGATGCGGCCGCGAAAGACCAGGACGACGGCGGTGACGATCAGCGCCAGGGTCAGAACGGCATTCACCAGGTTGCGCCCGGCATTGCCATTGATGTCGAGCAAGCTCATGGCCGCGATCGTTACAACCGTCATCGGCACGCTGCCCATGGCCAGTCGCCGCACGACAGTCCAGTCGATCGTGCCCTTGAGGCCGTGAACAATGCTGCCGGCGGTCTTGGTTGCGGCGGCATGCAAAAGATCGGTGCCGACCGCGGCCGCCGGATGAATGCCGAACAACAGGATCAGCATCGGCGTCATCAGCGCGCCGCCGCCGACGCCAGTCATGCCGACCAGCAAACCGACAGCGAAGCCGGACATCGCATAGAGGTACGGAATCGCGCTCATGCTGTGGTCCCGGCGCCATCATCCCCGACGTGATGGCCAGTATCGCGCAATCAAACCGATGCAAGCTTAGGGGATTTTTGCCGCTTGCGCACCGTGCCCCGCGCATGGCGCTCTGGACAAATCGCTGCACGCGCGCCTTGTCGCTGAATCAAGCTGGTGGAACAAAATCGCGCGTCTTCGCCATGGCTGGACACGTGAAGATACTGGACACGTGAAGACTACCTAGGTGTGCAAGCCCGAAAAATCACCTGGATGCTCAAGCGCAAATTTTGTGTGCAAACACGCTGCGCTGCAAAAAGTCTTCAAGCATCAATATGGGCGTTTTGCCGCAGCAGATAACACTAACCCGTGATCCGCATTGCATCTGAAGCAGGCGCACAATATCTCGTTGTCATTAGGCCAGACCGGGCGGCTCCCCCATCCCCCGACACCCCGCCGCCCGGCCATATAAGCCTGAGTTGAGGCAACAACTTGAGAACCCCAAGCGCGTAATCAGCTTGGGGTTCTTTTTTGCCTGCACGCGTGTTTCGGCTGGTTCGTCGCCGCGTTCACATCATCCGGCTGTCGGACATTTTCTGGAACGCCGGCGCAAGCGGCATCCTGAGAAAGCCCCGCCGCTCTCTCCGCCGTCATGAAATGCGGTTGGCGACGCGCGGCTAATCTTTGACCAAGTCGCCCAGAAGACTCGCGGCGACGGCAAGCTTCGATAGGGTCAGACCCGAATTGGCGATCTCGTGGATCGCGCCACGGATGCGCTCGACCTCGTTCTTGCGCGGCGTTACCCAAACCTCGACGGCGCCGGCGCCGGTCGCGCCGTTGGCAACCATGGCGGCCGTCAGGCGGCGTTCCGCATCGCCGATCGAATCCCGGGCGCGGTCGAGCGCCAGGCGGTCGAAATAATCGGCGATCGGGATCTTGCCGGCCGCGCTGGCGATGCGGTCGAGATTGAAAAACGCGCCGGTGGCGAAATAGGTTGCGGCCACTTCCCCGACCGGTTTGCCGGTCCGGTCGGCGACCAAAATGATGTCGGGCGCGGCGGCCAGCGGCCCGAGATTGGCGATACGGAGCGCCAGTTCGTCCGGAACGCCCGCTTGCGCGAGCTCTTGCTGCCGCGCCGCGCGCGCCTGGAGCGGCTCTTCCGGCAGGGCCGTGTCAAGCGCCGCTTCGACTTCGGCGATGCCGTCGCGGTAGTGGGCGATGACGCCGGCAAGGCCCCGCGCCAGATCGACATTGCGTAGGAACCAGATGATGCGGTCGAGCAGGAGATCCTGCACCGCTGCATAAAGGTCGAGCTGCAGCTTGCCGTGAATGCGGTTGTCGAGCTCGTCGATGGCGCCGTTAAGCGCGGTCATACCGAAGCTATCTCGCACCGCGGCGAAGGCGCCGGCGATGGCCGCCGGCGCGGCGCCGGTCTGGTCGGCAATGCGCACGATCAGCGAAGGACCGCCGCGGTTGATCATCGAGTTGCCGAGTTGGGTGGCGATGATTTCCCGGCGCAGGCGGTGACGCGTCAGCGCGTCCGGGAATTGCGCGGCAATTTCCTTCGGGAAGTAGCGGCCGATCTCGCGGCCGAGATAGGGATCGTCCGGCACCGACGACTCGAGCAGGTCGTCGTAGAGCGTGAGCTTCGCATAGGCGAGCAGAACCGACAGCTCGGGCCGGGTGAAGGGTTGCGAGCGGCGCCGGCGCTCGGCGAGCGCCATGTCGTCGGCGAGGAATTCGACCGCGCGATCCAGCAGGCCGCGCCCCTCCAGCGTTTGAATGAGCCGCTGCAAAAAGCCGAAATCCTCCATGCCGCGCCGTTGCGAGAGGGAAAGCGCGAGCGTCTGCAGATAATTGTTGCGCAGGACGAGGGCCGCGACCTCGTCGGTCATCTCGGCCAGCAGCGCGTTGCGCGCGGTCATATCGATGCGGCTGTCGCGCAGCGGGATGCTGAGCGCGATCTTGATATTGACCTCCATGTCGGAGGTGTTGACGCCGGCCGAGTTGTCGATGGCGTCGGTGTTGAGCCGCACGCCGGTGAGGGCTGCTTCGATGCGGCCGCGCTGGGTCATGCCGAGATTGGCGCCTTCGCCGATCACCTTGCAGCGCAACTCGCTGCCGGCGACGCGGACGGCGTCGTTGGCGCGGTCGCCGGCCGCCTCGTCGCTTTCGTCCGAGGCGCGCACATAGGTGCCGATGCCGCCGAAGAACAACAGATCGACCGGCGCCTTGAGTAGCGCGCGGATCAATTCGGCGGGGGTAAGCTTCTCGCCGACCCCGAACAGCCGCTGCGCTTCGACCGAAAGCCTGATTTCCTTCGCCGCGCGCGAATAGACGCCGCCACCGGGCGAGATGAGCGATTTGTCGAAATCCTGCCAGCTCGAGCGCGGCAGATCGAACAGCCGCTTGCGCTCGGCGAACGTCCGCTCCGCGTCCGGATCGGGGTCGATGAAAATGTCGCGGTGATCGAAGGCGGCAAGGAGCTTGGTGGTCTTCTCCCGCAGGAGCCCGTTGCCGAACACGTCGCCCGACATGTCACCAATGCCGACCGTCGTGAATAGCGTTGTGCCGATATCGACGTCCATTTCACGGAAATGGCGCTTGACCGATTCCCAGGCGCCGCGGGCGGTGATGCCCATTTTCTTGTGGTCGTAACCGGCCGAGCCGCCGGAGGCGAACGCATCGCCGAGCCAGAAATCGTGCGCGATCGCAAGCTCGTTGGCGATGTCGGAGAAGGTCGCGGTGCCCTTGTCGGCGGCGACGACCAGATAAGGATCGTCGCCTTCGTGGCGCACCACGTCGGGCGGCGGCACGACGCCGATGGTGCCGGTGCCGATATTGTCGGTGATGTCGAGCAACGTCGAGATGAAGAGCTTGTAGGCTGCGGTGCCTTCCGCCTGGATCGCCTCGCGGGCGCCGCCGGCCGGCAGCCGCTTCGGCACGAAGCCGCCCTTGGCGCCGACCGGCACGATGACGGCGTTCTTTACGTTCTGCGCCTTGACGAGGCCAAGGACTTCCGTGCGGAAATCCTGCGGCCGGTCGGACCAGCGGATGCCGCCGCGCGCCACCTTGCCGAAGCGCAGATGCACGCCCTCGACCCGGGGCGCGTAAACAAAAATCTCATAAAGCGGCCGCGGCAGCGGCAGGCCGTCGAGCTTGCGGCTTGCGAACTTCACCGCAATCAGCTCCTTCGGCGCGCCCGCATCGTCGTGCTGATAGAAATTCGTGCGGATCGCAGCCGCTACCGCGTTGACGAAGCGGCGGAGGATGCGGTCCTCGTCGAGGCTCTCGACGGCCGCAAGCGCGGTTTCGATCGCGGTGGCGATCTCGGCTTCGCGCGCCGCATGTTGCGCGGGCGCAGTGCCGAGCTGCGGATCGAAACGGGCGTGGAACAGGCTCACGATCTGCGCCGCGATGGGCGAATGCTTGCGCAGTGTCGCCCACATGTAATCCTGCGAGAAGGGAACGCGCACCTGGCGCAGGAAACGCGACAGCGTGCGAATGAGCGCGACATCGCGCCAGACGAGGCTCGCCGCCAGGACCAGCGCGTTATAGCCGTCATTCTCGGCCTGCCCGCCCATCACGGCGAGGAAGCAATCCTGCAGGCGGTCTTTGAGCGCATTGAGGTCCACCGGCCGGCCCAGGGCGCTTTCGAGCGTCATGTCGTGGAACCACACATCATCGGACGCGTGCGGCTTGATGTGATAGGTGCGCTCGTCGACGACACGAAAGCCCATATTTTCCAGCACCGGCACGCGCTCGGAGAGCGGGATCGGGCGGCTGCGGCTCAACACTTTGAGGCCGGCGCCGGATGCTCCGGTGCCGGCGTCGCGATAAAGCTCAACGCCGAGCGGATGTTCGGCGGTCAGCCGCTCGATGATCGCGATATCGGAAAGCGCCAGCGGCGCCGGATAGACCTCGCGATAGTCGACCGGGAAGGCCTCGCGATAGCGCGCCAATAGCGCCCGCGCCTCTTGCTGCGGGCGTACGGCCGCAAGCGCATCGCCGAGCGCATCGGTCCAGCTGCGCACGATGGCTTCGACCGCGTGTTCAAGCGTTGCGCGATCGACGTGCGGAGTTTCACCCTCGTAGCGGCCGATGATGAAGTGCACGCGCACCATCTGGCCTTCCGGGAAGAACGGATAAAAGGCGCGCTGCCGTCCGTGGAACGCCGTTGCCAGATAGTCGCCGATCTTGGCCCTGATCCGTGAATCGTAGCGGTCGCGCGGGATGTAAACCAAGACGGAGACGAAGCGGTCGAAGCGATCGCGCCGCGGCAGCACGCGCACGCGCGGGCGCTCGTCGAGCTGCATGATCGCCATCGCGAACTGATAAAGCGTGTCCTCGTCGATCTGGAACAGATCGTCGCGCGGATAATGTTCCAGCACGTTGACCAGCGCCTTGCCGGAATGGCTCGCCGGGTCGAAGCCGGCGCGGCTGATGACGCGATCGACTTTGCGCCGAAGGTAAGGAATGGCGCGCACCGAGCGGGTGTAAGCGGTCGAGGTCAGAAGCCCGCAAAACACGCATTCGCCGACCAGATGGCCGTCGGGATCGAAGCGCTTCACCCCGATATAATCCAAATGCACGCGCCGATGGATGCGCGAGCGGACCGCGGCCTTGGTCATGATCAGGAGCTTCGGCTCCTTGAGGAATTCGCGGATCTCCGGCGTGATGGTCACGAGCTCATTGCCGCGGCGAAGAAGCCGCATGTCGGGCGAGCGAAGGAGCCCAAGCCCGGTCTCGAATTTCGGCACCAGTTCGGTGTCGGTGTCGGCGTAGGCGTAGTCGCGGGCGCCGAGCAGCGTGAAATTGTCGGCGGCGATCCATTGCAGGAACTGGATCGCTTCGGCGATCTCGTCGGCCGCAAGCGGCGGCGGATTGGCTTTGAGCTCGGCGGCGACTTCGCTGGCGCGCGCCAGCATCGACCGCCAATCCTGCACTGCGACCCGCACGTCGGCCAGCACCTCTTCGAGCGCGCGTACGATATCGGCGCGCTCCGTCTCATCGTCCGCGCCCGCCACATGAATGTGGATGAAGCTTTCGCGGTGGCCATCGCCCTTGCGCGTGCCTTTGAAGGCGATGAGCCGGCCGGCTTGGTCGCGCTCGACGCTGAAAACCGGATGTACCAGCAGCCGGATGTCCGCCGCGCGTTCGCCGAGTTCGCCCAGCACCGAGTTGACCAGGAACGGCATGTCGTCGTTGAGAATTTCCAGCACGGCGGTGCCGGCTCCGGAATGCGCGGGGCGAAACGCGATTTTCGCCGCACCGGCCTCGCGTTGCAGCAGGAAAGACCAGGATTGCTCGCCGACGCCGGCAAGCTCTTCCGGGCTGTAACGCACGAGGTCATCGGGCGCTGCGCGCTCGAGCAACTCGATCAGAAAGTCGCGGGGAATGTCGCTGCGGCGGGCCGCCAGGACGGAAGCGGCTGCTTCCACAAGCGTCTGACCGGCTTCGCCTTCCTCGGCACGGGGCATGTTCACGACGGCCATCGTTTCCCCCTGGTTTGCCCCTTGGGCGCGATTCTCAAATTTCCGCCGATACTACCCGCGCGGCCCGGTTATCCGCTACCGCGCCGAACTATAATGTCGCCCTATCCACCAGAACCGACCGTGGCAGGTCAGCCGCCGAGAGGAAGAAATGGCCAAGAGCAGCAACAAAATCGTCACAAAGAAGATCGCAACGAAGCCGCGCGCGTCCGCGACCGAAGGCGACGACACGGCAATCACCGCTTTTGCGCTGCCGCCCGAGCCGCTTTCTCCGGAAATGGCCGCCTATTTTGAGAAATGCGAGGAAAAACTCGGTTTCGTACCCAACGTGCTCAAGGCCTATGCCTTCGACAATGCGAAGCTTTCAGCCTTTGTCGCCATGTACAACGATCTGATGCTGGCGCCGTCGGGCTTGAGCAAGCTCGAGCGCGAGATGATCGCGGTCGCGGTCTCCTCGCACAACCGCTGCTATTACTGCCTCGTCGCCCATGGCGCCGCGGTGCGGGCGCTGTCCGGCGATCCGGCGCTTGGCGAACTCATGGTCATGAATTATCGCGCCGCCCGGCTCTCGCCGCGCGAGCGGGCGATGCTGGACTTCGCCGTAAAGCTGACGGCCGAGCCTTGGAGCGTTGAGGACGAGGATCGGGCGGCCTTGCGCCGGGCGGGCTTTGGCGATCGTGATATCTGGGACATCGCCGCCGTCGCCGGCTTTTTCAACATGTCGAACCGGATCGCGTCAGCGACCGACATGCGGCCGAACAGCGTCTATCATGGCCAGGCCCGGTGAATGGAAGCCGCGGGGCATCAGAAACGAATGCCGAGGGCACATCCGGCGCTCCTGTTGCCTTCGTCCCTTTAAAATTCGAGCCCTCGGCGCCGGCCGCAAACAACAGCAGTCATGACGAAATCAAGTTCGTCGCCTATCATGCATTTTCGAATCATGAGCTTAGGAGGCTCACCATGCGTGCAGTTCTTGCGCGCGTTTTGGCCGGAAAGGTCTTCCTCGCAAAGTTTTTGGCAGGGACGGTTTTGGCAGGAACGGTTTTGAGTATGGTGCCGATCGCATCCGCTATCGCGGCGCCCGCGCCCGCAAAACCGGCCCCGGCAAAACCGGCCGCCACAAAGCTTGCGCCGACGGATATCCAGAATACCTTCTTCGACGGAAAGCCCTTTACCGCCACCACGCCATCGAATCTCAAATTCAAGATGACCTTCATGGCCGACGGCAAAATGAAACGCCAGCCGATCGGCGCCGGCAGCAGGGGCGAGGGGACCTGGAAGCTGTCGAAGGACGGCTTCTGCACCATGTGGAAGGGCGGCAAGGATAGCTGCTTCACGGTGGTCAGCGCCGGCGACAACAAATGGTCGGTGCTCAAGGGCTCGACCATCATGGCGACCTGGAGCAAATAACAGGCGCTCCGGTCGCGCGCGGGCGCACCGCGCATCTCCCCTCCTGCATGGCGCGCAGCGTGCCTCAATGCATGAAGGCGACTTCCGGCACGGCGCGACGCGCGATCCGCGAGGCGTCGAGGCCGGTCGGAAGGTCGCCGAACTGGCCGGCCCAGCCGCCGGCCAGCCGCGTGACGATAAACGCATCGGCGACTTCGGGCGGCGCATAGCGCAGCAGAAGCGATCCCGAGATAAGTAGGGCTAGCCGTTCAACGAGCCGCCTGGCCTGTCCCTCGTGTTTGTGAAGCTTCGAAAGCTCGTCCTTTAGAGACGCGACGCAAGCGTCGAAGGTGCGGTCCACGCCGACAGCCGTCTTAAGCTCATCGAACAGCGCCGGAATGCAATCGGGCTCCCGCGTCATCGAGCGAAGCACGTCGAGGCATATGACATTGCCGGTGCCTTCCCAGATGCCGTTGAGCGGCGCCTCGCGGTAGAGCCGTGCCATGAGATGGTCCTCGATGAAGCCGTTGCCGCCGTGGCATTCCACCGCTTCGACCGCGATCGCTGGCGCACGCTTGCAGTTCCAATACTTGGCGATCGGCGCGCCGATGCGTGTCAAAAGCCGTTCGCCCTCGCTTTGGCTCTCGCGGTCAAGAGCGGCAACAAACCGGAAGGCAAGCCAAGTCGCTGCTTCAACTTCAAGCGCCATGTCGGCGATGACGTTGGTCATGATCGGCTGATCGATCAGGGCGCGCTGGAATGCGCGACGGTGGGCCACGTGATGGGCGGCCTGCGACAGAGCCTGCCGCATCAAACCCTGCGGAGCCGACGGCAAAGTCGAGCCGGGTGTAGTGGTTCATCTCAATCCCGGTGCGAATGCCGTGTCCCGGCTCGCCGAGCAAATGGCAAATCGCGCCGCGGAATTCGACTTCGGACGAGGCATTGGATTTGTTGCCGCACTTGTCCTTGAGGCGCTGAATTTGGAGGCGGTTGCGCGATCCGTCCGGCAGCCAGCCGGGCACCACAAAGCACGACACGCCGTCGTCGGTGCGCGCGAGCGTAAGAAACACGTCCGAATGGGGAACCGAGAAGAACCATTTGTGCCCGACGATCGACCATGTGCCGTCGCCATTGGCTCGAGCGACTGTTTGGGTTTGACGGAGATCGGAGCCGCCTTGTTTTTCCGTCATCGCCATGCCGACCGTGGCACCGGTCTTTTCAGTTGCCCTCATTTGCCGCCCGTCGTAGCGGGACGAGCTGAGGAGTTTGCCCCACTCGGCCCAGCGCGCTGGATCGCGGCGCAGAATAGGGATCGCCGAATAGGTCATGCTGATCGGGCAGCAAATGCCGTTCTCACCTTGATTCCACATATAGGACAGCGCGCCGCGCGCGACCTGCGCGCCGGTACGGGGATCATTCCAGCAAAGGGCGTGGGTTTCATGGCCCATGGCGAGCGTCATCAATTCGTGCCAGGCCGGATGAAACTCGATCCGATCGACGCGATTGCCGAAGCGGTCGTGGGTCCGCAATTCAGGCAGTTGACGATTGGCCTGGCGTGCGAGCTCTTGGACGTGCGCTGAGCCGATCACCTGCCCTGCATCCCGCAATTTTTGCTCGGCCCACTCTGCATCGAAGGTCCTCACAACGCTTTGTAAGACGGGGTCGGACCCGTAGACGTCGTAATCGGCAAGCGCCGGCGGCTGGTTTAGGACGTCATGCGTGGCGTAGCCGTAGTCGTCACTTGACGGACCTGCTACGGCCGAGCTGTTCGATCTGGTCATTGACGTAACGCTCCATGAGGGTGCGCGGTTTGGCTTCAAATAACCGGATACGATGGGTATGCAGCAACAGAAGGACGCCTGCGGCGTGCGCGAGCGTGTCTGCCATCAAGAGCTTCGCGTCCGAACGCGACGCGCCGAGTTCGATTGCGGCGTCGGCGATCGGCATCAGGCTTGCCGCCAGAGCTGCGTTGAGGGCGTCGTCGCGCTCCCGGCCGACACCGTGCGGGCGGATGCCGCCACGGAACAGATAAAAACCGAGGTCGAGATCACGCGGATTTTCCGCATAGAAGTCGAAGAAAGCGAGCGCCGCGGCCTGCAGCCGTGCAGCAGGCGTTCGCGCGCGGGCGATCGCTTGGTCGACGCAATCTTTGAGCACCGCGAGCGACCGAGCCAGCAGCTCGGCGTAAAGCGCTTCCTTCGAGTCGAAATGGAAATAGAGCGCGGCCGGCGTATAGCCCGACTCGGCCGCAATCGTGCGGAGGCTTGCGCCCTCCAAGCCCTCAGCCTCGAAGACGCGGCGGGCGGCGTCGAGAATGAGGCCGCGCTTGAGGTGCGAGACTGCGTTTTTCCGTTTCGTTATGACGGTGGGAGCCATCGTCGATGCCTCGCTCGCCGAGAAATCTAACACCGTTAGAATTTCCTGTCAGCATGCAAAGCGACGGCCACTACGCGTGAATCGACAAATCCTTGATGGTCGGCTTTGTGCCGGTGAGCGGATTGGCCGGGTCCCAGGCGTAGCGGAGCGTCTCGAACCGCATGGCGCTCGCATCGAGCATGATAAGGCGGCCGACCAAGCCTTCGCCGAAGCCAACAATCTCGCGGATCACCTCCAGCGCCGCCATCGAGCCGACGACGCCAGCAAGCGCGCCGAGAATGCCGGCTTCGGCGCATGTCGGCACGGTGCCGGGTGGCGGCGGTTCGGGAAACAGGCAGCGATACGTCGGATTGGGCTCGCCGTCGGCGCCCTTCTGGTGGGCGCGGATGGTGGTGAGCGTGCCGTCGAACGCGCCGAGTGCGGCGGTAATAAGCGGCTTCTTCGCGAAATAGCAGGCGTCGGACACGAGATAGCGGGTCGCGAAATTGTCCGAGCCGTCGGCGATGAGATCGTAGCGGCCGAGCAGATCGAGCGCGTTCTGCGCGGTCAGCCGGACCGGATGCTGTTCGACCGCGACATGCGGATTGAGTCTTCGGATGACGGCGGCGGCGCTGTCGACTTTCGCCATTCCAACATCGGGCGTGGCGTGGATCACTTGCCGCTGCAGGTTCGAGAGCGACACCACGTCGTCGTCGATGACGCCGAGCGTGCCGACCCCGGCGGCGGCGAGGTAGAGCAGCACCGGCGCGCCGAGACCGCCGGCGCCGACCACCAGGACGCGCGCGCGACGGAGCGCGGCTTGTCCCGGCCCTCCGATGTCGCGCAGCACGATGTGGCGCGCATAACGTTCCAGCTCGGCATCGCTCAGCATGGCTCCAAGATAGGCATGAAAACCGGGCGGAGCCACCCGCTAGACCGTGAGCCAATTCAGTTGAATCGGATCACGGTCCAGATTGTTCGCTTTGAGCATGATCTCGGCCGAAAACCGGTTTCCACCCATCGGGTCAAAGCCCGAGGGCATGCTTTTCGGAATCATGCTCGGGCACGGCGTTCAGCATGCTGGAAGCGCGCATCAGGCAATTGGCGTCCGCACCGCCTTCGGATACGCTTAAGGTTGAGGGCGACGGGCACATGAAGCTTTCGGTCATTATTCTCGGCGGGGTCGTCGCGGGCGCATCCGCGTTCGCGCCGCCGAGCTTTGCTCGTGACGCTACGGTGGCTCCGGCGGCAGCGCGCGCGGGAGCGACGGCGGTTGCTCCGGCGACGACGCCAAAAGCCGCGGCGAAAAAGCCCGCCGGCAAGCCGGGGCCCGCCGCTGCGCGCCGCAAAGACGAGACCGGCTCGCTGCCCGAAGCGTCGAGCTTTTCAGCGGAAGCGGTCGGCTGGGAGCTGATCGAGGACGCCAAGACCGGCGTGCGGCTCGGCGTGCCGGAAAAGCTTGTGCCGCGCTTGGGCGCTTCGCGCAGCGGCACCCGCTGGAGCTCGGCCCAGGGCCAGATTCAGATCGAGACGTTTCGGCTTCCCGAAGCGGCTTTGCCCGCGCTGTTCGACGAGGAAAGAAAGTCGGCGCACCGGCAGGTGGCGTCGAGCAATCTCAAGCCGGATAATTTCTTCATTCTCGGCACCCAGGGGCTGAAGAATTTCGTCGTGCGTGCCGCAGCGCAAGGGAGCGAGGTGCGCGGCGTCACCGTGCTCTATGACCAGGCGACGGAAGGCACGATGAGCGGCGTCGCGCTCGCGGTGGCGAATGCGTTCGTCGGCTTTCCCGATCCGAATGTGCCGCCGCCCGCCGGCTTGCGGCGGCGGGTGGAATACGGTTCGGCGATCGTCGTCGCGAGCGACGGCTCGCTCATCACCGCGGCGCGCAACGTCGACCGCTGCGAAGCGATCACCGTGCCGCCGTTCGGTCACGCCGAGCGGATCGCCGAAGACAAGACCAATGGGCTGGCGCTTGTTCGCCTCTACGGCGCGCGCAATCTCGCGCCGGCGCCGTTCGCCGAGAGCAACATCGACTCCGGCGATCTCACGCTCGTCGGCATTGCCGATCCGCTTGCGCAGAACGGCGATGCGGTCACCGCCGTGCCGGCGCACCTCTCGCAGCAGGCGATTGAGCCGGCGCCGAAGCTCGGCTTCTCCGGTGCGGCGGCCGCGGATAGGCGCGGCCGCCTGGCCGGCATGGTGGATCTGCGGCCGGGCGTCGTCGCGGGCAACGGCGCCGGCGCCGGCCAAGCGGTGACGCTGGTGCCGGTCGAGACGATCCGCAACTTCTTGCAAGCACAGCACGTCGCGCCGGCCATCGGCCGCCGCGCCGATCAATCAATCGGTCCTGCGCGTGATTTGCGTGCGCAAATAACGTCCTTCGCTGCCAGATTCCCACAAATTTTTTGGGTGTCGGTTTCCATAGCGAATTCGATAGCGAATCAGAGAGCCGCGGGCCCGCGCATCAAGAAATCACGAAATTCCACGTCGTTTTTTCGCGGTTCCGTCCACTTTGAGACGAACCGGCGGCGCTTTTTGTTCGAAAATGTGTTCAACAACGGATTTTTTTATTCGATCAGAGCTAAGAGCGTCTCAGCGTTAACTAATTTGCCCATATTCGACGTAATTATAATCCAAAATTAGTAGTCTGCGGGGACCTAAACTACGCATCGGGGACAGAATGAAAATCTTGCAGGTAAGTTGCATTCTCGTTGCAATTACCGTCATCGCGATTTGTCAGCCTCTCATCGCCAAGCGACTGATCGTTACGCCACCGTCAGCGGCGGCCGAGACCGATATCACGAGCGCGCTGCCAAACACGCAGGCGTCCGCCGAAACGGCGGCGCCGCCGGTCGCGGAGACGGTGGTGCCCGCGGTGACAGTGCGGCGCGTGAGCTCGGTGCCGGTCGTGATACCGCTCGCTGCGTTTTCGCCGCGCGAATTGGCATATGAGGACGACCGACAGCTTGGCGTCGCGCCTGCCGCCGAGGTGAAGGTCGCCACTCTCGAAGAGCCGGACTTTTCCATACGGGACGCCGGCAACTCGCTGCGAGACACCGCCGCCGAGCCCGCGCCAACGCAGAATCTGACGTATGTGGCTTACTACGTCTATTCGGAGCTGCCGCCTGAGAGGCGGCCGGCCGACATTGTGCTGGACTCGCTGAAAAACGTTCCACAGGGCTCGGTGATCGAAGAGATCAAGCGGGCCGCGGACGCGTTCGGGCTGGACTTCAATTTCATGAAGACGGTCGCCAAGATCGAGTCAGATTTCGATCCCAAGAACCGCACCGGCCAGTACATCGGCCTGTTCCAGCTCAGCAAGCAGGAATTCAACAAATACGGATCCGGCGAGATCACCAATGCGCGCGACAATTCGATTGCAGCAGCCTACAAGTTCGTCAACGAGGCGACGCTGTTCGAATTGGACACGCATAAAAACCCGAACCCGAGTGATCTTTATTTGATCCACCAGCAAGGTTGGCAGGGCGCCTCGGAGCATGTGCAGCATCCGGAGCGGATAGCGTGGCAGTCGATGTGCGCCACCGACGAGGGCAAAGAGAAGGGCGAGCGCTGGTGCAAGCGCGCGATTTGGGGCAATACCCTCCCGGCCATCAAGAGCGTTTGGAAATCGGTCGATAAAATGACCTCGGCCGCGTTCGTCCAGATGTGGCGCGAGCGGGTCGATTCGCTCTACGCGCGCTATGCCGCCGCTTTAACGCAGAAGTAAAGCGGGTCGGTTTACGCTTGCTTGATCCTGTCTTTCGTTGCTGATCAGGGGGAAGGCCGCTAGCTTTCCCCCTAAGCTTGTCGGCCGAGCCTCGGCCGTCAGCCGCTTGCGCTTATTCGCCGGCCCTTTAGGTTCCGTGTGCTTCTTCGCCGGTGGAGGCATCCCGTGAACACAAGAAAAGCTTCTGGTAGGATTCTTGGCAGCGCTGCCGGCAGTCTGCTTGGCGGTGCCTTTGGCAAAAATCTTGGACCGCGGGTGATTGCCGGCGCCGTGCTGATGACCGGCACCGGCGTGCTTGCCGCGTTCGGCGCGCTCGCGGCCAAGCCTGAGCGGCTTGCGAGCGCGCAGGCTCCGCCGGCGGGCATCCCGTTCTGTCACAGCTCTGCCAACGCGGCCGCTGGGGCGGGCGCGTTGATCCGTCTCGCGGCGTCGCGCACCGAGGTGCCCAACGCGGAAATCCAGGCAACGGCGCCGAATCCCGCCTTTGCGGATATCGAGCCGCCACTGTGGGACGGTCTGGGCGCGTTGAGCTACAAAATCACCACCGCGAGCCCGGCTGCGCAGAATTATTTCGATCAAGGGCTGCGGCTCGCTTACGCCTTCAATCACGCCGAAGCGCAGCGCGCTTTCCGCGAGGCCGAGAAACTCGATACGCATTGCGCCATGTGCTTTTGGGGCGAAGCGCTTGTGCTCGGGCCCAACATCAATCTGCCGATGGCGGAGGAAGCGGTACAGCCCGCCTTCGCGGCCATCCAGAAGGCGCAAGCGCTCGCCGCTTCTGCAAGCCCGCGCGAGCAGATGCTGATCGCGGCGCTGTCCAAACGCTATGCGGAAGATCCGAAAGCCGATCGCAAGGAACTCGATGCGGCTTATGCGGCCGCCATGGAGAAGGCCGCCGAAAAATTTCCGGACGACGATGATATCGCGGTGCTCTATGCCGAATCCGTCATGGATGTGAGCCCGTGGAATTATTGGCAGCCGGGCGGGCATGAACCGACGCCGCAAGCCGCGCCGATCGTGCCGACATTGGAGCGCGTGCTTGCTAGAAATCCTGCCCATCCAGGCGCGGCGCATTTTTACATTCACGCGGTGGAGGCATCGGATCGTCCGCAGCGCGCGGAGCCCTTCGCCGACCGGCTGCGCGACGCGATGCCGGCGGCCGGGCATCTCGTGCACATGCCGAGCCATATTTACTATCGCGTCGGCCGGTATCTCGACGCTTTTTCCGTCAACAAGTCGGCGGTGGCGGTCGATGAAACCTATCTGAGCGCGACCGATGCGCCGATGGGCGTCTACCGGCTCGGATATTATCCGCACAACGTTCACTTTATGATGGCTGCGGCGCAGATGGCGGGCGACGGTGCGGTCGTGATCGCCGCCGCCGAGAAGCTGCGCGGCCTCATACCGGACGAGGTCGCGCGCGGCATCGCGATGACCCATCCGATCAAGGCGGCGCCCTATTTCGCGCATGCCCAATTCAGCGCGCCGGACACGATCCTGGCGCTGCCCGATCCCGGCGCCGACATCCCGTATGCGCAAGCGATGTGGCGCTACGCGCGCTCGCTTGCCGCCACCGCGAAGGGCGATTTCACCGGCGCCGAAGCGGAGGCGAATGCGATCACGGGCATTGCCAACAGAGCCGATTTCTCGGCGCTGCAAGCCGTCGGCATTCCGGCAACCGATGTCTTGAAGCTTGCGCGCGCCCTGGCGGACGGGCGTCTCGCGCAGGCGCAGGGCGACAGCAAAGCCGCCATCGCTTCGTTCGAAGAAGCGGCCGCGCTGCAGGATGGGTTGCCCTACACCGAGCCGCCATTCTGGTATTATCCGGTGCGGCAAACGCTCGCAGCCGCCCTATTGCAGGCCGGCCGCCTCGATGAGGCCGAAGCGCAGTTCAAGCGGGCGCTTGAGCGCGCGCCCAACAACGGATGGTCGTATTACGGCCTTGCCAAGGTTTACGCCGCGCTCGGTAATGCGGAAGCCGCAAAACAGGCCGAGGAGAACCTGGCCAAGACCTGGATCGGCAACCGCTCCTTGCTGCAGGTCTCGAAGCTCTAACCGTGATCCGATCGACTTAAATTGCACTTTTCGGAATCACGCTCCTGGAACCAGAGCCACCGTCAGTGAGCTGTAAACCAAGGCCATAGGTTATAGCGCGAAAATGGGCTATCAGTTCGTCTGCGCGACTACGATGAGGGCCGCATGAACGCGGAAGGCCCGAATGTGCAGCGCCGCCTGGCCGCGGTTCTGGCCGCGGACGTGGTCGGCTATAGCCGTCTAATGGAAGTCGACGAAGCTGGGACGCTGGCCCGGCTCAAAACCGTGCGGCTTGAGCTGATCGATCCGGCGATCACCAAGTGCAAGGGCCGCATCATCAAGACCACAGGCGACGGCCTGCTGGTGGAATTTCAAAGCGTCACCGAGGCGCTGCGCTGCGCGGTCGATTTCCAGGAACGGATGGCGCGGCGCAATCGCGACATGGCCGCGTCGCGCGCTTTGCTCTATCGCATCGGCATCAATTTGGGCGACGTCATCGTCGAGGACAACGATATCTTCGGCGACGGCGTCAACGTCGCCGCGCGGCTTGAAGGGCTGGCGGAGCCGGGCGGCATCTGCATTTCCGCCGCGGTGCGCGATCAGGTTGCCGACCGTCTGCCGGTCGGCTTTCAGGATCTCGGCGAGCAGCACGTCAAAAATATCAGCCGTCCGATCCGCGTGTACAAAGTGGTGCTGAACGGTCAAGCCAACGAGCCGGCCGGCGTCGCCGTCGCGCAGGCGGCGCCGCAAGTCAGCGTTCGCAAATCTTCGATCGCCGTGTTGCCTTTCGTCAATATGAGCGGCGATCCGGAGCAGGAGTTTTTCGCCGACGGGCTGACCGAGGACATCATCACCGAACTGTCGCGCTTCCGCCAGTTGCTGGTGATCTCGCGCAACGCGGTTTTTGTTCACAAGGGCAAGCCGATCAAACCCCAGCAGGTCGCGCGGGAATTCGGCGTGGACTACGTCGTTGAGGGCAGCGTGCGCAAAGCCGCGGATCGCGTCAGAGTGACGGTCCAGCTGATCGACGGCGAAACCGAGACCCACCTCTGGGCCGAGCGCTACGATCGCAAGCTCGAGGATATTTTCGCCATCCAGGACGAAGTCACGTCGTCGATCGCGGCGACGCTGTTCGGCCGAGTCGAAGCCGCGCGGCACGACCGCGTTCAACGCAAACCGACCGACAGCATGGCGGCGTACGAGTATGTGCTGACCGGGAAAGTCCTGCATCACTGGTCCAATCCCGAATCCAACGTGCAGGCTATCGGCATGCTCAACCGGGCGATCGAGCTCGATCCGAATTACGCGCACGCCCATGCCTGGAAGGCTTGCGTCACCGGGCAGGCTTGGCTCCACGGCTGGTCAGAAGATCCCGCCGCCAGCTTGCGCGTGATCGCGGAAGAGCTGCAAATCGCCTTGTCGCTCGACGACAACGATGCCGACGTGCACCGGATCCTGGCGGCGCTGAACGTGAATTTCAACGAACACGACAAGGCGGCCTATCATCAGAGCCGTGCGCTTGAGCTCAATCCGAACAGCGATCTGATTGTGGTTCAGCAGGGCGAATTGTTGACTTGGCTCGGGCGCCCGACTGAAGGCATCGAGTGGATTCGACGCGCGATGCGGCTCAATCCCTATCATCCCGAGCGGTTTTGGAGCCATCTCGGGCGGGCGCAATATACCGGCCGCTGCTATGCCGATGCCATCGGGTCGTACAGCAGGCTGACCAAGCCCGACCAATCGCATCATGCCTTTCTTGCCGCCGCGTCGGCGCAACTGGGGAATCGGGTGTCGGCCAGTGCGCACGCGCGCGAAGTGCTGGCGCGGCAACAGGATTTCACCGTCGGCGCGTTCCTCAAGACGCTGCACTATCAGCAACCGTCCGACACCGAACACGTGCGCGAGGGTTTGTTGAAGGCGGAGCTGCCGGCTTAGCGGCCGACAGACACGATCTTCCCCGCGGTGCCTCCTCCGCTGCGCGCAACGGCCGGCCGCGCCGGCTTTCTTCATGCAACAGGCAAGCACACACACCGAGCGGCTCACGCCGCACCGGCAAGGGCCGACAATCTCGCCTCTGCGTGCTACGACCTCAGTCAAGGATGAGGTGAGATGGGCAGGCAAACGGCAACGGCGGTGCAACTCAAACCGGAGGATTACCGGCTGCTGGCGGAATTTCGCCGCCTATTGCGCCAGTTTCTAGTGTTCAGCGAACAGCAGGCGCTGGGAGTCGGGCTTGCTCCGCAGCAGCATCAGGCCTTGCTGGCGATCAAGGGCTCACCCGACGGTCCGCCCACCGTCGGCGACCTCGCCGAGCGTCTTGCCATCCGGCACAACAGCGCGGTCGGCCTGATCAACCGGCTGGTCAGCGCGGGCTACGCGACGCGGCGCGACGATCCGAGCGACAAGCGGCGCGCAAGCCTCGCTTTGACCAAAGCGGGCGAGGCGATCCTGACGAAATTGTCCGCCGCGCACCGCGCCGAGTTGCGGCGCATCGCGCCGCTGCTCAAGCCGCTGGTCGCTCAGTTGCAAAAGTGACGGCTTGGGTCGCGCCGCGATGTCCGGCGGCGGTGCGCTTTACACACCCGTCGTGATTTCGGAATCGCGCGCGTCCTTCCCCCTGACCTTTACGCGCTGTCCGTAAAAATCGACGATCTGCCGTGCGGCCTCTTGGGTCAGCTTGGTGTAGCGGTCGAACGTCCGCGTCAGCTCATCCGGCTGCGGATTGCGCTCGGCCACATACATCAGCAGCAATTCCTTGACGGTGATCCAGGAGCAGCCGGCCGCCTTGGCGAGGATGAGGATCATGTCCTCACCCTTGTCGATAAGGGCACGTTCGACGAGGTCCACGGGAAAGCGCCC
Source organism: uncultured Alphaproteobacteria bacterium (assembly GCA_963845075.1). Taxonomy (GTDB): domain Bacteria; phylum Pseudomonadota; class Alphaproteobacteria; order Rhizobiales; family Xanthobacteraceae; genus BOG-931. The sequence continues at coordinate 156,062 of CAWJRE010000063.1, read as the reverse complement.
GAGCTTGGCCAGCGCAATCACGGTTCGGGTAAATTCCTGCGCGTGCGCGGGCGCGTGCACGTTGGCCTCGGTGAACGGTTGCGCGTTGAAGGAGCGATTGGCGTCGCGCAGCGCGTTGGCAAAGCGCTGCGACGTCTTGCGCACTTCCTGCTGCAAGCCGCTCGCCACCTCGTCGACCGTGTCGCGGATAGCCGCGGCAGCCTCCGGATTGGCGGCTTCGAGCTTGGCGCGCACTGAGGCGGACGCGGTTTCAAGAAGCTTGAGAAAATACTGGCGGGGCAGGTCGCGACGGCGGGCGAGCGCGAGCGTTAGCTTGCGGTCGCGCCGGGCGCGGTGGGTCAGCTTGTCGTAGCCGGCGAGCGAAAAGCGCGCCCCCGTATTGGCGGCGACTTTGTGGATCACCTTGCGATTGCCGCGTTCGACCAGAACGTCGGTAACACGCTCGCTCAGCCGCAGCCGCTGGGCGATGGCGAACAGATGGTCCTGGCTCTTGGTGGTGGCGTTTTCGACCAGATCGACATCGCTGAGCTGCTGCGAGTGGATCAGGACCGGCTCAGCGACCGCGATCGCGTCGTCGAAGGCGAGCGAGCGGATCAGTCGCGGCGGCGCGTTGTCGATATGGGCAAGGCGGCGGGCCAATCTCGCCCGCGTCTTGACTTCGATGTCGGCACAGAGCTTTTGCAGCACATCGTCGAACAACGCGATCTGCTGGCTGGAATAGCCGCGCGCGCCGGCCGCGAACAGATCGGCGACGCGCTCCAGGATGCGCTTTTGCTCGTCATCGCCGCCGGTCGCGAGCGCGGCGTTCAGCTCGTCGATCAGCGATTGATTTTTGTAGAGGCTCGGATTTGTAGCGGCGGTCGCGGCGTCGGCCATGGGAATTACAACCAATGGTACAGCAATGGAGCGTTTTTGAGCTTTCTCTTCGCTCGCCATGGAGCGTCGATGAAATCGAGGTGCATCCTACAGACGAAGTGCAAAAATTCGCGCAATGCGGGCAAAGCAAAACGGCCGAAAATTTTAGGAAAATTACCGACCCGCGCACGTCGGAGCAGCGGGCAAATTCTGCACACGCCCGGTCGCAAAGGACCAGTAGAAACGCGGCTTTCGCAGCCATCGAAGCGGCGACTGTCGCCGCTTGTTGTCATATCCGCCGAACGGCCGCGTTCGGCGGCGCCGGAATGACAATCCTATTTGTTTTCGAATTTCGCCGGCCGCTTGGCGATGAAGGCGGCCATGCCTTCCTTCTGATCGGCGGTCGCGAACATCGCGTGAAACACCCGGCGCTCGAAGCGCACGCCCTCGGCGAGCGAGGTTTCGAACGCCACGTTGACCGCTTCCTTGGCGGCCAGCACCGACGGCAGCGACATCGATGCGATTGTTTCGGCGGTCTTGATCGCTTCGTCGAGCAGGTTGGCCAGCGGCACGATGCGCGCCACGAGGCCCGCGCGTTCGGCCTCGTTGACGTCCATCATGCGGCCGGTGAGCATGATGTCCATGGCTTTGGCCTTGCCGACGGCGCGGGTGAAACGCTGCGTGCCGCCGATGCCGGGGATGACGCCGAGCTTGATTTCCGGCTGGCCGAATTTGGCGTTGTCGGCGGCGATGAGAATGTCGCATTGCATGGCAAGCTCGCAGCCGCCGCCGAGCGCAAAGCCCGCGACCGCGGCGATCACTGGCTTGCGCACGGTTGAGGCCCGATCCCAATTCGCGGCGAAGTCGCCCAGATAGGCTTCGGCGAAGGTCTTTTCCGCCATTTCCTTGATGTCGGCGCCGGCCGCGAAGGCCTTGTCGGAGCCGGTGATCACGATGCAGCCGACATTGGGGTCGGCTTCGAACGCGTTGAGCGCGTGCGTCAAGTCGGTCATCAGCGCGCGGTTGAGCGCGTTGAGCGCCTGCGGACGGTTGAGCCGGATCAAGCCGACCTTGCCGCGGGTTTCGACAATAATGTTCTCGTAAGCCATAAAGTTGTTCTCCCGACTGGATAAGCTCGGCGCTATTGCTCCCTCTCCCCGCACGCGGGGAGAGGTGAAATCACTTCTGGCATATCGGGCAATAGAAGGTCGAGCGCCCGTTCTGCACGATGCGTTTAACGATGCCGGGGCAGCGCGGCGTGACGCAGCGCTCGCCTTCGCGGTCATAGACGCGGAAATGGTGCTGGAAATAACCCAGATCGCCGTCCGGCCTTTTGTGATCGCGCAGCGATGAGCCGCCGGCCTTGATCGCATCATTGAGCACCGCCTTGATGCTGTTGACCAGCCGCTCGGCGCGTTCGTTCGGCGCGCCCGATTTGCTCGCGATGGTGGCGGCGATGCGCTTGGGCGATAGCAGCGCGCGATGCAGCGCCTCGCACGCATAGATGTTGCCGATGCCGGCGACGACCCGCTGATCCAAAAGCGCTGCCTTCAGGCTCGTCTTCTTGCCCGTGCAGGCCGCCGCCAGCATGGCGGCGTCGAAAGCGTTGCCGAGCGGCTCCGGCCCGAGCCGGCTGAGCAGCGGCTCATCCTCGAGCTTGCCGCGCGGCACGATCTTCATCGAGCCGAAGCGGCGCGGATCGTTGAACGTCACGACTGCGCCCGAGGACATGTGAAACACCACATGGTCGTGCGTCGCGTGCTTCTCGCGCTCATGATAATAGCGCGCAAGCTTCTTGGCGCCGGCTTCGCGAAAGACATGGAACGAGCCGGACATGCCGAGATGCATGAGCAAAACGTCGCCCGACGAAAGATCCGCGAGCAGATATTTCGCCCGCCGGCCAAGACCGGTCACGGTCTTGCCTTGCAGGCGCTCCTTGAAATCTTTCGGCAGCGGCCAGCGCAAATCGCCGCGATGCACGTCGACCTTGGCAAAGCGCGCGCCATCCATCGCCGGCTCAAGCCCGCGGCGCACGGTTTCGACTTCGGGAAGTTCGGGCATCAGTCGCTCGCGCCTCGCGGCCTGCGCTGTCTTTCTGCGTCCGTTCGCCGAAGGTGATGCGATTGTTAAACGGATCGCAGACGGTCACTTCGGTCATGCCCCAATCTTGTTCCTGCACGCCGGGACGATTATGGCGATAGCGCTTGTCGTTCAACTCGCGATGCAACTCACGCACGCCGGTCGTGTACACATAGGCTATGGAGCCCGGTGTGCCATCGCCATGATGCTCGCTCAAGTGAATCACCAATCCGTTCCGGGAGATCTGCATGTAGACCGGCGCGCCCGGCTCGAAGCGATGCTCCCAATCGACCTTGAAGCCGAGAAAATCCAGGTAGAACTCGCGCGCCTTGTCGAGCGAGAAGATGCGAAAAATCGGAACGGCGCGCTCGAATTGGACTGTCATCCTTGGCCTCTTACCGCGGCGTCGCATCCTTTCAACCATGCCGGACGGGCTTTGTAGCGCCGCGCGGCCAGTCGCGCTATCGTCCGGCCGGCGAGAAAACCGATGCCCAATGTGCCTGATAGTGATGCCCAATAGTTATGCCCGATAGCAAACGCAAATACGCCGATTTCGGCGCGCGCCAAGTGCCGCTCGGAGACAAGCAGGCGCTGGTCGACGACGTCTTCCGCAGCGTCGCGCGCCGTTACGATCTCATGAATGACTTGATGTCGTTTGGACTGCATCGCGCCTGGAAGGATGCGCTGGTCACGGCCGTCAACCCGCCCAAAAATCGGCCGTTCGCGCTCCTCGATATCGCCGGCGGGACCGGCGATATCGCAATGCGGGTGGCCGCGGCGGGCGGAGAGCAAACCCGCGCCACGGTCTGCGACATCAACCCGGATATGCTCGCGGTCGGGCGCGAGCGCGCGGCGGCGCGCGGGCTTGGCGAGGCGCTGACCTTTGCCGAGGCCAATGCCGAGGCGCTGCCGTTCGCGGACCGAAGCTTCGATGCCGCCACTGTCGCGTTCGGCATTCGCAACGTGCCGCGCATCGAGACGGCGCTGGCCGAGGCTTATCGCGTGCTCAAGATCGGCGGCCGCTTTGTCTGCCTTGAATTCTCCGCCGTGGCCATGCCGGGCCTCGATACGCTTTACGACCTTTATTCCTTCAATGTCATTCCGGCGCTCGGGCGCGCGGTGGTTGGCGACGCCGAATCCTATCGCTATCTGGTCGAATCGATCCGCAACTTTCCCAAGCCGCAGGCTTTCGCCGACATGATGCGCGCGGCCGGTTTCGCGCGCGTCTCGCACCGGCTGATGAGCGGCGGCATTGTCGCTTTGCATTCCGGTTGGCGCTTGTGATGGTTCAGAAGCGCCTCAAGAACACGGCGGTTGCTCGCTGCGCGTGCCACCGATGCTGCGTGCTGCTTCCCCCTCAAGGGGCGAGGGAACGCCTACCGCGAGGTCGCGCCCGGTGATTTCCGCGCTCACGAGTCTCGTCCGCCTCGGCCATGCGGGCTTTATTTTCGCCCGCGAGGGCGTGTTCGGCGTCGTCGATCCCGTGGCGATTCCACCGTCGCTGCGCCCGCTGATCCGCATGGTGCGCCTGATCGAGCGGCCTTCCAGCGGCGCCGCCGAGATGCGGCTTTCGACTGCGCTCACGCGACTCGGCCCAAGCTACGTCAAGCTCGGCCAATTCCTGGCAACGCGGCCGGACGTGGTCGGCACCGCGCTCGCCAAGGATCTCGAGCGGCTGCAGGACCAGATGCCGCCCTTTCCGCAAGCGCAGGCCGAGGCCGTGGTCGCCGCAGCCTTCGGCCGGCCGCTGCATGCGGTGTTTTCCACGTTCGGGCCCGCGGTCGCGGCGGCCTCCATCGCGCAGGTGCATCGCGCCGAGGTCGCAACGATGGACGGCGCCAAGCCCGTCGCCGTTAAGGTGCTGCGTCCCGGTGTCGAGCCGCGGTTCCATGGCGATCTGCGCGCCTTCACGTATGTGGCGCGTCGCGCCGAAGAGCTTTCCGCCGAGGCGCGGCGGCTGCGGCTCATCGAAGTGGTCGACACCTTGCGCCGCTCGGTCACGGTCGAGATGGATTTCCGCCTGGAAGCGGCGGCGCTCTCGGAAATGGCCGAGAACACCAAAGACGATCCGGATTTTCGTGTGCCGACGGTGGATTGGGACCGCACTGCCAAAGAGGTCCTGACGCTGGAATGGATCGATGCCACGCCGCTGTCGGACCGCGCGCGGCTTGTCGCCAAGGGCTTCGATCTGCCGCAGCTTGCGCGCGCGCTGATCCAGACCTTTCTGCGCCACGCGCTGCGCGACGGCTTCTTTCATGCCGACATGCATCCGGGGAATTTGTTCGTCGACGACGAGCGGCGGCTCATCGCCGTCGACTTCGGCATCATGGGCCGGCTCGGCGTCAAGGAACGGCTGTACCTCGCGGAGATCCTGCACGGCTTCATCACCCGCAACTATCATCGCACCGCCGAAGTGCATTTCGAGGCCGGCTATGTGCCGCCGACGCATTCGGTCGAAAGCTTCGCGCAGGCGATCCGCGCCATCGGCGAGCCCATCCACAACCGCACCGCCGAAGACATTTCGATGGCGCGGCTGCTGACGCTGCTGTTCGAAGTGACCGGGCTTTTCGACATGCGCACCCGGCCGGAACTGCTGCTGCTGCAAAAGACCATGGTGGTGGTCGAAGGCGTGGCGCGCTCGCTCGATCCCAAACTCGACATGTGGTCGACCGCCGAGCCGGTGGTGCGCGAATGGATGACCCGCTATCTCGGCCCGGTCGGCAAGCTCGAAGCCGCGGCGCAGGGCGCCGGCGAGATCGGCCGTTTCGCCGCCGGCCTTCCCGGCCTTTTGATGCGCGGCGCACGCATCATCGAGCAGTTCGAGGAAGCTGCGCGCAATGGTCTCGTTCTGGCGCCACACGCGTTTCACGCGCTCGAAAAAAGCGAAGCGCGACGCGCCCGCTGGTCCATTCTGGCGCAATGGGCGGTCGCGCTCCTGCTGCTCTGGATCGTCATCCTCCTGCTGCGATGATTGCATTGATTGCAATGCAATCATACCGGTGATATGCTTGTCGCTCATCCTGAGGAGCGGCGATGGCGAGCCTGACCGTCCGGCAGCTCGATGAGAAGCTGAAGAAGCTGTTGCGGCTGCGCGCCGCCCGCCATGGCCGCTCCATGGAGGACGAAGTGCGCGTCATCCTGCGGCAGGCGGCCGAGGAAGCCGGGCTTGAAGCACTCGATTTGATCAATCCGCCAAATCCCCCGGCACAGCCGGTGACGCAGCAAGTGCGCACCGCGGCGGCCGCACAAAAGCGCGTGCTGCTGATCATCGGCGGCGGCATCGCCGCCTACAAATCGCTCGACCTGATCCGGCGGCTGCAAGATCGCGGCGCGCGCGTGCGCTGCATCCTCACGGCGGCGGCGGCGCATTTCGTCACGCCGCTCGCGGCCGGCGCGCTCGCCGGCGAGCGCGCCTACACCGATTTGTTTGACGCGCAGAGCGAATTCGATGTCGGCCATATCCGCATGGCGCGCGACACCGATCTGATCGTGGTCGCGCCGGCGACCGCGGATCTGATCGCGAAGATGGCGTCGGGGCAGGCGGACGATCTCGCGACCGCGGTGCTGCTCGCGACCGACAAGCCGATCCTGCTCGCGCCGGCGATGAACCCGCATATGTGGACGGCGAAGGCGACGCAACGCAATCTGGCGCGGCTGCGCGCGGACAGCGTGCAATTCATCGGACCGAATGCGGGCGAGATGGCCGAGCGCGGCGAAGCCGGCCTCGGCCGCATGGCCGAACCGCTCGAAATCGCCGCGGCCGCCGACGCGATGCTGCGCAGCGAAGGCCTGCTCGCCGGCAAACGCGTCTTGGTCACGTCCGGGCCGACCAGCGAACCACTCGATCCGGTGCGCGTGCTCGCCAATCGTTCGTCGGGCAAGCAAGGCCACGCCATTGCGGCGGCGGCCGCGGCCGCCGGCGCCGACGTGACGCTGGTCAGCGGTCCGGTCAATCTGCCAGATCCGCCCGGCGTGTCGGTCGTGCATGTTGAAACGGCGCGCGAGATGCTGGCGGCAGTGGAAAAAGCACTGCCGGCGGATATTGCCGTTTTCGCCGCCGCCGTCGCCGATTGGCGGCCGCAGCAGGCGAGCCAGAGCAAGATCAAGAAGCAAGGCCGGCCGCCGACCATCGAATTGGTGGAGAACCCCGACATCCTCGCCACCATCGCGCATCGCAAGTCCCGCCGGCCGCCGCTGGTCGTAGGCTTCGCGGCCGAGACCGATAATGTGATTGCCAACGCCAAGGCGAAGCTCGCCCGGAAGGGCTGCGATTGGATCGTCGCCAACGATGTCTCGCCGGCGACCGGCATCATGGGCGGCGACAGCAACACCGTTCATCTCGTCACCGCCGACGCCGTCGAAGATTGGCCGCCGCAATCCAAGGAGGACGTTGCGCGCGCGCTCATCGCGCGCATCGCCGCCACGTTGCAAGGTGCTGAGCGGTGACGGACAGCGAACGTGTCGAGGTCCGCGTCACGCGGCTGCCGCACGGTGCGGATTTGCCGCTACCGGAGTACCAAAGTGCGCTCGCCTCCGGCCTCGATCTTCTCGCCGCCGTGCCGGCCGACGCGCCGATCGAGCTTGCGCCTGGAGCGCGCGCGCTTGTTCCGACCGGCATCGCCATCGCGCTTCCCGCAGGCTTTGAGGGCCAGGTGCGTCCGCGTTCCGGCCTTGCGGCGCGGCACGGTGTTACCGTGCTCAACACGCCCGGCACGGTCGATGCCGATTACCGCGGGGAACTACAAGTCATTCTTGTGAATTTAGGTGCCGGGCCGTTCATCGTCAGCCGCGGCATGCGCATCGCGCAGCTAGTCGTGGCGCCTGTGCAGCGCATCAAACTCGTGGAAGTCGATGCGCTCGATACGACCGTCCGCGCGCAGGGTGGATTTGGGTCGACCGGAACAAATTGAGGGTGACTGTGTTCGCGAAGTTGCGAAGTTGCGAAGTTGCGGAGTTGTATCGCGAACCAATTCTCGATCTCGACGTTTTCTTTTTGCTTATGTCTTTACTCCCGCGCAAAGGACTTCTTGCAATCGCCGCGGTCGTCGATGTGGCATTGCAAACGGACGGGCGGCCGATTTCCGCCAAGACGCTCGCAACGCGTCATGGCCTACCCCCGCGCCATCTGGAATCGGTGCTCCAATCCTTGGTGCGCGTCGGCATCCTCAAGGGCATCCGCGGCCCGCATGGCGGTTATGAGCTGGCGCGTGAGCGCCGCGGCGTGACGGCGAACGATATTCTGCGCGCCGCCGGCACGGTCAACGAAGCCGGAGAGGAGCCGAACTCCGAGCTCGTCGCCAAAGTCGTGCTTCCGGTTCTGTCAGCCGCCGAGCAGGAGTTTGGACTGGCGCTGAGCCGCATCAGTCTGGACGACATGGCGCGCCATGCCGAACGTCTCAACGGCAATCGCGGTCGCGACAACGCGAAGTAAACGCGCTTCCGACCCGTTCACGATCTGGACTCTTTCGGTGCGATTCCCGTTGAGAGTAAAGTCCAGCGATTCGCGATTTGCACGCGATGGACCCGCTGGCGATGGCGGTGGCGGCCAGCAGAGGCAAATGGGGCATGCCGGACACGATCCGGAGCAGCGGGTGCTACGCTCGTCCGTGGTTCTACGGATTCTCGTTGGCCATTGGACTTTTGATGGGACTTTGGATGGCGGCGGCGCCTGCCCGGGCCGACCAGCCGCCGAAGCTTGTCCTGCACGAGTTCGTCCAGGGCGCGACGCGCAGCATAGACCGTCATGAGGTCGCGGCCATCGTCTTGCTCGCCGGACTTTTGTTGTTCGCGGTGGTCACGGCGATCTTGCTGCTGCGCACACGCAGTCGGCTGGTGCGGTTGGAAACCTCCTCGCACGACGAGATTGCCGCACTGCGCAGCGATCTCGACCGCGCCAATGCGCTGCTGCTGTCGGAGCCGCAGGTCATGGTGGACTGGCCGGCGGCATCCGACGAGCCGACCATCGAGGGCGATCCGGCGCTGGTCGGCGCTTCCGCGGCGTATCGCGTGCTGGCCTTCGGCAGTTGGCTCGATCCGCAGCGCGCCGCCGCGATGGAGCAGGCGGTCGAAGCTTTGCGCACCCGCGGCGAGGCTTTCTCGATGGCCTTCACCACGCTCGCCGGCCGCCCGATCGAGGCGCAAGGCCGCGCCATTGCGGGGCGCGCCGTGCTCCGCCTCAAGGATGCGAGCGGCATCAAGCGCGAGCTTCTGGCTCTCGCCGGCCGGCACGAGAAATTGCTCAACGAGGTGGCTTCGCTGCGCGCCTTGATCGAGCAGCTGCCGTCGCCGGTCTGGACGCGCGACGCGACCGGTCGGCTGACCTTCGTCAATGCCGCCTACGCGCGCGCGGTCGAAGCGCAGGATGCGGCCGACGCCATCGAACGGAATCTGGAGCTTCTCGATAGCGCCGCGCGCGAGAGCATCGCGCGAACGCGAACGCAAGCCGGCGGATTTTCCGGGCGTCTCCCCGCGATTGTCGCCGGCGCCCGGCGCAGTTTCGATGTGCTGGATTTCCGCACCGAGACCGGCAGCGCCGGCTTGGGCGTGGATGCGACCGAAGCCGAAAGCATGCGCAGCGCGCTCGCGCGGCTCACCGACGCCCATCGCCGCATGCTCGATCAGCTCTCGACCGGCGTCGCCATGTTCGACGCCGGCCAGAAGCTGACATTCTACAACACCGCCTATGCGGCCTTGTGGAATCTCGATGCCGCTTATCTCGATCAGCGGCCGACCAATTCAGGCCTGCTCGACGCGCTGCGCACGGCGCGCAAGCTGCCCGAGGAGCAGGACTTCCGGCAATGGCGGGCGCAGCTTCACGCCGCCTATCGGGCGCTGGAAGCGAAAGATCACACCTGGCATTTACCCGACGGACGAACGTTGCGCGTCGTCACTACGCCCAATCCGGACGGCGGCGTGACTTATCTGTTCGACGACGTGACCGAACGGCTCGATCTGGCGCGGCGCTTTCAGGAGCTGATCCGCGTCCAAGGCGAGACCCTCGACAACCTGGCCGAGGGCGTGGCTGTGTTTGGTAGCGACGGTCGGCTGCGGCTCGCCAACTCCGCCTTCGGCCGCATGTGGCACCTGTCGCCGCAGACCTTGAGCGAGCGGCCGCACATTGAAACCGTGTCCGCCTTGTGCCAGCCGCTCCACGGCGACGACGTCATCTGGCGGGCCCTGCGCGATGCGGTGACCGCGATCGACAACCGCGAAGCGATATCAGGACGGCTTGAGCGGCGCGACGGCATGGTGGTCGATTGCACGACGGTGCCGCTGCCTGACGGCGCCACGCTCGTGACCTTCCACGACGTGACGGATTCGGTGAATGTCGAGCGGGCGCTGCGCGAGCGCAACGAAGCGCTCGAAGATGCCGACAAGATCAAGATCGATTTCGTGCATCACGTGTCGTACGAATTGCGCTCGCCGCTCACCAACATCATCGGCTTTGTCCACCTCTTGGCCGATCCGGCCACCGGTCCGCTCGCCCCCAAGCAGCGCGAATATCTCGACTACATCACGGTCTCGACCAATACGCTGCTGGCGCTGATCAACAATATCCTCGATCTCGCCACCATCGATGCCGGCCGCATGCAGCTCAATCTGGGTTCGGTCGACATCCGCCAGACCATGGCGGCAGCAGCCGAAGGCGTGCAGGACCGCCTGGTGAGCTCGGGTCTTCTGCTCGATATCGTCGCTCCGCCGGACATCGGCAGCTTCGTCGCCGACGAGCGCCGCGTGCGGCAGATCCTGTTCAATCTGCTGGCCAACGCGGTGAGCTTCTCGCCGCCGGGCGGCACTGTGACGCTGCGCGCCGAGCGTCGCGCCGGCGCGCTGGTTTTCTCCGTCACCGATCACGGCCCGGGCATCCCCGCCGACGTGCTGGAGAGGGTGTTCGATTGGTTCGAAACCCACTCGCTCGGCTCGCATCACCGCGGCACCGGGATCGGGCTGTCGCTGGTGCGCTCGTTCGTCGAACTGCACGGCGGAACCGTCGAGATCGCCTCGGTCGTGGGGGAGGGCACCACCGTGACGTGCGCTTTCCCGCTCGGCGAAGCTGTTAGAATGACCGCGGCTTAGGGCAAGAGGCTCTAAAAGGAGGCTCTGAAAAGATGCCGCAAGCCCGAGGGGGGCCCGCAAGTATGTCTTTCTTTCAGATTTTCGATCTGAGCAACGAGTTCAACATTCTTCGCCTTATTTGCGGCTTGTTTCTGCTGCCGCATTTCTACGCCAAGGCCAGCGATCTGGAACTCACCTACAAGATCTACGACGATTTCAGGCTCTATCCGGTCAAAGCCTGGGTCTTTTCTTGTATGGCGATCGAGATCGTTTGCGCTATCGGCATGGTGTTTGCGATCTATACGCGCTATGTCGCCTCGCTGGAGGCGGTGTTTCTGTTCGTTGCCGCATGGGCAGTGTGGCGCCACAGCAAGGGGAAATGGCTGTGGCAAATCGGCGGTTTCGAATACTGCCTGTTCTGGGGGATTTGCTGCGTTGTCGTTGCGATGCACGGCTGAGCGGACATTGATGCGGGACTCGTCGGCGCGCCCGGTTGCAGCCGCGATGCGAAGCCGTTGACGAGCGCCGTTATGTTTCCGACTGCCACCGGCGGGACGAGCTTCACCATCACTTTGCCGGACGAAGAGGCGACGGCGCGCTTCGCCGCGGATGTCGCGGTCGCGCTCGAGCCCGGCGATCTGGTGACGCTGTCCGGCGATCTCGGCGCGGGCAAGACCACGTTCGCGCGCGCGCTCATCCGCTATCTCGCAAGCGACGAGGCGATCGAGGTGCCGAGCCCGACTTTCACGTTGCTGCAGAGCTACGAGCTGCCGCGTTTCCCGCTCGTGCATGCCGATTTCTACCGGCTGTCGGGCGCGGCCGAACTCGCCGAGCTCGGCTTCGAGGATCTGGCCGCCGGCACGGTGGTGCTCGTGGAATGGCCCGACCGCGCCGCCGGCTTTCTGCCGCCTGACCGTATCGACATCACCTTCACGCTCGCACCGCAGTTCGGGCCCGACGTGCGCGACGCGCGGGTGATCGGCTACGGCGCATTCGGCACGCGCGTCGAGCGCATCCCGCAAGTGCGCGCTTTTCTCGATCAGGCCGGCTATCGCGATGTGCCGCGCCGGCGCATGGTCGGCGACGCCTCGACCCGCGTCTTCGAGCGGCTCGCGCTCGCCGACCGCTCAGAGATCCTGATGAATTCGCCGCGCCGGCCGGACGGGCCGCCGGTGCGCGACGGCAAGCCCTACAGCGCGATCGCGCATCTCGCCGAGGACATCGTTCCCTATGTGGCGCTGGCGCAGGGCCTGCGCGACCGCAACCTGTCGGCGCCGGCGATCCTGCAAGCCGATCTCGAACACGGCTTCCTCGTCATGGAAGATCTGGGCGACAATCGGATCGTTGCCGGCGATCCGCCGGCGCCGATCGAGGAGCGCTACGAGGCCGCCGTCGATCTCCTGCTGTCGCTGCACCGCCGCAAATTGCCGGAACGGCTGCCGGTGGCGCCGCGCCAGGAATATTTCCTGCCGCCCTACGACATGGATGCCTTCCTGATCGAGGCGGAACTCTTGCTCGATTGGTATCTGACCGCCGCCGGCGTGAAGGTCACCGAGCGGCTGCGCGCGGAGTTCACGCGGCTGTGGCGCGACGCTTTGCAGCCGGCGATCGAGGCGCCGCCCACCTGGGTACTGCGCGACTATCATTCGCCCAATCTGTTGTGGCTTCCCGAGCGGGACAATGTGGCGCGGATCGGGATCCTCGATTTCCAGGACGCGATGATGGGGCCTGCTGCCTACGACCTGGCGTCGTTGTTGCAGGATGCGCGTGTCGACGTGCCCGAACCGCTCGAGGTCGCGCTGTTCAGCCGCTATGTGCGCGGACGACTCTACGATCAGCGCTTCGACGCGGCCGGTTTCGCGCGGATCTACGCAACGCTCGCGGCGCAGCGCGCCACCAAGATCCTGGGCATATTCGCCCGGCTCGACCGCCGCGATGGCAAGCCGCAATACCTCCGTCATATCCCGCGCTTATTGCGCTATTTGAACCGGTCGCTGGCGCATCCCGACCTTGCCCCCCTCAAGGCTTGGTATGCCGCCAATCTGCCGCCAAAAAACCAATGAGCGGATATAATGAAATGAGTCGGCGGAACGTGAGGCTCGTCTGGGGGACACCATGATGCCGAACCGCGCGATTGTCCTGGCGGCCGGATTGGGCACCAGGATGCGGCCCTATAACGGTCACATCCCAAAGCCGCTGGTGGAAATCGGCGGCAAGTCGCTGATCGATTATTCGCTCGATCGCCTGGCCGATGCCGGCGTGGAAAGCGTCGTCGTCAACGTGCACCATCTGGCCGATATTCTGGAGCGTCATCTGGCGCCGCGGCAGCGGCCGCACATTGTGATCTCCGACGAGCGCGGCGAACTGCTCGGCACCGGCGGCGGCATCGCCAAGGCGCTGCCGAAGCTCGGCGAAGCGCCGTTCTTTCTGGTCAATTCCGACACGGTCTGGCTCGATGGCGTGCGGCCGAACTTCACGCGCATGGCCGAAGCTTTCGATCCGCAAACGATGGACATCCTGCTCTTGCTTGCGCCGACCACCAACTCGATCGGTTATACCGGCCGTGGCGATTTCGCCATGCGGCCCGACGGCTGCTTGCGCCGGCGGCGCGAGAACGAGGTGGTCCCCTTCGTCTATGCCGGCGCGGCGGTGCTCTCGCCGACGCTGTTCGCCGATGCGCCGAAGGGCGCCTTCTCGCTCACCGTCCTTTTCGACCGCGCCGCCGAAAAGGGCCGGCTGTTCGGCCTGCGCCTGGAAGGCGTGTGGATGCATGTGGGCACGCCGGAAGCGGTCGCCGCCGCGGAAGCCGCACTGGCGGCGATCTAAGGGAATCTGCTAGGCATCGCCTAATCGTCGTCCCCGCGAACGCGGGGACCCATAACCACAAATCGAGCAAACCTTGCTTTGACAGGTGTTATGGATTCCCGCATTCGCGGGAATGACGACTACGAAATCGATCACCGCCATGCGACCTCGCGTCTTCACCATTCCGCCGTCGGCGCCGTTTTTGCCGACGCTGATCAAAGCCATGATGGCCGGCAAGCTCGGCTTCCGAAGCCCTGAGGATCCGCTCGCACTGGCCGCGGTCACGCTTTATCTGCCGACCCGGCGCGCCTGCCGGCTGGCGCGCGACGCTTTTCTCGACGCGCTCGATGTCGACGCGGCGATCCTGCCGCGCATTGTCCCCATTGGCGACATCGACGAGGACGAGTTGGTGTTCGCCGAAATGGCGGCCGGCGCTATCGCCGCCGATGCGCTCGCTTTGCCGCCGGCGCTCGGCGGATCGGAGCGCCGCCTGCTGCTGGCGCAACTTGTTCGCACCTGGGCGCGCGCACCCGAAGTACGTGGCGCGCAAGGCATGCCGCTTGTCGCGCAGACGCCGGCCGCGGCGAGCGCGCTCGCCGACGATCTCGCCCGCCTGATCGACGACATGACCATGCGTGGTGTGTCATGGGACAGGCTCGACGGGCTTGTTCCTGAGGCGCTCGATCCCTTCTGGCAATTGACGCTGAAATTTTTGCAGCTCGCGCGCCAGAGCTGGCCGCAAATCCTGCGCGAGCGCGGCCACATCGAACCGGCCGCGCGCCGCGACGCCTTGATCAAAGCGGAAGCCGCGCGGCTTGCGCGCAAGACCGATGCGCCGGTGATCGCTGCCGGTTCGACCGGCTCTATTCCGGCGACCGCCGAACTGATTGCCACCATCGCGCACCTGCCGCACGGCGCCGTCGTGCTGCCGGGCCTCGACACGGATCTCGACGAGGAATCCTGGCGGCTGATCGGCGGCAACGAGCGCGCCGATGTCTTGCCGGCGCCCGGGCATCCGCAATTCGCACTGCAGGCGCTGCTCGCGCGCATCGGCATCGGCCGCGACGCGGTGGAGAGGCTCGCCGACGCGAGCGGGCGCGAGCGGCTCGTCTCGGAAGTGTTGCGGCCGGCGGCGGCGACCGAGCTTTGGCGTCAGCGCGCGTCCGATGAAAGTTTTGCGGCGCATGCTGAAGCGGCGCTCGCCTCCATCACCATGATCGAAGCGGCCAATGCCGAAGACGAGGCGCTGGCGATTGCGGTTGCGCTGCGCGAAGCAGTCGAGCAGGGCAAGACTGCCGCGCTCGTAACGCCCGACCGTGCGCTTGGCGCGCGCGTCAAATCAGCGCTGGAACGATGGCAGATCGTTGCCGAAGATACCGGCGGCCAGGCGCTGTCGGAGACACCGGCCGGAATCTTCGCGCGGCTTGCCGCCGAAACCGCGCTCGGCGGGCTCGCGCCGGTCACGTTGCTCGGCCTGCTCAAACATCCGCTGCTGCGGCTCGGCATGCGCGACAATGCGCGCGCGGTCGCTACGCTCGAGCGTGCGATCTTGCGCGGGCCGCGGCCGCGCGCCGGAAGCGCAGGGTTGGCGAGCGCGCTCGACGCCTTCGGCGCTCAGCTCGCCAAATACCGCGCCAAGGAAGACTCCGATCTGCACGGCTCCGATCCGCGCACGCGCCTTTTCGACGCCGACCTCGAAGCGGCGGCGGAACTTGTGCGCAGGCTCACCGAGGCGCTCGCGCCGCTCGAAGACATCGGCAACAGCGAGCGCCCGCTCGGCGATCTTGCCGCGCGTCACCGCGACGTGCTGGCGGCTTTGTCGCGCGATGGCGGGACGGAGCATGCCTTTGTCGGGCCCGACGGCACCAAGCTTGCCGACGCGCTCGACGAGTTGGCGATCAGCGAAGCCGCCGCCGGCATGGCGATCGAACCGTCCGACTATGTCGAGCTTTTCTCCGCCCTCGTTGCAGACCGGGTGGTGCGAGCGCCGCCGCTTGCCGGCGCGCGCGTGCGCATCCTCGGCCTCCTGGAAGCGCGCTTGACCGCAAACGATCGCGTCGTGCTCGGCGGCTTGGTCGAAGGCGCGTGGCCGCCGGAGAGCCGCACCGACGCTTGGCTCAGCCGTCCGATGCGGCTTGAGCTCGGGCTCGATCTGCCCGAGCGCCGGATCGGCCTTTCGGCGCACGATTTCGCGCAGATGCTCGGCGCGCCGGAGGTGATCCTCACGCGTGCGGCAAAGATCGGCGGCGCGCCGACGCAAGCCTCGCGCTTCATCCAGCGGCTCGCCGCCATCGCGGGCGAGCAGCGCTGGCAGGCGGTGCTCGACCGCGGCAACGTCTATCTCGCCTGGGCGCGCAGTCTCGATCAGCCGGAGAGCGTGATACCTGCGCCGCGCCCGGCGCCGAGGCCGCCGCGAGCGGCGCGGCCGAAACGCCTTTCCGTCACCGAGATCGAGCACTGGCTGCGCGATCCCTACACGATCTACGCCAAGCACGTGCTCAACCTCGCTCCCCTCGACGACGTCGATGCAGCACCCGGCGCCGCCGAGCGCGGCACGGTGATTCACAATGTGCTGCGCGAATTCAGCGAGCGCTTTGCCAAAGAGCTTCCAGCCGATCCCGCGGGCGCACTGATCGAGATGGGGCGAAAATATTTTGCCGCGCTCGCGGAGTTTCCTGAAGCGCGCGCCTTCTGGTGGCCGCGTTTCATGCGCATCGCGCAATGGCTCGGCGGCTGGGAGGCCGGCCGCCGCACCAGTCACGAACTGGTCGCGGCCGAAATCAAAGGCGCGATCGAGATGCCGCTGTCCGAGGGTGCCTTCAAGCTCACCGGCATTGCCGACCGGATCGAACGCGACGCCGCCGGCGGCTATGTGATCCTCGACTACAAGACCGGGTCGGTGCGAACCGAGAAACAAGTGCGCACCGGGCTCGCGCCGCAGCTCACGCTCGAAGCCGCGATGCTGCGCCAAGGTGGATTCAACGGCGGCGAAACGCCGATACCGGCGGGCGGTACGGTTTCGGCGCTGGCTTATGTAGCGCTCAAAGGCGGTGCGCGCGCCGGCGAGTTCATGCCGATCGACTTCAAGGAAGGCACGCCCAACGCGCAGGCCGACCGCGCGCTGGAAAAACTCGCCGAACTGGTGCGGCGCTTCGACGACGATCACGAGCCCTATCGATCGCTGGTCCATCCGATGTGGAAAGCGCGCTATGGCGACTATGACCATCTCGCGCGCGTGAAGGAGTGGTCGAGCACCGGGGGACCGGAAGACGACATTCCGGGTGCGCCATGAGTAGCGGAAGGGAAGCGCGCGCATGAGATCGCCAAGCATCATTCCGCCCGACGTGCTGCGTGTGCAGGGCGAGGTGTCCGATCCGGGCGTTTCCGCCTGGGTGGCGGCCAACGCCGGCTCCGGCAAGACGCACGTGCTGGCGCAGCGCGTGATCAATCTTCTGCTTGCGGGCGTCGCGCCGGAAAAAATTCTCTGCCTCACCTTCACCAAGGCCGCCGCTGCCAACATGGCAAAGCGCGTGTTCGACACGCTCGGGCGCTGGACGACGCTCGACGACGAGGCGCTCGATACTGCGATCGGTATCCGCGCGGGGCGCATGCCGGCCGCGCGCCGCGCGCTGGCACGGCGGCTGTTCGCACGCGCGCTCGAGACGCCGGGCGGCTTGAAGGTGCAGACCATTCACGCCTTCTGCACGCAGCTGCTGCATCAGTTTCCGTTCGAGGCCAATGTCGCCGCGCGCTTCACCGTGCTCGACGAGACGGCGCAGATGCAGCTTCTGGAAGACCTGACGCTTGCGGCTTTGCTCGAGGGTGCTTCCGCGCCGGACAGTCCGCTCGGCCGCGCGCTCGGCATCGCGATGACGGCCGGCGCCGATCAGACGTTCCGCGACGTCGTGCGCGAAGCGATCAATCGCCGCGACGCGTTCATCAATTGGCGCATCCGGGCCGGCAGCGTCGAAGATGCGATCGCGGAGCTTTCGCGCGCGCTCGGCATCGCGCCGGAAGATACGCTTGAAAGCGTCGAGGCCGAGTTCTTCGCCGGATTATTGATCCCGGAAACGGAATGGCCGGCGATTGCCGCGGCGCTCGCGCGCGGCAACAAGACCGATGCCGAGCAGGCGCAGCGCTTCACCGCGCTCATCGGACTGACCGGCGCCAATCGCATCGAGCTTTATCTGGAGATCTTCTGCACGGACGAAGGCAATCCGCGCAAATCCATCGTCACCAGGGCGATCAAGGATGCGCAGCTGGTCGAGCTTCTCAACGCCGAGCAGGGTCGCGTCTGTGATATTCTCGAGCGGCGCAATGCCGTGGTCTGCCGCGATCGCAGCGCTGCGCTTCTCACAGTTGTGGATGCGGTGCTGCGGCGCTACGCGGCCGAGAAGGAACGCCGCGGCCTGCTCGACTATGACGACTTGATCGACAAGACGCTTTCGCTCTTGAGCAACGTCGATGCCGCCTGGGTGCACTACAAGCTCGATCTCGGCATCGACCATGTTCTGATCGACGAGGCGCAGGATACCAGCGACAAGCAGTGGGAGATCGTGCGGCTTCTGGTGGCCGAATTCACCGCCGGCAAGGGCGCGCGCGATCTGACGCGCACGGTTTTCGCCGTCGGCGACGAGAAGCAGTCGATCTTTTCGTTTCAGGACGCGGCGCCGAAGCTGTTCGCGCTGATGCGCCGGCATTTCGAGCGCGCCTATCGCGACGGCGGGCTCGATTTTGTCGCCCGCGAGTTCAAGCACTCGTTCCGCTCCGGCGCGAGCGTGCTGGCGGCCGTCGACGAAGTGTTCAAGGTGCAGGCCATGGCGGCGAGCGTGACCGCCGATGCGGACGGCTTTCCGCCGCATATCGCGCTGCCGGATGCGCCGCCGAGCGTGGTCGAAATCTGGGAGCCGGAGAAGCCCGACGAGCGCAAGGAGATCGAAGGCTGGGATGCGCCGTTCGACACCGTGAACGAGACGAGCCCGCGGGTGAAGCTCGCGCAGCGCATCGCGCGCGCGGTGCGCCGCCTGGTCGAGAGCGGCGCGCCGGTCGGCATCGACCGCCGCGCTGCGCGCTATGGCGATGTGCTTATTCTCGTGCGCCAGCGCGGGCCGCTGTTCGAGGCGATCATCCGCGCGCTCAAGAACGAACATGTCGAGGTGGCCGGCGCCGACCGCCTGGTGCTCACCGAGCATATCGCGGTAATGGACCTGATCGCGCTTGCCGACGCGCTGCTGCTGCCGGCCGACGATCTGGCGCTTGCGGCCGTCCTGCGCAGCCCGCTGTTCGGCTTCTCCGACGAGGACTTGTTCGCGATCGCGGCGGATCGCGGACCCCGCTCGCTGCATGCAGCGCTCAAGCGCAAATCGTCCGAGCGGGAGATTTTTGGGCTAGCCGCCGCGCGACTCGATGCCTTGCGGGAAGCAGCACAGCGGCAATCGCCGTTTGCATTTTACGCGTCGGTGCTCGGCGCTGGCGGCGGCCGGAAGAGCTTCCACGCGCGGCTTGGCGCGGAAGCAAACGATGCGCTCGACGAATTCCTCAATCTCGCGCTCGATTACGAGCGGCGCGAAATTCCGTCATTGCAAGGCTTCGTCGCCTGGCTGCGCGCGGCGCGCGCGGAGGTCAAACGCGACATGGAGATCGCGCGTGACGAAGTGCGGGTGATGACCGTGCACGGCGCCAAGGGCCTCGAAGCCCCGGTCGTCATTCTCGCCGACACGATGACACAGCCGTCCGGGCCGCGGCCGCCGCGACTTCTTGAGCTTCCCGACGGCGCGGTGATCTGGGCCGGACGCAAGGACGACGATGTGGCGCCAGTCGCCGCCGCGCGCGAGGCGGCGCTGTCAGAGGCGGAAGACGAATATCGCCGCCTCCTTTATGTCGCGATGACACGCGCCGCCGATCGCCTGATCATCTGCGGCGCGGACGGTGAACGGCAGCGGCCGAAAGGCTGCTGGTACGATCTTGTGGTCGAGCCGCTGCGGCCGTTTCTGGCAGAGGACAACGACGACGGCGAAAAAGTCTGGCGCTTTCGCAAGGAGCCGCCGGTTGCGGCGGCTCAGGCGTCAACCGCGGCAGTGCCGGCCGCGATCGCGCGATCATCCGAATTCCCGCCGTGGCTGCGGCGGCCGCCCGCTCCGCAAACGCAGCGTTCGGTGCTGATCTCTCCGTCCGAGGCATTCGAGGAGGATCTTGGCGGCGCGGTTGCGTATCGCCGCGCGTCTCCGGCCGAGCGGCGCAAGGCGCTTGCCCGCGGCCGCATCGTTCATCGGCTGATGCAATCTTTGCCTGATATTCCACCGGCCGGGCGCAAGGCCGCCATCGAGCACTACCTGAAAAACGCAGCCGCCGATTTTGCGCCCGCCGAACAGGCGGAGATGGCCCGGCATGTGCTCACGATCCTCAACGACCTGATTTTCGCCGACCTGTTTGCGCCGGGAAGCCGCGCCGAGGTGCCGATCGTCGGCCGGCTGGTGCGTGAGGGCGCGCCGGCGCTCAGTGTGGCGGGGCAGGTGGACCGGCTCGCCGTGACCCGCGATTCGGTGCTGATCGCCGACTACAAGACCGACCGGACGCCGCCGGGCGGGCTGGCCGAGGTGCCGGAGCGTTATACCGGCCAGCTCGCGCTTTATCGCGCCGTCCTGGGGCGCGTTTACCCGGGGAAAACGATTCGCGCCGCACTCATCTTCACCGAGGGGCCGACCGTCATCGAGCTTCCGAGGGCAATCCTGGACGCTTCGCTGGCGGAGGCGCTGGCGCGCTGATTTATTTGAGAAATCCGGTCGTGGCTGGCTCACAGGCCGGTGAAGCTCCCTTGACGCTTAAGGAGTCCATTCTTACGTTTCGTGGCCCTGCCAGATTCCCACCGGAAACAGCGAGGTTTTTTCCATGGTCGACAAAACAACCGATGCAACGTTCGATCAGGACGTGCTGAAGGCCTCCGGGCCGGTGGTCGTTGATTTTTGGGCCGAGTGGTGCGGCCCCTGCCGCATGATCGCGCCGGCTTTGGAAGAGATTTCCAAGTCGCTCAACGGCAAGGTCAAGATCGTCAAGCTCAATGTCGATGAGAATCCCAACACCGCCGCCAAGTTCGGCATCATGTCGATCCCGACCTTGATGCTGTTCAAGGATGGCCAGCTTGCGTCCCGCCAGGTCGGCGCCGCGCCGAAGGCGAAGCTCGAGCAGTGGATCACCGCTGCGGTGTGATTGTCCGTCTCCGTCATTCCGGGGCCGAGCGCAAGCGAGGAGCCCGGAATCCATAGCCGCTGTCGGTGCACGTTCTGCACGGCCTGTGGTTACGGATTCCGGGCTCGCCGTTTCACGGCGACCCGGAATGACGCCGGCGCTAATGCCGAAAGTGCCGCGTGCCGGTCACGACCATGGCGATGCCGTGGTCGTCGGCGGCCTTGATGACTTCGTCGTCGCGCACTGAGCCGCCCGGCTGGATGACAGCGGTGGCGCCGGCTTCGATCGCGACCAGAAGACCGTCGGCGAACGGAAAGAACGCATCGGAGGCGACCACCGATCCTCTGGTCGCGGGCTCCGCGAGGCCTGCGGCCTTGGCGGCGTCTTCCGCCTTGCGGGCGGCGATGCGTGCGGAATCGATGCGGCTCATCTGGCCGGCGCCGATGCCGACGGTTGCCGAATCTTTCGCGTAAACGATGGTGTTCGACTTCACATGCTTGGCGACGCGGAATGCAAAACGCAGGTCGCGCAGTTCGGCGTTGGTCGGCGCCCGCTTGGTCACAGGCTTGAGCTCCATGTCGTCGACCACCGCGTTGTCGCGCGATTGCACCAGGAGGCCACCGGCGACCGTCTTCGCCGTCAGCCCTTTGGCGCGCGGATCGGGCAGGCCGCCGGCGATCAACGAACCGCAGATTTTTCTTCGCGCCGACGATGGCGATGGCTTCCTCGGTCGCGGCCGGCGCGATGATCACTTCGGTGAAAATCTCGGTGATGGCGCGCGCGGCTTCCGCATCGAGCGGCCGGTTGAGCGCGACAATGCCGCCGAAGGCGGAGACCGGATCGCAGGCGAGCGCCTTGCGGTAGGCATCGACGAGGCTGTCGCCTTCGGCGACGCCGCAGGGATTCGCATGCTTGATGATGGCGCAAGCCGCGGTGCGCGCCGGATCGAATTCGGCGACGCATTCGTAGGCCGCGTCGGTGTCGTTGATGTTGTTGTAGGAGAGCTGCTTGCCCTGCGCCTGGCGCGACGAGGCGACGCCGAACCGCGCCTCCGGCGTGCGATAGAAGGCCGCCCATTGATGCGGATTTTCACCGTAGCGCAATTCCTCGATCAGGCGGCCGCCGACGGAACGAAAATCGGGCGCGGTATTGCCGAGCGCGCCGGCGAACCAATTGGAGATCGCCGCGTCATAGGCCGCGGTGCGCGCAAACGCTTTGGCTGAAAGCTGCCGGCGCAGCGCCAGCGTCGTCATGCCGCCATGCTTGGCGAACTCGGCGAGCAGCAGCGCATAGTCGGTCGGCTCGACGATGACGGCGACATCGGCGTGGTTCTTCGCCGCGGCGCGGATCATTGCCGGCCCGCCGATATCGATATTCTCGATGCAATCGTCGAAGTCGGCGCCGCGCGCGGCCGTCCGCTCGAACGGATAGAGATTGACCACCACAAGATCGATCGGCTGGATGTGGTGGGTGCGCATCGCCTCCACATGGGCGGGGTTGTTGCGGATCGCGAGCAAACCGCCATGGACGGCGGGATGGAGCGTCTTGACGCGGCCGTCCATCATCTCGGGAAAGCCGGTCACTTCCGATACGTCGGTGACATTGAGCCCGGCCGCGATCAGCGCCAGCCGCGTGCCGCCGGTCGAAATGATCTCGATGCCGTAATCGGAGAGCGCCCGCGCAAACTCGATCAGGCCGGTCTTGTCGGAAACGGAAATGAGGGCGCGGGTGGTGCGGCGCAGGAGTTCTGTCATCGGCTGAGTCATGGGCTGCTTTTACACGCCCTTTTTTATTCCGTCATCGCGTTTGAGCGAGTGCGCAAACGATCAGTAGCGCACGCCGCCGCGCGTCAAAGCGGCAGTCTCACAAAGGAAGTCTCGGCGCCTTCTCGCGCACGCGCCGCGGGGTGCTGGTGCTGGCAGGTGCCGGGGCGGGCGTGGACTGCTGAAATCTCCAGGTGACGCGCGGCGCCGAACGCGCCTCTCCGTGAATCACGATCTGCGCCGTGCGGCGCGGGCCCTCGTTGGCGGAGAGATAGACGCTGTCTTCAAGCTGCACGCGCCCTTCGCCGGCCGAGAAGGTCCACACCTCCCGGTTCGGCATCATCATCAGCACGCCCTGGCCGTCGGTGAGACGCGACGCCTTGATCGAAGGATGCAGATGGAAGCGCACCGCATAGCGGTCCTGCGTGCCAAGGATCTGCGCGCTGCCATCGGCGGCGAGGAACAAATCTTCGCCTTCGAAGTGCGTGCCGTCGGCCGCAAGCGCAATCGTGCGCTCATGCAAAAGGCCGTAGCGGGCTGCGTAGCCGTCGTGCACGGCGCGCAGTGTGATCGAATCGAATTCCTCTTCGCGCGAAACCGACACACGGGTGGGGCCACCGACCATCGGTAATCCGCCGAGCAGGCGCTTGAAAATACGCGCCTTGGCGAAATAAGCCGACGACTTGTCGTTGAACGTGACGGTCGAGTGCGCGGCCGTCGTGCGCGCATGCGAGCGCCACTCCTCGCGCGCGGTGGCCGGCATTCCGCAATTGACCACGATAAGGCTTAGTTGCGGAGACGAGAACTCGAACGCGAGGCAACCGGCATGGGCGTCGAGGCTTGTTTCCGGCGGCGGCGCACGTCCGGTATCCATGATCAGCACCCCGCCGCCCGCCTCGAGGCGCTGATAGGCCGAATAAGGCGCGTTCGACAAAGGCGCGCCGCGGCTATCGTCATAAGCAAGGAGCGTGAGCAGAAGTTCGATCGGCGTTGTGCCCATGCCGTTGAAATGGGCGAATGTCCCTTCCGAATGACGGAAGAAACGCAGCATCGGCATCATCCGGTCGATGGCATTCAAGAGCGCCGGCGGCGGCGCGATATTGCGCGACGCATAGGCCTGCCGCAGCGGCAACAGCTCGATCAGGACGTCGATGATGACGCCAGGGTCGCGGCTGATATGGCCGCCGTCCGGCAGGATCTGCCGTTGGAGCTCGCTCGTCAGCCATGCGGTGGCCGATTTGATGTGGCGCGCCTGGCCGGCGATGCACAAGGCGGCGTAGCAAAGCGCGATCGCGGCTTGCAGGCGCGTTGCGCCGCGGCGAACGTCAGCGGCGGTGTGGCGCAGATGCCGGACCTGCCGCAGCAGACTGCGCAGGAAGCGGCGGTAAAAGCGGGCGTCGGTATCCTGCAACAACAGCGGCGCTTGGCTCAGCCAGGAAATGATCCGCTGCGCCAGCACGTCGGTGCGCCAGCCGACGGGATGCCAGGCGCCCTGCAGGCCGATCCATTCGTCGACCAGCGCGCGGGCATTGGCGCGGGCAATGCCGGATTCGGCGGCGCGCAGATGCCGCAACCAGCCGAAGCTCAACAGCTCGGTGGCCCAATCGTCGGATGGCGGCGTCATCTCGAAAACGGAGCGGCCGTCACAGATGACGACTTTGCCCGCGAAGGCGAAACGGCCGGAATAGACTTCGCTCGCGCGGGTCGCGTCGGCGGTGCGCAGATCCTGCGGCGCGATCAACAGCCGATCGTTTTTGTGCGGCGGAACCGGCCAGGTGAGCGGCCGATAGCCGTTGACCCGTCCGCCGACGGACCGCAGTCCGGCGCGCAGCAGAAGCCACGAAAGTCTCGCAGACAACTTTGCACGGTTCACGATTGAGACGCGCGCCATCGCCGCGCTCGGCCTCCACCGGCGAGTGCGGTTAAACCTCGCCCAGCAACCCTCACCATACCGGAAGGGTGCGGCCGCGGCCAACGCGCGGCCTTTTCAGGGTAAATGTCACCGTTTGAGGAGCCTTGCGGCGTAAAAGCCGTCGAGGCCGGCGCGCCGCGGATCGGGATCGGGCAGGTGGCAGGGCAGGGTGCGCAGGTCGCCCTCCCGGGTCACAAATTCCGCCCGGCCGTAGACCTCGTCGGCGTTAACCGGCACCCGCTGGACACTCGTTTCGTGCGCCAGAAGGCCGTTGACGATTGCCTCGCCCTCGTCGGGCTCGAGCGAGCAGGTGCAATAAACCAGCGTGCCGCCCGGCTTGGTGAGCGTCACGGCCCGCTCGATCAGCCGGCGCTGCAGGCCGGTGAGCTTTTCGACGTCGGCCGGCTGCTTGAGCCACGGCACGTCGGGATGGCGCCGGATCGTGCCGGTCGAGGAGCAGGGCGCGTCGAGCAGCACCGCATCGAATGGTGCCGCATCCCATTCGGCGACGTCGGCGCAGACAAGCTCGGCGGTGAGCGAAAGCCGTTTCAGATTCTCTTCCAACCGGGCGAGGCGTGCCGGCGAGCGATCGACCGCGGTCACGTGTGCGCCGGCGGCCGCAAGCTGCGCCGCCTTGCCGCCCGGCGCCGCGCACAGGTCGGCGACGCGCAGGCCCGCGACATTGCCGAGGAGCCGAACCGGCAGCGCGGCCGCGGCGTCCTGCACCCACCACGTCGCCCTCTGCAAAGCCGGGCAGCGCCGTGACCGTGCCATGCGCGATCAAGCGTACCGAGCCTGTTGGTAAGACCCACCCGCCAAGGCGCTCGGCCCACAGCGCCGGATCGTTTTTCACCGTGACGTCGAGCGCCGGTTCAGAGGCATTGACGGCCGCGATGGCCCGCGCCGTGGGCTCGCCATAGGCGGCGACCCAGCGTTCCATCAGCCATTTCGGCGTGTCGAGCACGGCCGTATCGAGCTCCGCCAGACGCGCGGCGCCTTCGCGCGCAAGCCGGCGCAGCACGGCATTGACCAGGCCGGCAAAGTGCGTGCCGTTGCGGTCGGCCTGCACGAGGCGGACGGCGAGATCGACCGCCGCATGATCGGGCACATCGAGAAAAAGGATTTGCGCCGCCCCGATCAACAGCGCGGTCTCGACGCGCGGCGCGTCCTTCGGCAGGCCGCGCTCCAGCAACAAGCCGAGGAGATGGCGCAAGCTGCCGAGCCGCCGCAGCACGACCGCGACCAGCGCCCGGACCAGCGCACGGTCGCGATCCGGCAGGCCGGCAAGACCGGGTTGGACATTCGCGCCTTCCAGTTGCTCGTCGAGCGGGCGTCGTCGCCGCAACACGCCGTCGACGATGTCGGCGGCGATGCGCCGAACGGCGAGGCCGGGCGGATCGGTTGGCGCTTTGGCCGATGCTTTGGCGGGCGCTTTGGCGGGCGTCTTGGTTGGACGGGAGCTTGGCCGGTGCTTCATGGCGGCCTCTATACCCCATCATGGCCGCTTGCAGCCCAGCTCTCTCTGCGCCAATTGAGAGCTATGCCTACCGCCGACACGTCGCCCAAACCCACAGCCCTCGCGGAGCCCCACAATCGCCCGCCCGCCAAGCGCCCGCTGACGCCGGCGGCCGAGCGCGCCCTGGCGGAGGCGGCGGCACGCCGCGCCGAGCGGGATCGGCATCCGCTCGATCGCCCGAAGGAAATTGCCGGCCGCGACGGTCCCGAACCGACGCGCTACGGGGATTGGGAAATTAACGGGCTCACGTCGGATTTCTAGAACACTCCCAGCCGATCTCGCGGGCGTTTTTGCCTATTGAGCGCCGGGCCTCGATCCGGATCGAGAACATATTCCTGCAATCGGAGGTGACGGCACATTGCGCTACACGAAATAGTCGTATAGAACATATAGGGAACACGCGTTGCGTTGGGGCTATTGGCGATGCGTAGCTTGCGCGGTGGGAAGCTCATTGCGGCGGCATTCGCCTGTGTCCTGTCCGCCGCCTGCGCCGGATGCGACCCGCATCCGGATCCTCCCAGCGACTGCGCCACGATCCGCGCCCAGATCGAGGCGAACAACGAGCAGGCCGAAAAGCTCGCCGAGCAGAATCATGCCAAGATCGCGCAGAATGTCGCCGCCGGGGTCGTCGTCGTCTGGCCGGATTCGTTCGCGATGGACGCGAGAAGCGCCGCCGGAACGGAAATGGATGCGCTCAAATCCCGTCAGCAGTATCTCGCCACGCTGGCCGAGCAGCGCTGCGCGCAACCGGCCGCTCCCCTTCCGCCGCCTCCTCGCCCGCCGCCGCGTCACTAGAGCATGATCCGGAAAAGTGGAATCCGGTTTTCCGAAAAGATCATGCTCAAACAAAAAGCTGGAGCGGGATGCCGATCGAACCATAACTCATCCCGCTCCAGCGTGAGGCGCTGTGACCTTTGCGCTACGAGATCGGTGTGAAACGCCCGCTGTCCTCAGGGGATCTGACGCATCGGCGGTCCGGCCGACCGCTTGGCGGCGTGCTGCCGATTATCGGCGTCATCTTTGGCTTGGGGCTCCTCGCCGGGGCGATCATCCACCCGCCGGCCGGGACCGACCCTTTCGCGACCGCGGCGCGCGAGCGCGGCGCATTTTCGTGGTCCCGCTACCGCTTCGCCGCGTTCAATCCGCAAGCCACATACTCGGCCGAAGTGCTGCGCGTGATCGACGGCGATACGTTCGAAGCACGCGTGCGCATCTGGTCCGGCTTCGAGATCAATACCAGGGTTCGGCTGCGCGCGATCGATGCGCCCGAACTGCATGCCCGCTGCGCCAGCGAATACCTCAAAGCGGAAGCGGCGCGCGCCGCCCTGCAACGCATCCTGTCGGCCGGCGGAGTGACCGTCTCGCAGGTCGGGCCGGACAAATATCGCGGCCGGATCGACGCGGCAGTGGCGACGCGCGACACACCGGACGTTGCGGCGGCTCTGCTCAAGGGCGGCTTCGCGCGCAGCTATGATGGCGGCCGCCGCGAGCCCTGGTGCTGATCGGCTGACGCCCGATTATTGGACGACAACCCGACAAGGGCCGCGCGTGAACGGCAGCGAAGGTCAGATCGCGGTGGAGCAGCCCTCTTCTCCGTCATTCCGGATCGCCACGAAGTGGCGAGTCCGAAATCCATAGTCACAGGTCAGCGAATATGGATTCCGGGCCCCTCGCTTGCGCTCGGCCCCGGAATGACGTGATCAAAAGTTCAGGCGCTCTTCTTATTCTGCCGGTGGGTGACGAGGTCGTCGACCACGGCAGGATCAGCAAGCGTCGAGGTGTCGCCGAGATTGCTGAACTCGTCCTCGGCGATCTTGCGCAGGATGCGGCGCATGATCTTGCCCGAGCGCGTCTTCGGCAGGTTGGGCGCGAACTGGATGAGATCGGGCGAGGCGATCGGGCCGATCTCGGTGCGCACCCATTGCACCAATTCTTTGCGCAACGCTTCGCTCGGCTGCTCGCCGGCCATCAGCGTGACATAGGCATAGATGCCCTGGCCCTTGATGTCGTGCGGGTAGCCGACAACGGCGGCTTCCGACACTTTCGGATGCGCGACGAGCGCCGACTCGACTTCGGCGGTGCCCATGCGGTGGCCGGCAACGTTGATGACATCGTCGACACGGCCGGTGATCCAGTAATAGCCGTCCTCGTCGCGGCGGCAGCCGTCGCCGGTGAAATACTTTCCGGGATAGGCGCTGAAGTAGGTGTCAACGAAGCGCTGATGGTCGCCATAGACCGTGCGCATCTGGCCAGGCCAGGAGTTGGCGATGCAGAGATTGCCGGTGACCGCGCCTTGGAGCACCTTGCCTTCGGCATCGACGATTTGCGGGATCACGCCGAAGAAGGGCAGCGTCGCCGAGCCGGGCTTGAGCGCGATCGCACCCGGCAGCGGCGTAATCAGAATGCCGCCGGTTTCGGTCTGCCACCAGGTATCGACGATCGGGCAACGGCCGTCGCCGACCACGCGGTGATACCATTCCCAGGCTTCCGGATTGATCGGCTCGCCGACCGAACCGAGGAGCCGCAGCGAGGTGCGCGAGGTCTTCTTCACCGGGTCGTCGCCCGATTGCATCAGCGCGCGGATCGCGGTCGGCGCGGTGTAGAAGGTGTTGACCTTGTGCTTGTCGATGACCTCCCAGAACCGCGACACGGTCGGATAGTTCGGCACGCCTTCGAACATCAGCGTGGTGGCGCCGTTCGCGAGCGGCCCATAGACGATATAGCTGTGGCCGGTGACCCAGCCGACGTCGGCGGTGCACCAGTAGATGTCGCCGTCGTGATAGTCGAACACGTACTGGTGGGTCATCGCGGTGTAGACCAGATAGCCGCCGGTGGTATGCAGCACGCCTTTCGGCCGTCCGGTCGAGCCCGAGGTGTAGAGGATGAAAAGCGGATCCTCCGCCTTCATCTCAGCGCACGGACAGTCCGACGTCACCATGTCGGCGGCGTCGTGATACCAGACGTCGCGGCCCGGCAGCATGTCGACCGCCGCGCCGGTGCGCCGCACGACGATGACGTGGTCGACTCCTTCACCGCCCACCTTGGCGATCGCCGCGTCGGTGTTGGCCTTCAGCGGCACCTTGCGGCCGCCGCGCAGACCTTCGTCGGCGGTAATGACGACCTTTGATTGGCAATCCTCGATGCGGCCGGCGAGCGAGTCCGGCGAGAAGCCGCCGAACACCACGGAGTGGATGGCGCCGATGCGCGCGCAGGCGAGGATGGCGTAAGCCGCCTCCGGAATCATCGGCAGGTAGATGGTGACGCGATCGCCCTTCTCGACATTGCGGTTGCGCAGCACGTTGGCCATGCGGCAGACCTGATCGTGCAGCTCGCGGTAGGTGATCTTCTTCGATTCCTTGGGGTCGTCTCCTTCCCAGATGATGGCGACCTGGTCGCCGCGCTCGGCGAGATGGCGGTCGATGCAGTTATAGGCCGCGTTGGTGGTGCCGTCCTCGAACCACTTGATCGACACGTGATGCGGATCGAATGAGGTGTTCTTGACCTTGGTGAAAGGCTTGAACCAGTGAATGCGCTTGGCCTCTCCGGCCCAGAAGCCGTTGGGATCGGCGAGCGAACGGTCGTACATGGCGCGGTATTTGGCGCTGTCGATGAAAGCGCGCTTGGCCCAGTCCGCGGGAATTTCGTACACCTTGTCCGGCATTTCCTCCTCCACGCCGCGCCTTTTGCGCGCACATTCAGTTACCCATTCGCTCGCTGCAAAGCCATTATCGGTTGGCCTCTGATGACCGACAAGCGGGCCGAAAGTCCTAGTCTCGATGGCGCACGGCTATGTTGGCTAATACCTCGGACTCGCACCACTCGTCCCCGCGAAAAGCGGGACCCAGCACTGCCGCCGCGGTCTTTAGTTTGCGGCTGGATTCCCGCTTTGCGACGGAATGAGCGGAGTTAGGCCTTCACCCCGCCCATCTTGCAGACGAGCTTCCATTGCTCCGCCGTCACCGGCTGCACCGACAGCCGCGCATATTTCACCAGCGCCATGTCCTTGAGTTTCGGCTCGGCCTTGATGGCGGCAAGCGTCACCGGCTTGGGCAGCGGCTCGAGCGCACTCGTGGTCACCGCGACCCATGGCTCGCCTTTGGCGGCGGTCGGGTCGGGAAAATGCTCCTGCAGCACTTCGCCGATGCCGACGACCTGTTTCTGGTCGCCGGTGTGATAGAAGAAGAACTTGTCGCCCTTCTTCATCTCCTTGAGATGGCCGCGCGCGGTGAAATTGCGCACGCCGGTCCAGGCCTCGCCCTTGGCGCCACGCTTGACCTGATCGTCCCAGGAAAACTCCTCCGGCTCGGTCTTCAGCAGCCAGTAGGCCACGGGCGCCTCCTGTGTAGGATGGGTTGAGCCAACGGGTCCGGCTCGAAGTGGCCGGCCCGATGACAAGCTCCGCGAAACCCATCATTTCCGTCAGTCAATAACACATGATGGGTTTCACTTCGTTCAACCCATCCTACAAACGATGCGGGATCCACGCCTTCGGTGCCCGCAAGCCTAAAGACGTGGACGGCCGGGACAAGCCCGGCCCGTGACGATCAGTGAAAAATCACCCCTCGGCTTTCAGCGGCCGGGTCAGCAGCGACTCGATCGCCGCGTCCACGGTCAATGTGCCATCGAGCAAAGCGGCCACGGCGGTCGCGATCGGCATGTCGACCGCGCGCTCGCGCGCCATGGCGAGCAGCACGGGCGCGGTGAACACGCCTTCGGCCAATCCGCCATGAATGTCCTCCGGCTTCCGCCCGCGGCCGAGTTCAATACCGAAGCTGAAATTGCGCGATTGCGGGCTCGAACAGGTCAACAGCAGATCGCCGAGACCGGAAAGGCCGGTCATCGTTTCCGGCTTCGCTCCATAAGCCTTGCCGAAGCGCGCCAGCTCGGCGAAGCCGCGGGTGGTCAGTGCCGCGAGTGCGCTTGCGCCGAGCCCGCGTCCGGTGACGACGCCGGCCGCGATGGCGAGCACGTTCTTGGCGGCGCCGCCAAGCTCGACGCCGCGCACGTCGGTCGAGCGGTAGGGCCGAAAGGTCGCCGAGCCGATCGCCTTGGCGAGGGCTGCGGCAAGCGCTTCGTCGGCAGCGGCGAGCGTGACCGCGGTCGGCAGGCCGCGTGCGACGTCGGCGGCGAAGCTCGGTCCGGACAGGATGGCGGGCATGGCGCCGGGCGCGCATTCGCCGACCACTTCGGTCATGAACTTCTGGGTGCCGCGCTCGATGCCTTTGGCGCAGACGATGACCGGCGTATCGGGCGCCAGCAGTGGCGACAGTGCTTTCGTGACCGCGCGCACCGCCTGCGCCGGCACGACCAGAAGAATGGCCTGGGCGCGAGCGGCCTCGGCGAGATCCGCGACCAAAGCGATGCGGTCGTCGAGCCGAACGCCGGGCAGAAATCGGCTCTCACGATGGACGGCGAGGTGTGCGGCATTGGCCGGGTCGGATTCCCATAGCGATACCGAACGGCCTGCGCGCGTGCAGGTGAGCGCCAAAGCAGTCCCCCACGCGCCGCCGCCGATGACCGCAATCTGCTGGAAGGTCATTGCTGCACTTTTCCGCCCTGCCGGTGCCCGGGCATTATAGCGAAATCCGAGCTAATCCAAGCACTTACCGCGCAGCATTTTTGTTTTTGGCGCATCGGGCTTTATTTGACGCAAAGGCGAAAATCAATTATTCACAAAGACTTACCGCGCAGCAATTTGGGTACGTCGCCGACCAGGCCGGCGGCTTCGCGAATGAACAGCTGCTTGAGATTGGGCACGCGATCGACCAGGCCGAGGCCGACGTCGCGGACAAGCCGTAGCACGGCGGAGCGGTTGGAGAACAGCCGGTTCAGGCCGTCGGTCATTACGCCCATGGTCATGGTGTCGAAGCGCCGCCAGCGCTGATAGCGCTCCAGCACCTCCGCGCCGCCGATATCGAGACCAAGCCGCGCCGCATCGACGATCACCTCGGCCAAAGCCGCGATGTCGCGCATCCCCATATTCAGCCCCTGGCCGGCAATCGGGTGAATGAGGTGCGCCGCATCGCCGACGAGCGCGATCCGTTCGGCGATGAACGAGCGCGCGACAAAGAACCCGAGTGGATGCGCCCGCCGCGCGCCGACGGCGCTGATGTCGCCGAGATGCAGTTTGAAGCGCTGCTCCAGCTCGGCGTGGAAGGCGTCATCGGGCAGCGCGATGATCCGCTCGGCTTCCTTGGTCGTCTCGGTCCACACGATCGAGGAGCGGCGGCCTTTGAGCGGCAGGATGGCGAAAGGGCCGGCCGGCAGGAAATGCTCGACCGCGCGGCCTTCATGATCGCGCTCATGGCTGACCGTGGTCACGATCGCCGATTGGCCGTACTCCCAGCCGTGCACGGCGATGCCGGCCCGTTCGCGGATCGAGGAGCGCGCGCCGTCGGCGGCGACGAGGAGGCGCGCCGAGATGGTGCCGCCGTCGGCAAGTCCGACCCGGATGGCGGCGCCGTCCCCGCCGGGCTCCATTGCGCGCGCCGAGGGAGCGACGAAATCCTTCACCGCCGTCGCGCGCAGCCCGACACCCACCTCATGCGCCTTCTTCTCCAGCGCATCGAGCAGGAAGCGGTTCTCGATCATGTGCGCGAACGGCTCGCCCGGCTCGACGTCGCCGGCGAAGGTGAGGAAGACCGGACGGACGGCGTCTTCGACGCGGCTGTCGGTCACCGCCATGTCCAGGATCGGCTGCGCCTCATCCGCGGCGCTCTGCCAAACGCCGAGCGTCTCGAACAGACGCCGCGCGGCCGCGACGATGGCCGAGGCGCGCTCGTCGCCATCATGGCCTTTGCCCAAGGTCGGATCGGCCACCATGATCGCGGTCGAGGGACCCAAGCCCTGCCGCAGCGCGATCGCGAGCGACAGGCCGGCGAAACCGCCGCCGGCGATCACGATGTCGATCCGCTGGTCGCTTTGGGTCATGACGACAACACCGCTGCGAAGGCTGTTATAACGTTCGTTTGCGCATGATCTTTTCCGAAAACCGGGTTCCACTTTTCGGGATCATGCTTTAGACGGCAGGGCAGCATACCATCCCGGCCTTCGCCTACACATCCATACTACGCCGCAGCTATGACCGCCGAAAAAGGCGGGTATGTTTACCAAGACACGGATTGGAAAAGACGCATGTCCTCAGCGCTCCAGGACGTTCTCTCCATTCTCGACCTCGAGACTCTCGAGGTGAATCTCTTCCGCGGCCGTTCGCCGCAATCGCGCTGGCAACGCGTGTTTGGCGGGCAGGTGATCGGCCAGGCGCTGGTAGCCGCCTGCCGCACGGTCGAGGATGTGGCGGTGCGGCCGCCGCATTCGCTGCACGCCTATTTCCTGCTCGGCGGCGATCCCAAGGTGCCGATCATCTATGAGGTCGATCGCATCCGCGACGGCCGAAGCTTCACCACCCGCCGGGTGGTGGCGATCCAGCATGGGCATCCGATCTACTCGATGTCGGTCTCCTTCCATCTGCACGAAGAAGGATTGACCCATCAGTTGCCGATGCCGGACGTGCTCAAGCCGGACGCGCTGCCGAGCGAGGCCGAGATCAGGGATCGGTTGCTGCCGCAGATGCCCGACCCGGTGCGCCGCTACTATGAGCGCGAGCGGCCGATCGAGCTTCGCCCGGTCGAATATGATCGTTATCTCGGCCGGAAACTGGAAGGCGGTCGCTTTCATCTCTGGATGCGCGCGACCGGCCACTTGCCCGACGAGCCGGCGATCCATCAATGCGTGCTGGCCTATGCGTCCGATATGGCGTTGCTCGATGCAGCCTTGATCCCGCACGGCAAGACCGTGTTTCACGACGACATCATGGCTGCGAGCCTCGATCATTCCCTGTGGTTTCATCGGCCCTTCCGCGCCGACGAATGGTTGCTCTATGTGCAGGACAGCCCCAACATGAGCAGTGCGCGCGGCTTCTCGCGCGGCTCGGTGTTCACCAGCGACGGCGTTCTGGTGGCTTCGGTCGCTCAGGAGGGCCTGCTGCGGCTGCGCCGGCCCAAGGCAGACTAAGCCCCAGCAGGCCGAACACGCGGACGCGGCCGAGAGCGTAAGAAGCTGGTAAGAGAAGAAACGTTCTGCAGGACAATTCTATCGGATGCCGATATCGTCGCGCGCCGATTGAACGTATGTTGAAGACCCGCGACCCAGGATCAGCCCATGAAGCTCGTCATCGCCATCATCAAGCCGTTCAAGCTCGAGGAGGTGCGTGACGCGCTGACCGCGATCGGGGTGCACGGCATGACCGTGACCGAAGTCAAAGGCTACGGTCGCCAAAAGGGTCATATGGAAATCTATCGCGGCGCCGAATATGCGGTGAACTTTCTGCCCAAGGTCCGGCTCGAGATCGCGGTCGCGTCCGATCTCGCCCAGAAGGCGGTCGAGGCCATCGGCGCCGCCGCCAAGACCGGGCAGATCGGCGATGGCAAGATCTTTGTGGCGCCGATCGAGCAGGCGGTTCGCATTCGCACCGGTGAGACGGACGCCGACGCCCTCTAGGCTGGCCTGCCCAGGGCGCCCGGTTCCGTGCCGTCCGCCAAACCGCTCGGCGGCCGAGATAAATAGCCAAAAGCCTAGTTATTAAGCAGTCTGTCTGATGTTTGGGCGAAGCCGCCGACGCCGGCGCGCAGTTCGCGGCCGAAAGGGCCAGCGGCCGTCCCGCAGCCATGCATTGCCAGCGGTTTAGCGGTCGCCGGGCGAACTGGCACGGCCCTTGATTCACCATTCGCACTGCCAAGCCGCGTCCGGGACTTAGTTCCACCGCGGCCATCGCAAGCTTAGTCCGCCCGGTCGACGTACGCGCGAAAGGGGGATGGGGGAGATTGAACCAATGAAAATCGTCATGGCCATCATCAAGCCGTTCAAGCTCGACGAGGTCCGCGACGCGCTTACCAAGATCGGGGTGCAGGGGCTGACGGTCACCGAGGTCAAGGGCTATGGGCGTCAGAAGGGTCACACGGAAATCTATCGCGGGGCCGAATACGCGGTGAGCTTCCTGCCGAAGATCAAGCTCGAAATCGCCTGTGCCGCTAATCAGGTGGACAAAGTCGTCGAAACGATTTCTACGGCGGCGAAAACCGGCCAAATTGGCGACGGCAAGATTTTTGTCTTCGGCATCGATCACGCGGTCCGCATCCGGACCGGCGAAACCGACGCCGCCGCCCTCTAATAACCCCGCACCGAGATCCAGACGGACAGGAGTGAAACCATGATCTTCAAAAGATTTTCGCGCGCGGGGCTATTGGCTCTCGCAGGAGCGCTGGTTCTGGCGATCTTGCTGAGCCTGCCGACCTTCCATGCATCTTTCGCCGAGACTGCCGCCGAAGCGCCGGCTGCTGCTGCGGCTGCGCCGCCTGCCTGCGACGCCAAGACCCTGACGAATTGCTCGCCCAATTCCGGCGATACCGCCTGGATGCTGACGTCGGTGGCCATCGTGCTGATGATGACCATCCCGGGGCTTGCGCTGTTCTACGGCGGCATGGTGCGCAAAAAGAATGTCGGCGACACGGTGATGACGAGCTTTGCCATCACCTGCGTCGTCAGCATTCTGTGGCTCGTTTTCACTTACAGCATTGCCTTCCGGTCGGGGACGCCGTTCATCGGCGGGCTCGACCGTGCCTTCCTGCAAGGCATCGTCAGCGACATCTCGAAGGGTATCGGCAATCCCAATCCGTTGGCTCCGACCATCCCCGAGACCGTCTACTCGATGTTCCAACTGACCTTCGCGATCATCACGGCGGCGCTGATCGCCGGCTCGTTCGCCGAGCGCATGAAATTTTCCGCCATGCTGTGGTTCATCGGGCTGTGGGCGATCTTTGTCTATTCGCCGATCGCGCATTGGGTCTGGGGGCCGGACGGCATCTTCAACGCCGCCAACGACGCGGCCTGGGTCAAGGTGCTCGACTTCGCCGGCGGCACCGTGGTGCACGTGAATTCCGGCACCGCCGGCCTGATGGCCGCGCTCATGCTCGGCAAGCGCAAGGACACGGCGCCGCCCCACAACATGGTCTACACCCTGATCGGTGCTTCGCTCCTGTGGGTCGGCTGGTTCGGATTCAATGCCGGCTCCGCCGTATCGGCCGGCATGCAGGCCGGCATGGCCATGCTGGTCACTCACCTCGCCACCGCGACCGCCGGCTTCACCTGGATGATCGTCGAGTGGATCATGCGCGGCAAGCCGACGGTGATCGGCATCTGCTCGGGCGCCGTGGCGGGTCTTGTCGCCATTACGCCGGCTTCCGGTTTCGTCGGCCCGGTGGGGGCGTTGGCGATCGGCATTGCCGCCGGCATCGTCTGCTACTGGGGCGTTACCGGGCTGAAGCACTTCTTCGGCTATGACGACGCGCTCGATGCCTTCGGCGTGCATGCCGTCGGCGGCGCCACCGGCGCCATCCTCACCGGCGTGTTTGCGGTCGCCGCCTATGGCGGCACCGCGGGCCTGATCGAAGGCAATGCCGGCCAAGTGGTCAATCAGATCATCGGTGTCGCGGTCGTGTTCGTCTACGATGTGATCGTCACCCTGATCATCCTCAAAATCGTCGACCTGGTTATCGGGCTGCGCGTCAGCGAAGAGGTCGAACGCGAAGGCCTCGACTTGGCGCTGCATGGCGAGGTCGTACAGTAAGGCCGTGAGGGGAGAGACGCCCGCCTTCGGATTTTAGTTTCGGGGCGGGCGGTTTCCCACGGCGACACGGGCGCGAAAGGCGCGCCGCGATGCGACTTTAGTCTGATGCCGGAGCGCTGAGAAACATTCCTTAACAAATACGCGAGGCCCTGGCGCAAGCCGGGGCCTCCGCTTTTTGTGCGATCCTTAAAGTCCAGACACGGCCCGTGCGAGCCAAGAAACGGCGATCTTCTCGGTCGGCCGGGAGAAAAGCGGGCGTGCGAACCGCTGGGACAACCTGTGATCTGGACAAGCACCGCCTGGGATGGCAATGCCAACCGCACAAACGAAAGGCCTCAGAGCGGGATGACGTTTCTTCGAATCGTCATCCCTCTCTGGCGTTTTATTTGAGCATGATCTTTGCCGAAAACCGGTTGCCACTTTTCGGGATCATGTTCTAGTGGCTCTCAAATCGCTCCTTTCGGGAGGAAGACCCATGGTGCGTAGTTCTTTTGTTGTTGCAGCGGCCGTTGCGCTCGGCTTCGCGGCGGCAGATG
This sequence comes from uncultured Alphaproteobacteria bacterium, assembly GCA_963845075.1. GTDB lineage: Bacteria > Pseudomonadota > Alphaproteobacteria > Rhizobiales > Xanthobacteraceae > BOG-931. The sequence continues at coordinate 118,732 of CAWJRE010000063.1, read as the reverse complement.
CCGCGTTCGCGGAGGACACGGTCAAGATCGGCTTCATTCTGCCGATGACGGGCCAGCAGCAGTCCACCGGCAAGCAGGAAGCGGCGGCCATCAAGCTCTACATGGCGCAGCATGGCGACACTGTCGCCGGCAAGAAGATCGAACTCATCATCAAGGATGACGGCGCGGTTCCCGACAACACCAAGCGCATCGCGCAGGAACTGATCGTCAACGAGAAGGTCGCGTTCGTGGCCGGCTTTGGCGTGACGCCGGCGGCACTCTCGGTCGCACCGCTCTCGGCCGAGTCGAAAACGCCGGAAATCGTCACCGCGGCCGGAACGTCGATCATCACGGAGAAATCGCCCTATATCGCCCGCACGAGCTTTACGCTCGCGCAATCGACCGTGCCGATGGCCGACTGGGCGGCCGATAACGGCATCAAGAAGGTCGTGACCATGATCTCCGACTATGCGCCGGGCGTGGATGCGGAAAAATCCTTCATCGCCGAATTCAAGAAAAAGGGCGGCGAGGTTCTGGAATCGATCCGCTTCCCGCTGGCCAATCCGGATTTCGCGCCCTTCCTGCAGCGCGCGGCCGACCAAAAGCCGGATGCGATCTTTGTGTTCGTTCCGTCCGGGCAGGGCGGAACTTTCGTGAAGCAATTCGTCGAGCGCGGCCTCGACAAGGCCGGCATCAAGATCATCGGCCCCGGCGACGTGATGGACGATGATCTGCTCCCCGGCATGGGCGATGCGGTGATCGGCACCGTCACCGCACATCTGTACTCGGCCGATCACGACTCGGCGCTCAACAAGGAGTTCGTCGCCGCCTTCAAGAAAGCCAATGACGGCATGCGGCCGAATTTCATGGCGGTCGGCGCTTATGACGGCATGCACCTGATCTACGAGGCGCTGAAAAAGACCGGCGGCAAGACCGACGGCGACTCGCTCATTGCCGCCATCAAGGGCATGGCGTGGGAATCGCCGCGCGGGCCGGTCTCGATCGATCCGCAGACCCGCGACATCGTCCAGAATATCTACATCCGCAAGGTCGAAAAGAAGAACGGCGAGCTCTACAACGTGGAATTCGCAAACTTCCCGGCGGTCAAGGATCCGGTGAAGGCGGCCGAACAGAAATAATCTCACTGTCATTCCGGGGCGCGGGCGAACCCCCGCGAGCCCGGAATCCATAACCACAGACCGTGGAAAAATGGCAAGGACTGTGGTTATGGATTCCGGACAGCCGCTTGCGCGGCTTCCGGAATGACCAGCGAATGACCAAGCGCCGATGCTGACGATCCTGTTCGATGGAATTGCCTACGGCATGCTGCTGTTCGTGCTGGCATGCGGCCTATCCATCACGCTCGGCCTGATGAATTTCATCAATCTTGCCCATGGCGCTTTCGCCATGGCCGGCGGCTATTGCACGGTGATCCTGGTCAATCGCCTGGGCGTGCCGTTTGCGCTCGGCCTGCCGCTCGCATTCGTGGTGACGGCGGCGATTGGCGCCGTCTTCGAGCGCACGCTCTATGTGCATGTTTACGCCCGCAGCCACCTCGATCAGGTGTTGTTCACGATCGGGCTTGTCTTCATGTCGGTGGCGGCCGTCGACTACGTGATGGGCTCCTCGCAGCAATTCGTCATCATACCGCAGGCGCTGCAAGGCCAGTTCAACGTGTTCGGCATCGGCATGAGCAAATACCGGCTGCTGATCATTTTGATCTGCGGTCTGCTGACGATCGGCTTGCAATTGGCGATCACGAAAACCCGCTTCGGCAGCCGGTTGCGCGCCGCGGTCGACGACCGGCGCGTGGCGCGCGGGCTTGGGATCAATGTCGGCGCGGTCTTTGCCATAACCTTCGCCTTCGGCTCCGGGCTCGCCGGCCTCGGCGGCGCGCTGGGCGCGGAAATTCTCGGCCTCGATCCGACCTTCCCGCTCAAATACATGATCTACTTTCTGATCGTGGTGACGGTCGGCGGCACGTCCAGCATCACCGGGCCGTTCCTCGCCTCGATTCTGCTCGGCATCGCCGACGTCGCCGGCAAATATTATGTGCCCAAGCTCGGCGCGTTCGTGATCTATACGATCATGATCGTGGTCTTGATCTGGCGGCCGCAGGGCTTGTTCGCCCGCAGCGCCGCCCGGTGACGCCATGACCGAAGCCGGCAAGGAGGTTTCGTCCTATTTGGCGCGGCGCGCGCGCTGGTCGCCGTTCGAGATCGCGTTCTGGGTGTTTGCTTTCGCGACCATCTGGCTGTTCCCCGGCAAGCATCTCATCCTCACCGAGACCGCCATTCTCGGGCTGTTTGCGCTGTCGCTCGATCTGATCCTTGGCTATGCCGGCATCATCTCGCTCGGTCAGGCGGCGTTCTTCGGCCTCGCCGGCTATACCGCGGGCCTGCTCGCCAAATACGAAATCATCAACGAGCCGGTTGTCGCGTTGCTCGTGGCGGGCGTGGTAGCGGCGGCGCTCGGCTTCGTCACGAGCTTCCTGGTGCTGCGCGGCTCCGACTTGACCCGGCTGATGGTGACGCTCGGCATCGCGCTGATGCTCGGCGAACTCGCCAACCGCTTTTCCAACATCACCGGCGGCGCCGATGGGTTGCAGGGCATCAGCATCGCGCCGATCTTCGGCCGGTTCCGTTTCGATATGTTCGGCCACAACGGCTACATCTATTGCCTGGTGGTTTTGTTCATCTGCTTTCTGATCGCGCGACGCATGATCTATTCGCCGTTCGGCCTGTCGCTGCGCTCGCTCAAGGGCAATCCGCTGCGCGCCTCCGCCATCGGCATTCCGGTCAACCGCCGGCTGATTGCGATCTACACGGTCTCGGCCGGTTTCGCCGGCATCGCCGGCGCGCTGCTTACCCAGGTGACCGCCTTCTGCTCGCTCGACGTGCTTTCTCTCGAGCGCTCGGCCGATCTGCTTCTCGTTCTGATCATCGGCGGCACCGGCTACCTCTATGGCGGCCTGATCGGAGCGGTGATCTACAAATTCCTGCAGGACTGGCTCGCGAGCCTGACGCCGCAATACTGGCAATTCTGGATCGGCTTCGTGCTGGTCGTGATCGTGCTGATCGGGCGTGAGCGCGTCGAAAGCTGGACGGCCGCCGCGCGCGCGTCGATCTATCGCTTTTGCAAGCAGCTCGTGGCGCGTGCGGCGCCGGCTGACAGCGCCGCGCCGAAGGGACATTGAACCATGCCGATCCTCGAAACGATCGGCCTGGAAAAACGCTTCGGCGGCATCGTCGCCGCGCACGACGTGTCGTTGTCGATCGAGAAGGGCGCGCGGCATGCTCTGATCGGGCCGAACGGCGCCGGCAAGACGACGGTGATCAACCTGCTCACCGGCGTGCTGCGGCCGACCGCCGGCCGGATCATTCTTGCCGGCAACGACATTACGGCGCTGCGCCCGCATCAGCGCGTGCGGCTCGGCATGGCGCGCACCTTCCAGATCAATCAGCTGTTTCTCGATCTGACGCCGCTGGAGACTGTCGGTCTTGCGGTCTCCGAACGGCTCGGGCACGGTAGCGATTGGTGGCGGCTGGTCGGCAGCAGATCGGCGGTGACCGATGAGATCGTGGAGATCATCGAACGGTTTCGCCTGACCGACATCATGCACGAGCGCACGGCGATCCTGCCTTACGGCAAGCAGCGCCTGCTCGAGATCGCGCTCGCCTTCGCCTGCCGGCCGCAAGTGCTGTTGCTCGATGAGCCGGCGGCCGGCGTGCCGGATGCCGAACGCCAGGAGCTTCTTGCCACCATCGGCGAATTGCCGGCGGACGTGACCGTGCTGCTGATCGAGCACGACATGGACTTGGTGTTTTCCTTTGCCGATCGCATTTCGGTTCTGGTCAATGGCGGGCTGCTGCTCGACGGCGCGCCGGAGGAAGTCGCGCGCGATCCGCGCGTCAAAGCCGTCTATCTCGGCGAGGAGCTCGATGCCTGATCTCCTCAAGATCGAGCAATTGTCGGCCGGTTATGGCGAGGCGGTGGTGCTCTCGCGCATCTCGCTGTCGCTCGCCGAGGGAGAGGCTTTGGCGCTGCTCGGCCGCAACGGCATGGGCAAGACCACGCTGATCAACACCATCGTCGGCGTCACACGCTACTTCTCCGGGACCATCGCGCTTGAAGGGCGCGACATCACCAAGCTCCGACCGGATCAGCGCGCGCATGCCGGCGTCGGCTGGGTGCCGCAGGAGCGCAATATCTTCAAGTCGCTCACGGTGCACGAGAACCTTACCGCCGTCGCGCGCCCGGGCCGCTGGACCACCGACAAGGTCTACGCCATGTTCCCGCGGCTCAACGAGCGCCGCCAAAATCTTGGCAATCAATTGTCCGGCGGCGAGCAGCAGATGTTGGCCGTCGGCCGCGCGCTGGTGCTCAATCCGCGGGTGCTTCTGCTCGACGAGCCGCTCGAAGGACTGGCGCCGATCATTGTCGAGGAGTTGCTGAAAGCGTTGCGGCGCATCATCCGCGACGAAGGCATGTCGGCCATCTTGGTCGAGCAGAATGCCAAAAAGATCCTGGGCGTCACCGACCATGCGATCATTGTCGAGCGCGGCGCCGTGGTTCACTCAGCCGACAGCGCGACACTCTTGAACGACCGTGCGGCGCTAGAGACCCATCTCGGCGTCACCGACACCAGCCCGCGCCGTTTCGGCCGTTCGAGCCATTAGAGCGGAGCGTGATCTCTTCGGAAAACCGGCTTCCACTTTTCCGGATCATGCTCTAAAGCCAATTGGCTTTTTTCGAGTTATTTCAAAAGGCTGGGGGAACCTCGCGCTCCGTGGCTGCGTTACCCCGCGGGCGACGGTTTTTCTCGCGCCGTGTCAGCGTTTTTTGTGGGTACCGCTCATGCGGGATACTGCAACGTGAGGACCGAGGGGAGCATGTTGGCTGTGGAGGGCGGAACCTCGCCCCGAGAGCTGACGGTTCTCTTGGTCGAGGACGAGGTGCTGACTCGCCTGATGCTGGCGGACGAGTTGCGCAGTCAGGGCCTTCAGGTGCTGGAAGCGTCCAATGCGGACGAAGCGCTGACCGTTCTGCAAAGTTCGCTGCCGGTGCATTTGCTGTTCACCGATATCCGCATGCCGGGCGAAATGGACGGCGTGGCGCTGGCGAAATTTGCCCATGCGCGTTTCCCGGGGATCAAGAGCATCATCGGTTCCAGCGGGCAGCCCGAATCGATCGGCGACTTTGCCGACGCTTTCCTCGCCAAGCCTTACGACCTGCGCGAACTGGCCGAGCAGGTCCGAAGATTATTGGGCGAGTCTGACTATGAGCAGTAGGAGCGGGCGAGCGGCCAAGGCCGGCGAAACCGTGCTGGTGGTCGAGGATGAGGTCCTGCTGCGTTTGAGCATCGCCGCCTATTTGCGCGACTGCGGCTACAGAGTGATCGAGGCGGCGGACGCCGACGAGGCGGTGCTGGTGCTCAAACAGCCCGACCTCGACATCGACGTGCTGTTCACCGATATCGAGATGCCGGGCGCGATGGACGGTTTCGGCCTCGCCCAGTGGACGCGCGCGAACCGGCGGGGCCTGGATGTGATCCTGACCGGCACCGCGCCGCGCGCGGTCAACGCCGCGGCCAATCTGTGCGAGGACGGCCCGGTGCCGAAGCCATACGAGCCGCAATTGGTGCACGACCGTATTCGCCGGCTCTTGGCGGCGCGGCCGTCCGGGCGGTCAGCGGGCAGGCCGAAAAAGCCATAGCCGCGGCGGGTTCCGGCCACAGAGCCATTATCTCGCTGATCGCGAAAGCGAAATCCGCCGTCCAATCGGTGCCTCGCGGCTCCCGTTGCCTCCCGAAACCGCATCGCCAATTCTTCGCCGGCCGTCTAAAATCCGGCCGCGAAAACGGGAATCGAACGGCGGGAGTGCCATGTCTACGTCCTTGATGACGACGCGACGTTTTGCGCCTTTGTTCTGGTGCCAGGCTTTCTCGGCGTTCGGCGACAACTTCCTCAAGCAGGCGCTGGTCTTTGTGCTGCTGTTCCAGCTCGGCGAGGCCGAGTCCGGCGCCTTGATCCAGCTCGCGGCCGCGGCGCTGACATTCCCGTTCTTCTTTCTGTCCGGCGTTGGCGGCGAGATCGCCGACCGTTTCGACAAAGCCATTGTGGCGCGCCGATTGAAGCTGTTCGAGATCTCCGTCGCCGTGCTGGCGGTGGTCGGCTTCGCGTTTCATTCGATCGCCGTGCTGTTTCTCGCCGTCTTTCTCTACGGCGTGATTGCAGCACTGTTCGGCCCGATCAAATACGGCATCCTGCCGGATCATTTGAAGCGCGAAGAATTGACCAAGGGCAACGCGCTGGTCGAAGGCGGAACGTTCATCGCCATTCTGATCGGCACTATCGTCGCCGGGCTTGCGGCCGGCGATGGCGGCGATCCTCTCCATTTCGCGTGGCTGATGCTGGTCTCGGCAACCGCTACCTGGATCGCGAGCCTGTTCATTCCGCGCACCGGCGAAGGCGCGCCGAATCTGAAGATCAATCCGAACATTGCCGCCTCGACCATCAGCCTGATCAAGTACGTGCGCGCCGATCAGCGGCTCTGGTGGGGCGCTCTGGTGGCGAGCTGGTTCTGGCTCGTCGGCGCCGTCGTCTTGTCGATGCTGCCGACCTTGGCGGAACATACCATCGGCGGCACCGCCGGCGTGGTCACGCTCTTTCTCACCATTTTCTCGGTGTCGGTTGCGATCGGATCAGGCTTGGCCGCCTGGCTTGCGCACGGGCGTATCGTGCTGCTGCCGACGCTGATCGGTGGCGTGTTGATCGGCCTGTTCGCGATCGATCTCGGCCTGACTTCATCGGGACTGGTGCATCCGGCGAGCCCGATCGACTTTGCGCATTATTTCTCCTCGCCGCGCTCGATCCATATCGCCATCGATCTCGCCGGGTTGGCGATCGCCGGCGGCTTGTTCATCGTGCCGACGTTCGCCGCCGTGCAGGCGTGGGCCGGTTCCGATCATCGCGCCCGCGTGGTTGCCGCCGTCAACGTTCTCAACGCCGCCTTCATGGTGGTCGGCGCCGTTTTCTTCGGCCTGCTGCAAACGCTCGGCATCAGCGTCCCCGTGCTGTTCGTGCTCATCGGCATCGCCAATCTCGTCGTCGCCGTGTTCATCGCCCGCACCATGCCGACGAGCTGGCTGAACGACCTGCTCTCCATCGTCTTCCGCGCCTTCTACCGGCTCGAAGTCGAGGGGCTGGAGAACGTCGCCAAGGCCGGCGACAACGCCATTATCGCGATGAACCACGTGAGCTTCCTCGACGCTCCGGTCGCGATGGCGATCTTGCCCAAGCGTCCGGTGTTCGCCGTCGATACCGGCATTGCGCAGCGCTGGTGGATTCAGCCGTTCCTGCCGTTCGTGCGCACGATGGCACTCGATCCGCTCAAGCCGATGGCCCTGCGCACGATCATCAACGCGGTGCGCGAAGGCAACATGCTGGTGATTTTTCCCGAAGGCCGCATCACCATCACCGGCAGCCTGATGAAAATCTACGACGGCGCGGCGATGATCGCCGACAAGTCGGACGCGATGGTGGTGCCGGTCCGCATCGAAGGGCCGGAACGGACGATGTTCTCGCGCTTGAAAGACACGCAGGTGCGGCGCCGGTGGTTCCCGAAGATCAAAGTGACGATCCTCGAGCCGGTGAAGATGAATGTCGATCCGGCGCTCAAGGGCCGCAAGCGGCGCTTGGCGGCCGGTGCGGCGATGTACGACATCATGTCGAACATGATGTTCCGGACCGCCCATACCAACCGCACCATCGTCGAAGCGGTGCTGGAGGCGGCGCACGAGCACGGCGGCAGCTGGCAGATCTGTGAGGATCCGACCAGCGGACAGCTCACCTACAAGCGGCTGCGGCAGGCGATCCGCATTTTGGGCGCGAAGCTCGCGGCGCTGGCACCGGAGGGGAAACCGGTCGGCGTCATGCTGCCGACCTCGAACGGTGCCGCCGTCTCGGTGCTGGCGTTGCAGTCGGCTGGCCGCGTGCCGGCAATGATCAATTTCAGCGCCGGCGCCGCCAATGTGCTCGGCGCCTGTCGCGCCGCGCAGGTCGATACCATCGTCACCGCGCATGCCTTCGTGGAAAAGGGCCGGCTGGAAAAACTGATCGCCGGCCTCGAGGGCCGTGTCCGCCTCGTCTACCTGGAAGACATTCGCAAGACGGTGACCTTCTCCGACAAGCTGTTCGGCGCTTTGCGGGCGAAGCGGCCGCTTGTTGCGCGCAAGCCCGACGATTGGGCGGTCATCTTGTTCACCTCCGGGACCGAAGGCGCACCGAAGGGCGTCGTGCTCTCACACCGCAACGTCCTGTCGAATGTTGCGCAAGCGGAAGCGCGCATCGATTTCGGACGCGACGACCGCCTGTTCATGGCACTGCCGGCTTTTCATTCCTTCGGCTTCATGGGCGGCATCGTGCTGCCGCTGATCTCCGGCGTGCCGACTTTCTTCTATCCGTCGCCGCTGCACTACCGCACGGTGCCGGAATTGGTTTATGGCATTTGCGCCACCTACATGTTCGGTACCGACACTTTCCTCGCCGGCTATGCGCGCATGGCCAATCCGTACGACTTCCGCTCACTGCGCTACATCATCGCCGGCGCCGAGCCGATCAAGGAAACCACGCGTCGCACTTATCTGGAAAAGTTCGGCATGCGCATTCTGGAAGGTTACGGCGTGACCGAAACCTCTCCGGTGCTGGCGCTCAATACGCCGATGTTCAACAAATTCGGCACCGTCGGCCGGCTGCTGCCCGGCATGCAGGCGCGGACCGAGAAAGTCGAGGGCGTGGACGAGGGTGCCGGTCGGCTGTTCGTCAAAGGCCCCAACGTGATGCTCGGCTATTTGCGCGCGGAAAAACCCGGCGTGCTCGAGCCGCCGCACGAAGGCTGGTACGACACCGGCGACATCGTCTCGATCGACGAGCAGGGCTATATCGCCATCAAGGGCCGCGCCAAGCGCTTTGCCAAAGTGGGCGGCGAGATGATTTCGCTGGCCGCTGTCGAGATGCTCGCCGCCGAACTGTGGCCGAGCTACAATTCGGCAGTCGTGGCGGTGCCGGATGCGCGCAAAGGCGAGCGGCTTATTCTGGTCACCGACAAGCACACCGCCACGCGCGCCGATTTTCAGGCCTATGCCCGCAGCAAGCACGCCGCCGAACTGATGATGCCGGCGGAAGTCGTCATCGTCGACAGGTTGCCGCTCCTCGGCACCGGCAAGCCGGATTTGCAGACGATCCAGAAAATGGTCAACGAGCAGGTAGCCGCCAAGGCGACGGCGGCGGAGTGAATTTCATCTGTCAGCAACTGAGAAACCGCGGGCGATGCCCGGCCTTGCAACGGTCGCGCCCGCTCGCGATATGACTTTTGCGATCAACGACTAAAACCCCCGAGCACAGTGACCCATGTTTGAATCCTTTCGAAACTTCGTCGCCGAATTTGTTGAAGGCGACAAGCATCCGAGCCAATTTGCCGACAACGATTATCGCCTCGCGGCGGCGGCTTTGCTGGTGCACGCCGCCGGCATCGACGGCGACGTGTCGCCGCGCGAGCGCGACAAGCTGCATGCGGTCGTCAAGCGCCGCTTCGACCTCGACGACAAGCTGACCGATGAATTGATCGACCGCGCGACCGCGGCCGAGCATGAGGCGGTCGATCTTTATCACTTCACCAAGCTGCTCAGCCGGGTGCTCGATGAAGAAGGCCGCGCCAAGATCATCGAGATGATGTGGGAGATCGTCTATGCCGACGGCCAGCGCGACGAGCTAGAAGACAATCTGCTGTGGCGCGCGGCCGACCTTTTGGGCGTCTCGCCGCGGGAGAGAATCGAGCTGCGGCAACGGATCGCCAAGGAAACCAACAAGGGGGCTGACAAGCCGACCGACGGAGCGAGCCAGGGGTAACGAGCCAGGGGTCGGCCGCGTCGGCCGCAGTCACCAAGCTACCGCGCATGGCTGGGCAGCAGGATAAACCTTTGCTTTTGCCGCCAAAGACGATAAAAAAATTCTGCGGGGTGCGCGATTCTCGACCATGCAACTGCCGATCCTGATCGTTCTGCACCAGGAACATTCCACGCCCGGTAGGGTCGGTTACTCGCTGCACCGGCTCGGCTATCGGCTCGACGTGCGGCGCCCGCGTTTCGGCGACTCGCTGCCTCAGACCATGCGCGACCACGCCGCCGCGGTCATTTTCGGCGGCCCGATGAGCGCCAACGACGAAGACGAATTCATTCAGCGCGAAATCGATTGGACCACTGTGCCGCTGAACGAGGATAAGCCGTTTCTCGGCATCTGCCTCGGCGCGCAAATGTTCGCGCGCGCTCTCGGGGCCCGGGTGTTTTCCCACCCGGAGGGACAAGCCGAGATCGGCTATTATCCGATCCGGCCGACATCGGCGGGGCTCGCGCTGGTCAGCGACTGGCCCGAGCAGGTCTATCAGTGGCACCGTGAAGGCTTCGGGCTGCCGCGCTGCGCCGAGCTTCTGGCCGAAGGCGACATGTTCGAGGTGCAGGCCTTCCGGTATCGGCGAAGCTTTGCGCTGCAATTTCACCCCGACGTAACGCACGCAATGATGCACCGCTGGACGACGCGCGGACATGTGCGTTTGGAAATGCCGGGCGCAAAGCCCCGCGCCCAGCATTTCGCCGATCGCGAAGTCTACGACTATAGCGCGCGCGCATGGCTCGCCGTCTTTCTCGAACGCTGGATCGGCGAACGTGAAGCCGCTTGAGGTGCGATCAGCAACAGCGTGACGTATCGCTGATCAGTGATCCGTCATCCTGAGGCGCGAGCCAACGGGTCCGGCCCGAAGTGGCCGGCCCGATGGTAAACTCCGCGAGCCTCGAAGGATGCACACGGCCAATCGAAATCAGCTTGCCCGATTTCGACGATCTCTCAGTGCTCAAGTCGGCAACACCGACTTGAGTGCCGTCGCCCTTCGAGGGCCGCTTCGCGGCCACCGCAGAGTGACGGGCAACAACAAACACTCGCCGGCCAAGCGAAAGCGTCAACTCTTGGCTCTATGTCCCGCCCCAACTCTTGATCTCGGCAAGCGCCACGCCGTTGACGCCGCTGCAAGCCAACGCCAAGTTGCCGTCGCGTGTCGGCATCATGTTGCGCACGACGCCGCCGCCCGAGTGAATGGTCCAGGTCTGAAACTTCTCCGTCGCCGGATCGAAGCGCACCAACACGTTCGGCTGCACGCCGGTCTCGACATACCAAACAGCGCCGTTGAGCGCCGCGATGGCATAGGGCTGCGATTGCGGGCCGCCCGGAGAGGGATATTCGGTCACCTTGCCGGTCAGCGGGTCGAGCCGGCCCAGGCGTCCGCGCGCATAGTCAGAGTACCAAACAAAGCCGTCGCCGCTCACGGCGATGCGGCGCGGGCGGCTTGAGCCGTCGGGCAGCGGGTATTCGGTGATCGCCATCGACGCACGATCGACGCGGGCGATCTTGTTGCTGCCGAACAAGTCGAAGAAGACGGACCGCCCGTCGGCACTCAAAGCCATCCCATAGGGACGTGCGCTCGGCGTCGCCATGGTGGCGAGCTTGATTGCGCCGCTCTTCGGATCGAGGCGGCCGAGCATGTTGGCGTTTTGCACGGTGAACCAGAGCACGCCGTCATTGTCGAACAACAGCGTGTGCGGGTCGCGCGCCGCATCGGGCAGCTGATATTCCTTGACCTCGCCGCTCCTTGGATCGAGCTCACCGATATAGCCGGCGAAGTTCGCCGTAAACCAGATGTGGCCGGCCTGGTCGTCGACCAGGCCATGCGGGCCGGAGGCTGGTGTCTTCAGCGGATATTCTTTGATCGCGCCTGTCGACGGATCGAGCCGGCCCAAAATATTGGCCATTTGGCCCGTGTACCAGAGTGCACCGTCCGGCGTCGCCAGCGGGTCGTGCGGCCGCGCACCGGGTGTTGGCACCTCCCACTCGCGGAACGAAACCTGCACCGGCCCGGCGATCACGACTGGGCGTGGCTTCGCCCTTTCGGGAAAGCTTTCGATCAGATACCGCGCGACGGCGTCTTTTTCCGCCGGCGACAATCGCGCGCCGGCGGCGACCATCATGTTGACGACGTTGCGCCATTCCGCGGCGGAGTGATTGGCATTGAGAATGCGCGAAAGGTCGTGACAACCCATGCACTGCGCCGCGACGACTGCCTTCGCGGCGCCTTCGGGCAGATCGGCCGGCGCCGCCGGCTTGGCGTCCTGCGCCGCCGCAGCCGACATTACGCACAAGGCAAACAGAGCTGCGATCGGTATTGTTTTCATGTCACGGCGCCGTTGCCGTCGTACGGCCTTCTACTGCGTGGCAGCGAGCTGCTCGGCGAAATAGGCGACGGTCTTGGTATAGACCTTCGACGCGTTCCATTGCAGCAGCACGTCGAAGTTGGCCGTGCCTTCGCCCCAGGGCTGGCCGCGCTGCCATCCGTAACCTTTGAGATAGTTGGCGGTGGAGGCGAGCACGTCCGGCACGTTGCGAATGAGATCACGTTGCCCGCTGCCGTCAAAATCGACGGCGTATTTCAGATAGGACGACGGCAGGAACTGCGTCTGGCCGATCTCGCCGGCCCAGGCGCCGTGCATGTCGGCCGGATTCATGTCGCCACGATCGACGATCTGCAAAGCCGCGATCACCTCGGGGCGGAATTTGTCGGGCCGGCGGCAGTCATAAGCCAGCGTCGCCAGCGCCCGGATGGTGGGAAACTTGCCGGAATTGGCGCCGAAGTCGGTCTCAAGCCCCCAGATGGCGACGATCACAGGTCCGGGCACGCCGAATTGCTGCTCTATGCGGGCGAAGATTGCCGCATGTTGCTTGAGGAGTTTTTGGGCCTTGGCGAGCCGCGGCGGCACCATGCGGCCGGAAAATTGCTCGAAGCTCTGGCGGAACACGCCCTGCGCATGGTCGCGCGCGATGATGTTCGGGTCGTAGGTGACGCCGCTCAGCGCCGACTGGATCGTGCTCTGCGATACGCCTTGCGCGGCCGCTTCCTCTTTCAGGCCCTCAAGCCAGGTGCCGAAATCGCCGCCGCATGGCGCGGTTGCGGCCGCCGGCACGATCATACTGCCCAGCCAAAGTACGAAAATGGCCAGTCGGGCGGTCATCAGTCGCATGAAATTCTAGTCCCCTCTACTACACGTCCGGCGCGCAATGCAGCACCCGAATTGGGTCGCGACTATGATGCGGCAGGCGGGCGGAACATACCAGCCCGCGCGCTGCGCTCACGTCCCAGCCCGGGTTGACCGGCCCGAAGCTCGCCCGGCGAGCGGAAGGGCTGGCGGAGCCGAGTGCCTACAAGCCTAGAACCACTCCTTTGAAATCATTTCGGTTTTCGTCAGAATGCCCAGACTGCGCAATGCACCCTTAATCGAATTGCAGGTCGGGACGGATTGCTTTGGTGGGGCCTGCGTTAAAACCGCCCCTCGGCAATGGACCCGAAGCGACCAATGGGCGTGACCGGTCTCGCTCCGAAGCGGCCACTGGGATTCAGCGAACTCTTATCAATCGTGGCCGCGTGCCGGCCGCTGGATGAGCGGACTCGCACGGCCCGAGTTGTCATTGGCGCCGCTGGCTCGGTTGTCCGAGGTTCTCGCGAATGTGACGAGCGAGGAGCCCGCTCGCAGCCGACAGGGAAGGCGCGCAGTGCAGCCGGATATCGGCGCGCGGCAGCGGCGGCAGGCCATGCTCACGCCCGAACGGCACGAGCGATCGAGGCAGCGTCCCCGATTTCACGACCGTGATGGCCAAGCCCTGATTAGCGATCGCCTCCACCGCGGCGAGGCTGTGACTGACGAAAGCAAGCCGCCACTCGCGCCCTGCACGATCGAGGGCATCCAAGGCCCACTTTCGGAACAGACATCCTGTCGGATAAAGCGCGACCGGAAGCGGATCGAGATCCTTTGGGTTGATTGAGGCCGGGCCGGCCCAGACAGCCTGCTCGCGCCGCAGGAACTCGCCCGTTTGCTCGCCAGCTTCGTGCATGGCAATGACAATGTCGTAGGCGCGGCCGAGCCGCCCGACCATGCCCGACGTGAGCCCGGTCTCCATCTGCAGCTCGATGCCGGGATACAGGTTCGAGAAGCTCTTGAGGATAGGCGGCAGGATGAGCGCGCCGTAGTCGTCCATCACGCCGAGCCGAACGCGGCCTTCCATACGATGCTGCTTGAGCCGCTGCACTGCCTCGTCCCCAAGCATGAGGATGCGGCGCGCGTACCCTACCAATCCTTCGCCGGCGGCGCTCAACGCCACATTGGTCGTTGAGCGCTTGAACAATTCCGTTCCGAGCTGCGTCTCCAGCCGCTTGATTTGCGAGCTGACCGCCGACTGCGTGCGATTGAGCGAACGCGCGGCGCGCGTGAACGACAGCTGATCTGCGACGGCAAGGAATGCTTTCAGAAGCTCGGGATCCAGGGCCGGACCACTCATGACGGTTCGTGATGATGACTACATTGATAATTTGCTTCTCTAATAAGTAGCCGACCGCTATGGCAACCGCAACTGCCTCGACGCTCAAGGAGATGTCCATGCCAAGCCCGCGCCCAGCCGACACCAACTGGGACCGCGTAGCTCCGCGCCCGTTCAAGATCGCCGTGCCCGAGAGCAGCCTGGATGATCTGAAGGCGCGTCTCGCGCGCGTGCGCTGGCCAGACGAGATTTCGGGCGAACCCTGGCAGTTCGGAACGGACTTGGCCTATCTCAAGTCGCTTTGCGCCTACTGGAAGGACCAGTACGACTGGCGCGTGCAGGAAGCGCAGATCAACCTGTTCAAGCAGTTCAAGGTATCGATCGGCGGGTGTGAGCTTCATTACATCTGCGAGCACGGCGAAGGCGCCAACCCGCGCCCGTTGCTCTTGACCCACGGTTGGCCGGGCTCGTTCTACGAGTATCACAAGCTCATTCCCCGCCTGACGCACCCGTCGCGGTATGGCGGATCTCCAGACGACGCATTCACCGTCGTCGCGCCGTCGATGCCGGGTCACGGCTTCTCGTTTAGGGAAAACCAAGCGCGCTTCGGATTGAACGAGATCGCTGACAATTTGAAGACGCTGATGGTCGACGTCCTCGGGCACCGATCCTTCGCGGCTCACGGTCATGATTGGGGGGCCTTCATTGCGACACGCCTCGGCTACGCGCATGCCGCGCACGTTTCCGGCATCCACATCACGTTGCTGGCCATACCGCGCCGGCCGGCAACGACACCGCCGCGCACGCCCGACGAGGAACGCTTTCAACGGCAGCTCGACCATTGGCTGCGCGAGGAGACCGGCTACTCACAGATAATGGGCACTAAGCCGCAGACGCTCGCCTACGCGCTCACCGACTCGCCTGCCGGCCTCGCGGCATGGATCATCGAGAAGTTTCACCGCTGGAGCGATTGTGACGGCGACCTCGATCGCCACTTTGGTCGCGACGTGCTGCTGACCAATATCATGATCTACTGGCTGACCGGCGCCATCGGCTCGACGTTCTGGCCCTACTACGCACGCCTGCACGAACCGTGGATCGTGCCGGATGGCGAGTTGGTCATGGTGCCGACGGCTTACGCCGAGCATCCCAGGGAGATTCTCAGGCCGCCGCGATCACTGGCGGAGCCCTTCTACGGCAACATTCGGCGTTGGACGCGCATGCCGGCCGGCGGCCATTTTCCGGCGCTCGAGTATCCGGATGCGCTGGCGACCGATATCCGCGCTTTTTTTCGGAGTTTGACGCATTAAAGCATGATCCGGAAAAGTGGAATCCGGTTTTCCGGAAAGATCATGCTCAAACAAAAAGTTAGACCGGGATGCCGATCCAACTCATCCCGCTCCAGGCCCCGGCCGCTCTCCGCTGCGTGATTTCTTGCGGTTTTGGTGGAGCCGAGGGGATTCGAACCCCTGACCTCCGCAGTGCGATTGCGGCGCTCTCCCAACTGAGCTACGGCCCCGCTGCTGGCACGAACAGGCCTTGGTAGAGTGCCGGCTTTTGGCGAGTTCGGGCCATTTAGGGCGGTGGGCGAAGCGTGTCAATGGCCGGCGGGGGCAGACCGGCCCCGTTAACAAAGCCGAAGCTGTGAGTCGCCAGCCGGTCTTTAGCCGCAGCGCTTTCGCTTGTTCGCCGGGCATCAAATCGGTAGGTTCCCCCTCTCACTGGCGAAGGGCATCCATGCGCGCATTGTTTCTCGTTATCGATCTCGCCCTCGAGCTTTACATCTGGATCGTCATCGCGGCCGCGATCTTTTCGTGGCTGGTCGCCTTTCACGTGGTGAATACGCGCAACCAGGCGATCGGCATGATCGGCGAATTTCTCTATCGCATCACCGAGCCGGTGTTGCGGCCGATCCGGAACTTTCTGCCCAATCTCGGCGGCATCGACATCTCGCCGGTGGTTCTGTTTTTGATCATCATCTTCATCCGCTACGTCATCGCGCTTTACATCTTGCCGAACGTCTACTGAGCCGCTGTGGCGCAGGAGCCGTGGACGGCGGTGGCCGACGGCGTGTTCGTCGACGTTCGGCTGACGCCGCGCGGCGGCCGTGACGCCATCGAAGGGATCGAGAGCCGGGCCGACGGGCGCGCCGTCCTCAAGGCCAGAGTGCGCGCCGCGCCGTTCGAGGGAGAGGCGAACGATGCGCTGTGCCGGCTGCTGGCGCGCGCGCTCGATATCCCGCCGCGCGATGTGGCGATCGCAGCGGGCGCGACCGCGCGCATCAAGCGTGTTCTGGTCAAAGGACAGGCTGACGCAACCGTTGCGGCGCTACGGCGTGTGACAAGCAAGCCGGACTAAGCTTGTGCGCGAATGTGCGCGGCAGTCGCTATCGACCGTCGGGCGACGTCAGCTATTCCAGCCGAAGGCGATCTTGTCGAGAACGCGGGCGCCGAACTTTTCCGACGAACGGGCGACGGTCTTGCCGCCAAGCGCGCGATAAAACTCGACGGCGGTATCGTTTTCCGACAGCGCCCATACGATCAACGACTTCAATCCGCTTTGCGCCAAGTCGCGGCGCGCGGCCGTGAACAAGCGGCGGCCGAAGCCGAGCCCCTGGAATTCAGGCCGCAGATAAAGCTCGTAGATCTCGCCGTCATAATGCAGGCTGCGCGCGCGGTTGCGTCCGTAATTGGCGTAGCCCGCAACCTTCTCGCCGAATTGCAGCAGCGCGATGCGGCTGCCTTTGCGAATCGCGCTGTCCCACCAAGCGGCGCCGCGGCGATTGATCAATCGCTCCAGTTCGGCGCCGGGAATGATTCCCTGATAAGCCGTACGCCAAGCATCATCATGAGCATCCGCAACGGCCTCGGCGTCGTAAGGCTTCGCGCGGCGAATCTCGATGAGGACAGTGCTCATGGCGTCATCAAAGCAAGCGATTGTCCGACCTTCAAGTCCCACGATTTACGCTGGGTTAACGATCAGGATTATTACCCGAAACGACGTGGGACGCGCCATCATTGCAGACGAAAAAATTCGACTCCGTGCACAATCTGAGAGGCTGTTGCACGAGCGACACGGTTACGCGATAGTGCTTGCGTTTTCGCCGGTTTTCGCCGCGTGACACGCTCGGCGATCTGCCGCCGGTGATGTCTGGGCCATCAGCATCCGGCCCGACACACTTCACCCCGATGTGCGCTCGGCTTAAGTTAAATCCGCCCGGTCAATCCGCGCGGCTGAGATCAGACGCGCTCGGCTTCCTTGCGCCGTTCGTCCTTCTTGCGCTCGTTGGGATCGAGCAGCCTTTTGCGCAGGCGTATCGATTTCGGCGTCACCTCGACCAGCTCGTCATCCTGGATATAGGCGAGCGCTTTCTCCAAGGTCATGCGGATCGGCGGCGTCAACCGGATAGCCTCGTCCTTCGAGTGGGTGCGGATGTTGGTCAGCTTCTTGCCCTTGAGCACGTTCACTTCAAGGTCGTTGTCGCGGGTGTGTTCGCCGACGATCATGCCGCGATAGACCTTCCAGCCCGGCTCGATCATCATCGGGCCGCGGTCTTCCAGGTTCCACATGGCGTAGGCAACCGACTCGCCCTGATCGGTCGAGATCAAGACACCGTTGCGCCGCCCGGTGATCTCGCCGCGGTGCGGGCCATAGGCGTGAAAGAGGCGATTCATCACCGCAGTGCCGCGCGTGTCGGTGAGAAGCTCGCCGTGATAGCCGATCAGTCCGCGCGTCGGCGCATAAAAGATCAGCCGCACGCGGCCGCCGCCGGAGGGCCGCATCTCGATCATCTCGCCCTTGCGCTCGGCGAGCTTCTGAACGACCACGCCGGCATGCTGCTCGTCGACGTCGATGACCACTTCCTCGATCGGTTCCAGCATTTCGCCGGACTGCCCTTGCTGAAACAAAACCTTCGGCCGCGACACCGAAAGCTCGAAGCCCTCGCGGCGCATGGTCTCGATGAGAATGCCGAGCTGCAATTCGCCGCGGCCGGCGACTTCCATCGAATCTTTTTCCATCGATTCGGAAATGCGCAGTGCCACGTTACCCTCCGCTTCGCGCAGCAAGCGCTCGCGGATGATGCGGCTTTGCACTTTGTCACCCTCGGTGCCCGCGAGCGGCGAATCATTGATGCGGAAGGTCATGGCAAGCGTCGGCGGATCGATCGGCTGCGCTGGCAAAGGCTCCGTCACTTCCGGTGCGCAAAGCGTGTGCGACACGGTCGCCTCCGGCAGGCCCGCGAGCGAGACGATGTCGCCGGCCAGACCTTCCTCGATCGGCGTACGTTCCAACCCGCGAAAGGCGAGCACCTTGGTGACGCGCCCGTCCTCGACAATCACCCCATTGCTGTCGAGCACCTTGACCGGCTGGTTCGGCTTGATCGAGCCCGAGGTGATGCGGCCGGTAACGATGCGGCCGAGATAAGGATTCGCTTCCAGGATCGTGCCGAGCATGCGGAACGGACCGTACTCGACCACCGGCGGTGCGACATGCCGGACGATCAGATCGAACAACGGCGCCATGCCCTGATCGGCCGGGCCGGTCGGCTCGGCAGCCATCCAGCCCTGCTTCGCCGAGCCATAGAGCAGCGGAAAGTCGAGCTGCTCTTCGGTGGCGTCGAGCGCGGCGAACAGGTCGAAGACTTCGTTGGCCACTTCGTTCGGCCGGGCGTCCGGCCGGTCGACCTTGTTGATGACGACAATGGGCTTGAGGCCGACCTTGAGCGCCTTGGTGACCACGAACTTGGTCTGCGGCAACGGGCCCTCGGCCGCATCCACCAGCACCAGGGCACCATCGACCATATTGAGGATGCGCTCGACCTCGCCGCCGAAATCGGCGTGGCCGGGGGTGTCGACGATATTGATACGCACATCCTGCCACAAAATCGACGTGGCCTTCGCCAGGATGGTGATGCCCCGTTCACGTTCCAGATCATTGGAATCGAGTGCGCGTTCGGCGACCCGCTGATTCTCGCGGAAGGCGCCGGACTGCTGCAGCAGGCGGTCGACCAAGGTGGTCTTGCCGTGGTCGACATGTGCAATAATGGCAATGTTGCGAAGCTTCATCGGGGCGGTGTTAGATTGTCTGGAGCGTTAAAACCGTTACGGGCCCCCCAAGGGGCCCGCGTGCTGGCCGGAATATAGTCAGCCGCGGGCACTTCGCAATGCGGGAGCCGTGCTAGGGTTAGCCGGCGCCGTCGCCAGGTTCCTTAGAAAAGGACAAGCGCGGCCGGCAGTTAGGAGGGGTACCGTTGCGTTACCCGCTGGCCACTCGCAATACGCGCCGCATCCTTTGCGTATTTCCCGCCTATGCGCCGTCCTTCGGTACGTTTTCGCATGCTTATCACTTGTTCGGACGGGTGCGCGCGTTCATGCCGCCGCAGGGGCTTTTGCTGATTGCCGCCTATATGCCCGAGCCATGGCCGGTTCGTTTCATCGACGAGAATATCGCGCCGGCAAGCGCCGAGGACCTCGCCTGGGCCGACGCCGTGTTCGTCAGCGGCATGCACATCCAGGCGCCGCAGATTCATGACATCGCCCGCCGCGCCAAGGCCGCCGGCAAAGTGGTCGCGCTCGGCGGCCCGTCGGTCTCCGGCGCGCCGGAAATGTATCCTGAGCTCGACTATATCCATGTCGGCGAGATCGGCGACGGCACCGACAAGCTGATCGCAAGGCTCGATGAGGATTGCACGCCGCCCGCGGCGCAGATCCGCTTCGAAACCGCCGAGCGGTTGCCGCTCCCCGATTTTCCTGTGCCCGCTTACAACCTGATCAGGCTCGATCGCTATCTGCTCGGCTCGCTGCAATTTTCCTCGGGTTGTCCGTATCGCTGCGAATTCTGCGACATCCCGGCGCTCTACGGCCGCCAGCCGCGGCTGAAAACCCCGGAGCAGCTCTGCGCCGAACTCGATGCCATGCTGGCGCAAGGCAGCCATCCGACCTTCATCTATTTCGTCGACGACAATTTCATCGGTAATCGCAAGGCGACGCGCGAGATGCTGCCGCATCTGATCGCGTGGCAGAAGAAGCGCGGCCATCCGCTGCGGTTTGGCTGCGAGGCTACGCTCAATCTCGCCAAGCAGCCGGAAGTCCTGTCGCTCATGCGCCAAGCGGAATTCCAGACAGTGTTCGTCGGCATCGAGACTCCCGAAGTCGATGCGCTCAAGCAGATGCGCAAGGAGCAGAATGCGACGCTGCCGATCCTGGAGGGGATCAGCACGCTCAACTCCTATGGGCTGGAAGTGACATCCGGCATCATTCTCGGGCTCGATACCGACACGCCCGATACCGAGGCGCGGCTGAAGGCTTTCATCGACGCGTCCAACGTGCCGATCCTCACGATCAATTTGCTGCAGGCGCTGCCGAAAACGCCGTTATGGGACCGGCTCCAGCGTGACCGGCGGCTGATTGCCGACGACACCGGGCTGGAAAGCAACGTGCGCTTCCTGCGGCCCTACGACGAGGTCGTCGCCATGTGGCGCCGCTGTATCGATCATGCCTACGCGCCCGAGCGGTTGTTCAAGCGCTTCGCGCATCAGGTGGAAGCGACCTACGCCAACCGGCTTGTTGACAGCCCGGTGCGCGGCAAGCTCACCTGGAACAACATCGGTCTTGCGTTGGTGCTCGCCTTCAACATCGTCCGGCACATCGGGCTGCGCGCCGACTATCGCCGCTCCTTCTGGAAGGCGATCTTGCCGGCGCTGCGCCGCGGCCAGATCGATGCCGCGCTCTCGATGGGGATCGTCGGGCATCACATGATTACGTTTTCGCGCGAAGCCGCGCGCGGCGAGCAGAACGCCTCGTTCTATTCGGCGCAGACGCGCCAGATGTCGGCGCAGGCTCCGCCGCGGCCCGAATTCGCGGAGCTGCGGAAGTCGGGCTAACTCGCCCGGACGGGAGCTTCGCTCGCGGCTACGTCCGCTACGAGACTGATCGCGCAGGCCGGGGCGATCTTAGATTCGCTACGATCCGTCGCTACTCAATCAGTTGCGAATAGCCGACTTGCGACTGAGGACTGCATTTGAAGTCAATACCGGGACTGCATTTGGAGCCAGTCAATGCAGCGCGTGAGACGATACAAGCGCTTTGCGGCGCGATGCCTTGAGGAAGCGCGTGTAACCCTCGATCCCCGTCTCAAGGCGTTCCTGGCCGAGATGGCGCAGGAATGGCAAAGGCTCGTCGAAGAGGCAAACGGCGCGAAGGACCTGACGAAAATTCAGGGTCCGGATGTCGATCCCGGCGATTAAAGCGGTAAAACTGTGCTACGGTTGCCGCCGAGGCTTTGGAGCGCCAAAGCGGAGAACGGCCGTCCTCGGTCGTTTACCGCGGCTGCGCCTCCAACCGTTCGCGCTTTAGGAGGACGCCATGGCGAAAGACCAAAATCCGGCCGAGGAAATGAACGCATTTGCGCACCAGGCAAAAGAGCAGGCGATGGCGGCGGCAGACACCTATTTCAATTTCCTGAAAAAGGCCATTTCATCTTATCCGTCGAGCGGCAACGCCTTTGGCGACAGCATGAAAGGCTATGCCGAGAGGAACGTCGCCGCCATGCACGACTTCGTACAAAGATTGGGCCAAGCGAAGGATTTTCAGGACGCGCTGCGGATTCAGGCGGAGTTCATGCAGTCTCAGTTCACGGCGCTGAGCGAACAAACGAAAAGCCTCGGCGAAGCCTACACACGGTCGGCCGCGGACGCGATGAACAAGACCACCAAGTTTTGAAACCGTCTTAAGCCGCGGCGGCTTTCGCGCCCGGCTTGGCTTCCGAGCCGCCGTGCTCGAGCAAGACTGTGCGGCGGCTTGCAATCGCAAAGCGCACCTGATCCAGGGCAAGCCCGAACGAGGCTTGCACGGCCTCGTCGTACTCTTCTTGCTCGGTTTGGTGGATGATCGCGACCACCAGATGGTCGACGTCGACCTGCAGCTTGTCGAGCGCCTCGAGCGAAGGTGCGTGGTTGGCTTTCTGCGTGAGATCGAGCAGGCGCTGCAATAGCCGCAGCCGCCGGGTGCGGCCGCTGCTGCGGAAATAGCTGGCGACGCCGGCGATCGCCGATCCGAAGATCGGAAAGATCAGCAAGCCGTAGAAGATGTCGTCGCCGTATTTGTCGAAGAACGATTTTTGATCGTCGTTCAGATAGGCGAGCGCGCCAGGATGCACGACAATGTTGGCGTCTTTCTCTGTTGCGGGCGCCCGGATCTTGATTTCGCCGGGCATCGCCGCGGCCAGCGCCAATCGCGATGTGAAGATCAGCTTCGCCAGCGTCCCGACCGCGTCGTGGTGGAACGACTTTTTTGCCACCAGGTATTCCGGAAAAGACAGGCTCTTGAGTTCGTCCGGCGGAGCCGGCGGATTGCCGCCGAAGGTGCCGGCTTCGATGTCGACGGATTGAAAGGCAGGGCTGCGCTTGGCCATGCCCTCGGCCTGATCGATAGGGATGAAGCTCGGCGCCTGCCCGTTGACGGTGGCGGCAGCCACCACGTCGTTGATGGCCTGCCCGGTTTCCGCCCCGGCGACAAACAGCACGTCGACCTGCTGGGCCTTGACTGCCTCGGCGATGTGGCTCGGATCGATCAGCGAGACCTGCACCTGATTGAGCGGAACGCCATAGTGGCTGAGCACGACGTCCAAGACTTCCCGGGTCGCCGCATTGCCGGTGACCACGCCGACGCGGTGGCCGGCGAGCTTTGAGACGCTGTCGAGCTTGTTGGCATCGGCGGCGTCGCCGCCGGCCTTGTCGTCTTTGCTATCGGCGTCGTCGCTGTTGTCGGTCGCCTTGTCGGCATTTTTGCCGGTAGTCTTGTCGGCGCTTTTGGCGGCGACCTTGGTGGTCTTGTCGCTCTTGTCGGCCTGGTCGCTCTTGTCATTCTTCTCATTCTTGGCGCCCTTGCCTTTGTCGGCGGTGGCGCCCTTCGTTTTGGCTGTGCCCTTCTCCGGCTTGGCGGCCTTCTCTTTGCTTTCCGCAGCGCTCGCCTCTTTCGGCGCAGGCGGTGGTGCCGCCTCCTTCTTCGGCGGAGCAGGCGGAGGCTGCGTTGGAACGATCAGCGCCATTACGTTCTGGCGCAAAATGGCGACCACCGGCCAATCGGGCGAATTGCCAAGCGTGCTCGGCAAGACGGCAAGATCGGCCTCGCCGTTGGCAATCGCGGCCGCACTCGCCTTCGGTCCGTCGGTGACGACGAGATGGAGTTGAACCTTGTCGTGCTCGACGGCGAACTTGTGGCTCAGCATCTCGACGAACTTGACGTCGGCGCTGCCAGGGGGGCCGGCGGCAACGCGCATTTGCGTCGGCGCCAGCGTGACGTGAAGCGCCGCCCAGATAAGGCCGCCGAGAATGATCGTTCCCAGGATGGTTACGAGCCGGGTGTGGCGGAAGAACGCCCTGATCCGGTTCCGCACGGTGTGTCCAAGCGCTTCGAGGCTCATTGCGGAAGTCAATGGGTGCGCCGGCGCGGCGGAGGAACCCTCCGGCTCTTTGTTCCGTCCAAGCCGCTGCCACAACCACAGCTTCATGGCGAGCGGCGGACGATGCGAGGGTCCGGGGGGCATGGTCAAATCCTAAACACGCGCATTATAGCGGCTGGCAGTGTGGGCTGCGTGAAGATCGCTTGGCTAATCGCCGAAAGGGCGAAAATTTGGTCGGGAATTTGGCGGCACGTTCAGCGCGCCGGCGTATCGGCGCTCCGTCCGGTGGATGGACCCCAGGGGCCGAAGCGCACGCCGCTTGGCAGCGCCTGATGCAGCATCAGCATTTCACCAATGGTTTCGGGCGTCACCAAGCCGACCAGCCGGTCAAGACCGTCGACAATAGCCACGGCCGGCGCGGCTTTTTCCTGCAGCAGGCGGAAGGCATCCTCCAAACATCGGTTCTTGTTCACGGTCGGGATGCCGGTCGTCATCACGTCGGCGACACGGGCGTCCGGTCCACGCTCGCGCAAGGCGCGGATCAGGTCACCGCGACCGAGCACGCCGATCGGCCGGCTCGCTCCGTCCACCACCGGAAACTCACTCTGGCTGGTGCGCAACAGTGTCTCGACCGCGGTGTCCACATGCTCGTCCGGCGTCAGCGTGACAAATTGCGTCAGCATCGCCGAGGTCACCGGCACGCCCCGCGACATCGCCCGGGTCGCCACCAGATGCGCCTCCGAGGAGGCGGCGAGATAAACGAAGATGGCGATGAAGATCAAAAGCGGATTGCCGAACAGGCCGAGAAAGCCGAGCACGAAGGCCACCCCCTGTCCGATGATGGCCGCGATCTCGGTGGCGCGCACATAGCCCAAACGGCTCGCCAGCAATGCGCGCAGGACGCGTCCGCCGTCCATCGGAAAGGCGGGTATCAGATTGAACAACGCAAGAAACAAATTAACCGCGGCCAGCCGGTCGACCATGCTGACATTGGAGGCTTCGAGCGTGGAAGACAGATGGCTGGCGGAGAGGTTTGCGCCGCCGACGGCCATCAGCAGCAAGGCGATGACCACATTGACCGCGGGTCCGGCGATGGCGATGAGGAATTCCTCGCTCGGCTTTTCCGGAATGCGCTCGAGCCGTGCCACGCCGCCGATCGGCAGCAGAATGACATCCGGGGTGCGAACGCCAAATCCGCGCGCGGTGAAGATGTGGCCGAATTCGTGCAGCAAGACGCACAGGAAAAGAAGCACGACGAACAACAGGCTGCTCCAGGCGACCTGCGGCCCGCCGGAGAAGTAATTCACGCCGAAGATCCAGGCGAGGAAGAGAAGAAATGTCACATGGATGCGGATCGCCGTGCCGGCGACTGACCCGATGTTCAAAGACCAGGACATGATGTCCTCTTGGCATCCTCTGCGGCCAAGCTTACGCGGCCGATTTCGGCCGCCTGTCCGGCGGCCTCTCGGAACAGGTACCACTGGTTAGCTAGTCATTGCGTCGCCGCTTGACGAGAGTGCCGCAAGATTTGGCGGCGTAACCTGGCGCGACATCAAGCCCGCCGAGCCGATGGGCAAGCTTGCACGCCGATTGGCTTAACGCCGTGCAATGATGCCTGGAATCCGGCGCGGGAGCCGCCTTGCGGGCGCCAGCTTTGATGGCCATCTACCCGGCGGTCGAATGAGGGTGGTTTTCAATGCCGTTTGGTTTCAAGCCAGCCTGGTCCAACGCAGGAACCGGCGGAGCGACTTGGGCAGAGGCCGAAGCGCTGGCGCAGCATCTGGCCGAAGACGAGCAGACGCTCAAACGGCGCTTCTGGCAGAAGCTGCGCGCACTGGCGGCGCGGCTGCCCTTTGCCGAGGATCTGATTGCGGCGCATTATTGCGCGTTCGACCGGCAGACGCCGATGCATGTAAAGGCCGCGCTTATCGGCGCGATCGCGTATTTCGTCCTGCCGGTAGATGTGGTGCCCGATGTCCTTCCGGTGATCGGTTATACCGACGACGCCGCGATGCTTGCCGGCGCCATCAAGCTTGTCGCTTCACACATCACACCGGACCACCGCGAAGCCGCGCGGCAGAAGCTCGCGCGCATGCGCGGCGCGAGCTGATTTAGCGATCACGGCCGCAACACGATCTTGCCCATCACTTTGCGTTCGGCAATCGCCTTGAGCGCGGCCGCCGTCTCGGAGAGCGGATAAGCCGCGTGGACATGCGCGCTGAGTTTGCCGTCGGCGCACCAGGCCGCGATTTCTTTCATGAGTGCGGCTTGGCCTTTTGGATCGCGCATCGTCCAGGCGCCCCAAAGTACGCCGCGAATGTCGCAGCTCTTGAGCAACACCAGATTGAGCGGAATTTTCGGGATGTCGCCGGCCGCGAAGCCAACCACCAGATAGCGGCCTTCCCAGCCGAGCGAGCGCAACGCCGCCTCCGCATACGGGCCACCGACCGGATCGTAGACCACGTCGATGCCGCGCGCGCCGCCTAGGCGCTTGAGCGCATCGCGCAAATCTTCGCTTGCGTAGTTGACCGTCTCGTCGGCGCCGTGCGCCTTGGCGAAAGCGAGCTTTTCATCCGACGAAGCGCAGGCGATCACGCGCGCGCCCATGATCTTGCCGATCTCGATTGCCGCGAGGCCAACGCCGCCGGATGCGCCCAAGACCACGAGCGTCTCACCCGCCTTAAGCTCGCCGCGTTCCCGCAAGCCGTAAAGCGTCGTGGCATAAGTGACGGTCAGGCCGGCACCGCGTTCGAAATCGAGATTTTGCGGAAGCTTCACCAACTGCGCCGCGCCGGCTGCGATCTTTTCGCGGGCCGCCCCCCAGCCGGTCCAGCCGATTACGCGATCGCCCGGCGCAAAGTCGCGCACGCCGGCGCCGACACTCTCGACGATGCCGGCGAATTCGGCGGCCGGCGAGAACGGAAACGGCGGCTTGTGCTGGTATTTGCCGGCAATGATCAGCAGGTCGAAAAAATTGAGCGCGGCCGCCTTGACGTCAACGACCGCTTCGCCCGGGCCTGGCTTCGGCTCAGGGATGTCGGCCAGTTCCAAATCGTCGGGCGTGCCGAAGTGCGTGCACAGAACAGCTTTCATGGATGATCCTTCATTCCGGGGTGCTGAAGGGTTCGCGCCCGAAACTCATAAGCACGGAACGTGTCGGCAATGGAAGTAGGGTGCGCCTACAGGACAGTACGGGCTCGCAACAGGCCGCACTTCAGCGCAAGGCGTTCACCCTAATAAGCCGCGCCCAGGCCGCTGTCGGCCAGCGAACGCTGCAGTCGCACGCAGGCAAGCCGCAGCCGCGACTTCACGGTGCCAAGCGGAATGTTGAGGTGCTGCGCAATGGCGCTGTGCGAAAGACCTTCGAAGAAAGCAAGCTTCACCAGCGCCAGCTGCTCTTGCGGCAAAACGCGCAGCGCGTTGCGCACATATTCCTGCCGCTGCATGGCGTCGATGTGTTCGTCGCAGCCAGCGCCGGGATCCGGAATGGTGAAAAAATCCTCAGCCGGAAGGCAGCATTCACGGCTGCGGCGCTTCACGTCGATCCGCCGATTGCGTGCGATCTGAAACACCCAAGTGATGGCCGCCGACCGGCTGCGGTCATAGAGATGCGCCTTCTGCCAGATCGTTTCCATCACGTCTTGGGTGAGGTCCTCGGCCGCCGCCGGAGCAAGACCAAGCCGCACGAGCTGCGCCTGCACGCGTGGCCGGAAATGGTCGAACAGAACTGCGAATGCTCTGCAGTCGCGCGTAGCGCCAACAGCCGTGAGCAAGTCGTCAAGCTCGTTCTTCCGTGCGGCCGTGCGGCCGGCGGCAAGGTGATCATCAACGTGAGTGCGGCAGGCCAAATCCACGATACCCCCCAGCGCGCCGAAGAATTTCTGAGCCCCATTGAAGTTCGGCCGATAGCTGATTGCTGTGTTGGCCATCACGTATGCCGAGTGATGGATGTCACGTTTCTGCGGGTTTGACGGCTTGGCGGCTTGGTTGCTGAATTCGTTCCCTAGTTTCTGAAATTGGGTTAAGCTTGAATAGTTTGGAATCAGCCCAAGCGCTTTACCGTGAGGTCTGATGTTGATTGATCGAAGATGGCGGCTGGTGTTGTTGCCGTTGGCCGTGGCGGCGTACGCCGTTCCGGCGTTGGCGCAGCAACCCGCTCCCAATGGGGCGGCGCCGGCGGCCGGCGCTGCCGTCAAGAAGCCGCCCAAGCCGAAGCCCGCGCCCGCGACTACCGGTACCGCGGACGCGGTGGCTGCCGCCGCCGGCGGAGCGAAGCCGACACTTCTCGGCCAATACGGCGATTGGGGCGCCTACACGGCGTCTCCGGGCGGTAAGAAAATATGCTTTGCGATTGCCAAGCCCGCATCGTCGGAGACCACGCCGGCGGGCAAGACGCGCAATCCGTCTTACATGTTCATCTCCTCCCGCCCGGGTGAAAAGGTGACCGATGAGGTCTCCATCATCATCGGCTATCCGTTCAAGCCCAATTCGGAAGCGACGGTCGCAGTCGGCACGGCTTCTTTCGCGCTCTACACGCAGCAAGACGGCGCCTGGATCAAAAACGCGGCCGAGGAAGCGCATCTGATCGAGGCCATGCGGAGCGGACAGAATGCGGTGATCAAGGGGATGTCGGCGAAGGGCACCCACTCGACCGATGTCTTTTCGCTGAAGGGCCTCGCGCAGGCGCTCGACCGCACCGACCAGGATTGCAAATAGGCGCGTGATTAGCCCTCCCGCGGAACCGGGTTTAAGCGGCCGCATCGCGCAAAGTCTTGCATCCCTTGCCGGCCGGCCGTTTCGGGCAGATACCTTCGCCGCACAAAGCCCGGAGCAGGCTCTCCCCCCTTGCAACGGGAGGGATTATCTGTGCGAAGGTGCTCGCGTATTCATCGGATCGACCATGACGACGTCTCTTGCTGGTGCTGACGGCGATGCCGCCACGATGGGTGCGCCCATCGAGAAGCGGCCGCTCGAGCGCTATGTCGCGCCGGCAAAGCCGTCGCTGGTCGGGCTCTCGCGCGTTGCGCTCGCCGAAGCGCTCGGCGGGATCGGCGTACCGGAACGGCAGCGCCGCATGCGGGTGCAGCAGATTTGGCATTGGCTTTATGTGCGCGGAGTCCAGGACTTCGGCGCCATGACGACCTTGTCCAAGGAGATGCGCGCGGAACTCGATAGGCACTTCACGCTGGCGCGGCCGGAGATTGTCGCCGAGCAGACTTCAGTCGACGGCACGCGCAAATGGCTGCTGCGGCTGCCGGGCGAGACGCCCGATCGCCCGCATGACGTCGAGTGCGTTTATATCCCCGAGACTGATCGCGGCACGCTGTGCATTTCGAGCCAGGTCGGCTGCACGCTCAATTGCTCGTTTTGCCATACCGGCACGCAGCGGCTGGTGCGCAATCTGACGCCGGGCGAGATCGTCGGCCAGGTGGTGCTGGCGCGCGACCGGATCGCCGATTGGCAGCGCGCCGCAGCACCTGCCGGGACGGAGCCGGAGAAGCGGCTCGTTTCCAACGTCGTCATGATGGGCATGGGCGAGCCGCTCTATAATTTCGAGGCGGTGCGCGATGCGCTCGCCGTCGTCGCCGACGGCGATGGGCTCAGCCTCTCCAAGCGGCGCATCACATTGTCAACCTCGGGTGTGGTGCCGAATATCGTGCGCGCCGGCGCGGAGATCGGCTCCATGCTCGCGATCTCGCTGCACGCGGTGACCGACGAACTGCGCAACGAACTCGTGCCGCTCAACCGCAAATATCCTTTGCGCGAATTGCTCGAGGCCTGCCGGAATTATCCGGGGCTCTCCAACGCGCGGCGCATCACCTTCGAATATGTGATGCTCAAGGGCGTCAACGATTCGCTTGCCGACGCGCGCGCGTTGGTGCGGCTGATCAAAGGCATTCCGGCCAAGATCAATCTCATCCCGTTCAATCCCTGGCCGGGCACCACATACGAATGCTCGGACTGGGAGCAGATCGAGAAATTTTCCGAGATCGTTTTCGACGCCGGCTACGCCTCGCCCGTGCGCACGCCGCGCGGACGCGACATTCTCGCCGCCTGCGGCCAGCTCAAGAGCGCGACCGAAAAGCTCTCGGCCCGCGAGCGGCTCGCCTTGCGCGCCATGGCGATGACCGATTGATGCGGCGAGCATGAGCGTCGTCGCTCGCATCCTGGTGATGTTCCTCGCCTATGTGCTGGCGTGCGTGGCGGCATCCGCCGTGTTCACCGTCGGCTCGCTCACGCCCCATTGGGACGATCTGATGTCGTCCGGCCTGCCGCCGGCGGCGATCTGGGCGATTGTCGCGGTCGGCACGCCCATCATCGGCGCGGTCGCCGCGCTGCCGACCGCTTTGGTCGTCGCTATCGCCGAAGGGTTTGCCTGGCGTTCGGTGATCCTCTATGCCGCGCTCGGCGGTGCGCTTGCGCTCGCCTTATCGTACGGGTTGGACATGCCCGGCATCGCTCAGCCAGACACTTATATCGCGAATGAGCGCCAGCTGCTGGCCGCTTCGGGCATTGCCGGCGGGTTTGTTTATTGGTTGTTTGCGGGCCGCAGCGCCGGCTCCTGGAAGTGATCCCATGAACCGCACCGGGCTCATCATCGCGCTTGCGATCGCCGCCGTGGTCGGCGCGGTGTTCGCCATCTATCCGCAACTCGATGTCGCGATCGCGGCGCTGTTCTACAATCCAACGACGCACGCCTTCGCCGCCTGGTATTCGGATCGCGTCGAACACGCGCGCGACGCCGCGACCCTCCTGATCATGCTGATCGTCGCGCCGGCTTTCCTCGCCGTCGCCGGCAAGCTCATTTTCCCGCAGCGGCGCATGCTGATCCCCGGCCGCGCCGCCCTTTTCCTGATCGTAACGCTGGCGATCGGACCGGGCATCCTGACCAACGGAATCTTGAAGGGACATTCAGCGCGCATGCGGCCGGTCGATATTGTCGAGCTCGGCGGCAAGGAGCGATTCACGGCGTGGTGGGATCCGCGCGGGCCCTGTCCGGAGAATTGCTCGTTCGTTGCCGGCGAGGCCTCCGGCGCATTCTGGACGCTCGCTCCCGCGGCGCTCGCGCCGCCGCAATGGCGGCCGTTTGCCTATGCGGGCGCGCTCATCTTCGGCGCCGCCATGGGCGTTCTTCGCATGGCGGCCGGAGCGCATTTCTTCACCGACGTCGTGTTTGCCGGCGTGCTGATGTATTTGCTGATCTGGACGCTCCACGGCTTGATCTATCGCTGGCGGCCGACCAGGCTCACCGACGAGATGGTCGAGCGCCCGCTCGAACAAGTGGGAACGGCGTTCCGCGATGCTATCGGTGCAGTGCTGCGCTTGGCGGGATACACGCGCAAGCGCAATTATTGAGGACGCGCATCGAAGGTGGCGTTGACCGTCGTCCGCTTGATCACGAGCCCCACATTGCTGATCTTCTTGTGAAAGGTATCGCGTTTGCCCGCCCCGGACTCGATGTCCAGGACTTGCGGCGTAAATTCCGGCATTTTGTCCAAATATACTGTAATCGGCGGCAGGCCTCCCGATTCGTCGGCGCGCACGGTGATCACGTATTCAGGATCGTCAAAGGCGACCGTGTCCGGGACTGTTCTTGCACGGACGGCGTTGAACAGCGGCGGGTAATGGATGTCGGCATTATTGGCATCGGTGATTGTCAGTTTTCCGCTGATCGTCCAGCACGAATGCTGGAAGCTGCCGACATAGTCGATCGCCGGCCTCACGAACGGGATCATGGCGGCGAACAGCACCAGATAACCGCCAAAGGCGCCGGCCGCATTGACCTTGAAATTGGCCAGCACGCCCTCAGCCTTGATC
The DNA here is from genome assembly GCA_963845075.1 of uncultured Alphaproteobacteria bacterium. Taxonomy (GTDB): domain Bacteria; phylum Pseudomonadota; class Alphaproteobacteria; order Rhizobiales; family Xanthobacteraceae; genus BOG-931. Next base: position 87,122 of record CAWJRE010000063.1, on the reverse strand, counting down.
CTGGAGTCCGGGAACAGCCAGTACAGGAGAATTGCCGGCACCAGCGGCAAGATGAACCAAACCACCAGAATTCCGACAAGGCCGAGATAGACCAGAAATTCTATGGAACCCAACATGGCCTTCCTCCGTATCTGCGCGGCGCGGCCCGACGCGGTTCCGCGGGGGCCTACAAGCCGTACGAGCTGAACGTTTTGGCAATATCAGGATCGTGTTGCTGCGCCTGCTTGATGTCGTCGTCGCCTTTGCTGTCGCCCTTCTTCAAGCGCGCCAGGCCGCGACCATAGAGCGACGTTGTGAGGTTGGGATCGAGCGCCAGCGCCTTCTCATAGTCGGAGATTGCGGCGTCGAATTTGCCCATTTTCAGATAGGTGAAGCCGCGGCTGTCGTACGCGTTCTTGTTTGTCGGCAACAGGCGCAAAGATCGATCGCAGTCGTTGAGTGCGTCTTGCAGCTGATTGGTGATTGCGTGCACCCAGCAACGGTTGTTCCACGCCGTGGGCCGGTTTGGATCGATCGCAATCGCCTGGTCGTAATCCGCGACGGCGCGCCGGTAATCCTTGAGATATTCGTAAGTGAGGCCGCGGCCGAGGATGGCGTTGACGTTTTTGGCGTCCAGCGTGATCGCGCGGTCGTAGTCCTGGATGGCGAGATCATACTCGCCTTTGTATCTGCGTGCGTTGCCGCGTCCGACGAATGCATTCGTGTGATTGGGATTGAGCTCGATCGCGTGATTGCAATCATCGATCGCGCGATCGTAGTTCTTGAGCATAACGTTGACATAGCAGCGGTTGTTGTAGGTGCTGACATTTTTCTGATCGAGGGCAATCGCGCCGTTATAGGCGTCAAGCGCGCCCTTGAAATCGCCGACCGCGCTGTAGGCGAGGCCCAAATTGAAAAAGGCGGCCGTGTAGTTGGGACGGTTCTGGATGGCGCTCTGATAATCCTGGATGGCGCGATCGTATTGGCCGATCGCTTGGTACAAGTTGCCGCGCAGATTGAAAGCAGTCGGAGATTTCGGATCGACGCGAACCGCTTCGTCAAAGTCCTTGACGGCCTCGGCGTAGCGCCGTTCTTTCTGCTGTGCGAGACCTCGGCTCATGTAGGCCTTGGCAAGCTCCTCGCCGGCGATCGTTCCGGACGAGATAAGCTCGGTGCACGCGGCGATCGAAGTATCGCCCTCCGCCTCGTGGCAGATGTCCCCGCTGTTGGTTGCGGCGGCCGCGACCGTTGCGAAGATCATCCACAGCAAAACCGAGATCGTGAACGTCGCGATCGTTCTTGAAACGGATGTCAAATCGACCTCCAGCAATTGAATGGCCGATGGATCGTGTCGTATGCCTTTGCACAGCACCTTCCAGCCAGACGCATCGCGGCGCCAAGGCTTGCGGGGCCGTCGATAAATGCACTGCGTCGCGGCGGCGCCTATGGCGGGCTGGAGCCTGCCAGCGCGACCTGCGTCGCCAGCAGAATTGCCCAAATCGTCGCAAGTGACAGGAGCGTCCGCAGGGATTGTTTCATGACGAACACCCTAGGTTGGCCGTCTGCCCGGCCACGGCTCAATAATGCCGGGTCGCTCGTTAACCGTCCAACACTTTAGCCGCCGCAGCGCGGCGGTGATATGACCCGCGTCACACGAGGCACTGGCCAATTGGTCGATCTCGGATTACGAACGCCCGGCTGCGGCGGGGCCTTTCGGTTTCGAACGGCGGTCTCGGCCGCGACGATTGCCCGTTCCGGGCGGCGGTTCAGCCACGGGTCAGCGAGGATGAGTGACTGCTATGAGTGACGTGAAGAAAGTCGTGCTGGCCTATTCGGGCGGTCTCGATACCTCGATCATCCTCAAATGGCTGCAGACCACCTATGGCTGCGAGGTGGTGACCTTCACCGCCGATCTCGGCCAGGGCGAGGAGCTCGAGCCGGCCCGGCAGAAGGCGCTGATGCTCGGCATCAAGCCGGAGAATATCTTCATCGAAGACCTGCGCGAAGAATTCGTGCGCGACTATGTGTTCCCGATGTTTCGCGCCAATGCGCTCTATGAGGGCCAGTATCTGCTCGGCACCTCGATCGCGCGGCCGTTGATCGCCAAGAAGCAGATCGAGATCGCAGAGATTGTCGGCGCCGATGCCGTGGCGCATGGCGCGACCGGTAAGGGCAACGATCAGGTGCGTTTCGAGCTCGGCTATTACGCGCTCAAGCCGGACGTGAAAGTGATTGCGCCGTGGCGCGAATGGGATTTCCGCTCGCGCGAAGCGCTGCTCGCCTTTGCCGAAAAAAATCAGATCCCGATCGCCAAGGACAAGCGCGGCGAGGCGCCGTTCTCGACCGACGCCAATCTTTTGCACACGTCGTCCGAGGGCAAGGTGCTGGAAAATCCAGGCGAGGAAGTGCCGGATTATGTCTATTCACGCACCGTCGATCCTGAGAAAGCCCCGGACCAAGCGGCCTACATCAGCATCGATTTCGAGAAGGGCGATCCGGTCGCGATCGACGGCAAGACGCTTTCGCCGGCGACTTTGCTCACGCAGCTCAACGCGCTCGGCCGCACCCATGGCATCGGCCGGCTCGATCTGGTGGAGAACCGCTTTGTCGGCATGAAGTCGCGCGGCATGTACGAGACGCCGGGCGGCACCATCCTGCTCGCTGCCCATCGCGGCATCGAATCGATCACGCTCGACCGCGGCGCCGCTCATCTCAAAGACGAGCTGATGCCGAAATATGCCGAGCTGGTCTATTACGGCTTCTGGTTCTCGCCCGAGCGCGAGATGCTGCAGGCGGCGATCGACAAGAGCCAGGAATTCGTCAGCGGCCGCGTGCAGCTCAAGCTCTACAAGGGCAATGTCGGCGTGGTCGGGCGCGAGAGCAAATTTTCGCTCTACGATCAGGACCTGGTGACCTTCGAAGAAGGCGCGGTGGCTTACGATCAGCGCGACGCGGCCGGCTTCATCCGCCTCAATGCGCTGCGGCTGCGCACGCTCGGACAGCGAAAACGGAAACTCAAGCTTTAGCTAGCGCTGACGAGATAGACGTGTGTCACACCGGCGTGTGACACACAGCTTCGATATTGTGGCCGTCAGGATCGAGCACGAAGGCCGCGTAATAGTTCGGATGATAATGCGGCCGCAATCCCGGCGCGCCGTTATCCTTGCCGCCGGCCGCAATGGCTGCGCGATAAAAGGCATCGACCGCTGCGCGATCCTGCGCGGCGATCGCAATGTGGATCGGTCGCTGCAAGCCGCCTTCGCCGCCGATCCACAAATCCGGCTTGCCGTTGGCGCCGAAACCGGCCGCGGGGGCGTCGTTTTCGTGCTGCTGGACTTCCATAACCAGTGCGTAGCCGAGCGGCGCCAACGCCTGCAGATAGAATGCCTTCGATCGTGCGTAGTCGGAAACCGGAAAGCCGGCGTGGTCGAGCATCAGGCGCTCTCACCATAAACGGATGCGGTGTTGTTGCTTGTGCTTTACGCCGCGCTGCGCTCGAGGGTTCGCAGCAACTTCCGCAGGGCCAGTTTGACTTCGTCATCGAGGCGCTCGGGGTCGACCCGCCCCGGCGGCCGCCGCGTGCCGCGCGTGAGCGCGTCCGGCATCACATACTCATCCGTAACCCAGACCGGCTCCCGCCGCTCGGCCGCGAGTTTGCGCCGTCGCGCAAACAGCTTGCCGACCAGCCAGCGCATCAGGATGCCGACAAAGGCCATGGCGATCGCGAGTGCCAAGATAGTGCTGCCCGATACGTCGCTACTATTCTGAGTAGGCGGCAGTGGAGTGGCCTCAGGCGCAGCCGCGTCGCTGGCGCCGTTGGCGTTGATGCTGCCTGTATCTTGGCCCGCGGGAGGTTCCTGGGCCGTATTTGTCGTCGTCGGATCCGGCGGCGCGCTCGCGGCTCCGGGCTGTGCTGCGGAGGGTGGATCCGGCCAAGCAACATTGCCGGTTGCGCCTTGCGGCTGCGGGTCGGGCCATGGCGTGGCCCCTTGCATCGCCCGCGCGGGCGGGCCGTTGGTCTGAGCGCCTTGCATTGGGCTCGCGGCTTGCGCCGGAGGCTGCGCGCTAGTCGGCGCCGGCTTTGCTCCCGCCCCGGCGTGGCCCGCCTGATGCGGTTTGCGTTGATGCGGCTCGGAACCGGCAGTGTCGGGCGCGGGCTTGGGCGCTGCCGCCGGGGCGGGCTTTGCCGCCGCGCCGGCCGCATCGCCGCCGTCTGCTCCGGCCGCGGGCTGGGCGGCATCGCTGCGCAAATACCAGCATTTGGTCTGTTTGACCGGATCGGTGCGGTAGTGCCAATGGCTGCCCGGAGGCGTCTTTCCGGCGGGTGCTGGCAAACAGGTATCTTCCGCCCGCACGGCATGTCCGCCCATGCTGCCAGCGGTAAGAACGACCAAAGCACTCAGAACGGAAAGCGATCTTGCTTTCGCCAATTCCCCCTCGCATCCCACGTGATTGCTTCCCCAAGCAATCACCGACCCAGCGCCCCAACGCGGCGCTACTCCCCTAGGTTCCGGACAGGTTTAAAAAATATTGCAGCGAAAACGTGTTATCCGGCCGCGGTCTCCACAATTTTCTTTTGCGAATCCCGCGCGATAGGCTTGCCGGGGCAGGCCAGTGGCCCATTCCCGCCGCGAAAACACCTTCGCGGGTTCGCGCCTTGACCCTTTTTAGACGTGGCGGCGGGTTGTCGGCCTCTGAACCAGGCCGAGTTCCATCGGGGTTTTGGATCGTCCGGCGCGGTCAGCCCACGCCCGTGGCCAGGATGCGCGAGAAATTGCACGAATCGCCAATTGCAACCGATGCGCGCTTCTGAGGTCCGGCGGCCCTGTCGGCGAAGGCTTAGGCCTTACACCTGCCGCTCGACCATCAAGCGCTTGATATCGGCGATCGCCTTCGCCGGATTCAGGTGCTTCGGGCAGGCCTTGGCGCAATTCATGATCGTGTGGCAGCGATAGAGCCGGAACGGATCTTCCAGGCCGTCGAGCCGCTCTCCGGTCGCCTCGTCGCGCGAATCCGCGATCCAGCGGTAAGCCTGCAGCAAAGCGGCCGGCCCGAGATAGCGCTCGGAATTCCACCAATAGCTCGGGCAAGACGTCGAGCAGCAGGCGCACAGGATGCACTCGTAGAGCCCGTCGAGTTTCTGGCGATCGTCGTGGCTCTGCTTCCACTCCTTTTGCGGCGTGGGCGACACGGTCTGCAGCCACGGCTGGATCGAAGCATGCTGGGCGTAAAAATTGGTAAGGTCGGGCACGAGATCCTTCACCACCGCCATGTGCGGCAGCGGATAGATGCGCACCGCGCCGTTCACATCGTCCATGGCCTTGGTGCAGGCGAGCGTGTTGGTGCCGTCGATATTCATCGAGCAGGAGCCGCAGATGCCCTCACGGCAGGAGCGGCGGAAGGTGAGCGTCGGGTCGACGTTGTTTTTGATCCAGATGAGCGCGTCGAGCACCATCGGCCCGCAATCGCCGGTGTCGATATAGTAGGTGTCGATGCGCGGGTTATTCCCGTCGTCCGGATTCCAGCGGTAGACGTGAAACTCGCGCTCGGCTTTCGCCTTGGCCGGATGCGGCCAAGTCTTGCCTTCGCCGACTTTGGAATTCTTTGGCAGTGTGAACTGGACCATCAGATCCTCGAATGACGGGTTCAGTAGACCCGCTTTTTTGGCTCGATATAAGAAACGTCGTTGGTCAAGGTGTAGGTGTGCACCGGCCGGTAATCGATCGTGACCTTGCCGGTCTCGGTATCGAGCCAGCTCAGCGAGTGCTTCATCCAATTGGTGTCGTCGCGGTCCGGATAGTCTTCGCGCGCATGCGCGCCGCGGCTTTCGGTGCGGTTGAGGGCTGCATCGACCGTGACGACGGCCTGCTGGATGAGGTTCATGAATTCCAGGGTCTCGACCAGATCGGAATTCCAGACCAGCGAGCGGTCGCTGACGCCGATGTCGCGGGCGCCTTCGAGCACCTCGTGGATCAGCTTGGAGCCCTCCTGCAGCACTTCGCTGGTGCGGAACACGGCGCAGTTCGACTGCATCACGTGCTGCATCCGTGCCCGCAACCTTGCGGTCGGCGTGCCGCCGGAGGCGTAGCGGTATTTGTCGAGGCGGGAGAGCGCGCGCTCGGCGGAATCCTTCGGCAATTCCGGCTGCTTGTCGTCCGGCGTGAGAATGTCGGCACAGCGCAAAGCCGCCGCGCGGCCGAACACGACCAGATCGATCAGCGAATTCGATCCGAGCCGGTTGGCGCCGTGCACCGAAACGCAGGCGGCCTCGCCCAGCGCCATCATGCCGGGCACCACGTGGTCGGGATTGCCGTCCTTCTTGATCAGCGTCTCGCCGTGATAATTCGTGGCGATGCCGCCCATATTGTAGTGCACGGTCGGAACGATCGGCACCGGCTCGCGGGTCAGATCGACGCCGGCAAAAATGCGCGCCGACTCGGTGATGCCGGGCAGGCGCTCCGCCAGGATTTTCGGATCGAGATGGTCGAGATGAAGGAAAATGTGATCCTTCTTCGGCCCGACCCCGCGGCCTTCGCGGATTTCGATCGTCATCGCGCGCGAGACGACGTCGCGTGAGGCCAGGTCCTTGGCGGACGGCGCGTAGCGCTCCATGAAGCGCTCGCCCTCCGAGTTGACCAGATATGCGCCTTCGCCGCGCGCGCCTTCGGTGATGAGCACGCCGGCGCCATAGACGCCGGTCGGATGGAATTGCACGAATTCCATGTCTTCGAGCGGCAGGCCGGCGCGCAGCACCATGGCATTGCCGTCGCCGGTCTGGGTGTGGGCGCCGGTGCATGAGGCGTAAGCGCGTCCGTAGCCGCCGGTCGCCAGCACCGTCATCTGCGCGCTGAAACGATGGATCGACCCGTCGTCGAGATTGAGCGCGATCACGCCGCGGCAGCGGCCTTCTTCGTCCATGATCAGATCGATGGCGAAGTATTCGATGAAAAATTCCGCCGAATGGCGCAGCGCCTGGCCGTACATCGTATGCAGCATGGCGTGGCCGGTGCGGTCGGCGGCGGCGCAGGTGCGCTGCGCGGTGCCCTTGCCGTAATGCGTGGTCATGCCGCCGAACGGCCGCTGATAGATCTTGCCGTCCTCGCGCCGCGAAAACGGCAGGCCCCAATGCTCCAACTCGTAAACCGCTTCGGGGGCGTTACGGCACAGATATTCGATGGCGTCCTGGTCGCCGAGCCAGTCGGAGCCCTTGACCGTGTCGTACATGTGCCAGCGCCAGTCGTCTTCGCCCATATTGCCGAGCGCAGCCGCAATGCCGCCCTGCGCCGCCACCGTGTGCGAGCGGGTGGGGAAGACTTTGGTGATGCAGGCGGTTCGCAAGCCCGCTTCGCTGCAGCCGACGACCGCGCGCAGGCCGGCGCCGCCGGCGCCGACGATCACCACGTCGTAAGTGTGATCCTCAATCGGATAGGCGCGGCCGTTGATGGCCGGAGCGGCGCTTCCGCCGTTTGCTCCATTGGTTGCCATGATCACAATCCGAAGGACAGCTTGAGGATACCGTAGATCGACGTCAGCGCGATCGCGATGGCGAAGAACGTGTTGGCCATGATCAGCACGAACTTGGCGATCTCGTCATGCACATAGTCCTCGATGACCACCTGCATGCCGATCCGCATGTGGGTGGTGACCGAGATCACGAACAACAGCATGATGACGGCGACCACCGGCGAGCCGACGATCTGGGCGACGGCCGCCTGATTGCGGCCGAGCAGCATGATGAAAATCACGATCACCGCGATCGTCAGCGGAATGTTGGCGACCGCGGTCAGCCGCTGGCGCCAGAAATGTTCGGTGCCTGAATGGGCGGCGCCCAGCCCGCGTACGCGGGAAAGCGGCGTACGGATATGCTTGGGAGTATCGCTCACAGCGGACCTCCCATCGCCAGCAAGCCGAAAATCCACAACAGCACGGTGATCGCGATCGAACCGATCAGATTGGCGGCGGCGAGCCATTCGCGCTCAATCGGTCCGAGGCCGCGGCCGGTGTCCCAGATCAAGTGGCGAATGCCGCCCAGCATGTGATGAATCACCGACCACGTATAGCCGAACAGGATGATCCGCCCGATGATGGAGCCGGCAAACCATTCGAACTTCGCGTAGGAACTGGGCGAAGCCGCCGCGAGGAACCACCAGGCCAGCAAGAGGGTGCCAAAATAGTTTCCAACCCCAGTGATGCGATGGACGATCGACATCGTCATCGTCAGCGTCGGCTTGTAGATTTGCAGGTGCGGCGACAGTGGCCGTGCGGCGGGGGCCTTGCTTGCGGCCATCGTTTTCATCCGAACTCGGTTTTATGTTTCCTAGACCATGATCCGATCAAGTCCAATCGGATCATGGTCTAGATATTGCGGTGGAGCACGATCTTTTCCGAAAACCCGGCTTCCACCCATCGGGTCAAAGCCCGAGGGCAAGCTTTTCGGGATCATGCTCTAGCCAATCCGTCTCTTTGCCGCAATCGGAACCAAAGACGACCCACAGATTAGCGGCAGTCCAAACTTCGCGTCACGCGAAAGATTATCATTGATGGAGGCGTATGCAATCGCCATTATTATAAGTCTAGCTTCGTCTTTCGCGAAGGCAGCATCGTGCGATTCGATCTGGCGGACCTCAGTCTGTTTCGGCACGTGGTTGAAGCCGGCAGCATTACGCACGGCGCGCAACGCTCAAATCTCGCGCTGGCAGCGGCCTCCACGCGGATCCGGAACATGGAGGCGACGCTCGGCGTCGCGCTCCTGACCCGCGGCCGGGGAGGGGTGACGCCGACCCAGGCCGGGCGGACTTTGCTGCAGCACGCCCGCGCCATCTTGCGGCAGGCCGAACGGCTGCACGAAGATCTCGGCGCCTATAGCGGCGGCCTCAGCGGCCAGATCCGCGTGCTATCCAACACCAACGCGTTGACCGAGTTCCTGCCTGAAGCCTTAAGTTCCTTTCTGTCCGCGCATCCCAATGTCAGCGTCGATCTGGAAGAGCGCTTGAGCGACGAGATTGTCGGCCTGATTGCCGAAGGGGTGGCCGATCTCGGCATTGTCGCCGGCACCGTCGATGCACGGACCCTGGAAACCTTCCCCTATCGCCGCGACCGCTTCGTGCTGGTGGTGGCGCGCGACCATCCGCTGGCCAAGCGCTCCAAGATCGGCTTTGACGAAGTTCTCGATCACGATTTTGTCGGGCTCGATCGCGCCAGCGCCCTGCAGCGCTTCCTGGCCAGCAAGGCGATGCGGATCGGTCGGCCGCTGCGGCTGCGCGTTCAGCTGCGCAGCTTCGACGCCGTGTGCCGGCTGGTGGAATGCAAGGTCGGCATCGGCATCGTGCCGGAAACGACCGCGCATCGCGTCGCCAAGACGATGGCGATTGCGGTCGTGCCGCTCACCGATTCCTGGGCGGTGCGCGAACTCACCATCTGCATCCGCGGCATGGACGACCTGCCGCTCTACGCCCGGCAACTGGTCGAGCATTTGCGCGCGCAGTGATCCGCGCGCGGCTTTAAATCAATCAACGCGCTTTCGTTCGTTCGGATTGACACCATCGCGAAGGTTGCCGCCGCTATGGGAGTCGGTATCGGGCGGCACGAAGTCCTGGCCATGCAGGTGAACGCCGTAGGTGTCGCCAAAACTGACGTGGGTGCCTTCCGGGAATTGCGGCCCGCCGATGCGGCCGACCATATAGATGCCAAAGCCGAGGATGATGAAAATCGGGATCGCCGGATTGAAATGGAGGTAGGCGCCGGCGACCATCGCGGCGATGATCAGTGCGATAACGAGCGCAAGAAGCTTAAGCACGGGGACCGCCTCCATCCGGCGTCCAAAGAACGAGTGGCTCAGTGTCGCCTCCACGACTTGGTAAAGGAACAACAAAACAATGCCTTCGATGTGACGATGGTCACACGCAGCCGATGCCGTCGCTGCTAATCCTGCCTCCTGCGGAACAGACGACCGAGCGTTCATTCTCGACAGCATTGTGAGACACGACGTGCGCCTTCTCGCCTCGATGAAATTGACAATGTTCGTGCTGGTGGTGGCTTCCGGGCCGGCATTCGCCGCAAATCCGCAGGCACACGACGATTGCGATGCCGACGATCCGGATCGCAACATCGCCGGCTGCACCCGCATCATCGAGGATGCCGATGAGGGGAAAACCATGCGCGGCGTCGCCTATGTGGCGCGCGGTCTCGCCTGGCAGAAGAAGGGCGATCTCGACCGTGCGCTGGCGGATTACACCCAGGCGATCAAGATCAATCCGAAGGACGCGCTCGCTTACAATAACCGCGGCATGTTGTGGCGCGAGCGCGGCGACTCCGACCGCGCCATTGCCGATTTCACGGCGGCCATCGCCATCGACCCGCTGCCGCGATCGGACGAGGCCTATTCGCGGCGCGGCAACGCCATCGTCGCCAAGCGCGATGTGAATGTTTACGAGAATCGCGCGCTCGCGTTGCTGGAGCGATCCGATTTCGACGGCGCCATTGCCGATTTCGACCACGCCATCAACCTCGATCCCAACGGCGCCGACTCCTTCAACGGGCGTGGCGCCGCGCTGCGGGCCAAAGGCGAACTCGACCGCGCCAAGGCCGACTTCTCTTACGCGATCAAGCTCGACCGAGCGCATATGGGTGCCTATTACAACCGCGGTCTTGTCGAAGTCGCGAATGGCGAGCTCGATCCGGCGGTTGCCGATTTTACGGCCGCACTCCATCTCGATTCGGATTTCGTCGATGGTTACGAAGCCCGCGCCGAAGCGTTCCTCGCCAAGACCGATGCCGAGCACGCCATCGCCGACCTCGACCAGGCAATTCGCCGCGACCCCAATCGCGCGCGCGACTATTACCTGCGCGGCAGCATTCGATACGACCGCTACATGGGTTTCTTGGGCGGCGGCTGGATCGAGAAAGAGGATCTCGAACGCGCGATAGCGGATTTCGCCGACGCGATCCGGCTTGATGACAAGAGCGCCGCCGCGCACTATGCGCGCGGGCTTGCCGAAAGCACCAACGGACATCGTGATCGTGCCGCCCAGGATTTCGCCGAAGCCGTCCGGCTCGAGCCTGAAAACCAGCAATTCGCGGCTGCGCTGAAAGAGATCAAACCGGATCGTTAGAGCCGGCTGCCTCGCGCGTACCAAACGGCTCGAGTGACCGCCGGTCAGCGCGGGATCAGGACCCAGTAGTCGAGATCGAGCAGCACCGCCGGATCGTATTCGTCGCCGGTCTTGTAGGGAAAATCCGCGCACGGCCGGTCGCAGGTCGCGACCGTGCGCAGCCGCAAGGCGCCGACGTCCTCGCGGCCCGGCAATTCCGCCTTCGCCAGCACTTCCGACCACGCGAACACCGTGCCGCCGGCGAACAACGGCGCCACATGCCGGCCGCCGTTGATCGCGGCGACATGAAAGGCATTGGCGAAGCCATTGAAGGAGAGCGCGCGCGCGAGCGAAATCACGTGCCCGCCATAGATCAGCCGCCGCCCGAAGCGGCCCTGCTTGGCGCCGAACAGGTCGAAGTGAATGCGCGCCGTATTCTGATAGAGCCGCGTCGCGGTCATGTGCTCGGCTTCTTCGACCGTGATGCCGTCCACATGGTCGATGCGCTCGCCGACCTGATAATCCCCGAAGCGATACTTGTTGCCCGAAATGGCGAAGTCGTAAGCCGCCACATTGATCGGCGGACAGGCTTCGCTCAGGATCTTGGGGTCGAGCACGGTCGCCAGCCGCGGCACATGATCGCCGGGCGCCGGCGCTGCCTCGTCGCGCTTTCGCACCATCACCCAGCGGACATATTCGAGCGCCGCCGTGCCGTCCTGCTTGTAGCCGGTGGTGCGCACATAGACGATGCCGGTCTTGCGGCTGGAGTTTTCCTTAAGCCCGATGACTTCGGACAGCGCCGATAGCGTATCGCCGGGAAAGACCGGACTGCGGAAAAAGCAGCCGGCATAGCCGAGATTGGCCACCGCATTGAGCGAGACGTCGGGAACGGTCTTGCCGAATACAATGTGAAAGACGAGCAGATCGTCGATCGGCGAACGCGGATACCCGATCGCCTTGGCAAATTCGTCCGACGACTGCACCGCAAAGCGCGGGCCGAATAACCCATTGTAGAGAGCGACATCGCCGGTCGTGACCGTGCGCGGTGTCGCGTGCCGGATCACTTGTCCGATGCGGAAATCCTCGAAGAAATTGCCGGGACTGGTCTTCGACATCGCACAACCTTCTTGGGCACAACTTTCTAGACCGTGATCCAATTCGGTTGAATCGGGTCACGAGCATGATCTTGACCGAAAGCCGGTTTGCACCCTCGGATCAAGTCCGAGGGCAGGCTTTTTCGGGATCATGCTCTAAGGCACAAAGAACCTTCACGTTTCCCGGTCTTTTCGTCGCTCGGTCTTGGGCGGGCTTCATACCCGAATGGCGGCCGCGTGCAAGCGTTCACCGAGCTGTGAGGCTTGCGCTGAAACCCGCTCCGCGGAGCCCCGTATCTCGAACGATGACGCGGACCTGCGCGTCGTCGCCGGCGCTGGCGCCGGCCTCGCCTCAACAGGTCTCACAGCAAATACGGAGCTCCCCATGTCCAAGCGTTTCATCTTGATCGCCGCGGCTGCGGCTCTGGCACTGGCTGGCGCGGCTGTGCCGCTCTCAGCCGAAACAATGTCGGAGAAGACGGTCAATGTCGGTGGCGCGCCGATGTATCCGTCGAAAAACATCATCCAGAACGCGGTGAATTCGAAAGACCACACCACCCTGGTTGCGGCGGTCAAAGCGGCCGGCCTGGTCGACACGCTGTCCGGTCCCGGCCCGTTCACCGTGTTCGCGCCGACCAACGACGCCTTTGCCAAGTTGCCGGCGGGCACGGTCGATAACCTGGTCAAGCCCGAGAACAAGGCCACGCTCACCAAGATCCTCACCTATCACGTCGTGCCCGGCCGCATGAACGCGGCAAGCCTGATGAAAGCGGTGAAGGACGGCGAGGGCCAAGCCAAGTTGAAGACCGTTTCCGGCGACTGGCTGATCGTCAAGCAAGCCGGCCCCGGCAAGCTTTCGGTGACCGACGCCAAGGGCGATGTCGCCATGGTCACGATCGGCGATGTCATGCAATCGAATGGCGTCATCCACGTGATCGATACGGTGCTGCTGCCGATGTGAGGCAGGGCTAGATCGGGGTGACTTTTCTTCTAATCGTCATCCGTCTCTAGATTTTTGTTTGAGCATGATCTTTTCGGAAAACCGGCTTCCACTTTTCCGGATCATGCTCAGGCGCGGCGGGCCGGCGGCGACGCCGGTCCGTCGTTATCCATGTAACCTTTTGCCGGCTGCCAGCGAAAAAGATCAGCGACGCGTGATTTTCGCGTGAGCGGCGAGACGCCATATGACCGCAGCAGTGCAACCGAACGTGATATTGTGGGGTGGCAACGGGCAGTTGCTTGCACCGCAATTTCCCGGCATGGCGGCGGGCTATTCCCGCGTCCGGACCTTTTTGATGAGTGAGGCCGAGCCGCAGCTCCGAAGCGCCGACGATCTGCGCCGTGCGGCTCAAATGGCGGCGGCGCAGGCCGGCGATCGTTTCGCCTATGAGGCGCTGCTGCGGGATTGCGTGCCCCTGATCAGAGCCGTTGCGCTGCGGCGGGGCGTGGCCACGGATTATGTCGAGGATGTCGTGCAGGATGTGCTGCTGACCATCCATCGTGCGCGCCAAACCTACGATCCGAACCGCTCGTTCACCGCCTGGCTGCGCACCATCGCCGAGCGGCGGGCCATCGATCTGTTGCGCCGGATCGGGCGGCAGCAAGCCCGCGAGGTCCATTCGCCGCTCGATTTCGAATCCTTTGCGGACGAGCGCACTCGGCCGGCCGATACCGGCCTTGTCGCCGGCGGTCGTGTCAACGAGGCGCTGGCGAGCTTGCCCGAGCGGCAACGCGAAGCGGTGCAGGTTCTGGTATTGGAGGAGCAATCGCTGTCCGAAGCGGCGATCGCCACCCGCCGCAGCAAAGGGGCGCTGAAGGTCAATCTGCATCGCGCGCTGAAGGCGCTGCGCGGCAAGTTCGGCGGAGAGAGCTGAAAGATTATGACCGCGGACTCGCATGATCAACTCATTCGTGGTCTCGCTGCCGACCTGCAGCCGGTGCGGCGCTTGCCGCCGCCGCTGTTCCGCGCACTCGCCTGGCTAGCGGTGCTTACTGCGCTGGCCATTGGGCTTGCCGCCTTCGCCAATCTCGATGCGGCCTGGCTGCGGATCAGCGCCGCGCCGGATTTGTGGCTCGCCGTCATCGGCTCGACCTTGACCGCGATCCTCGCCGCCATCGCCGCCTTCGAACTGAGCCTGCCCGATGCGCCACGAGCTTGGGCGGCGCTGCCGCTGCCCGCCGCGTTGCTGTGGGTGGGCGCGAGCGGCTTCGGCTGCCTGCGCGTCTGGGTCGCGCCACAAAGTCACGTTGCCGTGATGAGCGAAGCGCGCGATTGCCTGATGTTCATCGCGTTCTTGTCGGTGCCGCTCTCGGCCCTGCTGCTCATCATGCTGCGGCGGGCGTACCCGCTTTATCCCGGCCTTACGGCCGCGATCGGCGGCCTCGCGGTCGCAGCCGCCGCGGCAACGCTGCTGAATTTCTTTCATCCCTACGATGCGGCGGCGACCGATCTCGTCGTCCATGCGGTCGCCGTGGCGCTGGTGATCGCGGCCAATCGCGCGCTCGGCGGACGAATTTTCGCGGTTCCGGCCTTTGCAGGGATCGATGTAACCACCGACCGAGTTGGACCGAATTAGGAGGCGTTGGCGCCGGCAAAGCGCCACGGACATCCTTAAGGAGGATTAGCAATGAAACGTTCGATCGCGATCAAGGCCCTCGCCGCCGCAACGCTTGGTCTCGCCATAGCGTTCGCGCCGGCCGCTTTTGCCGCCGACGACATGAAAAAGGACACGATGTCCAAAGACACGATGTCGAAGGACAGCATGTCCAAGGACAATATGTCGAAAGACAGCATGTCGAAGGACTCGATGAAGAAAGATACGATGAAAAAAGACGACATGAAAAAATAAGTCAAATTCGCGTGTGCCGGATGCTCATGCGCAAATCCGGCACACGCGGGTGCTAGATTGCTGCGCACGCAAGCGCGATCTTCGCGACCGGATTGGTAAAAAACGCACTAGCAAAGAAACGTATCTGGCTAAGAAACGTATCTGGATAAGAAACACATCGCGATAAGAGACCATGAGCACCATCGAAACAGCAGAGCGGGCCGCGCTCACAGTCGAAACGCCGCGCAAGGTGATCCATCCGGGGTGGGTGCGCCTGACGCACTGGATCAACGCGCTGGCGATGCTGATCATGATCGGCTCGGGCTGGCAGATCTACAACGCCGCACCGCTGTTCGGCTTCACATTCCCGCGGCAGATCGCGCTCGGCAATTGGCTCGCCGGCGCGCTGTTGTGGCATTTCGCGGCCATGTGGATCCTGATGATCAACGGCCTCGTCTATCTGGTACTCGGCTTTGTCACGGGCCGCTTCCGCCGCAAGCTTTTTCCGATTTGGCCGTCGGAGGTTGTGCGCGATCTCTTCGCCGCGCTGCGCGGCAAGCTCGCGCACGACGATCTCTCGGTCTACAACGCGGTACAGAAGCTGCTTTATGTCGGCATTCTGGTCGCCGGCGTGACCATCGTGCTCTCAGGGCTGTCGATCTGGAAGCCGGTCCAGTTCCAGTGGCTGACCAGCTTTTTCGGCGGCTACAACACCGCACGCTATGTCCATTTCGCCGCCATGACTGCGATCGTGGCTTTTCTCGTCGTGCATGTGTCCTTGGCCGTGCTGGTGCCCAAGAGCCTGCGCGCCATGATCATCGGCCGCTGAAAAAAGGAACAAGAACAATGGCCCGCCAGCGCAAATCGGTACCCGGTGTCGATGCGAAGCTTCTAATCAAGGATGCCGGCAAGCTTTTGCCCGAGCCGTCGCGCCGGCTGTTTCTGCGCGGTGCCGCGAGCCTTGGCGCGCTCGCCATGCTGAGCGGCTGCGACATCATCGACGGCGATACGTCGGAGAACGCGCTCCGCGCCATCTCCACCTTCAACGACCGCGTTCAGGCGCTGCTGTTCAATCCGCATACGCTGGCGCCGGAATATCCGGAAAGCATGATCACCCGTCCGTTCCCGTTCAACGCTTATTACAGCGAGGACGAGGCGCCGGAAGTCGACGGCGAGCAGTACCAGCTCGAGATCGGCGGCAAGGTCGACAACAAGAAACCGTGGACGCTTCCGGAACTCTACAAGCTGCCGGAAGTTTCGCAGATCACACGTCATGTCTGCGTCGAAGGCTGGAGCGCCATCGGCTCCTGGCAGGGCGTGCGCCTGTCCGACTTTCTCAAGCTGGTCGGCGCCGACTTAAGCGCCAAGTATGTTTGGTTCCAGTGCGCCGAGGGCTATTCGAACACCATCGATATGCCGACCGCGTTGCATCCGCAGACCCAAGTGACCCTGAAATACGATCACCAGGTTCTGCCGCGCGCCTACGGCTTCCCGATCAAGATCCGCATCCCGACCAAGCTCGGCTTCAAGAACCCGAAATACGTCACCGCCATGTGGGTGCAGAACAACGATGCCGGCGGCTACTGGGAGAACCAGGGCTACAACTGGTTCAGCGGGCTTTGATAGATCGGCTCGTTATTTCCCGTAGCCGTGCTCGCGCAGAATTCTGGTGAAGGCTTCGCCGGTCTGGCGCTGCACGTCTTGCAGGCGCGGTAGCAGAAAAGTCGTCAACTCGCCCATCACTTGTGGAACTTCCCGCAGCGCCTTGGCGCCGGTCGGTGTGCGGTAGAAGGCCGCCAATTCCCTCAACTCGGCGACGGTGAAATGCCGCGCGTAGATCGGCGGCGCGTCGTTCATCGCCTCGCTCGCGAAGGCGACCTGGATGCGCTCGAACTCGGCGCGCAATTCCGCGATGGTCGCATCGTCGATCTTGTCGGCGCGCGCTTTTTGCTCGACCACCGGCCAGAAGGTGGCGGAGATGCTGCCGGCCAGTTGTTTCATCATGTCGGGCGAAATCACCGCCATCAGTTCCTTTGCGGCGGCGAGCGCTTCGGGACTCGATTGGTCTTCGGCGCGGGCTTGCATGCCAACCCCGCATAACAGGAGCACGAGTGCGACAACGCGCATGGTTCGCATGGGGAGGCCTTTCTTGGCTGCGCTTCCTTCGTTCCCGGCGGCACTCTAGCATTTTGTCCGCGATGCGGCTCGGCTTGCCAAGCCGGGCCGCGCGCTTTAGCAATCCTCGCGCGCTAGATTGTTAAGTGATCGCATGTCCCTTGCGGAAAACCGGCTGCCACCCCGGATCACGTCCGGGGCAGGCTTTTTCCGGGACATGCTCTAATCGCGAGGCACTATCCGATGGCGACTTACAAGCTCCTCCTTCTTCCCGGCGACGGCATCGGCCCGGAGGTCATGGCCGAGGTGAAACGTCTGCTCGCCTTCCTGGCCAAAGCGGGCATCGCCACGTTCGAGACCGAGGAGGGGCTGGTCGGCGGCTGCTGCTACGACGCCCATAAGATTTCGATCACCGAAGAAACGATGGCGAAGGCGCACGCCGCCGATGCGGTCATCTTCGGCGCTGTCGGCGGGCCGAAATGGGACAACGTGCCCTACGACGTGCGGCCGGAGGCGGGGCTGTTGCGCCTGCGCAAGGATTTAGGTCTGTTCGCCAACATTCGCCCCGCCATCTGCTATCCGGCGCTCGCCGAATCCTCGAGCTTAAAGCGCGAGGTGGTCGAGGGGCTCGACATCATCATCCTGCGCGAGCTCACCGGCGGCGTATATTTCGGCGAGCCCAAGACGATCACCGATCTCGGCAACGGCCAGAAGCGCGCGATCGACACTCAGGTCTACGACACCTACGAGATCGAGCGCATCTCGCGCGTCGGCTTCGAATTGGCGCGCAAGCGGCGCAACAAAGTCACTTCGATGGAAAAGCGTAACGTCATGAAGACCGGTGTGCTCTGGCGCGAGGTCGTCACCGACGTCCATGCGCACGGTTACAAGGACGTCGAGCTCGAGCATATGCTGGCAGACGCCGGCGGCATGCAGCTCGTGCGCTGGCCGAAACAGTTCGACGTCATCGTCACCGACAATCTGTTCGGCGACATGCTCTCGGATATTGCCGCCATGCTGACCGGCTCGCTCGGCATGCTGCCTTCGGCCTCGCTCGGCGAAGTCGATGCCAAGACCAAGCGGCGCAAGGCGCTCTACGAGCCGGTGCACGGTTCGGCGCCGGACATCGCCGGCAAGGGCATCGCCAACCCGATCGCCATGATCGCGTCCTTCGGTATGGCGCTGCGCTACTCCTTCAACATGGGCAACGAGGCCGACCTCATCGATCAGGCCATTGCCGCCACGCTCGCCAAGGGCCTGCGCACCGCCGACATCAAGTCGGAGGGCACGAAGGTCGTCAGCACCGCGGAGATGGGCGAAGCCATCGTCGGCGAGCTTGAACGCCTCGCCGTGTCGTAGCGCCGCAAAAGTTCCGCTCGTTCCCGCCCCCGATCAAGTCGGGGGCTAACCTCCGGCGCGGGGACCTGCTGTTTGCCCTCGCCCCCTGGATTCCCGCTTGCGCGGGAATGAGCGGACAATTGGATCAATGCGATTGAACGCGGCGCTGACGCCGCTCAGAACGGATTGTGCGGGTTGTAGCCCGGGATCAGCCACGGCTGCGCGAGCGGCAGGCCGCCGATACCGTGCTGGTCGGGCCCGTAGAACCAATAGGGCCGGCCGGGGTCGCCGCCGGGCGGGAATGCGTAGTCGAGACGGCTGCCGTAGCCGACTGGCACTTCCGTGCCCGGATCGAGATAGGAGCGCCGCTGCACGGTGATCACCGTGGTGGTGCCGTCGGGATTGTGAATGATGGTGCGCGTCGGCTGGATCACGGTGCCGGCCGCCGAGCGATAGACGACCGACTGATTCTTCTTGGTGGCAGCCCCGGCGGATCCCACCAGGGCTGAAACAGCCGCGGCAGTAACCAGAAACGCAATGACGCGCATAACCCCTCGCTTTCACCCCGCCGGTAATCTATCCGGCTTTTCTGCGACATCCTAGCGGGATGAAAACGAGCCTTTGTGACGCCCGGTTCCGTTAAAGAGCCGTGCGCGGTAGAGCGGGATGACTTTTCATAGTCATCCCGCTCTAGCCTTATGTTTGAGCATGATCTTTTCGGAAAACCGGTTTCCACTTTTCCGGATCATGCCCTAAGGCCGATTGAATGCCCCCTAAGAGACGCCTCCGACGTTGTATTTACGGCGGTTCTCCCTTAGAAGCCGTTGCGCTCCGGCTTCCGCGCTGGCGGTCCGGGACCAAATTTCGATGGAGAGTTGATGATGGGTTACAGCGTCGCCGTCGTCGGCGCGACCGGCAATGTGGGCCGCGAGATGCTCGATATCCTTGCCGAGCGGGAATTTCCCGCCGACGAGGTGGTTGCGCTCGCCTCTCGCAGGAGCCTGGGCGTGGAAGTCTCGTTTGGCGACCGGACGCTGAAGGTCAAAGCACTCGAGCACTTCGATTTTTCCTCGATCGACATTTGCCTGATGTCGGCGGGCTCGGCGGTATCCAAGGAATGGTCGCCGAAAATCGCCGCCGCCGGCGCGGTGGTGATCGATAACTCGTCCTGCTGGCGCTACGATTCCGACGTGCCGCTGGTGGTGCCCGAGGTCAACGCCGACGCGGTCGCGGGCTTCCGCAAGCGCGGCATCATCGCCAATCCCAACTGCTCGACCGCGCAGCTCGTGGTCGCGCTCAAGCCGCTGCACGATCGCGCCAAGATCAAGCGTGTCGTGGTGGCGACCTATCAGTCCGTTTCCGGCGCCGGCAAGGATGCGATGGACGAATTGTTCGCGCAGACCAAGTCGGTGTTTCAGCTCGACGAAGTCCCGGCGAAGAAATTCCCCAAGCGGATCGCGTTCAATCTCATCCCCCACATCGATGTGTTCATGGAGGACGGCTACACCAAGGAAGAATGGAAGATGGTGGTTGAAACCAAGAAGATTCTCGACCCG
The DNA here is from genome assembly GCA_963845075.1 of uncultured Alphaproteobacteria bacterium. Lineage (GTDB taxonomy): Bacteria > Pseudomonadota > Alphaproteobacteria > Rhizobiales > Xanthobacteraceae > BOG-931. The sequence goes on along the minus strand of CAWJRE010000063.1, from coordinate 67,122 downwards.
AAGATCAAGGTCACCGCCACCTGCGTGCGCGTGCCGGTCTTCATCAGCCATTCGGAAGTGGTCAATATCGAGTTCGAGGATCCGATCACGCCGGATGAGGCGCGCGATATTCTGCGCAATGCGCCGGGCTGCATCGTGATCGACAAGCACGAGCCGGGCGGCTACGTCACGCCGTACGAGGCGGCGGGCGAAGACGCGACCTATATCAGCCGCATCCGCGAGGATGCGACGGTCGAGAACGGCCTGTCGATGTGGGTGGTTTCCGACAATCTGCGCAAGGGCGCGGCGCTCAACGCCATTCAGATCGCCGAATGCCTGCTCAAGCGCAATCTGATCACCGCGAAGAAGAAGGCGGCGTAGTCCTTGCGGCGAATTGGCCGCAGCTAGAGCATGATCCGGAAAAGTGGAATCCGGTTTTCCGAAAAGATCATGCTCAAACAAAAAGCTAGAGCGGGATGCCGATCGAACCACAACTCAGCCCGCTCTAGAACGTTACGACGGTGTCGTGAAAAAACTGCTTGCCTTGGAGTTGCTGCGTTGTGAATAGGTCGGAATTGCGCTGAAGCTCGTGAACAAGGGTTTCCCGCGGCACCTCGGTGTGGCTGTGCACGTCGCCGTGCTTGCCTTCCATTGTTGACATCAAGGAAAGAAGACGATTGGAGGTCTTCCTCTCCGATTTGTTCTTGAACAGTTTCCACAGCGATTTGGGGGTCGCGTTGCGGCTGCCGTGATGCCCCACTTTGTAGAGATTTACGCTCGAAAGCAGTGACCGGTATTTCTTTTGTTGCAGCGCGAATTGCCAGTTCTCGATCTGGGCGTCGCCCGGGAACAAGAGCTTCTTCTTGCCGATCTGGAAAAGCAGGATCACGCTCGTGTTGTTCATCTCCTGATCAAGCGAGCGCACAATCTGCAGCAATTGCTCGCCGCGCGTCATGCGCGCGTGATAGACAAGCCAACGGGCGTTGACGGGAAAAGCGGGGCCACGGCTCTTCACATGGCGCGGAAACAGCATCGGGGTTTCGCCGTCTGCGGAAGCGGCGAGCCGTGCCACGCTCGCCTGAAATTGCCAGAATTCGTCCGGATCGCTTGAGCGCTGCTTCTTGATCGTGCCGGTTTGCTTGAGGGTCGGCGGTCCGAGCACACTGACTTTGACTCCCGGTAGAACTTTTTCGAGGCCCGATTTGCTGCCGCAGAAAACATAGGAGTTCTTCGCCATCGTCGCCAAGTTGTCGACCGCGCTCCGATTCTGGATGTTGCTCTCGCCAAGGAATTGAACCTCCCGTCGCACGTCCCTCGGTAGGTTGCGGGCCGCCAGCGTTTGCTGCGCGACCTCGTGCATCAGACCCAGCGCGGCAATCTGCTTAAGCGTTCCCGCGCCCAGCTTCTTAACCCTATCCTTGCCGGCCGGTCCCGTCGCCTTGGGGCCGAGTTTGGGATCTTCGGTCCAGGGCTGGACGACGAGCGCGGGCTTAAGCGACCGGATCACGTCGCCGGTCCCTTTGCCTTTCGCCGTTGCGAAACCGGAAATATGGTCGCGGTGCCTGTGGGTGGCAACGACGGCGTGCAACTTGCCGTTAGTCCGTTTCTTGATGTCGTGGGCGATGTCCATCATCCGCGACTTCGGCACCCGCTTGGGAAATCCGGTCGATCCGAAGTCGACCAGAATATGCTTTTCCGATTTCGGGCCGTAGGAGAAGCTGACGAGAAAGCAATCGCCGAACCCGACTTGATATGTGCGTATTGTCACGCTCTTCGGGGCGGAAGCCATGGCGATCTCCTATTCGGGGATCCGTTCGACGCGCAGGCGATGAAGATCGGCGAACTTCGATTGCGGACCCGTGGGCGGCCTGGGTTCAGGCGGGGCGTCGAATAGGCCCTGCGCTGCCAGCCAATCGAGCCGCGCCTGCTGCCGTTTGGCGTTCTCGATGCGATTGGCGATTTGATATTTCAGCTGCCCGTACTCGTTGAAGATGAGAGCGCCGCCGCCAAAAATTCTCAACCGATGCAGCGGGGCGACGTTGCTTGGTGGCGTGATACCCAGCGCCGCCTTGAGCTCGTTGGCCTGCAGCGTGAGAATTTGAATGTATTCGGCGACTGTTTCGTGCAGCAAGAAACCGTCGGGACCGACCCGAAGCGAGGGGCGGACCGATTGGACTTCGATGTAGCTGTCTTCGTTGATACCGAGCGGTTTCCGATTTTCCCATATGAAACGGAATACCTCTTCTTTGTCCCGTAACATCGAGTCGTAATGGCTGCGGCTGTAGATCAGTTCTTCGTCGCAGCGCTTCCACGTGCCGTCGGTGTCGGCGTCCTCGGCCGGCTGGATATCGTAGGCTTTAAAGTTTTTGAGCAGCGCGGCGCGATAATGGTATTCGCCGTCGTCCGGAACGACCTCGCGGTCGATCGTCAGCAGAGCCGACAAATAGTCCGAAAACGTGATGTCGGTCGGTGGACAATAATCGATGGCGCGGATCGCCATTGTAAGCAGATGACCGGCGGCTTGGGCGCCCTCGTCCCTGACGATGCTGCGATCCTTCTTGCCGTTTGCGATCGGCCCGATCTTGCTGAGGCGCGCCAGCCAGATGTCGAGAAAGCTGTTGATGAACGCCGCGACCAGGAGTTCGCCGCGCCGGTGCGGCTCGGCGAATTCCGGATAGCGCTCCGCCGACATGTACGGCTTGCCGGGACGCAATTTGACCGAGCGGCGCAGTGCATCGCCCCGCACCTCGGAAAGCTCGCGCCCCATCTGTTTGGCCAGTCCGAAAAGGACCGAGTTCTTCAACGCGTCGGCCTCAAGCAACGACGACGAGATCAAATGGCTGCGCCCGCCTGAAGCCAAGTCCAGGCCCGCATCGACGACGTCGGGCAGAGAAAACACCGAAAGCAGCGCCACGATATCTGCGAAGCCTTCGTGGAAACCGGCCTGCTCTGGCATCGACTGTTCCATATATCGCCAGCGCAAGCCGTCCAGCAGCGCGTGGGTCGTCTCATGCGCGACGACGTCATGCGCAAGGCAGGTGTAGACAACCTTGCCGTCGGCGCCCGCGAAATATCCAAAGAAAATGCCCCGGTCTAATCTGGAATAGAACGCGTTTGCATCGGCGAATGCGTGCGGCGCGATGTGAATCTGATGTCCATCCGAGCCCCAAGCGCAGCGCCGTCCCAGCGCGAATTCAAATTGCGCCAGCGTCCGCATGGCGATCGCATAGACATGCTGCGCGTGGAATTTGGGATTCTCGATCAGGCTTCGATCGTGGCGCGCTTTTCGCGCTGTCGACGCTTGCCCGTTCGGTTTGTAGGCGAACGGGTCCACGTATTTGCCGCGCGAATCCTGTTCGCCGTAGGTCATCGGATCGTAAAGGGTGTTTGTCGTCGAATCGTAGTCGATGACGTTGACGCGATATCCGCACGGACCGGGCAAGAGATCTTCCGCGGGTATCGTCAATTCGGTAGTCAGAATCTTGCCCCGGAATTTGATGCTGGGATCCTGGGCAATCGCGGTGAGGGTGCGCGTATTAGGAAGGCTATGCCGTGTCCCGCGGACATTGCGCATGGTCTACCTCCCTTTTGTTTCGGTACGGACCCAAACGGATGTCCGCCCGATGGTTTCATTATGATTGTAAAATGAACTAAATGCAACTCTTTAGTGTTTGAGAGAAAATCGGCGTTGCGTAGAAGTCTGCCGCTCAAATACGAGGAGCGTTTGCCGTAACCGGTACGAATGCCCCGGTAAACTCATCCCGGAGCAGAAGGTCGCCCGTCGCCACGCCGAAGTAGGCGCCGTGGATCGCGATCCGGCCGGACGCGATCAGCTCGCGCAGCCGCGGAAAGGTCTTGAGATTGTCGAGGCTGTTGGCGACGTTCGCCTGCTCGAGCCGGGTGATGTAATCCGCCCAGGATAGCTTGTCTTGCGGGCCGGCCTTCTCCGCCGCCGGAGCCATCAGCCGCATCCAGTTGCCGATGAAGTCGCCGGGCGAGAGCGGCTCCGCGTTTTCGGCAAAAGCCTTCACGCCGCCGCAACGCGCATGCCCGAGCACGACGATGTGCTTGACCTTCAGCGCCGCGACGCCGAATTCGAGCGCGGCCGAGACGCCGTGCGCATGTCCGTCGGGCTCATAGGGCGGCACGATATTGGCGACGTTGCGCACCACAAACAATTCGCCCGGGCGCGCATCGAAAATGACTTCCGGCGACACGCGTGAATCGCAGCAGCCGATCACCATCACTTCGGGCGACTGCCCGGCCTCCGCGAGTTCGCGATAGCGACCCTGCTCGTGGCGCAAACGGCCGTCGGCAAATTGGCGATAACCTTCGACGAGCCGTTGGGGAAAGGGCATCTTCACAACCGTCCATTGACGCCGGCGGCACCATGCCTAGAGCGGGATGAGTTGTGGCTCGATCGGCATCGCGCTCTAGCTTTTTGTTTGAGCATGATCTTTTCGGAAAACCGGTACCCACTTTTCCGGAATCATGCTCTAGCCGAACGACGCCTATTGGGAAAGGGGCCGGTGCCGCGGCAGATTTTCCATTTGGCGGGCATTTGCAGGATAGCCACGGTCATCGTTCCTGAGTTACTTCTTCCGCCGTGATTGCAAGACAAGGAGCCACCATGACAGTTCGCCCGCGGCGCAGCATGCTCTACATGCCGGGATCGAATGCGCGCGCCATGGAGAAAGCGCGCGAACTGCCGACCGACGCCGTCATCTTCGATCTCGAAGACGCGGTCGCTCCCGACGCCAAGGCCGCGGCGCGCGCGCTCATTGTTGAAGCGCTCAAGAAGGGCGGTTTTGGTCATCGCGAAGTGCTGGTGCGGATCAACGGCCTCGACACCGCCTGGTGGCGCGACGATTTGGCCGTCGCCGCCGCCGGCCCGAACGCCGTACTGGTGCCGAAGATTTCCACGCCCGAGCAGTTGCGCGAAGTGGCCAAGCATCTCGTCGGCGTCCGCGCCGATGCGAATGTGCGGCTCTGGGCGATGATGGAAACGCCGCTCGCCATGCTCAATGCGCGCGAGATCGCGGCGGCGGCGCTCGACCAGGACACGCGGCTCGCCGGCTTCGTCATGGGCACGAACGATCTCGCCAAGGACACCCGCGCGCGCATCCTGCCCGGCCGCGCGCCGATGCTGCCCTGGCTGATGAATTGCGTCGCGGCCGCGCGCGCCTACGGCATCGATATCCTCGACGGCGTCTACAACGAGCTCGGCAATGCCGAGGGTTTCGCGGCCGAATGCGCGCAGGCGCGCGATCTCGGCTTTGACGGCAAGACGCTGATCCATCCGCAGCAGATCGCGCCCTGCAACGCCGCTTTTTCGCCGACCGAGGAGGAGGTGGCATGGGCGCGGAAAATCATCGCCGCGTTCGATCAGGCGGAAAACGCCTCCAAGGGCGTGCTGCAGATCGACGGCCGCATGGTCGAGCGGCTGCATGCCGACATGGCGCGGCGGACGGTGGCGATTGCGGAGGCGATTGCGCGGCCTTGAGCCGGCTCAAGCGTGTTTCAAGTCTTCAGCCGGTAGCCGGTCTTGAAGATCCACCAGACGACGGCCATGCAGATGGCTAGAAACAGCACAATGGCGGCGATGCTGATCTCGATATTGACGTCCGCCAATTCGAAAAAGCTCCAGCGGAATCCGCTGATCAGATAGACGATCGGGTTGAACAGCGACACCGTGCGCCAGAACGGCGGCAGCACGCTGGTCGAGTAGAAGGTGCCGCCCAGGAAGGTGAGCGGCGTGATGATCAGAAGCGGCGCCACCTGCAGCTTGTCGAAGCCGTCGGCCCAGACGCCGAGAATGAAGCCGAACAGGCTGAAGCTGACCGAGGTCAAAATCAGGAAAGCGAGCATCCAGCCCGGATGAGCGATCCGCATCGGCACGAACAGCGCCGAGGTCCCAAGGATGATCAATCCCAACACGATCGACTTGGTCGCCGCCGCGCCCACATAGCCGATGACGATCTCGAGCGCCGACGTTGGCGACGACAGAATCTCATAGATCGTGCCGGTGAAGCGCGGGAAGTAGATGCCGATGGCGGCATTGCTCACGCTCTGGGTCAAGAGCATCAGCATCATCAGGCCGGGCACGATGAAGGCGCCGTAGCTCACGCCTTCGATCGTCGAGATGCGCGAGCCGATGGCGGCGCCGAACACGACGAAATAGAGCGACGTGGAAATCACCGGCGAGACGATGCTTTGCAGCCAGGTGCGCTGGGTGCGGGCCATCTCCATCCGGTAAATTGCAGAGACCGCGTAGAGGTTCATGCGCCGTTCCTCAGCAGGCTGACGAAGATGTCCTCGAGCGAAGTCTGCGTGGTCGCGAGGTCCTTGAAGCGCACATCGGCGGTGCGCAGTGCGTCAAGGAGGTCGGTGATGCCGGTATGTTCGCTCTGCGTGTCATAGGTATAGATGAGCTTGCAGCCGTCATCGGCGAGCGTGAGCGGAAATTTGGCGAGCAATGGCGGCAGCGCCGCGAGCGGCGTGCGCAGCTCAAGCGTCATCTGCTTTTTCCCGAGCTTGCGCATCAGCTCGTCTTTGTTCTCGACCAGGATCAACTCGCCCCGGTTGATGACGCCGACCCGGTCGGCCATCTGCTCGGCTTCTTCGATATAGTGCGTGGTGAGGATGATGGTGACGCCCGACGCGCGCAGCGCCCGCACCATGTCCCACATATCCTTGCGCAATTCGACATCGACGCCGGCGGTCGGCTCATCGAGAAACAGGATCTGCGGCTCGTGCGCCAGCGCCTTGGCGATCATCACGCGGCGCTTCATGCCGCCCGAAAGAGTGGCGATCTTGGCGTCTTTCTTCTCCCAGAGCGAAAGATCCTTGAGCACCTTTTGAATGTAGGCGGGGTGGCTCGGCTTGCCGAACAGGCCGCGGCTGAAGGACGCGGTCGACCACACCGAGGTGAACATGTCGTTCGCCAGCTCCTGCGGCACGAGGCCGATCAGCGAGCGGGTCGTTCGGTATTCGCTGTTGATGTCGTGGCCGGCGACCAGCACGCGGCCGCTCGACGCCTTGACGATGCCGCAGATGATGCTGATCAGCGTCGTCTTGCCGGCGCCGTTCGGGCCGAGCAACGCGAAAATCTCGCCGCTGCGGATCTCGAGGTTGATGTCCTTGAGCGCCTGAAAGCCGGAAGCGTAGATTTTGTTGAGATGCGAGACGGAAATGGCGGAGGTCATTGTATCTCTTTCGTCATTCCGTGTCCGAGCGAAGCCAGCAGCCCGGAATCCATAACCACCGATCGTGAATATGGATTCCGGGCTCGCCGCCAACCAGGTCGGCTGTTGCCGACTTGGTATCTTGCTGCCGAACTAGGGAACATCCGAGTTCGCTGGCGCCCCGGAATGACGGCCACTCAAACCCAAGGCCGCGCCGCCCTGGCCTTTTCCTCGAAGCCCGCGATCTTCGTGCTCTTGGCCATGGTCAGCCCGATATCGTCCAGGCCTTCGAGCAGGCAGTGCTTGCGGTGCGGATCGATCTCGAACTTGATGACGCCGCCGTCGGGGCCGCGGATTTCCTGCTTTTCCAGATCGACCGTCAGGGTCGCATTGGCGCCGCGCTCGGCGTCGTCGAAAAGTTTCTCGATGTCCGCCGGTGAGACCTGCACCGGAAGAATGCCGTTCTTGAAGCAGTTGTTATAAAAAATGTCGCCGAACGAGGTCGAGATCACGCAGGTGATGCCGAAATCCTGCAGCGCCCAGGGCGCATGCTCGCGCGATGAGCCGCAGCCGAAATTGTCGCCGGCGACCAGAATCTTCGCCTTGCGATAGGCCGGCTTGTTGAGCACGAAATCGGGATTTTCGCTGCCATCGTCGCGGTAACGCTTTTCGGCGAACAGGCCCTTGCCGAGGCCGGTGCGCTTGACCGTCTTCAAGTATTGCTTGGGGATGATCATGTCGGTGTCGACATTGATCATGTTCAGCGGCGCGGCGACGCCTTCGAGCGTAGTAAACTTATTCATTCCGGGAACTCCGGCTACTTTGGAACGATTTTGTTTCGTGATGCGATCGGCTTTTGTCAAGGCTGGACTCGGCAAAGCCTGCTGTTTTACGTGCGGTCATGCGGCGGCAGCATGGCGACGGGTGGGGGCGAACATGAGGCAGCCGCTATGTGTAAGCGCGCTGGCGGCGCTTTTCGCCATGCCGGCGGCGATTGCCGAGGCCGATAGCTGGTGCATCCGCGACAAAGACGGAGTTATCGCCCCGATCTGCGCCTTTTCATCGTCCGCCGATTGCGTCCACGCCGCGCTGGTCGGGCCCTCCGGCAGCGTGTGCGTTCAGGAGGGGACGCCGGCTGCGAGGTTCGACGACAGCGCTGACAAGCCGGGCAAGCGCCGCTACCGCCGGGAGGCCGACCGCTACTTCCCTGATCGCTGAACCGTGTCGCTCTCCCTGCGAGCGGGTCAGGCGTGCGTTGCCGCTGTGTCCTTGGCCTTGAATTTCGACTCGCGGTCGAGCGTGCAGATCTGCACGTGATACTCGGTGTAGTACTTGGTGCGCGCCAGCTTTTGCGCCGCAAGATGCTCGGGGTTGGTGCGCCAGGCGCGCATTCCCTCCTCGTGCTCGAACTCGACAATGGTGACGCGTTCGCCGTCGTCGGCAAAAAATCCCTTGTGCGAGATGTAGCCGGGCATCGTCCGCGCGATGGCCGCGATCTTGTCGACCAGCGCGACATATTCCTCGCGGACGCCCGGACGCAAACGCGAACGAAAGACGGTGACGATCATGGCGGCGGTTCCGTTGCGAGCCAAACGCTCTAATTTTTATTTTAGCACGGCGGCATCGCGTTGATCAGCGCAAACCTGTCGGGCAGGCTAGTCTGCCGACGCCTCGATCGCTTCCATGTCGTCGTCCGAGAGGCCGAAATGGTGGCCGATTTCGTGCACCAGCACATGCTTGACGATCGCGCCCAATGTCTCCTCGTGCTCGGCCCAGTAATCAAGGATCGGCCGCCGGTACAGCCAGATCATGTTCGGCATCTGGATCGGGTCGCTCTCGGCGCGGAACGGCAGGCCGACGCCCTGAAACAGGCCGAGCAAGTCGAACTCGCTTTCGGCGCCCATATGGTCGAGCACCTCTTCGGTCGGAAAATCGTCGACCTGGATGACGAGATCGGCGCAAAGGTCGCGGAAACGGCGCGGCAGGCGGCGGTAAACATCGCTCGCGAGCAGTTCGAGTTCGGCGAGCGACGGCGCTTTCAGCGGTCGCCACGCCAGCGGATCGGATGTGACATCGGCCATAGTGCAAGTCTAGCGCGGATTGTCGGCGCTCGCTTGGATTCGCTCTACGCGAACGTGAGCGGGTGGGCTAAGATGGCATGCGATGTCACGCGTATGCCTGATCGCCGTTGCCTGCGCCGCCGGTTTTTCGGCCTTCGCCGCCGCATGGCCGGCCGCCGCGCAAATGCCGACGCCGACGGGCGCCGGGCCTTCGGCCATCATTCCGCCGACTGCGCGGCCACGCATCGACATCAATCCGCGGCCGATCTATCGACGCTGTGCGAGCCGGTACGTAATTCAATATCGGCCAAGCGGGACGGTGCTGTTCCCGGAAAAGCACTGCTGGTGGCAGCGGGGATAGCGCTCAGAATTAGTGAAAGGTGGTCCCACGCGTGGCGTGCGACTCCCTCTGCCCGGAGGGGAGAGGGTGGGGTGAGGGGGCTCGGCCTCCTCAGCAAGTACTGGGAATCAGTACCCCCTCATCCTGTCCTTCTCCCCCGTGGGGAGAAGGCACGCAGTTCGTCGCTTGGCGATTTTTCCGCTCCCCGAGCCGCCCCGGAATGACGTTACCTCAATGCCACTCGCGTACGTCGACGAAATGGCCGGCGACGGCGGCGGCGGCGGCCATGGCCGGCGACACTAGATGCGTGCGGCCTTTGTAGCCCTGCCGGCCTTCGAAATTGCGGTTCGAGGTGGAAGCGCAGCGCTGGCCCGGCGATAGCTTGTCGGGATTCATCGCCAGGCACATGGAGCAGCCCGGCTCGCGCCACTCGAAGCCCGCATTGAGGAAGATCTTGTCGAGACCTTCGGCCTCGGCCTGCTCTTTCACCAGGCCGGAGCCGGGCACGATCATGGCGCTGACGGTCGCATGCACCTTCTTGCCGTCGACGACGCGCGCGGCTGCGCGCAAATCCTCGATGCGGCCGTTGGTGCAGGAGCCGATGAACACGCGATCGACGGCGATGTCGGCAATCTTCTCGCCGCCCTTGAGACCCATATAGGCGAGCGAGCGCTCGGCCGCTTCGCGCTTGTGAGCGTCGGTGATGTCCTCGAGACGCGGCACGCGCCCGGTCACCGGCACGACCTGTTCGGGACTCGTGCCCCAGGTCACGAGCGGCGGCAGCTTTGCCGCATCAAGCCTGATCTCGCGGTCGAAATGCGCGCCGTCGTCGGAGCGCAGCGTCTCCCAATAGCGCATGGCCTCGTCCCAGGCCTTGCCCTTGGGGGCCTTGGGGCGATCCTTGAGATACGCATAGGCTTTCTCATCCGGCGCGATGAAGCCTGCCTTGGCGCCGGCCTCGACCGACATGTTGCAGATGGTCATGCGGCCTTCCATCGACAGCGTGCGGATCGCTTCGCCGGCATATTCCAGCGCGTAGCCGGTGCCGCCGGCAGTGCCGATCTCGCCGATGATGGCGAGGATGATGTCCTTGGCGGTGACGCCTTCCGGCAGCTTGCCGTCGACCACCGCGCGCATGTTCTTCGACTTCTTCTGGATCAGCGTCTGGGTCGCGAGCACATGCTCCACCTCGGAGGTGCCGATGCCATAGGCGAGCGCGCCGAACGCGCCGTGCGTGCCGGTATGGCTGTCGCCGCAGACGATGGTGGTGCCCGGCAGCGTGAAGCCTTGCTCCGGCCCGATGATGTGAACGATGCCCTGGCGCTTATCGAACTCGTCGAAATATTCGAGGCCGAAATGCTTGGCGTTCTCGGCGAGATAGGCGATCTGCTGCTCGCTCTCGGGATCCGGATTCTTCAGCCGCCGATCGGTGGTCGGCACGTTGTGATCGACCACGCACAGCGTCTTGTCGGGCGCGTGCACCTTGCGGCCGGAGAGGCGCAGGCCTTCGAACGCCTGCGGGCTCGTCACCTCATGCACGAGATGCCGGTCGATATAGATCAGGCAGGTGCCGCCCGGTTCCTCGTCGACCAGATGGTCGGTCCAGATTTTGTCGTAGAGCGTGCTGGGCTTGGCCATGCCGAAAAACTCCTCGCCGTCCGCTGGCGGCGGAACTTTATATGGTGTCGAAACCGTCCTTTAGAGCATGTCCCGGAAAAGTGGAAACCGGTTTTCCGAAAAGGACATGCGACCGCGCGAGAATTTAGAGCAGAGCCCGATTTGGTTGAATCCGGCTCTGCTCTAGCGCCTTGAGCGCGCAAGGAAAAGAGAGGGCATTCTGTCACCGGTCCCGCGCTTACGGTAGGCTTGGCGGCATAAGGGAGGCGCTCATGCCCAAAGCAAAGACTGCAAAAGCCAAAGCAACGACTGCAAAAGCTAAAGCCAAGCCAAAATCGGCGTCGCGGGCCGCGAACCGGTCGCGGCTGAGCCGGGGCCGCGCGCGGCCGGCGTCAAAAGCCAGACCAAAGGCGCGGCCGAAGCAGAGGTTCACGGCCAGCCACTTTCGTGACGAGGATTTCCAAACCGGCTTACGCAGCTATGCGGCGTATCGCGACCTCGGCATCAGCGACGCGACCGGCGGCATGGTGCAGGCGCACGTCATCCGCTTCGTTCCGCCGTGCCGCCCTGAGGAAGTCTCGAAGCTGCACTATCACGAAGTCGACTTCCAGATGGTCTATGTGCTCAAGGGCTGGATCAAGAGCGAGTTCGACGGGCAGGGCGCCGTCGTGATGCGGACCGGAAGCTGCTGGATCCAGCCGCCGCGCATCGAGCACAAGGTGCTCGACTATTCGGACGATTGCGAAGTGCTCGAAATCATCCTGCCGGCGGACTTCAAGACCGTGGAGCTCGAATAGCGTCGCGCTCGGCGAGAAGAAAGCGGCGCGTTACTTCGCCGCTTTGCCGGCGGCCTTTGCGGCTTCGCCCTGCGCGCTGTGATCCTGCCGCTCGATGATGCGTGCCGACTTGCCGCGGCGTCCGCGCAGATAATAGAGCTTGGCGCGACGTACCTGGCCGCGGCGCACCACCTTGATCGAGTCGATCATCGGCGAGTAGAGCGGGAAGACGCGCTCGACGCCTTCGCCGTAGGAGATCTTCCGCACGGTGAAGTTCTCGTTCAGGCCGGCGCCGGCGCGGCCGATGCACACGCCCTCATAGGCTTGCACGCGGCTGCGTTCGCCTTCGACGATCTTGACGTTGACAACGACCGTATCGCCCGGCTGGAAATCGGGGATTTCCTTTCCGGCCGACAGCTTCGCCATTTGTTCGTTTTCGATTTGCTTGAGCAGGTTCATGGCGAATTCTCCATCGGCGGCGCGCTGAAAGGGCGCGGTGGCCGGCCAGGGCTAATCGGGTTGGCGCAGCTTCTACGCTACCGGACGGGATTTGTCACGCGCCGGTCACGCATGGTTAGCGCCATTTTGCGGGCCCTTTCTTTGGCCCGGAATAGCGTTCCCACAGGTCGGGCCGGCGCGCCTTCGTCAGCCTTTCGGCCTCGGATCGCCGCCATGCGGCGATTTTGGCGTGATCGCCGGAAAGAAGAACCTCCGGGATCGGTTGCCCCTCCCACACCTGCGGCCGGGTGTATTGGGGGTATTCCAGTAGGCCGTCCGCGAAGCTCTCTTCGGTGCCCGAAGCGGCGGCGCCCATCACCCCGGGCAAGAGCCGCACGCACGCGTCGATCAACGCCATCGCGGCGATTTCGCCGCCGGACAGCACGTAGTCACCGACCGAGACTTCCTCCAGGGCGCGGCCGGCGATGACCCGCTCGTCGATCCCCTCGAACCGGCCGCAGACGAGAACAGCACCCTCTCCGGCGGCGAGTTTTTCGACGCGGCTTTGGGTTAACGGCGAACCCCTGGGAGATAGGAGAAGTCGCGGGCGCTGATCGGTCGCCATTACGTCGATCGCGCGGCCGAGCACGTCAGCCTTCATCACCATGCCGGGGCCGCCGCCGGCAGGTGTATCGTCGACGCTCCGATGCTTGTCGGTTGCAAAGCTCCGGATATCGGTCACGTCGAGCGACCATGTGCCAGACGCCAGCGCCTTGCCGGCGAGACTTGCGCCCACAGGCCCGGGAAAAATCTCAGGAAAGATGGTGAGGACGCTTGCCCGCCACATGGTCAGTTCGCCGCCGCCCGCAATTCGTCGCGGATGCGGGTCATGATCTTGCCGAGCTTGTTCAAGCCCGCTCCGTCGCCGCCGATGCCCCAATAACTGTCGGCCGGGTTGGCTTCGGCAATGTCCTCCGCGCCGGTCGCAAGCAGCATGGCCTTGAGCGCGGGGTGCAGCTCGAATTTGCGCCGCACTGCGCGATACATCACCTCGTCCTTGACCGCGTCCCAGTCGGGCCGGATCGCGGCCTTATTCTCATCGGCCAGGTTCTTGGCGATAATCGGCATCTCGGCTCGCCGGATCGATTGCCGCAAACTCGGGGTCGATGAATTCTCTGCGCCTGATAGTAATTCTCCACCGTCGGCCACCACGCGCCGTCGAGATCGATGCCGAACGGCGCGAAGTTGGAAAACTCGCGGTGCGTTTCCGACTGAGAGAAGAAGCGGATAACCATGGCGGCGGCAGCCTCTGCTCAGAGCATGATCCGGAAAAGTGGCTACCGGTTTTCCGAAAAGATCATGCTCCACCAAAGACCTAAAGCGCGATGACAATTCAACCCAAAGCCATTGCGCTTTAGTCAATTCGCCTTGAACAATCCGTCCGGCGGATGAACGACGATCCTTCCCGAGGCGATATCGACCTCGGGCACATGCGTTAAGTCGAACGGCACCAATTCGGTGCTGCCGCCGGTCTGCGGCCGCACCTCGATCAGGTCGCCGGCGCCGAAATTGTGGATCGCCACAACGGTCCCGAGAGTTTTTCCAGCGCGGTCGACGGCCGCAAGGCCGATCAGATCGGCATGATAGAACTCATCCGGATCTTGTGTCCGCGGCAGCCGCTCGCGCGGCACATAAAGCTTCGTGTTGGTCAGCGCGCTCGCCGCATCGCGATCGCGAATACCGGACAGCCGCGCGACGAAATGATCCTTGGCCGGACGCAGCTTTTCGATCTCCAACACCCGCCCGTCTTCGGTTTCGAGCGGGCCGTAATCGGCAATCGCCGCCGGATCGGATGTGAACGAGTGGAGCCGAACTTCGCCGCGCACGCCGTGCGCGGCGCCGATTTGCCCGAGACAAACCCGCGCGCCGCCCGTCACCGTTCAGGCTCTTAAGCGGCCGGCGCGGCGCCGGCGGCGGGAGCAGCACCGGCGGCGGCTTTGGCGGCCTCGGCCTGTGCCTTGCGCTCTTTGCGCGGGATTGCCTTTTCCGGATTGTTGCGCTTCTCGCGCTTGGCAACGCCGGCGGCGTCGAGGAAGCGCATCACGCGATCCGAAGGCTGCGCGCCCTTGGTCATCCAGCTCTTGACCTTGTCGAGATCGAGCTTGAGCCGATCGGTTTTGTCCTTGGGCAGGAGCGGATTGAAATAGCCGATGCGCTCGATGAAACGCCCGTCGCGGGGGCTGCGGCTGTCGGCGACGACAATGTGATAGAACGGCCGCTTTTTCGTTCCGGCGCGGGCCATGCGGATGGTCAGCATCTACTCAGTTCCTTCTGTTAGACTTTCACAGCGTTTGTTCGAGCATGATCTTTTCCGAAGACGGGTCTCCATTTTTCGGGATCATGCTTCAGTGTTTCTCGGTGACAAGCACGCGGCCTTTGGCGCCCACGGCGGTTTCGCCGTTTTCCTTGCGGATGCGGCCGCGCAAATCGATGATCTCGCCGTCGAGGCTCGAATTTTTCTTTACCGAAACGACGAGCCATTCCAGCGTGATCGTTTCGTCGGCATAGACCGGCCGCCGAAACCTGACCCAGAATTCCAGTCCGAGCATCGCGCCGCGGTTGGAAAAATGCGACGCAGTCAGCGCCAAAAGATGCGCCGTCGTTTGCGGTCCGCTGGCGAGCAGCCGGCCAAAGCGGGATGCGGCGGCGTACTCGGCGTCGTGATGCAACGGATTGGAATCGCCAACCGCATGCGCGAACGCGCTGGTCGCACTCGGTTCAAGTGAAACGACCGCGGAAAAGCGCTCATGCGGGTGGGTGGAGATCATTTCTTTTTTCCGAACCCGGGAAAGCCCGGCGGCAATCCGCCCGGCAGCTTTGGGCCAACACCCGGAAGCCCGCCCGGAAGTCCTCCGCCGGGGAGACCACTGGGCAAGCCGGGGAAATTCGGCGGCAAGCCGCCGCCTGCACCGGGCAAGCCGCCCGGCATCTTCTCGGCGAGCTTCGCGATCTGCTCCTGGCTCGGCATGCCGCCGGCCAGACCGCCAAGGCCGAGCATGTTGGCAATCCCTGCCATCGGCCCACGCTTGGTACCCATCGCCTTCATGACGTCGGCCATGGTGCGATGCATTTTGAGGAGGCGGTTGATGTCCTCAGGCTTGGTGCCGGACCCGGCGGCAATGCGCCGCTTGCGGCTCGCTTTGAGGATGTCGGGATTGCGCCGCTCGGCCGGCGTCATCGAGTTGATGATCGCCATCTGCCGCGTGAGCACTTTTTCGTCGAGGTTGCGCTCGGCGAGCTGATTTTTGATCTTGCCCATGCCGGGCAGCATGGTCATGAGCCCGCTCATGCCGCCGAGATTCTGCATCTGCGTGAGCTGCTCGCGCAGATCGGCCAGATCGAACGCGCCCTTGCGCATCTTCTCGGCGACGCGCGCGGCTTTCTCGGCGTCGATGGTGGCGGCGGCTTTCTCGACCAGCGCGATGATGTCGCCCATGCCGAGAATGCGGCCGGCGATGCGGGCTGGGTCGAAGTCCTCGAGGGCATCGAGCTTTTCGCCGGTGCCGATCAGCTTGATCGGCTTGCCGGTGACCGAGCGCATCGACAATGCCGCGCCGCCGCGGCCGTCGCCATCGACGCGGGTGAGCACAATGCCGGTGAGCCCGACGCGCTCATTGAAGCTGCGGGCAAGATTGACGGCGTCCTGGCCGGTCAGCGCGTCGGCGACCAGAAGAACCTCGTGCGGGGAGGCCGCGCGCCGCACTTCGGCCGCCTCGTTCATCATCGCTTCGTCGAGCGTGATGCGGCCGGCAGTGTCGAGCAGCACGACGTCATAGCCGCCAAGGCGGCCTGCTTGCAGCGCGCGGTTTGCGATCTGCAGCGGCGTCTGTCCGGCGACGATCGGCAGCGTGTCGATGCCGACCTGCTGGCCGAGCACGGCGAGTTGCTCCATGGCGGCCGGGCGGCGGGTATCGAGCGACGCCATCAGCGTCTTGCGCTTGAGCGTTTCCGAAAGACGCTTGGCCAATTTCGCCGTGGTCGTGGTTTTGCCCGAGCCTTGCAGGCCGACCATCATGATGGCGACCGGCGGCGCGGCGTTGAGGTCGATCGGTTGCGCGCTCGCGCCCAAGGTCTCGACCAACTGGTCGTGCACGATCTTCACGACCATCTGGCCGGGCGTGACCGACTTGATGACTTCGACGCCGACGGCGCGCTTCTTTACCTCGTCGGTGAAGGTGCGGGCTACATCGAGCGCCACGTCGGCCTCGATCAGGGCGCGCCGCACTTCCTGCAACGCGGCGTCGACGTCGCCTTCCGACAGCGCGCCGCGCCGGGTCAGGCGGTCGAGGACCGCATTTAAACGCTCGGAAAGGCTGTCGAACATCTTTACCTCTTACCTCTCCCCGCAGGCGGGGAGAGGTCGAGTGAGCGAAGCGAGCGAGGGTGAGGGGGCCTCTCCGCAATTCTGAGCCCTGCGGATAGGCCCCCTCATCTAGGCCCCCTCATCCCGACCTTCTCCCCGCACGCGGGGAGAAGGGGAAAAACACCAAAACGCCCGAGGGCGCATCGCGCTGTCGGGCGGTTGCCTCCGGCCTCATGGGCCGGTCGGCGGTCATCAATTTCCAGTCTCTTGCGAGAGCGGCCGGAAAATAGGTGCAGCGGGGCCTTGCGTCAACCGTGGCGTTATGCCCGCGCGGGAGCGGCGGCGAACGATATAATACGCTGGAAATGTCCCGCTATTACTCCGGTCCGGTCTCCGATCATTTCAACGGCGAGCGTTTTTTCGATCCTCAGGGCGTTCCGCCAAGGAGCCGCCGGGAGTTAAACCGCTGGCTGATCGATCGCTATTGGCGCGGCACCAGGGCAAAATGGCCGGCCTGGGCGCCGTCGCCCCATGTCGACCGGCCGCCGCCTCGGGTCGACGGCACCGCCTGCCGCATCTCCTATGTCGGGCATGCGAGCTTTCTCCTCCAAATCGCCGGCCTCAACATTCTGCTCGACCCGGTCTGGTCGATGCGCGCCTCGCCTTTTCGACGGGTCGGGCCGAAACGGGTGAACGATCCCGGCATCGCCTTTGCGGACTTGCCGCCGATCGATGTCGTTCTGGTCTCGCATGCGCATTACGATCATCTCGATGTGGCGACGCTGTCGCGGCTTGCGGCCGCTCATCGCCCGCGGGTCATCGCGCCGCTCGGCAACGATGCGATCATGCGCGCGCACGATAAGGCGATCGCGGCCGAGGCTCATGATTGGCACGATCGCGTGGAGATCGGCCGCGACGCAGCGGTGACGCTCGTTCCGACGCGGCATTGGTCGGCGCGTAATCTGTCGGACCGCAACATGTCGCTGTGGGCCTCGTTCGTGATCGAAGCGCCTGCCGGCCGCATCTATTTCGTCGGCGATTCCAGCTACGGCGAAGGCGGGCATTTCCGCGAGGCGCGAAAGCGCTACGGCCCGTTCAAGCTCGCACTTTTGCCGATCGGCGCATACGAGCCGCGTTGGTTCATGGCCGACCAGCACATGAACCCGGCGGAGTTGGTGAAGGCATTCGTCGATTGCGGGGCCGAGCGCGCGATCGGCCACCATTACGGCACGTTTCAGCTCACCGACGAGCCGATCGATGCGCCGCTTCTTGCGCTGGCCGATGCGTTGCGGGACGCGGAAATTCCGGCCGAGCGTTTCGGTGCGTTGCGCCCGGGGCAGGTTCTGGAACTCTAGCGGGCAGCCGTGCGCATTACTTGATCAAGACATACACGTTGACGACCAGATGATCTTCGTTGGCCGTCAGCGGATCGGTCAGATATTGCTCGATGAACATGTCTTTCGCTTCGAGCTTATGGTCGTCCAGATAGTTGGTGATGGCCTCATACGTGTTGTCGAGGCCGTCATACGATCCGCGATGGACGAATTTCAGCGCATGGCCTTCCGGCGAAGTGCCGACCGCGATCTCGCCCTTGGGCGGCGTTCTCGGGGGGTCGGCAACCGGAATGGCTGCCTGGAACTGGAAGCCGGTATCGTCGGTGGCGGTAAAGATCGTCATCGCCTGGCCGTCCATCTTGAGGCCCTCCTTGCTGACATAGGCTTTGAGGGTCTTGAAGGAATTGGTGATCGTCTCGAAGGCGTTGTCCCAGGTTCCGGTGCCTTTGAGATAGACGATCGGTTTGGCCGTCAGCGTCGCATCCTCGCCGAACGGGTCGCCGGCCTGCGCTGGAGCGGCCTGTGACGGGGCGGCCGGTGCAGGCTGGGCAGCATCAGGCTTTGCCGGCGCCGCCGGCGGTGATGGCGCGGGGCTTTCGGCCCAGGCCGGCTGCTGTTCGGCGGCGGCAATAAGGGCAGCGGCCAGGGCGGCAGCGAGCGCAAGGCGTAAGAACATCCGGATTCTCCCCAGGTAACAATTAGCACAGCCGCCAGAACGGGATGACTTTTCTCCGAATCGTCATCCCTCTTCTAGCGTTTTGTTTGAGCATGATCTTTTCGGAAAACCGGCTTCCACCCCGGATCAAGTCCGGGGCAGGCTTTTTCCGGATCATGCTCTAACGGCCGCCGCCCCCCAATCCATCGTGCTACTAGCGTAGACAATGCAAGTCCTCATATAAGTCCGGCACATTCGGGCATTATCATGGGCGTGCTGGCCAATCGCGACTTCATCAAGATGAACGGTCTCGGCAACGAGATCGTGGTCGTCGATCTGCGCCAAGGTACAAGATACTCAACAAGGCACTCAGCCGATCGCGGCAGACGAGGCGCGCGCGGCAGCCCGGCAGGAGCCGTACGACCAGCTCATGGCGCTTTATCCGGGGCGAAGCGGCAGCGACGCCCTGGTCCGGATTTATAACAACGATGGCTCGGAGGCCGGCGCCTGCGGCAACGGCATGCGCTGCGTCGCTTCGCTGGTCAGCGCCGAGACCGGCAAGGCGCAACTGAATTTCGAGACGTCGGCCGGCGCGATAGCCTGCTGGCGCGCCGCCGACGGGCTGTTCACGGTCGATATGGGTGCGCCGCGCTTTCGCTGGGATGAGATTCCGCTGGCAAAGCCGATGCCGGACACGCGCGCGATCGATCTGCAATTCGGACCGCCCGGCGCGCCGCTCCTGCGCGCGCCGTCGGTCGTGAACATGGGCAACCCGCACGCGATTTTCTGGGTCGATGATCCGAGCGCCTACGATCTCTCCCGGATCGGGCCGGAACTCGAACACGACAAGCTCTTTCCCGAGCGGGCCAACATTACGCTCGCCGCGACGCCCGCGCGCGATCGTGTCGTCATTCGCACCTGGGAGCGCGGCGCCGGACTCACCAAGGCTTGCGGCTCGGCGGCATGCGCCGCTGCCGTCGCCGCTGCACGGCTCTCCCGCACCGGCCGCAAGGTCACGGTCACGCTGCCGGGCGGCGATCTTGCCATCGAATGGCGCGAGAGCGACGACCATGTGTTGATGACCGGACCGGTCGAATACGAGCATCGCGGCCGGTTCGATGTGGCGCTGTTCGCCGCCGCGGGCGCGGCATAAATTCCATGAGCGTCGAGGTCGTCACCTTCGGCTGTAGGCTCAACGCCGCCGAGTCGGAAGTCATCCGCCGCGAGGCGGAGCGCGCCGGCTTGAGCGATACGGTCGTGGTCAACACCTGCGCGGTCACCGCCGAAGCCGTGCGCCAGGCGCGGCAAACCATCCGCGCGCTGCGCCGCGAGCGCCCGTCGGCGAAGATCGTGGTCACCGGCTGTGCCGCACAGACCGAGCCGCACACATTCGCGGCCATGGCCGAAGCCGATCGCGTGCTCGGCAACAGCGAAAAGCTCAGCGGCGAAGCGTGGGCGCGCACCCGCGCCGATTTTGGCGTTGCGGATGCGCCGAAGGCGCTGGTCAACGACATCATGGCGGTCAAGGAGACGGCGCCGCATTTGATCGAGGCGTTTGCCGGCCGCGCTCGCGCCTTTGTCCAGGTGCAAAACGGCTGCGATCACCGTTGCACTTTCTGCATTATCCCGTACGGCCGCGGCAACTCGCGCTCTGTGCCGATGGGCGCCGTCGTCGCCGACGTGCAGCGCCTCGCCGCCAACGGCTATGGCGAAGTCGTGCTCACCGGCGTCGACATCACGAGCTATGGCGCCGATCTGCCGGGTTCGCCCAAGCTCGGCGCGCTGGTCAAGCAAATCCTCAAGCACGTGCCGGAGCTCAAGCGATTGCGCTTGTCCTCGATCGATTCGGTCGAGGCCGATTGCGATCTGATCGACGCTTTTGCCAGCGAAACCCGGCTGATGCCGCATCTGCATCTGTCGCTGCAGGCCGGCGACGATCTGATCCTCAAGCGCATGAAGCGCCGGCATTTGCGCAAGGACGCGATTGCATTCTGCCGCGACTTGCGCCGGCTGCGCCCGGACATCGTGTTCGGCGCCGATGTCATCGCCGGCTTTCCGACCGAGACGGAAGCGATGTTCTTGAACTCGCTTGCGCTGGTCGAGGAATGCGGCCTGACGCATCTGCATGTGTTTCCGTTTTCCGCGCGGCCCGGAACGCCGGCGGCGCGCATGCCGCAGCTTGAGCGGGCGATCGTGAAGGAGCGCGCGGCGCGTCTGCGCGAGCACGGCGCGCGCGCGTTGCGGCAGCATCTCGATGCTGAAGTCGGCGCAACGCGGCAGGTGCTGATCGAAGCGGAAGCGCAAGGCCGCACCGAGCACTTTACGCAAGTTTCGCTCGCGACGCCGGCCGAACCGGGAATGATCCTTGATCTGAAAATCACCGCGCACGACGGCAGGCAGTTGCTGGCGGCGTAATTATATCGCCAACGGCGCGGTCTCTTCGTGCCACCCGAATTGCTCCAGCGCCCCACCCATGTGCGACGGCACCGGCGCGACCACGCGGATCGCCGCGCGGTTCTTGTAGAGCGGCACGACCACTTCGCGGGCATGCAGATGGAGAACCGGGCCGCCGCTGCGCGGCGCGTTGCCGTAGATCGCGTCGCCGACGATCGGCCACCCCATCTCGGCGCAATGCACCCGCAGTTGGTGCGTTCGACCAGTGACCGGCTCGAGCGCGAGCCAACTTATTTTCGCTTCCCCAGAAGCGGGAGGCGAAAGGGAGCCCAGCACTTTCCACTTTGTCACCGCCGGCTGGCCGTTGGGGTCGTGTTTCATCCACCAGCCGCGCGTTTCGTCGAGGCGGCCCAGCGGAAATTCGATGGTTCCCTCATCGGTGGCGGGCGCGCCTTCGACCACCGCCCAATAGGTCTTCTCAACCGCGCCGGATTTGAACAGCCGGCCGAGCAGCGCCAGCGCCTTGCGATGGCGTCCGAGCACCAGGCAGCCGGAGGTGTCGCGATCGAGCCGGTGCGCGAGCGCCGGCGATCGCGGCAGCCCGAAGCGCAGCGCGTCGAAATGATCCTCAAGGCTCTCGCCACCCTTGGGGCCGCGATGGACCGCGAAGCCGGTAGGCTTGTCGATCACCAGCATGAGCCCGTCGCGGTAGAGGAGGCGCGACACCATCTCTTCGGGGGTCATGTTGCCTACTTTACCGAAACCGCTATCACGGGCGCCACAGGGGCGGCAGCGGCATCGATATGAGTGAAACTGCGAACGAAACAAAGGGCGGCTTTTGGCGGCGCCTCACGGGCGGGCTCAAGCGCACGTCGTCGGCGCTGGGCAGCGCGATTTCCGACCTGGTTACCAAGCGCAAGCTCGACGCCGAGACGATCTCCGAGATCAAGGATGTGCTGGTGCGCGCTGACCTCGGCCTCGACACCGCCGACCGCATCGGCGACGCGCTGGCGGAAGGCCGCCACGACAAGGCGATATCGCCCGCGGAAGTGAATGCGGTGGTTGCCGCCGAGGTCGAGAAGGTGCTCGATCCCGTCGCGCAGCCGCTCGCGATCGATCCGGCGCACAAGCCGTTCGTGATCCTGGTTGCCGGCGTCAACGGCTCCGGCAAGACCACGACGATCGGCAAGCTCGCGTCGAAATACCGCACCGAAGGCCGCAAGGTCATGTTGGCGGCCGGCGACACCTTTCGCGCCGCCGCCATCGATCAGCTGAAAATCTGGGGCGAGCGCGCCGGGGCCGAGGTGATCGCGCGCGAAGCCGGCGCCGATGCCGCGGGTCTCGTTTTCGATGCCGTGCGCGCGGCCAAGGAGCGCGGCGTTGACGTGCTGCTGATCGACACGGCCGGCCGCTTGCAGAACCGCAGCGAATTGATGGACGAGTTGCACAAGGTCGTGCGCGTGATGAAGAAGGTCGACGCGTCGGCACCGCACGCCGTGCTGCTCGTGCTCGACGCCACCGTCGGGCAGAATGCGCTGTCGCAGGTGGAGATTTTCAGCAAGGTGGTCGGCGTCACCGGGCTCGTGATGACCAAGCTCGACGGCACCGCGCGCGGCGGCATCCTTGTCGCCATCGCGGCGAAGTTCAAAGTGCCGGTGCATTTCATCGGCGTCGGCGAGAGCGTCGATGATCTGGCGCCGTTCTCGGCGGCGGATTTCGCCCGCGCCATTGCGGGAGTCGAATAAGTTCCCGTCACCCTGAGGTGCCCGCGCGAAGCGCGGGCCTCGAAGGGCGACAGCCGAGGCGCTTCGGCCGTTCATCCTTCGAGGCTCGCTTTCGCTCGCGCCTCAGGATGACGGAAACGAGTGCGGAATGACAAACTCGATGCTCCGCGCTAAACACCGCCCCGACATGACCGAAACCCAAACCGCCAAGCCGCAGCTCAATCCGTTCCTCAAGCTCGCCTTCGACCTCGGGCCGCTGGCGCTGTTTTTCTTTGCCAACTCCCGGTACGGCATTTTCGTCGCCACCGGCACGTTTATGGTCGCCGTGCTGGCGGCCTTGGCGGCGTCCTATGTGCTAACGCGGCATTTGCCGATCATGCCGGTCGTCACCGCGATCATCGTGCTGGTGTTCGGCGGCTTGACCCTGATCCTGCACAACGATCTGTTCATCAAAATCAAGCCGACCATCATCTATGTGCTGTTCGGTGGCGTGCTGCTCGGCGGGCTTCTTTTCGGCAAGTCGTTCTTGGGCGTGGTGTTCGATTCGCTGTTTCATCTTACCGAGGAAGGCTGGCGCAAACTCACTCTGCGCTGGGCGCTGTTCTTTTTCGTGCTCGCCGTGCTCAATGAGATCGTCTGGCGCAACACCTCGACCGATGTGTGGGTCAACTTCAAGGTATTCGGTGTCGTGCCGCTCACGCTTATTTTCGGCGCGTTGCAGTATCCGCTGTTGAAGAAATATGCAGTTGAGCAGCCGGAGTAAGAGCAGTGTGTCCCGGACGCGGTGCAGCGCGTAGCGGTGCACCGCTGATCCGGACCGTCGCAAGCTTGGAGTTTGTAACGATCCCGGGACTGCAGCGCATCACTGCGTGCTGCGCTGCGCCCGGGAAACGCGGATGGCCTACGACCCCGCTGCGCCCAGCGCCTTCTCGATCTCCGGCTTGATGACGGTGTCGAGATTCTCTGGCGTGATCGGCCCCACCAGTTTGTAGGCGATGCGGCCGTCGCGGCCGACGATGAAGGTCTCCGGCACGCCGTAGACGCCCCACTCGATCGCGGCGCGGCCGTTCGGATCGGCGCCGGCGGCGGAGAATGGATTGCCGTAACGGCCGAGGAAGCGGCGGGCATTCTCCGGCTCGTCCTTGTAGTTGATGCCGACGATGCGCAGCTGTGGAATCTGCGCAAGCTGGACCAACAGAGCCGCTTCGTCATGGCAAGGCACGCACCATGACGCCCACACATTCACCAGCGTCACCGCGCCCTTGAAGCTCGCAGGCTCGATGCCCGGGATCGACTTGCCGTCGCGTTCGAGGCCCGCGACCGGCGGCAAGGTCGTTTGCGGCGCCGGATGGCCGATCAGCGCGGACGGAATGTGCGAGGGATCGCCGGCAAAGAGCCGGATCAGGAACAACAGCACCAGCGCGGCGAAAAGCACCAGCGGCGCCAGTACGATCAGGCGGCGCCGGCCGACGCGCGCGCGCTCATTCTGTGTGGACGTCACGCCTTTTCCTTCGCCTGTTGTTGGGCCGGCTCAGGCCGCGGCGGTGTCGCGCGCCGCGTGATGCCGCGCCGTTCGAGGTCGGCGAGATTGCGGCGCTGCGCGCGATAGTCGAGCATCACCCAAGCGCACAAGCCGACGACGACGATCACCGCGGCGGCGTAAGCCGCGATGATGAAACCTGTGTGTGCGGCCGCTGTCATCGTCAGCTCGCCGCGCTCGCCTGCATCAGCCGGAGCGTCCGCACCCGCCGCCGGAGGATTTCGTTGCGCATGGCCGCGAGCACAAGCGTCGCAAAGGTGAGCGTGAATGCGATCGTCATGATGAACAGCGGAATGAGGATGGAGGCATCGATCGTGGGGCCGCCCATGCGAAACACCGAGGCCGGCTGGTGCAGCGTGTTCCACCATTCGACAGAGAATTTGATGATCGGCAAATCGATCGCGCCGACGAGCGTGAGAATGGCCGCGGCCCGCGCCGCGCGCGACGGATCCTCGACCGTGCGCCAGAGCGCGATCACGCCGAGATAGAGGAGAAAGAGCAGCAGCACCGACGTCAGCCGCGCATCCCATACCCAATAGGTGCCCCACATCGGCCGCCCCCACAGCGAGCCGGTCACGAGGCACATGAGCGTGAAGGCAGCGCCGATCGGTGCGGTTGCCTTGGCGGCCACATCGGCCAGCGGATGGCGCCAGACCAGAGTGCCGAGCGCCGCGATCGTCATGACGCCCCAGCCGAGCATGCCGAGCCAGGCGCCCGGTACATGCAGGAACATGATCTTCACCGTGGCGCCTTGCTGATAGTCGTCGGGAGCCACGATTGTCTGGTTGATGCCGAAAGCGAACGCGACGACGGCCAAGCCGCCGAGCCACGGAATGGTGCGGTTGGCAAAGGCAAGGAAGCGCGTCGGGTTGGCGAGGTCGCTAATAGCCATAGGGAGTTCCTGTCCGCCGCACCTTATTCCATTTCCTGCCGCAGCGCCGCCGCCGCGGCGAACGGCCCCACGACTAGGCTCGCCAGCGTCAGCGCACACAGGATGGTAAACGGCGTACCGAACGGGATCGGCCCGATCACCGCCGCATTGGCGGCCGCGACGCCGAAAATGAGCACCGGCACGGTGAGCGGCAAGACCAGAACCGCGAGCAACAGCCCGCCGCGGCGGAGCGTCACCGCGATCGCGGCGCCAATGAGCCCGATGAAGGTCAGCGCCGGCGTGCCGACCAGAAGCGTCAGCACCAGCGCGCCTGCGGCCGGCGCATCGAGATTGAGAAACAGCCCGATCAACGGCGCCGCAATGACAAGCGGCAGGCCGGTTGTGAGCCAATGCGCGAGGCCCTTGGCGGCGACCACGATTTCGAGCGGCGCGCGGCCCATCAGGATGAGGTCGAGCGAGCCGTCGTCGTGATCGGCCACAAACAGCCGGTCGAGCGCCAGGAGACTCGCCAGCAGGGCGGCAAGCCAGAGGATCGCCGGACCGATGCGCTTGAGCAGCGCGAGGTCGGGGCCAAGCGCAAAGGGTATCAGTGTCACCACGACCAGAAAGAACAAGACGCCCATCAGTGCGCCGCCGCCGACGCGCACGGCGATTCGCATGTCGCGGATGAGGATGGCGACCAGCGGAGTCATGCTGACATTTCCATCGCCGCCCTCGGCGCGGAGACGCCATCGAGGTTCAGCTCCCGCGCGCCGTCGAGTTGCAGCGGGCCGTGCGTCGCCGCGAGGATAATGCCGCCGCCGGCCAAGTGCGCCTGCATGATCTCGCCGAGCCGGACTTGCGCCGCGGCATCAAGTGTCGAGGTCGGCTCGTCGAGAAGCCATAGCGGACGCTTGACCGTGAGCAGGCGCGCGATCGAAAGCCGCCGCCGTTGGCCGGCGGACAAATAGGCCGCCGGTAGATTGGAAAGGGAATCGAGCCCGACGGCGCGCAATGGTTCGTCGAGATCGGCGGCGGCTGCGCCCAGGAACGCCGACCAGAACCGCAGATTCTCTTCGACCGACAGCGATGGCTTCAGGGCGTCGAGGTGGCCGAGATAATGCGCCTGCTCGCCCAGGGTCAGTTCGGGGTCGCCGCCTTCGAGCGAGAGCTGCCCGCCGGCGACTCGAACAAGGCCCGCCATCATACGCAGCAGTGAGGATTTGCCGGCGCCGTTGCGGCCGCGAATTGTCAGGCTTTCGCCCGATGCGACCGAAAAGCTCACGCCGGCGAAGACGTCGCGTCCGCCGCGCCGGCAGGCCAGATCGGTGGCGGAAAGTCGCATCAACAAAGCCCCTCAGCAGCCGGCAAGGGCCGAATTGGCCGCATGAAAGAAGGCTGCCAAGCCGGCGATGAGCGGCATGTTATCGAGCATTCCTTGCCGATCTGGCACAAGTCTTGAAAAGCTCTTATAAGCCGAACCGCGGTTGGCGGCGCTTCCGCGACGCTTTCCGCGTCTGGCACCAACGCTCCGTTGGAACCTGTTCCGGCAATCAATTTCAACGATTTGCGCCGGCGGGCGGCCGGCGGGATGGGAAAATAATCATGGCTTCGCTCGATAGCTTCAAATGCTTAAGGCCGCTCAAAGTCGGGTCCAAGATCTACGCTTATTACAGCCTGCCGGTGGCGGAAAAGAACGGCCTCAAGGGCATCTCGCGGCTGCCGTTTTCGCTCAAAGTGCTGCTCGAAAACATGCTGCGCCATGAGGATGGCCGCACCGTCACCAAGGAGGACATCCTCGCGGTCGCTCAATGGCTCAAGACCAAGACCTCCGATCGCGAAATCGCGTTCCGGCCGGCGCGCGTCCTGATGCAGGATTTCACCGGCGTCCCCGCCGTGGTCGATCTCGCCGCCATGCGCGATGCCATGAAGGTGCTCGGCGGCGATCCGAAGAAGATCAACCCGCTGGTGCCGGTTGATCTCGTCATCGACCACTCGGTCGTGGTCAACTTTTTCGGCAGCAATACCGCGTTCAAAAAGAACGTCGACGAAGAATACAAGCAAAACCAGGAGCGCTACCGGTTTCTCAAATGGGCGCAGCGCTCGTTCGAGGATTTCCGCGTGGTGCCGCCGGGCACCGGCATCTGCCATCAGGTCAATCTCGAATATCTGTCGCAGACCGTTTGGACGGCAAAGAGCAAGACCAAGTTTGCCGACAAGGTGACGGCGACAGAGCTGGCGTATCCGGACACGCTCGTTGGCACCGACTCGCACACCACCATGGTGAACGGGCTTTCAGTGCTCGGCTGGGGCGTCGGCGGCATCGAGGCCGAGGCCGCCATGCTGGGCCAGCCTTATTCGATGCTGCTGCCGGAAGTGATCGGCGTGCGCTTTTCCGGCAAGCTCAAGGAAGGCGTCACCGCCACCGATCTCGTGCTCACCGTGACGCAGATGCTGCGCAAGCGCGGCGTGGTCGGCAAGTTCGTCGAATATTTCGGCCCCGGCCTGGCGAGCCTGTCGATCGCGGACCGCGCCACGCTCGGCAACATGGCGCCCGAATACGGCGCCACCTGCGGCTTCTTTCCGATCGACGAAGATACCATCCACTACCTGCGCGATACCGGGCGCGCGGCCGATCGGGTCGCGCTCGTTTTGGCCTATGCCAAGGCGCAAGGCATGTATCACACCAAGTCGGCTCAGGATCCGGTCTTTACCGACGTGCTCAAGCTCGAGCTCGGCTCGGTCGAGCCGTCGCTTGCCGGTCCCAAGCGGCCGCAGGATCGCGTACCGCTCAAAGCGGTGAAGACCGGCTTTGCCGAGGCGATGGACAAGGAATTCAACAAGAGCGGCGAAATGGACAAGCGCGTGCCGGTCGAAGACCGCAAACACACGCTCGGCCACGGCGACGTGGTGATCGCCGCGATCACGTCCTGCACCAACACGTCCAACCCGAGCGTGATGATCGCCGCCGGCCTGCTCGCCCGCAAGGCGGTGGCCAAGGGCCTTTCGGTCAAGCCGTGGGTGAAGACGTCGCTTGCGCCCGGGTCTCAGGTGGTCGGCGAATATTTGAGCAAATCAGGCCTGCAAAAAGATCTGGATAAGCTCGGTTTCAATCTGGTCGGCTTCGGCTGCACCACCTGCATCGGCAATTCCGGCCCGCTGCCGGCGGAAATCTCGAAAGCGATCAACGAAAACGATCTCGTCGCCGCCGCGGTGTTGTCCGGCAATCGCAACTTCGAGGGCAGGGTCAACGCCGACGTGCGCGCCAATTATCTCGCCTCGCCGCCGCTGGTGGTTGCTTATGCGATCGCGGGCTCGATGCAGATCGACGTCGCCAAGGCGCCGCTCGGCACCGACGCGAAAGGCCGCAAAGTCTATCTGCGCGACATCTGGCCGACGAGCCGCGAGGTCAATGCCTTCATCCGCAAGAACATCAGCAAGCAGATGTTCACCCGCAAATACGGCGACGTGTTCAAGGGCGACGCGCACTGGCGCAAGATCAGCGTGCAGGGCGCCCTGACCTATCCGTGGGACAACAAATCGACCTACGTGCAGAACCCGCCTTATTTCGCCGGCATGTCGCGCCGGCCGGAGGCGCCCACCGATGTGGTGGACGCGCGCGTGCTCGGCCTGTTCCTCGATTCGATCACCACCGATCACATCTCACCGGCGGGCTCGATCAAGACGGATTCGCCGGCCGGAAAATATCTGATCGATCACCACGTCAAGCCGATCGATTTCAACCAATACGGCACGCGGCGCGGCAATCACGAGGTGATGATGCGCGGCACCTTCGCCAATATCCGGCTCAAGAACCAAATGGTGCCGGGTGTCGAAGGCGGCTACACGGTGCATTATCCCTCGGGCGAGCGCATGACGATCTACGATGCGGCCATGCGCTACAAGAGCGAGCGCGTGCCGCTCGTGGTGTTCGCCGGTAAGGAATATGGCACCGGCTCCTCACGCGACTGGGCGGCCAAGGGCACGATCCTGCTCGGCGTGCGCGCGGTGGTGGCGCAGTCCTTCGAGCGCATCCATCGCTCCAATCTGGTCGGCATGGGCGTCGTGCCGCTGGTGTTCGAGGAGGGGACCTCCTGGCAGACGCTCGGCCTCAAGGGCGACGAGCAGGTCACCCTTCGGGGTCTGCACACCGATCTCAAGCCGCATCAGCGGCTGGTCGCCGAGATTGTCGCCGCCGACGGCGGGTTAAAGCGCGTCCCGCTGATCTGCCGGATCGATACCGTCGATGAACTGGACTATTTCAGGAACGGTGGCATCCTGCAGTATGTTCTCCGCCATCTGGCGGCGTGACGACAGCAAACTAAGCAAACTAAACAAGGCTGAGTCTCACTGCGAAGTGATGCGAAGTGAGTGGCGGGTGACCGGCTCCCTCGATATCAAGGTGCGGGTCACCGGGGTCCAACTGTGGGGGCGCGGTTGGTGGAGGTCGGGATGCTGCGTTGCCGTCTCTCGTCGGTGCCTTTTGTCGCCGGTTTGCTCATTGCCAGTTCCGCGCTTGCAAACGCCGGGGAGCCGCGCGCGCTGCTTGAGCTCTTTACCAGCCAGGGCTGTTCATCCTGTCCTGCCGCCGACAAGTTGCTCGGCGAGCTCGCTGCCGATCCTTCGGTGGTCGCGCTCAGCGTACCGATCGACTATTGGGATTATCTCGGCTGGAAGGACACGCTTGCCAGTCCGGGGCATTCGGCCCGGCAGCGCGCCTACGCGAAGGTCCGCGGCGATCGCGAAGTCTACACGCCGCAAATCGTCGTTAATGGCGCAACGCATGTTCTCGGCAGCGATCCCGGCGCCGTCGAGCGCGCCATTACGGTGACCGATCGCAACACGGCGGTCATGTCGGTGCCGGTCGTCCTTTCGCTGAGCGGCAACGCTTTGAACGTCAACGTCACCGCGCTGAAGGACCATGGCGGTGGTGAAGTATGGCTGTGCCCGCTGACGCGATCGGTGCCGGTGGAGATCGGCCGCGGCGAAAATCACGGACGCACCGTGACCTACCACAATGTCGTCCGGCACTGGCTCAAGCTCGGCGATTTCGGTGGCACGCAGTCGGCGTGGAATGTTCCTCTTTCCGATTTCCAGGGCGACGACATCGATGCCGTCGCCGTGATGGTGCAGCAAGGCACGCGCGAAAAGCCCGGCATCGTCTTGGGCGCGGCGCTCACGCCGATCGCCCGGCAAACCAGCCAAGTTCGTTAGCCTTCAAGTCGGACTACTAAAAGTCGGACGGCGGGACTGCGCTGCGCGAGTGCTCGGCGACTCGCGAGTCGGCGCGTGGGTGCCGTCCTCTGCCTTCGAAACGCATCAACAAACAAAAAGAAAAAGGCCGGCGCTAAGCCGGCCTTAAGCATACTGGGGGATTGAACCGTACGCGGAAACTCTGGCCCGATCCGTTCACACCCCGGGGGGCTGGGGGGCTGAGGAATCCGGAATGCGATCCGGATCGGGCCCTGAGGCAACGATGGATTGTTTCTCATTCCAGCTAGGCATGTGATTGACCGAAATAGGGCCGCTTTATGATTGGCCTAACAAATCTGTGATTCTACTGGTCTAAAATGCCGCACCTCATGATTTCCGATGCAAAAGCCGGCGAAGCGGACAGGTTCGCGCAGGCGCTCGGTTGGTGCGGAAAGGCTCTTGCCGCCGCATCGGTCCGGCGCGATCATGAATGTGTAGTGAAGCTTCCATGAAGGGGGCTTCGGCAAAGGAGGCGCCGCATGTCCATCGGCGAAGTCGAGCCGAGCACGTGGCGCGGGGGCGAGATGCGCGCGCCCGCCCCCGCAAGCAAAGTTACTTTTAGCCGGCGCGAGCTTGACCGCATTCTCAGTCTCTACGGCCGCAAGGTTGCAGCGGGTGAATGGCGGGACTACGCGATCGATTTTCTGAAAGACCGCGCCGTCTTTTCCGTTTTCCGACGCACCACCGAATTCCCGATTTACCGGATCGAAAAGAATCCCCGCTTGGCGCGCCGGCAGGGCACCTACAGCGTCATTTCGGCAACCGGTCATATTCTGCGCCGCGGCCATGAGCTTGAGCGTGTGCTCAGTGCGCTCGACCGGTCGGTGAGTCTGGTCGCGGGCTAGGGGTTTTCGGCCGGCGCTGGCTCGGCGTTACTGACGGCCGACAGTCGCGGCCGACCCGTTCGCTTTTGCCATGCAGGCCACCTCGCTTGGCTGACCATCGCCAAATTTCCGGTCCGATCCATTCACGCGCGCTTGTCGTCGGCGCGCTTGGCCTGGCGCAGACGCTCGCCTGGGGATCGAGCTACTACTTGCCAGCCATTCTTGCCGGCCCGATCAGTGCCGGCGTCGGCGTGCCCAGGTCGTGGGTCTTCGGAGCCCTCTCGAGCGCTTTGCTGATCGCAGCGTTCGCCGGTCCGGCGGTCGGGCGGATCGTCGATCGACGTGGCGGACGCGGCGTGCTGGTGCTGTCCAACATCGTGCTCGCCGCTGGGCTCGTTGCACTTGCAGCGGCGAACGGGCCGGTTCTGCTTTTCGCCGCATGGGCGGTTCTCGGTGTCGGAATGGCGCTCGGACTCTACGACACCGCCTTTGCGGCGCTCAGCGCGCTCTATGGCCGCGATGCGCGCGGTCCGATCACCGGTATTACGTTGATTGCGGGTTTTGCATCGACCGTCAGCTGGCCGTTGACCACCTTGCTCAACGGCTTGTTGGGCTGGCGCGAGACGCTGTTGGTTTGGGCGGCACTCAACCTCGTTCTCGGGTTGCCGCTCAACTTGCTGCTGCCTCACCGGGAACGGACGGCGCCGATAGCGCACGCGCGCGACCGCTCGGTCGGATGGAAGCCGTACCGGGAGATGTTTCTCCTCGCTTTCGTATTTGCGGCGGCTTGGTTCGTGACCGGCGCGATGTCGGCGCACCTGCCGCGCCTGCTCGAGCTCTGCGGAGCATCTCCGTTGCAGGCGATCGCGGCGGCCGCCCTAGTTGGGCCGGCGCAGGTAGCGGCGCGGCTCGCTGAGTTCTTATTGTTGCGGCGAAGCCATCCGCTGGTGCCGGCACGGCTCGCGGCGCTCTTGCATCCCATTGGCGCGCTTATCTTTGCGGTCATCGGCCCCGCGGCGGCCGCGGCCTTCGCCATTTTCTACGGCGCCGGCAACGGGCTTTTGACCATCGCGCGCGGCACCGTGCCTCTCGCTGTGTTTGGCCCGCATGGCTATGGCGAACGCACGGGTCTCCTGGGTGCGCCGGCGCGCGCCGCGCAGGCGCTCGCGCCGCTGTTGTTCGGCATTCTGCTCGACACGATGGGAGCGTCGGTCATCATCGTTTCGTCGGCGCTTTGTCTTGCGGCCTTTGCGGCGCTCTTTGGCTTGCGCGCTTCCCGGCTGCACTAGAGCGGGATGAGTTACAGTTGGATCGGCGTCCCGCTCTAGCTTTTTGTTTGAGCATGATCTTTTCGGAAAACCGGATTCCACTTTTCCGGATCATGCTCTAGATTCTTCGTTTTGAGCGCGATCTTTTGCGAAAACCGGCTTCCACCCCGGATCAAGTCCGGGGCAGGCTTTTCGGGATCATGCTCTAAAGAAAAACGCCCCGGCGAGCGGCCGGGGCGTCCATGCATCTCGTGAGCTATTCGATCAGCGGCGATCGCCGAACAGGCGCAGCAGCATGAGGAACAGGTTGATGAAGTCGAGGTAAAGACGCAGCGCGCCCATCACCGCCTTGCGGCCGGCGACGCTGCCGTCGTCGTTGACGTCGTACATCTCCTTGATGCTCTGCGTGTCATAGGCGGTCAGGCCGACGAAGATCAGCACGCCGACCACCGAGATGACCCAGTAGAGCCCGCTCGATTGCAGGAAGATGTTGACGAGGCTCGCGATCACAAGACCGATCAGGCCCATGAACAAGAACGAGCCTACGCCGGTCAGGTCACGCTGCGTGGTGTAGCCGTAAAGGCTCGTCGCGCCGAACGTCGCCGCCGAGATGAAAAATACCCGCGTGATCGACGCTCCCGTATAGGCAAGGAAGATCGTCGCCAGCGACAGCCCGAGCAGGCCGGCATAGACGAAGAACAGCATCAGCGCCGTGCTCGCCGACAGCCGGTTGATGCCAAAGCTCAGCAACATGACGAGGCCGAGCGGCGCCAGCACGAACAGCCACATCAGCGGGCTTGCGAAAATCGCGTGCCCGAACGCCGTCAGGCCGGTGACCTGATTGCCGACGATGTGGATCTGATCGCCGCCGGCGGCCTGATAGGCGAACCAGGCGACCAGGCCGGTGAGCGCAACGCCGGCGGTCATGTAGTTGTAGACGCGGATCATATACGCGCGCAGGCCGGCATCGATCGCGACCTGATCGGTGCGATAGCCGGTGCGGGCGGCCGCGATATTCCGGTCGAAGTCCGACATGGAAAATACCCCTGGGTTGTCCCGGTTTGCGCCGGGCAGTTCCGCCCGGAAAACCGGACGTTTGCGTGCCTGAAATCTAATGCGAAAGCTGTAATCGCGCCAGATGGCGGGAATGCGATATTTGCGAAGGTTACTGTTCCTTCATAATCGCCGCCGACTACAGATTCCTTAAGACCTCCGCAGGTTTGTGGCCGAGCGCGCTGAAAGTGCCGACAAGCCCGAGAAGGACGGTGGCAAGAAGCGCGAAAACCGCCGTCGCCAGCGCCGGTACGGCCATCCAAACGAACGAAAATTCCATCACGCGGGTAATCACAAGCTCGGCGGTCACCGAGCCGGCAGCCACGCCGAATATGACTGCCGCCAGACCGATCAGCAGATACTCGACCGCGTAAGCCAGCACGAGCCGCAGCCGGGTTGCTCCCAATGTCTTCAAGATGACAGCGTCGTAGATGCGAAAGCGCTGGCCGGCCGCCAGCGCGCCGCCCAGCACCAGCGCCGCGGCGATCAAGGCGACGGAGCTCGCGCCGCGCAAGCCGAGCACCAGGTTGCCGACGAGATGGTCGATCGTGTCCAGCGCGTCTTTGACGCGGATGGCGGAGACCGTGGGAAAGGCATCCGCCAGCGCCTTGACGAGCGCCGTCTCCTCGGCCGCGCTGCCGCCGTCGGCAAATGTCAGCGTGGCGATGTCGGTGTGCGGGGCGCCCGCGAAGGCGCCGGGCGAGAAGACCAGCACGAAGTTGATGCCCAGGCTCTGCCAATCGACCACGCGCAAATTGGCGATGCGGGCGGTCAGGTTGCGGCCGAGCACGTTGACCGTGATGGTGTCGCCGAGCTTGAGCTTGAGATCGTCGGCCGTCCGTTGCTCAAGCGAAACCAGCGGCGGACCGGAATAGTCGGCGGGCCACCATTCGCCGGCGACCAGGCGCGAGCCGGCCGGTAGCGATGGCGCATAGGTGATACCGCGGTCGCCGCGCAGCACCCAGGCCGATCCTTCGCCCGGCTTGAGTTCCTCGGCTTTCGTGCCGCCGGCCGCGATGATACGGCCGCGCAGCATCGGCACGCGCTCGAGCGTTGCGCCCGGCGTCTGGGCGCGCACAAAGGTTTCGAAGCTGGCCGCGTCGGCGGAGGGAATGTCGATGAAGAAGAACGACGGCGCCTTTTCGGGCAACGCCGCAGCGAATTGGCGATGGAGATTGCCGTCGATCTCGACCAGGGTCACCAACAAAGAAAGACCTAGCCCGAGCGAGAGCACTACGCTCGATGTCAGCGCCCCGGGCCGATGGATGTTGGTCACGGCAAGCCGCATCAGCGTCGAGCGCTGCCGCGGCAGCCGGCGCGCGAGCGCCATGGTCAGCACCGCGACGAGCCGCAGCGCCAGGAAAATCACCGCGGCGGAGACGACGAACATCGCCGCGAGCCGCCGGTCATAGGCGGCAAGGATCGCGAGTGCCGCAAGCGCTGCGATGATCAAGCCTGTGGCGATCATGTAGCGCCGCCGCGGCCAGCGCCGCTCGCCGGCGATCGCGTCGCGGAACAGCATCGAGACCGAGATGTCGTGCGCACGGCCGAGCGGCCACAACGCGAAGGCCAATGCGGTCAGCAGCCCGTACAGGATCGAAAGCAAGAGCTCACCGGGATAGAAAGCCGGCGCGACCGGAAGCGGAATGATGCTGCCGAACACTCCGACGATGGCGAACGGCAAACCGGCGCCGATGCCTGCCCCGATCAGCGTCGCGAACAATGCGACCAATAGGATTTGCGCACAGTAGATGCCGAATATGTCGGTGCCGGTGGCGCCCAAAGCTTTCATGGTCGCGATCGCGTCGCGCTTGCGCGCGAGGTGACTGGCGACCGCATTGGCGACGCCGACGCCGCCCACCAGCAATGCGGTCAGGGCGACGAGGGTCAGGAACTGGCTGAAGCGCTCGACATTGCGCTCGAGCTGCGGCGAAGCTTTTTTGCGCGTGCGGACGTCCCAGCCTGCATTCGGGAATTCGCTGCGGGCTTGCCGCTCGAGTGCGGCAACGGCGCCGTCGGTGGCGTTCGATGCGGGCAGCCGCAGCCTATATTGCCAGCGCACCAGGCTGCCGGGCTGCAGAAGCGCGCTGGCGCGCAACGCCTCCTGGCTCACCAAAAGGCGCGGGCCGAATCCGATGCCGCCGGACAATCGATCCGGCTCGTTCTTGAGCACGGCGCGCAGGTCGATCGTTGCTTTGCCGATGCTGATGCGGTCGCCGAGCTTGAGATCAAGCCGCGTCAGCAGCGCCGGATCGGCGGCGGCGCCAAAGGCATCGCCATTGCGCTCGAACAAATCGGCCAGCGGCAGGTCGGGCTCGGTGGTCACGGCGCCGAACAGCGGATATGCGCCGTCGACCGCTTTGATCTCGACCAGCGTGGTTCGTCCGTCGTCGGCGCGCGCCATGGTCGGCAGCGTGGCGATGACCGCCACCTTGCCGTGCGCATCAAGAAAACGCCGCTCGCTGTCATCGGCCTCACGCTGGACCAGCGAGAAATTCAGATCGCCGCCGAGAATTGCGCTGCCGGCTTGCGACAAACCGTCAGCCAGGCTTTGCGCCACCGAGCCGACGCCGGCGATCGCCATGACGCCGAGTGCGATGCAGGCGATGAAAACGCCGAAGCCGCGCAAGCCGCCGCGCAGCTCGCGCCAGGCATAGCGAAGCGCGAGCGGTGTCATCGGAGCGTCGCCGCTGGCGAGGCGGGCTCCTCCAGCCGTCCCGAATGGATCTGCAGCACCCGGTCGCAGCGTTGCGCCAGCGCGGTGTCGTGGGTCACGAGCACCAGCGTCGTGCCGTGCTGGCGATAGCCGTGGAAGAGAAGCTCGATGATCTCGCTGCCGGTCGCTTCGTCGAGATTGCCGGTCGGCTCGTCGGCCACCAGGATCGCCGGGTTGGGGGCGACAGCGCGCGCGAGCGCGACACGCTGCTGCTCGCCGCCCGATAGTTGCGCCGGATAGTGCGACAGCCGGCCGCCGAGGCCGACAGCGATCAGCTCGCGCTCTGCGCGCCCGAAGGCGTCGTCAACGCCCGCAAGTTCGAGCGGCACGGCGACATTCTCCAGCGCGGTCATGGTCGGAATGAGATGGAAGGCCTGAAAGACGATGCCGATATTCTTGCCGCGGAAGCGCGCCAGCGCATCCTCGTCGAGCTTGCTCAAGTCTTCGCCGGCAACCACGATCGAGCCGGAGTCGGCCTGTTCGAGCCCGGTCATCACCATCAGCAGGGTCGATTTGCCCGATCCGGACGGGCCAAGGAGTGCGACAGCCTCGCCGCGCCCTATATTGAGGTCGATATCGCGGAGGATGTGGACGCGGGCCGCGCCGCCGCCGAGCGACAGATTGACTCCGCGCAACGCAATGGCCGAGCCGCCGGAAGGATGCCCCAACGTGTCGTGCATGTCTTTGACTAAGCGCCCCGCACCGTCGCCGCGTGGCAGATCATATGGGGGTGGCGAAACGTTGCGCCACGTCGTGCATGCGGCTGTTTGTAGCGTTGCGCTCCTTCTCGGAATGGCCATCGCGCCCGCGCCGGCCGAGACGGCGGCCAAGCCGGTCAAGATCGTGGCGCTCGGCGATTCGCTGACGGCGGGGCTCGGTCTGCCGCTGAGCGAAGGCTTCGTGCCGCGGCTGCAAGCCGCGCTTGCCGGAAAGGGGCTCGCCGCCGAGGTGATCAATGCCGGCGTTTCCGGCGACACCGCCTCGGATGTACTGGCGCGGCTGGATTGGTCTGTACCCGAGGGTACCGATGCCGTGATCCTCGAAGTCGGCGCCAACGATATGCTGCGCGGAATTAAGCCGCAGGTGACGCGCGCGGCCATTGACACAATTCTGCAACGATTGAAGGAGCGGCATATCGTCGTGCTCCTCTGCGGCATGCGCGCGGCGCCGAATCTTGGGACCGACTACGCGGCAGCGTTCGAGAGTATTTATCCCGAGCTTGCCGCCAAATATGGCATTCCGCTCTATCCCTTTTTCCTCGACGGCGTCGCGGCCGATCTGGGCCGTTTGCAGCGGGACGGCCTGCATCCAAACGCCGCGGGCGTCGAGGTCATGGTTGCCGCTATCCTGCCAAAGGTGGAACAGCTGATGGCGCTGGTTCGCGACCGCCGTTCATCGTGAGGGTTGCATGCGCGCGCCGATCACCGCATGCTGCTCCTGCTGCGATTCGTCGAGAGTATTCCCGATCATGGACCGCAGGTGTCATGCCCCGTCTGTTTACAGGTCTTGAAATCCCGCGGCACGTAGCCGACTCGCTTTCGATGATGCGTGGCGGTTTGCCCGGGGCGCGCTGGATCGATCCGGAAAATTATCATCTGACATTGCGCTTCATCGGCGACATCGATGACGCACTGGCGCGCGATATCGCCGGCCTGCTCGGCCGCGTGCAGCGCCGGCCGTTCGAGCTGCGGCTCGACGGCCTGACATCCTTCGGCGGCCGCAAGCCGCGCGCTTTGGTCGCCTCGGCGACCGCCGTGGCGCCGCTGCTTGAATTGCAGGCCGAGCAGGAGCGCTTGCTGCAGCGGCTTGGGCTCGACCCAGAGGGGCGGAAATATATTCCGCACGTCACGCTCGCCCGCTTACGCGAAACCTCGAGCTGGCAGGTTGCCGATTATTTGTCGGCGCGCGGCCATTTCCGTTCGGCCGCGTTCGAGGTCTCGCGCTTCGTCTTGTTCTCGTCGCGCTCCTCGGTCGGCGGCGGACCCTATGTGGTCGAGGCGGCCTATCCGCTCGGCGTATCCGAGCTCAGATACGCGCATCTCTGACGCGGTCATTCCGGATTGGCGCGAAAGCGCCAAGTCCGGAATCCATAACCACAGGCAGAGCAGTGAAAACACCGCACTGGGGTTATGGATTCCGGGCTCGCGACTTCGTCGCGCCCCGGAATGACGGCTAGGGGATCTAAGCCCGCAGCATGCGGGATTGCAGATCGAGCATGGCCGTCGCGAAGCCGTGGCCGTCCTCGATCAATTCCTGCATGACGGAGAGCGGATTGGCGCGCCAGGATTCGACTTCGCCGACGACGCTGCCGAAGTCGAAGGAGAGCTCGGCGTCGAATTTGCGCGCGAGCTGCTGCATGCGCCGGTTCTCGGCCAAGCAGGCCATGTGCAGTTGGCGATAGCCGCGATTGCGCGCGGCCAGCAGGGTTCGGCGCAGCAACGCCGAGCCGACGCCGTGGCTCTGCCACGGCTTCTCCACGCTGATCGCGGCTTCTGCCTGGCCAGGCAAGCGCGCGCCGAGTTGACGCAGCTCCGCCGCGCCACGCATCACGCCGTCAACAAAAAAGCCATGCACGACGGCGTCGAGCGAAAGCGACAAATCCACAAAATTGCGGATGAAGTCGTCGGACACTCCGCCGCCAAAGCGGCTGTGCCGGCTCGCCGAATCGAGCCGCAGCAGATGATCGCGGTATTTGTTATGTTCGCCGATCCACAGCTTGCGGATTACGCCGCCGTCGGGAAGAACTTCCTGCATTCCAGAGGTCTCCTTGTCGAAGGCCCTCTTGATCGTGTCCTCCCATCCGGACGTGTTGCGGTGAAGACTGTCCCCATTCCTCACGCTTACGTCCAGAATCACAGACATTACATCATGTTGGGTGTCGCCAAATTTTGGCAAGGCGAAGCATTGAGCAACATGCCCGCATTCCGTATACGCATGGCTGATTAATATCGTGACCGTTTAGCGACGCGCAGGTGGCATCCCACATGCAATGTCGTTGAAGGTTCGTTGTCCCGCCAAACTTTCACTACCCGAGCTTCACCAGCCAGCCCTTCACCAGCCAGCCCTTCACCATTCAAGCTTGCATCCGCACGGTTAACAGAATCATGGCGAGCTCGATCACTGCGCAATACGCGGCGGGCGTTGAAGCCGGCAAAGTCGAGCGCGACCCGGCGCAGCTTGCAGTCGTCGATCGGCTGGCGCGCCTGGAAGGTGATATCATTGAGCATCGCCTGGCGCGCAAATCCTCGTCGCTCGGCTGGCTGTTTGCGCGCGACAAAAAGCAGGCGTCGCTGAAGGGACTGTACATCTACGGCGAGGTCGGCCGCGGCAAGACCATGCTGATGGACTTGTTCTACGAGGTAAGCCCGGTCCAGCGCAGGCGGCGCGCGCATTTTCATGAATTCATGATCGACGTGCACGAGCGCGTTCATGGGCTGCGCCAGAAGATGAAAGTCGGCGAGCATGCCGGCGAAGATCCGATCGAGCTGGTCGCCAAGGACCTGGCGCGCGAAGCATGGCTGCTTTGCTTCGACGAATTCCACGTCACCGATATCGCCGACGCCATGATCCTCGGGCGGCTGTTCGCGCAGTTGTTCACGCGCGGCGTGGTCGTGGTGGCGACGTCGAACGTGGCGCCGGTGGACCTTTACAAAGACGGCCTGAATCGCGCCTTGTTCGTGCCGTTCATCGATATGCTGGAAGCGCACATGGACATCGTGCGGCTGGCGTCGCGCACCGACTTCCGGCTGGAAAAGCTCGCCGGCCTGGCGGTGTGGCATGTGCCGGCGGACGAAGCCGCAGACGCTGCGCTCGACGACGCGTGGCGGCGGCTCGCGCGCGAGAACGACGGGGCGGCGCAGGAGCTTGCGTTGAAAGGCCGCACGATCCATGTGCCGCGCGCCGCCATGGGCGTCGCGCGCTTTTCGTTCCACGATTTGTGCGAGCAGCCGCTTGCCGCTGCCGACTATCTGCGCATCGCCCACGAATATCACACCATCATTCTCGACGACATTCCGGTCATGACCTTCGACAACCGCAACGCGGCCAAGCGCTTCATCATTCTGATCGATACGCTTTACGACATGAATGTGAAGCTGATCGCGTCAGCGGCGGCGGAGCCGGACGCGCTCTATCGTGCCGACGAAGGTTATGAGGCGCAGGAATTCCGACGGACGGCTTCACGCCTGATCGAGATGCGCTCGGAGGAATACCTTGCGCGGCCCCATGGCGCGGCGCATTCACTACTGTCCGGTTCGTCGAGCGGCATTGTCGAGACCTGATCGGCCGGGCAGTCCGCCGAAGCCCATGCCGGCAATCTCGGCCACGATCTCAAAATGACCGCCAATTGAGCAGTTGGACGCCGGCACGCGACAGCGCCGCCGGAAACAGCACCTCGCTCAAATTGGCGGCAAGGTTGCAAGCCGCACCTCAAACCGAGCCTGAAAAGTCCGCCGGATCGAACCAGTTCCGGTCGGGCGCGCCGCTCGACGCAGTGGGCGGCTTGAACGCGCCTGCTGAACGGGTTAAGGACCGCGACGGGTCGGGGCGGGGCGTCTCAGAGCATGATCCCGGAAAGTGGAAACCGGTTTTCGGGAAAGATCATGCTTCATGTAATATCCAGCCAATCAAGGACTTTTCTGCGATGGCGCGAAACAAGATTGCATTGATCGGCGCCGGTCAGATCGGCGGAACGCTGGCGCATCTGGTCGGGCTCAAGGAGCTGGGTGACGTCGTTCTTTTCGACATCATGGAGGGGATTCCGCACGGCAAGGCGCTCGATCTGGCGCAGTCCGGTCCGGTCGAGGGCTTCGACGCCCGCATCGTCGGCACCAATTCCTACGAATTGATCGAGGGCGCGGCGGTCTGCGTCGTCACCGCCGGCGTGCCGCGCAAGCCCGGCATGAGCCGCGACGATCTTCTCGGCATCAAT
Organism: uncultured Alphaproteobacteria bacterium; assembly: GCA_963845075.1. Classification (GTDB taxonomy): domain Bacteria; phylum Pseudomonadota; class Alphaproteobacteria; order Rhizobiales; family Xanthobacteraceae; genus BOG-931. Next base: position 25,803 of record CAWJRE010000063.1, on the reverse strand, counting down.
TTGAAAGTGATGGAGCAGGTCGGCGCCGGCATCAAGAAGTACGCGCCCAACGCCTTCGTCATCTGCATCACCAATCCGCTCGACGCCATGGTCTGGGCCCTGCAGCAATGCTGCGGGCTGCCGAAGCACATGGTGGTCGGCATGGCGGGCGTGCTCGAACTCGGCGCGTTTCCGCTATTTTCTGGCCGACGAATTCCACGTTTCGGTCGAGGATGTCACGGCCTTCGTGCTCGGCGGCCACGGCGACACGATGGTGCCGCTGACGCGCTATTCGACGGTCGCGGGCATTCCGTTGCCGGACCTGGTCAAAATGGGCTGGACCACTGCGGCCCGGCTCGATGCCATCGTCGACCGCACCCGCAACGGCGGCGGCGAGATCGTCGGGCTGCTCAAGACCGGATCGGCGTTCTACGCGCCGGCGACCTCAGCGATCGCCATGGCGGAAAGCTATTTGCGCGACAAGAAGCGGGTGCTGCCGGCTGCGGCCTGGCTCAGCGGCGAATATGGCGTGAAGGACCTTTATGTCGGCGTGCCCGTGGTCATCGGCAGCAAGGGTGTCGAGCGTGTGGTTGAAATCGAGCTCAACAGCGCCGAGCGCGGCATGTTCGAGAAATCGGTGCAGGCGGTCGAAGGTCTGGTCGAGGCCTGCAAGAAGATTGCTCCCAATCTTGGGAAATAGATGACCCGTCACCCTGAGGTGGCCGCGCGCCGCGCGGCCCTCGAAGGGCGACGGCCCGGGCACCTCGGCCGCATCCTTCGAGGCTCGCTCCGCTCGCACCTCAGGATGACGGACTAGGGCTTAAGTGGTCTAGGCGCCAGCATGAACATCCACGAATATCAGGCGAAGGCCGTGCTGCGCGAATTCGGCGTACCGGTGCCGCGCGGCATTGCGGCCATGAGCGTGGACGAAGCGGTCAAAGCCGCCAACGACCTCGGCGGGCCCGTCTGGGTCGTGAAGGCGCAGATCCATGCCGGCGGGCGCGGCAAGGCCGGCGGCGTCAAGGTGGTGAAATCGGTCGACGACGTGAAGCGCGAGGCCGAGCGCCTGCTCGGCTCGACGCTGGTCACACACCAGACCGGGCCGCATGGCAAAGAGGTGCATCGCCTCTATATCGAGGAAGGCTCCAGCATCGACCGCGAATATTATTTGTCGGCTCTGGTCGATCGCACGACTTCGCGTATCGCTTTCGTCGCCTCGACAGAAGGCGGCACCGAGATCGAAGAGGTCGCGCACAAGAGCCCCGAGAAGATTCTCTCATTCTCGGTCGATCCGGCGACCGGCTTCATGCCGCATCATGCGCATGCGGTCGCGCACGCGCTCGGCTTTGGCCGCGAGGTGGCCAAGCAGGCGGAGAGCGTGCTGCCGAAGCTCTATCAAGCGTTTCTCGCCAAGGACATGAGCCTGCTTGAGATCAATCCGCTCGTCGTCACCAAAACCGGCGCGCTGATCTGCCTCGACGCCAAGATCGGCTTCGACGACAGCGCGCTCTATCGCCATCCAGACATTGCGGCGTTGCGCGATCCGACCGAAGAGGACGCCAAGGAGATCGAGGCCTCGCGCTACGACCTCAATTATGTGGCGCTCGACGGCACCATCGGCTGCATGGTCAACGGTGCCGGGCTCGCCATGGCGACCATGGACATCATCAAGCTTTATGGTGAGACGCCGGCGAACTTCCTCGATGTCGGCGGTGGCGCGAGCAAGGACAAAGTGACGGCCGCGTTCAAGATCATCACCTCCGATCCGAACGTGAAGGGGATTTTGATCAACATCTTCGGCGGCATCATGCGCTGCGATGTGATCGCCGAAGGCGTGGTCGCCGCGGTGCGGGAAGTAGGCTTGCGCGTTCCGCTCGTGGTGCGGCTGGAAGGCACCAACGTCGAGCTGGGCAAGGAGATTCTCAGGAAATCCGGCCTCAACGTCATTCCCGCCGACGATCTCGACGACGCCGCGCAGAAAATCGTCAAGGCGGTGCGGAATGGCTCCTGACGTACTCCGCGCCGCCATACCCGCTTGCCTGATGTTTGTGGGCGCGGCGCATGCGAACGAGCGAAGTGCGGAGCTTGTGAATTCGTTTCAGATTTTCTGCACTCTCGCACCGCTTGATTTTGCCGCTCTAGACGCGAAGGCGACGGCTATGAAGCTCGCCGTGCGCAAGGATGTCGGAACGCCGCGGCAGCCCGGTCAATTTGCCCATTCTAAATCGTGGCTGGTGCCGCTCAAGGGCGGCGCACACGAACTTGTCGCCGGCGAAGCCCGTGGCCCGAGCGGCGAGGTTCTCTCCTGCGGCATCGGCGCCGATAACGTAGACGGCGAAGAGATGAAACAAGAGCTGATCAAAACAATGAAGCTCGGCCAGCCGTCACGCGAAACCGCGACGGCTGATGGCGCGCAGCGCCTGACGTCGTGGCGATATGCCGACGACGTCATGCTTATCCTCGCTGACGGAACGCCGATGAAAATTCCAGGTGTCTACCTGACACTGCTGCAGCAGACCAAGCCGAGCCCCTGACATGTCCATCCTCATCGACAACAACACTAAGGTCATTTGCCAGGGCTTCACCGGCAAGAACGGCACCTTCCATTCCGAGCAGGCGATCGCCTACGGCACCAAGATGGTCGGTGGCACTTCACCCGGCAAAGGCGGCACCAAACATCTCAATCTTCCGGTGTTCGACACGGTCGCCGAGGCGAAAGAAAAAACCGACTGCGATGCGAGCGTCATCTATGTGCCGCCGGCCGGGGCGGCGGATGCTATCTGCGAAGCCATCGACGCCGAAATCCCGCTGATCGTCTGCATCACCGAGGGCATCCCGGTGCTCGACATGGTGAGAGTCAAGCGCTCGCTCTGCGGCTCGCAATCGCGGCTGATCGGGCCGAATTGCCCAGGCGTGATGACCGCGGGCGAGTGCAAGATCGGCATCATGCCCGGCAGCATCTTCAAGCGCGGCAAGGTCGGTATCGTGTCGCGCTCCGGCACGCTCACCTATGAAGCGGTGTTCCAGACCACGCAGGAAGGTCTCGGCCAGACCAGCGCGGTCGGCATCGGCGGCGACCCGGTCAAGGGCACCGATTTCATCACCATCCTCGAGATGTTCCTGGCCGACCGGGAAACCGAGGCGATCATCATGATCGGCGAGATCGGCGGCTCCTCCGAAGAAGACGCCGCCCAATTCCTCGCCGATGAAGCCAAGCACGGCCGCAAGAAGCCGATGGTCGGATTTATCGCCGGAAGGACCGCGCCTCCCGGACGGCGCATGGGCCATGCCGGCGCCATCATCGCCGGCGGCAAGGGCGGGGCGGAGTCAAAGATCGCCGCCATGGAGGCTGCCGGCATCAAGGTTTCGCCGTCGCCGGCGCGGCTCGGCAAGACGCTTGCTGAAATCCTGAAGTAAGATTCATTTCTTATGTCTTTTCGACGCCGCAACCAGACCTTAAATAGGGTACAAGAGAATTCGCCCCGCGCCGGGCCGGGCTGATTCGGCACTTTCCGTATTCGTAGGGCTTCCCGTTACCTACCTCTCCCTAGCTCGGGATCTGCAAATGTCTCGCCAGGACGCGAACGCTGCCTTCGCTCTCACGTCTTTCCTCTACGGCGCCAATGCCCCGTATATCGAAGACCTGTACGCCCGCTACGAGATCGATCCGAAATCGGTCGACGCCGAATGGCAGTCCTTCTTTCAAAGCCTGAAGGACGACCCGCGCGAGGTCAGCGAGAATGCGCGCGGTCCCTCATGGCGGCGGTCCGATTGGCCGCTGCCGGAGCGGAGCGAACTGGTCGCAGCGCTCGACGGCGACTGGACAGAGGTCGGCAAGGCGCTCGGCGAAAAGGTCAAGGCAAAGGCCCAGACCAAGGGGGTCGAACTCTCCAGCGCCGACGTCGAGCGCGCCACCCGCGACTCGATCCGCGCGCTCATGCTCATCCGCGCCTATCGCGCGCGAGGACATTTCCATGCCCATCTCGATCCGCTCGGGCTGCAGCCGCCGGGTAAGGAGGAGGAGCTGGAACCGTCGACCTACGGCTTCAAAGAGGCCGATTTCGACCGGCCGATTTTCCTCGACAAGGTGCTGGGGCTCGAATTCGGCACGATCCGCCAGATCATCGCCATTTTGCGCCGCACCTATTGCCAGACCCTCGGCGTCGAGTTCCTGCACATTTCCGACGGCGCGCAGAAGGGCTGGATTCAGGAGCGTATCGAGGGGCCCCACAAAGAGATCAGCTTCACCCGCGAGGGCAAGCGCGCGATCCTCAACAAGCTCGTGGAAGCCGAAGGCTTCGAGAAATTCTGCGATCTGAAATTCACCGGCACCAAGCGCTTCGGGCTCGATGGCGCCGAATCGATGATCCCGGCGCTCGAGCAGATCATCAAGCGCGGCGGCGCGCTCGGCGTGCAGCAGATCGTGATGGGCATGGCCCACCGCGGCCGGCTCAATGTGCTGGCGCAAGTCATGGGCAAGCCGCATCGCGCGATCTTTCACGAGTTCAAGGGCGGCTCCTCGACGCCGAACGAGATCGAGGGCTCGGGCGACGTGAAGTATCATCTCGGCGCCTCGTCGGACCGCGAGTTCGACGACAACAAGGTGCACCTGTCGCTCACCGCCAATCCGTCGCATCTGGAAATCGTCGATCCGGTCGTGCTCGGCAAGGTGCGGGCCAAGCAGGATCAGCACGGCGCGACCCGTGACGATCGCACCATGGTGATGCCGCTTCTGATCCACGGCGATGCTTCGTTCGCGGGCCAGGGCGTGGTGGCGGAGTGTTTCGGACTTTCCGGTCTGCGCGGTCACCGCACCGGCGGCTCGGTGCATTACATCGTCAACAATCAGATCGGCTTCACCACCAATCCGCGCTATTCGCGCTCGTCGCCCTATCCGTCCGACGTCGCCAAGATGATCGAGGCGCCGATTTTCCACGTCAACGGCGATGATCCGGAAGCCGTCGTGTTCGCCGCCAAGGTGGCGACCGAATTCCGGCAGAAGTTTCAGAAGCCGGTGGTCATCGACATGTTCTGCTATCGCCGGCACGGCCACAACGAGGGCGACGAGCCGTCGTTCACCCAGCCGTTGATGTACAAGGCGATTGCCAAGCATCCGACCACGCTCGAGATCTACGGCGAAAAGCTCGTCGGCGAAGGCGTGGTGACGGCCGGCGAAGTCGAGAAGATGAAGGCGGATTGGCGCAGCCGCCTCGACGCCGAGCTCGAAGCCGCACAGAGCTACCGCGCCAACAAGGCCGATTGGCTCGACGGCCGCTGGTCCGGCTTCAAGACCGCCGGCGACAGCGAGGATCCGCGCCGCGGCAAAACCGGCATCGAGATCGCAGAGCTCAAGCAGATCGGCGACAAGATCACCACGATCGAGCCGGGCTTTCATTTGCATCGCACGCTGCTGCGCTTCTTCGAGAACCGCCGCAAAGCGATCGAACTCGGGTCAGAATATCGACTGGGCGACCGCCGAAGCGCTCGCCTTCTGCTCGCTCTTGACCGAAGGCCACCGGGTGCGGCTGTCGGGCCAGGATTCCGAGCGCGGCACCTTCTCGCAGCGCCACTCGGTGCTGATCGATCAGCAGGACGAGCATCGCTACACGCCGTTCAATCACGTGGCCGAAGGCCAGGCGCGCTACGAAGTCATCAATTCGATGCTGTCGGAGGAAGCGGTGCTCGGCTTCGAATACGGCTATTCGCTCGCCGAGCCCAATGCGCTGACCCTGTGGGAAGCGCAGTTCGGCGATTTCGCCAACGGCGCGCAGGTGGTGTTCGATCAGTTCATCTCATCGGGCGAGCGCAAATGGCTGCGCATGTCCGGCCTCGTCTGCCTGCTGCCGCACGGCTATGAAGGGCAGGGGCCGGAGCATTCTTCCGCGCGGCTCGAGCGTTTCCTGCAGATGTGCGCCGAAGACAATATGCAGGTTGCGAACTGCACGACGCCGGCGAATTATTTTCACATCCTGCGCCGCCAGCTCAAACGCGAGTTTCGCAAGCCGCTTGTGCTGATGACGCCGAAATCGCTGTTGCGCCACAAGCGTGCGGTGTCGCGGCTCGACGAAATGGGGCCGGAAACGTCGTTCCATCGCCTGTTGTGGGACGATGCGCAGCAAGCGCCGGACGACCCCATCAAGCTCGTGCCGGACAATAAGATCAGACGCGTCGTCATTTGTTCGGGCAAGGTCTATTACGATCTCTACGACGAGCGCGAGAAGCGCGGCACCGACGATGTTTATCTGCTGCGCATCGAGCAGCTTTATCCGTTTCCGACCAAGGCGCTGATGACCGAACTGTCGCGCTTCAAGCAAGCGGAGATCGTCTGGTGCCAGGAAGAGCCGCGCAATCAGGGCGGCTGGGTGTTCGTCGATATCTTTTTGGAATGGGTGCTCAACCAGATCGGTGCCAAGCACCGGCGCGCGCGCTATGCCGGGCGTCCGGCCTCGGCCTCGACGGCGGTCGGCCAGATGTCGCAGCACCAGGCACAGCTGAAGAATTTCCTGGAAGAGGCGCTCGGATAGTTCATCGTCATCCTGAGGCGGCGACCGCAGGTCGCCCTCGAAGGATATGCATAATCGTCCTTCGAGGCTCGCTTCGCTCGCACCTCAGGACGACGGCGGAGAGAAGGCAGGACGATCATGGCGGAGATTCGCGTACCCACCCTCGGCGAGTCGGTAACGGAAGCCACGATCGGCAAATGGTTCAAGAAGGCGGGCGATGTGGTCGCCGTCGACGAGCCGCTGGTCGAATTGGAAACCGACAAAGTCACCATCGAGGTGCCGGCACCGGCGGCGGGTGTGCTCACCGATGTTGCGGTCAAGGACGGCGATACGGTCGCGGTTGGCGCGCTGCTCGGCGCGATCAAGGAAGGCGCCGGCGCGGCGCCGGCCGCCAAGTCCGATCAAAAGACCGAGAAGGCGAAGGCCAGCGACGCCGGCGCGGAACAGCAGAAGCCGAAAGAAGAAGCTGCGAAGCCCGCCGCCGCCAAACCCGCGGGCGATATACCGCCGGCGCCGTCGGTACGCAGGATCGCTGCCGAAACCGGTATCGATGCCTCCGCCGTTCCGGGAACGGGCAAGGACGGCCGCGTGACCAAGGGCGACATGCTTGCCGCCATCGAGCGCGCGGCGGCGCAGCCGACGCCGGTGTCCGCTCCGGCGGCCGTCGTGCAGGCGCGCGCCCCGTCGCCGCCCGATGACGCCGCGCGCGAGGAGCGTGTGCGCATGACACGGCTGCGCCAGACCATCGCGCGCCGGCTGAAAGATGCGCAAAACACCGCCGCGATGCTCACGACCTTCAACGAGGTCGACATGACGCATGTCATGGCATTGCGCAGCCAATACCGCGATTTGTTCGAGAAGAAGCACGGCATCAAGCTCGGCTTCATGGGCTTCTTCGTGCGCGCCTGCGTGCAGGCGCTCAAGGAAATTCCCGCGGTCAATGCCGAGATCGACGGCACCGATATCGTCTACAAGAACTACTATCACATCGGCATCGCGGTCGGCACCGAGCGCGGCCTGGTCGTGCCGGTGGTGCGCGACTGCGATCAGAAATCGATCGCCGAGATCGAGAAATCGATCGCCGATTTCGGCCGCCGCGCCCGCGACGGCTCGCTCAAGATCGAGGAATTGCAGGGCGGCACCTTCAGCATCACCAATGGCGGCATCTACGGTTCGCTGATGTCGACGCCGATCCTCAATGCGCCGCAGTCCGGCATTCTCGGCATGCACAAGATCCAGGAGCGGCCGATGGTGGTTGGCGGCAAGATCGAGGCGCGGCCGATGATGTATCTCGCGCTGTCCTACGATCACCGCATCGTCGACGGCCGCGAGGCGGTGACGTTCCTGGTGCGGGTGAAGGAATCGCTGGAAGAGCCGGCGCGGTTGGTGCTGGATTTGTGATTTTTGTCCGTCATGGCCGGACGTGTTCCGGCCATCTCGCTTAGGTTGGCAATGCCGTGCCGATCTACCGGGATTGCCGGGACAAGCCCGGCAATGACAATCAACAGGTGATTGTCATGTCCTACGATCTCATCGTCATCGGTACCGGTCCGGGCGGCTATGTCTGCGCCATTCGTGCGGCGCAACTTGGCCTGAAGACCGCCGTGGTCGAAAAGAACGCCACTTTCGGCGGCACCTGCCTCAACATCGGCTGCATCCCCTCGAAGGCGATGCTGCACGCCTCCGAGCTATACGAGGAAGCCGGCCACAGCTTCGCGCAAATGGGCATCAAGGTCGGCAAGCCGAGCGTCGAGCTGCCGGCTCTGCTCAAATACAAGGAGCAGAATGTCGAGAGCAACGTGAAGGGGGTCGAGTTCCTGTTCAAGAAGAACAAGATCGAGACGTTCCATGGCGCTGCGCGCATCGTCGCGCCCGGCCAGGTCGAGGTCAAAGACGACGGCGGCAAGACGCAGACGCTCGAGACCAAGAATATCGTCATTGCCACCGGTTCGGATGTCGCGCGGCTCAACGGCATCGACATCGACGAGAAGCGCATCGTGTCATCGACCGGCGCGTTGGATCTCGCGAAGGTGCCGCAGAAGCTGCTCGTGGTCGGCGCCGGCATCATCGGGCTTGAGCTCGGCTCGGTCTGGCGGCGGCTCGGCGCGCAGGTGACGATCGTGGAATTTCTCGATCACATCCTGCCCGGCATCGACGGCGAAGTGGCGCGGCAATTCCATCGGATGCTGCAGAAGCAGGGCATTGCGTTCAAACTGTCGTCGAAAGTGACGGCCATCGACACCTCGGGAAAGACGCTGAAAGTCAAAGTCGAGCCGGCGGCCGGTGGCGACGCCGAAACGCTCGACGCCGATGTGGTTCTGGTCGCGATCGGGCGCACACCGTTCACCGAAGGGCTCGGGCTCGAGGCGGTCGGAGTCAAAAAGGACAATCGCGGGCGTGTCGTCGTCGACGGGCATCTGCGCACCAACGTTGCCGGCATCTACGCCATCGGCGACGTGATCTCAGGCCCGATGCTGGCGCACAAGGCGGAAGACGAGGGCGTCGCCGCCGCTGAAATCATCGCCGGCAAAGCCGGGCACGTGAACTATGACGTGATCCCGAACGTCGTTTACACCTTTCCGGAGATCGCTTCGGTCGGCAAGACCGAGGAAGAACTCAAAGCGGCGGGCATCGCTTACCAGGTCGGCAAATTTCCTTTCACCGCCAATGCCCGTGCGCGCGCCAACCTCGCGACCGAAGGTTTCGTCAAAATCCTGGCCGACGCCAAAACCGATCGCGTGCTCGGCGTCCACATTCTCGGGCCCGACGCCGAGGCGATGATTGCGGAAGCCGCCATCGCCATGGAATTCGGCGCCTCGTCGGAGGACATCGCGCGCACCTGCCATGCCCATCCGACGCTGAGCGAGGCGGTGAAGGAAGCGGCGCTGGCAGTGAGCAAACGCGCGATCAATTTTTGATCGCCTTATTCGTTGAGCTCCAGCGGCCGATAGGGCTGCGCCTCAGGACGCCGCGGTTGGCCGAGTGTGGCCTTTTTAGCGCAGTGTCAGTCAAGCGCCGCCGAAGCGAATGCAATAGGCCGCCTGGCTAGCCGAACTGTGCCCTTTTTGGATCAGTGTGACCTATGCGTGACAGCTTTTGATCAGTTCCTCCGCTATGGTCCGCTTCGGCTCAGTCATCGAGCGGACATTGGGGCGGAGGCTGGAATGATCGGCAACGTCATGAGCGATGGTCGGTTGCTGTCGCTTCAAGCTACGGAATGGCTGATACTGATTGTCGGCGGGCTGGCCGGTTCGCTGATTCTGATGTTCTGAGCTGATTCGCTTCCGCGACTGTGGCTAAGAAGCCACGCGCTTCCAGAAAACGATCTTCGCGACAACAGAAGCGCTTGGTCGTCACAAAAAGAACCCCAAGCGCATAGAAGCTTGGGGTCGCTAGTTGTTGCCTCAGCTAGGCTTCTAATCCGGGCGGCAGGGGTGTCGGGGGATGGGGTTGCCGCCCGGAATGGCCTATTACACAAATAGATATTTGGCCGGCCTGACGAACTCAATGCGTGGGGGCATTAAGTTTTGTCCACCTGATTTCATCGATCTTCTTCGAGTTCGACTAAATTTCGAACGCTCAAGTTCGAATGCTCAAGGCAGTCGGAGCACCATCCCGACAAGCGCGCGCCGCGGCCCGCTACTCAACCACGATCTTCACTTCGCTGCCGGATTTGAGCCGCTCGCCCGGCTCCAGGCCGTTGAGCACGCGGAAGCGTTCGAGCTGGCGGTCTGTAACCGCCATGCGCATGGCGAGCTTCTCGACGGTATCGCTCGGCCCGACCGTGACCACTTGCAAACGAAGCGGCTTGGCGCTCTCGATTTCCGCAAGACTCATCCGGCGGAAGGTGCCGACCGATTCGCGGAAAATGCGGTCCGATTCGGGCGAGCTATGCTTGGTGGCGAAGATGAAGCGATAGACATCGCTGCCGAACCGGATGGCATAAAGCCGGAAGTCCCACTGATCGCCTTTCGCCGCCGCGGTGGCGGCCGCAAAACCGTTGACGGAGACATCCTCCAGCGTGCTCGCGTCGATACCCTCGATCCAGCCGGACGTCAGGTAAGCGGCAAGCGTTTGCTCGGCCGGCACCCGCACCACATCGAGCCGCAACGCCTGGCCGCCGCCATGCTTGACGCCGAGCACTGCCTGGGCGGTGTTTTCCAGATTGAAGCCTTCCGGTGCGGTGAAGGTGAAGCCCAAGCGCGGGTGCAAGAAACGGCGGCCGCGGACAAATCCTTCGCTCGGATCTTCACCGAAGACGATGCCGTCGATGTCGCCGAGATAAGCGACCTTGTCGCGCCCACCGATGCTGCCGGTCGTGGTGGGCGCGCCGCTATACTGGCGCGCGTTGGCGACCGCGTTCGAAATTCGCTCCGGCGTTGCCGGGTGCGACGACAGGAAATCGGGGGCGCGCGGATCGATAGCGGCCGCCGTCTGCTGCGGCTTGAGTTCGGAATTGTGCTCCATCGAGGTGAGGAAGCGCACGGCCCCGTAAGGATCGTAGCCGGCGCGCGAGGCGATCCCGATGCCGATGCCGTCCGCCTCGAATTCCTGCGCGCGCGAGAAGCTCGCCAGCGCGAGCTTCGATTTGGCAAGCGCCAGCGCGCCGATTTCCGGATCGCTGATGACGTCGCTGACAACGCGGCCGACCAGCGCCGCTTGTTTGGCTTGCTCTTCGCGAATCGCGGCATGGCGCGCGACCACGTGGCCCATCTCGTGCGCGAGCACGGATGCCAACTCGGATTCGTCGTTGGCGAGGGCAACTAGGCCGCGCGTGACATAGAGCTGGCCGGTCGGCAGCGCAAAGGCGTTGATCGACTGCGAATTGAGCATCGTCACTTTGTAGTGCAAGTCCGGCCGGTCGGAGGCGGCGACCAGCTTTTCGACCGTCCGCTCGAGCATGACCTGCAGCTTGGGATCGTTATAGACGCCGCCATAAGCCCCCAGGATGCGCTGGTGCTCGCGTAACACCGGAGGCGACATATCGGCTGTCACATCGGCTTGTTTTGCCGGCGCAAGTGCCGTGGCTTGTGGTCCGAGCGAAGGTGGCGATCCGGTGCAAGCGGCGAGCGCGAGCGCAAGCGCGGCGAAGCCCGCATGGGCCAGCCGGAGTCTCGTGGTCCCCGGGCGCCGCCAAAGCGTGCGCCGCGAGAATATGGGTCCCGTAGCGATGGGTCCCGAATTGCTCACTGCGACATCCCCAGTTCGTTACTCGCCGCCCCCGCGGCGCACTCACTCGCGATCGGCGAACTCTATTTGCTCCGGTCGCGTCGCTTCGATCCACGGGCCACCGCGTTCTTCAATCCAGCCGCGTACCCGTATCTGTCGGCCGGCGAGCTTCTTCGGTTCGAGGCCTGCCGCCGTGAAATTACGCTCATTTCGCTTCAAGATCGTAACGGTGAAATCCTCGGTCCAGCGCCGTCCGAAATTCACGTAGATTGTGGCGCCGCTCTCGCGCACCGAGAGCACCCGGCCTTCCACCAGCGCAAAGCGGCCCTGCTCGGCCAGCACATCGGTGGGGTTATCGGCGTTGAGCAAGTCATAATACGAACTGCCCCAAAGGCCAAGCTTGGCCTTTCGCGCCAAAGTTTCACGACGCAAAAGTTCCATCGCGCAGGCGCGGTTCCCCACCCGTGCCGCAACCCGCGCATGGCCCGCGGCGATCAGATCGGCTTGCACGGCATGATCCGCGCCGTCGCGCTTGGCAAAAGCGTAGGCGATGATCCGATCGTAGCGGTCGGTCTTTTGCGCATCGGCTTGTTTGAGCGTGATTTGGGCGCCGGACAACAAAGCAGCGAGCGCGTCTCGCGCAGCGGTGCCGCCGGGAGCAGGGCTTTGCTCCTGCGGCTCTGGAAGCGGCGGTACTTCGATGCCTGCGAGACGGATTTCGCGGCCGTCATCCAGCGCGAATGTGCGACCATCCAGGACGCGGCCTGCCGCACCCTGGGCGAGGGTCTCGCCATCGCAGCCGGCAGGCGTGCGCAGTTGCTCCTGCGCGCCCGCGCTCCACCAACCGCATGTCGCCGCCGCGACGCCAGCCGCCAAAGCCGCCGCCATGATCCCCTTCCGCCCGCCCATCATCCCGGAGCGAAGGGCGGGATTACGGCATCACTGCGGCGCAAAGGCAGAGTACGCCCGGTTTTCGGATAGGGACGGGCTTTGTGTTCGCTATCCGGCCTTGCGATGCCGGGCAGGCGGCCGCGCCTTACCGGTTTCGGCCTGGGCGGCGGCCTTTTTGCCCGCAATCGGCAGCAGCATTTCCTTCTGCGCCACGTTCTTGCGGCCCTTCTTGGTGGCGCGCGCCGGGCGGGCGGTTTCGGCGGTCGCCTTCTCGGCCTGCACCGAGCGGCGCAAGGCGTCCATCAGATTGATGACCTTGCCGGTCGGCTCGACCTTCGGCACCTCGATCTTTTCGCCCTTGGCCTTCTTCTCGATCAAGTCCTTCAGCGCGTGCTCGTAGTGGTCTTCGAACTTCTCCGGTTCGAAGTGTCCGCTCTTGGTCTCGACGATGTGCCGCGCGAGATCCATCATGTCCTTGGTGAGCTTCACGTTCGGGATGTCGTCGAAATACTCCGCCGGATCCCGCACCTCGTAAGGAAAGCGCAGTAGCGTACCCATCAGCCCCTTATCGCGCGGCGAGATTGCGATGACGTGCTCGCGGCTGGTGAGCACAACACGGCCGATCGCCACCATCTTCATCTGCTCGATGATGTTGCGGATCACCACAAAGGCATCCTGGCCGACTTTGCCGTCCGGCGCGATGTAATAGGGGCGGATATTATAGAGGTCGTCGATCTCGTCGCGCGGCACGAACTCATCGATATCGATGGTCTTGGTGCTTTCGAGCGCGACCGATTCCATTTCCTCGTCGGTAATCTCGACGTATTCGCCTTTGGCGACCTCGTAACCCTTGATGATGTCCTCGGTCGGGACTTCCTCGCCGGTCTCGGCATCGACCTTGCGATAGCGGACGCGATGACCGGTTGTTTTGTTGATCTGGTTGAAGCTGACTTTTTCGCGCTCGGAGGTGGCCGGGTAGAGCGCGATGGGGCATGAAACCAGCGAAAGCCGCAAATAGCCTTTCCAGTACGCGCGCGGGGCCACGACCTACTCCTGCCTGCCGACCATTTACAACAAACAACCATCATAGCGCGTTCCGCCCCTTTAGGGGAGCGGCCGGGCGAGGTTCGTTTCTGATTTGTTCCAAAACTGCCGTTGTTACGGTAAAGTATTTTCGCGCTCATGATTCGTGCCGGAACTGGAAATGTCAGCCGTCCGAAAACTCAAACCGAGGCCGCAGCCGAAAGTCTTCCACGCCGCGATGCTGGTGACGCGCGCCGAGGAGTGGTGGGTCGAGGCCGACACCGCCGAAGAAGCGCGTGCGCTCTTGGCCTCCGGTCGGGGTCATCATGCGGCGCTCGGCGAGCGTGTCCATGTCGAGCTGGAAGAGTTGTTCGAGGACTAGAGCATGATCCGGAAAAAGCCTGCCCTCGGGCTTTGATCCGAGGGTGGAAACCGGTTTTCCGAAAAGATCATGCCCCCCTAAAAAAAGCCCAATCAATTTCCTGCGGACATTAGCTCGTAAGCGCGCGGCAGAACACGGGCGAGGCAAGCGGCCCATTGTTGCTGCCCGCTATCTTCCGAGATCAAATCCTGGCGGATTTCGACCAACGCGTGCGGCAAGCCGTGACGCTCGCCATGCACCGGAATGGTGTAGTCGGTAGTGTCGCTGACGAAATACGGCTCGTTGTCGCCGACGACGAGACCGCTCTCCTGCTTGAACAGATCAAGAAGGCGGCCGGCCAAACGGCGGTCGCGATTGGAGAGAAGCGCGACATGCCACGGCCGCGCCACTCCCTTGAACTCCGGCGTAAAGCTGTGCAGCGCAATCAGCGCGCTGCGCCGGCCGGCCTGCCGCCGGCGCTCGAGTTCGGCCTCGATGCATTCGTGATAAGGCGAGAAAATCGCGCGGGCGCGCGCGGCTTTTTCCGCATCGCTCAAGCCGACATTGCCGGGAATGGGCGTGAGCTCGCTGATTTCCGGAATTGAGCTTGCCGCATCAAGCGGCCGGTTGCAGTCGATCACCAGCCGCGAATAATTTTGCCGGATCAGCGTCGCATCAAGTGCATCCGAGAGCAGGCGAGCGAGCCCGGCGATGCCGATATCCCAGGCGATATGGCGCTGCCATTCCGACGCGGCGACGCCGAGCCGGCCGAGCGCACGCGGGCTTTCGACCCCGGCATGATCGGCGACCAGCAGGAGAGGCGAGGCGCCGCTCGCGTTTTGCACGGAGACCGGAGGCGACTCGTCCGCCGCCAGGAGAGATTGTCTTATGTCATGCATCGGCTTGGACGCCCGCCATGCCTGCGCAACGTGGCCGGAATTGGGATCGTGAAGCAAGGGAAGTCAGTGCTCTTCCAGATCGAGTTCCCCGTCCCAGGAGTTGCTTGACGATGCTTTCGCTTTGTTGTGCGTAGAAATTGGGGCCCGGTGGACTCGCCGGGCCTTTTTGTCGGCGCACGTGAGATCCGATTGCCCGGCTGGCGCTGCAACTGCGCACGTTGACGTTCACTGCATCTGATCCTGCCTCTGTGGTTCGGCCGATATATCGGGACCACTCATGATGACGGAAAAGAAAAGCATGAAGGAAAAGAAAAGCGCCGCCGAGTTGAAGGCTCTGATCATGCGCGAACTTAGGCAGCATCCCGAATGGCACGATATTGAGGATGTCGCGATCACTTCCCCGGCGCGACCACGTGAACAGCCAAATTGGGACGCCGCTTTCACGATGAGCGGACCACGATCCGCGCCCGAGGGTGCCTTTAAATTCGCCAGAGAGTTGGGTGCCAAATTCGACCTTGCCTGATCGAAGTCGCGACAAAGTCGGCGCATAGCAGCCAACAGCGCCAAGCTACCGGAAATGCTGCGCATTGGAGAGACCCGGTGAGCACGCTCCTCATAATTGCCGCGACTTTGCTGGTGATCTCATTCACCGCGAGAGCCGCAACCTACACTATCAGTTCATATCCCGCGGGCCTCGCTGAAGTATCCTGCGATGCCTTCAAAAAGAATGCCGACGGTTCGTGGACGCAGGTCGCCATCCTCATTGCGGGGGGCGCCCTTATCCCGGCCGGTACCAATTTCAAGAACACGGCCGAGACCCGCGTTATCGAGAAGAAGTGCGACAAGGAATAGGGATTGGCACCCCGTGCCACGCCCGCAGGTCAAATCTCGCTCGGCAAACCAAAACGCTCTAGCTCTTGGGGGCGTTCCATCGTCGCTGCTGCGCGGCGCCTTCCTGCTGGCTCATCTTTTGTAGGATCTCGAAGTAGTGCTGGACATACTCGTCCGGGTTCGCATTCCCTTTGCTGCACAAACCCGCCGCCATAACCGCGGCGGCGATCTTGTCTCCATCGGTCATGTCCTGGTCTCCCGCTGTTTGAACTGACGCCTCGACCTTGACGGCAAAAGCCGGATCTAGGCAAGCGTCTGCGCGCGGCGGGCCTGCGGATGCGCGTACTCTTTTTAAATCCGCGACCCGGCCTCCAAACGGACAAATCGTCTCAATTGCGCGAGTAACCGGCCTCTCAATTTGTGACTCGCTATTTCGCCGATTTAGGCGCTTGCTTCGTCGTACTGCGATTTTCCCAGGTGACTGAGTTCGATAGTGCTCCGTTTGGAGCCGGGGAGCGGCCTTTGTCAAAACTGAAATGTGCCATCCCATACGTTCCGGACATTCACTTGATGCCAGCTTGTCCAAAATGCGCGGCGCAAATGAAATTAAAGCGCGTGACGCCTGCCGATGAAGGTCTTGAAGATCGGACATTCCAATGCCTGAAATGCCATCACGTTGATACGTGGGTTTTCAAAGTCACTTAGCCTGCTACGCAAAATAAGACGGCTGCCTCAGGTAGCGAGGTCTGCTCGTGGATAAGCCAATTGAACATGACCGAGATGCCTTTACGCGACATCAGACTATCGAGCGGTATCGACGATTACTCACGACCATTGCAGATCGGAACCATCGCAAGCGTCTTCTTGAATTGATTGCCGAAGAACAGCAGAAGCAGAGGGACGCGAGAGACCCTCAATACCTATATTGAAACTTTGGCGGAAGCCGAAGCGCTCGGCGGCGTAGCGCGGCATCGCCATCTGCAATTTCGATCGCACAACACGCAAGCCCAAATGTCATCCACATCAGCGAGCCGGTGCGTGCCCGTCTGATCAGGTCATCAGTCGCCGTCACAACGAAGCCCTTGTCGGCGAGCGCACTGTTGAATGCCGCGAAATAGGCGTCACTGACGGGGTGTCCGGTGCCGGGGTCCAGGACGCCCCGGCCGATGGGGGCGATGAGTGGCTGCCGCATCGGTCTTGTCCGTCGCCGCGCCTTTGCGGCCAAACGCGGACTTCGGTTCGAAGGTTCGCGGCTGCGTCATTGCGGGCGCGGTGTCTGGCGCGTTCCGAGACAAGACGCTGGTTTCGGCCGGGCGGCGGATGCTATACAGCGCGGCAATCCGATTTTATGCCTGCGAACGCGCCGGAAGACGCGCTTTTTGAATTGGTCCCGTAGCTCAGCCGGATAGAGCAGCGGTTTCCTAAACCGAAGGTCGCAAGTTCGAGTCTTGCCGGGACCGCCAATGCATTGCTTCACCTCTTGATATTGCGAGCTTTTTCGCCCGGTTTGTGTAAAGAGGTGGCGGTGTTTGTGTAACCGTCGTAGCTTTTTGTTCTCTGCATCTTCGCCATACCGCTATCAGCGAGCCGTTTCTTGTCGGCTGCGCTCGTGTAGTGCTGCACTTGACTGAGCGTGCGATGGCCTGAGAACGCCATTAGCTCATGCGGGGTCCCACCAGCCTCAGCGAGCCGGCGCATGCCGCCCTTCTTGAGGCCATGCAAACGACAGCGTGACGGAAGTCCTGCCTCTGTCGCCCACTTGGCGAAGTCATTGCCAAGGCCGTATTTCGAGCGCGGCTTGCCGTGAGCGCTCACGATGTAGGTGAGATGCGATTTCGGCATCGTGTCGCACGCGGCCTGCAACTCCGGCGATATCGGGATGTCAACATCCTCGCTGCCGTGGGTGCGCTCGATTCGGATGCCGCCGTTCCTGACATGTTGCGGACCGAGCAGCACAACTTCGCCTCGCCGCGACGCGGTCTCTAGCGCGAATTCCATGACGAGCCGCTGTTGCGTGCCGAGCGGCCAATAAGCACGATATTGCGCGATCTCCTCATCGGTCCAAGTGTGGTGTCCTTTGCTCTTAAGGAGCTTGATAGCGGCGATGTCTTCGGTTGGATCGACCTTGAGCATGGTCGGGACTGCGAACCGCAGCAGTCCGCGGATGGCTTTGAGCCAGTGGCGCTTTGCGGACGGCTTCGCAAATTTCCGCCAGCATCTTTTCGATGTGCTCGCGGCGCAGCAAAGCAACCCGTTTGTCGCCGTGCTTGGCGCGGAAGCGTTCGATGATGCGTTGGCGCGTCTTGCGTGTGTCCTCTGCGAGGGCGTGTTGCCACTCGGCTGATCTGTAATAGTCCACGACCAAGGCGTTGATGGTGCCCGGCAGCGTTCGGTTCGCGCCGATCTCAGGTTGATCAGGCACTGCGGCCAGCGCCATGGCGTAGGCCGCCATGAACTCCTCGGAGCCGGGTTGACCAGGAAGCGGGATGGCTTTCCTGGTTGCCTTCTTTGCGTCGCTTGGTTTTGCGGTGAAGCGGATCGGACTTGAGGCGGGACCGTTGTCGGCATGGCTGCATGCGGGGCTGAAGCGAGCAGGATTTGATACTGTTCTGCTGGAGACGCGACATGTGAAGGCGGCGTTATCGGCAATGATGGTGAAGACCGACCGCAAGGATGCGCGCGGGCTTGCCCAGCTGATCCGGATGGGTTGGTTCCGTCCGGTGCACGCCAAATCGATGGGCTCGCAGGAGGTGCGAGCACTGTTGGTTGCGCGCAAGCAGCTTCTCGGGCGGCTTATCGACGTAGAATTGAGCATTCGTGGAATCCTGCGCGGCTTTGGTCTGAAGGTCGGTGTGGTGACGCGCAAGGGCTTTGAAGGACGGATACGGGAGCTGGTGACTGGTCACATCACATTGGAACGCATCGCCGGAGCAATGCTTTCGGCGCGGGCGACCCTCAAGGTGGAATACGAAAAGCTGCACAAGATTGTGCTCACCATCGTTCGTGAAGACGCAGTCTGCCGCAGGCTGATGACGGTGCCGAGTGTCGGTCCGCTGGTGGCAATAACCTACAAATCCGCGATGGACGATCCCAATCGCATCGCCAAGTCAAAGGCCGCAGGCGCGCTGTTCGGGCTCACGCCGAAAAAGTATCAGTCGGGGGAAAAGGACGTCACCGGCGGGATTACGCGGGCCGGCGATGAGATGGTACGCACCGCGCTTTATGAAGCCGCCAATGTTTTGCTGGCGCGCATAACCCGGTTCTCGAAACTCAAACGCTGGGGAATGGACGTCGCCAAGCGGCGAGGTTCGAAACGGGCGAAGGTTGCCCTGGCGCGCAAAATCGCGGTGATCCTGCATCGAATGTGGGTTGACGGTACAACTTATCGATGGACTGACGCCCAGCCGACCGCGGTGCAGGTATGACAAGGAGAAACACGAGATGCGAGTAGGCTGAACGCAAGCCTACTGCCCGAAGTCCCGTCGCCGGGACGGTGGATGCGGTAAAGCCGTTACACGCCCAGTGGCCGTCATCTGATGAACCACGCGTATCTAGATAGGCTCACCGCTCCCTCTAACAGCATAGTGTGGCGGCCTCAGCATCGACCACGGACAGAAGCGTGAGCTCGGCGGCGTGACGATCACAAGGGAGACTTGACCTCATCGGGCCCATTACAGAAGGGCGTGGACTCATTAACGCGCAGCCAAATGCGGATTGATGCGAGCTTGATGAACGCAAGATAATTGGCTGCGAGTTTGTCATATCGGGTCGCGACACGCCGACATTGCTTGATCTTGTTGAAGAACCGTTCGACCAGATTACGAGCGCGGTATAGGTGAGGGCTGAAGCAGATCGGCTCTATCCGGTTTCGCTTCGGCGGGATGTTTGCCCACGCGCCTTACTGGCTGACAAGTGCTCTGATCCAATCGGCGTCAAATCCGCGATCAGCGAGCAACATCGCCCCCGATTTCAGGCCGGACAGCAGGGTGAGGACAAGACGGTTGTCGTGCGCCTCGCCAGTGGTCAGCGCGAGACGGACAGGTAGTCCGCAGGTATCGACGACTGCATGAATTCTTGGTCGTCAATCCACCTCGCGATCGGCCCATCAGTTGCTCTTTATTGGCTTCGATGCAGGCACCGTGCTGGTGGACGCGGACGACGGACGTATCAATCATCTGCACAGCCGCATCATGGTCGGCGGTCAACGCATTCATAAGCTGGTCCCACACGCCAGCCCTGCGCCAGCGAACGAAGCGATTGTAACAAGTCGTGTACGGCCCAAAGCTCTCCGGCAGATCACGCCATGGCGCACCTGACCGCAACACCCAAAAGATGCCGTTGAGTACGCGCCGGTCATTCACACGCGGCACGCCACGCGGCTTGTTCGGCAGGAACGGCTTGATGGCGGCCCATTCATAATCGGTGAGTTCGTAGCGCATGATTCGAGGCTCCGGTTTGGGAGCTTGAATCACGCACTGGGCGGCATCATCAACCCGCTACGGCCCGTCGAGGCAGATTCCAATACCCTGACTTCCGCTTTCGGGGCCACAGCCGACATGGCGGAACCTGCTGCTGGCCTCGTCCCGGTCGAAAATGACCCATAGCGGACTCGGACCGCATGACGGAGCAGACGGATCACGTTCCCACGCGGCGAGAGCATTCGGATCCTTCGCAGGGCATGTAGACAGTCCGCAGCACCCGACAATAAGCTTCGGTCGAAATCGCATGAGCCATCCGGCCATCATGGCCGAAGGGCGGGTCTGCACCATCTGACGGCTCTCATGGGAGAAGCCTATGCGACAGCTATTCACGACGCTTGGAATCAAAGATTCCCATTGTTCAGGCCCCGATGGGCGGAGCAGTGCCCGTGCGTCTTGCCGCGGCAGTTAGCAATGCCGGGGCACTGGGAACATTGCCGCTTTGGCGCGCCGATCTCGAAAGCCTTCGCGGCACCGTGCGGAAAATGCGCGGACTGACTTCAAGGCCTTTTGCCGTGAATTTGGTTACGGAGTTTTCTCAACAGGAGCGTCTAGAGGTATGCCTTGAGGAAGGCGTGCCGATCATCTCGTTCTTTTGGCGCGACCCCGGCGCCCTAGTGAAGCGCGCCAAGGCTGGTGGCGCTCACGTCATGTACACCGTGGGCAACGCCGATGATGCTCGGCGCGCTGTCGACAGTGGCGTCGATGTCATCGTCGCGCAGGGATGGGAAGCCGGCGGCCACGTCAGGGGGACGGTCGCGACGTTGCCTCTCGTGCCAGCGATCGTTGATGCGGTCGGCGACACTCCCGTGATTGCCGCTGGCGGCATCGCCGATGGTCGCGGTATGGCCGCCGCGCTGGCGCTCGGAGCAGCGGTGTCTGGGTTGGCACCCGATTTCTCGCCTCTGAGGAGGTGTCAATCCACCCTGAATATCAACGTCGGATCCTTGCCGCCTCCGAGAACGATACCGCCTATTGCGAAAATCTCTTCGATGGTGGCTGGGCAAATGCGCCACATCGGGTGCTGCGTAATAGCACTGTTCGCGACTGGGAGGCCGCGGGTCGGCCGCCTTCGGGCCGACGACCGGGCGAAGGCGAGATCATTGCGAGGTCACCAAGCCGCGGCGAAGCTGACCGGTATAGGAGCTACACGCCGGGGCCGGACACTGTCGGCGAAATCGAACCGCTTTCATTATGGTCGGGCCAGGGTGTTGCGCTCGTTCGGAAGGTACAGCCTGCCGCCGAGATCGTTCGCGAAATGAACGACGACGCCAAGGTCATTCTCAGGCGGCTCGCTCAGCAAGGCTCATCGCAATAGCCGGGTGATATTTCGGTTTCAGGTTAGCTGCGACAGCCGGTGCTTTCCTTCATTCGATGTCGCGTGTTGGCCCATTTCGACGGTTGCGAGGGCGCAACACTATGTCTGAAGTTGAGGGATGAACGGACGCAACGCAGACACCCCAATTCGGTAGTGATTGACCCCTTTCGGACATGCGGTGTTTCAGCGTTGCAAACGGCAACGTCGGTATTGCAAATTGCCACCCGGGGGTCAGGATAGAACATTGCCATCACGATGGGAATTGCATGATTACGGTTCCCGAATTGGCGGCGGAGGCATTAGGGTCGTTCCTGACCGCGCATATGAAGCGCAGGTTTGGAACGGCGCATGCAAATCTGATTGAAGCGATTCCGTCCGCAGCCAATCTCGCTCTCGAGTGCATCGGTAACAGCGATGCTCTTTATCACGGCGTCGAACATACAATGCTCGTTACGCTCGTCGGTTATGAGATCATGAAGGGTCGCTCGCTACTCATATCTACATCTGCTAGCGATTACGCCCATCTCATCGTTGCGTGCCTCTTTCATGATATCGGCTTTGTGCGAGGAATTCTGCCGGGAGACAGCGAAGACGGCTACGTTATCGATGCGAAGGGGGGCAAAGCAAAGCTTTCGCGCGGTTCATCTGACGCAGCGCTGATGCCTTATCACGTTGAGCGTTCCAAGCTCTTCGTCATGGATCGGATCGGAAAGAGCCATCTTCTCGACGCACTGAGAATCTCCCGCGCCATCGAATTCACTCGGTTCCCAATATCTGATGAGCCCGGTGACCACGAGAACGAAGAGGGTTTGATCGCGAGGGCAGCCAATCTAATTGGAGTGCTCGGTGATCCGCATTACCTGCGAAAGGCAAATGCTTTGTACTATGAGTTTGGGGAAGTCGGCCTAAACAAGCAACTCGGCTACGGCTCGCCTGCCGATTTAGTGGATCTGTATCCACAACTTTACTTCGATAGCATTTCAGCACATCTCAAAACAGCGATTCGATATCTCAATGTCACATCGCGCGGGCGGCAATGGATCGCAAACCTATACAGCAACGTCTTCCGTGCTGAACACGATCACCGACTATCGGGGCCGGAGCGTCGGACACAAGTTCTCTGAGGAACGCACGTATGCGAATTAAAATCCGCTCTCGTTTGGTCGCGATCGAAGGCAAAGCAAAGTGCTGCGGATATTGCGGAAGGGGCCTACTTTGACCCAACTCCGAATTCGACCTCGCTGGCGGCTAAAGGGTTGCAAAGTCGTTCCACACATTCTGACCGATTCGCGCGAATTCGACATTGGGCCATGCGGACCCACTTCACGGGAATTGGGGAGTGTCCAAATTCGCTTCACTAAGAGCATAACCGAATAACATCCCAACAACTGAACCAAAAACTGCGCCGTTCATATCCCGCCACCATAGCCAAAGGCTAGCGCCCAAGACACTCCACAAATTACGCAAGCATTCGTGATTCAACTGGCGTCTTCCTCAATAGGCATTTTGCCCTCGTCTGGTGCTTCAAGATCACGCAGTGCCACTGCGCGTTCCTCCGCTCCCTTTGCAAGTCTAAGCTTACGATGCTAATCGGCATTCAAAGGCTTCACGGACTACCGAGGCTCATTTCTGCGTCATCACCCACACGCCATTCCAGTCGCCGGGCGGCGGGTGGTCCATGAGGTGTTGGCAGCGCTCAATATACGTGCTGGACAACTTGTCCCTAGGATGGCAAGCGAGCGCCTTCTCGAAATGGGCGATGGCGTTTGCGAACCTGGCCGCGCGGTAGTTTCGCATACCCTCGTTGAAGTAGCTCACGACATCCATCAGGTTGGGGAAGCTTTCCTCGGTGTGGTGATCGAGCACCTCGTAGACGCCGACCGGCTCTGTCTTGCCCTTCACCACCACTTGGTCGATGTTGCGGATGCGGTAGGTGCCGCGTAGGCGGCCGAATGTATTCTCGCTGAGGAGGATTTGCGCCGAGTAGACCTTGCAGGCGCTTTCAAGCCGTGAGGCGAGGTTCACGCCGTCACCGATCAGCGTATAGTCCATGCGCTTCGCCGAGCCGATATTGCCAGACACCACCATATCGGTGTTGAGGCCGATGCCCATCTCAATCCGCTTTTGACCACGCTGGACACGATCGCGGCTCCAGCGTCGGCATTCGCGGATCATAGCGATCGCCGCGCGAACTGCGCGGTCCTCGTCGTCGTCATGCACTATCGGGAGGCCGAAGGCCGCCATGACGGCATCGCCGATGAACTTGTCGAGCATGCCCTCCTCGTGGGCGATGCACTCGACCATTATCGTGAAATACTCGTTGAGGAAGGCAACGGTGCCTTGGGCGCCCAGCTCCTCGCTTAGTGTGGTGAAGTTTCGGATATCCGAGAATAGGACGGTCGCCCGCGTACTGGCGCCGCCGAGTAGGCCAGCGTCGCCATTGTTGTCGAGCATACGCGCCGCAATCGCCGGGTCCATGTAGCGCGCCATTGTGGCCTTGACGCGCTTCTCGGTGCTGATGTCCTCGATCATGAGGAGTGTGCCGAGTTGCTTGCCGTCACCGCTCGTCAAGGGCAGCACTGTGAGGTTGACCGAGACGGGCCGGTCGCCGAATACGATTTCCACATCCATGGCGACATTTGCGGCCTTTTCTACTTGGACCTTCTTGATGCGCTCGATGATCCAGTCGTTCTTGCCGGCGAAGAACTCGGCGGCGCTGTGCCCTAGGATGGCCGAAGGCGCCAGCCCAATGATGCGGCCACCGGCGCTGTTGCAGGTGACGATGATTTCGCGATCGTCCAAGGTGATGACCCCGTTCGACATGCTTTCGAGCATGCTCTCGTTGTAATTCTTGATCTTCTGCACGTCATCAAAGAGCTTGGCGTTCTCAAGCGCGATCGCGACCTGGGCGGTGAAGGCCTTGAGGCGCGATTCATCCTCGGCGGAAAACGGGCCGCCGCTCTTGTTCAAAGCTTGGGTCACGCCGATGATCACGCCGTGCTTGTTGATGAGCGGCGTGCACAAGATCGAGCGCGTGAAGAACCCGGTCTGTTTGTCAAAGTTCGTGTTGAAGCGCAGGTCGGCATAGGCGTGGGGAATGTTAACCGTCTTGCCAGTGGTGAACACGGTGCCCGCGATTCCGGCATGGTCGGGGAAGCGGATTTCGCCGATCTTCGGACCCATTGCGACGCGGGAGAACAACTCCTTGGTCTTTTCGTCATGAAGGAACAGCGTCGACCGCTCCGCCCCCAGCATCCGCGTTGCTTCGGTCATCACCCGCTGTAGCAGCTGATCGAGATCGATCTGCGAGGTGATGTCAGCGACGATGTCGAGAAAGGCCAATTCCTGGGCACGCGCCTTCTGCATCCGCTCGACCGTCTGCGAACTCCGTAAAGCCGGTATCGATTGAGCCGCGATACCTTCCAGAAGCGCCTGATCATGATCGGTGAAGAACCCGCCCGCCTTGTTGAGCGCTTGTGCAACGCCGATAATGTTGCCCTTGCTGGCGCGCAGCGGCACGCAGAGGACCGTTTTGGTGACGTAGCCGGTCTCGCGGTCGATCGTTGGATTGAAGCGCGGATCGGCATAGGCGTCGTCGAGGATGACGCTCCGGCCCGTCTGAAAGGCGGCGCCGATAACGCCATCATTGTTGAGGAGCCGAATCTCCCGGCGACGGATGCCTTGCGCCACGCGCGAATAAAGTTCACCCGTGCTGGGGTCGTTGAGGAAGAAGCTGCAGCGGTCACAGCCGAGCGCCAGTGAGGTCATTTCGACCAGCGCTTCGAGGATTTCGTCGAGCGAGTCCGTCTCCGATATCCGCCGGGTGACATCAAGCAGAATGTTGACATCCTGGAGCCGCTCGCGCATGCCGCCAAGGCGCGGCCGACCAGGCGGCTTGGCTGCTGGTTGTCGCGCGGTGCGGCGCTTGGTAGCGCGATTGCGCGCAGGGGTTTCGCCGTGGTCCGCCATCATTCCACGTTGCCGCGGGCACGATCGAGTTCATAGCGCAAAGTTTGACACGTAGCCTTGAGTTCCTGGATCTCGCCGGCGGCAGCGGCTGCCGCTTCTTGCTTCTGGATTAGGGTCTGGGATGCTGCCTCCTCAAGCTGCTCGCGCAACGTACGGGCCGCGGCCTGGAGCTGAACCGCTTCGTCCTGAGCGGCGGCTGTGAGATGTTGAATCTCCTGCCGGTGCTCATGATGCAGGCTCTCGATTGCGTCGCGGAGCGCCTGAGCGATCTGGCGTAGCTGGGCGATCTCGCCGGCCGAGTTCGCGACGACGCTTTCGGCTGCCATCCGTCCGCTATGGCGCGATTCTTCGAGTGCGTCGCGCAGGGCCGTGATAGTGGCCT
>CAWJRE010000062.1:0-14374 GCA_963845075.1 uncultured Alphaproteobacteria bacterium | reverse complement strand
AATTTTTCAAAGAGATCGGCCGCGCGGCTCCGCGGAAATCTGGATCTCGTCGTAACTGCCAAGCTTGTACAGAAGAAAAGACGCCAGCCAGCAGACGACGAAAAACGCCACGAGCAAATAACCGATCAAGCCGAGATTTTCGCTGAGCCGGGCGACCAAGCGCCACAACGGTCCTTGCAGCGCAAACTTGTCGCCGATCAGCGAGAGTACCTCGATGCTGCCGATAACGAGCGCGGCGACGATAGACGCGAACGTGACCGTCACGTTGTAGTGAAGCTTGCGGATCGGGTTGACGAATGCCCAGCCATAGGTCCCGACCATGATGGTCGAATCGGCCGTGTCCATGAGCGACATGCCGGCGGTGAACAGGGCCGGGAAGATCAGGATGGACCAGATCGACAATCCATGCGCCGCCTGTCCGGCGGAGAGGCCGAGCAGACCGACTTCCGTTGCGGTGTCGAAGCCGAGCCCGAACAGAAGCCCGAGCGGATAAGCGTGCCAACTGCGCGCGATCAGCGCAAAGAGCGGGCGCAGCAGACGTGCGATCGGGCCGCTTTGAGGAAGGCCGTGATCGTGATCTTCGCCCGGCATCCGGCCGGTCTTTCCGACGGCGCGCAATACGCCGCAGATTTGCGCCAGCACCACGATATTGGCCGCCGCGATCGCGAACAGGAACGCAGCAGAGACTGCGGTGGCAACCACGCCGCCGATCTCCTTCAAGGCGGCGAAGTGCTGCTGCGCGGCGGCGGTCATCGGCGCGATTGCGAGGACGAGAGCGACGACGATTGTTGCGTGGCCGAGCGAGAAGAAAAATCCGACGGCGACCGGGCGCCGCCCTTCTTGCATCAGCTTGCGGGTGATGTTGTCGATCGCCGCGATGTGGTCCGCGTCGAAGGCATGCCGCAGCCCGAAGCTGTAGGCGAGGAAGGCCGTGCCAAGAAGAAACGCATTGTCATGAAACGCCGCGAGCGCCCACAGCCAGACGGCGATGTTGGCGGAGACGAGGATCGCATAGAGGCCGACGACCTTGCCGCGCGTCCGTTCCGGCGCGTCGTCAAAGATGTGCGGAAACATGCTGCGCTCCGGAACCCGCGGAGAGCATGATCTCGAAAAAGCCTGCCCCGGACTTGGTCCGGGGTGGAAACTGGCTTTCGGACGAGATCATGCTCAAACGAACAAGCTAGAGAGTGATCCGATTCAATTGAATTGGATCACGGACCAGCGCCGTCAATTTTGATATTCGCTACCTGCCGGGCTGGCAAGGCACGCCTGAACGCCGCAAGGCAGCCTGGCTAATTGCGCGTTGCGGGGATCGAGGCCGTCGTGCCGGCAGTCTGGATGCGCGGATCGACGTCGTCCATTCGAGCCAAAATGTCTTTGATCGGATTGTCGGACCAGGCGTGGGTCACAAAGTCCCGGTGCGACACAGGGCCGGCGGGCAGGAATGTCACCATGCCTTGCAGATGGCCGCGGCGGAGTTCGGAACTGTAAGACACCGATCGCTCGCGCAACAGCCGTTGCAGGTCGGCATTGTGATGGGCGGTGTGGGGCGTGTAAGAACTGACGAAGAAAGTCGACCTGTTGTCCGCAATCCAATCGGCGAATTTGTCGATGCCGGCATAGAGCGCGTCCAGCAGCACGAGTCCGCGCACGCGCGATCGCACGCCGCCGCGGTCGAGCACGGACAAGGTCGGACCGAAGCCTCCGCTATAAGCCACGATGACGATCGGCATCTTGGAGAAAGCCGAGGCACTGCGCGGATCGCCATACATATAGGCGAGCTTGACGGCCGCTTCGTCGAGGAATCGCCGGAAGCCGTTCGGCTCCCAGAATTTTCCGGCGCTCGAATCGGCGGCGTCGACGGCAAATTGCGGCGCCACCAGCACGGCGTTTGAGCCGGCGGCGGTAATCTGCGCCGGCACCTGCTGACGATCGCGGACATCGCGCGAGAGGTTGGCGCCGTGGCCGTGGAAGAAGACCACCATGACCGCGGGTTTGTTCGGATCGAAACCGGACGGAATGTGCAGCAATACGCGGTCGTCGCTGAAGGTCTGCGACTCCCAGAGAACTTGGCCGCGGAAAGTTACGTGACCGCGGCGGTTCTGATCGCCGGCATTGAGAAACGGCCGCCCAGATCCAGGCACCACGCCGTGGTAGGGGAATGGCGCGGTTTCAAAATCGACAAGGCGCGTCGACGCGCCGACATTGGAGGGTATGCGGGACGGCAGCGGCGGAATGACCGGCTCGGCGCTGTCCAACGAAGCGAGCCGCACCGCGGGTTTCACGCTCAGCCGCGCTTCCTTTGCGACCGGCCTGACCGCTTCTTTTACGGCTTGCTTGACCGGCGTGGGTGCGGGCGTGGGCGTTCGGCCGCGGTCGGCGACGCGTCTTTCTGAACGCATCTCAAGGAGGTCGCTCCATCCGCGTGCCACGACACTTGCAGGCGATTCGCCGCCGGCAGAGGCCCAGTCCCGAGGCACAACAATTCCCGGATCGTCGATGCGCGCATGGGTTGAAGTGCTCGACGGATCGGGCTTCGCGAAATCCAAATCGGCCTTGCTGATTGCCGCTCCGGCCGGCGCCACCAGAGTCGGCGTACGGAACTGATTGGCGATCAAGAGGCACCAACCTGCGGCGCCGATCATGAACAGGACGGCCGATAGGCGGAGCAGATTGTGCTCCAGTCTCTCTCGAAGGAAACTGACGCGGCCCGGCACCCTGTCGATGACAGCGGGACGTCCGGTCTCCGGCTGGATATGGCCTGCGCCGAAATGGCGGCGCGGCTCCGCGGCGTTCGCCTGCGCTTGCTCGAGGCGGCGCTGCACCGCGCGCAGTTGCGTGCGCACTTCCTCGAACTGGCTGTGCGGCGTTACGATGCGGTTGGTTGCTTGTTCAAGCCTGCGGCCAACGGTCGGATCGCCGTGGAAATGGCGCGCATGCGCCAACGGCACCGTTCCCCTAGCCGGCCGACGCATAGCGTGCGGCGCTGGTCCCCGACCCGTATCTGCCACTGTTCCCCCGCCCGACAGAAGCACTGTCGGGGATGACTATGTCCCCATTTTGACGAGGCTATCGGCTCGTCCTGGAAGAATAGTCAGAACAAAACGGGAAAACGCCCCCATAACGACAGCCCAATGAGCCGGTACGGCGCGGTTGCGAGGCCTTTTTGGTCTTCTTCGGCGCCTGCGCTTCGTCTTGAGGGGGTGGTGAAGCAGGCGTTAATTCCTGGTCGCTGGTCCGCGGCGCTCCCTTCTGCGCCAACAGCAGGTTTGATTCGTTCCTTTTCCAGCGGTAGCCGATACCGAACTCGATCGGGGCCGCGCGCCGGAACAACTCAGCCATTCCGGGCTGATAGGAACGGCCGAAGATACCAAGCGGCCCGACATAGCGGCCGAACGGCTGCAGCCGCCATTTCTTCGAGTCGAAATAGGCGAGCGGGATGCCGCTGTCGTCCTCGAGGATCGTCGCGCTGCGATCGAGCAGCATGCCGCGCACCTTGCTGAACCCCCCCGAATGCAGGAGGTAGGACGCGCTCTTGATGAAGCTGTCGGCCGGCGCGAGTTTCTCGACGAATGCCAGGAAGCCGCTTCGCTCAATGGAGCCGTCCGAGAGGTTGGTGCTGAAATAATAGAGGGTCTGCTTCGGCCCATCCCCGTCCGAGAAGACGATCTTCACGCCGGGCGCGGCGCTGCGGGCGATGCTGCGCGCCGCCACCTTTTTGGCGTCGCCGCCCGAACCAGTCGGTTCGTCGGTCTTGATGAAATTTCCATCCGTATCCAGCGCGACCAGGCTCACATCGTGAATGGTCTTTCCGGTCCGGGCCATGAAGACATAGAGCACCGGAATCGTGCCGTAGACCGGCCCTTCGTGCAGTTGCGTCCGCATCTTGTTGGTGATGAAGAAGCTGTAGCTCAACAGCGACGCCATCGACACTTCGAGATTTCGCAACGAGCCGTAAACGGCCCCACGGCTGAGATTGGTCAGTTGCGGAATGTCGCCGGTCGGCTCCAGGCCGGCCATGACGTAGGTCGAGGCGTTGGGAAAGAACGACGTGGCGTAGAGGAAGTCCGGACCGCTGAACATGTACAGCATCGTGTCGTGTTTTTCGGTCAGGAATTCCTTGGAGAAGGCGCGAACTTTCGAGAGGTGCGCGCTGTCTTCGCGGGCGAAGATCGAGTCGAAATAGCGGGCGTGCTGCTGCCAAGCCGCATCCTTGGTGAGCGGCGTCAGCGGCGAATCAGGAGATGGCGGCAATCCGGCCAGGAAGCGCGCCGTGTCGTTGAACGTGGCGGTCTCGGCGCTCCAGGCGGGCGCTGCGGCTACGGTCAATATGACCGCCGTCAAGGCAGCCGCCATCGTTTTGGGCATGGTTGCGAACATTGTTTCTAGGCCACCGTTTGCGAAATATCTGAAGGAGCGTTCGAGAGCGGGCGGGATACATAGTAGACGATGAGGCCGGCCAACATCATGGCGATGCCCGCCAGGGACTGCAGCGGCCGATTGACCACAAGATAATACATCATGAAGAGCGTCACGCTGAGAAAAATGATCGGCGTGACCGGATAGCCCCAAGCCCGGTACGGGCGGGGGAGTTCCGGATGCGTGATTCGCATCTTGATCACCCCCAGCACCGTGAAAAATGAACAGAACGTCAGGCTGAACTGGATGAAGTCCAACACCGCCTCGAAACTCTGGGTCAGCAGCAGGACGTTCGATATCAGGAGTTGAAGGACAATCGCCGCGATTGGCGCGTTCCGCTTCGACTTGCGCGAGAACAGGCGCAGCAGCGGCAAGTCCTCTCCCATGGTCATGGCGACGCGGGGACCGATCCAGGTCATCGCGCTGATGGAAGAAATGAGCCCCAGGCAAATGAGCGCGCCGACCAAGCGGCCCCCGAGATCGCCGAAGATATGCTTGCCGGCGATGATCGCGACATCGAGCTGGCCCGCCAATTCCTTGATCGGCGTGGTCACCAGAAACACCGCGTTCAAAGAAACATAGAGCACGATGACGATGCCGGTGCCGATGAACAGCGCGCGCGGGACATTGCGGACCGGATCATGCAATTCGCCGACGATATAGGTGGCCGCGTTCCAGCCCGAGTACGAATACATCACGAAGACCAGGCTGATGGCGAATGGGGCGCCGACGATTTGCGGGAGGTCGGCGGCGCTCGGCAAAAATGAAATCGGCTGCGAATCACCGAGCGCAAAGCCGGCAACGATCAATGCCAGAATGAGCAGAAGCTTCAAAGCCGTCCAGGCATTGTGATAGGCGCTGCCGAAGCGGACGCCGCCCAAATGAACCAGCGCCGCGAGCCAAGTGACGCAGAAGCCGAGAAGAAGCGGCGGCGCGCCCGGGACGATGGACTTGAAATAAACGCCGAAGGCCATGGCTGCCAGCGCGATCGGCGCGGCAAAGCCCACCGTGGCCGACAGCCATCCGGCAACAAAGCCGAATGCGGGGTGATAGATGCGGCGAAGAAAATTGTACTCGCCGCTCGACCGCGGCAGCATCGCGGCGAGTTCTGCGTACGAGAGCGCGCCACAAATCGCCACGATCCCGCCGACGACCCACAGCAGCAGCAGCGCAAAGCCGGAGGTGATGTCGGTGACCTGAAAGCCCAGGCTGGTAAAAACGCCGACGCCAACCATATCGGCGACCACAATAGCGGTCGCCGTTATCCAAGAGACCGTGCCAGGCTGTGCGCCAAGCGACAGACTGCTCGAATCGGTTGTGGTCACGAAGCTGCTCTTGCCGCCCATCCGGGCGCATTACAGGGCGCAAAAACGTTAAAATTCAAGCCGTTTTTGTCCCTTTTCAGGAAGCCCAACCGCTTGACTGTGCAAAGCGCTTCCTGATCAGGACAATTCCCGTTGCAAGAAAGTCACATGGCTTCGGATCGTGTCCGGCGGGCTGCGTTTCGCCTGTAGCGGCGGGGGGCGGCTCGTCGTCTTCGGCGCCGCGGACGACGTCGCGGCGATAAGCCGGTGAACAAAGGCAAGCTTGGCCACTGCCACGGGGCCGAGCACAAAGGGATAGAGATCGTGCAGCCCCATGCTGCGATTGAGCGAATTGACCGCGAAGGCGAGCGCGAGCCAAGCCTCGATCAGACGGTCCATGTCGGTGTCGCGCGGATTGAAGTCGAACACAGCGCCCGGGCTCTCGGGCAGCTTGGGACTGACCGCCAGGCCGGCGACATGCGCGGTTTCGAGGGTATCGATCATGTGGAAATAGTGTGCCCAGGTCTCGGCAAAATCCTCCCAGGGGTGAGAGCTTGCATAGGCGGAGATAAAACGCTCCGACCAATCGGCAGGCGCGCCGCTCGCATAGTAGTTTTGCAGGGCCGCGGCATAATCTTGTCGCTCATCGCCGAAGACGCGGCGGAACTCATCCAGGTGCGGCGTGCTGAGGATCAACCGGCCCCAGTAATAGTGCCCAATCTCGTGCCGAAAGTGGCCGAGCAAGGTGCGGTAAAGCTCGCCCATGCGTTGGCGGCGTCGCTCGCGCTCGGCATCATCCGCTTCGGCGAGGCTAATGGTAATGACGCCGTTGTCGTGTCCGGTCAGGACTTCCGATTGAGCCGGTCCGACATCGGCTAGGAACCGGAAGGCGAGGCCAGCCGGATTTTCCGCCTGCGTCTCGACCGGCAGCCGCAGTTGAAAGAGCGTATAGAAAAGCCGGTGCTTCGCGACTTCCAGCGACCGCCACCTAGGGAGATTTTCCGGCAGCGACAGGTCCGGAATGACAAGGTTATGCCGGCATGCCGCGCAATAGCTGTCCGATGTAGCGGCTGGAATGAGCCAGTTACACGCATCGTAGGCGGCATTGGCGCAATGCCGGTAAAGTTCCATGTCGGCCAGCGCGCGCCGAACCTGCCCCTGCGGACCGTCCGCGCTGCCGTGCGGTTGGAGCGCGGAAATGGCTTCCCGCCTGGGCAAATAGCCGAGTGACAAGCCGCAGCGCTCGCAGCGCGTGTTCTCGAAATACAAGGGCTGCCCGCAATTCTGGCACTGAAATAACTTCATCGCTCTCCCGTTTCGTGCGGCGCGCCTTGTAGGCAGCAAAGGTCGCGAATTGCTTAACCAGCTTGGCGCGCCAAGGTTTCCATAAGTTAGAGACGCTCGAGCGATTTCAATCCATTGCCAAGTCACGATATTTTGGCATTGGGTTCGGTTCATAGTTGAACCGGCGATAGAGCATGATGCCGAAAAGTGGAAGCCGGTTTTCGGAAAAGATCATGCTCAAACAAGAAGCTAGAGCCGGATGACGATACGAAGAAAAGTCATCCTGCTCTAGGTAGCTCGCTGGCGGATTGGAGGATTTGGCGTGTCGACCAGTCACACGGCCGCTTACAGCGACGCCCTCGTCGTGCTCGGAACTGCAGGTGTCGTGATTCCGCTGGTACGGCGCTGGGGTCTCAGTCCCGTTCTCGGCTACCTGGGTGCTGGAGCGCTTTTAGGTCCGCTGGGGCTCGGTTCGCTCACGGGCGTGGTGCCGGGGCTGTTTTGGGTGACGATCACCGACGCGCAGAACGTGGCCGGCATCGCCGAACTCGGCGTCGTCTTTCTTCTGTTCTTGATCGGTCTCGAACTGTCATTTTCCAGGCTTTCGGCCATGCGCCGGCTGGTGCTCGGCTTGGGCGGATTGCAGGTTCTGCTGACGAGTGCGGTGATCGCCGGTGCGGCGCTTGCGCTGTCGAGGAGCCCGTCCGAGGCCGTTGTGCTCGGCAGTGCGCTCTCGCTCTCTTCGACGGCGATCGTGCTCGAGCTTCTGTCGAACCAGGAGCGGCTGACCACGAGCGTGGGTCGGGCAAGCTTCTCCATTCTGCTGGCGCAGGACCTCGCCGTCATTCCGATCCTGCTCTTTATTTCGATTCTCGCGGCGCGTTCCGGCGGTTCGGTGCTCGCAAGCCTTGCCACCGCGCTGTTGCAGGCCGCCGCGGCGATTATCGTCATCGTCGCCTTCGGACGTGTTTTGTTGCGTCCGCTGTTCCGCTTGGTGGCGACGGCGCGCTCAACCGAAGTCTTCATCGCCGCGGTCTTGTTCGTCATCATTGCCGACGGCGTGATCGCCGAGCAGGCGCGGCTCTCAATGGCGCTCGGCGCCTTCGTGGCGGGATTGCTGCTGGCCGAAACCGAATATCGCAAGGCGATCGAAACGACGGTGGCGCCGTTCAAAGGCCTCCTGCTTGGCCTCTTCTTCTTCACCGTCGGCATGAATGTCGATTTTCGCGAGCTTTGGCGTGAACCGCTTTTGCTCGCCGGGGCCGTCATCGGGCTGATCGCCGTAAAGGCGCTTCTGCTCGTCGTGCTTGCCAAGCTGTTCCGCTTTTCCTGGCCGGCCGCCGTCGAGATCGGTTTGGTGCTCAGTACCGGCGGCGAATTCGCTTTTGTCGGGATTGGCATGGCGGGCTCGGCCGGGCTGATCGAGCTGTCGTTCGCGAGCTTCATCCTCGCGGTGACCTCGATCACGATGGCGCTGACCCCGCTGCTGTCGTTCGTTGGCCGGCGTCTCGCCGCGCGGCTCACGCCGGATAAGCCGATCGACGCCGAACTGACGGTGCGGCCGACGGCCGGCCAGAGCCATGCGATCGTCGTCGGCTACGGTCGTGTCGGCAAAGTTGTCTGCGAATTGCTGCGCGAGCACCGCCTTCCCTACATCGTTGCCGACTCCGACGCGATGACGGTCACGCGCGATCGGCGCGAGGGCCATGACGTCTACTTCGGCGACGCCACCGATCCGCAATTTCTCGAAGCCTGCGGGCTTGCCAAGGCGGCAGGCGTCATCATTACGATTCACACGGCGCGGCTGATCGACGAGGTGGTGGCGCACGTCCGCGCCATGCGTCCGGACATTCTCATCGTTTCGCGCGCCCGCGATGCCGATCACGCGCGCCACCTTTACGCGCTCGGTGCGACCGACGCCGTGCCCGAGACGATCGAAGCGAGCTTGCAGCTTTCCGAAGCGGCCCTGGTCGGATTGGGCGTGGCGACCGGGCTCGCCATCGCCACGATTTACGAAAAGCGCGATGAGATCAGGCGCACGCTGCAGCAGGCCGCGCATGAAGCGGGCCTATCAGTCAGCCACGCCGTGAAAGCGAAGACCCACAAGGTGGAAGGCGCCGTGTAACTTTCTAGAGCGGGATGAGTTATGTGGTTCGATCGGCATCCCGCTCTAACTTTTTGTTTGAGCATGATCCCCCGGGTCAAGCCCGAGGGCATGCTTTTCGGAAAACCGGAGTCCACCCATCGGGTCAAAGCCCGAGGGCAAGCTTTTCCGGATCATGCTCTAATGACGCTGCGCGCTTCGCCCCGCCATTTCCAGCAGAACCGGCGCCGCTGCCGGCCGCAACGTCGCAAGACGTGCGGGCACGCGGCGGGTGTCATTGAGGGCGCGCAGGAAATCGGCGAACCAATCCTGGATCGATGAAGATCGCAATTTGGCGACCATCGCGTGCCAGCGCTCGCGCCGCTCCTCGAGGCTCATCGAAAGCGCCGTCGCAATTTGCCGGGCCATCCCTTCGATATCATGGGGATTGACCAGTAGGGCCGTATCGAGCTGCTTCGCGGCGCCCGCGAATTCCGAGAGCACGAGCACGCCCGGATCGAACGGGTTTTGTGCCGCGACATATTCCTTGGCCACCAGGTTCATGCCGTCCTGGAGCGGCGTGACCAAGCCCACATGCGCGGCGCGATAAAACCCGGCGAGCGTAAGCTGCGAGAAGCTTTTGTTGAGATAGCGGATCGGAATCCAGTCGACTTCGCCGTGCCGGCCGTTGATCTCGCCGACCAGCGAAGCAAGCTCGGCCTTCAGCTCGCGATAAGCGCGGATATTGCCGCGCGTCGGAACCGCGACCTGCAGCAGGCAAACGCCGCGCTTAAGCTGCGGCTCGATCTCGAGCATCCGGTCGAATGCCCGCACGCGATTGGCAAGGCCCTTGGAATAATCGAGGCGGTCCACGCCAAGCACGAGCTTGACTCCCTGCAAACTGCCGCGCAGCCGCGACACATCGGCCCGTGCCGAAGCCTTGGTGGCCCGATCGCTGAACTCGTCGACATCGATGCCGATCGGGAAGGTCGCCAGATGCGTCACGCCTCGAGACGACGTGACCGCGCCGTCATAGATCGACAGGCTAAGCTCGTATTGCAGATAGTCTTCGAAATTCTGACGGTCCTCATCGGTCTGAAATCCGATGAGGTCGTAAGCGAGCATGGCCTGCACGAGATCGGCATGGTGCGGCACCGCGGCCATCGTCCGGCGGTCCGCCCACGGCGTGTGCAAGAAAAATCCGATCGGCCGGCTGATCTGCAGCCGCCGCATTTCCGCGCCGAGCGTAAGAAAATGATAGTCCTGCACCCAATAGACCGCGTCCGGCTCGCTGAAGCGCAACAGAGCGCGCGCCATGAACGCGTTGATCTCGCGATAGGAGGTGTAGTCGTCGCCGCCGACTTGAATGAGATCCGGGCGCGAATGCAGCGCCGGCCACAAGGCCGAGTTGGCGAAGCCCTCATAGAAGCCGCGATAATGTTTGGCCGGCATGTCGACAGTCGCGAGCGCGCCGGTGCCGAGCGGCTCGATCTGCGAGAAGCAATCTCTACTGGTAGCGTAGTCGGAAGTCTGGCCGCTCGATCCCACCCAGATCGCGCCGGAATCCTTCACCATCGGGATCAGCGCTGCGGCCAATCCCCCGGCGACCGGCTCATCGGATTTCGCCCGCGCAACGCGGTTGGACACGACGATCACAGTCACGGGATTCTCCTCGGTTCCGTGTAACAACGGCCACGCGGCGCATAAGTTCCATTCTTTCGTTTCGTTCATCCTGCATTAAGGCGATATGTCCATTCCACATCGCTTGTTTGGAAACTGTGTTTTAAGAAGCGAAAATTTTCTTTTATGCGGAATAAAACAAAATCGTTTGGAATCGCGGCGATCGTTCGCGGCTCAAGATTTGCCGTACGCGGTCGTCGACAGCAGGCTTACCTCGGCGTGACGTGAATCAAGCCGTGTGTGTTGAACGACAATCGGAACATCCGACTCGAACACCGAAGAAAAGTCGGTGTCGCGCGGAACCGGCGACGGTTCCGTGAGATCGTTAAAGCGCAGATGCAACGTGCGCCGCGCCGGCACCGTAATCCGGTAGGGGCCGACCGGATCGCGGTCGGCAAAGAAGATGGTGAGCGCAACATGCGCGTCGCCGCTGCCGGCGTTGAGGATGCAGGCGGTCTCATGAGAAATAAGTGCACGGTCGGTAAAGGAACTCTGCGAAGGAATGTGCCCTTCGGCGATAGCCCAGCGCTTGCGACCGATGGCATCCATGGTCATGTCCTCGTTAAATTTGTTACGCGGCGGCCGAAGAACCCTGACAGCGCTGCGTTGGTTCCGTAACCGGAACTTTTGGAACTCTCTGGTACTTATGGCGACGGGACCGTCTGGCCGCGCGGGCCGGACCGCATAAATCATGGAAGCATGCGAATGCGAGCCCTTACCGTCGCGCCGGGTGTTGCCAACTCGGCGCGGATCGAAGATGTCCCCGAGCCGCCGGCCGACGACGGCGCGGTGCTGGTGCGCACAATCGCCATCGGCGTTTGCGGTACCGACCGCGACATCGTTTGCGGCCACTATGGCTGGGCCCCGCCCGGTCAAAGCCGATTGGTAATCGGCCATGAATTGCTCGGCGTGGTGCGCGAGGCTCCGCGGGACTGCGGCGTCGATGTCGGCGATCTCGTCGTCGGCATTGTGCGGCGTCCCGATCCGGTGCCGTGTCCTTCATGTGCCGTCGGCGAATGGGATATGTGCCGCAACGGCCGCTACACCGAGCGCGGCATCAAGGAGCGTCATGGATTCGGCTCGGAGTATTTTCGCATCGAGCCGGAATTTTTGGTCAAGATCGATCCCGCGCTCGGCGAGGCCGGCGTTCTGCTCGAACCGACGAGTGTGGTGGCGAAAGCGTGGGATCATACCGAGCGGATCGGCCAGCGCGCGCGCTCCTGGAGTCCCAAAACACTGCTGGTGACCGGGGCCGGTCCGGTCGGGCTCCTGGCGGCGCTCATGGGCGCGCAGCGCGGGCTCGAGGTTCACGTTCTCGATCATCACGAACATCGCGCCAAGCGCGAGATGGTCAGCCGGCTTGGCGGCATCTATCACGTCGATACGCCGGCCAATCTTCGCTTCAAGCCGGACGTGTTGATGGAGTGCAGCGGCGCGCCCAGCGTCGTGCGCGATGTGCTCGGCAATACGGCGGCGAGCGGCATCGCTTGTCTGGTTGGCGTCACCGAGCCGGGCCACGACTTCGAAGTCGATGTCGGAGCGCTCAACCGTTCGATGGTGCTCGACAACAATACCGTCTTCGGATCGGTCAACGCCAACAAGCTTCACTATGAGATGGCTGGCGAAGCCTTGCGCAAAGCTGACAAAAGCTGGCTCGATATGATGATCACGCGGCGTGAACCCGCCGAACATTGGACCCGGTCGCTGCAGCGGCAGCCCGACGATATTAAAGTCATCGTCGAATTCTCCTGAGGCCCATATTTTTGTAAGGCTCATGGCGCTCATCGAAGACTATGCGCTGATCGGCGACTGCCGGACCGCCGCCCTGGTTTCCCGCGACGGCTCGATCGATTGGTATTGCTGTCCGCGTTTCGACTCGGAGGCTTGTTTCGCCGCGCTCCTTGGCACGCGCGAGCATGGCCGCTGGTCGATCGCGCCGCAGGAGCCGGCCCGCATCACGCGCCGCTATCGTCCAAAGACCTTGGTGCTCGAAACCCATTTTGAGACCGAGGAGGGCGCCGCAACGCTGATCGATTTCATGCCTTTGGACGGACATCATTCAACCATCGTGCGGCTGGTGCGAGGCGTCCGCGGCAGGGTGTCGATGGGCACCGAGCTGATCCTGCGTTTCGGCTATGGCGCCATCGTGCCTTGGGTGACTCGTCTTGAAGACGGAGGGCTTCGCGCCATCGCCGGCCCGGACATGATGGTGTTGCGAACGCCCGTGCAATTGCGTGGCGTCGACATGACGACGGTCGGTACGTTCGTCATCTACAAGGACGAGACCATTCCGTTCGTCTTGAGCTACTACCCCTCGCACAGACCGCTGCATACGTCGTTCGATCCGACCGCAGCGCTGCACGACACCGAAATGTTTTGGCAAGAATGGTCGGCCAAGTGCCGGCCCGCGGGTCCGTGGTCGGACGTCGTGCTGCGTTCGATGATCACGCTCAAGGCGCTCACCTATGCGCCGACCGGCGGCATGGTCGCGGCCCCGACCACGTCGCTTCCGGAGCGGCTCGGCGGCGAGCGCAATTGGGACTATCGCTATTGCTGGCTGCGCGACGCCACGCTGGTCCTGCTGGGCGCCATGAATGCCGGCTATTTCGACGAAGCCCAGGCGTGGCGCGAATGGCTGTTGCGCGCGGTGGCCGGCAGTCCGGACCAATTGCAAATCATGTATGGCATTGCCGGCGAGCGGCGGTTGACCGAATGGACCGCGCCCTGGCTCCCCGGTTACGAAAACTCGGCGCCGGTGCGGATCGGCAATGCCGCCCACAGCCAGCTCCAGCTCGACGTGTTCGGCGAGATCATGGACGTCCATCACCAGGCGCGCCGCCGCGGGCTGTCGACCAACGCATCGGGATGGCACGCGCAACTCGCTTTCCTTGACCATCTTGAAAAGATCTGGCGCGAGCCCGACGAGGGGATCTGGGAAGTCCGCGGCGGTCCGCGCCAATTCACCCATTCGAAGGTGATGGCTTGGGTGGCGTTCGACCGCGCGATCAAGAGCGCCGAGACCTTCGGATTGGAAGGGCCGATCGACGAATGGCGCAGGCTGCGCGACGAAATTTGCAGCGAGGTTCTCGCCAAAGGCTTTGATCCGGAAATGGGCACGTTTGTGCAGGCCTATGGCACCAAGTTTCTGGATGCGAGTCTGCTCCTCCTTCCGGCGGTCGGCTTCTTGCCGGTCTCCGACCCGCGCATGGAACAAACAATCGCCGCGATCGAGCAACGCTTGCTGCGCGACGGTTTCGTCATGCGCTACGACACCGCGGTCGACGCCGACGGCCTGCCGCCCGGAGAAGGCGCCTTTCTGGCCTGCAGCTTCTGGCTGGTCGACGTCTATGTCTTGCAGGGCCGGATGGCCGATGCCGAGCGGCTGTTCCGCCGCCTGATCGCGGTGCGCAACGATCTCGGCCTGCTGAGCGAGGAATACGACCCGCATCTCAAACGCCAGATCGGCAATTTCCCGCAAGCCTTTTCGCACATGGCGCTGGTCAATGCCGCCTACAATCTGACGCGCCTGGAAAAGCCGGTCGAGCAGCGCGCGCAGCAGGAATATGAATTGCCCGAAAAGGCGGCGGAGTAGACGAGAGCTGAA
>CAWJRE010000061.1:0-89750 GCA_963845075.1 uncultured Alphaproteobacteria bacterium | reverse complement strand
CCGGTTAACTTGAGAGGTATTGGTCAGGAAGCCAATGGCGGCGGGGCTTTTCGGGTGACAAAGGGCGTCTCCGACTTGAATCGGAAATGGCGGTTTGCACAAGCGTTCCGGGTGTCGCCATCCCGGAGTCGTCATGTACCTCGGCAAGACCCTGTTTGCGCAGATCATGGACTTCCTGCCGTGGAAGACCTTCCATCGCATCGTCGATCGATACAGCGGCGATTACCGGACGCGCAGCCTCAGTTGCGCCGAGCAGTTTTCGCGTCATGGCCTTTGCGCAACTGACCTACCGCGAAAGCTTGCGCGATATCGAAGTGTGTCTGGCGGCTCAAGCCGGTAAGCTTTACCACATGGGCATTGGCGCGGCAGTCGCTCGCTCGACGCTGGCCGATGCCAACGAGTTGCGCGACTGGCGCATCTACTTCGAGTTGGCTCAACGCCTGATCATCAAGGCCCGCGCGCTCTACGTCGACGAGGACTTCGGCGTAGAACTGGCTAATACCGTGTATGCCCTCGATGCCACGACCATCGATCTGTGCCTGTCGATGTTCCCGTGGGCGCCGTTTCGCTCCACCAAGGCGGCCGTGAAGTTGCACACGCTGCTCGATCTCCGGGGATCGATCCCCACCTTCATCCACATCTCCGACGGCAAGATGCACGACGTCAATGTGCTGGACCTGCTGCTTATCGAGGCCGGTGCCTTCTACATCATGGATCGGGGTTACCTGGACTTCGAGCGGCTCTATGCGCTCGATCAGGTGGGAGGCTTCTTCGTCACCCGCGCCAAGCAAAACCTCGATGCACGGCGCTTGTATTCGGCGCCGGTGGATCGCGACACGGGATTCATCTGCGACCAGACCATCGCCCTTAACGGCTTCTATGCCGCCAAGCACTACCCAGGCCAACTGCGACGCATCCGCTATCGCGATCCCGAGACCGGCAAGAACCTGGTGTTCCTGACCAACCAGTTTGCCTTGCCAGCACCGACCATCTGCGCCCTGTACCGGTGCCGATGGCAGGTGGAACTGTTCTTCAAGTGGATCAAGCAGCACCTGCGCATCAAGCGCTTCTACGGCACCTCCGAGAACGCTGTGCGGACGCAAATTTGGATCGCTATCAGCGTCTATGTCCTGGTGGCGATCATCAAGAAGCAACTTCGATTGGACGTATCCCTGCATGCGCTGCTACAGATATTGTCGTTGACGCTCTTCGAGAAATTACCACTGAAACAAGCTGTTGCCAGCGTAGAGCCATTCCCAAACAACCAAACATTTCATAGTCAACTGAATCTATTCGAGTTTTAACCGGACACTACTCCAACTCCGCCACACCATTCATTGATGTGGGTCAATGATCGTCGTAGTCCTGAATGGACGCTTGGCGGACATTCGGCGATGTCGCCCCAACGTCAGCCGAAAAGCGGACCAAGCTGTCGAGCATTGCCATCACGCGGGTTCTTGAAGTGCAGCGAGCTCTCTCCTGAGTGCAGCAAGCGTGGCGTCGAACTCCCTCCTCATCGTCGCAACCCTGGCTTTGAACTCGGCCCGCATTCGGGCCATGCGCGCTTCGTGCTCGTGATGCGCCAGCATAAGTTCTTCGACCCATGCGTCGGCGACATGCACTGGTGTGCCTGCGCGCATCAAGACCGCGTGCAACTCATCTCTGTCGATCATTCGACCTCCTCGGCGATCCTCTTCACTTCGGTTTCGAGTTTATCGACCCGTTTGGTCAACGACTGAGACATTGCCTTCGCCACCAAAGCGCTGGTGCGATCACCCTTGATCATTATCTTGATGGAAATCGATCAGATGTTATTTGGGAACAGTGAGCTTACTGAAAAACTCGTAGCAGCTTTCCGGGGCTACGCCTTACCTGAATTTAAAAAGGCGCTCAGAAGGACGATACGATCTGCATTAGCCTCGCGCCCCACAGCTCCAACGCCGCGCGCTTCT
The DNA here is from genome assembly GCA_963845075.1 of uncultured Alphaproteobacteria bacterium. Lineage (GTDB taxonomy): Bacteria > Pseudomonadota > Alphaproteobacteria > Rhizobiales > Xanthobacteraceae > BOG-931. The sequence goes on along the minus strand of CAWJRE010000061.1, from coordinate 87,798 downwards.
CACTTTCGTACCGATACAGGTTGTACGTCTTGAGCAAGCCCTTCTGGGTGTGACCAATCACCAACTCAGCCACCGTGTCAGACACTCCCAATTCGGCTAACGATGATCGAACCGATCTTCGTATGTCGTGGATCGTGAACGGCGGAGTGCCGGGCGGCATCAGCGCGTCGATCCGATTCTTGACGTGATCGAAGCCCCGAAGACATCGCCGCCCGTCGTTGGTGAAGACGTAGTCCGCTTTACTAGCGCTAGTAAACCGCGGCAGGCTGTCGAGCAGCGCGCGCACCTCGGGCACCAGCGGCACCGTATGCTCTCTTTTGCTCTTCATGCGCGCCGCCGGGATCACCCAGAGGCCATTGTGAATTTCTGACCACCGCATGCCCGCGACTTCGCCCCTGCGTTGCCCGGTCAGAAGTAGGACCTTGACGAACACGCCCGCCGTCCCGAGCGTCCCCGCAACAATCCACAATGCTCGCAGCTCGTCGTCATTGAGAATGCGCGTCCTGGGCTGCTTCTCGCCAATCAGGCGCGATGGGCGCAGGCCATAACAGGGCGAATGCTTGATCAGTCCCTGCTCGACACACCAATTGAGGATGCGGCTGCAGTACGAAAATGCGTGATGCGCCGCCGCTGGGCTGCGGTTGTCCGTGACATCACGGACAAGGCGCAAAATGTCCGCGCGCTCCAGACGATCAACTGGGCGATGCCACCACGCGCGCAAATCCCGCCGCGTATCCCTTTCCGTTTCCCGCGCCGAACGCAAACCCCGCCGTTTGATGTCGCGGAAATAATCCTCGCAGACGTCGCCGAAGGCCTGAGCGTTACGTAACGCTCGAACTGCAGGGTCCGCGCCCGACGCCAGCGCAGCCTTGATCCTCAGCGCCTCGGCTCGCGCCTCTGCGCGCGTCATGGCCGGGAAATGACCTACGTATGCCTCGAGGATGCCGCCCGATCTTGCATATCAGGACCCACGTACTGCGACGTGCGCCGACCCCACCCGCACATCCCTCTCGACCCGTTTGGGCACCCTGTGGGCAATGTCGGACGACGTTCCCGAGCGATGCGCCCATATGCGGATATCTCAATAACTCATCCGCATCGGATAAGTCCTCACGCGCACTCATAAGCACCCGGGCGGGCGGTCTCGCAAACCGCTCCCGGGCGGCTCTGGGCCACCGCTCGGCCGGCATGACGACCGGTCTCCGAGGAGCTCGGTAGACTCGAGACAGGCGACAACGGGTAACACCCGTCGAGCTGGGTCTCAGGAAACGCGGGAACTGGAGCTGAGCCAACGGCGGATGCGTTCGCCCTGGCGAGTGCCGCGGCGGAGCGCCGAAAGGCGAGCGGCTCGCGACCGAGCCGCTGCCGCGCAGCGATTGAATGGCAACATTCGATCGTGTGACGCGGACATGGACGGTGCGCCTATCGGCGCTCCGCCTCCCTTCCGGGGAGGCATTTCTGTGCGTGGTAGTTTCGCAAGGCTCGGGTGCGGACGCACCGCGAGGATGATAGTGCCTGCGCGAGCAGTGGCGTTTCACCTCTCCCCGCACGCGGGGAGAGGTCGAGGAAGCGAAGCGACCGAGGGTGAGGGGGCCTCTCCGCGATTCTGAGCGGAGCAGTTAGCGCCACGGCGCTGCAGATTTTAACCGCGGGACTCAGCCCAGCCGAGAGGCCCCCTCACCCCGACCCTCTCCCCGCACGCGGGGAGAGGGAGCGGATCATCGCTCTCCTTTACCCCTCCCGCTACGGGGATGATTCGCCGAAAGTTGTTTCATCGGCTAACGATATCGGCAAAAGGACATCGCATGCTGACGGTCGAGACCCTGAAAGCTGCATACGGCGCCGCGCAAGTGCTGTTCGACGTCAGCTTCGCCGTCGGCGAAGGCGAAATGGTCACGCTCCTTGGCCGCAACGGCATGGGCAAGACCACGACGATCTCGACGATCATGGGACTGATGCCGTCTGCCGGCGGGAGGATCAACTTCGGCGGCGCGGACCTCGGCGGCAGGCCGCCCTACCGGATCGCTCAGGCCGGCCTAGGCCTCGTGCCCGAAGGCCGTCAGATTTTTCCGACGCTCACCGTCGAGGAGAATCTGATCGCAACCGCGGCCGCGCGCTTCGGCGCGGCGCGCTGGCAGTTACGCGACGTGTATGAAATGTTCCCGAGCCTCGCCGAGCGGCGCCGCAACATGGGCAACCAGCTTTCCGGCGGCGAACAACAAATGCTGGCGATCGGGAGGAGCCTGATGACCAATCCGAAGCTGCTCATTCTCGACGAGGCGACGGAGGGCTTGGCGCCGCTCATCCGCAACGAGATCTGGACGAGCCTCAAGCGGCTGAAAGCCGAGGGCCAAGCCATTCTATTGGTCGATAAGCATATCGACGCGCTGCTCAAGCTCGCCGACCGCCATGTGGTGATCGAGAAGGGCTACGTCGTCTGGTCCGGCTCGTCGGCGGCGTTGACGAGCGATCCGAGCGTGCGCCAGCGCTATTTGCAGGTGTGATGGTGCGTCGATTGAACGAGCTCGCACCGCGAAGCGAGGACCCGAGTTCTGCGGCGCCGCACTGGCATTCGCTTCGTCGCTTTGCCCTCCTCGCGGAATGAGCGATCTAGATCAATCCGGCACCACCGCCGTGGTCTCGATCTCGAGCCGCGCGTCCGGCTCGACCAGGCGCGTGACCGCGACCAGCGCCATCGCCGGATAGTGGTCACCCATCACCTCGCGATAGATTTCGCCGAGCGCCGGCCGCGCTTTCAGATATTCGTCCATGTCGCGCACATACCAGGTCATGCGCACGATGTGCTGCGGCGTGGCGCCGCCTTCGGCCAGCACGGCTACGATGTTTTTCAGAAGCTGACGCGTCTGGCCGACGAAATCCGGCGGAAAGCGCTCGTGCTCGTCCCAGCCGATCAAGCCGCCGACAAATACCATCTCGCCGCGGGCCTTGATGCCGTTGGCGTAGCCTCTCGGCTGCGGCCAGCCGGCGGGCTGCAACACAACATGCGACGCGCGCCGCGCCAAGATATCACTCTCGGACAATTTCAGTTTCTCCTTTTAGGAGGCGAGTTTGCTGGCGGCCGTTTCCGCCGCGCGTCGCCGCAATTCGAAACGCTGCAATTTGCCGGTCTCGGTGCGCGGCAGGTTCGCCACGTATTCGACCGCACGCGGATATTTGTAAGGCGCGACCGTAGCCTTGACGTAATCCTGCAACGCGCGGGTCAAGGCCGCGTCGGGTGCGAAACCCTGATTGAGGACCACGTAGGCTTTGACGATCTGGCCGCGCTCGTCGTCCGGCTGGCCGACCACGCCGCATTCGGCTACCGCCGGATGGGTCAACAGGACCGTTTCCACTTCCGGCCCGGCAATGTTGTAGCCTGCGGAAATGATCATGTCGTCGGAACGGGCCTGATAACGGAAATAGCCATCGGCATCCTTGATATAGGTGTCGCCGGTGACGTTCCAGCCGTTCCGCACATATTCGCTCTGACGCTTGTCGCCCAGATAGCGGCAGCCGGTCGGACCGCGGACAGCCAACCGACCCGGCGTGCCGGTTGGCGCCTCCCGTCCCGCCTCGTCGACTACGCGCGCCTCGTAGCCCGGAACCGGCTTGCCGGTCGCGCCCGGGCGCATGTCTTCCTCGCGGCTGCCGATGAAGATGTGCAGCATCTCCGTCGAGCCGAGCCCGTCGATGATGCGGATGCCGGTCGCCGCCGCCCACGCCTCGAAGGTCGCGGCCGGCAAGGTTTCGCCGGCGGAGACGCACTTGCGCAGCGAGGAAAGATCGAAGCCCGCGAGCTTGCGGAGCATGGCGCGAAAGGCGGTCGGCGCCGTGAAACAAATGGTCGCGCGCAGATTGGCGATGGCCGGCAGAAGATCGTCCGCCGAGGCTCTCTCCAGCAGGATCGTGGCGGCGCCCACGCGCAGCGGAAACAGCACGAGACCGCCAAGGCCGAACGTAAAAGCGATCGGCGGCGAGCCGATGAAGCGATCGTCGCGGCCGGCGCGCAGCACGTATTTTCCGAACGTGTCGCAAATGGCGAGCATGTCGCGGTGAAAATGCATCGTGCCCTTGGGCACACCGGTGGTACCCGAGGTGAAAGCGATCAGGCAGACATCGTCGCTCGCCGTGTCGCAAGCCGCGAAGCGCTCGTAGCCGTCCTTTTTCATCATCGCTTCGAGGCTGTCGGCTGCACCGGAGCCCCAATAGACGATGCGCTCGAGCCCGGGCGCGAGCGGACGCGCCTTCTCCATCTCGTCGGCCAGCCGGATGTCGCACAGCGCCAGCCGGATGTCGGCCTTGGTCAGCGGGAACGCGATTTCCTTGGCGCGCAGCAGCGGCATGGTCGCGACAACGACGGCGCCGGCTTTGATCACGGCAAAATAGGCGGCGACCATCATCGGGCTGTTCGGCCCGCGCAGCAGCACGCGATTGCCCGGCACCACACCGAGATCGCGCGTGAGCACATTGGCGACGCGGTTCACCTGCTCCGCCAGATCGGCATAGGACCAGCGCGCGGTGGGCGAGATCAGGCAATCGCGAGCGCCCTCGCCCGCGGTCACCCAATCGTCGACGAAGGCGCTCACGCAATTGAGCCGATCCGGGTAATTCAATTCAGGCAGTTTGAACAAAAATTCGGGCCACTGCCCGCGCGCGGGCAGATTGTCGCGCGCGAATGTATCGACATGCGCCGAGCGGATCATGCTGCATCATCCTTCCGCTGCCGATCGGGGGTTAGCCGACAGCTTCAGTTGCCCTCGAACACGGGCTTGCGTTTGTCCGCGAACGCCCGGAACGCGCGGGCAAAATCCTCAGTCTCCATGCAAAGCGCCTGCGCCACCGCCTCGGCCTCGATGGCGGTCTCGACCGACATGGCCCATTCCATTTCCAGCATGCGTTTGGTCATGGCATTGCCGAAGGTCGGGCCGGCGGCGAGTTCTGCGGCCAGCGTGTGCGCTTCGGCGAGCACGTTGGCCGGCGCCGCCAGCCGATTGAAGAAGCCCCAGCGCTCGGCGTCTTCGCCGGCGAGCGAGCGGCCGGTAAACAACAATTCGGCGGCGCGGCCCTGGCCGATGATGCGGGGCAGGATGGCGCAAGCGCCCATATCGCAACCGCCGAGACCGACACGGTTGAACAGAAAAGCGACCTTGGCGTTCGCCGTGCCGATGCGGATATCGGAGGCCATGGCGACGATGGCGCCGGCGCCGGCGCACACACCGTCGATGGCGGCGATGATCGGTTGCGGCGCCGCGCGCATGGCTTTGACGAGCTCGCCGGTCATGCGGGTGAAATCAAGCAGCCCCGCCGTGTCCATTTCGGTGAGCGGCTTGATGATTTCGAACACGTCGCCGCCCGAACAGAAATTGCCGCCGGCGCCGGTGACCACGATTGCCTTGACGCTTTTGTCGCGGGCGGCGGCGCGAAACATATTGCCGAGCTCGGCATAACTTTCGAAGGTGAGCGGATTTTTGCGCTCCGGACGATTGAGCGTGATGGTCGCGACCGCACCCTCGACCGAAAGACGTACATGTTGCGCCGTGTAGCCCGACAGCGGCAGCGTTACCGGATTGGCAATCGTCATCGTTGTTCTTCTCCCGCGATCGAAGCGCGCGCGGAGATTTTGGTTTTGGCAAGCAACCGCATCAGCACATCGATTTCGCCGGGCGAAAGCTGGGAAAAGATCTCCGCGATCCAGCCCTCGTGGGCGCGCGCCATCGCCCGGAAGGCGCGGCGCCCTTCGGGCGTGAGGCTCACGATCTGCGCACGGCGATCGCTGCGCGACTGCCGGCGGTCGAGAAGCCCGAGCGCGACCAGCCGCTCCGACAGCCCGGTCACATTACCGTTCGACACCATCATGCGCTGCGACAGCTCGCCGAGCGTCATGCCGCCCGGCGCCTTGTCGAGCTGCGCCATAAGGTCGAAACGCGGCAGCGTCACGTCGAATTCCTGGCGCAGCCGGCGCCGGACCTCACCCTCGATCAGCGTGGTGCAGGTCAAAAGCCGCAGCCACAGCCGCAGCTCGCTCTCATGGTCGGCGGGCCGCTCGGCAACCTTGGTCTCTGCGTCCAGCGGAATGCCGGTTGTCTCTTGCACGCAATGCCCCTTGTGCGAGCTCGCCCCCACCATGGCAGGCCCGCAACCATTTTGCCGGAATCATTTTAAGGTTCAAATTTATAAGCTTCAAGTAGCCCAAAAGCTTAGCCGGCCATCACCTCGCCGCCGGCAACGACGATAGCTTGCCCGGTAATCGAATGCGCGGCCGGCGAAGCGAGCCACAGAACCGTATCCGCCACCTCTTCCGGCGTGACCAGGCGGCCTTGCGGATTGGAGGCCGCCAGCGCCGCCCGGGCATCGTCGCGGCTGCGCTTGGTCTTGGCGGTGATGTTGTCGACGGCGCGGTCCAACAATGGAGTTTCGGTGTAGCCCGGACAGACCGCATTGACGGTGATCCCGGCGCGGGCAAATTCGAGCGCAAGGCTCCGGGTGAGGCCGATCACCGCGTGCTTGGCGGCCACATAGGCCGAAACGTAGGCGTAGCCGACCAGACCTGCGGTCGAAGCGATATTGATCACCCGGCCGGCGTGGCGCGTGACCATGTCGGGCACGACTTCCCGGGTCACCAGGAAAGTTCCGGTGACGTTCACCGCCAAAGCTTTGTTCCAGGTGGCCAGATCGGTCTTCACAAACGGCGCGCTCGGCGCCTCGCCGGCATTGTTGACCAGGATATCGATGGAACCGAACGCGCTGCGCGCCGACGCGATGCCGGCGCGGACCTTGGCTTCATCAGTGACGTCGAAATCCGCCTGGATCTGCGTCGGCGCATGGGCCAGCGAGGCTTGTACAGTTGCCAGCGGCTCACGGCGCCGGCCTGCGAGGCTCACCCGCGCGCCGGCTTTGGCACAGGCAACCGCAATTGCGGCGCCGATGCCCGTCCCCGCGCCGGTAACGAGGACGTGCCGATCCTTGAGCGTCTGGTCCGTCACGACGATGCAACGCTCAGGCGGGCGACGGGCCGGCGGCGGCGCGCGCCAGGTTCGTTTCGTACTGCAATTTGGCGGACAGATATTGCTTCGGCCAAGCGATCGATTTCATCCCGATCTTGGCCGCCTCGTGCAAGGTCCAGGCGGCGTCGGCGAGATGCGGACGCGCGATCGCGCATAGATCGGCGCGGCCGGCGGCGATGATTGAATTGGCGTGATCCGCCTCCGAGATTGCGCCTACCGCAACGGTCGCGATGCCGATCTCGTTGCGCAGCTTGTCCGAGAACGGGGTCTGGAACAGGCGGCCGTAAACCGGCTTTTCCGCCTTCGACACCTGGCCGGACGAGCAATCGATGAGATCGGCGCCGGCGGCCTTGAACATTTTGGCGTAGATCGCCGCATCGGCTGGTGTATTGCCGCCTTCCGTCCAATCATGACAGGAAAGGCGAACCGAAATCGGCTTGTCGGCCGGCCAAACCTCGCGGATGGCGCGGAACACTTCGAGCGGGTAGCGCGCATTATTCTCATGCGAGCCGCCGTATTCGTCGGTGCGCTGGTTGGTCAGTGGCGACAGGAAGCTCGACAACAGATAGCCATGCGCGCAGTGCAGTTCCAGCATGTCGAAACCGATGTCGATGGCGCGCTTGGTGGCGGCAACGAAATCGGCCTTCACGCGATCCATATCGGCGCGCGTCATGGCGCGCGGCACCTGGCCGTTCGGTAAGTACGGAAGCGCTGACGCTGACATCACCGGCCAGTTGCCGTCATCGAGCGGCTGATCGATGCCCTCCCATGCCACGCGGGTCGAGCCTTTGCGGCCGGCATGGCCGAGTTGCAGACCGAATTTCGCCGACGTCGTCGCGTGGACGAATTCGACGATGCGCTTCCAGGCCGCCGCCTGTTCGTCGTTCCAGAGGCCGAGGCAGCCGGGGGTGATGCGCGCATCCGGCGACACGCAGGTCATCTCGCCGAAAATCATGCCGGCGCCACCGAGGGCGCGGCTGCCGAAATGGACGAGGTGAAAGTCGTTCGGCACGCCGTCGTCGGCGCAATACATCGCCATCGGCGACATGACGATGCGGTTCTGTAGTGACAGCCCGCGCACGCGGTAAGGCGTGAACATCGGCGGCACCGGCGGGCCGTCGGGATCGATATTGATGCCGGCGCGCGCGGCGAACCAGCGCTCGTAATTTTCGAGCCACTTCTTGTCGCGGAGGCGCAGATTCTCGTGACTGATGCGCTGCGAGCGCGTCAGCAGCGAATACATGAATTGCTCAGGCTCGAGCGTGTCGGCGTAGCGGCTGCCGACGACCTCGAACCATTCCATCGCGTTGCGCGCCGCATTCTGGATGCGGGCGACGTCAACCGCCCGGACCTCCTCGTAGGCCTCCAGAACCTCGGGGATTTTGTCTGGCGTCGAGCCGAATTTGCGGAACTGCCGCGTGAGCTCGATGGCATCTTCGAACGCGAGCTTGGTGCCGGAGCCGATGGCGAAATGCGCCGTATGCACTGCGTCGCCCATCAACACGACGTGGCTGCGGCCGTTGAAATGGCTCCATTTGCTGCAGATCAGACGGTTGAAGTTGAGCCAGGCCGAGCCGCGCAGATGGCGGGAATTGCTCATCAGGCTCGCGCCATCGAGGACTTCACTGAACAGTTCCTCGCAGAAGGCGATCGAGCGCGTTTCGTCGGCCGTATCGAGGCCGTGCGCCCTGAACACATCCTCGGTCGTCTCGACGATGAAGGTCGAGGTGTCTTCGTCGAATTTGTAGATATGGGCCTGGAACCAGCCGTGTTCGGTGCGGCGAAAATCGAAGGTAAAAGCGTCGTAGGGTTTCTTGGTCCCGAGCCAGATGAAGCGGTTCGGCCGCACCAGAATGTCCGGCTTGAACTCCTTCTCGTATCGATTGCGAATCTTTGAGTTGATGCCATCGGAAGCCACGATCAGGTCGGCATCGGGGAATTCAAGGTCGGAGTCGACCTCGCGCTCGAACACGAGCTCCACCCCGAGCTCTTCGCAGCGTTCCTGCAAAATGTTGAGCAATTTCTTGCGGCCGATGCCGACAAAGCCGTGGCCGGTGGTGCGCATGCGTCGGTCTTTGATCCAGACCTCGATGTCGTCCCAATGGTTGAACGCGGTTTCGATCGCTTTCGCGGTCTTGCTGTCCCAAGCGCGCATATTCTCCATGGTCGCATCGGAGAAAACGACGCCCCAGCCGAAGGTATCGTAAGGCTGGTTTCGCTCAACAACCGTAACGTGATGGTCCGGGTTTTCCTTCTTCATCAGCAGGCCGAAATAGAGCCCTGCCGGGCCGCCTCCGATGCAAACGATGCGCATATCTTTCTCCGTCCGAGTCCGCCGAATTCTACCCGCCGCAAATGGTTTAGGCTTCAAATATCTATCACCCATCCACCCCGACTGCCATACATCGTGCGCCGCCTCCGCGGGACGCCTTGATCTAGCGCAAAATTGTTCGGGGACACGCAGAAGTGCCAGTATCTTCGAACGTTTTTGAGAGCATCCGGGCTCGAAGCCTGGAATACGCAGTGCTGCCATACGCTACCGGAGGCCGGCAGGCTGGCGCGCGGTATAGCCGCCAATTTCACGAATCGCCCCACCGACGATCGACGGCCTCATCGAAGAAGCCAACGAAGTGGCCGGCAAAATCGAAGGCGAGACGGCCCTTGATGGCGCGCCGATCGCCTCCGCGTGCGCTCGGCGCGGCGCGACCAGGCGCCGGCGAGAATGCGCGCTTTTTTATTTGGTCTCGAAGATCAAGCTTACATGGTTGGAACGTCATCGCCTGCCGAACGTTGTCGGAACGAACAACGCTTGGAGGAAACGATGGACTGGAACCGCGTGGAAGGAAACTGGAAACAAACAAAAGGGAAGATCAAAGAGAAGTGGGGCCAACTCACCGATGACGATCTCACCCAGATCGACGGCAGACGCGACCAGCTCGAAGGCAAGATTCAGGAACGTTACGGTCTCGCCAAGGATCGGGCGCGCAAGGACGTGGAAGATTGGCTGAGCACGATAAACTAAGCGAAAGCTTGTCTTTCGATTAGGCCTCGATAATCAGCCAAGTTGGATGGCGGCGTGACGGAGTTCCGTCGCGCCGTCTTTTTGTTCCGGTTGCCGTCTTTCTGTTCCTATCGCTTCGGAACACGGATGGCTGGGAACGCGTATCGGGCCCAATCGGTTGGTACGGAGAAGCAACAAGCCTTGAGAAAATTCAATGAGCGCCGACCCGCAAGCGCCGGAATACAAAGAAAGCACCGGCCGGAGCGCAGACGAGCGCACGCGCCAGCCGGTTCCCGCTTTGCGGGCGCGCGCCGGCGTCACCGGTCACAATGTGCGCTATGTGCTCGCCTTTAGTCTGATCGCCGTGGTCGCGGCATTTCTGATCGTCTATCTGGTTTACGTCTGACGCTTGGCCCGGCCGCCGCTCAGTCGCTGCGCTCGGCCAACGCAGTGCCTCGCCTTGCCGACATCGGCGGCCGAGACCGGCGGCGCGGAATTGCCCCAGGCATTGCGAATATAGGTAACAACGGCGGCAACCTGATCGTCCGTCAACACCCAGGCGAATTGCGGCATCGCCGATGCGGTCGGCGCGCCGTCGGTGGCGGCGCTGCGCGCGCCCCGCAGCACGACATGCAACAGCGACGTTGGATCGCTCTGCTGGACAACCGGCGTTCCGTTGAGCGATGGAAAGAGACCGGCCGCCCCCTTGCCGTCCGCGGCATGACAGCCTGAGCACTCGTCCGCATAGACCGCGCCGCCGATCCTCATCGTTTTTTCGTCCGGCTTGACCACGGTTTGGGTGTCGCCTCCGGGGTTGCCCGGCTGATCTTTCAAATAAGCCGCGATGGCCTTGAGATCAGCATCGCTCAGGTGCGACGTCGACAAGTTCACCATTTCGGCCATCAAGCCCGTAGCGGCGCTCGTGCTGTTATGCCCGGTTTTCAGATAGGCTACGATCTCCTCGACCGGCCAACTCCCGATGCCGCGGCGCGGGTCGCTGGTAATGTCAGGCGCGAACCATCCTTGCAGAGCATAGCCGTGTAAAGCATTGGCGTTATCGTCGCCGCCAAGCGCATTCTTCGGCGTGTGGCACATGCCGCAATGGGTGAGACCCTCGGCCAAATACGCGCCCCGATTCCATTCCGCGCTCTTGTTTGGATTTGGCCGAAACGTCCCCGGCGTGAAGAACAGCTGGTCCCACACCAGCATCGATGTGCGGATGTCGAAGGGGAACGGCAGCTGGTTTGGCTGGACGGGATTGTACACCGGCGGGAGCGTGTTCAGATAAGCGCGGATGGCGAGCGCATCCTCGCGCGTGATCTTGGTGTAATAGGTGTAAGGCATGGCCGGATAGAGCCGCTCGCCGTCGCGGCCCGTGCCGTTCTTGAGCGCGTTGACGAACTCATCGTCGGTCCAGGCGCCGATGCCGGTCTGCGGGTCGGGCGTGATGTTCGGCCCAATGAGCAGACCGAACGGTGTTTCGATGTTGCGGCCGCCGGCGAACTCGTGACCGCTGCCCGGCAGCGTGTGACATGCGGCGCAGTCGCCGGCGACGGTAAGATAGCGGCCGCGCTCGATCTGTTTGAAATCCTGTTTGTCGATGCCCTCGCCGACGGCAGCACCGGCGGCAATCGCCGCGCCGCATAGCCCGGCGAGCAATGCCGTTTTGTTACGCATGAATGAGCGGCCCCGGATTCTTGAGATATTGCGAGCGAATGGCGGCGGCCGACCAGAAAGCGAGCGCGCCGACCGTACCGGTCGGGTTGTAGCCGGCGTTCTGCGGGAAGGCGGTGGCGCCCTGGACGAACAGGTTCGGCACGTCCCAGCTCTGCAAATATCTGTTCAAGGCGCTGTTGCCCGGATTGTCGCCCATGATCGCGCCGCCGCAGAGATGCGATGTCTGATAGTCGGTCACGTCGTAGGGCCCTTTGCGCGGCTGCTTGACGACCTGCGCGGCGCCCATTTTTTGCAGGATCTCCGCGTATTTGTCGGTGAGATACGCGCTCATCTTGAGCTCGTTGTCATGGAGGTCGATGGTCATGCGCATCAGCGGGCGGCCGAAACGGTCTTTGTAGGTGGGATCGAGATCGAGATAGATGTCGCGATAGCTGTAGAAGGATCCGTGACAGGCCGCCCCGCAAATCACCGAGCTCAAATAGTTGTCGCGCAGCGCCTGTTTCCATTTGGCGCCCCAGGCGGGCGTCCCCGGCGGCACCGCCATGCTTTCGAGCGGACGGCCGTTGGTGCGGACCTGGCCGATATAGCCGCCGCCGACAAAGCCAAGGTTGCTGTGATCGAAATTGTCGCCGTTGAACTCGTCGATGCACATGCCGATCGAGCCGGCGGCGATAAACGGATTGAAGTTATACTTGTTCTTGTCGAAGAACCCGACCGCGGTCGAGGTCGTCTGATGGGTGAAATTGCGGCCGATCTGACCCTTGCCGGTGTGTGGATCGTAGGGCGTGCCGATGCCCGACAGTAGCAGAAGCTGGACGTTGAAAAGCTGAAACGCACACAACAGTACGATATCGGCCGGCTGTTCCCATTCTTCGCCCGATGAGTCCACGTAGGTGACGCCGGTCGCCCATTTACCGGCGCGGTCGAGATTGACGCGCATCACTTCGCACTCGGTGCGCGCCTCGAAATTCGATTTGCGCAGCAGCACCGGCAGGATGGTCGTCTGCGGACTGGCCTTGGAATAATTGGCGCAGCCGAACCATTCGCAGAAGCCGCAAAAGGTGCATTGCCCGAGCTTCACGCCGAGCGGATTGGTGTAGGCCTGCGAGAGATTGCCTGACGGCTGCGGATACGGCTTGTAGCCGAGCTCCTTGGCGGCTTGCGCGAACAATGCGTGCCCAAAGCCTTGTTTCATCGCCGGCGTCGGATAGGGCCGCGAGCGAGCGCCCTCGAACGGGTTGCCGCCCTCGTGTATTTCGCCGTTGATGTTCCCCGCGGTGCCTGACGTGCCGCACAGATATTCGAACTGGTCGTAGTGCGGCTCAAGCTCGTCGTAGGTGACGCCCCAGTCCTGAACCGTCATGTCCTCCGGCAAGAAGCTCGCGCCGTAACGCTCAGTCAAATGCGAACGCGTCAAGAAATCGCTGGGCAGAAACCGGAAGGTCTCGGCGTTCCAATGCAAGCCGCCGCCGCCGACGCCGTTACCGAGCATGAAGGCGCCCCAGTTGCGCACCGGCAGCGCCGTTTGACCGGCATTGTTGCGAAAGGTCACCGTCGTCTGCGCCGGCCGCAGAAAAAGCTCGTGCTGTAGGCGATAACGCCATTCGTCCTGTGCGTAGGAAATCGGAAAGTCGCTCGCGGTGTCGCGCCATGGGCCGCGTTCGATGGCGACGACGTCCAAGCCGGCATCGGTGAGTTCGTGCGCGAGAATGGAGCCGGTCCATCCCAGGCCGACGATGACCGCATCCTTGCGTGGGAGCCTGCGCGCCATATGAAGTCTCTTCAAAAAATATGGAGCGGCCATGAGCCGCTCTCAACAAAAGCTTATTGCGACCAGTTCGGATGATTGTTGATACCGACGACCGGTAACGTGACGCGCTGGTTGTGACGATCGATCCAGTCGCGATAGTCGTAATGCGCACCCGGAAATCCGATCATCTTCCAGGCGACCATATCCTTGTTGCCGCCATAGATCGGATCGGCAAGAAAGCCCGCCTGCGTGTCCTTGAGGATTTGGGTGAAGAAGGTTTTGCCGTCGTAGCCGTCGAGCTTGAACGATCCGTCCTCAAGCCCCCTGATCACGTCGTCCTTCTGCTCATCGGATAACCCAGCAAAGGTCTTGCCGTTGAATTTTTCGCGGCAGGCGGCATCGAACGCGGCCAGCGCCTTGCGATATTGCTGCGCGGTGGTCAGCGCCGATTGCGGGCCTTGCTGCCTGGTGCCCTCCTGGAATGGGCCCATCATGTAGAAGGCTTCATTGCGGCCATAGGGACCGGCAAGCTGCCGGTCGATAAATACGGCGCAGCCGCAATCCTTGCCGCCCGGCGTTTGCGGATCGGGCGGAATGAGACGATCGACGAAGGCTTCGACCGTCGCCGCTTCGGATGGCGTGAAATAGTGCCAGGCCTCCGGCGTCACAGCCGCCGGCGGATCGGCTGCGCCGGGCTGCCATGGCAACGCGCCCTTCACCAGCGCGGCCTGCGCCACACGCGAACTCAACAACAGTGCGATGGCACTCGATGCGAGAAGCTGCCGGCGATTGAGCTGATGCACAGCCTGAGATCCAAGGCGCCCAAGCGCCGCCGTTTGAACGCACAACCCGCGCACGGAGTTCCGGCGCGGGTTCATTAAATTTGACGTCTGATGCAGAATTTGGCGTTTGATGCGCGCTTAGCATCGCCTGTCGATCGCATACCAACAATTCTTGTTTGACGGAACAAATTTCACAATTTTGTTGTTTTCCGCGATGCGGAGTTGCCGGCAATGGCTTCCATGTCATTGGCATGACAGCTCATCGCCACGGCGGAGCGGCTCCTCGGCGCGCCGGCAATGGCTTTCGCGCGATCTAAAAAATTGGCGGAGGATAATATGGCAAAGCGAAAACGCAGATACTCGCGAAGCGCAAGCAGCGACGTGAAAAGCGAAATGCATCGCTATAAGCGCGGCACCGCGCACAGCGGCCGCGGCGGCAAAGGCGGGAAGGTCAAGAGCCGCAAGCAAGCCATTGCGATCGGCTTGTCGAAAGCGCGCAAGAAAGGCAAGAAAGTCCCGAGACGAAAGGCTGCGTAACTTCGCGCCGAAGATGCCCGGACCCAACAACGCGCTATGGGTCGCCACCGCCGCGGCGGCCAAGGTGTGACAGCGAGCGAATCCTCGATTCGTCCTTCGATTGCGCGAAGGCCCGTCGGCGCCGACTTTAGGCGCTCGGATGATCGAAGGGCGCCAAATGTCTGATCCTCGGCGTTCGGCTTCGCCCGCGCAAGGCGCTTTTCTGCAATCCTATCAATGATATTGTGCGCCCGAACGATCGGGCCGCGTGGTTCGGCGTCGGGGGTAAGAAGAATGACTGCGGGCTCGATCTTGGCGGGCTTCAATCGATCAGTGACGGAAGCGACTACGGGCTTCGAAGCCTATCTGCGCCGGCCGGGCGCCGTGCCAATCCTTATTATCGTGCTGTGGGCTTGCGCTGTTCTGCCCAACCTTCCGCTGCGCGCCTTCATCTACGAAGAGGGAACCAACGCTGAGATCGCGCGGGACATCCTGACGCGCGGGGACTTTCTGCAGCCCTACGTTTATGGAATTCGCTGGCACGAGAAGCCCTCGCTCCTGTCCTGGCTGATCGCAGGCTTCGCGATAGTCACCGGCGGCGTGAATGAATGGTCGGCCCGGCTTCCGACCATGCTTTCGGTGCTCATCACTGCGCTGATCGTGCAAGCTGTGACTCGCCGTTACGCCGGCCTGAATGCTTCACTGTTTGCGGCGCTGGCATTCATTTTTTGTCCCTTGCTGCTGCAAAAGCTGACCATCGCCGAGCCCGACACGCTGGTGACGGTGTTGTCGTTCGGTGCGCTTGTGGTGTGGTGGAGCGGCGTTGCGGCCGGCCGCCTGACGATACTGCATTGGATCGGCTCGGGCCTTCTGCTGGCGGCGCTGGCGATGGCGAAAGGCCCGCAGCCCGCGGCATTTTTCGGACTTGGCGTGTTGGCCTATCTGCTCATCGAGCGCCGCTGGCGCGACCTGCCGGGCTGGGTCCTGTGCATGATCATGCCGGCGGCGGCGGTGGCGGCATGGGGCGCGGCGGTCTATCGCCCCGGAGACGAAACGGCCTGGATCTCTTATGCGCGGCTGAACGGATGGCCGCCGTTTTACAGTTACATCACGCGCAGCATCCACGACATCGGCAGCCTTTATTTGGAACTGCTGCCGGCAAGCCTTTTGATCCCGTTCATTCCCTGGCCGTGGCGCCGAACCAGCGAGCCAGGTGATATCCCATCGGTCGTCGCGCCGATGATTCTCTATTCGGGCATCTGCACCGCCATCCTGGTGTGGTGGCCCGGTTTCAACACCCGCTATGCCATGCCGATCGCGCCGTCGCTCGCGGTGCTCGCGGGCGTTGCCTGGGACCGGTTGGAGCTTTCGCGCTATGCGATCGTGCGCCGCGCGGCGACCACCATTCTTTGTCTGCTGGTGATCTATCAGTTCGTGATTTCCATGGTCGTCGTGCCGCTTCTTTACGACCGTTTCGGCGAGAACCGTATTGCCGGCAAAGCCATCGAACAGGCGATCCTTGCCGATCCGGCGCCGGCTTATTGTCTGCGGCTCGACACCAACGTTTTCTTTTATGTGCATGTGCCGTTGCGGTGTCTCGACCTGCAGGGCATGGCCACGCTCGATCCGCCGGCTTGGCTGTTGATGCCGCACGCGGCCGTTTCGGAATTCGCCAAATTGCGGCCCGATCTCAATGTACGGATCGTGAAGGACGGGCTGACCGAGCATCAATTCACGGCCGCGCGGATCGAGAGGAAGTAAATGCACCACACTGTTCGGCAAAGTTGCGTACTCCAGCCCGCCACAGCGTCGCCAAGCGAAGCGATCATCACGGGACGAGAAATGTGCTAGACAACTAGGGCGTGCAAAAAATCGCCACGCCGACAAGAAACGATTGGGAGGGAAGCATGCTCGAGGGCGAAAGCCTTGCCGACATCCTGACGGTCGGAGACATCACGCGCCACCACGCCAAGATTCGCCCCGGTCGGGTGGCTATACACTTCGAGGGGCGGCACACCACATACGGTGAACTCGACCGCCGCGCCAACCGCGTGGCCAACGGCCTCACCGCAGACGGCCTACGTCCGCAGGCACGCATCGCCTATCTGGCGAAGAATTCGCCGGCCTTTTTCGATCTCTGGTTCGGCGCCGCCAAGGCCGACATCGTGCTGGTGCCGGTCAATTTCCGGCTTGCGCCGCCCGAGGTCGCTTATGTGATCGACGATGCCGGCGCCGAGATTCTGTTCGTCAGCGCCGATTTCTATCCGCTGGTCGAGAAGGTGGTGCACGATCTGAAATCGGTTCGGCGCATCATCGCGCTCGACGGCGGGCACGAAGGCTGGACGGGCTATGCCGAATGGCTTGCGGGTCAGCCGGATCTTGATCCGGCCATCGCGGTCGCACCAGACCGCTGCGCCATACAGATGTATACCAGCGGGACCACCGGTCATCCGAAGGGCGCGCAGCTCAGCCACGCCGGTCTCCTGACGTTGTTGCCCGGCGCGCTCAACCAGTTCGGCGCTTGGCACGACAAGGACGTCAATCTGGTTTGCATGCCGCTGTTTCACATCGGCGGCAGCGGCTGGGCGCTGGTCGGCTTCTATCGCGGCGTCGAGACGGTGCTGATGCGCGATCCGGACCCCACCGCTATTCTGCGCCTGATCCCCGAATACCGCATCACCAAAGCCTTCATGGTCCCGGCGCTGCTGTTGTTCTTAATGCAAGTGCCGCTCTGCAGGACCACGGACTTTTCCTCGCTTGAGCTGATCGTTTACGGCGCCTCCCCGGCCCCGATCGATCTGGTGCGCAATGCGCTGAAGACCTTCGGCTGCGACCTCGCGCAAGTCTATGGGCTGACGGAAACCACCGGCGCCATCACCTATCTGCCGCCCGAGGATCACGACGAGAACAACGCCGAGCGCTTGAAGTCATGCGGCAAGGCGATGACCGGAATAGAAATTCGCGTGGTCGATGCCGACGGCAACGATGTCGGCGTCGGCGACGTGGGCGAGATCATCACGCGCTCGCCGCAAAATATGCTCGGCTACTGGAACCAGCCGGAAGCGACGCGCCGCGCTATCCGCGGCGAATGGTTCCATACCGGCGACGCCGGCTATCTCGACGCGGACGGCTACATCTACATCTACGACCGCGTGAAGGACATGATCATTTCCGGCGGTGAAAATATCTATCCGGCGGAAGTCGAAAGCGCGTTGTTCAGCCACCCGGCGGTTGCGGACGTGGCCGTGATCGGCATTCCCGACGAGCGTTGGGGCGAGGCAGTCAAGGCCATGGTGGTCAGAAAGCCGGGGACGAACGTCACCGCCGACGAATTGATCGGCTTCGCGCGCGAGCGGATCGCGCACTTCAAGGCGCCGCGCTCGATCGATTTCGTCGAGGCGCTGCCGCGCACGCCGACCGGCAAGATCCTCAAGCGCGAGCTGCGCAAGCCGTTCTGGGCCGGACAGGAGCGGCAAGTGCATTAGAGCAAGTGCATTAGAGCATGATCCGGAAAAAGCCTGCCCTCGGACTTGATCCGAGGGTGGAAGCCGGTTTTCCGAAAAGATCATGCTCCCCAAAGATAGAGCTTACGGCTGCAGCCCTTGCGCCTCAGTTCAACTCCAGTTTCAAACCGCCACCGTTTTTAGGGGCCGCGGCTTTGGCATCTGGGTCGTACTCCATGCGCCGCGCATTCGGATGATGCGAGGGCCAGCCGTTGCAATGCCCGATCTCGTGCTGACGGATGTAGGCGATCAGGCGGGTATCCTTCTCGTCCTGCGGCAAGGCGATGTAGCAAACGCCCTTGCTGAGCCACGAGCAGCTTTCAGCGGGGCCGTGGCAGGTCACGATGATCTGCAGCCGCGACAAGCGCTGCTCGACGACCTGGCCGGGATAGGGATGGTCGTACTGCGCCGGCGGTTCGAGAAATACAATCATCGGGAAATGCTGCTATGCTGTGGCAGTCGGAATCTGGGGAGCTTACGGCATGCGATTGTTCGCAGCAGTCTTCTTCGTGGTACTTGCATGGGGCCTTGCTTGGGGCTCGGAAGCCGCTATGGCGCAAGGATATTGTCCGTTTGTGGCATTTTGCGACGCGCAGCATTATCACTGCTATCGCAATTGCGGCGCGTTGACCGACGTCGTCGCCTGGCCGGCGCGGCCGCCCTTTCTGCAACAATGCTCCTATGGTTGCGAGCGCCAGTTGAATCGATGCATGTACCGGGCGGCTCGCTGGTGCCGATAGCTCCTTGGGAGCGGCTCAAGGCGCGGCGGCGAGACCCATGAGCAGGCGCGCTTCCGCGGGGCTCGCGATCGAACGGCCGGCCTCGCGCGCGTACCGCACCAAAGTCTCGACCAGCGCCGCGTTCGAGCCGACTTTGCTACCGTCGGGCAGATAAAATGTATCTTCGAGGCCGGTGCGCAAATGGCCGCCAAGCTCGGCGGCGCGGCGATGCAGCGGCCAGATCTCCGCGCGGCCGATCGCGGTGACCTGCCAGGGCGCGCCGGTAACAATGAGCTTCCCCAGAATGGGAAGCAGGTCAGGATCGGCCGGCATGCCGGACTCAACGCCCATGACAAAATTGTATCGCGGCAGGCCGGCGAACATGCCGTTCTTGGCATACATGCCGACGCAGCGCACAATGCCGACATCGAAGCATTCGAATTCCGGCTGCGTCCCGGTCTCGCGCATCACCTCAAGATAGGCTTTCACTTTCTCGACCGGATTGTCGAACAGATGCGGCGGCCAGGCCCAGGAACCGTCGGCGCGCACTTTCAGATAATTCAGCGAGCCGGCATTGCAGGCGGCGATCTCCGGCTTGACGGCGCGCAGGCAGGCGAGCGGCCCGGAAATGTCCGGCCCGAGCGTGCCGGTGGTTTCGTTGAGGATCACGCCCGGACACGCTTCGCGGATCGCCTGCATGACGGCAGCGGCGACATTCGGATCCCATGAGGGCAGATGGCCCTTGCCGGGCGCCTGCTGGCGAAAATGCACATGCATGATGGCCGCGCCAGCCTCGAATGCGGCTTTTGCCTCGCGCGCCATTTCGGCGGGTGTCACCGGCACCCGATGCTGCGTCGGGTCGGTCAGCACGCCGGTGAGCGCGCAGGTGATGACGGCCTTGTCGCTCATGACGCGGCTTCTTGGCGCGGCGGGGCGGCTTCCTGACCCGGCTTGAGCTCGGCCAGGAGTTGACGCGTCGCGACCTGATCGCCCGGCTTGACCAGAATTTTGTCGATCGTGCCATCGCGCTCGGCGACAATCTCATGCTGCATCTTCATGGCTTCGAGCACCACGACGCATTGTCCCTTGGCGACCGGATCGTCTGGCTTGGCGAACACATTGACGATGACGCCGTTCATCGGCGCGAGCAGCCGCAACGAGCCGGCGCTGCGGTTCGAACCGGCAGGCGCGAGGGTCGTATCGCGAGCCTCGAAGACGTCGCCGTCGAGGTCGAGGTAGAGCGCATCGTCCTGCGCCGCGAAACGCGCGCTCTGCTGCACGCCGGAAATATCGAAGTGGACGACGCCATCGTCGCGATGAACGATCGCGACTTCGACCCTTTCGCTCCCGAGCGCAATCAAATAATCGTCCGATCCGACGACCGTCACGCTGACGGCATGATGGACGTCGCCGAGCCTCAGCTGCAACGGCCAGACCGCAACACCGGTGGACGACCAGCACTGAGCAGCACCCGCAGCATCGCCTGGTGCCGATCGCGCGCGTGCCTCGAACAACAAAACCGCGGCGAGCGCGAGTATCCGCGAACTCGGCTGCGCAGCACGGACCGTGTCGCCGCCTGTTGGAAAATATTGATCGATGAACGCTGTAGTCACCTCGCCCGCCGCGAAGGCGGGATGGCGCAGCATGGCGATGAGCAGGCTACGGTTCGTCTTCAGCCCGAGCGCAACCGTATCTTCGAGCGTCATGATCAAGCGGCGCCGCGCTTCTTCGCGCGTCCCTCCGTGCGCAATCAGCTTGGCCAGCATCGGATCGTAGAACGGGCTGACCATACAGCCCGCCGCCAAGCCATGATCGATGCGCACGCCCTCGCCGCCCGCCGGCCGCCAATCGATCAGCTTCCCGCTTTGCGGCAGGAAGCCATTCTCCGGATCCTCTGCGTAGAGACGCGCTTCAATGGCGTGGCCGTCTAAGACCACCTGGTGCTGCTCGAGCGCAAGCTTTTCGCCGGCGGCTACGTTCAATTGCCAGGCGACGAGATCAAGACCGGTGATCGCTTCGGTGACCGCGTGCTCGACCTGAAGCCGGGTATTCATCTCGAGGAAATAGAACTGTCCCTCTGGGTCGAGCAGAAACTCGACCGTGCCGGCGCCCACATAGTCGATGGCGCGCGCCGCGGCGACTGCCGCCTCGCCCATTTGCGCGCGCAATTCCGTCGACACAGAAGGCGATGGCGCCTCCTCGATGACTTTCTGATGCCGCCGCTGAATCGAGCAATCGCGTTCGCCGAGATGAATCACGTTGCCGTGCTGATCGGCGAAGATCTGAAACTCAATATGGCGCGCATCGCCAATGGCGCGTTCGAGGATCAATTCGTCCGATCCGAATGCGCGCAGCGCTTCCGATCGCGCCCTTACCAACGCATTGGCGAGATCGAGCGCGGCCGTGACCAGCCGCATGCCCCGCCCGCCACCGCCGGCAGCCGCTTTCACCATCAGCGGAAAGCCGATGCGGGCGGCTGCCGCAGACATTTTCTCGTCCGACTGATCCTCACCCTGATAACCCGGCACGCACGGGACGCCGGCTGCGCGCATCAGCTCCTTGGCGCGCGCCTTGTTGCCCATGGCAGCGATCGCCGCCGCGGGCGGGCCGATGAAGACGAGCCCGGCGGCGGCACAAGCCTCGGCGAACGCGGCATTTTCGGAAAGGAAGCCATAGCCGGGATGAACCGCGTCGGCCCCGGCGCGCTTGGCAGCGCCGAGCAAGGCGTCGATGTTCAAATAGCTGTCGCGCGCCGGCGCCGGCCCGATATGCACCGCCATATCGGCTTGGCGCACATGCAGCGCATCGGCATCCGCATCGCTAAAGACGGCGACGGTGCGATAACCCAGCGCCTTTGCCGTGCGCATGACCCGGCATGCGATCTCGCCGCGATTGGCGATCAGGATTTTGCTGAAGCGGCTCACCGGCTCTGACCTTGGATGGTCCGCCGCGAAGCCTGCGCAGGGTCACGCATTCGCAGCCTTGGACTCTGCGACATTGGAGGTGCCGGGAAGCGTGCCCATCAGCTTGCAGATGATGGTCAGCATGACTTCGTCGGCACCGCCGCCGATCGAGCCAAGGCGACCGTCGCGATAGACGCGGCTGATCGGGCTCTCATTCATGTAGCCCATGCCGCCCCAATATTGCAGGCACGCATCGGCGGCTTCGCGCTGCAAGCGTCCGGCCTTGAGCTTTGCCATCGACGCCAGCCGCGTCACGTCGGTGCCGGCGAGATAAAGCTCGCAAGCGCGATAGACCAGCGCGCGCAAAAGCTCGATCTCGGTCGCAATTTCGGCGAGCCGGAAATGCACGACTTGATTGTCCAGGATCGACTTGCCGAAGGCCTTGCGGTTGCGCGTGTATTCGATGGTCTGCGCGATCACGCGTTCCATCGATTTCAGATTGGCGGCGGCCGCCCATAGCCGCTCTTCTTGAAACTGCATCATTTGATAGGTGAAGCCCTTGCCTTCCTCGCCGATCAGGAAACGTTGCGGCACCCGGACATTGTCGAAGAAGATCTGCGCGGTATCCGACGAGCGCATGCCGAGCTTGTCGAGCTTGCGGGCGACCTCGACGCCCTTGGTCTTCATCGGCAGGCAGATCAGCGATTTGTTCTTATGCGGCGCGCCCTCCGAGGTGTTGGCGAGAAGGCACATCCAATCGGCTTGCGTACCGTTCGTGGTCCACATCTTGCCGCCGTTGATAATGTAATCGCCGCCGTCCTTGCGCGCCGCGGTCTTGATCGAGGCAACGTCGGAGCCGGCGCCGACCTCGGAGACGCCGAGGCACGCGACGTACTCGCCCGAGATCGACGGCGCCAAAAATTCGCGCTTGACCGCGTCGGAGCCGAAGCGGGCGAGCGCCGGCGTCGCCATGTCGGTCTGCACACCGATCGCCATGGGAACACTGCCGCAGGCGATATTGCCGAGCTCTTCGGCCATAACGACGGCGTAGGAATAGTCGAGGCCCTGTCCGCCATATTCGACCGGCTTGGTGAGGCCGAGAAAGCCAAGATCGCCCATTTTCTTGAACAAAGGATGCGCGGGAAAAATGCCGGCCTCCTCCCATTCATCGACGTGAGGATTGACCTCGGCGGCAATGAATTTCTGCAGGCTGCGGCGCAGCTCCTCATGCTCGGGCGTGAACAACATTGGCGTTTCCTTTTATTTCGACGCTTTCTCTTATTTTTGCAGGCGAATTATCACATGCGCCCGACACCGAAGGTAATGGGTTTGAGCGGACGTAACGCCGCCTCGCGGCAGATCGCCAGACACAAGGCTAGCACTTTGCGGGTGTCGCGTGGATCGATCAGGCCGTCGTCCCACAGGCGGGCGGTTGCATAAAGCGCCGTGGATTCGGCGTCCACGCGCTTGATGATCGCCTGCTCCATCCCGCCGAGCATTGCCTTGTCAACCGGCTTGCCTTCGCGCTTGAGTTTTTCTTCGGTGACGATCGCCATCACTTTTGCCGCTTGTTCGCCGCCCATCACCGCAATGCGGTTGCTGGGCCAGGCAAAGATGAAGCGCGGGTCGTAGGCGCGTCCGCACATGCCGTAATTGCCGGCGCCGAACGATGCACCGATATGAATCGTCAATTGCGGCACGGTGGCATTGGCCACAGCCTGGATCATCTTTGGAGCCGTGCTTGATGATGCCGGCTTGCTCGGCTTCGCGCCCGACCATGTAGCCGGTGGTGTTTTGCAGATACACGATCGGCATGTTGGCCTGACAGCAAAGCTGAATGAATTGTGCCGCCTTGCTGGCACCGTCGGCATCGATCGGCCCGTTGTTGCCGATCAAGCCGACGGCATGGCCTGCGATCTCGGCTTGGCCGCAGACGGTGTGCGGGCCGTACAGCGTCTTGAAATCGAGATAATCGGAATCATCGACGATGCGCGCGATCACTTCGCGCACGTCGTAGGGCTTGCGATAGTCGGCCGGCACCACACCGGCGAGTTCCTCCGCGGCGTAACGCGGCTCCTTGAAGGATTTCTGCGGCAAGGCCAATAGCTGTTCGTTCCACGGCAGCTTCGCCATGATCTCGCGCGCGATACGGATGCCGTCGGCATCGTCTTCCGCGAGATATTCGCCGAGCCCCGAAATGGTGGCGTGCATGTCGGCGCCGCCGAGCTCTTCGTCGGTTGCGATCTCGCCGGTGGCGGCGCGCAGGAGCGGCGGCCCGGCCAAGAACACTTTCGCCCGGCCCCGCACCAGGATCACATAGTCGGACAGGCCCGGCAGATACGCGCCGCCCGCCGTCGACGATCCGTGCACGACGGTGATTTGCGGAATGCCGGCCGCCGACAAGCGCGCCTGATTGGCAAAACCGCGACCGCCCTCGACGAACATTTCCGCCTGGTAGAGCAGATTGGCGCCGCCCGATTCCACGAGCTGCACCATCGGCAGCTTGTTTTGCATCGCGATCTCTTGCACGCGCAGATGCTTCTTCACGCCCATCGGGGCGACCGTGCCGCCTTTGATCGCGCTGTCATTGGCGGACACGATGCAGCGAATGCCGGACACATAGCCGATACCGGCGATACCGCCGCCGCCCTGGATGCCGGCATCGCCGTCATCGTCGTGCATGCGGAAGCCGGCAAGGGTCGAGAGCTCGAGCCACGGCGCGCCGGGATCGAGCAGAAGCGCGACACGCTCGCGCGGCAACAATTGCTTGCGCGCGCGGAAACGCTCGCGCCTGGCATTCGAGGCGTCGCGCACCTTCTGTTCGAGCGCGCGAAATTCACCGATCAGCGCCAGCATCTGCTCGCGATTGGCGCGAAAATTTTCTGATTGTGGATCGATCCGGCTCTCGATGATCGGCATGGAAACTCATTCGCACATCGGCGCGTGCGACCCGGCGAGCTAGGGCGACAAGCTCATTTGCATGTTAGCCGGGCAAGCCGCCGGCACAAGCCGGTGTGCGATGGTAAACGGCGGCTGGCATTCACATCTGAAGGCCACGCCTAAGACAAGACGTGGATGGCCGGAACAGGTCCAGCCATGACGAACTGTCGTTTTGAACCGACCAGGCCCTAGCGTGCGCGCTGCTTGTTGTAGCGCAGCGACCGGCCGGAGCAGCAGTTACAGCCGCCGCGGTGCGAGCCGGATAGCGGTCGTCCCGGCGCGCCTCGCTCGCCCGTGACCCGCATAGGCCCGCGTCCGGACGTCGCAAAATACGGCGCGGTCAGAAACGCGCGCGGCGCTTTCCTGCGGCAAGTCGGACATTTTTGCCGCAGATCGGCCTCGGCCATCGGCTTCATTTCGGTAAAGGGACCGCAGCGGTCGCAAAGATAATCGTAAACCGGCATTCGGCCTCTCTAATCGGACTGTGCGGCCATCGTAACAAAGAAATCGGAGGCAGCAAGTATCCCGGGTCTTGCCTTGCTCCAGCGCGGATGAGCCCCCTATAAATCCCGTAACGGGAGGAATGCCAACATGGGGCTGCGAGACTTTACGCTGTTCGACATCGTCGAGCGCAATGCGCGTCTTCATCCGAACCGATTGGCGTTCCTGCTTGGCGACGAGCGCGTCTCGCACGCCGCCTATCGGGCGCGCGCCGAGCGGCTGGGGGCCGGGCTCGCGCGCGCCGGCGTCCGGCCGGGCGACCGGGTCGGCGTGGTCTCGCAGAACAACCTGGAATTTGTGGATCTCTACGGGGCGGTCGCGCGGCTTGGCGCCATCCTGGTTCCGGTCAACTGGCGTTTGAGCGCGGACGAGGTCGCCTATGTCGTCAGCGACGCGGCGCCGAAAGTCGTGATCGCCGACGCCGCCAATCAGCCGTTGCTGCAAGCGGCGCACTCCAGCTTGCCGATGGTTGAGTGCTGGTACGGGATTGGTGCCAATTCCGGTCCGTTCGCGCCTTACGCCGACCTGCTCGGCGGCACCGATCAAGGCGCCCTGGCGGCGACGCACTCCGACGCGGACGCTGGTCTCGTCATGATTCATACGGCCGCGGTCGGCGGGCGGCCGCGCGGCGCGCTGCTCTCGCATGCCAATCTGATCGCCGCCAGCGCGCAGCTTCTGCACTATTGGTCGCTCACGCCCGACGACGTCAATTTCGGCGTGCTGCCGCTGTTCCACGTGGCGGGCCTCGGCATGCTGCTTGCGGCGCAGTATGCGGGCGGCGCGAGCGTCATCGTGCCGAAATTCGATGCCGGGACCGCGTTGGACGCAATTCACCGCCAGCGGGTCACGATGCTAGCGGAATTCCCGCCGATCCTGACGACATTGCTCGACGCGGCCGAAATTCGGCCGGACGAGCTATCGAGCTTACGCATCGCCACCGGTCTCGACAGCCCGGAGACAATCACGCGCTTCGAGCGCCTGTGCCCGCAGGCCCGCTTCTGGTCGGTGTTCGGGCAATCGGAAACATCCGGCTTCGTGACCATGGGCCGCTTTCGCGACCGGCCGGGCGCGGCGGGGCAGCCGACTTTCCTGGCGACCGTCGCGGTGCTCGATGATGCCGACAACCCGGTCGCGCCCGGCGAGGTCGGGGAAATCGCGGTGCGCGGGCCGACCGTGTTCAAAGGTTATTGGCGCTGCGACGCCGACAATGCCTTCACCTTCCGCAACGACTGGCATCACACCGGCGATCAAGGCACGTTCGATGCCGAAGGCTATCTCTGGTACAAAGGCCGCTCGCCGGCCAAAGAGCTGATCAAGTCGGGCGGCGAGAACGTCTATCCGGCGGAAGTCGAGCGCGCGATCGCCGCGCATCCGGCGATCGCCGAGGTCGTCGTGATCGGCGTCCCCGATGCGCAATGGGGCGAAGCGATCAAGGCGGTTTGCAGTTGCAAATCAGGACAGACGGCGACCGCACAGGAGATCATCGATTTCGTCGGCGAACGCATCGCGCGCTACAAGCGTCCGAAATATGTCGCGTTCGTCGACGCGATGCCGAAGACGGCGGCCGGTGCCATCGATCGCGCCAAGGTCAAAGAGGCGCACGGCCGAGCGTAGACCTCATCGAAGCGGGGTGTCACGCCAGCCAGCGTCGGCGCCGGCGGTAATGTTTGACGGCGAGATAATCCACGCCATGGTTGCCGCCGAGATAAGCCGCCTCCACGTCCGGATTTGACTTCACCACCTCGGCCGGTCCGCTCATGACGACGCGGCCGCTATCCATCAGATAAGCATGCTCGACGATATCGAGCGCCATGGCGGCGTTCTGCTCGACCAGTAGCACCGCGACTTTGCCCTCGCTATTGATGCGCTTGATGATGTCGACGATCTCATCGACCAACAACGGAGCCAGACCCAGACTCGGTTCGTCGAGCAAAAGAAGCTTCGGCTCGGTCATCAGCGCGCGACCGATCGCGAGCATTTGCTGCTCGCCGCCCGAGAGATAGCCGGCTTGAGCGTTGGCGCGCTGAGCGAGACGCGGAAACCAGGTGAAGGTGCGCTCGACGAGCCTGCTGATGTGAGCGCGATCGTGATGCATCGAAGTCGCCGCCAGCAGGTTCTCGCGCGGCGTCAGATGGACGAAGACGCGGCGTCCCTCGAGCACATGAGCGAGCCCCAACCGCACGCGGTCGGGCGGATCGAGCGCCAGCAGATTTTTGCCGGCGAAGGTGATCTCGCCCTTGGTCACCTCGCCGCGCTCGGGCCGAAGCAGCCCGCTGATCGCCTTCAGCGTCGTGCTCTTGCCCGCGCCGTTGGCGCCGAGGAGGGCGACCAGCCCTCCCTCGGGCACGTCGATCGAAATGCTTTTGACCGCGAGGAACACGCGGTCATAAGCGACTTCGATATTGTTGAGGCTGAGCACGCCGTCTCCGGATTACTTGCCTGTCGTCTTGAAGCTTTCGGCGGATTTCTTGATCTCCGCCCACACCACGTCCTGGTTCGCGGAGAACCAATCGGTCTGCGGAACGAACTTCGTTCCATCCCAGCGCGAAATGCGGCCTTTGCCGCCGCCTTGATGGTCTTCGCTGGTCACTGTCATCGGCGGCAACAGGCCTTCGGCGGTGAAATCCGTGATGGCAGTCAGACCCGCGTTGAGCCACGGTCCGGTGACCGGACCGTCCGGCGCTTTCGACGCGGCGACGCGGACGCCTTCCACCATGATGGCGGCCATCATCACTCCGTAATTGTAGTAGGCGGTGCCGATCTTGCCCTCCGGGCCGGCCCCCTGCCCTTTGCCGGCAACCTCCTTGAGGATGTCGGCGACGATCTTCGGGCTGCGACCGCTGGCGCACGGCTCGAACTTGAGCACGCCCTTGGTGGCGTCTTTGCCGACGACCTCCATGTCCGATTCCGAAATCCACACGCTCGACGACATGCGGTCCATTGGAATGCCGTTACGGATCGCTTCGCTGAGCGCGGTGGTCTGACCGACACCCGCGCCCCAGAACACCACCCAATCCGGTTTGGCACGCCGCACTTGCGGCCAGATGGCGGCCTGATCGTTGCCGGGCGGCGTATAGGGGAACGTCTCGAACGTGTAGCCGAGCTTCTGGCTCAACGCCTGGAAAATCGGAATCGGCTCCTTGCCGAACGGCGTGTCGATGTGCACCAGCACGATCTTCTTGCCTTTCAGGTCCTTGTCCTGCTGGCGGAAGAAGTCGACGATGATGCCGGCTTGCGTCCAATAGTTCGGCGACAGCGGCATCACATAGGGAAAGACCGTGCCGTCGGCGGCGTCGCTGCGGCCGGAGAAGGCGGTGACGAGATTGACCTTGTCCTCGAGCGCGCGGGTGACGAGCGCGCGGGCGACCGGCGTCGACAGCGGATCGCACAGCACCATGCCTTCGCGCTTGAGCCGCTCGTAGGCCTCGATGGCGCGCGGCAAATCGTTGGCGTGGTCGCTGACGTCGGCAACGATCTTGTAACCGCCAACGCCGCCCCGGCCGTTGATCAGGGAGAAATAGTCGCGCTGGCCTTGGCTGTATTCCGCGGTCACGAAGGTATAGATCTTCGTGAAATCCTGCGGCATGCCAAAACGGACGACCTTTTCGTCCGCGGCAAGCGCGGGCCGCAGCCCGATCAGGGCCGTCGCCGCGGTGCTGGCGACGAAGCTACGCCGTGTCAGTTTCATGTCTTCCTCCCTTTCACACTCGGCTTAAACAATCCGCAGCCGGCGGGTTGTTGCATTCACCTTGTCATCTCCTGGCAGTGCGGAACGGCCAGACCAGAAAGTAATTGCGGACATTGTCATAGATTTTGGCAAGTCCAAGCGGCTCGACCAGCAGAAACAGGATGATCAGCGCGCCGTACAGCATCAAGGGCAGATGCGCGCGCAGATCGGTGCTGAGCTCGATGCCGAGGACGCGCGTACCGAAGCCGATCAGATTGTTGAACACAATCGGCGCAAAGAGTACAAGGCCCGCGCCGAAAAAGCTTCCCAGCACGCTGCCGAGCCCGCCGACGATCACCATGGCGAGAACCTGGACCGAATGGTCGAGGTCGAATTGCTCCGGCGACACGTTGCGCAGATAGCAGACCACCAGCACCGAGCCGACGACGCCGCCGATAAACGAGCTGGTCCAGAAGGCGAGCAGCTTGAACTTGAAGGTATCGATGCCGATGATCTCGGCCGCATAGTCCTTCTCGCGGATGGCGGCAAGCGCGCGGCCGAGAGCCGTGCGATTCACATTCAGCAGGAACAATGCGATGAGCGCGCAAACGAGCAGCGCCATATAGTAAGTCGGCAATTCGCCTTCGATCCGCACGCCGAGGAAGCGCACCGGCGGCACGACGATCGACGCCATCCCGCCGCCGCTGATGCCCGGGATATGCGTGATGGCGAAGTCGACGATGTATTGCATCGCAATGGTCGCCATCGCGAGATACAGGCTTTTGACACGAAGCGCGGCGAAGCCAAAAACCACGCCGATCACCGCACTTGCGATCCCGCCCACGAGCATCGCGACTTCCAGAGGAGCGCCGAAGCGCACCAGATGCACGCCGGTATAAGCGCCGATCGCCATCACCGCGCCATAGCCGAGATGGATCTGACCGGCGCCGCCCATCAACAAATTGAGCCCGAGCGCGGCCGACGACCAGATCAGCCACGGCAGCAGATAGGCGACGAGGTAAAGCCGATCCACAATGAACGGCGCCGCCAGCGCCAGCGCGACGACGATGCCGACCAGCAGCCGATCGAATGGCAGGGGCCATAGCTGGCGTTCATGGCGGTAGTCGAGATGCCGGATGCCGGCGCGGCGGTAGAACATCAGACCCTCTCGATCTGCTCGTGGCCGAACAGGCCGTAGGGGCGGATCATCAGTGTGATCACGATAATCACCGACGCGACGATGTCGCGCGTGCCGCCGCCGATCAGCGGGTCAATGATGCCGGTGGCAAGGCTCTCGCAGACCCCGACGATGACGGCGGCGATCAGCACGCCCGGAATGCTGTCGAGGCCGCCGAGGATGGCGATGGCCAGCGCCTTCATCAGGAGCAACGACAGGCTCCAGTCGACGCCTTGCATGCTGCCCCAAAGAATCCCGGCAGCCGTAGCGGCGATCGCCGCGAACCCCCACGCCACTGCAATCGCGCGCTCCACCCGGATGCCAACCGACCAGGACGCGCCCTGATCGTCCGAGACCGCGCGCATGATGATGCCGGCGCGTGAGTTGAACAGCACGATCGCGGCGATGATCAGCGCCGCGGAAACGCCGCCGCCGATCAGATAGGCGCGGTTGATCAGCATGTCGCCCAAGAAAACCGGCGCCTGCGGAATGCCGAGGCTCAGCCTTTTCACGGCCGAGCCCAGCAGGCCTGGCACTGCGCCGCGCAGCAACAGCTCGATGCCGAAGGTCAGCATCACGACCATGATGATGGGCTGACCGATCATGCGCCGCAGCATCGTTCGCTCGACCAGCATGCCGAAGCCGAACATGACGATCAGGGCCGCCGCGATCGCAAGCCACATCGGCAGCCCGATGCCGGCAGCGAAGACCCACGTCACATAGGCGCCCATCATCGCGATGGCGCCTTGTGCGAAATTGGCGGTGCCTGAGGTTTTGTAGATCAGCACGATGCCGAGTGCGACGAGTCCGTACATGGCGCCGACAAGCGCTCCGGTCAGTGCAAGCTCCCCGAGCAGTCCCATATCCACGGCTAGGGCACCTCGCAGATCGAGAGCGTACGACTGATCGTTCCGGTCTGGCCGCTCTCGTAGGTGATGCGCGTGTTCTCAACCACGGAGGCGGCGCCGGAATAAAGCGCGGTGATCAGCGCCTGATAGCGCTCCTCGATGACGTTGCGCCTGAGCTTGCGGGTGCGGGTGATCTCGCCGTCGTCCGGATCGAAATCCTTATGCAGATTGACGAAGCGGCGGAGGCGCAGCGGCTGCGGCAAGCTTTTGTTGACATGAGCCAGAATGGAAGCGACGAGCTTGGCGATGTCCGGCTTCTGCGACAGATCGGCGTAGGACGTGAACGAGACGCCGCGCTCCTCCGCCCAATGGCCTGCGGCCTCAAGGTCGATGCACACGATGGCGGTGAGCTCGTCGCGGCCGGCGCCGAGCACCGCAACGTTGCGGACATACGGACTGAACTTGATCCGGTTCTCGATATAGTTGGGAATGAAGCGTTCGCCCGCACGTGTGCGCACCACCTCGTTGACGCGCCCGAGCACGACCAATTGGCCGTTCGGCTCCAAATAGCCGGCGTCGCCGGTATGCAGCCAGCCGTCGATCAGGGCCTTGCGGGTGGCTTCCGGATCGTCGAAATAACCGTCGATCATCGAGCCGGAGCGCACGACAATTTCGCCGCTGTCATCGATCCGCACGTCGACATTCGGCATCGGCTTGCCGACGCCGTGCAACGTCACCTGCCCTTCCGGCTGCGCGGCGGTGAGCGCCGCCGTTTCGGTCTGGCCGTAGAATTGGCGCAGATCGATGCCGAGCGCGCGGAAGAACAGGAACGTGTCTTCGCCCATCGCCTCGCCGCCCGTATAGGCGCGATGCATGCGGGTCATTCCGAGAAAATCCTTGATCGGACCGAAGACCAGCAACTCGCCCAGATAGCCGGAGAGACGTTCCGCCGCACCGGGCGATTTGCCGGCGAGGCGCTTGCGCTCGCGCTCGATCGCGCGCGGCATGAAATAGTCATAGAGCCTGCGCTTGAAAGGTGTCGAATCGGCCATGCCGATCTGGATGCGCGTGAGCATATTGTCCCAGGCGCGCGGCGCCGCGAGATAGATGGTGGGCGCGACTTCGCGAATGTCGCGCAGCACCGTCTCCTGGCGCTCGGGAATATGCGTGGTGAAGCGCAGCAACGTGCCGGCGCCGACCGTGAAGACGAGATCGCCGACCCAGGCCATCGGCAAATAGGCGTAGTGATCTTCGTATTCCTGGAAGTAGCCACCGGCGACAGCGTTGTTGACGCCGGCGGTGATGTTGCGGTGGCGCAACGGCACGCCCTTGGGCGTGCCGGTCGTTCCCGACGAGTGCAGCAGCACGGCAATGTCGTCGGCACGCGCGCGGCCGACGATATCGGCAACGAGCGCAGGATCGGCCTCGATCAGGGCGCGCCCGCGAGCGATCGTCGCATCGAGCGACAAGAGCCCTTCGGATTTGTACGCCAACAACCCGCGCGGATCGTCGTAAAGAATGGTGGCCGGCCGGCCGGTGCGCTCGCGCAATTCGAGCAGCTTGTCGACCTGCTCCTGATCTTCGGCGACCGCGATGCGCGGCGCGCCGTGGCGCGCGTACGCCGTCAGCTCGTCGGGCGGAACATCGGGAAAGACGGGCGAAGGAAACGCGCGCAGCGCCATCGCCGCAAGCGTTGCACTGTAAAGGCGCGTGCGGTTGTCGCCGATCACCGTCAGCGCCTGACCGGGACCGAGCCCGAGCGCTTCGAGCGCAGCCGCCAGCGCCATCACTTCGGCGAATGTCTCGGCCCAGTTTCGCTCCTGCCACACGCCGCGGTCGCGCTCGCGAAACGCGGCGCGGCTGCCCGTTTCCGCCGCATTGCGTGCCAGCGCCGCGACCAAGGTCGCGGGACGGCCCTCTGCCGTCACCGGCCAGGACGTCACCAGCGGCGTGCGCAGCGGCATGTTCATGACACCGCCTCCGCGCGCCGCGCGGCCGCGCGCTGACCGAGATAAGCGGACACCACCTTTGGATCGGCGATGGTCTGTTCCGGCTCGCCTTCGGCGATCTTTTCGCCGTAGCTCAGCACCACGACGTGATCGCAGAGCGCGGTCACCACGTCCATGTGATGCTCGATCAGCAAGATCGTGGCGTTGCGCTCTTCGCGCGCGTCGAGAATGAAGCGCGCGATGTATTCCTTCTCCTCCTGATTCATGCCGGCCATTGGCTCGTCGAGGATCAGAAGCTCCGGCTCGGCCGCGAGTGCGCGCGCAAGCTCGACGCGTTTTTGCATGCCGAGCGGAATAACCTCGACCGGCTCGTCGCGGATATCCTGGATCTGCATGAAGTCGATCAGCTCTTCCACCACGCGGCGGTGCTCGACCTCGTTGCGCAGCGCCCAGACCCAGTAGAACAGGCTCGCCAGCGCGCTCGCGCCCATGAACACGTGGCGGCCAAGCAGGATGTTTTCCAGCACCGTCATGCCGCGAAACAAGGCGAGGTTCTGAAAGGTGCGCGCTACGCCACGCGCGGCGATCCGGTGCGGCTTGAGACCGACCACCTCCTGGCCGAAGAGATTGACGCTGCCGGACTGCGGACGATAAAAGCCGGTGATCACGTTGACCATGCTGGTCTTGCCGCTGCCGTTCGGGCCGACAAGTCCGAATATCTGGCCTTTGGCAATCTCGAGCGAAACGCTCTTGAGCGCACGCAAGCCGCCGAAGGCGAGCTCGATATCCCGACAGCGCAGCAAGCTGTCGCCTTGATCTCGCTCGCCCGGTGCCCTCATCTTTGGTCGCTTGGTCCCGTCACATCCGGAACACGCCGTAATGCGGCCGGTCGATCGGCGCATTCAGCGCCACGCTGATCGCCATCGCCAGCGCATTGCGGGTATCGGTCGGATCCAGAATGCCATCATCCCACAAATGCGAGGTGGAATAATAGGCGCTGGACTGGCGGCGGTATTCCTCCAGGATCGGCTCGCGGATCGCGGCGATCTCGGCCGTGCTCAAGCTTCGTCCCTCGCGCGAGAGCTGGCGGATCTTGATATCCGCAAGGACGTTGGCGGCCTGCTCGGCACCCATGACCGAAATCTGGCTTTGCGGCCACATGAACAAAAAGCGCGGATCGAACGCCCTCCCCGCCATGCCGTAGTTGCCGGCCCCGAAGGAGCCGTTGCAAATCACCGTGATCTTGGGCACTTCGGAGCCCGAGACCGCCATGATCATTTTGGCCCCGTCCTTGGTGATGCCGCGGTGCTCATAGTCGCGGCCTACCATATAGCCGGTGATGTTTTGCAGGAAGATCATCGGCACCCGACTTTGGTTGCACAACTGCATGAAGTGGGCGCCTTTCAGCGATGAATCGTTGAATAGGACGCCGTTGTTGCCGAGGATGCCGACCTTGAAACCCCAGATATGGGCGAACCCGCACACCAATGTGTTACCGTAGGCCGGCTGATATTCATGGAAGCGGCTGCCGTCGACCAGCCGGGCGATCACCTCGCGCACATCGAACTGGACCTTAATGTCGCGCGGAATGACGCCGTAAAGCTCGTCGGGATCATAATGAGGCGGCTCGGGCGCGATCCGCTCGACATTGAGCTTGGTCGGCCGCTGCGTCTGCCCGACCAATTCGCGCGCGATCGCGATCGCCTGCTCTTCGGTCGTGGCGGGGTAATCGGCCGTGCCGGAGATGCGTGTGTGCACATCCGCGCCGCCCAGTTCGTCGACGGTCACGTCCTCGCCGGTCGCCGCTTTCACGAGCGGCGGTCCACCCAAAAAGATCGCGCCGGTGCCGCGGACGATGACATTGTATTCGCTCAGCGCCGGCACGTAGGCGCCGCCGGCGGTGCAATGGCCGAGCACGATAGCGACCTGCGGCACGCCCAATTTGGACAGGATCGACTGATTGCGGAAAATGCGGCCGGCCAGGTGGCGGTCGGCAAACAGGTCGGCCTGCAGCGGCAGGAAGCCGCCGGCGCTATCGCACAGGTGCACGACCGGCAGCCGGTTCTCGATGGCGATATCGAGCGTCCGCACGATCTTTTTGACGGACAGCGGATACCACGCGCCGCCCTTCACGCTGGCGTCGTCGGCATGAATAATGACTTCGCGCCCCTCGACGATGCCGATGCCGCTGACGATCCCCGCGCCGGGCACCTCGCCGCCATATTCGGTGTTGGCGGCGAGCGTCGACAGTTCCAGAAACGGCGTGCCGGGGTCGAGCAATAATTCGATCCGGTCGCGCACGAACATCTTGTTCTGCCGCGACAGGCGCTCGAGATCGCGCGCCGGGCGCTCGCGGCGGACGGCGCGATGGCGCTCCTTGAGCGTATCGGCGAGGCCGCGATTGTGTTTCCAGTTGAGCCGAAACTCGTCGGACGAGGTGTCGATCTTGCTTTCAATCCGCCGCATTGCTCGACCCTCTTACTCGGGCGCAAGCGCCAGAAGCGGCGCGCCGCGCTGGAAAGTTTGGCCCACGCCGACATGGACGGCGGCGACCGCGCCATTGCGCCACGCCTTGATCGCCGTCTCGAGCTTCATGCTCTCGATCACCATCAGCGTATCGCCGGCCGACACTGCCTGCCCCTCTTTCACATGAACCGCGATCACCACGCCGGGCATCGGCGCCTCGGCAATGTCGTCGGCGCTGCCGCCGGCATGGCTGCCGTAACGTTGCACCGGATCGACATAGCGGACTGTGAAGGTCATCCCATCGAGGTGGATGTGAACGAGATCGCCGTCCGGAGCGATCAGCACGCGAGAGATTTCCGCGCCCAAACTCAAGAGCTGCCCGCCGCCTTCGGCCTCCACGAGCGCGATCGGCACAGCGTTTTCACCGACATGCAACACGTAGCCGTCGCCGCGGCGCGACAACCAGCCCTCGTGCTCGACCTCGGCGATAACGAATGTGTGTTGCATCAGGAGACCGCCAGTGCAGGAGAAGCCGGCACCGCGCACGCGGCGCGATACTCGGCAGCAAGCCGTTCGACAAGTTCTGCGACGCTCGGCACGTCGTGGATGGTGGCAATGCCGTGACCGGCGCTCCAGATATCGCGCCAAGTGCGCGCTTCGGAATCCGCAAGCCCGCTCATGTCGGGGGATTTCTTCGGCAGCGTCTCCGGATCGATGCCGTAACGCGTGATCGACGGCAGCAGGAAATTGGCGAACACGCCGGAGAAGCGGTCGGAATAGATAATGTCCTTGACGCCGCAATCGACGATCATCTGTTTGTAGGCATCCTGCGCGTTCGACTCGCGTGTGGCCAGAAAGCGCGTGCCCATATAGGCGAGATCGGCGCCGAGTACTTCAGCGGCGCGAATCTGATAGCCGTCGCTGATGCTGCCGCCCAGCACCAAGCAGCCGTCCCAGAATTCGCGCACTTCGCGGACCAGCGAAAACGCGCTCTGATTGGAGGCGTGGCCGCCGGCACCACCGCCGACGCAGATCAACCCGTCGGCGCCGCCTTCGATCGCTTTGCGGGCGTGCAGAGCATTGACCACGTCGCAGAAGACAAGACCGCCATAGCCATGCACTGCCTCGATGGTGCGGCGCGGATCGCCGAGACAGGTAATGACCAGCGGCACCTTGTGCGCGACTACGATGTCCAGATCGGGCTCGTAGCGTGCATTGGTGCGATGCACGATAAGGTTCACCGCGTGCGGCGCCACCTTGGCGCCCGGATGCGCATCTTTGTAGGCACGCAGATCGGCCTCGATCTCGCTGAGCCAGCGGTCGAGTTGCTCGGACGGACGCGCGTTGACATGCGGAAAGGCGCCGATGACGCCGGCGCGGCACAAGGCGGACACCAACGGCGGAAACGAGACGAGAAACATCGGCGCCCCGATTGCCGGCACGGAGAGCGCATGTTTGAGCGCGTTCGGCAAAGTCATTGTCGACCTCGCGCATCATCGGCAACACATCGCATCAATTCCTCCAGGCGCCCATGGCGCTGAATATTTCCGGCACGGCGTCGGCGGAATCGCGCACCGGCCGCAGCGAGAGGGCGGCAGCGGCGATCAGCTTGGCCGCCAGCTCGGCACTGATTGGCGGATCGGCCGCGAGCGCCGGATGCTCGTCCAAAAAGCCGGTATGCAGAGCGCCCGCGGCGAAGTCTGGATCGGCGGTGAGCCGGCGCAGGAAGGCCGTGTTGGTCTCGCAGCCGAGTACAGCAAGCTGGCCCAAGGCGTCATAGGCCCGCGCGCGCGCCGCCTCACGGTCGCGGCCATGGACGACGAGTTTGGCCAGCATCGGATCGAAGGCGGCTGTAACCACCTGCCCCTTTGATATGCCGGTATCGACGCGCACGCCCGGCCCGGCGTCCGGCAGCGCCATCTCGACGATCCGGCCGGTCGTCGGCACGAAACCGCGCACCGGACTTTCGGCGTAAATGCGATACTCGATCGCGTGGCCGTCGATCCTCAGTCCCGATTGCCCAAAGCGAAGCGGCTCGCCCGCGGCAACATGCAACTGCTCGGCCACGAGATCGACGCCCGTGATCATCTCCGTCACCGGGTGCTCGACTTGCAAACGCGTATTCATTTCCAGGAAAAAGAACTCGCCGCGGCCATAGATGAATTCGATCGTGCCGGCATTGCGGTAGCCGGCGGCACGCGCAATGCCGACCGCGATGTCGCAGATACGCTTGCGCTCGTTTTCGTCCAAGGCCGGCGACGGCGCTTC
The DNA here is from genome assembly GCA_963845075.1 of uncultured Alphaproteobacteria bacterium. Classification (GTDB taxonomy): domain Bacteria; phylum Pseudomonadota; class Alphaproteobacteria; order Rhizobiales; family Xanthobacteraceae; genus BOG-931. Next base: position 50,127 of record CAWJRE010000061.1, on the reverse strand, counting down.
TTCGACGATCTTCTGAAAGCGGCGCTGGATCGAACACTCGCGATCAAACAGGTGCACGACATTGCCGTGCGCGTCGCCCAGCACCTGCACCTCGATGTGGCGCGGGCGCTCGACATAGCGCTCGACATAAAGCCGCCCGTCGCCGAAATAGCGCGCGCCTTCGCTGCGCGCGCGCACGATCTCGTCGTCGAGCATCGCCGCCTCACGCACGATCCGCATGCCCTTGCCGCCGCCGCCGGCCGCCGGCTTGATCAAGAGCGGAAAGCCTACCGCCCGCGCGCGTTCCGAAAAGGTCTTGGGATCGTCGTCTTCGATAGCCGACGGCGCGACCGGAAAGCCGCGCGCCGCAACAAAAGCGCGTGCCCGCACCTTGTCGCCCATCAGCTCGATGGCGTCGGCTGTGGGGCCGACGAAGATCAGGCCCGCGTCCGCCACCTGGCGGGCGAAGTGTGCATTCTCGGACAGGAAGCCATAACCTGGATGGACCGCGCCGGCGCCGCTTGCGCGCGCCGCGGCGACGATCTGCGCGCCGTCGAGATAGGCTGCGATCGGCGTCGCGCCGGTGATCTCGATCGCGCGATCGGCGGCCCTAACAGCCGGCGTAGCCGCATCGGCTGAGTGATGCACCACGATCGCTTCCAGTCCCAGCGCTTGCACGGTGCGCAGAATGCGCAACGCGATCTCGCCGCGATTGGCAATCAGAATGCGCTTGAACGGCCAGCCGCCGCCCGGATCGGAACCAACTTTTGACATTACGACTTCGCCTTTGCCGAATTCGGACAAAGTCCGTTCAAGAAAATATCGGTGATGGTGCGCGCCATGCGCTGCACATCGAGCGGACGCTTGCCGATGGTATGGCGCCAGGCGGAATGCTCGATGGCGCCGAACATCATGTCGCGCACGACGCGCGGATCGATGGCTTGCGGAATTTCGCCGCTCGCCACCGCGTCATCGACCATCTTGATGAGGATCGACGTATAGCGGCGGTTGAGCTGCTGAATGGCGGAGCCGCGATAGTCGCTGGCGATGCGCACCTCAGAGATAAATAGCCGGCAGAGATCGCGCTGCGCGACGAATGTCGACAGATGCTCGCTGATCAGAATGTAGAACTGCTCGCGAAAGCCCCTTCCGCGCGCGACCTTGGCGCCAACATCCTCGATCAGGCGCTCGTAGAATTTGCGCAGCACGTGCTCGAGCAGATCGCGCTTGTTGGAAAAATACTTGTAGATGAGGCCATCCGATACGTCGGCGGCGCGCGCAATCTCGGTGATCGAGGTGGTTTCGTAGCCTTTTTCGGCGAAGGCGCGCGAAGCGGCCGCCAGGATCGTCTCATAGCGATCGCGCATCCGCTCGGGACTGATGGCCGGCATTAGACGCCCAGAAGGGTGCAGAAAAGGAGAGAAGGGGAAAGGCCGGGCAAGCCAGGAACCCGCGCGCAAGATATTGATTGGCCGAACCGGCGCATGCCCTTGCCGTCCTCCCGATTGCCCGCAGGGCTCCCGATATCAGCCACCGCCCAGCCCTTGATTACCCATATTGAATACGCTTCACTTTGACATGTCAACGCGACCCTGTTAGGTCGCGCCGGAAAGACGATGGGAGGAATTCCACATGACGGCTGCAGCAGCGGACCCGCGCGCTCAGTCATTTGCGGCCAACGGCTTTCGCCTGAGCGAAGAACAGGAAGAAATCCTGACCACCAGCGACCGCTTCGCGCAGGCGGAATTCTGGCCGCTCCAAAAGCGCATGGACGACGAGGAATGGTGGCCGCCGGAGGCGATGCCGGCGCTGGCCCGCATGGGCTTTCTGGGCGTCACCGCCCCCACCCAGCTCGGCGGCGCCGGCGGCGACTTCTTCACTTCGGGGCTGATCACGCAAGGACTGGCGCGCTGGAACCCGTCGATCGCGCTCAGCTATGTCGCCCACGAAAACCTGTGCCTCAACAATATCGCCCGCAACGGTTCGGATGAGATCCGCACGCGTTTCCTGCCGCGGCTGTGCGACGGCAGCGCCATCGGCGCACTCGGGCTGACCGAGCCCGGCGCCGGCTCGGATGCGCTCGGCTCGATGAGCACGACCGCCCGCCGCGACGGCGACCACTATGTCCTCAATGGCAGCAAGCTCTTCATTACCAATGGACCGGTCGCCGACATTCTTCTGATCTATGCCAAGACCGACAAAGCCCAGGGCGCCAGGGGAATATCCGCCTTCGTCGTCGAGCGCGGCACGCCCGGTTTCGCGGTCGCCCAAAAGCTCGACAAGATGGGCTTTCGCGGCAGCACCACCGCGGAGCTCGTCTTCAACGATTGCCGGGTGCCGGCCGAGAACCGCGTCGGCGACGAAAATGCCGGCGTGTCCGTGGTGATGAGCGGCCTCGACCTCGAACGCGCGATCGTCGCCATGATCAATCTCGGCATGGCGGAACGCGCTTTTGCGCTGGCGCTCGACTACGCCAAGACGCGCAAGCAATTCGGCCGGCCGATCGGCGAATTCCAGCTCATTCAGTCGAAGCTCGCCGACATGTACACCACGATCGAGACGATGCGGACCTTCTGCTACCGCACGCTCGCCGAAGCCAACGACCTGGAAGTCGGCGGCGGCGGCCGTGGTGAAATTCACAAGCTCACCGCGGCGAGCATTCTCTACGCTGCCGAGGGCTGTACGCGCGTGATGGATCATGCCGTGCAAGTCTTCGGCGGCGCCGGTTATATGCGCGAGACCGAGATCAATCGGCTCTATCGCGCCAGCAAACTGTTGGAGATCGGCGCCGGCACGTCGGAAATCCGGCGGCTGATCATCGGCAGCGAATTGATGCGGGGTTGAGATTTTCAGCTCTCAGGATTGAACCAGTCGGGCCGCGGGATGGTCCACTGATCGCCCCAAATCTCGTTGCCGCCATCCACGGTGATCACCGAGCCGGTAATGAACGAGCCCGAGGGCCCGGCGAGATAACAGACCGCATCGGCGACATCGCGAACGTCGCCGAAGCGGCGCACGAGATTGGTCTTGGGCAACGCTTCGCGCGCCTCCGGCGAATAGACGTTCATGCCCTCGGTCGCGATGATGCCGGGCGCCACGCAATTGATCTGGATGCCTAGCGGCGCCCATTCGATCGCCACGGTCTTCGACAACGCGACCACGCCCGCCCGCGCTGCCGCAGTATGCGCCACGCCGGGCATGCCGCGGGTCGTCACCGCCACGATGTTGACGATGCGACCGCCGCGTCCGGCGTCGCGCCACCGCCGCGCCGCCTGCTGCATCATGTACCACGTGCCGCTCAGATTGGTGTCGACGACCGCGTTGAAGCCTTTCGGCGAGAAATCGATTGCTGCTTGCGGAAATTGGCCGCCCGCATTGTTGACCAGCACGTCGATGACGCCGAAGCGTTCCGCCACCACATCGAACAGCCGCGCCACCGCCTCGGGATCGCGGATCGACATGGGATGACTGAGAACGTCGGCGCCGAGAGCCGACAGCTTGCCGGCGACAGCCGCAAGCCGCTCGGCATCGCGCCCGCATAGAACAAGCTTGGCGCCCAGTCGCGCGAACTGAAACGCGATCGCCTTGCCGATCCCCCGCCCCGCGCCGGACACGAGCACGACCTGGCCGGCAAACAAACCGTCCCGGAATGTCAGCGGCATGGTGGCAAGTTCGTCGTCGGTCTTTCCGTATTGCTGGGTCATGTCGATCCGGCGGTCTACACGGTCTGAGGAGCGCGCTGCGCATTCTTCAATGAATTCGCCAGCGCCGTGGGCACGGGTATCGGATAATCCATCAACATCTGCGCATAAGCCTTACCCTGCGCATCGACGCGCAGCGAAGCCACACCGCCGCCGCCGAGCGCATCGTGCAACAGGAAATTGAACGCGTTCATGCCGGGAAGCTCGAAACGCTCAACTTTGCTCACGCCGAGATGCGCGAACCAGTCGCGCACGACCTCCTCCATCAGCGCGGCGCGTATCCACGGCAGATAGTCGGGTTTGCGGGCGATCAGGCCGATGTTGGCGGAATTACCCTTGTCGCCGCTGCGGCCAACTGCCAATGCAATCAGCGGCAGGGTTGCGTCGGCAACGCCGACGGCCTTCGGTGCGGCCGGTACGGCCGCCGGACGGCAACAATGGCTGTGAAGGCGCGAACGGAACGTTGATGTCCGCTCCACCGAAATGCACGACCTGCGACATCTTCTCCTTCGGCCAGAGGAAGGAAAAGAGCCGCAGCACCGGCTGCACGCCTGGGCGTCCGGCGAAGAAGCCGGTGATCCCCTGCGCCATCGACGAGCCAGGCGGAAAGATTTCGCGCGCCAACATTTCGAGAGCTTCCTGGTCGCGATGGCGCGCACCGATCTTGAGCACCACCTCGCGGCTATTCTTGGCCGCCGCATTGCGCCACGGCCCATACATGCTTTCGGAACCGAGCACCTCGATCGAAGTTTCGGAGAAATAGGGGATGCCGCGGGCGCTGAGCAGACGGCGCACGCGCGCCAAGATCGCCTCGCCAGTGCGCTCGGCTTTGGCGGCCGCCTCGTAGCCGCCGATCGTCAGCGTTCCGATGACGCGGTAACCGTCATGCCAGGTCGCGCTCACTTTCAATGTCGGCGTCGGCGGGCGGCCCCGCGCGCCGGTGACCCGCACTTGATCCGGCCCGCAGACGGTCATGGTCACATCGCGGAAATCGCACACGACGTCTGGAAGGATATAAGCCGCTGGATCGCCGATCTCGTAGAGCATCTGCTCGCAGACCGAAAGCGGCACGACCAGGCCGCCGGTGCCCGGGGGCTTGGTGACGACGAACGATCCGTCGGCGCTGCACACGGCGATCGGCATGCCCATGTCGTCCCATCCGGGAACATCGCGCCAATCGGTGAACAACCCGCCGGTCACTTGCGCGGCGCATTCCAGCAAGTGGCCGGCGAGGCTCCCTTGCGCGAGCTTGTCGTAGTCCGTCCACGACCAGCCGAACGCATGCACCATCGGACCGAGCACGACGGCGGAATCGACGCAGCGGCCCGTAATGACCACATCCGCCCCGCGATCGAGCGCGAGCGCGATCGGCTGCGCTCCGAGATAGGCGTTCATGGTGGTGAGCTTTTCCGGCATGGCGGCGCCGGAAAACATTTCGGTGACGCCGGCGGCGCGAATTTCGTCAGCGCGGCTGGTCAGATCATCCCCAGTAACAACGGCGATATTGAGCGTGATGCCGGCTTCTTCGGCCTTGCGCCGCAAGGCTGTGGCAGCCGCCTGCGGATTGATGCCGCCCGCATTGGACACGATGCGGATGCCCTTCTTCTTGATCTCGGGCAGAAGCGGCGCGATCGCCTCGACGAAATCGGGCACGTAGCCGAGCTCCGGCTTGCGCGCTCGCGCGCGCGCCAACAGCGACATGGTGATCTCGGCCAAATAGTCGAAGACCAGAAAATCGATCTCGCCGCGGCGAACGAGCTGTTCGGCGCCGGCCGTGCTGTCGCCCCAGAAAGCCGAGGCGCAGCCGATACGCACGGTCTCACGCGTCATGCGGCTCACCGTCCGGTCCACACTGGAGAACGCTTTTCGTTGAAGGCGCGGAAGCCTTCGCGAGCGTCCTGCGTTCGCGCCATCTGCGGCAGTACCCGCTGCGCATATTCAAGCCCCGCTTCCAGCGAAAGGCCATCGATCATCGCCAGGGCCCGCCGGCCCATGCTGATCGCGGTCGGCGAAGAAGCGGCGATCGACGCAACCAGCGCATCGACCTTCTGGTCGAGCGCGGCGCGCGGCACCACGTAATTGACCATGCCATGCGCCAGGGCTTCCGCCGCCGAGATCGGCTCGCCGGTGACACAGAGTTCGAGCAGCTTCCGCCGCGGGATCGTGCGCAACATAAAGGGCAGGATCATCATCGGAAAAATGCCGATGCGCGCTTCGGGCACGCCGAGCCGGGCGTGATCGGCGACCACGGCAAAGTCGCAGGCGCAGACCAAACCAAAACCGCCGGCCAGCGCATGGCCGTTGACCCGCGCGATCACCGGCACGCGGCAATCGATGATGGCGCGGAACAGTTTCACGGCCGGGTTGTCGCGCTCCGCCGCATCGACCGTGAAGGGATCGCCTTCCGCATTGGGCTTGAGATCGCCGCCGGCGCAGAACGCCTTCTCGCCGGCGCCTGTGATCACAACGGCGCGAACCTCAGGAGAGGCTTCGGCTTGCGCGATGCCGGCGCGAAGGCCGTCGAAAACGGCCTCGTTGAGCGCATTTCGCCGCTCCTCTCGATCGATGGTGAGCCATAGCGCCTGCCCTTTTTGCTCGCAGCGCACGTCCGGCATCGCTCCCCTCCATATTGAGTTAGATTCATTTTTGAGGGACACTAGATGACCCGCGCGGCAATGACAATGCGGAAGGCGGGATTGGGAGGATGGCGATGCCGGAGCAGAACCTCGTTCTGGTTGCGATCGAAGGCGGGATCGCGCGGATCACATTGAACCGGCCGGACCGGCTCAACGCACTCGATCACAATTTGGCGGTGGCATTGGCCACGACCTTGGAAGGCCTGGAACGCGATCCCACGCTGCGCGCGGTGACGCTGATGGGCGCCGGCCGAATGTTCATGGCCGGCGGCGACATCACCGTATTCAAGCGAGCCGGCAACGACGCACCAAAAGTTATTGGCGAGCTGATCGATTTGTTCCACCGGATCATTCGCGCGATCCGGCGGTTGAATGCGCCGGTGGTCGCCGGCGTGCACGGGGCCGCGGCCGGCGGCGCAGTCGGACTGGCGCTGGCCTGCGATTTTGTCATCGCCAGCGAGGACGCATCTTTTGTTCCGGCCTACACCAAACTCGGGACCAGTCCCGACGGCGGGACGACGTGGTCGGTGACGCGGCTCCTTGGTCCGCAGCGCGCGCTCGAATGGCTGATGCTCGGAGAGGCCATCGATGCCCGCACCGCCAAGGAGATGGGGCTCGTCTTCCGCGTCGTGCCCAAGGATGCGCTTGCGAGCGAAGTCGATGCTCTAGCCCGCCGGATCGCGAGCGGCCCTCCCACCGCGCAGGCGTCGCTCAAACATCTCATCGATCAATCGCTGCACTCATCGCTTGACGCGCAACTCGATGCCGAACGTGCGGGCTTTGTACGCGCGGCCGGGACCGCGGATTTCCGCGAAGGCGTCTCGGCGTTTCTGGAACGCCGCCAGCCTCAATTCACCGGCGAATAGCACATACACCGCCAGTGAAATTCGTAGTACCGGCGCGGCCGCTTATTGCGCCGGCGTCGCCTCGCCGCCCATTTTCACGTCGCGGCCCTCGCGCCCCATGCCGACGAGGCCGGCGATGACAATCGCGCCGACAAACGGCACCACCGCCAAGGCAACGCTGTAATCGTGGTTCATGCGATCGGCGATCAACGATTGGATCGTGGCGTTGCCCGCCGCGAGGAAATTCCCGAACTGATAAACAAAGCCGGGAAACATTCCGCGGATTGCGGGCGGCGACAACTCGTTGAGGTGAGCCGGAACAACACCGAAGCAGCCCTGCACCAGGAACTGCATGAAGAACGCGCCGACGCCCAGATAGACCGGATTGTCCGAAAAGGCCCAAACCGGAATGACCAAAATCGACAGCAGCGCCGAACCGACGATCGCGCGGCGCCGCCCGATTTTCTGCGACAGGCTCGCCACCAGGATGCATCCGAGGATCGCGCCAACTGAATAGACAATGGCGATCTTCGATACCGTCGAAACTGAGAAACCATGCTGCACGCGCAGAAACGCGCTGGGATAGAGATCTTGGGTACCGTGCGCATAGAAATTGATCGCGGTCATAATAAGGATGGCATAGATCATTAGCTGCCAATTGCTGCTGATCGCTTCCCAGGTGCCGATCTTCGCGTGCGTCTTGCGTTGCAGCCAGTCCGGCGATTCCTGCACGTAAAAGAAAATGTAGCCGGCGACGAAGAGTCCCGGGATGGCGCCGATCATAAAGAGCGCGCGCCACCCCACCGCGGAAAACGCGCACCCAGTAGAGCAGCGAAGCGAGCAGATAGCCGCAAGGATAGCCCGCTTGCAAAAGCCCGGAGGCCGTGCCCCGCCATTTGGCCGGAATCGATTCCATCGTCAGCGAGGCTCCGACGCCCCACTCGCCGCCCATGGCGACGCCGAACAGCGCTCGAATGACAATGAAGGTGGCGAGGGAAGGCGCCAGCCCGGACACGAACTCAAAGGCCGTGAAGATCAGCACGTTGAGGATCAGCACGCGACGCCGGCCGATGCGATCGGCCATGTAACCGAACAGGAGCGCACCGAGCGGACGCGCAGCCAAGGTCAGCGTGATCGCTATCGTCACCGCCGTCATGCCGGTGTCGAACTCCTTGGCGATGTCGGCAAGGACAAACACCATGATGAAAAAGTCGAAGGCATCGAGCGTCCAGCTGAGAAAGCAGGCCGCGACGGTGTGCCGTTGTTGCGATCGCGTGAGCACGTGGCTTTTCTCCCGATTGCCTGCCGGTCGAGGCCGCGGGCGCGGGCTGGTCCGAGCCGCCCCTTTGCATCAGCATAACCGGGCGCGCTCGTTTTCCATATCGATTGGTTGTATGTATCGCGCTCAGGGCAGTGTCGGAGCAACGAATGGCCACCCGCAGGCTTGGCATCGTGATGTATGGCGTCACCGGACGCATGGGGCTCAATCAACACCTGGTGCGTTCGATCCTAGCCATCCGCGAGCAAGGCGGCGTGGCGCTGCCGAACGGCGACCGTGTAATGCCCGATCCCATCCTGGTCGGCCGCAATGCAGAAAAGGTCGCGGCGCTGGCGCATCAGTACGGGATCAAGCGACACACGGCGGATCTCGACGCGGCGCTGACGAACCCCGATGACGAGGTGTTCTTCGATGCGGCGACGACGCAGATGCGCGCCGATCTGCTGACGAGAGCAATCGAGGCCGGAAAGCACGTCTATTGCGAAAAGCCGGTGGCCGATCAGCTCGACAAGGCCATCGCCGTGGCCAGGCTCGCCAAAGCAAACAAAGTGAAGAACGGCGTCGTTCAGGACAAGCTGTTCCTGCCGGGATTGCGCAAAATCAGAATGCTGCGCGACTCAGGTTTTTTCGGCCGCATGTTCGCCGTGCGAGGCGAGTTCGGTTATTGGGTGTTCGAAGGCGATTGGGGCCAGCCGGCGCAGCGGCCAAGCTGGAACTATCGTAAGGCCGAAGGCGGCGGCATCATTCTGGATATGCTCTGCCACTGGCGCTACGTGCTCGACAATCTGTTCGGCAAAGTGCAGGGCGTGAGCTGCCTCGGCGCGACACATATTCCAAAGCGCGTCGACGAGAACGGCAAGCCATACGATGCCGACGCCGACGACGCGGCTTACGCTACTTTTCAGCTCGACGGCGGCGTCATCGCTCACATCAATTCGTCATGGGACGTGCGGGTGCGCCGTGATGATCTCGTCACCTTTCAGGTCGATGGCACATACGGCTCGGCGGTCGCGGGCTTGACCAAGTGCTGGACGCAGCACCGCGTCAACACGCCCCGGCCGGTCTGGAACCCGGACATTCCGCAAACGATGAATTTTTTCTCGCAGTGGGAGGAAGTCCCGGACAACATCGTTTATGAGAATGGCTTCAAGATCCAATGGGAAGATTTCATCCGGCACGTTGCGGCGGATACGCCGTGGCACCATGAATTGGTGGAAGGCGTCAAAGGCGTGCAGCTTGCGGAGCTCGGAATGAAAAGCTGGTCGGAACGACGCTGGTTCGACGTGCCGGACATCAAGATTTAAGGGGCCTGAGGTGCCGACGATCGCGCTGCCGACCAAGGACCGCACGCTCGAACCCTACGCCACGGGCGAGCCGATCGTCTTTCCGTCGAAGGAGCAGACGCAGAGCTTCAATCGCATCGCCTATGCGGCGGCGCATGTGGTGGCTGATCCGCTCGCGGACATCGACCCGTGGGACAGTACCGCCGTCGACTGGGAGAAGACCATCGCGTTTCGGCATTATCTGTGGGACCTCGGCCTCGGCGTCGCCGAAGCGATGGACACGGCGCAGCGCGGCGGCGGGCTCGGTTGGAGCGAGGCCAAGCAACTGATCGGCCACGCGCTTGACGCTGCCAAGACTCGACCGGGCGTCAAGATCTGCTGCGGCGTCGGCACTGATCATCTCGATCCCGCGACCAATCCCGGCATCGACCGGATCATCCGCGCATACGAGGAACAGATCGAAACCATCGAGGCGCTCGGCGGCAAACTCGTGATCATGGCGAGCCGCGCCCTGGCGCGCGCGGCCAAAACGCCACCGGACTATGCGAAGGTCTACGGCCGCATCCTTCGGCAGGTCAAAGAGCCGGTCATCATTCACTGGCTGGGCGAAATGTTCGACCCGGCGCTTGCCGGTTATTGGGGCTCGGCCGATCATGCGGCGGCGATGGAAACTTGCCTCGACATCATCGGCGACAACGCCGCAAAGATCGACGGTGTGAAGATTTCGCTGCTCTCGCGCGACAAGGAAATCGAGATGCGCCGCAAGCTGCCCGCAGGCGTGCGCATGTATACCGGCGACGATTTCAACTATGCCGAACTGATCGCCGGCGACGAGCAGGGTTATTCGGATGCGCTGCTCGGGATTTTCGATGCAATCGCGCCTGCGGCCTCTGCCGGTCTGGCGCGGCTCGCGGCCGGCGATTTGCAGGGCTTCCATGGAATCCTGGAACCAACCGTCCCGCTGTCACGGCACATTTTCAAGGCGCCGACCAGGTTCTACAAAACCGGCGTCGTGTTCCTCGCCTGGCTCAACGGCCTGCAAGATCATTTCATCATGGTCGGTGGACAAGAGAGCGCCCGCTCGTTGCTGCATTTGGCCGAACTGTTCCGTCTGGCCGACAAGGCGCGCGTGCTGCACGATCCTGATCTCGCCGCCTCGCGCATGAGCAAGCTCCTTGCCGTGCAGGGCTTAGCCTAGCGCCGGCGCGGAACAGGACGGCAGCGCCGGATGCCGATGCACACCTCACGCCTCTCCATCAATCTTGCGACGGTGCGTCAGCAGTGGAACTTGCGCGAAGCAGTCGAAGCCTGCGCACGGCTCGGCATCGCTGCGGTCGATCCGTGGCGCGACCAAGTCGGTGCCATCGGCCTTGAAGCGTCCGTTCGCGCGATCAAAGACAGCGGCATGAAAGTGAGCGGCTATTGCCGCGGCGGGATGTTTCCCGCAGCGGACCAGGCCGGGCGACAAGCGGCCATCGACGACAATAAGCGCGCGATCGACGAAGCGTCCGCACTCGGCGCCGAATGCCTGGTCCTGGTGGTGGGTGGCCTGCCGAAAGGCTCGCGCGATATCGCAGGCGCGCGCCGCATGGTGGAAGACGGCATCGCCGCCATCCTCCCCTACGCCCGCTCGCACAATATGCCGCTCGCCATCGAACCGCTGCATCCGATGTATGCGGCGGACCGCGCCTGCGTGAACACGCTCGCGCAGGCGCTCGACTTCTGTGAGGCGTTAGGCGACGGCGTCGGCGTTGCCATCGACACCTATCACGTCTGGTGGGATCCTGACCTCGCCGCGCAGATCTCGCGCGCGGGAGCGGCCAATCGCATATTGGCCTATCACATCTGCGATTGGCTGGTGCCGACGAGGGATCTGCTGCTCGACCGCGGCATGATGGGCGACGGCGTGATCGATCTGCCGGGGATTGGTGCGATGATCGAGACGGCCGGTTACAACGGCTACATCGAGGTGGAGATCTTCTCGGCCGCCGATTGGTGGAAGCGCCCCGGCGACGAAGTGCTTCGCACCTGCATCGAACGATTCAACCGCCTTGTGGCGGCAAAGCCTTAGCAAAGGGTTCCACCAAGTACCCCCTGCTTTCCTCGTGCCCAAAATTCGAAAAAAGACACGAATACAATGTGTTACGACAAACTGTGTCTTTACGAACAGGCAATTGCGACTATCCCGATCAGGGAATTCGTTTCGAGAAAACAGGGAATTTTGCGGAAGTTAGCAGGGAAATTTAGCCCAGGATGTAGGCTTGGCCTTGCCTATCACACGGGAGTATATTTAGCGCAAATGAAACCCTATCTCGGGCTCTATTACAAGCGCAATCAAGTCGTGGAAGCGATCGCGCGGATTCTGCAACGCGGATCGACCAAGCTCGATTCCGACCTCTATAGCCGCGTGAAACGCTTGTTGGAGCTTGATCGGGCTCGTGGACGCAACCGGCGTTCAAGAGATCCGGAACAAACGCATTTCGCTTTCTATAGTGCTGATATGCCGGGACGGGGGTACGAAAATCGGTTCTCCGAATTTGAATGCTTCTCGCTCCTTACGGGCTTGCGACTTATGGCGCATGGGTGGCCGCAAAGCACCGCGGTCGCTCTCCTGCGGCGCCTTCGGCCTGAATTGGAAAAACATCATGCGCGTCTTCTCCGGCAAGGACCGGCGGTTCTTTCTGATCAGCAACAGCTTCTGGCCGGCGTTAGGCCCGGTGATATGGCCGTCGATAACCTCGACCCTCTATTTATCGTGATTGTTTCAGAACAGGGCCGCACCGGATCAAGGTCAGTCGCCCTCTGCCGAGGGCAGCGGGAGGTGTTCGAACTCTACCATCGATATGGCCCCGGGTATGTCTTTACGCTGATTGAATTGGCGACTTCCATTTACGCTCTTTCTTCCGCTTTGGCCCAAACGCAACCGCGCGCACGCGGACGGGCACGCGCCTAACAAGAGGAGCCTTCACCGATGGCAAAGCCATCCGATATTGAAACCCGAAAGAGCGTTGCAATTGGAAGGCGCCGCATACCGCGGCGCTCGCCAGCGAACGCTGAGGCATCAAACAAAATGCCGCCATCCGCGGAGTACGGCGTCGGTTATGGTCGGCCCCCTCGTTGGACCCAGTTCAAACCGAAGCAAAGCGGAAATCCCAAAGGGCGGCCAAAGGCGAGCAGCCGCAAGAAAGGATCGATAGCGCAAGAAACTCTAGACCGGAGACTTGCAAGCGATAAAGCCGGCGGATCGCGCAAATCGCTTCGGCGAGTTGCGTTTGAGCGTATTGGCGAAAAAGCCTCCTCAGGAGATATCAAATCAATGAATTTTTTGCTGGCGCAGGAAAGCGTGGAGGAACGCCTTGCATCCAATAAGTTCCCGGTCTCAACCGAAACTGCGCTCGACATCATCAAAAAGTACTTCGAACGCGAAAAAGCAAACAAAGGAGCGAAATCATGAAGCGTAATCGCGGTCTTATCACACCAATCAAACCTGATTTAGTGCTGACACCCTCGACAAATCATATCTATCCGGCACTGATCGAAGCCTGTCGCCGTGATTTTTACTGCTTCGCCATGCTGTGTATGGCAGAGCTCAATGGCGACGAAGCATTACTTCATAACTTCCATCTAGAGGCGCTGGCTTTTCAGCTGGTTGGCGTGCTTGAAGGTCGTTGCCGCTAGGCTCATCATTAACTTGCCGCCTCGCTATGCAAAGTCGATTTTCGTTTCGATTGCGCTTCCGGCGTATATCCTTGGACGCGATCCGACGCGACGGGTGTTCGTGATCTCACACAGCATGGACTTAGCGGTCAAGCTTTCGAACGACTTCCGGCGAATCATAAGCTCGGCTTGGTACAAGGCAATCTTTCCGCACACCCAACCTTCGCGGATGAAGAATACGGAAAATGAAATACAGACAACGAAGGGCGGCTTCCGCCTGGCAGCGTCACTCGGTGGAAGCCTGACCGGCCGCGGTGCGCATTATCTGATTTTCGACGACCCCTTAAATGCCGCCGACGCCTTTTCGGACATCAAGCGCGAACGCGTTAACGAACTGGTCCGCAGCACTTTCACCCGGCTCGACGATAAGGCCAATGGCGCGATCATCGTCGCGATGCATCGCCTGCATGCGGACGATCCTTGCGGCAGTTTGCTGCGCGTTCCGAACCATAATTGGCGGCTCTTCAGCCTGGCGGCCATTGCGGAACAGGATGAGAGAATTCAGGTCGGAGAAGGCAGCTTCCATCAACGTCTTGCCGGCGAGGCTCTTCATCCAGAGCGTGAGTCTTTAGCCGTCCTGCAGGACCTTAAATCGCAAGTTGGTTCAGTCCGTTTCGCTGCGGACTACCAACAAAGGCCGTTGCCGCCGGACGGCCTAATCTTTAAACGTGATAGAATACAATGGTACGACGCGCCGCCAGTCCGCACATCGTCTTCAGTGGTGGTCCAGAGTTGGGACACAGCGATAAAATCCGGAGGCAAAAACGACTATTCGGCTTGCGTTACGGTGATGCGGCATGAAAACAAATTCTATATTCTCGATGTTACCCGCGACCGCTTGGACTTCCCCGATCTCGTCCCGCTGGCTAAATCGCTGGCTGAAAAGCATAAGCCAGATCGGATTGTGATTGAAGAATCTGGAGTGGGCAACTTGCTTGCCAAGGAGCTCGAACGCGCCCGTCTTCCCACACTTGTGAAACGGCCGCAGGCTGATAAGGTGACGCGGATGCAGGCACAGTTGCTAAAATTCGAGCAGCATCAGGTAGTGTTGCCGCGGCAGGCGATCTGGCTCGCCGATTTTCTTGAAGAGCTCCTTTCCGTTCCGAGCGCCAAACATGATGACCAGGTCGATGCTTTGTGTCAGGCCTTGGCCTATGGTGGCAGTCACTCGAATTTTAGCTGGAACAAGACAAACACTGGAAATTTCAGCAAGTTGATCGAGGGGTTAGCCTTCAATCGGTATTTTAGGGGCTTTTAGTAGCGGAGACGCATGCGGTGTTAGGTTTGGATTGAGCTTATCTTGCCGGCACCAGATGCTGCGGCAAAGTCGCGGCACCGCTTTGCCTCCTCAGAGGCCGTTGCGAAATTCGTTGTCATGGCCGAAACACGATCGGGCAGACCATGCATGGCGCCGACGGTTTGCGGCAAAAAGTGCCGCCACATGCATGGCGGCGCTCCCGGGTTGGGTGCCCCACTCGGCAATCAAAACCCACTGGAACAAGGGCATTTTACCAACGAAGCCATTGGCAACGTGATCGGGCGGTCCTAGCCCTTTTTCTGCTGGCGCTTTCGCAACCGCACACCGGGACCACCGCCGTTCTCGTCGATGAACTCGACGCCGGCGGCTTCTAGCGCGTAACTGATTGCGTCTACCGTCCTTTCCTTCAGTTCATCCCCACGTTCGAACCTTGCGACAGTGTCAATTGACACTTTTGATGCTCGGGCGAGATCGCGAATGCTCCAATTCAGAGCTGCGCGGCCCATCCGACATTGAATGGCAACAACAGTCGTTCTTTACATTTCAGTTGAAAACGCATATTTTCATGATATATTACGATTTCGTACATACTTTCGATTCGAGCGACCGACGGTACCACTTAGGCCACCGGAGAAAATAAATGAGCGAAATATCAAAAGGTCTCAATTCGGGCCGCCAAGATTTCATCGGCGGATCCGACTCCCTGATTATCATGGGGACTGACCAAACGGCCCTTCACAGACTCTGGCGTGTGAAGCGCGGGAAGTCGAGCCGGCGGATTTCTCGGGCAATTTCCCCGTCCAGCTCGGTAAGGTCACCGAAGACCTGAATTCGGCGTTGGTTCGAGACCAATAGCGGTCATCAGGTCGTCGATGTCCAAAGGCATGTCCGCCACCCCGCTCTGCATTGGATGGGAGCGACGCTCGACGGCCGAGTCGAAGCCACCGGCGCCGTTTTTGAGGCGAAGTTTATGTTGCCGTGGTCATTCTCGGAAGAAGCGGCGGTCGAAAAATATGCGCCCCAGCTCCAGCATAACCTTTGGGTTGTCGCGGGAAGGGCTGCGGTTCTTTCGGTGATTACCGGCGGAGGCAAGTGGGTTGAGATCGAGATCCCGGCGGATCCGCTTTACCAGCATCTCGATCGTCACTGCTGAGCGGAAGTTCTGGCGCTGTGTCGAGAGCGGTGAGCCCCCTACCCTCTTCGGCGTAGACCCGCCGAAGCCGCGCATTGAGGCTGTCCGCATCGTCGATATGAGCACGTCCAATGCCTGGGCGGAGTTCGCCGCCTTATTTGCCACGACGCGCGATGCGCACCAAAAGCATGAGCGGGCTAAGGCTGAGCTCAAGTGCCTTATGCCCGAGGATGCTCAACAGGCGTTCGGGCATGGCGTTCGGCCAAACGCTCGCGATCTGGCGCTATCAGCTTCGATCTCCTCGAAGCGGAGGGCGATGCATGCAGCGGGCGAGTGCGTTGATTGGCGCTCTAGCTGCCGCCTTGGCCAGAGGCCCAGATCCACCTCGTTAATCCCGAAAAGTCACTCGTCGCGACGATCCGGGAAGAGGGCAGGCACGGACGAGAGCAGACATTTCGCTACGCGCCGCTTTCCAGCGGCCTCGAGATCGTCCGCAAAGTCCTAGGTGAGCACGAGATTGCGACCGTGCAGATCACGTCAATTGATCAACCGGCTGGGTTCGTCAATCTCACGACAGTATTGGCGCACGCATCGGGAGAGTGGATTGCCTCCGACTGGCCTGTGTGCCCGGTCAGTGAAATTGCCTCCCCGCGTCGCATGGGGGCCGCACTCACCTACGCCCGAAGGTACGCGCTTTTTGCGCTGGTCGGAATTGCCGGCGAGGATGATCTTGATGCGCCTGATCTGCAGAGTTCCACAAGTGACACCGGTGCCGAGCCCATCATTGCTAATGGCGGTGGCGGATTGAATGCTCCTCCCCACCCCTCTCCGGCGGAAACGAGGCCAAACGGGCCGGGAAAACCCAAGCCGCCGTCCGCAACTCTGACACTGGGACTACACGCCTCCGCGAAACTCCGCGAGCGGCTCCTTGCAGAGCTCAAAGAACTCAGCTCTGGCGAGGATGCCGCTAAGTGGGCGCACCAAAATCTGGCCGAAAAGAACCGGCTACGAGCATCCGACGCGGCACAGGTGGAAGCGCTATTCGCAGCAAAGCTGGCCAAACTCGAAATGTCGCCCGTCCAAGAAGCGCAAATGCATATCTCGGTCCGGGGCCCGTCAAGCCAAGCTGAGACAAGAACTGCGATCGACAAGAACGAGCTCAGCCTCCCCGAACCGCGTCGAGTGCGCGATCGAGAGCACGTCCGCTCAATCGCCCAGAAGCCCTGTCTTGTTTGTGGGCGCCGCCCCTCGGATCCCCATCATCTTCGTTTCGCACAAAGCCGTGCGTTGTCCCGCAAGGTGAGTGATGAGTTCGTCGTTCCGCTCTGCCGTGGGCATCATCGGGAAGTCCACCGCTGCGGTGACGAGACGGCGTGGTGGCGAGGTAGAGGAATTGATGCACTCGGTGTAGCGCGGGTGCTTTGGCTTGAATTCCACCCGCAAGTACCAATGAGCGTAAAAGTCATAGTTTGATTGCGCTTACAGAAATCCAAGCAAATCCGACGAGGGTGATCCTTGGGGATTGCAAACGTGATCGCGTAGTCGGGACGCCCGCTCAAGATGGAAGTTCGGTGCGTTAGTACCACTCAAATCATCCTCGAGATCAACAGCAGCTTCGAAGAGCGCCTGTATCGCACTCCATCCTGCAGAAACCGGAGCGAGGAGCAAGCAAAGGGATTTCGCGTCAGTGCGCCGGACGTTGAGGCGGTGGTGGTCAAAGCGATACGTGATCACTTGGCCGGACGTAGGCCGAGTACTACCGCCGTCCCAGCAGGCGACAAAGAGCTCATCGAATACAGCACCTTGAAAGGGTTGTTGTCAAACAGCGGGCAATCGAACTCTATCTGATCGATGAAGCGGAACACACGGGCTACGAGAAAAATCAGGGACCCGCGACTTCGCGAGCCGGTCAACGGCGCTGCAGCCTGCTCTCTATTTAATGAGGGGCTGGTCAGTGCCGAGGATCGCGCTTCCCACTCCCGCTGGCTCCGCACCGCCCGTCGGACTTCAGGCAAATAATAAGCCAAATTGAGCACCGTCTTATTCACAAGCGTCAGCCATCCCGGAAGGGGCCGGTATACGTCGAATAGCAGCACGACACGGATGCCATTGGTGTCATTCCACACCTCGTGCTTGTGCGTGTCGTCAAAAATTACGCACTTACCTTCCTCCCAATAAATCATCTTGTCACCGACCCTCATACGGACATCCGTCCGCGGCTCCGGCACGATCAATCCAAGATGACACCTGACTACACCGTTGTAACTCCCACGATGGGTCTTGATGTGCATTCCAGGCGCAAGTACCGAAAAGAACGCAAGCGACAGACCAGGAATGGAATTGAGCAGTTTACCCGTCTCTGGGCAACGGGCGTAGCTCTCGTCGATCCGGTGACCGAGGACGAAGAAAAAATATGATTTCCAACCGTCATTCCGGCTGAGGTTCGTCTGTCTCGGCGATATTTCTTGAATATTGGGCAAATGCTTTTGTTCGTAAAGCAAAGCAACGAGTTCTTGCCTAATTACTTCGCTGTTTTTTTCCAGTCGTTCCACCCAATCGAACTGCCGCAAGCCGTCAGCAATCGGCCTCCACGCCCCAAGGCGGTTTGTAATCGAAACAAAGACGTCGACCAACGACTGACATAATGTCTGGCATTTGCGAAATCTTGTCGCTGCAGTCGGCTGAAGCCGAGTTGCGCGGCGCTGCGGACCACCAATCGGTCGATCAGCCTGTTGCTCGAGCCTACCCGGTAGCTCACCGCTGACGCCGACGCCCCGCCACCGATTTGTCAAAACAGAACAGTCCACCGCAGCCGCCAGGGGCGCCGCGCTCGGCTCCGCCTCCCGCGCGCGAGGAACGACAGCAAAGCGCGTTAACGCGGCCCAGCAGCTCGCACCGAATCAGTGAAAAGCAGGTCCTTGCTGACCGTCCACCCGCATCGACGGAACTTTCACGTCGTGCTGCGGAAACTGATCCCGAAGCTGCAAGCCTTCTCTAAGAGCATCCAAGAAACGTCGATGGTGCGATTTTACTCGTCCATCTACTCGGATGACAAAGTGCTCCGCCGTCCCGACTGCTACGCCATGATCGCGCTGGTCGGTTTCCGGCACCAATGAGGTCAGCTACATGCCGGAGCCACAGCACCGAAAGCTCAAGCGAGTTAACACGCGCGCAATACACACAAACCTTGTTTGCGCTTAGTTTGAGGTTGCCATTCACTGATTCCTGCAAACAAAGAAGGTGCCGGAACGGTGAGAAGGCGGCAATTGACGACCTAGAGTAGGCGACATCATCGGCGCCCGAGCAGGTACTCTTTCTCAAAAACCGCGGGAACCACGCTGTGTCCCGAAACAACAGCCTGCAGCGTCCTAGGCTCGCGCGGCTCTTGTTCCGTAATCTGTTATTATGCGAATCCAGAAAAACTGGCGGACGGCGTGGTTTCTTGGAGCTTTTTGAAGCTGATGCTTGGACCAAATGCCCGTCGAGCTCGCTGCCCAGGTGAGGCAATTTAAACTGGAAAGACTAGCACCTACATTACGAATATCTATGTAGGCCGAGTTGGTAAACAGGTTTGACACAGCTTCGGCGTGCTCATAGCCAGGAGAGAAAGTCTCCTTCTCTCCACTGTTCTTTTCGCGCCGGGTTTATTCGCGCCCGCCGCCACCGCCGTTTCCGCGAAGGCGTGTCGACCTTCCTAAGGCGCTAGCCGCTGCAGTTCCATGACAGATGACGCGACAGCGCCGATCAGGCGAGCTTGCCGGAAGCGGCCGCCGCCAATTCGCTGACGATCTGCTCGCGCATGACGTATTTTTGCGGCTTGCCGGTTGCCGTCATCGGAAATTCCGGCACGAAGCGAATGTAGCGCGGCACTTTGTGATGCGAAATCTGGCCGCGGCAGAATGTTTGAATTTCCTCCGCCGTCGCCGACTGGTTGGGCTTGAGCACGATGAAGGCGCAGACTTCTTCGCCCAGGCGATGATCAGGAACGCCAAAGACCTGCGCGGATTGCACCTTCGGGTGGCGCAGCAAAAACTCCTCGATCTCGCGCGGATAAATATTCTCGCCGCCGCGGATGAGCATGTCCTTGAGCCGCCCGACGATGGTGCAATAGCCCTGCTCGTCGATGGTCGCGAGATCGCCCGAATGCATCCAGCCCGCTGCGTCGATCGCCTCCGCACTGCGCTCGGGATCGTCCCAATAGCCACGCATGACGCCGTAGCCGCGCGTGCACAATTCGCCCGACTCGCCGAGCCGCGCGACCTTGCCGTTCGCATCGACAATCTTGACCTCGACATGGGGAAGGATGCGCCCGACCGTGGAGACGCGCCGATCGATCGGATCGTCGGTGCGCGATTGGAAGGACAGCGGGCTTGTTTCGGTCATGCCGTAGCCGATCGTGACTTCGCGCATGTGCATGCGGTCGATGACCGCGCGCATGGTGTCGATCGGGCACGGCGCGCCCGCCATGATGCCGGTCCGCAGCGTCGATGTGTCGTAGTTCGCGAAGTTCGGCATGCTCGAGCTGGGCGATGAACATCGTCGGGACGCCGTGCAAAGCTGTGCATTTGTAGCGCGCGACCGCCGCGAGCGTCGCCTCGGCATCGAAACCCTCGCCGGGGAAGACCATGCCGGCGCCGACCGCGGTGCAGGTGAGCACGCCCAGCACCATGCCGAAACAATGATAGAGCGGCACCGGAATGCACAGACGATCCTCGGCGGAGAGCGCCATCGCCTTCGCCGCGTAGCGCGCATTGTTGACGATGTTGAAATGGGTGAGCGTCGCCCCTTTGGGCGACCCGGTCGTGCCGCTGGTGAACTGGATGTTGATGGCGTCGTCCGGATCGAGTGCGGCGGAAAGTCCATCCAGCCGGCCGCGATGGCCCGGACCGGCAAGCGACATCAACTGCGAGAATAAGCGGGCGCCGCGGGGATGCGGTCCATCGTCGAGCACAACGACGTGCTTGAGCTTCGGCAGTTTCGCCGCTTGCAGGAGGTTTGCCTCGCGGTCGACCTCCGGCGCCACGGTGCGCAGCATCTCGACATAGTCGCTGGAGCGATGGCGGCGCGCCATGATCAGCGCTTTGCAACCGACTTTGTTGAGCGCGTATTCCAGCTCGGACGAGCGATAGGCCGGATTGATGTTGACCAGAATGGCGCCGATGCGCGCGGTGCCGAATTGGGTGTAAAGCCATTCGGCGCGATTGGGCGCCCAGATGCCGACGCGATCGCCGCGTCCGATGCCGAGCGCGAGCAGACCCGCTGCAACATCGTTCGAGCGCTCGCGCAAATCGTACCAAGACAGCGATAGCTTATTCTCTGCGAAGATGGCGGCGGTTCGACCGCCGTGCCTCGCGCAAGCCCGATCCAGCAATTGCGAAATGGTCATGTATTTGAGCGGATCGTCGCTCGTGCCGGCGACGTAGGACAACGGCCCCTGCGGCCGCAAGTGATCGTCGCCGCGGCTGCGCAGGAAATCCGAGCTGAACGGGTTATGGATGCTCACCGGGTGCAGCCGTCCATGTTGCAGACCGATTGCCGATCAGAAATTCCGCCAATCCCCAAGCTGTTCGAAGGCGTGGGCCGCGCGATAGATCGTGGTCTCGGCGTAGTGCTTGCCGACCAGCATCATGCCGATCGGCAAGCCGTCGCTCATGCCGCACGGGATATTCATCGCCGGATGTCCGGTCACATCGAACGGGCAGGTGTTCGGCAGCATTTCAAAGCCGCGCTGGCACCACAGCGCGAGCGGGGCATTGTTGGGCGGCAGCGGCGTCGCCTTCATGGGCAGCGTCGGCATCATCAAGAGATCGTAGCGGGCGAGCGCCTCGTCGTAAGTCTTGCGCAGCAACCGCCCGAGATTCTGCGCCTTGGCGTAGAAGTGGCCGCGGTGATGCTTGATGAAATACTCGCCGGCCAGCATGGAGATTTTCAGCGTGCGCGAAAGCTCATCGGCGCGCGCCCGCCAGTTCGCATGGGCATCAAGCAGGCTCGTGGTGTAGAGTCCCTTCCAGTTAAACCCCATGCCGTTGCCGTGCATCATTTGCGCGACAAGCCCCTCGAGCGCGATCGGCGTCCAAATGGCGGCGCCGTCGAGGTGCATGGGAATGGAAACCGGCTCGACGATGGCACCGGCGCTGCGCAGGCGCTCCGCCGCCTCGCGCACTTTCGCATCGACATCCGGCTCGCTGGCCGGCCAGCCAAATCCTTCCGTCACCAGGCCGATGCGCATGCCGGAGACGCCGCGGCCGATCCCGGTGGTGTAGCTGTATTTCTCGACTTGCACGTCGTACTGGCGCGGATCGAGCCCGTCGACGCCGGCAATCACTTCCAGGAGCAGCGCGTTGTCGGCGACCGTCGCCGTCATCGGGCCGGCATGATCGATGGTCGCCTCGATCGGCATGACGCCGGTATAGGGCACAAGACCGTGCGTCGCCTTCATGCCGTAGCAGCCGGAGTACGACGCCGGCATCCGGATCGAACCGCCCTGATCGCCGCCGATCGCCATTTCGACTTCGCCGGAGCCGACGAGGGCGCCGCAGCCCGACGACGAGCCGCCTGCCGAATAGCCGTGCTTGAATGGATTGTGCACCGGCCCGAGCGCCGAGGTGTGGCTGCCGCCGGACAAACAAAAATACTCGCAATGCGCCTTGCCGACGATGGTGCCGCCGGCATCGAGAATGCGGGTCACGACCGTGGCGTCGATATCCGGCACATAGCCTTCGAGCGTGGAGGCGCCGTTCATCATCGGCACGCCGGCAAGACAAATATTGTCCTTGAGCACGACGCGCTTGCCGGACAGCGGACCGTGCGCGGCGCCGCGCACTTCCGTCTTCACCGCCCAGGCATTGAGCGGATTCTCGTTGGCACCCGGGCGATAGCCGGGCGTGCGTGGATAGCGCACCGGCGGCAAATAGTCGGGCAGCTGATTGACGCGGTCGTAGGCTTGGAAGGTGCCTTCCAGAACCTCCATGTACTCGGCCACTTCGCCTTGCGACATGCTCAGATGCAGCGAATCGACGATGTCGTGCATCTGTTCGAGCGTTGGCCGTCTGACGGTCGACATGGGACCCCCCAATGGTGTGGCGGCGGCCGGCATCGCCGGCGCCGCAATTCGCGATCGCCCGTTGCGGGCGGAACTTGAAGAGACGGAGGATGGGCGAACGGCGGCGGCTGCCGCGGCTGCGCCGCCATTGGCCGGCGCGCGCGCAGAGCCGTTCGCCGAAGATGCGACCGTCGAGCTGGGGACGAGGCCGCGCGGCAGCGCCGCCGCCGGTACCCGCGTACGTGCTGCGCGCGCCGCCGAGACCGACCAGCTCGGCAATCGCACCGCCTTGCACGGCGCCGACGTCGAGTTCGCGGGTGATGCGGCCGCGCTCGACCAGCACAATGCGGCTTGCGACATCGAGCACGAGCTCGAGATTCTGCTCGACGATCAGCATCGAGAGGCGATGTTTCTCGCGCAAGCTTGCCAATAGGTCGCCGATCTCCTGAACGATCGACGGCTGAATTCCTTCCGACGGCTCGTCAAGAAGCAGAAGCCACGGCAGCGGCACGAGCGCCCGCGCCAGCGCCAGGATCTGCTGCTCACCTCCGGACAGCGCGCCGCCCCGGCGCTCCAGAAGCCGGGTCAGTCGGGGAAAGAGCGCGAGCACCCGCTCGATCGCACGCTCCTCGGTCTCACCGGAATCCGGCGTCCACGCCAGGCGAAGATTTTCGTGCGCGCTCAGGCCCGGAAGGATGCCACGGCCTTGCGGCACGTAAGCGATGCCGAGGCGGCTGCGCTCATGCGCCGCCCAGCCGGTCACGTCCACCCCGTCGACCACGATCTTGCCGCCGCGGGCCGGCAACAAGCCCATAATGGCCTTCATGAGCGTGGTTTTGCCCATGCCGTTGTGGCCGACGATTCCGATCGCTTCGCCTTCCCAGAGCTGCAGCGAGACGCCATGCAGCACCGGCAGTTCGCCATAGCCGGCTTGCAGATCGACGACGTCGAGGACGAGACCGTTCGGCTCGGCGACGCCCTCGGCCGAATTCTCGTCCGATCTCGGACTCGCCAGCTTCGCGAATACTCATGCGCGGTTCCCCAGATAGACTTCCCGCACACTCGGATCGGTGAGTACTTTTTCGGCGTGACCTTCAAGCAGGATCGCGCCCTGATGAAAGACCGTGATCAAGGAGTTGAGCGTCCGCACAAAGTGCATATCGTGATCGACCACAATCAGCGTGGCCGTCTGATTGATGCGCTTGATGATCGCGATCAATCGCTCGGTCTCCACGTTGGTAAGGCCGGCGGCGGGCTCATCGAGCAGAACGAGCCACGGCTTGTTGGCGAGCACGGTGCCGATCTCGACAAGCTGCCGTTGACCATGGGCGAGTTCGCCGACCAGCCGGCGTGCGATGCCGCCCAGTTCGAGTTCACTCAAGGTCTCTTCGACGACGGCGTCGGCGCCATCATGCCCCGCGGTCCGGCGCGCGGAAAGCCACAAATTTTCCGCGACGGTGAGCCCGTTCATCACCGATGGCACCTGGGTTTTGATGCCGATGCCGAGCCGCACGATATTGTGCGTCGACCAGCCGGTGGTTTCCTGGCCGCGGATCAGCACCCGGCCGCTGGCATTGGCGCCGCGGATTTGGCCGGTGATGGATTTGAAGAACGTGCTCTTGCCCGCCCCGTTCGGGCCGATCAGGCAACGCAACTCGCGTTCGCGCAGCACGAAATTGACGTGATCGACCGCGAGCACGCCGCCAAAGCGCACCGCCAGCTCCTGGGTCTCGACGACCGGCTCGCTCACTGTTTGGCTTCCTGCAGCGCGATGCGGCGGCGGCGCGTGCTGCGCGCCAGCCGGCGATGGACTTGCGATTGTGCAAAGCGCCGGCGCCAGGCGACGAAGCTCGGCGCAAATCCGCGCGGGATCAAGAGCACGACCAGGATGAGGATCGCGCCCAGGACCAACGAATTGTCGACCGTGGTCTGGTGACCGAGCTCGAGCTTCAATGAGCCGAGCGCGACCGCGGCGATCATCGGCCCGATCAGCGTGCCAAGCCCGCCGACGATGACCCAGATCAGCACCTCGGCGGTGGTGCCGAGGCTGAACACGCTCGGGGTGACGATCTCGGCCCAGTTGGCGAACAGACAGCCGGCGAGTCCGGCCATCGCGCCGCAGACCGAGAAGATCGCGGTCTTATAGGCCGGAACATTGTAGCCGAGCAGCTCCATCCGCACTTCGTTCTCGCGGATGCCGATCAGCGTGCGGCCGAAGGCGCTCGACAGAATCCAGCGCGAGATCAGATAGGCGATGAGCAGGCAAGCGATCACGACGTAATAGTAGGTGGTGCCGTAGATCTCCATGTTCGGCTGGCCGGGCACGTTCAATGTCGGAAAGGCCGGTATGCCGTTGAAGCCGCCGAGCCGCGCGTTGCCGATCTTGTAGGCGTCGCCGGCGGTGGCGTTCATGAAGCGATTCAGGATCAACGTGACGACCAGCGTCATCACGCCGAGATAGACATCGCTGATGCGACCATAAAACATCATCGCGCCGATGATGGCTGCAACCAGCGCCGGCACGATCAGCGCCAGCAGCACCGGTACGGTGCTCTCGCCGATATTGAAGGAGGCGATTGCGTAGGTGTAGGCGCCAAGCCCGAAATAGGCGGCGTGGCCGAAGCTGAGAATGCCGGCAAAGCCCCACATCAAGGCGAGCGACAATGCGAACAACGCCCAGACCGCCAGCAAGGTCGGCGTGTTGGTTTCGCTCACCAGCGGCAAAGCCGCGAGCAGCACGGCAAGCGCGGCAAGCCAGTTCCAGTGGATTCGCCCGATGCCGAACGCCGCGCCGGTCATGTCGAGTTACGGAAGAACTGCCCGGTCACGCCTTGCGGCATCAGCCGCAAGAGGACGAGGGCGAGCGCCAGCATGGCGATTTCACCAAGCACAGGCGTCGACGCGAACGACACCAATTGATCGACGGTGCCGAACAGCCCGGCGGTGGAGAGCGTCCCGGCGATCACGGCGGCGCCGCCGGTGATCACGGTGATAAACGCCTTGGCGATGTAGGCGCCGCCGATCGAAGGCAGAAGCCCGGTGAGCGGGGCCATCACGCCGCCGGCGAGGCCGGACAAAGCCGCGCCGACCGTGAAGGTCAGCATGAAGATCGTGCTTGGATTGTAGCCAAGGGAAGCGACCACATCCCTGCCCTGCATGGTGCCGCGCGCGATCAGCCCGACGCGGGTGTAGCGTAACGCAAACCACATCGCGCACATCAGCACGACGGCGACCGCGATGACGAACAGATTATAGCCGCCCATCTGATAATGGCCGATCTGATAGCCGGGAATCGGCGTCGGCACGCTGACCGGAGTGTTGCCGAAGATCAGCGTCACGAGCCCGATCAGGAGCAAACTCAAGCCCCACGTCGCCAGCATGATGTCGATCATGCGTCCATAAAGGAAACGCACGATCAGCCGCTCCACGATCAGCCCGATGATGCCGACCACGATCGGGGCGATCACCAGCATGGCGAAGTAGACGTTGATGCCGGCCTTGGCCGCGGCGATGGTCGCGTAACCGCCGAGCATCACGAACTCGCCGTGCGCCAGGTTGATGACGCGCATCATCCCAAACACGATCGCCAATCCCGCGCTGATCAGGGCGAGAAAGGCGATCATGTAGAGGATCTCAAGAACGACGATCGCCGCGTAATCCATTCCACGGGTCCGTTGGCGACGACCGGCCGATCGCTCGGCCGATCGTTAGAGCGGAGCACGACCTTCTCGGAAAAACGGCTACCGCCTTTTCCCGGATCATGCTCTTATTTTCGGTGGAGCATGATCCACTCGGAAAACCGGGATCCACTTTTCCGGATCATGCTCTCGCTTAGATCTTGACCTCGTATTGCTTGTTGTCGTCCGGGTTCTTCTGCAGATCGCAATACTGCGCCGTGTCCGCCGGCGGCCGTTGCGGCGCGGTGTCCATGATGGTGAGTTTCTGGTCCTTGACCACCATCAGATGGATGTCGAGCGCGCAATGGTGGGTCTTCGGATCGACGGCGACGGTTCCGGCCGGACCTTCGATCTTCAATCCGGTCTCCAGCGTCTTGATCAACGCGTCGCGGTCGAGCGTGCCGGCTTTGCGTACCGCTTCCGCCCACAACATGATGCCCTGGTATTGCGACACCGCCAGTTCGTGCACGACCTTGGCGTCGCCGTACTTCTTGGCCCACGCCGCCAGGAACTTCTTATTGGCGGGCGTATCGAGCTCGGGGCTGTAGTTGCCGGCGATCAGAATGCCGTCGCCTTCGGCCGGCGACAGCGCCAGATGCTCGTTGCCGACGCCGAAGGTGGTCGAGGTCAGCGGGATCTTCTTGTTCATGCCCGACGCCGCCCATTGCCGGAAGAATGACATGTGGGCGCCGCCGACCAGCGCGGCGACGACGAAGTTCGGCGCGGCATCCTGGATCTTGGCGATGGTCGAGCCGAAGTCCGAGACATCGAGCGGGAAGAAGTTGGTGGCAAGGATGTTGCCCTTGCGCTGCTCGACGTAGTGCGCCACCCATTTGGCGGTGATCTGGCCGTAGTTGTAGTCGGCGGCCAGCACGTAGACCTTGTTGCCCCACTTCTTCATTGCATAGTCGATGATCGGCTCGACCGCTTGCGCCGGCGTCGTGCCGGTGACGAAGCAATTGCGGTCGCACACGCCGCCCTCATAGAGGATATTGTAGAAATACAGCGTGTTGCCGCGGCGGAACGTCTGCCGGATCGCTTCGCGGGACGCCGAGGTGATGCCGGCGTGCGCCGCATCGACCTTGTCCTCACGCACGAGCTGCTGAGCGTATTTGGTGTAGAGCGCGATATCCGACTGGCTGTCGTATTGCTTGAGCTCGATCTTGCGCCCGAGCAGACCGCCGGCGGCGTTGATTTCTTCGACGGCGAGCGCATTCGCCATCACGATCGGCTTGCCGTAAATGTCGAGCACGCCGGAATTGTCCTCGATGCAGCCGAGCTTGATCGGCGCATCCTCCGCATGGACGCGGAAGAGCGGCACGCCAGCCAACACTGCGGTCGCGCCAGCGGTATTGAGCAAGGTCCTGCGGGAGATCATGAGAGTGTTTCCTTCGGGTTCTCTGATTTAGGGAAACCTGTGCAGTCACTTTTCGCTACGTTCAGCGTCGCGAGTTTTCTTTTGTCCGATCTTTTCTTCGACAACGGCGGTGCCGGACGGCGCGACGGCGGAAGCGAAGTCCAGCCCGATCGAATCGCCGATGCTGCGCAGCGCCGGAAGCTGCAGCGCCATGCCGAGAATGCTGTCCATCACCTGATTGATGGGGGTCTTCTGCGCGCCGTCGCCGCCGGACGGCCCGGAAGCGCTGCCGCCGAAGCCATTGAGCTGATGAATGCGGATCGAGTTCGATCTTCTCGGCCGGCTTCATCATCTGCGAGACGATCTCGGGCAGCCGGTCGAGCCGATATTGCTCGAGCTTCATGCGGATCAGCGCATCGGTCTGTGAGTTCTCCGCCTCGATGACGGCGCGTTCGCCTTCGGACTGGGCGAGCAGACGCAAACGCTCGGCTTCCGCCTTGGTGCGCACCGCCTCGGCCTCGGCGCGGATGCGCCGCAGCAGCACACCCGCCTCGGTCTCCGCCTTGGCCTGCTCGACCGCGCCCTGCTCGTTGACGCGCTTGAGCGCAATCTCGTGCGAGCGGTCGGCGACCGCGCGGTCGCGCTCGGTCTGCACATGCTCTTCCGCCAGCACCACCTCGGTGCGGGCCAATTCCGCCTGGGCGCGCGACTTCGCTTCTTCGACGTGCTTGGCGGCGAGTTGAATCGCGCTGTCCACCTTCTTCATCTCGAGGCCGAGTTGCGACTCGACTTCGAGCTTGCGCAGTTGGCTTTGCTTGGCGACCTCGGTGGCCCTGGTCTGCCGCTCGCGTTCGATGCGCGCTTCTTCGGAGGCGATCATTGCCGCCTCGCGCGCCTTGGCCGCTTCCGCGTCGCTCGCCGCCCGGATCTTTTCGATCTCGAGATGCTGGTTGATCTGCGCTTCTTCTTCCTGTTGGGTCAGGATGAGCCGCTGCTTGGTGGCCTCGAGCTGGGTTTGCCGCACCGAAATCTCGGCATCCGCCTCGATTTCCGCGCGCTTCTTGCGGTTGACGGCGATGATCTCCGCGAGCTTGCGCAGCCCGACCGCGTTGAACGCGTTGTTCTCATCGAAAGACGAAAAAGCCGACTGGTCGAGCCGCGTCAGCGATACCGAGTTGAGCAGAATGCCGTTCTGCTTGAGATTGTCGCGCAACAGATCGGAGATATTCGAGACAAACTCCGCGCGGCCCTCGTGCAGGCTGTCCATGGTATGCCGCGCCGCCACCGCCTGCACGGCGTCGACGAAACGGCCTTCGAGCAGATTGCGAATGCCGTCGACCGTGAAAGACTTGGCGCCAAGCGCTTGCGCGGCCGTGGCAATGCCTTCGGCTGTCGGGATGACCCGCACGTAAAACTCAAGCTCGACATCGACCCGCATGCGATCTTCGGTGATCACCGATTTGTCGCCGGCGCGACGGACCTCGATGCGCAACGTGCGCATGTTGATCTCTTCGACCTTGTGCAGAAAAGGAAGCGCGAGGCAGCCGCCGGAGATGAGTATGCGCTGGCCGCCGAAACCGGTCCGCACCAGGGCGATGTCGCGCGTCGACTTGCGATAGAAACGGTTGAGAAACAGGACCGCAATCGCGATCACCACGACCGCGACGGCGATGGCTAGCACCCATCCGAGGATGACCATGGCCCCCACCTCGTGGTCTACACACCGAAAACTATTTGAAAAGTGAAGTATCTCTTTTCGGCTGTCAATAGGCCCCGAGCGCAGTGCGAGCGCCGGGTTCCTTATTTGACGGCAAGCGGATGAGAAGCGAGCGGATGACCGGCGGCGCGCGCCGTCGCTGCGCGTGACTGCCGAAACGCGGTGCGCCTATTGCGCGGTGCGGTGGATCAGTTCGGACAACAGCCGCTTAAGCTCTTCGGTCTCGCGATCGCCATAGCCCTCGACGATTTCGGCTTGGTGTAGGTTGGCGAGGCGGCTGAGCCGGTCATTGAGCGCCCGGCCCCGCTCGGAGATGAAAATCAGCACCTTCCGGCCATCTTTGGGATCGGGTCGGCGATAAACCAATGCATCGGAGACCATGCGGTCGATCATTTTGGTCAGCGTCGGGTGGTTAAGAAGCGCAGCCTGGGTCAAGTCGCTCATCGGGCGGCCGTTCTTCTCGACCAAAAGCTTCAAAATGCGCCATTGCTCGACCGGCACGCCCTCGCTGCGGAATTCCTCGTCGAGTTGCTGGTGAACCTGACGCGTCGCCTGCGCCAAAAGGTAAGCAATGTGCTCGTTAATCGGGCGATTACGGGTCATGGCCATTGCCCTTTTTCGAGAATCCGTTTCCACCGATCGCGCTTAGCTGCTAGCATTTTCCTCAGCAGATCACCATTCGCCAGTTGTATATCTGGTAGCGGCCGGAGACAGGGCGGCTCGATGATTGTTACATCGCGAATGACCGCGTTGCGCTCGCGCTCGCTCCCGCCGCGCGTGCTCGGCGAGCGCTATGATGAATTCGATCTCTCGCTAACGGGAGCGCGGAGCCGATCGGATCGCCTGCGCATCGCTTTTCTCATTCCGCTCAGCGGCCCGGCCGGCTTGTGGGGCCCTTCGTGTCAGACGAGCGCGATGCTGGCGTCGCAGGAGGTGAATGCCGGCGGCGGCATTCTTGGCCGGGAGATCGAGCTTGTGTTCACCGACGCGGGCGCCGATCCCGACTTGGTGGCCGAGGACACTCTCGACCTGATCGCCGAGAACCGCGCCGAGGCGGTGATCGGCATGCATATCAGCGCCGTGCGTGTTGCCCTGGTGCGCGCTTTGCGCGGCCGGCTGCCATACGTTTACACGCCGGTCTATGAAGGCGGAGAGCGCTCGCCTGGACTGTTCATGGTTGGCGAAACGCCGGCGCGACAGCTCAAGCCCGCGATCCACTGGCTCGCCGACCACCGTCAGGCGCGACGCTGGTATCTGATCGGCAACGACTATGTCTGGCCGCATGTCTCGCACCGCGCGGCCCGCCGCTACGTCAAGGAAACCGGCGGCGAAGTGGTCGGCGTCGACTATGTCCCGTTCGGGTGCGAGGACCACGAGATGTATCTCGCGCGCATCCGCAAAGCGCAGCCCGATGTCGTTCTGGTCTCCATGGTCGGGACCGATTGCGTGACCTTCAATCGCGCGTTCGCGTCCGCGGGTCTGGCGCGGCACATGCTGCGCCTGTCGGTTGCCAGCGAGGAGAACACATTGTTCGGCATCGGCGCGCGTCACGCCGAAAACTTCTACTTCACCGCCGGCTATCTGGCGGTGCTCGATACGCCGGCAAATCAAGCGTTTCTCGACCGCTACCATGCCGCTTTCGGCCGCGAAGCGCCGATGCCCAACACGATCGGACAGTCGTGTTACGAAGGCATTCGTCTGTATGCGGAACTCGCGCGCCGCGCGGGCTCGCTCGGCGTCGCCGAGCTTTCGCGCGCGTCGGAGGGGATCAGCTACACGGGCGGCCGCGGCCGGGTGACTATGCACGCGCGCCACCTCTTGTCCGACATCTATCTCGCCCAGGCGGACGGGCTGAAATTCAAGATTCTTGCGCACTTCCCGGCGCCGTAGAGCATGATCCGGAAAAAGCCTGCCCCGGACTTGATCCGGGGTGGCTACCGGTTTTCCGAAAAGATCATGCTCCGCCAAAGGACCTCACGCCGCGAATGCGCTCCGATGCTCTTCCAGCTTGCGGATCATGCTGGTGGTGTTTTCGATCTGCGCAAAGGCCGCTTTCAGCGTTGCCAGCACGACCGGTTGAATCTGGTCCGCTGAAACCTCCGGCGTGTTGAAGGTCGCCGTGGCGTCGCTGATGAAGAAGACCTTGTAGTCCCGCATATTGGCTTCGCGCGCCGTCGTTTCGCAGCACACATTGGTGCAGATGCCGGTGATGATCACCGTGTCGATGCCGCGATTACGCAGAATAAGATCGAGATCAGTGCCGTGGAAAGCGCCGTAGCGGGGTTTCTCGAGCAGAATGTCGTTCTTGCCGACCACGATGCCGGGATGCAGCTCCGCCTGCTTGTTTCCCTTGTTGATCAAGCCGGCGGCGATGGCCGGAATAATCACGCCCATCACGCCGGTATTGCTGCCGTCCGGCCGCACCAGATGCAGCGTGTGAATGACCAGCGCGCCGCGTTTGCGGCAAACTTCGGCAAGCTTGTTGATGCGCGGCACAATCTCGCGGCCGCGCGGCGCCGCGACCGGCGAATTCTCGACGAAGCAATTCTGCATGTCGATGTTGAGGAGCGCGGTTCTGCGCGGATCGAACTTGAAATCGGTCATGCCTGCCTCCATCGCCTCGAGAGCGTGCGTCAGTACGATGCGTCAGTCACCGCGGCGCAACTTGGACCGCGCCTTGGCAACTACGCGGACAACAGCGACCGCAGCCGGGCGTCGCGCGCCTTATACTCGGCACGCGCTTTGAGCGCGGTCGCCATGTCGACCACAACAAAGCGGGCGAGATTGTTCGGCTGCATTTGCGCGACACGATCCATGTCGGCACTGATCACAGTGCCGATCATGGCATAGCCGCCGCCCGACACCGCGTCGCGGTGCAGGATGATCGGCTCGAGACCGCCCGGCACCTGGATCGAGCCGTAGGGATAACCGGCATCCACGATGTTGGACGGATCGGACCCCGCGCCAAAGGGCTGCTTGCGCTCGCGGAAAGAAAGCGGACGCCCCTTGCGGTAGCGGTAGCCGATGCGGTCGGCCTCCGGCGCGACCGTCCAAGTGTCTTCGAAGAAGCTCTTGGCGGCCTCGTCAGTGAGACGGTGAAAGTAGAGACCCGTCACCACGCGCAGCTCAAGCGATTTCGGATAGCTCGGTGTCAGTTCGCTCGCGAGCTTGCGGCCGGCGCGCGCACCCGAGCGCGGCTGGCCGACCGGCAGCACATCGCCAGCCGCGACCTTGCGGCCTGAAAATCCGCCCAGCGCTCCGAGACCATAGGTCGAACGGCTGCCGAGGACGACCGGCACCTCGATGCCGCCGGCCACGGCGACGTAACAGCGTGCACCGGCTTTCATGAAATCGAAGGTGAGCTTGTCGTCCGCCTTGACCGCGAACGACTCGTTACGTGGCCGCGCCTCGCCGTTGACCTTCGGCGTCGCTTCGGCGCCGGTGATTGCGATAATAGCGGGTGCGCGAAAGACAAGTTCCGGCGCCAGCAAGCTTGCTTCCAGGACGGCGGCGCCCTCATCGTTGCCGACCAATAGATTGGCGACGCGCAACGCGTATTGATCGAGCGCGCCCGAGAGCGGAATGCCGACATTATAGTAACCGGGCCGGCCGGCATCCTGGACGGTGGTCGCAAGACCCGGCTTGATCACCTCAATGGCCATAGAGCGCCTCCACCAGGTGCCGGCTGTAGCCGCCCGGATCTTTGTGAAAATCTTTCAATGAGAAAGTGACCGGCCGGAACGTCAGGTTGAACGTGCCGGCCTCGACCGCTTTCACGTCGCGGTCGTATTCCTCGCGGGTAATGGGCTTGAATTTCACCATGTCGCCGGGCTTGAACACGGCCAAGAAGTCCTTGAAGTAAGCGAGCTTCTGCGCCGGATCGTAGATCGGCGCCGGTGTGATGCCGAGCATCTGATAGCCGCCGGCACCGCGCACCGAATAGATCGCCATGAAGCAGCCGCCGTGACCGATGGTCAGCTTCGGCGTGTCGGTGCGCGGCCGCAAGTATTTCGGCACCTCGATCTGCTTCGATCGTTCGACAATCTGATAAAGCCAGGGAAGGCCGGCGACAAAGCCGACCATGGACACGAACCACGGTGCGCCGGAATGTGCGGCGACAAAATCGTCGATCGATTTGTAGCCATTGATGCGGGCGGCATATTCGATGTCCGTGCTGTTCGGATCCTGATGGCGCTCGCGGAACCGCGCTCCCGTTTCTTTGGTCCAGGGATCGTTGTAAAGCACCGGCATTTCGACAATGCGCGTCGGCAGTTCGATCTCGGCGTCTCCGACCTGCGCCTCGATCTCCTTCAAGGTGGCCATCATCTTGTCGGGGTGAATCACATCCGGATCGAAGCGGACCAGATAGGACGCATTCGACGGACAAATTTCCGAGACGCCGGGAAGCCGGCGCTTCTCGAGTTCCTTGCAGATCGCCATGCCCTTGAAGAAGGCTTCCAGCGACATTTCCTCATCGATTTCGGCGAAGACATGCTCGTCGGCGCCGAAGGAGTAACGAATTCCGCTCATGCGTATCTCTGCCCCTCGTTGCCCTAGACCGTAGTCCAACCCAATCAAGTCGCCGGCGGCGGGGCCGCCAACAATCGCTCCAGAAATCCGGTGTCGAAACGCGCCGCCTGCACGTCGCCCAGGCGGACCAGCCGTTTGTGCAGCGCGGCGGTTGTAACGACACCCTCGATTGCGAACTCGTCGAGCGCCCGGCGCAGCCGCGCCAGTGCCAACTCCCGAGTTTCCGCATGGACAATGATCTTGGCAAGGAGAGAGTCGTAATAAGCCGGCACCGCGTAGCCAGGATAGAGCATGGTGTCGACCCGCACCCCCGGCCCGGCCGGCAGCGCCAGCGCGCCGACCTTGCCCGGCGACGGCCGGAAGTTCTTGTCCGGATCCTCGGCATTGATCCGCACTTCGATACTGGCGCCGCGCATCTGCACGTCGGCCTGTGACAGTCCGAGTGGCTCGCCCTGCGCGATACGGATCATCTCGCGCACGAGGTCGATGCCGGTGATCATTTCGGTGATCGGATGCTCGACCTGGATGCGCGTGTTCATCTCGATGAAGAAGAACTCGCCGGTGTTTTCGTCATAGAGATATTCCAGCGTTCCCGCCCCGCGATAGTCGGCGCGCTCGGCGAGCCGCACGGCCGAGGCACAAAGCGCCTCGCGGGTATCGTCGTCGATTGCCGGCGACGGCGCTTCCTCCCAGACTTTCTGGCGCCGGCGCTGCAGCGAGCATTCGCGCTCGAAGCAATGAACGACGTGCTCGCCGTCGCCGAGCACCTGCACCTCCAGATGGCGCGCACGCTGGAGAAAGCGTTCCAGATAGAGCGCACCGCTGCCGAAGGCGGCTTTGGCCTCGGCTTGCGCGGTGTGAAACTGATGTTCGAAACCCGCCTCATCGTGGGCGACGCGAATGCCGCGGCCGCCACCGCCAGCGCTTGCCTTGAGCATCACCGGGAAGCCGATCTTGCGGGCGGCGGCGAGCGCATGATCGAGATCGGCGACTTCGCCTTCACTGCCCGGCACCACCGGCACGCCGGCGGCTTGAGCCGCCGCCCGGGCCGCCGCCTTGTCGCCCATCATCCGGATCGTTTCGGCGGTCGGCCCGACGAAGACAAGGCCCGCAGCGGCGACAGCTTCGGCGAAGCGCGGGTTCTCGGACAAAAAGCCATAGCCCGGATGGATCGCGCCGGCACCGGATTGGCGCGCGGCGGCAATGACCGCATCAATGTTCAGATAGCTCTTGCCGGCGGGCGACGGTCCGATATGGACCGCTTCGTCGGCAAAATGCACCGCAAGGCTGTCCTTGTCCGCGTCGCTGAACACAGCGACCGTCCGCAGATCGAGTTCCTTAGCGGCGCGGATGATGCGCACGGCGATCTCGCCGCGATTGGCGACTAGCAGCTTGTCAAACACGCGCGCATATTCCGCAACCGCCGTCTTTCCGGGCCGCAGACATTCTCTTTATCTCGGCGACCCGTCAAGCGCGGGACATCAATATCCCATCGCGACGCCGTCCTTGCGCGGGTCCGAGCCCCCGGTCAGTACACCCCGCTCGCGATCAATCAGGATGGCTTGGCAACCGCCCAGCGGTTTCTCGGTGAAGACAACCGCGTGGCCACGCCGTTCGAGCTCGGCGGCTGTGACGGTGTCGATCGTCGGCTCGAGTTGCAGCACGCCGCCATAGGCGAAGCTGCGCGGTGCCTCGGCCGCGGCCTGCGGATCGAGACCGCCGCGCAAGAGGCGCGTCAAAAAGTGCGCGTGGCCGGTCGCCTGATAGTGACCCCCCATGATGCCAAAGGGCATAACGGCGCGGCCGTTCTTCACCAGCATCCCCGGAATAATTGTGTGCAGCGGCCGCTTTCTTGGTCCGATGGCGTTGGGGTGACCCGGCGCGACGCGAAAGATCGATCCGCGACTGTGAAACAACACGCCGCTCTTTGGCGCCATGATGCCGCAACCGAATTCCGCGAACAGCGAGTTGATGAAGGAGATGGCGTTGCCGTCGCGATCGACCACCGCGAGATAGACCGTGTCCCTGTGCTCCATTTCATCGAGCACCAGAGCCTCCGATGAATGGCGAAGGCTGATCGCCGCGTGCGTTCGATCGGCATATTCATCCGACAGATAACGCGACACGTCGAACGGATTGGCCACCGGATCGCAGAAATACGCGTCCCGCGCGCTGTAAGCGGCTTTGGTGACTTCGGCCAGCAAATGAATCCGATCGGCCTCGCTCGATTGCGCGTCGAACAGATCGAAGCGCGCAAGCGCATTGAGCATCATCAACGCGACAATGCCCTGGCCGTTGGGCGGGCATTCATAAACCTCGTGTCCGGCATAGGTCACCGATATCGGCGCCTCATAGACCGACTGCTGCGAGGCGAAATCCTCAAGCGTGTGCAGGCCGCCGAGAGCGCGCAGCCGTGCCACCATATCGTCGGCGACGGGGCCCTGGTAAAATCCGGCGCGGCCCGCCTTGGCGATACGGCGGAGCGTGGCGGCCAAAAGCGGCTGACGCACCGTTTCGCCCAATACGAGCGGCATGCCGCCGCGCAGAAACAAAGGTGCGGCGACCGCATCGTCGGCCACCCGCGCGCAGGCTTTGGTGAAATCGAATGCAACCCGCGGCGCCACCGGGCAACCTTCCTCCGCCAAACGGATGGCCGGCTGCAGCAGTTCTTCCATCTCGCGCGTGCCGAAATCAGCAAGGAGCCGGAACCAGGCATCGACGGCGCCAGGCACCGTGACGGCGTGCGCAGACCGCTCCGGAATTTCATGGAAGCCACGTTCCGCATACCAATCCAGCGTCGCCGCGGCGGGCGCTCGGCCGGAACCGTTGAGGGCGAGCGGCAACCCGCCCTTCGGCGAATAGAGGACGAAGCAATCCCCACCGATACCGGTCATGTGCGGCTCGGCGAGGCAGAGCACCGCCGCCGCCGCGATCGCCGCATCGACGGCATTGCCGCCGTCGCGCAAGACTTCGATGGCGGTCTCCGTGGCCAGCGGGTGCGAAGTCGCAGCCATCGCTTGGTTGCTGACGGCGGCCGGACGGCTCGGCCGCTGGAAATGTCTCATCGCTTATAGGTGTCCCGGGCAGAAATCACTTTCGGCTCTAGCAGCAAAACGCTGCGACGCAAGGCGAGTTCAGATTGCCGCGGCGCGACTGCCAGACTTTGACACGGAAGCCCTTCTCGGCGTGGCGTTCACGCCGTCTCGATCACCAATATTGCCTGTCCGGGCTCGACCGGCGCCTCGTTGTCGACCAGAAAGCGCACGACCTTGCCGGCCGCATCGGCATGCACTTCGGTGAATTGCTTCATCACCTCAATGAGCCCGATGATGTCGCCGTCGGCAACTTTGTCGCCATCGTCTTTGTACGGCGGCTTTTCCGGTGCCGGGCGCCGGTAAAAAATTCCGGGCAGCGGGCTCAAGACTTCATGCTGCGCCATTCTCGCATCCCCTCCTTGCGTCGGCTTGGCTTACAGATATTCGGCAACCGCCATTTTGACGGTTTGCGCGAGTTCGACGGCGTTCGGCGTGTCGGAGTGAACGCAAATGCAATCGGCACGCACGCGAACTTCCTTGCCGTTGACCGACACCGTGACGCCTTCTTTCACCGCACGCAAGGCCCGCTCGGCTGCCCGCTTCGGGTCGAACGCATGATGCTCACGCGTGATGATGACCATGCCCTGATCGTCATAATCGAGGTCGGCGTAATATTCGGAAATGAATTCGAGGCCCTCGGCCTGATAGACCTTCTCGTGCAAGGTGCCGACCATGCCCATGACCGGCACACCGAACACCTTGGCGGCATCGGCAACCGCTTTGGCCACTTCTTCCGAGCGTGCCGCCATGCCGTAGAGCGAACCGTGCGGCTTGATGTGGTAGAGCTGCATGCCCTCGCGCTCAAGAAAGCCTTTGAGCGCGCCGACCTGATAGACGACACAGTCGGTCAATTCTTCCGGGCGCATCTTCATCTCGCGCCGGCCGAAACCCTGCAAGTCGGGCAAGGAGGGATGGGCGCCAACCTTGACACTATGCTGCTTCGCCAGCCGCACGGTCTTCGCCATCACCGAAGGATCGGAGGCGTGGAAGCCGCAGGCGACGTTGGCGATCGTAATGTGCGGCATGAGCCCTTCGTCGTCGCCCATCTTGTAGAGGCCGAAGCTTTCACCCATGTCGCAATTGATCGCGATCTTGGTGTTCGATCTCGCTGCGGCCATCGTCCTGATCTCCATATTCCGACGGACTCGATCGTTTCTTCGATCGGAAAACTGCGCGGCTCATATCCTAATCAATAATCCCGATCTTATGAAGCCGTCGAGAGTGGTTCACGCAGTCCGCACAGAACCGGCGACTTGACCTACATGCATCCGCCGGCTGGACGTGAGCCGTCTTCGGCGGGCGACGCGCAAGCTTTGCATTTCAAGATGGACGCGCTAGCTTGAATGAAGCGGTTCCGAGTGACTAGCGGAGTTGTTGCTGACTCACGCGTTGGCAACCGGGAGGCATGACATGGCGGACAAGACCAAGAAATTGAAAAAATCCCGGAGCGCATCCAAATCGGCGTCTAAATCCGCGACCAAAGTCAAGACCAAGACGAAGACCAAGGTCGATCCGATCACGCTGTCGGTGATCCGCGGGATTCTCGAAACCACCCAACGCGAAATGACGCTGTCGCTGGAGAAAACCGCACGCTCCAGCGTGTTCAATCTGGCGCACGACTATTCGACCGCACTGTTCAATCACGTCCCGGAAATGATCTTGCAGGGCCAGGACATTCCTATCCATCTCGGTTCGCTCATTCCCGCCATGAAGTCGGTCGCGCGCTATTTCGGCGACGACATTCATGAAGGCGATTTGATCCTGCACAACGACCCGGCCTTCGGCGGCAGCCATGCCATCGACGTGTGCATGTACAAGCCGGTCTTTTACAAGGGCAAGTTGCGCTACTGGACGGTATGCAAGGGTCATCTGACCGACATCGGTGGTCCGGTACCGGCAGGCTACAATCCGAACGCCACCGAAATCTATGCCGAGTGCTTGCGCATTCCGCCGGTGAAGATCTGGGACCGCGGCAAGCCGCGCAATGACGTGACCAATCTCATCTTCACCAACATGCGCGCGCGCCGCGACCAGGAAGGCGACTTCAACGCCTTGATCGGCGCCTGCCAGGTCGGCGAGCGCAATCTGCTCGGCATGATCGAGAAATACGGCATCGCGGAAGTCGACACCTGCATCGGTAAACTGCTCGACATGGCTGACCGCCATATGCGCAGCCTGATCAAGGCAGTGCCGGACGGCGTCTATCAGGGCACGGCGATCCTCGAGGACGCCGGCCACGGTCACGGCGATTTCGAAATCACCGCGACCGTCATCATCAAGAGCGATACCTGCCACATCGCCATCAAGAGCCCGCCGCAGATCCCGTACTTTATCAATTCATACGAAGGCAATTCGCATTCCGGCGTCTATCTCGGACTGATGATGTTCGCGCAATTGCCGCCACCTTACAACGAGGGGCTCTATCGCTGCGTGACGGTCGATTTCGGTCCCAAGGGCACGCTGTGCAACGCGGTCGAGCCGGCGCCGCATATGAACTGCACGACCACGCCGATGGAAACGCTGACCGACGCTGTGCGCCTTGCCTTCGAGAAAGCGATGCCGGCGAAAGTCTCCGCCTCCTGGGGCCATGCCAACGGCTTCAACATCGCCGGCTGGGACACCCGCACCAACGAGGAATATGTGACGATGGTGCTCGCGACGATCATCTCGGGCGCCGGCGCCACGCCGCAGCAGGACGGATGGCATGCCTGCGGTCCGGAATGCTGCTTCGGCGCGCTCACCTCGGGCGATGTCGAGCTCTTGGAATACTCCTACCCAATCGTCATTCACCGCTATTCGCTGATCGAAGATTCCGGCGGGGCCGGCAAGTTTCGCGGCGGGTCAGGGACGGCTTGGGAAGTCGAGCCGCTCGACCGCGATATGACTTTCATTACCTTCGGCGAAGGCCGTCGCATCCCTGCGGTCGGTGCCGCCGGCGCGGTTTCGAAGATGGTCGATAGCAAGGTCGGCCGCATCGAAGTCAAACGCGGCGGTAAGGTCGAGACCATCCGCAAGAATGTGATTGAAAATCTGAAGCCCGGCGAGTTGGTGACGAACCTCAATCCGGGCGGCGGCGGCTACGGCAATCCGTTCGAGCGCCCGGTCGAGAAAATCGTGTGGGACGTGAAGAACGGCCTGGTTTCCATTACCGGTGCGCGCGAGGACTATGGAGTTGTCATCACCAACCCCCAGACGCTCACGGTCGACATGGCCGAAACCGAGAGATTGCGTAACGCCTTGGCCCGCGCCCATCACGTCAGCGCCTGAGTAGAACGATGCGTACAAAATATCGTCTGGGAATTGACGCCGGCGGCACGTTCACCGACCTGGTCCTCGCCGATCGATCGGGCGACGTACGCCTGTACAAGGCGCTCTCGACGCCCGCCGATCCGACCCGCGCCATCGAGGAAGGCATGAAACTGATCGCCGAGGACCTCGGCGAAAGTCCGTCCGATATCGTGTCGAACGCCGACCTGTGCATCAACGGCACGACGGTCGGGCTCAACGCACTCATCCAGCACAAAGGCGGCAAGACTGGCCTGATCTGCACTGCCGGCCATGAAGATTCGATCGAGATCCGGCTCGGCCACAAAGAAGACGGCTACCGCTACGACCCGGAATATCCAGCCGCAGTCATGCTGGTGCCGCGCTACCTGCGCAGGGGCGTGCGCGAGCGCGTGATTTCGAACGGGTCGATCAAGACGCCGCTCAACGAGGATGACGTACGCGCCGCCTGTCGTTTCCTGATCGAGGAAGGCGTCGAGGCGGTCGCGATCTCGTTCGTGTGGTCGGTGCTCAATCAGAGTCACGAGCGGCGCGCCGCCGAAATCGTTCGCGAGATGATGCCCCGCGTGCCGGTCACAGTCGGCAGCGAACTCTATCCGCAGGTGCGCGAATACACGCGCACCTCGACGGCAGTAGTGAACGCTTATCTGGCGCCAATCCTCACGCGCTACGTGGCGGCAGTGGACGAATATTTCCGCAAGCTCGGGGCGAAATATCCGGTCCGTTATTTCCAGTCGAACGGCGGGCTCGGCCTCGGCCAGGCGATCTCCGAACGCTCGGTCTATGCCATCAATTCCGGGCCGGCCTCAGCGCCACAAGCCGGCCTGTTCGTGACCGCGCCGTTCAAGAAGAAGAACGTTATCACCATCGATATGGGCGGCACGTCGTTCGACATCACGCTGACGCGCAACGGCGTGACCAATATCAGCAAGAACATCGACATGCTGAGGTATCGGATCGGCATTCCGATGATTCAGGTCGAGACGCTCGGCGCCGGCGGCGGCTCGATCGGCTGGATCGACAGCATGGGATTATTGCAGGTCGGTCCGCAAAGCGCCGGCGCGAACCCGGGTCCCGCTTGCTACGGGCAAGGCGGAACGCAACCGACCGTTACCGACGCCAATCTCGTGCTCGGCTATCTCAACCCGAAGGGACTGCTCGGCGGAAGGCTGCCGCTCGATTTGGAAAAAGCCCGCAAGGCGATCAAAAGCGTCGCCGATCCGCTCGGCATATCGGTCGACCGCGCCGCCTATGGCATGTTCACTATCGTTAACAGCAACATGGTAAACGGCATCCGCCGCGTGTCGGTGGAACGCGGTTACGACCCGCGCGACTTCGTGCTTGTCGG
Source organism: uncultured Alphaproteobacteria bacterium (assembly GCA_963845075.1). Lineage (GTDB taxonomy): Bacteria > Pseudomonadota > Alphaproteobacteria > Rhizobiales > Xanthobacteraceae > BOG-931. Next base: position 8,246 of record CAWJRE010000061.1, on the reverse strand, counting down.
CGCCGGCGGCGCGACCGCCGCTCACATCACCTCGCTCGCCGGCGAAATGGGGATCGATACCGTCATTCTGCCGAAGCTTGCGTCCGGTCTCTGCGCCTTCGGTCAAATCATTTCGGACGTCAAATACAACTACATGGCCACGAGCCCGGTGCGGCTCGAAGGCAAGGCTTACGGAACGATCAATCGCCTGTTCGAACAGATCGAAGCGCAAGGTGTGAAGCATCTGGTCGCCGACGGGTTCGCCAAATCGGCGATCCGGATCGAGCGCAGCCTCGACATGCGCTATGTCGGGCAGGTGCATGAATGCACGGTCGAAATCGGCAACTACGCAAACGACGCGAAAGCGCTCGAGAAGGTTAAAGACGCCTTTCACAAGCGCCACGAGGAACTCTACACCTATTCCGAACCGCACAACGCGGTCGAGGTGGTAAACATCGAGAGCACGCTCTACGGTCACGTCGAGAAACCGCAACCACCGCGCGTGAAAAAGGGAGCGCCCCCTGCCAAGGCGCTGGTCGGGCGCCGCAAGGCTATCTTCGCGGCCGACGGCAAGCCGGTAAACACGCCAGTTTACGATGGCTCCAAGCTCGGCGCCGGCGCCACGATCAGAGGGCCGGCGATCATCGAGGAAGTGACGACGACTATCGTCATCGAGCCGAAATGGACGACGCGTCTCGACGTCAGCGGCTCTTATGTGCTGACCCGAAAGTAGATGCTTCGCGGGGTTTGCAGGCGTCGCGGGAGCGCCGTTAAAAAGGGCAGCTGCCCGCAGTATCAGATTGCGCCGGTGCTGGATTCTTGCGAAAATTCATTTCGCAAGCGCGGCATTCCGGGCGAGCGGCGTTTTCTGCTCGGCAAAATTTTAGAGGGGAGTACGAGTGCAATGAAACACACAACGCTCTTGGTAGGAGCGGCGATCGCCGCTACCGCCGCCATCACAGCTGGCTCGGCTCAGGCCGCCGACAAATGGTGGCCAGCCAAATACTACAATCTGGATTCGGGCTCGCCCAAGGTGGCCGAGTATACGCCGCTCGAAAAAGCGTCGAAGCCTTGGAATATCTGCGTGCTGTTTCCGCACATGAAGGACACCTTCTGGGTGGCGGTGGACTACGGCGTGGTCGAGGAAGCCAAGCGGATGGGCGTGAACATGACGCTCTATCAAGCGGGCGGCTACGAGAACCTGCCGAAGCAGCTTTCGCAGTTCGATGACTGCCTGTCCGGCAACTTCGATGCGATCGTGATCGGCCCGATCTCGGAGGCCGGCCTCGACAAGCAATTCGCCAAGGGCGTGGCCTCGGGCAAGCCGATCATCTCGACGGTCAACCCGGTCGCGAAATCGACGGTGACGTCGAAGATGACGGTCGATTTCGACACGATGGGCGAGCAGACCGGCACTTATCTGCTCGATTATCTGAAGGATAAGACCGCCAAAGTCGGCACCTTCCCCGGCCCGTCCGGCTCGGGTTGGGCGGAAGCCTTCCTCGACGGCTTCAAGAAGGCGGTCAAGGGCAAGAGCAACGTTACGATGCTCGACGACAAGTTCGGCGATTCCGGCGTCGCCGTGCAGCTTGGCCTGATCCAGAATGCCTTGCAGGCTTATCCGGACATGAACGTGATCTGGGGCTGCGCTCCGGCCGCGGAGGCCGCCGTCGGCGCGGTGGCGCAGGCCGGCAAGAAGGACGTGTTGATCATGTCCTCCTACGAGAACCAGGCGATGCTCGACGCTCTCAACAAGGGCGAGATCCTCGGCTTCGCCACGCAATATCCGGTGATGCAGGGCCGCATCGCAATCGACACGGCCGTCCGCGTGCTGGAAAAGAAGGACTATGTGAAGAGCGCCAAGGCGATTCCCGACATGATCGCTAAGAGCAACATCGACAAGATCAATATGAGTCTCGTGCTCGCGCCGGCCGACTTCAAGGCCGTCTATTCCGTGAAGGCGCCGTGATTGGTCGAAAGCATGACTGACGGTTGCCCAAATGACCGCAGTCTCAGATAGCAACGAATTGCGGGCCGCCGACGCGGCCCGCGACACCAGCGATCTCCTTCTCGAACTCTCCAACATCTCCAAGCGATTTCCCGGCGTGGTCGCGCTGGAAGGCGTGGACTTCGACCTTCGGCGCGGCGAAGTTCATGTGCTGTTCGGAGAGAACGGCGCCGGTAAGTCGACGCTGATCAACATCATCGCCGGCACCTACCCGCCCGATACCGGCACCTTCAAATATCAGGGCAAAGAGATCACCTATCTCACCCCGCATGGCGCGCGCGTCATCGGGATCAGCCCGGTCTTCCAGGAATTCAGCCTGGTGCCGGAGCTGACTGTCGAGGAAAACCTCTTTCTCGGCCGCGAAATCACTGCCGGCGGCTTCCTCAATCGCGCCGCCATGCGGGCGCGTGCTCGCGCCATCTTGCGCGAACTCAATTTCGACCTGCGGCCCAATTACAAGGTTTCCCAATTGTCGCGTGCCCACCAGCAAATGGTGGAAATCGCCAAGGCGTTCCTGACCGAAGTCCGTCTCCTGATTCTCGACGAACCGACAGCTTCGCTCACGGATGCCGAGGCGGCGAAGCTTTTCGATCTCGTCGCCAAGCTCAAGGCCTCCGGCGTCGGCATCATCTACGTGTCGCACCGCATGCGCGAGATCAAACAGATCGCCGACCGCATCACGGTGTTGCGCGACGGGCACAAGATCAAGACGGTGGCCGCTAACGACGTTTCGGAAACCGAACTGGTCGAGCTGATGACCGGCCGCAAGATCGGCGTGCTGTTCCCGACCATCGCGCACTTGCCGGGCCAGAAGCTTCTCGAGGTCGAGCACGTCACACTGGCCGACCGCTCGGTCAACGACGCCAGCTTCTATGCGCGCGCCGGCGAGATTACCGGCATCGCGGGCCTGGTCGGCTGCGGCAAATCGGAAATCATACGCGCGATCGTCGGGCTTGAGCCGATCGAAATCGGCACCATCCGTGTGCGCGGCAAGGACATAGCCTCCCCGACGCCGAGCGCGATGCTCAAAAACGGCGTTTGTTATTTCCCGTCGGACCGCGTCGCCGAAGGTCTGGCGCTAGCGCGTCCGGTGCGCGAAAATATTTCGATGGCGGCGCTGGATTTGCCGGATTTTTCCCGTCACCGCATCATTCAGCGCCGGGGCGAGCGGCGCATCGTGCAAGGGATCGTCGACAAGATGTCGCTGCGCCCGCCGCAGATCGAGCGCGCGGTCGCATCTTTCTCCGGCGGCAACCGGCAGAAAATTCTGCTGGCGCGCGGACTGACGCGCAACATCTCCGTGTACCTGTTCGACGAGCCCACGGTGGGGGTCGACGTCGGAGCCAAGGTCGAAATCTACGAGCTGATGAAGAGCCTGTTGGCGACCGGCGTTGCGATCGTGCTGGTCTCGTCCGATTTGCCCGAGGTTCTCCACTTGTCGCATCGGCTCTATGTCATGCACCGCTCTCGTATGGCGGCCGAGCTTCTTGGCGCCGACATCAACGAGCCGGCCGTGCTTTCACATTTCTTCCGCGAGCAACATGCCGGCGACGGCACGGCGGACAATGCCGCGGGAAACGGTCCGGGGATCAATCACTCCGCAATGAGCGCATAGGCACTGGGGACGCATGATCGGCAAAGCGACCACGGGCGACGCTTCGCCCACCTCGATGTTCGAGCGGATTTTCCGCACCTACCATGCAGCCGGATTTTTGCCGATCCTGCTGCCTGTCTTGCTCGTCGCCTTCGCGCTGTTCGTTCCGAACTTCGTCGCCGTGCAAAATCTGCTCAATGTGCTGCGCAGTTCGTCCTATCTGGTCATCATCGCCGCGGGACAGATGCTGGTCCTGATCGTCGGCGGCTTCGATCTCTCGCAAGGCGCCGTCGTGGCGCTCACCAGCGTCACCAGCGCGCTGGTGATGGTCGCGTTCAAGGACACGTTCGCAAACGAGCCCGGCCTCATTATCCTGATCGGCGTTCTTGCCGGCTTGGGATGCGGCGTGATCGTCGGCCTGGCCAATGGCTTGTGCGTCGCTTTCCTGCGCATTTCGCCGTTCATGGTGACGCTGGGTACGATGTCGATCGCCACCGGCTTTGCCCTGCTGTTGACCAGCGGCATTCCGGTCTACGGCATGCCGAAAAGCTATGTGGAAGGCTTCGGCCGCGGGCTTTGGCTCGATTTACCGACGGCGTTCTATCTCGCGGCGGCCGTTGTTGCGGTCATTTGGGTGATACAGAACTACACCCGCATGGGCCGCTATATTCTCGCCATCGGCGGCAACATGCAGGCGGCCGTGGTCTCGGGCGTGCCGGCTAAGACGTATCTCATTCTCTCCTATGTCATCTGCTCGGTACTGGCCTCCGTGTCGGGGCTGGCCTTCACGGCACAACTCGGATCAGGCCAAGCCGTCATCAACGCCCAGCTCACGCTCGAGAGCATCGCGGCCGCCGTGATCGCGGGCGTCAGCATCAAGGGCGGCGTCGGTCGCGTCGAGTTGGTGGCGCTCGGCGCTCTTCTTCTGCTCACGCTGACGGATGCCATGGACCTGCTGCGGATCGACCCGCGCATTCAGGCGATCTTCCTCGGCATCATCGTCGTGGGGGCCGTGGCGCTCGACGAACTTTCGCAGAGGAGAGCGGCGCTTGTCTGAAGCCAGCATCTCCGGGGTCAGCGTCGCCCCCGCTTCCGAGGGACCGAGGCACCGCCAGGCGACCCGTTGGGGCTTCGCTTTGCTACTGCCGTTGCTGATCGTCGCCATGGAGCTTGCGGTCTCACTGATCGAGCCGCGCGTCCTGTCGCTGCGCAACATCATCAATATTCTGGTGCAGTCGAGCTACCTCCTGCTGTTCGCCTCCGCGCAGATGGTGGTGATCCTGACGGGCGGGTTCGATTTGTCGTTGGGCATGGCCGTCTCCGTGATCAGCGTGGCGACGGCGCTCGCCACCACCGGCCTCGCGGCGGCGGGCGCGCCGGCCTGGCTCATCCTCGTTGCCGGCCTTGCGGTCGGACTTGGCGTCGGATTGCTGGTCGGAATCTTCAACGGCCTTTTCGTCTCCTGGGTTGGCATCAATCCGTTCGTGGTCACGCTCGGAAGCCTGAACATCTGCTACGGCCTGGCGACGACGATTTCGGGCGGGCGGCCGGTTTTCAATGTGCCTGACGCCTTCACTCGCCCACTTTATGAGGGCACCTTCATTCCCGGCGTGCCGATACCGGTGACGCTGGCGATCGTCGTCGCCGTGTTCCTCTATTTCTTGCTGGATCGGACGGTGTTCGGCCGCGCGCTCTATCTAATCGGCAACAATCCGCGCGCGGCCCACCTGGCCGGGCTGCCCACCAAGCGCTATCTGTTTCTCGCCTACGTGACGTGCAGCTTGCTGGCCGCATTCGGTTCGCTGATGCTGACCGCGCGCACCGGCTCAGGCGAACCCAATCTCGGCGGCAGCCTGATGCTTGAAAGCATCGCCGCCGCCGTGATCGGCGGCGTCAGCCTGCAGGGCGGCGTCGGCGGCATCATTCCGGCGATCCTGGGCTCGGTCTTCGTCACCATGCTGTCCAACGCAATGGATCTCCTGGAAGTCGGCGGCTACGTTCAGCAAATCCTTCTCGGCTGCGTGATTATCGCCGCCATCTTTCTCGACCGCGTGCGCGCGACCCGCGCCTGATCAAGCCTTGTAGTTTGTAGTTCCTGCGTGCCGAGCCTGTCAGCTCCCATAAGCGGCAAAAGGAGAGGAACATGAGCCAGGAGAAGGCCACTCCGACCGTCCAAATCGACAACAATCATCTGCGCGTGACCGAGTGGCGCTTCGCACCCGGCGCAGCCACCGGCTATCACCGCCACGAACACGACTATGTCGTGGTGCCGGCGCGCGATGGCGAGCTCAAGCTGATCGGCCCGACGGGCGAGGTCTCATTCGCAAAGCTGCAACTCGGCAAATCCTATTTCCGCAATGCCGGCGTCGAGCACGATGTGATCAATAACGGTCCGAGCGAAATGGTGTTCGTCGAAATCGAGCTCAAGGACACTGCTATCGGTAAAACCGTATGAGCGGGCCGCAAGCGTCACGCTCGCCGTTCGACTATGCGATGCTGCTCGGCGCTGCCGTCATCTACGGCGCGGTCTTCAGCGTTAACAAGATCGCGGCGACCGGCGGCGCGCCGCCCCTGGCCTACGCATTCTGGCAATCGTTCGGCGCCGGATTGGTGCTGTGGATCGTGCTGACGCTGCGCGGCGAACGGCTCAGCGTGTCGCGGCCGGCGCTCACCAGTTATATCGTCATCGGCGCGCTTGTCATCGGCATCCCGATTTCACTCCTGACCTACATTGCGCCCAAGCTGCCGGCTGGAATCATGACCCTGGTGCTGGCGCTGTCTCCGCCGTTTACTTTCATCATGGGCGTGGCGGTGCGCGTCGAGCGCTTTCGCTGGCTCGGGTTGCTCGGATTGCTGTTCGGCTTTGCCGGCGTGGTGCTAATCGTGGCACCGGGCGCGAGCGCGGCGGAACCGATCGCCTGGCAGTGGTTCCTGCTGGCGCTGCTCGCGCCGGTCATGTTCGCGGGATCGAACATCGCCGCTGCGCTTTTGCAGCCGCCGGCGTCGTCCTCGGTGGCGACCGCCGCAGGCGTACTGTTCGGCTCGGCGCTTGTGCTGCTGCCGGTGATGCTGATCGCCGGTCAAGCATGGGTGCCAACGCGGCTCGATCAGGCGGCGATCGGCACGCTGCTAGCCATTGCCATCAACGCCGCCTTCCTGGTCCTTTTCCTGGAAATCATTCGCCGCGCGGGACCGGTGTTTTTCGCACAGTTCAACTATCTCGCCGTGCTCGCCGGCGTTACCTGGGGCGCGGTGATTTTCGGCGAGCGACTATCGATCTATGTGATCCTGGCGATGGTGCTGATGTTCGTCGGCGTGTTTCTCTCTGGCTACCGACGCCCACCGGCCGTTGCGCCGCAATCGAAGCCGGCTGGCTAGATCGCCGACCAGCCGGCGTCGACCATCAATGTCGCACCGTGGATGGCGGACGCATCCTCCGACGCGAGGAACACGGCGGCGCCGGTCATTTCCTCGACCGACAGGAAGTCGCGGCCGGTCGGCGTCATGGTCCGCATCAGATTGATGTAGTCCTCGTTGCCCGGCCCGCGCAGATGAGCGTTCAGCGGGGTCGCCACATTGCCCGGCCCGAGCGAGTTGACGTTGATGTTTTCTTTGCCGAGCTCGGCCGCCAGCGCCTTGGTCAAAATCTCAAGACCGCCCTTGGAGGCGCAGTAAGCCGGGCAATTCGGAAAGGCGCCGACGCCGGCGATCGAGGTGATGTTGATTACCTTGCCGCTCCCCTTCCGGCGAATTTCGGCAACGCGGCTTTGACGCAGAAAAACGCGCCGCGCAGGTTGAGATCGAGCTGCTCATCCCAGATCGCCTCGGTGGTTTCAGCGATCGGCACCGTGCGGAATACGCCGGCATTGTTGACCAGGATGTCGATGGAGCCGAAGTGCTTGATCACTTCGGCGATCATGCGCTCGATGTCGGGGACCTTTGCACATCGGCCTTCACAGCGATCGCCTTGCCGCCGGCGGGTAATCCGTTTCACCACGGCGTCGGCGGCGGCATCGTTGTGGTGATAAATCACCGCGACCCAGGCTCCTTCGGCCCCGTAGCGGACGGCAATCGCCTCACCAATGCCCTGCGATCCGCCGGTCACCATCGCCACTTTGTCTTTCAGCCTCTGCTCCGCCTCCCCAAGGACCACGCGCCGCGATCGGCCCGGTTACTTGACACCGCGCGGCTTGAGCTCCGCAAGCGTCTGATCGAGCGTCGCCGCCAGCCGATCGAACAGTTGATCGATCTCTTTGTCTTCGATGATCAGCGGTGGGCAGATGGCGAGCGTGTCGCCGGTGGCGCGGACCACCAAATAGTTGTCGAGCGCAAGGTCCGCGGCCAAGGGACCGGCGGCCACCGCGGCATCGAACGGCTTCTTGGTTGGCTTGTCCTCGACCAGCTCAAGCGCCCCGATCAGCCCCATACCGCGCGCTTCGCCGACCAGTGGATGGCTGCCGAGCTGGCGCAAGCGTTCCTGGAAGTGCCCCATGACGGCGCGGACATGGTCGATGGTTCGCGCTCCTCGTAGATTTTCAGGTTTCGACCCCGACCGCGGCGGCGACCGGATGGCCGGAATACGTGAAGCCGTGGGCGAAGACGCCGATCTTCTCGCTCTGGCGCACAAGCGCATCGTAAATCGCGCCCGAGATCACCGTCGCCGAC
>CAWJRE010000060.1:0-12029 GCA_963845075.1 uncultured Alphaproteobacteria bacterium | reverse complement strand
TTTCGGCACTCGCATGCAACAGACATGCTCGCGGCAGGCGTTCATCCAAAGATCGCCAGCGAGCGTCTGGGGCATAGGCAAGGTAGGGGTCACGCTCGACCTCTACAGCCATGTTTTACCGGGGATGCAGGCCGAAGCGGCGATGCTAGTAGACGCCCTGATCTCAGGTGCGCTACTGCAGCGCCAGAAAAACGCAGGGCGGTAGCAAAATGGTAGCAAGAGGGGTTTTTTCATAGATTGGAAAAAACTAAACCATTGAAAATATTGCAGTTGGAAGGGTGGCCGAGTGGTTTAAGGCAGCGGTCTTGAAAACTAACGGACGGGGTGGCATGCGGCTTTGATATCTCACACTTTTCGCCTCGCTGGCACGCTCGCGAAGGCACAGCGAAGGCACACGAGAGTACATTGGAGAGGTGGCCGAGTGGCTTAAGGCGTAAGTCTTGAAAACTTGAGTGGGCGCAAGTCCACCGTGGGTTCGAATCCCACCCTCTCCGCCAGTGCGTCCTAGCCCGCCGCCTCGACCGAATCGGCGGCAGCGTCACGCGCTGCGAGCCGCCGAGGATCGCGAGCAGCACCTCGACCCGCTCCCGTGGCTTCATGCCGGCATACAGACCGACGTGCCCGGCAAACGGGCCGCGTGTGACTTGCAGGCGGTCACCGGGACGAAATTTCGGCGCCTGGGCAGATCGATCAGGCCGTCGGTCTCGCGCCCCTTGAGGTCCGCAATGACTTCGTCGGGGACGCGCGCCGGCGTGGCGTCGCCGGCCATGATCAGGCGGATCACGCCGCAACACCAGCGGGCGCGGTGCCACTGCAGATCGATCCAGACGAAGGCGTAGCTTGGAAACAGCAACGGCCGCTCCTCGACCTTGCGGCCGCTGGAAAAGCGGTAGGTTCGCAGTCTCGGGGCGTAGACCCGGTATCCGCTGATCTTGAGGTGATGCGTCGCCAGGGCAACGCGGTTGCTTTCGAGCTGCGCGGCGCACCAATAGGGCATGGAAGCTCCCACCCGCTTGCGAAAAGCAGGACGCCGGAATAGCTTGGCGTCGTCTGATGGGTAGCTCGGAAAGGCCCCTATGCCTAACGGCTTGGGGCCCTTTCTTCAAGTGTTGAGCGAGCGACCCGAGCGGGCTTGTCCTTTTGATGGATGCACCGGCCAGGCGGCAGGCCGACCTGTTCTGTTTGGTAGGATTCGTCGCGGTCATGACGCGGGCCTTGCCACCGGTGCGTTGTGGCAAGTCCCGGCCCGTCGGCTCGAAACGGCGGGTCGGGGCGCTTCAGCCTGCCACACATGGACCGCCCACGCCGAGCGCGCTTCTGCATGAGCACTGGGGGTTTAAGGCATCGCCAGCTTGAACGAGTTGATACGCACCGGGGCGCCCGCCACGATCTCCGCAGGCGTCAGCTTGATCGTCGCATCGGAATTCTCGTCGCCAACGTCGCAGGTGAAAACCTCACTGCCGTCGCGCCCGATGATGCGTGCTGCCGTAGCCGCCCCACTCGCAAACGCGGCGTCTTCCTCGGTGATCTCGTTGAGCTCGAGCTCGCCATCGATCGCAGGCATGGCCGCCGGATCGGACAGCTTCAGCACCGCAAGCGGGCTGCCCTCACTCGAGAGCAACTCAATGCTGCCGCCGTCCATCAGGCCAGCAATAGCGTCAAGCGCCGTATCGGCCGCGGCCGCGGAAATATTCATGATCACGAAGCGCCTCCCCCTATAGCTAAACGCGAACATTCAAGACGCCTTGGTCGATGAGCCGCGCCAGCGCGCCCAGGCCGATCGCAGTTCGTCGAGGAACGTCTCCGGCGACTTGGTGGTCAAGCTGTATTCCAAGCTGACGATGGCGCCCGTGTCGTAATGGGCGGACAGCGTCAGCGAGCAATCTTCCTCGTTCAAGCTAATCTCGCAGAATGCCAATACCGGAGCTGGCTGCGGCCGCGGTGCAAACACAACGACGTTGGTTTCGTCCTCCGTCATCTTTCGGCCCTTCCGCGCTTCACAGCTAGCTTCCATGAGCTCGACCCGTTACCAGGTTGCACGCCGACGTTCGTGTCCGAGCAGTACCACAGCCCACCCCCATGTGTGACGAATGTTCCGGCGCTGTAGGCTTTCGTCGGGCTCCAAACGCCCGCATAGGTCAGCGACGGCCGCGCCTCGAGCTCGGCGATGCGCTCAATCAGCGGATTGACCGCCTTGGCGATGGTCTCGCGCAGGAACGGCACCATACCTCGGGCAAGCCCGTCTAGTTCCTCGTCGGTAAGCCCGCCCGACCGCGCGACAACATGTTCCTTGAGCGCCGCGATTTGCCGTTCGAAACGTACCTCTTGCTCGGCATGCAATTGCGCCCAATTCGCCGGTGCCGCGTGGCCGTTGCCATTCAGCCGCGCCGCGTCGGTCGGCTTTGCGTAATCGCTGCCAATGACCTCCGCGATTTGCTGCACCGCGTGATCCGAGATGACCTGCTTTGCCAGGTCAATCTGAACCTGCTTCAGCCGCACCAACTCAGTCGCGCAGCGGCGCCGCTCGGCTTGCGTCTTGGGTTCGTAGGATTTCAGCGCGTCGATTTCCGCAGAAGTACGCTCGAAACCGGTGTCGGCAGTCTCGATGGGCGGGGTCGGCGCATCCATATCTACCGCGGCTGTTCCTGCTCGAGCGCCTTTAGTTCGGCTACGGCCTGATCATAGGCGGCCTCGCAAAGAGGCACGGGGGCCTCGTATCCAGGCTGTGTCCGCAGCCACAAATGTGTTTTCAAGATCTCGATGCGCCGCTCGAGGATCGCGCGCTTCCGTTGGACATCCATGATGCTTCACCAGTTCGTCGAGGCGACCCACGCCACCGCGCCGGATACGCGCCAGGCCCAGCTCGCGCGGAGATTGATCTTCAACGCGATGGCGTCGATCTGGAACATCGATTTTGCCGGCGTGGCCAGAACACCCGAGCCCTGCGCACCAGTGGCGATCGGCAACGGCGTCGCACTTTCCATGTGCAGCAACGTCTCCGTGCTCGCAGAAATTTCCGGCTCGGGGCCAAAGGCGCTCACGAATGCGGCCGGATCGAGCGCGATCACCGTACCGGCAGCGACGCCCAGCGTCGGCCAGACCTCAACATTCGGGAACGTGACACCACGGTTGAGATTGATCGCTGCGGCCTGCGCGGGATGGGCAACGAAGACCAGCCCGGTCGTGACGGGCGCAATCGCCTTCGCCAACGCATTAAGATCGGTGCTCATCGCACCGGCGCCCGCGGTTGCAGCAGTCAGCGCCGCTACGCCGTTGAGAATGCCCGCCGGGCGCGATGTCGACGACGCCACGTTGGAAAACAAGCTCGCATCCAAGGCCGCGGCGACGTTCTCGGCGAGCAGCACGCGCATGACGCGATTTGCAGCCGAGTGCTCAAAAAGCTCACGCGTCAGGACGCAAATGGCGACCAACTTCGTCGCTGAATTGAGCGGCACTGATTCGAGTACGAATTGCAAAACCGGCGCCGGATCGCCCTCGGCGACCCACGGCACGGCGGTGGCAGAGATGGCGCCCGAGCGCCGTGGGAACAGGAGGCTACCCACGCCGCTCAGGTCCACCCGCGGGGCCGCTGTGAGCAGGCGCGCGCCCGCTGAAAGCGGCACCAACGATGCAATGAAATCACCAACGGCGGTTGGCGCCAGCGGCGCCGCCCAGGTCGCGCCCGTGGTCGTCGCCGGGACCGCCGCCGCCCGCGTCTCGGCCGGGTTGAGCGCGCGATTCGCCGCGTGGAAGCAGTGGCGCATGAGATGGGTGACGTTGGCCGTGCGCATGGCGTCAACGTCGGGGCGGAGCGGAATTCCTTGGGGCTGGGCGTTCATGCGCACGAGCATGGCACGACATAGGCATTGCTGATGTCACGCGTGACGCGAAATTATTGGGCCGCGTCTGCGATTAGGCGTGAGAGCGCGTCGGCAATCTCGGCCTGTCCCTCGCGCTCGCCGACGAGCCATTGCGTCCGACGCAGCCAGGCCACGATCTCGCAGTCGACCGGGATCGTCACCATGACGACGCCGGCGGCTTCCCGTCGCCGATGCCGCCGCTGGCGCTCGCGGTATTGCTGGCGTCGGTGGGCCTGGTCGGGGCGGTCGAGCACGTGTCACTCGTCATCGTCGAGCGGGTCATCGCGCAACGCGGCACGCTCGGGGTGCGTATCAAGCAAACTGCAATATCTGTCCGGGTGTGCCCACCTCACAACGGCGAGGTCGGCCGCTGCGGCCTCCACATCCTCGCGATTGATGTCAGGGCGGGCCGAGCGCCGCTCCGTCGCCATCTGCAAGCCGGCGATGCAACGAGCCTCGGCCAGGAGGCGGGATTCCGGACTCCAGGCGCACTCACCGGCTATTTCATAGAGCTGCATTAGGTCGGAGATCTTGGTGACCTTGTCGATCTCGCGCTTGACCAGCGCGACTCGCTTTGAGGGCTGGCCGGCATGTATTCCGACACCCTTGTGGGTCGTTCCGATCGGAATCTCGTCGCTCAGTTCGTCACCCGGCGCATGAGGGCCAACGCCCGCTTGTTCAAGTCGGCATCCTGGCGAGTTTCACCGTCATCACCCCGCTCGCGGGCATCCATGAGCAACAGTCGACAAGCCGCCACCCGAGCGGTCCCGGACTGCTCCAGGTCGGATGCGATTCGCCAGAGGATGGAGCGAACCTCGTCGGGGGTTTGCTCCAGGGTAAAACCCACTTCGAGGCCGGGTGCCTTTGGCTTCGTCATAGTCATTTATTCTCCTAAAAAACCTCCGCACACCGCAGAATCTGGGCAAGAAACGAGATGAGGGAATGGCTTTCCCCCCTTTCTTTCGTTGCGTGTACCCCCCCGGTTGCGCAACTTTGTTGGAGCCGTAGAAGAAACTTCTCCTCGTGGCTCAAGGGTTTGGTGCGATGCTTTTGTTTGTTTGGTGAGCATGGCGGGCTTCAATGTAGGGAGCTGCAGTCGGGCACGGGCATACTGTGTTCATGCAGGGATGCCGCGATCTCCTCGCACACTTTAGCGACATCAGTTCTGCCTACTGTTTCCTCGTACAGGCGAACTCCATTGAACAGCAGCGCATGAGCGACGCAGCAACCACAGACACCCTTGGCTTTGAGGCTATCGAGTAGTTGCCTGATCCTTAGGTCGGCATGATCAAAGGAGTCGGTGTTAGTTCCATCGATCATTGGCATGCTCAGTCCTCCTTCGGGGGAGCGGCGATTGCCTGCAACAGCTTGGCGACGTGGTGCAACGCTTCCTCGTTGCTCACGTCGTCGCGCAATCGGATGTGTACGTGCGACATGTCGGTTTCTTGGATCACGAGACATCGACCGAGGTCCGGAGCCCGTGGCCACGACACCACGCAGGCGCTGTGATCTCTGCTGTGCACCACGAATTCACTCATCCGGTGTCCCGGCGATTGGACGCGCGGCAGCGGTGCTGCTTCAGTCTCCTTCATCATTCCACCCCTTCCTCGCCAATACGGCGATCGATGAAGGCATCCTCGCATTCGCGGTGCAGCCGAATCGATGGCCCGTCGCCGAAGACGACCTCATTGCCGCCCGGTCGGCCACACTGGGCGCAGGTCGGTTGTCCGCTCCCGTTCCCCGCTAGATCGGAAACATCGGAAACATCGGAAACAACCGTTGATCCGACAGCGTTTTTTCCGTTTCCGATATTGCCTCCATTGGAAACGCCATCGGAAACATGTCTCGCCTCGGCTGCCGCCGTGTTTCCGCTGCTGTTGCCGTTGTTTCCGCTGTCAGAGAGGTCATGAGCAACATTTTCGCCCCATAAATTGGGCTCTGTTTCCCTTGTTTCCGATGTTTCCGACTTGTCGGCCTGCGGGTGGAGGTAGCGCATCCAGGCGTCCTCCAGATCCACGCGGCGATATCCCTTCGGGGTGCCGGTCCCATCCCGGAACGTCACCCGCTTGATTCCGTACTGCCGCAGCCGCAACGCCAGCCCACGAGCATCAAGCGGGCGTTCGCGATCACCCTTGCCTTGCCTGAGATTGCTCCAGGGTGCCTCCTCCATCGCCACCAGGCCGGCGATGATGACCGCGGTCGCGAGCGCCTCCTTGTCCGGGTAGGCGGTGAACACCGTGCGCAAGTCGCCGAGCAGGCGAATGCCCAGGCTAGGCTCCTCCTCCCGACCGGCCGCGATCAGAGCAACCGCCGCCTCACGCGCCGACTTCGGCCAAGCTCCTCCCGCCAGGTCGGCAATGGCAAACAGTGCCTCCCAAACGTCGGCGTTGCGATCCTCGATTCCGGCCGGCATTGCCGGTCGTGCTGCGTACAGGATCTTGCCCTTGGCGACGGCCCAGCCCGTCAACCAATTCCGCAGCTCATGCCCCTCCTCGATTCGGTCGCGACGGCGATACGGTTCGATGGTTTCGGTTGGTGCGCGCCGCCGCATCCGGATCACGATCGAGCGCGATAGCAGCGTCTCCGGGAGCCACCCCAGCCCGGCAAGGGCCACGGCGCAGTAGGCGGGAATCTCCTCCGTCACCACGGTCTTGCCCTGCACAACACACCGACCAGCAACGGCGCCGCGCCGGTGCCCCGCATTGAGCAGCCCGCGGATCTCCTCGTTGTCCTTCGCCTTCGGCCCGAAGACGGTGTCGATCTCGTCGTACAGGATCGTCGGCGCGCCTTCCTCGGCTCCCACCTTGCGGAAAAGATAGGCCGGCGTGACGTTCACCGCCTCGACCGGGTTGGGGGTGAGGATCTCGGAAACCTCGAGCGCCCGCGTCTTGCCGGAGCCTGGCTCGGGGCTGAGAAATGCGATTCGCGGAGTGCTGTCCCACGCCTCCATCGCGTGAGCGTGCGCGATCCAGAGCGTATGCGCGGTATGCGCATGAGCGGACGGATAGGCGACGAAGCGTCCGAGAAACTGATGCACGTCGGCGAGCAGTTTGGATCCATCGGTTGTGACGCCAGCGCCCGTGGTGGTGCTCGGTTCCCACAGCGGCGCTTCCTTGGCCAGCTTCGCCAGATTCGCCTCGGCGGTATCGTCAACGAGCCAGTTCGAGACATCGGATCCGTCGTGCCGCTCGGGATAGAGATCGAGAATCCGCACCGATTCGGCGGCGCCATTGATTGCCTTGGCGACCTTCTCCGCGTGCGCACGGCCGGGCCGATCGGCGTCGGGCAGAATCACGACATGCCGATTCTTGAAATATGGCGTTAGCTCCGGCGCCCACCTGGCCGCGGCACCCTCGGACGCGGTGGTGGCCACAAAGCCAACCTTGGCGAGGGCGTCCGAAATCCTTCTCGCCCTCGCACAGATAGACGATCCCCGCGATCGGGGACGCAATCAGTTGTGGTAGACGATAGGGAATCTTCGGCGCGCTCGGCTTTCCCTTCGCCCACCCGTTCCCGTCCCAGTGATATTGCGGATACTGCTTATTGCCGTCGCCATCGCGGCACTTGCGGACCTTGAGAAAACGCTCGCCGTGCTCGTCGTAATAGATGTGCTCGGCAAGCATCGTCCATGCTTTGCCGACGCCGTTCTTCTTCTGCTTCGGCTCTGGCAAACCGAGCTTTTTGCGGACGTGAGCGCGGCAGTCTTTCCAGTCATCGCCCGCGAATGAGTGCGTTACGAAGCCTTCAAGGTCGGCCTTGTCCGGCTTCACTGAAAGGCTGCGGTCGCCCGCATCGTGTCCGGGGCCAGGGCACAAGACCTGGGCGCCTTGCACATCACCGCCGAGCAGCTCGGCGATCTTGGTAATGGGCGGAAGCACGGTCATGCCCTCGCCCCTTGCCGTATTGGCAATCCGGCATTGTGCGCGAGCCATTTCGCATCCGCGATCGCGTCGCCGTAGTGGCCATGCAACCAGCCGTGCGAACCGTGCAAGACCAACCAGCCCGATTCAGCGAGCGGCAGAATCCAGATCGCCCTCATACGGCGCGCCGGGAATCGGATGACAGGCGCGGTCATGGTCGCTCCCACGAGTTCCGATCGATCGTCGTCGGCCCCGCATGGCTGCGATCCCAGATCATCCAGCAGAACGCCATGCCGCTGTTGGCCTTGCTACCCTCCCAGCCAGCGCGGTGCATCATGGGAAGTCGCTTGCGGAACTGGTGGATCCGCGCGAGTCCGCGGCCCTCGAGGATCCGAGTACGGCGCTCGCTCTGCATGAAGGCGAGCCGCAGCAACGCGATCACCAGCGGAGAGAGGTCGAGCGCGTGGGCGATGAATTCCTCGGCGAGCTTGAGGGGAGGATTCATCACAACGCCCTCGCAGCCATCGGGCGCCTTGCGTTCCATCAGAAAATCGCGGCGGTAGAAGTGCGTCGGATCGCCGTAGTCGACTAAATCACTGGCCAAAACCTCGTGACCGGCGGCGCGCAGCACGTTGACGATGTTGCCGGGACCGCAGCACGGATCCCACAGCCGATGCGGCAGCCGCTCGTGCCGTAGCAGTGCTTCAATCGCTACCGGCGGCGTCTCGTACAGGTCATCCCTGCGCTCGCTCAGCGCGTGCCGCTGCACTTGGCAGGAATGATCGAGCATCGGTCGGCTCGTAAGAAAAAGCGCCGCCCATTCGCGAGCGGCGCTGAGGTGGGCGTCATTGTTGTTCGAAAAGATCCGCATGATTGCCGTCGATAATCACGCGAAGATCCTCGGGAATCTGGGCGTCCACGACGGCAAGAACGTGCTCGGCCCAGTCGTGCAGCGCGGGCGTTTTCCGAGCCTCCGTCAGGAGGTCGTGAACACCCTCGCTCATGGCTACTATGCGGTGGTCGTCATTCCCATCGGATGCGTGGAGCCAGTTGAGAACCGCATGGGCCAGCTCTTTGACGGCCTCGTGAAGAAGGTTGGAATCCATGGCTGTTACTCCGTGTTTGAAATGAAACGCGCCGCATTCGCGCGCTTGATGCCGGCGAAATAGTCGGATTCCGCCCTTTTGATCTGGGCAAGATAGATTTCACCGAGGCGCTTGCGCGCGAGTGCAATCGCCCGTTCAGGATTGCCGTGAGCCTCGGCGAGGCATTCCCGCGCGAGATCGTCGTGATTGATGCTCATGTCACCGCCTCGCGCTCTTCGGCGATCACGGGCGCGATCGCGCAATCCCAGATTTCGCTGATGCCAGCACCCCGCCCGAATTGGATCCGCTGCTCCGGCGACCACGAGCGCCAGGCCAGGACTGCATCGTCGACGGGAATCTTGCGCCGCTGGCGCGCTTCGTCTGCGGCCTCCAGCAGCGGCAGGTGCCCAGCGAGGACGAGAGCTTGCTCTTGCAGAGATCCGTCCTTGAGCACGGCGACCGCGCCCCGCACGTACTGGATGTTGCTGCCGCAGCTCTCGGCCGCGATGGCTAGGCTCGGAATCTGCTTTTCGAGATAGAGCCGCGCGGCGGTGAAGGCGCGGGCGGCGGCGGCGCGCCTGCCGTGACGGAAGTGGCGGCGGGGCGAGAGCCGTTGACGACGGCGGTGGGTCGCACTAATTAGACCGTGCATTCTACTTACTCCCTATCGCGGCTCCGGCGTTCGTGCGCTCGGAG
Source organism: uncultured Alphaproteobacteria bacterium (assembly GCA_963845075.1). GTDB lineage: Bacteria > Pseudomonadota > Alphaproteobacteria > Rhizobiales > Xanthobacteraceae > BOG-931. Next base: position 2,528 of record CAWJRE010000060.1, on the reverse strand, counting down.
CCGCAGCCGTTCCGGGGATACCCGCTGATTCCCGGCGCCGGACACCGGGCGGGATTCGAATCAGGCGGCGGTCTCCTGCGGTTCACCCCACGTTTGGATCCAGCGCGCCTTTTCTCGCGGCGGGATCCGTTTGATGCCGTTGAAATCGACGGAATGAACCGTGCCGTCGGCAACCGCGCGGCGGATGACGTGCTGGCTTTCGTTAACCGCCTCAGCGAACTGCCGAATGGTAAATCCGGGGCCTTTGGGCGACCGGCGGCGCTTGCGGGTCTCAGGCATGGCAAATCTCCTTCCTTCCTGCTCCTTGATGGTAACTTAGGCTAAAACAACGTCAATAGCATAACTTGCGCTTCCGATGCAGTCGGAGTACGCTCAAGCAATGCGAAAGACGACAAAGCAAGACGGGCTAGGGCTAACGCTGGTTTTTAGCGGCCTTCGCTGGCCGACCGCACAACCGGCATACGATTATCAATTGGCCACCGCGCTACTGCACGAGGGCGGTCGCGAGGTCGTTGATGCCGTGCGCCGCAGTCGCGGCCACGTGGATATCGCCGTGAATAGTGGCGAGGGGCGCATCTGGACGCCCGAGCCCGTCGACGCCAGTTGGCGAAGTTTCGCGGCCCTCGAACTTCACAGCGAGAAAGATTGCGTCGCGTTCGTGCAGCGCCGAGGCGACCCCTTAGAGAACCGGCCGACGCCGTTTCGCATCAACACCGCCCAATGGATTTTCCTCAAGAAAGCGTTGCTGTTCGCCAGCGCTTTTTGGGGCGATCCCGACAAGAATGGAGTCAGCTACCCGCTCGACCAACCGGCTGGCGTGCGGGCGTTCTTCGCCGACCCTTTCGCCATGTCGATGGTGAAAAGCTTAAACATTGCGCCGCATCCGAGCGGCACTGGTCTTGCGGTTGTAGCGCCGACGCTGGCGGCCTTCCTGATCGCACGGGCCGCGCTTGCCATCGAGAAACCAATGCCGATGCGCCGCTGTCTGCACTGCGGCTTCTGGTTCGAGATTCGCCGCATCTTGCGCGAGCCGCACTTCTGTTCGGCGTCGTGCCGCACACTGAACCATCAACACCAGAAGGAGGCTTCGCAACATGGCATCGGTAAGGAAGAGCCCCACCGTAAAGGGGACGCTGCGGTGGCAGGCAGTCTGGGCCGAACGAGCGGACGGCGGAAGGACGCAGCGACGAACGAAAAACTTCGACACCCAAAAGGAAGCACGCGAGCACGCTCAGCGCATGGAGGTCGAAGTCGAACGGCGCGGAATTGGAGATCCCCAAAAGCATAGCGTGGAACGGTATTTGAAACGCTGGCTTGCTACCCTTACCGAACGCGGCGAGTTGTCGCCAACTACCCTCCAAGCCTATCGCTGGCAGGCCGACATTGCCTGTCGACACATCGGACACATCCCGCTGGAGAAACTATCTCCGGCCGACATCGATCAGCTCTACTCGATCTTGTTGCGGCGCGGTGGCATCACGCGCAGGCCGAACGCGGATGGCACCAAAGGCACACGCCCGTTGACGGCGCGTACCGTGCTTAATGTTCACCGTGTGATCTCCAACGCCTTGGAGCAGGCGCGCCGATGGAAGATGATTGCAGAGAATCCGGCCAAGGATGCGCGTGCGCCGACGCCGCGGCGCCAGCACGTCAAATCCTTCACGGCGGACGAGGTCCAACGCCTGCTCGACGCGGCGGCTGACGATCGCGAGACGCACACGATCATCGCGACTCTGCTCACGACAGGCATGCGCCGATCCGAACTGCTCGGGCTTGCCTTCGACGCGCTTGATCTCGACGCAGGCACCGTCAGCATCAGGCGCGTCGTGCTGGAGGTCGGGCACGAGCCGGTGCTGCGCGATATGCCAAAAACCGACAGCTCAGAGCGCACTGTCAGTATCCCGCCGATTCTGGTCGAGCTGCTGCGCCTGCAAAAAGCGCACGTGCTGGAAACCGCGATGAAGTGGGGCAGGGGCTACCGGCGAGAGCCCATGTTTCTGTTCGCCCAGCCGGACGGCGAGCCGCTGCCACCGATGTCCCTGACCCTGCGGCTGCGCCAGGTCATGCGGCGTGCAGGCATCAGCGGACGACCACCGGCGCACGGCTGGAGGCATACCGCGGCCACCGTGCTCGTCGGATCCGGCACGGACATCAAGACGGTGCAGACCCGGCTCGGGCACAGCACGCCTGCAATCACCCTCGCTCTCTACGTTCACCCCACCACCGAGCGCGATCAGGCCGCGGGCGAACACCTGGCAAGCCTTATCAAGCGCGCGCCCAAGGCGTGAACAAACCCACGGCGAAGGCACGGCGAAGGCACGCGAGAGTTTCGCAGGGCGAAAAATAGCGGCTCAGTCCTAAGGACAAGAAAGGACGAAATGACCGCATGTGCAATGACTTGGAAGCAGCACGAAGCAAAAGAACAAACTGCGAAAGACGGCGAGCACTAAACTTGAAAACCGCCAGGGGGTTCACGCTCCCTCGTGGGTTCGAATCCCACCCCTTCCGCCAGGGCTGCGACACCCACT
>CAWJRE010000059.1:0-76269 GCA_963845075.1 uncultured Alphaproteobacteria bacterium | reverse complement strand
GCCGCATTCGGATAGCCCGATTTTGCCAAACGGATTTACTCCTGGGCTGGCGCAGCACAGCGTCTCGGAGCCGGATCAACATCGTGAGCTGCTTCAGCTTGCGATCGAGGTGAGCTTCGTAACGAGCGATCTTCGAACTTATCTGCATCGAGAGCCTCTCCAACAGCCTGCTCTCGGATCACGCCGGTTCAGCAGTTCATTTCGTCGGGCTTCATACCCGGGCATCACCTGTTGCTCGAGAAACTCGTGAAGACCCTCGGCATCCGCCGTATAACGATTTTTCTCATTGCCGAAATTAAGCAGGCCGAACTCTGGCTTCGGTTTGATAAGTTCTTCCCATTGCTCTCGTGTCTCTTCGCTCAGGCTGCCAAGCGCCTTGTCGTAAGCCCGCGCCTTACCTGCCTGAAGCAGATCAAGCGCGCGAGCGGCTATGGTCTCACTCTGGTCGAGGTCGGCGAAGTCCGTCGCACGGACGGCAGTTTGTTCGCCGACGTCAAGGTGCACGAGCGCGGCCTTGACCGTCTGTTGATCGAAAGAGATCGAATTTTTGAGGCCCCGGCGAAGTTCCGCCGCCTCGGCGAGCCTTAGTACGCTGCTTCCGCCAAAGTACGCCGGCCATTTCCTCAATGATGTGCTCCTCGGTCGGCCCCTTGGGTTTGTGTTCGGCGACAAGTGCATTGAGAAGCGCACAATATTCGTCTTGGTCCTCCCACGGCAAACGGTGAACCCCTACCGCCGTGGCGCAGCGCATTGAAGCGCGTCACCTCATAGCCACTGGCGGCAGGCTGGTGCATTGACGTCGTTTCGCTCATCATTAGACCCTCGCATCAGCTTTGGAAGCCCATATGACCGCCGCTGAGACGATCGACGCCTCGCATCAAACCCATCCGCAGCGCGCTTCCGCAACGTTGTGAACACGGCGCAGTCGGTCATAGGTCCGCCAGTGCATGCCTTTCGGCTTGTCCGGAAACTCGTCCAGCATGTTCGCGCTCCCTCCTAGTCGCATTCGGATTTTCTGTGCCTTTCCGAAGCCCCGGTGGTGCAACGATTCGTGTTGGCTCGCATAGGCCAAGCCGTAGCAGCGCCGGCACGCGAACAATTCGCCAGCACCGTACAGCAACGCAACGCGGCGCCCACAGTATCGACCACCGGAATAGACGGAGCAGATGAACCAGGGACGACGGCCGCCGAGGTGACATGTCGTCCAGGTGATTGGCACTCGCTGCTCGACGGATTTCCACTCGGCTCCCCCCAGCTTCGCGAGCGAACATCAAGACTACGGCATTTCCTCGGTACGCACGCTGATATTGCCGGAAGGCTCTCCGCCGCAGGTCCAGGACCACGAGAAATATTGGCCCGGCACGTAGCCGCCCTTCGCGATGCCAGCGGCGCACGTCTATCGACTTGCAGGATTCGCAGGTCGCGCGACCACCGTAAGCGGCCGGGCCATCAGTTCACTCGCTTGAATTATCGAAATCATTTGGCAAATCTGCATGCTCTGGATCGAGCATCGAAAACTCTCGTATTTTCATGCTCCTTTCTTCGAAGCTTTGGCCAGTTGATTTTTTGATCTGATGATGTCGATCGGTGCAGTTTCGCGCTCAATCGATATGACGCATAACGCCAGCTCTCTGCGTTGCCGTTACCGATCACGCCTGTCCGCCCAGAGCACCATCGTCGAGAAATGCATAGAGCGCCTGGATAATGGCGTTCGTATCGTTACGCGTCTCCGGCTTCAGCAATCCCTCGCTGATCAGCGCGTCGATTTCCGTTTCCCCTAACTCGATCAGCAAACAGCGTAAGCCCTCGCGCGCCGCTGTCGATCCCGGCGCATCCGTTCGGCAGCGAGAGAGGGTTGAGGTTTGCTATCGATCATGCGTTTGAGAGCGCCCCCTCGCAGCCGAGTTCGTTCCGCGCAACGCCTTAATGGCGCCGGCCCTACGTGCCTCATGCCAAGCGGGCCAGCATTCGGCGTGAAGCCATGCGTGCGTTCCCGGCCGGTCCCGAATGGCAGGACCATGGCGCTAGGCGTTTCGGGCCTGCCGCACCATGCGCAGCGTCCCGGCTGGGAGGGAGCGGGATGCCGGTTCAGCCACTCGATGACGCAAGCTTCCAACGTCCGGCATTTGGATTGGCGCTGTGACTCGCCGGAGGCTCCTGCTCGAAGCCTCGTGGCGGGCGAGCGTTGCTATCAGATCGGCTTTGGCCTCGCGGACGCGATGGACGAGCGCGGCCGGGATCGCGGTGGGCCCGGCACGCAGAATGAGCCGATCACCCGCCGGCTGGACTGTCGCGCCGATCAGGGCGAGATCGTCGAGTAGATCGCGAGCGACATTCATATTTCCGCCTCTGTGCCGGGCGGCAGTCGCCGCCATCGAGGGCATCGGGCATAGGACCCATAGGACTCATAGGCGCCGGTCGCTCGCGCCGTCGGGCCCATCCGTCCGATGAGTCCTATGCCCTATGGCATCCGTCGGCACGGCCTCAGTGAGCGCATAGGTGGCGGCCGTCCACTTGCCGGCCGGCTCTTGGCGGGTGAGCACGAACCCGGCAGCATGAGTGCCGGCGAGCCCGGCGATGAAGGTTGCGAGGTATTGACGCCCCCGTCCTTGCGGATCGGCGACAGCTTTCACCGGCTCCGCAAGTTGATTGGCCTTGACCGGCGTCGCGCCGTGATGCTCCCACCACACCTGAAAGAGTTCAGCGATGCGCTGGCGACGGGGATCGTTGGCCTTCAGCACTTGGATCCGCTCGACGGGATCGCGGCACCCGAGGGCGAATAACGGATCGCGACACCATTCCGCCCAGGTCTCGAAGCTTCCAAGGGACTTGCCTCGCGCAAGCAAAGTCGCGTTCTGACGGCCCCAGCGCCAGATCGTGAGGCACGCGACCAAGAGTTCAGCACGTCGGCGTTCGATCTGGTCAAGAAAACCCGCCAGAACTGACGCAGACTCCGGATCTTCACAGCGGGCGTCGAGTTCGCACGGAATGAAGCGGCGGGCCAAATCTTCGGTTACGGTCAGGCCATTTCCTGTGATGGCGATGAATGCTGTGCTGTTCAGCGGCACCATGCGCGTCTGGCCTAACAGCCGAACCCGGGCCGGACGCTCGGTCAGCACCGACGCGAGCGTATCCGACCGCAGCGCGATTCCATTGACATTATCGAGGAACAGCGCGGGCTGAGCTTCGATCAGTTCGGCCGCAAGCCGCTTGTCGAGTTCTTGCCGGTCGCTCCCCATTGTGAACGCGCGCGGACGGATGCCAAACGCGATGGTGCAGATCGCGCGGACCAGAAGTCCCTTGCCGCTACCCGCGCCCGAGACAGCAGGCGCGGTGAGCGAGCAGTCCCGGCGCGAGCCACAGGCTGGCGCGACAAACTGCCGTCAGAAGGGCGTGGAGGAAAGCGCTCTCATCCCGCTCCGGCGGGCAGGCGATATCGACGACCTCGACGGCGAGGGATGTATCGCAGCGCCGCCGGCGCATCCGCAAACGGAAAGTCCGAAACGCTTGGCGCAGTTGCGCCAGCGCTGCCTCGGCATCGGCACGGGAGGGCTGTACCGGTAGCCGTTAGCCTTGGAACTCCGCAGCACCACAGACCCGGTCGCGGCATCGTAACCGTCGGCCACGCGGATGCTCCCATCGGCTTAAAGCAGCGGTGCCGTGCTGACACCAGCCAGCGGGGGCAAGTGCCATTCGCCGGACATGTCGAGATACATCTGTGCGACGCGGTCCGGCAACGTTACTGGGACGTGCTCGCCATCCGCATCCTATCTTCACCGGCTGGCAAAGCCGGTGCGTCTCCATGACGACATTGTGCTTCGTTAACGGCACGGCTGATGGCAGGGTGCCATCCGCAGGCCTAATGATCCGCACAGGGAGGCCACGGTCAAATAGCTTCCCGGAGGCCGAAAGCAAATCACGCAATGCCTCTGCAGTTGCCGGCAGATTACCCACATGGATGATGAGTTCCGGTTTCGCTCTGAGCGCGAGATCGACGATTTCAGCGGCGGTCACGTCACGCATTGGCGAGCCTTCCGGTCCTTCGGATGCCACTCCATGCCGTGCGTTCGGCTTCCGAACGGGGCAGGCCAGCTCGCGTCGCCGCTTCCGAATCACGGCGGCTGCATCATGCGCATCAAGCAGGCCTGAGGCCACCATTTCGCCCACGCGGCACGCTGCCCAGTAGGTGAGCTGGGTACGCTCGCCCGCCTGCGCCTCTGCGATCAGCGCACCAATCGCATCAGTGCGTAGTCGTCGGGCACCGTAATCCGTGAGGTCACGGTCGGTTGTGATGCCAATAGCTGGGCACATAACCAATCCGGCCAGGGGGCCAACGTCGCACTGCTCAGCACCGACAGGCCCGTGGCCGGCCACCAAATCGACGAAATAGCCGCCGTCGCCCCGGACATCGATCCCGGGTGCGCACCCCAATGGCGGAGCACCGGATGTCGGGCGCATGTTGGAAGAGGAGATGAAGTCCGCCGGAGCGGGTGCGATGCACGCGAGTCTAAGGGGCAGTCGGTCGCGGTGGGAGGCCCACCACACCATTGACTCACTGATGCTTGCGATCGAGGTCAAGAACGTCAATGCCGGAGGAGAAGCCAGTGCCTCCCACCAGCGGGCCGGCAGATTTTGTCTGACAACTCTCGCACGCACCACTGGATCTGCAGACGCATCGAGAAATCCGTGCGGTGTGGACGGCCGGGCTCGCTTGCTCGACGCACACGGAAAACAATGTCGTCCCTCATACGTGAGTTCGAATGCGTCGCCCTAGAGCGCGGACGGTATCGGCCATAATCACGGCGCTGCGCTCTCGTTAGAGCGTACCTTCGAGGGCTGCGCTGACGCTCAGCGGCATGCCGCTCCTGCACTTCTTGCCCCGTCTTCCGGGCTTCCTTAAGTCGCTGCGCGATATAGCGGTGGATCGACGCGGTAATGATCTTGCGTGACCGGCCGTCCACATACGACTCGAGTTCTTTGTTTTTGAGCAGTCTGGCAACCTTGTGTGTCACCGCAATCAAGCATGTGCCGTGCCCGCCGCGGGCTCACAACTAGCCGCTCGTCATCGCCGAGCCCGGTAGCGGGAATGTCATTTTGCCCTCGCATCCGAGATGACTACAGATGCGAGCGATCTACAACCGAACCTGTTGCAAGCACCAGATTTCCAGCTTTCGCGCCGCGAGAAAGCTCGTAATCTGGTGCGAAGTCTACTTTCGCCTGCGGCGCTTCTCGCTGCTTATTGTCTTTCCAGGTTGCCGATGGCGCTGCCGTGAAATTCCCCAGCCTCTCCGAGATGCTGGATCAATCGCCCGCTTGCGTGATAGCCCTTTTCTTTCAATAGCGGCAGAACAGCGGCTGGAAGCTCTTTAATATTTGGGCGGTTCTCCTCCCTGCAGCTTGCGCAGCGTCATAGAAGCAGCCGTGATCGCCGCATTGATATCCTTTTCCGGCGCCGGCTTCAACGCAAGAGTAATACCGATGCAGCGGCGAGACGGGCTCCGATGGCGTTTCAACTATCGGCTCGAACCGTTGAGGGCATGCCGGCAGCTCGTGCTTTGCGAGCCATCGCTGAAACAACTTTCGCGGCAGCCAGCAATGATCGAAATATTGCCTCTTTTGAACTTCGAGTGGATCAAGAAACATAGCTTTGGGCTGCATTGTTGTTGTGTTGTGCCTGTGGAGTTGTGGGCGGAGCGCAGCGCCGTCCACAAATCCACAGGCTGCCGGTTTGCCGGTTGACGCGTCGGCTGGACGACCATGCTGTCACCCTATCAATGCGGCCGATCGGCCGGTCGATGGGTGGGGACAACAGCGGTCATGAGCAATCAATTGTTTGAGGCGGCGCTTGGCATCAAGTCTCCGTGGTTCGTCAAGGCCGTCGATTTCGATGCGGCGCAGCGGCGGCTGACGATCAGCGTCGATTTCCCGCGCGGCAGCCGGTTTGCTCATGCCCAGGCGCCGGGGCAGCACCCGGTTCACGACACGCAGATCAAGCGATTGCGTCACCTCAACTTCTTCCAGCATGAATGTCATCTCGACGTGCGCGTGCCGCGGGTGCGATTGCCGGACGGCAAGGTCGCGCTGGTTGAGCCCGACTGGGTGGGCAAGCTGTCCGGCTTCACCCTGCTGTTCGAGGCGCTGGTGCTGATGCTTGCCCAGCAGATGCCGTTTGCGGCGGTGGCGCGCATCGTCGGCGAGAGCTGGCATCGCGTGCACGCTATCTGCGCCCGCTATGTCGAGCTTGCCCTCGCGCACTGCGACCTCTCGGAGGTCGAGAGCGTGGCAATCGACGAGACCTCCTACAAGCGCGGCCACAACTATCTCACGCTCGCGGCCGACGCCGACGCCCGCAAGGTCGTGTTCGTCACCGAAGGGCGAGACGCCGACACCATCGCCGGCTTTGCCGAACATCTGCGCGCCCACAACGCCGATCCGCAAAATATCACCTCGGTCAGCATCGACATGTCGCCGGCCTTCATCAAAGGCGTCAGCGGCCATCTGCCCAATGCCAGGATCACCTTCGATAAGTTCCATGTGATCGCTCACGCCAGCCAGGCCGTGGACAAGATGCGGCGCGTCGAGCAGAAGACCGACCCCGCGCTCAAAGGTTTGCGCTGGTCGTTGCTCAAGGACAAAAGCAAACTCTCCCGCGACCAGGCTACCGACCTCGACAAGCTCGTCGCACAATTCACGACCAAGCGCACGGCGCGTGCATGGCTCTATCGCGAACAATTGCGCGACATCCTCGATCGCAAGCAGATCAACGTCGTATCCACCATGCTCGCTCAGTGGTGCAGCAACGTCATGCGCTCCAAGGTCGAGCCCATGAAGGAGGTCGCCGCCATGATCCGCAAGCATTTCGACGGCATCGTCGCCTGGGCCCAGACCCGCCAAACCAATGGCTTCATCGAAGCCATCAACGGACTGTTCCAAGCCGCAAAGCGAAAAGCTCGCGGATACACTCGCTTCCAGACCATGAGAACCGTTCTGTTCCTCATCGCTGGAAAGCTCAACTTCTCCGCCATCAACCCCTATGCCGCTTAACCCACTGAAAGATTCAAAAGAGCCAAATATTGTGATCGAATTGTCGCGGGCGGGTGGCTGTCGATCATGTCTTGCATGTGTTGGCGTGTCATCTTCGCCTTCACGGTCCAAGGATGCAGGCAGAGCACGCGGGAACGGCATTCCTCAAAATCACCTTCCAACAGATCGCGTTGAAGCTTTTCGTAGGCACTCGGCACGGGCACCCTCGTCGGAAACCACCGATCCGCTCAGTTCCGAGCACCACTCTGCGATTTCAGCAAAATTGATCCATTCCCGCGTACGCTTTTGATTTTCGCTGAATCTGCTGGATTTGTCCGCACGCCTCTGCCTAGCCTGCTGGTCGCGCTGGCCATCGCTCCCAAGGTACAGGTTTACCTTGTTACTGCGGGGTTGCTGTCCGCTGCATAGAACTTTCGTAACGTCGGCGCTGAAACCTCAATCCAATCCAGATGCCAAAAGACCGGATTGGGCGGAACTTGCCACGGCTTTTTAGGGCGGGATTTGCGCCAATCGAAATCGCGCGGAGCGAGACGATTTGGAATATGTTCCGAAACGATTGACCACCTGCCCCGCCATGCCACGACCTCTAGGGGTCGCAATGCCGCCGATTTCCTCCTTCGCGATCAGATACCGGATTTTTATCTTCTGATCGGCAATCGCGCGGCAGATAGCGAGTTGCGGCTCATGTTTGGAGAGCCCAGTCGCCATGACCTGCGTCAGAGCGTCAGATAACGTTCCCAATCTGAAATCGCAGTCACGCCACCCGTCGCGCTGTGCCAGATTCGCTCTGCGACCTCGCGTCGCGTCATAATATCAATGCCGTGGGTTTACGCATCGGACCGTTGACCGATCGCAGTGTGAAGATGACAAAGCTCGAGATCCCGAAATTCATTGCGGCGCGGCTTGCGCACCTTCCTTGCTTGGCTCGCCGAGCATTGTGGGCCGTCTGTCGCCAAATCGTTCGTTTTGTTCATTCGATGCTTTCGAGCACATCGGCTCACCATCGAGGCCTGGGCAAATCTCGCCGCCGAGCGAAATCACAGCAGACCTCCTTTGACGCCAGATGGCCATGACGATCTTGACCGTCCGAACTGCCGTCCACAGTCAACTCGAGCACTTGATGCCCTTCCAGGAGACCGGATCGATTTTCTGGGGGTGATGAGCCGAAGTCCCAACTGCGACGGCCACCGACGATCGGCCCGGTGTTGTCGAGTCGACCATTGATTATGTCCTCGAGGAGGATCCGCGAGATCACGCTCGACGCGATCGCTATCGTCATCTCCGAGCGAGTCCCGCTGGCCCAAGCTGGCACAAGCTGGGCAAACGTCAGCCAGCTTCTCGTGCGAAAAAGACCGACAAGTGGCGTTCGCCCTCCGCCATGGCATCCGCAGGGTGTCGCGGCGGCAGCGCGGTGCGGAACCGACCGTTCGGTGAGCGAGCCTAGCCGCCGCGAGTCGATTCTATCCCGTCTTCGGTTTGGATAACCTTACAGTGGAGCCTGTCCCAGGTGCGGACGATATCTCTGCCTATTCGTCGCAGCGCCTATCCAGCGGATAACCGCATCTGTTTTGAGTGACGATTCCTTTGCAACCGTAATTTTGTTTGCGCTTTGACTTGGCGCATTGGAAAACTTCGCCCATTGTTGCATGGTCAACGTCTTCGTCGAACAGGTCGGATCGTTTATAGGCAGCCTCGTCTTGTCGCTCACGGCGTGTGCAAGGGCCATCTCGGAAACTTCGGCTGGAAAATTTGTGCGCTCTGCCGCCCGATCACGGAAATGTCGATCGAGAAGCCGTGTCCGTCAGGTCATCGCGGCCCATGCGGCGGACAACATCAGAAATGCCATGTTTGTCAGTGGTCTGCCGGACTTGCCACCGGTAAAAACGAATGTTCGATCTCGCGGATATGACGACGTGTTTCATCTCCTTCAGGATGGCGAGTGCGCGAGCAATAGCGGAACCCGGTGTTCTTTGCCGGCTTTCATCCGGTTCAGACGGGAATGTCCAAATTTTGGCGGGTAGATCGATTTCGCTCCATTTCGCGTTGATGGTCTCGCCGGTCCTGGCCGCTGTCAGGATCGTGAATTCAAATGCGCGAGCAGAGATACCCTCCTGCTCGCCGCAACGCGACCAAGAAGCCCGGCAGCGCCGGATAGGGCAGCGCAGCGTGGTGTTCAACCTTTCGCACCTTGGATCGCGCGGGTAACAGCTTGTCGAGATGACCTCGCCAGCGCGCAGGATTTCACCCTCCCGATAGCCACGCACCTTGGCCCAATCCAAGATGACCTGATACGGCCGCGCAGCCGGCTCGCCGTTTCGGGCTTCGCCGTCCAAAGGGAAGACGCGGGCTTGTTCGGCGCGTCGCAACTCTCGTGTTCCAGCACTTTCATGACGAGTGCAGTGTCGATAGCTTGCACTGGCAGCGCACCGATGATGGGCTCGGCATAGTCGCTAAAGTTGTCTCCCATTGAGCGGCGTGCTTCGCGTTACGCCAGCCTGCGCGATGTGCCTTGATGTAGCTTCGGCGCATTGCTTGAATGTCACTGCCTTGGCGGCATCGAGCCGCGCCGCACGCGCGCCGCGCGCTTCGCCTCAATAGGGTCGACGCCTTCGTGACGAAGCCGGCGGGCGTCCAGGGCCTTCGCGCGGGCTTCCGCGAGGCTGAAAGAGCGCGAGTGGCCCCAAACCCATCTCCCGGGCGCGTCCGCCGATCATGTAGCGGTAAATCCAGGAAGCGCCGTTGTCGCTCACTTGCAGATAAAGCCCGCCGCCATCGGAATACATGCCGGGCCGCTTCGCCCTAGTCGACCTTAAGGCCGTCAACCGACCCGTTGTCCGTGACATTTCCACCCTCCGGCTCTATCGAGGCCGAGCCCCACCCACAACTGCACCCACAATTGCGTTCCGGATTATGACGAAGGACGACGAACATGTAAAGACGCCTAATGCGCCTAAGTTTAGCGAATTAATCGGTGCTTTATGAACGGCAGCGAGCGTCGGCGAATGACTGCGAATAAGGGTGGTGGCGGAGAGGGAGGGATTCGAACCCCCGATACGGTTGCCCGTATGCCGCATTTCGAGTGCGGTGCATTCAACCACTCTGCCACCTCTCCGCACGATCGAGGCCGGCCCTTGAGGGTCGCGCGTGTATTTAGTGCATGATCCGAAAAAGGGAAAGCCGGTTTTCCGAACCGCTCCCGATAGGCTAAAAAGTGGCGTGATTGGCCCGAAACCGGGACGGGCGTGATGATGAAGACCGACGTTCTGATCGTCGGCGGCAGCCTGGTCGGGCTTTCCGCCGCCACATTCCTCGCCTGGCACGGCGTGCCAACCCTATCGGTGGAACGCCACCACGGCACGGCCATCCATCCGCGCGCCGGGCATTTTCATTTGCGCACATTGGAGGTGTTTCGCTCGGTCGGGCTCGAGGCGCGGGTGCGGGCGGCGTCGGAGGAACAGTTCGATCCGGACGGCGGCATCAACGCAGTCGAGTTGCTCGCCGGCAAGGAAATCGCGACCTATATCGCCAACCTCAACGAGGGCGTGGCCGCGATCAGCCCTTCGACCCGCCTGTTCATGACTCAGCAAAGTCTCGAGCCGCTTATTCGCGAGCGCGCCGAAGAGCTGGGCGCGGCGATGCGCTACGCCACCGAGCTTACGTCATTCGAACAGGACGCGGACGGGGTCACCGGCTTCATCAGGAACGTCCTGACCGGCGAGACCGACACCGTTCGCGCCAAATACATGATCGCCGCCGACGGCAACCGCAGTCCGATCCGCGCGCAGCTCGGCATCGGCACCCGCGGCCCCGGCCATCTGGCCGAGTGCGTGACGATCTATTTCCACGCCGACTGCGGCGCGGCGGTGCGCGGGCGCAATCTCGGGGTGATCTATGTGTTCAATCCGGAGCTGCGCGGCTTCTTCCGCCTGGTGCGGACCGGCGACTCCGGCTTTCTCGCGGTCATGACGCGCGGCGACATGTCCCTGCCGGATGCATTGAACGTTGGCGAAGGAATCGACAAAGAGCGCTCCATCGCCTTTGTGCGCGCGGCGATCGGCATGCCGGACGTCAAGGTCGCGATCGGGGATATTGCCACCTGGCGCGCGGTCGCCGAAGTGGCCGAGCGCTTCACCGAAGGCCGCGTTTTTCTGGTCGGCGACGCCGCCCACGTCATGCCGCCGATGGGCGGCTTCGGCGGCAATACCGGCGTTCAGGATACGCACAATCTCGCTTGGAAGCTCGCGCTGGTGCTTAAAGGCATCGCCGGCCCCGAGCTGCTCGCGACCTACAACACCGAGCGGCAGCCGGTCGGCGAACTTGCCATCCAACAAGCGTATACGCGCTACGTGCTGCGCGTCGTTCCCGAGCGCGGCCAGGAAGGCATGCAGCCGATCGTCAACGATCTCAACATGGAGATCGGCTATGGCTACCGCTCGCCGGCCATCATCTCCGAGCCCGGCAGCGAAGCGCCGCTGCACGGTGACCCGCACCGCTCCAAGGGATTGCCCGGCACGCGCGCGCCGCACGTCGTGCTCGAGCGCGCCGGCAAGCCCATCTCCACGTTCGATCTGTTCACCAAAAACTTCTGCGTGTTAGCCGCGCCGGACGGCGGCGCCTGGTGCGAGGCGGCCCGCTCCGCGGCGGCCGAACTTGGGCTACCGCTTGATGCGCACCACCTCGATCACGGCGCGTTGCAGGACCCGCAGCGGCGTTTTGTTGAGGCGTATGGCTTGTCGCCCTCCGGCGCCGTCCTCGTTCGGCCCGACGGCTTTGTCGGCTGGCGCGCTGTGAACGCCTCGGGCGCAAGCGCGGCGACCATGCGCAAGGTTCTGGCTTCGTTATTGTGCCGAAGCGATCGGTGACCCTTATTATGCGCGCTCACTTCCCCGTAAAGGCCGGCTTGCGCTTCTCCATGAAAGCGGTGCGGCCTTCGACATAGTCGCTGCTGGCGAAACAGGCCTCGACCATCTTGTCGACGCGCGCCACGTCGCGCTTCGATTCGTCTTTGAGGATCTCGCCGATGGCGAATTTCGCCGCCTTGATGGTCAGCGGCGCGTTGGCGCAGATCATGTCAGTGATGCTTTTGACGTACGCTTCCAACTCGGCCTGCGGCACGACGCGATTGACGAGGCCCATGGCATAAGCCTCCTGGGCGTCGAACTGGCGCGCGGTATAGAAAATCTCCTTGGCAAAGGACTGCCCGACAATGTCGACCAGCCGCTTGAGGCCGGCATAGGCGTAGCCCAGCCCGAGCTTGGCCGCCGGCACCGCGAACTTGGAATTGTCCGAGCAAATGCGCAGATCGCAGCAGGACGCGAGCCCGACGCCGCCGCCGATGCAATAGCCGCGGATCATCGCAATCGTCGGCTTGGGGAATTCGTAGATGCTGTTGAAGGCGGCGGCGGTTTTCACGTCGTAGGCGCGCGTCGCCTCGAGCGAGGCGCGCTCGCTGGCGAATTTGGAAATGTCGGCGCCCGAGACAAAAGCCTTGCCGCCGGCGCCGGTCAACACCACGACGCGCACCTCGTCGTCCTCGGCGAATTTGGCGAGCGCGCCAGTCGTTGCTTCCCACATTTCGAGCGAAACGGCATTGTGCCGCTCGGGATTGTTGAAAATCACGAAGCCGACGCCCGCTTCCTTGCGCGAGAGCAGCTTGTCGGTTTGAGTCATTTTCAGTTCCTCTTTTTTCTTTTGTCATGCGCGGGCATAGCCGTTCGAAGAACGGCGTCGCTACGCTCGCCTATGACCCGCGCATCCATGCTGCGTCATCGCCCTATGGATTGCCGGATCAAGTCCGGCAATGACGATAGAAGAATCATCACACCGCGCCGGCCTTGTGCAGCGCCTTGATCTCTTGCTTGGAAAAGCCGAATTCCTTGAGCACCGCATCGGTGTGTTCGCCAAGCTTCGGCGGCGGCGCCACGAGGTGCGACGGCGTACGCGACAGCGACACCGGCTGGCCGACCAGCGTGAGCTTGCGCTTTGCCTTGCCGTCGACCTTCTGGGCGATCTTAAGATGCTTGACCTGCGGGTCGGCGAACACTTTATCGATCGAATAGATCGGCCCGCACGGCACGCCGGCTTTGTTGAAGTGCTCGACCCATTCGGCGCTGGTGCGGCTTTGCAGATAGGTTTCGATTTCGGCGTTGAGCGCGTCGCGGTTTTTCAAGCGCGCTTGCGCCGTTCGATAGTCCGGCGTCTCCAACAAGGCTTGCGCGCCGAGCGCCTGGCAAAAGCGCTCCCACATCTTGCCGCCGGTGGTGGCAATGTTGATGTAGCCGTCGCGCGTCTTGAACGCGCTCGTTGGGATCGTGGTCGGGTGATTGTTGCCCGCCTGCTCGGCCACCTCGCCCTCGACCAAATAGCGCGCGGCCTGAAAGTCGAGCATGAAAATCTGCGCCTGCAAGAGCGACGTCTCGATCGCCTGGCCCTTGCCGGATTTATCGCGCTCCAGGAGCGCGGTGAGAACGCCGATCGCGGCGAACAGGCCCGCGGTCAGATCGGCGACCGGAATGCCGACGCGGACAGGCCCGTGACCCGGCAATCCGGTGATCGACATCAGGCCGCCCATGCCCTGCGCGATCTGGTCGAATCCCGGCCGGTCGGCGTAAGGGCCATCCTGGCCAAAGCCGGAAATGCTCGCATAGACCAGGCGCGGATTGATCTTGCTCAGCGTCTTGTAGTCGATACCGAGCCGCTTCTTCACAGCCGGGCGGAAATTCTCGATCAGCACGTCGGCTTTCTTGACCAGACGCTTGAAGGCGGCGAGCCCTTCTGGCGCCTTCAGGTTGAGCGTGATGCTGCGCTTGTTGCGATGCAGGTTCTGAAAATCCGATCGGTCGCGCGGCCCGCCCATCGGCTCTTCGGAGTCCGGCGGCGCCTCGATCTTGATGACATTGGCGCCCCAATCGGCGAGCTGGCGCGCGCAGGTCGGCCCGGCCCGCACCCGCGTCAAATCGAGCACGGTGAAACGCGCAAGCGCCTTTGACGCGCGGGGAAAAGGCACGGCCCGGACTCCATTCAGCTTTTCGGCAAAATTGCCGAAGGAGCGAGAACTTGGTCGATCCTTTGGTTGTTGTCTACCGGCTCCGGCGCTTAGCGGCCATCACCGTGCGGCACGCCCTACCAAAGCGCCTGGGCGTAGCCATCTTTCGGGCGCTTCGGCGGACGATCATCACCGGCGGGGCCGCCGGATCGAGGTCCGATCGACAAGGAAACACCAACAATGATGGCCTTTCGCAGCTAGCCTTGCCGTTTTGCTCATAGCTGTTTTCTCGCTTGCCGCGCTGGCGGAGGAACATGCGGGCAAGCCGGAGCGGCCCGCGCGCTCGGAACAAGGCGTCCCCTATCCCAACGTCACCGGGCAAAATGGACCGGGTGTGCTGTCCCTTCTGCCGCCCGATTCCGTCACCGAGCATGCGATCGAGACCCCGGCCGGGAAGCTTGCCTACACGGCGACGGCCGGCACGTTCTCGCTGTTCGACCAATCCGGCGAACGTTCGGCCGCGATCTTCTATACGGCCTTTGTTGCCAAGACGAGCGACAAGACCAACGATCCGGCGCGGCCGGTGACGTTCGTGTTCAATGGCGGGCCCGGAGCGGGCTCGGCTTTTCTCAATCTCGGGCTCGTGGGTCCGCGCATCGCGGTGTTCGGCAACGGCTTCGACGGCGCGCACGTTCGCCTCACCGACAACCCGGACACCTGGCTCGCTTTCACCGATCTCGTGATGATCGATCCGGTCGGCACCGGCTGGAGCCGGGCCGCCAAGCCTGACGGCGCTAGCGCGTTCTGGAGCGTGCATCGCGATGCCGAGTTGCTCGCCAAGGTGATCGCGCTCTATGTCGCCAAGAACAGCCGCGTCAGCTCGCCCAAATTCATCCTGGGCGAAAGTTATGGCGGCTTCCGCGCCGCCAAGGTGGCGCAGGCGCTGCAAAGCAGCCAGGGCATCATCACCAACGGCATTCTCATGGTTTCGCCGATGATCGAAGGCCAGTTTCATTTCGGCGGCGACCACTTCGCGCTCGGGGCCGCGCTGGCGTTGCCCTCGCTCGCCGCCGCCGAGCTCGAGCGCAAAGGGACGTTCAGCACGGCTGCGCTGGCACAGGCCGAGCGTTTCGCGTTGACCGACTATCTCACCACGCTCGCCGGCCCGCCGCTCACGGGCGATGCGGCGCGGGCGTTCTACGCGAAAGTCGCTCAGATCACCGGGTTGCCGGAGGATGTGGTCGCGCGCGAGCGCGGCTTCATCCGCGATGCCTATGTCAAGAATCTGCGCGGCGCCGACCACAAGATCGTCAGCCACTATGACGTGACGTTCGCAGTCGCCGACCCCAATCCGGAATCGGCGTCCGCGCGCGGGCCCGACCCGATCCTTGATGGCTTCATCCGCGCCTATGGCAGTGCCTTTGTCGCCTACGCGCGCGACGAGCTCGGCTTCAAGACCGAGATGACCTACAACCTGCTGGCCTCAGAGGTGGCAGGCAAATGGGACTGGGACGATAGCGGCCACGCGCCGGCGAGCGCCGCCGAAGACCTGCGACAATTGCTGGCGCTGACGCCCTCGTTCCGGCTGATGATCGCGCACGGCTTCAGCGATCTGGTCACGCCCTATTCCAACTCGCGCTACGTGCTCAACCACATCCCGCCGAACGTGGAAGGCGAGCGCGCCGAGCTCAAGCTCTATCGCGGCGGCCACATGTTCTATACCGATCCGCAATCGCGTAAGGCCTTCACGACCGACGCACGGACGATGTATGCATCTCCCTGAAACGGGGAGACCCGATCTCCCCGGCACACGGGGAGACATCAATGGCTGCGGGAATCTCGGGGAAGAGCACAACCGGCGCGCTTGCCGTGCCGGATCAACACAACCCGCCGCCCGGATATGCCGCGCCGATCGTCTGCGAGGGCATCCTCGACATGCGCGACGTGATGGTGCCGATGCGCGACGGCAAGCATCTCTGCGTCGACATCTACCGGCCGAATATCGACGGCAAGTTTCCGGCGCTGCTCGCGATCGCGCCGCATAACAAGGAATACCAAACCCCGGAATTCGCCGAAGCCGTGCAGTGGGCGCAGCCGGCCTGGTCGCGCATGTGGTTCGGCGGCGCCGAGGGCGGCGATACCGATTTTCTGGTGCGCCGCGGCTATGTGCATGTCTGCGGCAATATTCGCGGCACCGGCAAGTCCGACGGCGGCGGCTCGCCGGAATGGGACATGTACGATCTGATCGAATGGATCGCCAAACAGCCGTGGTGCGACGGCAATGTCGGCATGATCGGAATTTCCGCCTTCGGCGGCGCGCAGTTCGAAGCGGCGGCGCAACAGCCGCCGTCATTGAAGGCGATCTTCCCCTACAACTCGATGGGCGCTTACGGGCAGTGGGGATTTCGCGATTTCTATCCGGGCGGCGTGATCCACACGATGGTGTTCTTGCTCGACGGCGGCGCCGTCTATCACGTCAATCGCGGCCAGCCCGGCCAGCTCACCGGCGACGCCGACAAGCTCTGGCGCGCGGCCATGAGCAATCCCGACCTGATGATGTATCCGAACATCTTCAACGTCATCGTGGAAAAAGGCCAGACCATGCCGCTGGTCTACGACACCGTGCTCAATCCCTACGATCCAGACGACATCGTGCAAAAGACCAAACAAAAAATGTCGCGGATCAAGATTCCCTTTTACACCGGCTCAGGCTGGTACGCCTACACTTACAAGCTGCACCTGCAGGGCAGCCAGCAATGGTTTCAGGAAGTCCAGGGCGTGCCGAAGAAGCTCCTCATCACTGGGCCAGCGCATCTGGAGCGGCCGTTTCATTCCTTCCACGACGAGATCCTGCGCTGGTACGACCATTGGCTCAAGGGCAAGGACACCGGGATTCTCGATGAGCCGCCGGTCAAAGTCTGGGTCATGGGCGCCAATCAATGGCGCACCGGCGAGGATTGGCCGCTGCCGGAAACGCAATGGAGCAAGCTTTACCTGCACAGTTGGGGACGCCTGCGGCCCGAGCCCTACGTGCCCGGCGCGCGCAACGGCCGGCTCGAGCCCGACACCTTCGTGCAGATGCCGCCGACGCAGACCAACGAGATCGCGCGGCTGCGCTATATGACCGATCCGCTGCCGGAGGATACGCTCGTCATCGGCCCGCTGGCCTTGAACCTTTACGCCGCCATCGACCAGGACGACACCAACTGGATAGTTGTCCTCAAGGACGTCGGCCCGGACGTATCGGTGCATACGGCGCGGCCGGGCGAGATCGATATTCCCACGGGCCTCCCTGAGCGCGAATTGACCCGTG
Organism: uncultured Alphaproteobacteria bacterium; assembly: GCA_963845075.1. Lineage (GTDB taxonomy): Bacteria > Pseudomonadota > Alphaproteobacteria > Rhizobiales > Xanthobacteraceae > BOG-931. Next base: position 58,927 of record CAWJRE010000059.1, on the reverse strand, counting down.
GCTGGCTGAAGGCCTCGCACCGCGCGGTCGATCCGGAGCGCTCAAAGCCGTGGCGGCCGTGGCATCCGCTCACGCGCGCCGCGCAGAAGCCGGTCGAGCCCGGCAAGATCGAGGAATACAAAATCGAGATCCTATCGACCGGCAATCTGTTCAAAGCCGGCCATCGCATTTGTCTCGACATCACCAGCCTCGACCTGCCGAGCGGACTTGCCGGTGCGCACGATGTCGAATATGCGCCGTATCACATTTGCAGCAGCAAGACGGTGGTACATAAAATCTATCACGACGAGCAGCACCCGAGCCATCTGGTGCTGCCGATCATTCCGCTGGGGTGAACATTAGCGCATTTTGTTTGAGCATGATCTTTTCCGAAAACCGGTTTCCACCCCGGATCAAGTCCGCGGCAGGCTTTTTCGGGATCATGCTCTGACACGCATTGGGGACGGTTCGTGGCAGAAGCGCGCGATCGCTACCTCCCAGTCCGCAAGGACGACATCCTTTCGGCGCTTGCGCAGCAGCGCGCCTTTGCCGATCCCGCCGGCGGCGAGAGGTTCCGCCGGCTGTGCGAGATGCTGGCCGCGATCTATCACTATGAATATTTCGAAATGCTCGAGCGCCTGCGCGGCGACTATTACTATTTCAATCCGCAAGTGGCGCAGCACCCGACTGCCGATCCTGCCGCGATCGAGCGTTGTTACGGCGATCTGGTGCAATCGCTCGATCGGGTGCTGAAGGTCGCCAATTTCACCGAATTGGCGCATGCGGAAATCGGTGACGCCCATGACAAGCGGGCGGTGCTGCGCGTTGCGGTGAACGCAAAGCTCGGCGATTTCCGCGAGGTGCGCTTCTACCGGCGCGGGCACCACAAGGAGGTGCTTGAGATCGCGGAATGGTTCGGCTGGCGCCGCCGCAAGATCGAAATCGACGTCTACGACGACGTGGTGCTGTTTGCGGCCATGCGCTCAAAGGCCGAGATCGCCTCGAAGCGTGAGCTGCGCCGGCTCGAGCGCCGCAAGATCCCGGCCGGCTCGGTGCTGCTGAAATGTTTCCGCAACATCGCCAGCGGCGACCTCAAAGCGCTGTTTCCGAATGCCCGCGTCGTCATGAGCAACGCCGACAAGCTCGTGCTCGGCGTGCCGGCGCTCGCGAGCGGCATTCCGATCCTGATCAATCTTTATACCACCATCACCGTATTGTTTCTGGTGCTCGGCTTTTATCTAGGCGTCAGCGCAAGTGTCGAGGACAAGGATATGAAGACGGCGCTTGCGGCCTTAAGCGCGCTGGTCGCGCTCGGCGGCTTCATCGTCACCCAATGGGTGCGCTATCAGCGGCAGTCGCTCAAATATCAGATGGAACTCACCGATAACATCTACTATCGCAACATCAACAATAATGCCGGCATTTTCGACTACGTCATCGGCGCCGCCGAGGAACAGCAGGTCAAAGAGGCGTTCCTCGCCTACCATTTCCTGCATGAAGCAGCGTCACCGCCGATCGCGGCTGAGCTCGATCGCCGCATCGAGGACTGGCTGCGCGCGACTTTCGGAATCGATATCGATTTTGATGTCGGCGACGCGCTCGACAAGCTCGAGCAACTGGGGCTTCTTACACGCGACGGCGAGCGGCTCATCGTCGCGCCGTTCGACGACGCGTTTAGCACGCTGCGCGGCGTATGGGGCAGCTTATTTCCGGCCGCCTGAACCCCCGCCGGCCGCGACACCTTCTTTACGCTTCGAGCAAATTCTCGCGCAGCGTCGCGCCGCCGTAGCGGGTGCGAAAGCGCCCGCGCCGCTGTAGTTCGGGCACCACGAGATCGACGAACTCCTCGAAACATCCGGGCGTGTAGGTGGCGATCAGCATGAAGCCTTCGGCGCCGCCATCGTCCATATAGTGTTCCATCTCGTCGGCGATATCCGCGGGCGTGCCGACCGCGACCGGCATGCCCATGCCTTGCGCGTAGATCGTCGCCGCTTCCTTCACCGTCACCGGCGCACCGCCCTTGGCGTAAATGATCGAATCGAACAAGCCCTGGATGCCCGGCACCTCGATATTCTGCACGTGCTCGTCCGGCGAATATTTGGAGAAGTCGAGGCCGAAATGGCCGGAGATCCACGCCAGTGCGCCTTCGGGCGGAATGCACGCCTTGATGCGCTCGTATTTTTCGCGCGCTTCGGAGCGTGTCTCGGCGACGACAGTCTGCAGGCCATAGATCAGTTTGACCGACCCGGGCTCGCGATTGAACTTCGTCGCCATGCGCGTGTTCAGATCGTCGGCATATTGCTTCATGCGGTCGACATTCGGATGCACCGCGAAAATCGCCTCGGCGTGCTTGGCGGCAAAGTCCCGCCCTTGATTGGATGAGCCGGCCTGCCAGAGCACCGGTCGGCCTTGCGGCGACGGTGCACAGAAATGCCGGCCGTGACACTTGTAGTATTTGCCTTCGTGATGGACGACTTTGACCTTGGCCGGATCGGCATAGATGCCGCTTACCTTGTCGGCGACGATGGCGTCGGGTTCCCAAGAATCCCAAAGCTGATAGCAGACCTCCATATACTCATCGAGCCGCTCGTAGCGCCCGGAGCGATCGGTCATGGAGTAGCCGTAAGCGTCCCACTCGCTCTTCGAATAGGACGAGACGATGTTCCAGGCGACGCGGCCGTTGGACAGATGGTCGAGGCTCGAGAGCCGGCGGCACATCGAATACGGATGCTCGAAGGCGGTCGACAATGTGACGCCGACACCGAGGTGTTTGGTCGCCGTCGTAATGATCGGAACAATGGTAGAGGGTTCGTGCGTCGGGCACTGCACCGCCCACTGCACGACGGCATCGGAGCTGTCCTCGTGCGTGTTATAAGGAGCAAGCTCATCGGCGATGAACATCCCGTCGAACAGGCCGCGCTCCATCGTTCGCGCCATGTGCTGCCAATATTCCGGCCGCGCGAAGTGCCACCCGACCTTGTCTTTCGGGTGACGCCACATTCCGGTTGCGTGACTGTTCACGCCGTGCTGGATGAAACCCAGAAGATGTGCGCGTTTCTTGTTCTGCTTCTTCACAAATCAACTCCAATCCGACCGCGGCCGATCGGCCCTCGAAACGCCTCACGCTTTCGGCGCAGGCGCTGCAGACGGCCGCCTGTTGCCGACCAAAAATGCGACGCCAACGCCGGTCGCGGTGACGATGGCGAGCAGCGGCCCGGCATAGATCCAGGCCGGCGCCACACCGACGAGAGCGATCACGACTGCGGACGCCACGACTGCAAAGAGCGCGCTCAGGCCGTAGTGACCCTCATCGCTCCAGGCGCCTTCCGGCTGCGGATTGCGATATTCGCTGACCGCCTCGCGCACGCCCTTGGTGAAGCCGACTAAAAACGTCGCGGCGCCGATCAAGCCGAGAACGACAATGAGCGTAAAGACCGTGGACATACCCGTCCTCCTGATTGCGATTAGCCGATTGAGCGTCGCGCCGGATTACTCCGCCGGTTGAGCGATCGCCACCGGCACGTCCGAAGCGATGTCATCGCCAACGCGGCGCAAGCTCGCGATGTCGAAGCGCACGTTGCCGGCATAGCCTGCGATCACCACGGTGATGCCGCTGATGGCAACGATCGACAGCGTTCCGATCAACTCGCCCTGGGTTTCGTAGATCGGCATGCCGATCAGGATCGCGAGCACGACGCCGCCGACAAATCCCACGGTGTTGGTGCGCGGCCAGAGAATGGCCAGCACCAGCGGCAGCAGGATCGACGTCTTGAGCGCGTACGTGGTCAGCACCAGCGTGGTGAAGTCGACGCCCGAAAGCACGATCAGCGTAGCGACAAGGCCGCCGAGCAGCATTGACAATTTGGTGATGACGAAGAGCCGGCCTTCTTTGGTCGCCGGCCAATAGCGTTTAACAATGTCGACGGCGACCACCGAAGACAAGGCCGCACTCGCGCCGTCGATGGTGGAATAGCAGGCCGCGAGGATCGCCAGTACGTAGAGGATGACCAGCGCCAGCGGCAAGCCGATGTGCGATACCACGTACGGCCCGATCGCTGCGATGTCGCCGCCGATATCGGCCGCCGTCAGCCCAAAGGCAATGCCGACCAGCCCAAGCATGCCGAGGCAGATCGGGATCGGATAGAACAGCGCACCGGCCCAGAAGAAGGTGCGCGCAACTTCCGGCCCGCGGATCGCCCAGACCTTTTGCCAGAAGGTTTGATCCGCGACGGTCGCGGCCAGGAGGCCGAAAGCGAGCGTGATGCCGAAACCCGCAGCCGCGTCCGGACGCAGCACCGAAAGATTGCGCGGGTTCGCCGCCGCAACGGCGTCGAACACCGCCGGCGCGCCGCCCTGCACATGCTCGTAGACCGCCGCCACGACGATCGCCGCCGGCACGGTGACCATCAGCGTATTGAGCGTGCCGGTCATCACGCTGGTCCACAGGCCGCCGAAATACGAATAGGTCAGCACGCAAACGATGCCGACGATGGCGGCGACCTTCCAGTCGACGGAGAACACCGTCGAAATGACAACCGAAGTGCCCTTCAGATTGATGAGAATCTCAAGCAGGATGCCGAAGATCATCGTCAGCGTCACAATGCCGGACGCCACTTTCGAGTGCGCGAAGCGGTATTTGACGAATTCGGAAATCGTATAGCCCTGCGGCATGTTCCTGCGCAGGATGCGCGCGAACGGGATCATCGCAATCACCGCAAAGCCGTTCGGCACGACGAACCAGAACAGCCCGGACAATCCCCATTGATAGGTCATCGCCGAACTCATCATCACGGCCATGGCCCAAGTCCACACCGCGATGACCGAGCCGACACCAAATCCGAAGCCGACTTTGCGGTCGGCGATGATGAAATCATGCGTATTGCGAACGAGCGTGGTCTTGATCGCGAAAGACAACGCCAACAGAAAAACGCCGAGCCCCACCATGATCGCGAAGCCGAGCCCCGGGCTCAGCCCATTGGTGAGCGCCAATACCGATTTGTCCATTTGCGAAAACCCCCACGCGCGCGCAAAGCGTCAACTGAGGGCGGGATGTCGCCATTGCGTGAGGCAAAGAGTCAATGCAGCAAACAAAAATAAGAGACTCTCAATCGGGAGATTTGCGTTCGAGCGAATGAATTGGTCTCGATCATTTGCGCCGCGACAAAATTCTTTTTTGCGGCTGCGCCGGATGCGGCCGCGCCCTCGCCGGTCACGAGACAATTCTGCGATGGGAAATCTTGGAAGGTTTTTTCACTCAACGCGCGGAGCGCGCAATGAAATTTCAGCGCGTGAATTTTTGTTCTGATAAGTGCGGCAATCGTGAAGGAACTTATTCGCCGAGATAGGCGGCTTTGACTTTTTCGTCTTTGCGAAGCGCTTCGGCGGTATCGGCGCCGACGATGTGGCCGTTGTCCAACAGATAGCCGCGGTCGGCGATCGCCAGACTCTGCTTGGCGTTCTGCTCGACCAGAAAGATGCCCATGCCGGTCTCCTTGATGCGCGCGAGCGTGCGGAACAGCTCCAAGGTCAGCAGCGGCGCCAAGCCGAGCGACGGCTCGTCGAGCAAGAGGATGGTCGGCGCCGACATCATGGCGCGGCCGATCGCCACCATCTGGCGTTCTCCGCCGCTCATGGTGCGCACCAGCTGCTTGCGACGCTGCTTGAGCTTGGGAAACAGGCCAAGCACGCGCTCAAGATTCTCCGCCTCGTGCGCGCGGGCGCGCCGGGGATGCGCGCCGAGCACCAGATTCTCCTGCACGGTCAGATCGGCAAAGATGCCGCGATCCTCGGGCACGAGCGCGATGCCGGTCTCTACGATCTCGTGCGGCGGGCGCCGCGTGATGTCGGTGCCGTCCATCAACACCGCGCCGCCTTCCATCTTGCGGGTCTGCCCGGCGATGGCGCGGATGAAGGTGCTCTTGCCCGCGCCGTTGGCGCCGAGCATGACGACGATCTCGCCCTGCGACACCGTCGCGGAGACGTTTTCCAGCGCGCGATGACGGCCGTAAAAAACCGAGACGTTGCGGGTCTCAAGCATTCTCGTCTCCGAGATAGGCCCGGATCACGCCGTGGTCGGCCAGCACCTCGGCGGGGGTGCCTTCGGCGATCTTGGCGCCGCTGTTCATGACGATGCAGCGGTCGCATAAGCTGCGGATCGCATGCATGACGTGCTCGACGATGATGATGGTGCAGCCTTCGGAGCGTAGCCGCTCGATCAGCGTGATCCCGATCTTGAGCTCGGTCGGATTGAGTCCGGCGAGCCATTCGTCGAGCAGAAGGATCTTCGGATCGGAGGCGAGCGCCCGCGCCAGCTCCACGCGCTTCTGATCGATGTAGGTCAGGGCCGATACCGGCGCGCTCGCGGCATTCGGCAAGCCCACGCGCTCCAACAGCGCGTGCGCGTAGTCGTCGAGCTCCTTGCCCCAGCGCCGCGCATGCCCGAAAACGCCGCCAGCCGCGACATTTTCCAGCGCCGTCATCGTCGGCAGCATGCGCACGAGCTGAAAAGTGCGGGCGATGCCCTTTCTGGCGACGTTGCTGGCGCCGCGGCCGGTGACCGCTTCGCCGTAAACGCTGATCTCGCCCGAGGTCGGTTTCAGCGCGCCGGAAATCAGATTCATCATCGTGGTCTTGCCGGAGCCGTTCGGCCCGATCAGGCCAAGGACCTCCCGTTCGGCAAGCTTGAACGACATATTGTCGACCGCGACGAGACCGCCGAAGCGTTTGGTGACGGCGGCGGCAGTCAGTGCTTCGGTGATCGCGGGGCTGAGCATTATTTCTTGTCCGCGGTAACGGCCGGCTGCGCCGCAGCGTTGGCCGAAATGTCGATGGGGAGCGCCGCGGCCGGCTCTGCCGCATGCTTCCTGCGCCTGTTCATCGCGTCTTCAACGAGGCCGATCAGGCCGTTCGGGATGACGTAGACGATGAGCAGAAAGCATACGCCGAGCAGCAAAGTCGTCTGGTTGGGGAAATAGACGGCGATCAATTCCCACACCAGTACGAACGGAATGACCCCGAGCAGCGGCCCCCACAGGCGATGCGTGCCGCCAAGCAGCGCCATGATCACCACCTGAAACGACACGAACGGACTGAAGGCGACGACCGGCTCGACATAGCCCCAGCGCGGCGCAACCAGCGCACCCGCGATCGAGGCGAATGTGCTGGAGATGATGAACAGCACCACCTTGGCCCGCGCCGTGTTGATGCCGCAGTGAACCGCGACCAATTCATCGTTGCCGATGATGCGCAGCGCAAAGCCGAGCCGCGAGCGCCCTATCCGCCAGCCGACCAGGAAAATCACCGCGGCGAGCAGCAAAAGCTGCCAGTAATACATCGGCTCGCTGCGCTCGATCGTGACGTAGAGGCCGCTCATGGTGCCGAGCACATGCTGCAGCCAGGTCATGACCTGGCGCACCAGTTCGGCAAGGCCGAGCGAGAAGATCACGAAATAAACGCCCGAGACGCGCAGCGTGGCCAGCCCGACGACCGCGGCGAGCGCGGCGCCGGCGATGCCGGCGGCGACGATGAGAACCGGATACGGCACCAGATCGATGCCGCCGGCGGCGGTATACATGCCGATGCCGAAGAACGCCGCCGTCGACAAGGCGATGTAGTTGGTCGGCCCGGAGAACAACAGCCAGGACGTCGCCAGCGCCGTGTACATGACGATCGAAATGCCGATTTGCAGCGGATAACCGTCGGCAATCAGCGGCACCAATGCCGCGGCGGCAAACAGCAACGCGCTGATCACAAGGCCGCGGCCCTCGGCGGCGGAAAGGGTAAAGCGCTTCACGCCGTGCGCCTCCCAAACAAGCCTTCCGGCCGCACCAAGAGGACGATCATGAACAGAATGTAGGCCGCGGCGAGCGTCAGGCCCGGATCGATCAAGGTCGCGACGGCGGTCTCGGCAAAACCGAGAATGAAGGAGGCAACGATTGTGCCGCGAATGTCGCCGACGCCGCCGAGGATGACGATGACCAGCGCTTTAAGCGTGAACACCACGCCGAGCGAAACGTCGAAGGTCAAGAACATGCTGAGCAGTCCGCCGCCAACCGCGGTCACCGCTCCGCCCAACGCAAAGGCGAGCGCTGAGGTTTGCGCGACGTTGATCGCGACCAGCCCGGAGGCCGACGGGTTGACGGAAACGGCCCGCAACGCGAGCCCTGCGCGCGTCTTATGCAGCCACAGATAGAGCGCCGTGCACAGCGCTGCCGCGGCCAAGAACGCGACCACGCGGTTGAGACCGTAGCGCTCGCCGAAAATGAAAATCGGCCGCGACAAATAGGAATAGTCCAGGTATTGGCCGCCGAAGATCGCCAGCAAAACACCGACCGCGATGAAGCTGATGCCGAAGGTCGCCAGAATGCTGTCGACCTCGAGCTTGCCCTGGCTCTTGGCGCGGCGGACGAGCGGATAGATGAGAATGCGGTAGATCGCCCAGTTCAAGACAAAGGCTGCCGGTGCGACCAGGAACAACGCGAGGAGCGGGCTCGCCTTGGTCGCGGAATAAAACCAAAAGGTGCTGAAGGCGCCGGCAATCAGGATTTCGCCGTTGGCGAGATTCATGATGCGCGCGACGCCGTACTGCAATTGCAGGCCCATCGCCATCAAGGCATAGGTGCCGCCGAGCAGTAGGCCGATGATGACGATGTCCATATCGAACGAGCGTCGATTCCGATGTCCCGGGTGGCGGCAAGGCCCATCTGTGGGCCGGCTTGAGAGTCAACTTCACGCAGCCTCGTCCCCGGCACTGGCACCGGGGACGATCGCTGCAAGGTCAGCGTCTTTTTGGTTCGGCAAGCGGCAACTGGGCCCGCCGGGCGGTTCTCAACCCCAGTTGGTCTTGAGCTTGACCCCTTGGAGGCCGCTGACATTCACGCCGGCGACTGCCGAGAAGAAGCCGCCCTGCCACTGGCCGACCGTATAGACCTTATCGAGAAGCTGGCCGGGCATATCGACTTCGCCGATCAGCGTCTTGAACTTGTTCTTCCGAAGGTAGTCGGCAATCGCCATCCGATCCATCGAGCCGACCGACTCGATCGCCTGGGTGAGCGCCTGCAGCATCGAGTAGTAGAACGGGCTGCCCCAATAATCGGCATCGACGCCGGTGACTTCCTTGTGCCGCTTGTAGAAGTCGCGGATCTCAGGCGAGTCGACGACACCGCCGGCGCCGAGAACGTTCTCGGCCGCCGCGCCATTCTTCTGCGAGAAGCCCTGGAAGGCACAACCGACTGCGCAGTAATACGCCTTCACGCCGAGACTCTCGATCTTGGCCGCGTCGGCCAGGCCGAAAGTATCCGGCGGATACGACCAGGCGACGAAGGCGTCGGGATTGGCGGCCTTGGCGGCCTTAATCACCGGCGAGTAATCCTGCGTACCCAGCGGGTAGGATTTGTCGTAAACGATCTCGAAGCCAGCCTCTTTGAACAACGGCCGGCCGGCATTGGCGAGCTCGATGCCGAAGTCGTCGCCGACATTGACGACAGCGACTTTGTTGCCGATCTGGCCGCCGTCTTTCAGCTTCTTCAGCACGCCAATCGCGCCCTTGGCGTAGTTCGTGGTCGACGACTGGAACATGAAGAAGTTCGGATACTTCTTGACAAGCGCCGGTCCCTGATCGGTGACGCAGGCTTGGGTGAGCTGCGGATAATTGTATTTCGCAAACGTCGGCGCGGTCGCGAGATTGAAGCCGGTCGCGTATACGCCGCCGATCCAATCGGCCTTGTCGACCGTCGCGGCGCGCTCAACGGCCTTGATGGCCTCGGGCGGCTGCGTGCGATCATCGTATTCGATGATCTCGACCTTGCGTTGGCCGTCTTTCAGCTTGAGACCGCCGCGCGCGTTCACTTCATGCGCCCAAAGCTTGTAAGGCGGGAAATGAGTAATCGCCGCGCCGGGCGCCAGCGGGCCGGTCTTTGCGCCGATCACCGCGACTTTCACGGGAGCGGCATCCGCTCGGGCGGCACGATAGCCGACCGAGCCAGCCAGCGCCGTGGCGGCGGAATATTTCAAAAATTCACGTCTTCTCATTGAAGTCCTCCCTCAGGACGGTGTGTGTCGGGCCGGGGTTACGGTCCCCGTGCTTCATTGGCACGCTCGGATGATAGCGACATAAATTTAGATTGCATAGGGCTCCGCGACGCTTTGCCTGTTCGCAAGCGGCGAAACAGTGCGAAACGGAGTCAAAAATTAACGTTGCGAAAGCTGCCGCATTGCCGCCACCAAACAGGTCCCAATCAGGCACCGGCAACTGCAGTCGACGCCGGCCTAAATTCCAGTGCGGGGCCATCGCCCATTCCGGCCTGGAGCACGCTCAACGGCCGCCGGCTCGTGCGGTGGTAAGCAACTTATTCGATATGCGAACGTCGATGACCTGCCTGCACAGATCAGACGATGCGGATGCCGATCAACGGCGTCGTCGCGTTCGCTTCTGAAAATTCGCGTGGCGAAATTCGATGCGCTCACCAAACAGCGCGCGCGACCGGCGCGCGCACAGCAGGGCGCTGGCGCCGCGCAGGGAGATAACGGCTTGGATTAGCTGGTGCCGCCGGGATCGAGACCGTACTTCTTGCACATCTTGCGGACGATCTCGGTGTCCTTGCCGCCGGCGATGAGACCAACCACAGCGGAGGTGAGTTTGCCGCCTGAGACGGTGCCTTCGACGATGTAAGCCTGCCAGCCGCTATAGGCCGGGTAGGCGCTCTTGGCATTGACCATGCCGCAATAGTTGATTGCGCCGTCTTCGGTATTCGCGATCTGCGGCCACCGATATTGCGCCTGGCCCGGATTGACGATCGAAAGGCTGACCGCCTTGCTGATGACTTGCTTCTCCTCCGGCAGGAGATCGCGCGTGTGGACGCCGCTTGCGTCCTGCATATGGTTAAGCGCGAGCAGATCCTGGGCGGTGGCATGCCCAGAACCCGACGAGCCGCCGGCGCATCCCGCGAGCAGCAGGCCGGCCGCCGCCGCAATGAAGGCCCCGCCCCGCACGCGCGGCGAGCACGCGATATCCGAAAAGACCTGCCGCACCGAAAGGAATCGACGCAGCGACCGATGGCTTGCGATTTTCATGAACACTTGGATCCGCCGGTAATGTCGTCTGCGTGTCGCCTTGATCGTCCGGCGCCATATGGCAGCCGGACCCGGGCCCAGCACGGCCAAACCGCATGCCGAAGCATCCTACCTACCCTTCGCATACGCTACCCGTATAGCCCGTGCGCCGCGGGCTGAACAATTGATGCGACAGTATGGGTGATTCGCAATTGCCCGCCATCTGCCCCAACTTTCGCAAGTAAAGCCAGCAAGATTCTGGCAGGCAAGCGGCACGGACGCGCGACATCGCCGCGGCTGGATACCGCAAGGCGAGGCATATTGGCCATAGTCTGCGTCGTCAATCGGAACGGCCAGCAAGGCCACCGGACGCGATATTCATACCGCGACATTTATACTGTTGCGCATTCTGACGTTCTCACGCTTTATTCGCGCATAGGTTGCTTAGCCAAGCTCGGTGGCGCCTCGTTCTTGGGTGCGGATTCTTAGTGGGCATTCTTGGCGAGGATCGCCGAAATACCGGGAAGCAAGAGCAACCTGCGGATCCCGTTGCGGCTAAGCTATACGATCAGTCATCAAGCATTCGGAGGCGTCCAATGCCTCGTGTCGTCGGTATCGATCATCTCGTGCTCAGCGTCGGCGATTTCGCCCGCTCGCAGGATTTCTACGACAAGCTGCTCGTCTTCCTCGGCTTCAAGCGCAAATACGACTACGCGGACATGACGGGGTGGAGCAACGGCAAGACCTTGTTCTGGATCGCCGCCGCCGACGCGCAAGGGCGGAAGCACAAATATCGCAAGGGCGATATCGGCTTCCACCACTATGCGTTCGAGCTTGCGAGCCGCGACGATGTCGACGCGCTCGGCGCCTTTCTGGAAGAGAATGGCATGACCGTGCTCGATCCACCCGGCGAGTACTACGGCCGCAACTACTACGCCGTGTATTTTGCCGACCCTGACGGCATGAAGCTCGAGGCAATGATCTGGGCGCCGCCCAAAACAAGAGCCAAGTCCGCGTCGAAGTCCGGGTCCAAGTCGAAGCGCAAAGCATCGGCGAAACGGAAAGCGCGTGCCCCGCGCCGCGGCTAAAAGGCTTCGCCGCTTGCCGTCACTGCGGCTCGCCGGTCAGCTTGCGGCGCTCAACAGCAGGGACGAGTGCGTAATCACCGTGTTGCGGCCGCGCCTTTTTGCATCGTAGAGCGCGCGATCCGCCGCCTCGACCAGGCAGGCGGCCGATTGGCCAGGCTCCGGCACGCGCGACTCGACGCCGATGCTGATGGTTACGATGCCGCAAGGCGAATCCGCATGCGTCATCAATAGCTCTTCGATCGAACGGCGCGCCTCCTCGGCAAGCGCGACCGCATGCTCGATGTCGAGGCCCGGCAGCAACAGCGCGAATTCCTCGCCGCCATAGCGGGCGACGATCAAGGCCTTGTCGAGGGCGACCAGCGACAGGGTCTCGCCGACCGCACGCAAACAGGCGTCGCCTTGCACGTGGCCGTAGCGATCATTGAACAGCTTGAAGTGATCGATATCGATCATGATCAGGGCAAGCGGCTCGCGCAATTCGTCGGCGCGGTGCCAGGCGTGATCGAGTTCGCGATCAAAGCCGCGCCGGTTGGCGAGGCCGGTGAGGCCGTCGAGGCTTGCCAATTCGTCCAGGTGCTGATTGGCGATCTGCAGCTCTTCCTCGCGAGCCGCGAGCTTGCGCGCCATGTCGTCGAACGCGGCTGCGAGCGGCTCGAACTCCGCCATCCACGGCTCATCGGCCGCGCGTGCCCGCAGATCGCCGCGGCCGAAGCGCGTCGCCGTCCGCACCAGCGATCGGATCGGCCGCAGAATGAGCCGCTCGCCGCCGAACCAAGCGGCAAGAAGAACGAGCATGCCGAATACGCCGAGCTGGACGTAGGCGATGCTGATTTCCCGATCGATGCCGCTGTGCACCACCGACTCGTCGACGCCGACCGCAAGCCGCGCGTTCGTCCACGGCACGCGAACAAAGCCGAGGATGCGCCTTGTGCCATCAAAGTCTTTGGCCGTCGTCGTGCCTTCGTCCTTCGCCAGCAGTTCCTTGGTCAACTCGTGACCTGCAAAATTTTTGCCGACGAGTTGCTCCTCCTCGGCGGAAGCGGCCAACACAGTGCCGCCGCCGTCGATGACAAAGACCTCAGTCCCCGCACCCTGCGCCGCATTGGCCGCGAGCTCGCCGATCCAACGCAGGTCGAGGGATGCGACGATCACCGACGTTGTGACGACGCCCCCCTCCTTCATCACCGGGAACGTGGCCATCACGCCCGGAACGCCGCTGACCCGTCTGATGAGATAGTCGCTTAGCGCGAATTCGCGCGAATGCAGGGCGCTCTGGAAATACGGGCGGTCCGAAATATTCAAGCCGATGACCGCAGAATCGCTCCCGCATTTCACCTGGCCATTATTTCCGACGACGACCAACATGCGCATCCACGGAACGTTACTCGACAGGTCGGTGAGGATCTGATTGCACTCCGGCGCGTCGAACGGCATTTTCGTGTAGACACGCGCCGCCACGCGCAGCAAGGCACGCGTCGAATCGATCACCTCGCGCTGCGCGGCAACGCCGCTGCGAGCGAGATCGATGACTTGGCTGCGGGCAACCGCGGCGCGTTCGACGCGGGCTCTTTCCAGCCCGCGTACGCGCTCGACCATCAGAGGAGCGATCGCCAACAGGGCGACGACGATCAGCCGGGCGCGGATGCTGAGAATAGGCCTGTTGCGCCGCTTTTGCGGCGACGTGGCCTTGGGCAAGGCTCTGGGAGACTTTGCTTGAAAATCCGGCATTCAGACGACCCCCGGCCCCGGAGCCGAAAATCTAGAAGACATCCGTGAAGGGGCCCTTCGGAGTTCCATTAAAATTTGAGCGGACCGGCGGTAAGTTCAGGTGTGGAGAGCATGACTGGAAAGGATGGACTGGAGCAGGTACGAGCGGACATTGCGCGCGCCTGCGGCGATGCGGGACGCGATCCGGCAACGGTCACGCTGGTTGCCGTGTCAAAGACCTTCGGCGCCGAGGCAATCGAGCCGGTGATCACAGCCGGACAGCGCGTGTTCGGCGAAAACCGGGTGCAGGAAGCCAAAGCCAAATGGCCGCCGCTGATGGAGCGCTATGACGGCCTTGAGCTGCACCTCGTCGGCGCGCTGCAATCGAACAAGGCGCGTGAGGCGGTGGCACTGTTCGATGCGATCCATTCCGTCGACCGCGCCAGCCTCGCCGAGGCGCTCGGCAAGGAAATCGCCCGGCAAGAACGCAAGCCCTTGCTGTTCGTCGAGGTCAATACCGGGGAGGAGCCGCAAAAGGGCGGCGTGCTGCCGACGGAAACGGACGCTTTTCTGGCCGCCTGCCGGGACCGCTATGGGCTAGCGATTTCGGGACTGATGTGCATACCGCCATTCGACGAGCCGCCGGCGCCGCATTTTGCACTTACGGCCAAGATCGCCCGGCGTAATCGGCTGTCCTTGCTGTCGATGGGCATGAGCAGCGACTTTCCGACCGCCATCGCGCTCGGCGCCACCCATGTCCGGGTCGGGACGGCCATTTTCGGCGCGAGAGGCTAACTGTGAATCACGATTCGTGTTTTCGGACTAAGCTTCTGAGCCAGCATGCGCAGCTCGCGCGGCTTGAGGGCGACGCAGCCGGCGGTGGGGGCAAAGCCCGGCCGTGCCACATGGATAAAGACGGCGCTGCCCCGGCCGGCCACCCGCGGCCGCATGTTGTGATCGATCTCGATAATGACATCGTAGAGGCAATCTTCCCGCCAGAGCCGATCACCTGGTTCAATGGCCGACCTGCGAAACGCTCGGTTGTAGCGCCGGTCGCTCGGATCCTCGCACCAGGCGTCGGCGCGGCCGATCCGGCGCATCGGCAGCGTGGTTCGAGGCGGCACCAGCCGATCCGGCCGCCACCACAGCCGCAACGGCCGAAAGGAGCCGCGCGGCGTACCGCCATCGCCTTCGCGCTTGTTGGCTCTGATGCCGCCGCGCCCGAGCGCGACCCGCACGCACCAGGAGCCGGCGCAGAGCCAGCCCTGCGATGGCCGGCCGGGCCGCGGCCTGACATGGATCGTAGCGAAAGAAGACCTCTGCATATGTGGAGCGCCGGAGGCGATTTCCCAACTGCTGCTTGCTCTTGTATCCTTACATGCTCTACTTCGCGCCAGATAGCGCAGCGAAGTTGCAGCTAAGAACGGAGGCAGCGCCCCAAGGACGGCGGGCGGCCGTCCCAAGGGGTTTCGAACGAATGCCGAACACGCGCAAAATTCTGATCGTCGATGACGACGCCGAACTGCGTGACGCGCTGACCGAGCAGCTCTCTCTGCACGAGGAGTTCGACGCGGTGGCCGCGGAAAACGGCACCAAAGGCGTTCAAGCCGCCAAAGCCGGGCAAATCGATCTGGTGATCATGGATGTGGGGCTGCCGGACATCGACGGTCGCGAGGCGGTGCGCATTTTGCGCAAGAACGGCTTTAAGGCTCCGATCATCATGCTGACCGGCCACGATACCGATTCGGACACGATTCTCGGCCTGGAATTGGGCGCCAACGACTATGTGACCAAGCCGTTTCGCTTCGCCGTGCTGCTGGCGCGCATCCGCGCTCAGCTTCGCCAGCACGAAGCCAGCGAAGATGCCATCTTCGCGATCGGCCCCTATACCTTCCGGCCGAGTTCCAAGCTTCTGCTCAATCCCAAGGGGAGCAAGGTCCGGCTGACCGAAAAGGAGACCTCCATCCTGCGTTACCTCTACCGGGCGGGCCAGCGGCCGGTGTCGCGGGAAACGTTGTTGCAAGAAGTGTGGGGCTACAATTCCGGTGTAACGACACACACGCTTGAGACGCACATCTATCGGTTACGGCAGAAGATCGAGAAAGATGCCGCTGCCCCAGCCATCCTGGTCACCGAAGCGGGCGGCTACAAGCTGGTCCCGTAAATCGCGGCCGCTATGACGATCGAGGACGATATCGCGTTCCTTGAGCGGATTCCGATTCTCCGGCGGCTCGGGCCGCCGGCCCTGCGGATCCTGGCCATCGGCGCGGAGGGCTACCGGCTTGAACCGGGTCAGGTGTTATTCACCGCAGGCGACGCCGCCGATTGCGCCTATGCGATCCAGGAAGGCTCTTTCGCGCTGCAGCCCGAGCGCGGCGAAGGAGAGATCGTCGCCGGCCCGGGCACCCTGCTCGGCGAGTCGGCGCTCTTGGCGGAGACCACCCGCCCGGCAACCGCGACCGCACGCGAGCCGTCCGCCGTGTTGCGGATTTCGCGCACCATGTTCCGGAAAATGCTCGAGGGTTATCCCGAGGCGGCGCATCGCTTGCGCGAAGTCATCGCCGCCCGCGCCGATCAATGGGCGCGCGACATGGAAAACGTCCGCGACGCGCTCGCGCCCCGCAACAAGCCGCGATAGAGGAGCGCATTATTCCGGGGCACGCTGCCAGAGTTTCTGCTCGGACGGTGGTTGTGGATTGCAGACAACCGATACGCAGTTTCCAAAAAGGACCACGCTCGGATCAGCCCGCAGCCTAGAGCATGATCCGGAAAAGTGGAATCCGGCTTTCCGAAAAGATCATGCTCAAACAAAAAAGCCAGAGCGGGATGCCGATCGAACCATAGCTCATCCCGCTCTAGATAATCCGCGTCTTGTGACCCTGCCAATAACGGTCACGCAGCAGGCGCTTGTAAAGCTTGCCGGTCGGCAAGCGCGGCAACTCGGTCTCGAAATCGATTGAATGCGGACACTTTTGCCGCGCGAGGTGGGCGGCGCAGAAAGCCATCAGCTCTTGCGCGACCTCCGCACCCGGCGCAATGCCAGGCATCAGCTGGATCGCCGCCTTTACCTCCTCGCCCAGGTCTTCGTTGGGTACGCCGAACACCGCAGCGTCGGCGACCTTCGGGTGGGTGATCAGCAGATTCTCGCACTCTTGCGGATAGATGTTGACGCCGCCGGAAATGATCATGAAGGTCGCGCGGTCGGTGAGGTAAAGATAGCCGTCCTCATCAACATAGCCGACGTCACCGACCGTGCTCATCGTGCCGTCACGCGACCGCGCGTCCGCCGTCTTGACCGGATCGTTGAAATATTCGAACGGCGTTGCGGTCTTGAACCACAGCGTTCCGGGCGTTCCCGTCGGGCATGGATTCATCTGCGCGTCGAGCACATGAAGCTCGCCGAATAGCACCTTGCCGACCGTGCCTTTGTGCGCCAGCCATTGCGCGCTGTCGCAGGCGGCAAAGCCCAATCCTTCCGTGGCGCCGTAGTATTCGTCAATGATCGGTCCCCACCAGGCGATCATCTGCTCCTTCACAGGCACCGGGCAGGGCGCCGCCGCATGAATAGCAATTTCAAGCGAGGACAGATCGTAACGGCGCCGCACGTCATCGGGCAATTTGAGCATGCGCGAGAACATGGTCGGCACCAGCTGGCTGTGGGTAACTTTGTGGGTCTCCACGAGCTGTAGATACAGCTCGGCGTCAAAGCTTTCCATGATGATCGCGGTCGCGGCACGGTCGATTGCGAGACTGACGGCCGCTTGCGGCGCTGCATGATAAAGCGGCGCCGGCGAGAGATAGATCATGCCGTCCCGGTAGCGCCAAAGCTTATCGAGAAAAGCCATGAGTGGCAGGGGTTGCGATGCCGGCTGCATCGGCAGGGGCCGCAATATGCCCTTCGGCCGTCCGGTCGTACCGGAGGAATAGAGCATCGCGGCGCCAAGCGACTCGTCGGCGATCGGCGTTGCCGGGTAGGCCGCTGTTGCCTCGTCGAGGTTTTGCATACGCGTGCCGTCGCCTTTGCCATCGGCGATGAGGCAAAGCGTGATGTTCGGACAGTTCGCCAGCGCCGCCATCGCGACGCCACGCTTCGCTTCCGACGTGATCAGAATCTTGGATTCGCTATTGTTGAGAATGTAGGCGAGCTCGTCAGGTGTCAGAAACGAATTGACGCACGTGTAATAGAGGCCCGCGCGCGAGCCGGCGCTGCAGCTTTCGATATAGCGCGCATTGTTCTCCATGAAGATGGCATAGTGATCGAGACCGCACAGGCCCTGCGCGCGCAGCAGATGGGCCAGCCGATTGCTCCGCGCTTCCAGTTCGGCGTAGGTGACGGCCTCACCGGTCTTCGCCATGATGAAGGCCGGCTGCCTTGGGCATTTTACGAAACCATTGCCCGGATACATGGTCCCTCGCCTCGCCTTTGCCGCCGCTTAGATCGTTGCTTTTATAGCTCCAGCGTCGCGGTCACCGGTACGTGGTCGGACGGCCTTTTCGCGCTCCGATAGTCTTTGGCAACCGTGATCGCCGCCACGCGGTCAGCCAATATATCCGATGTCCAAATATGGTCGAGACGGCGGCCCTTGTTGGATTTGGTCCAGTCGGGCGAGCGATAGCTCCACCAAGTGTAGAGCTTCGTGGGCTCCGGCACGAACGCGCGCACCGCATCGATCCAGCCGCCGGCCTTCTGCACGCCGAGAAGCTTCTTGCATTCGATCGGCGTGTGCGAGACGACTGACAAAAGCTGCTTATGACTCCACACGTCGCATTCGAGCGGCGCGACGTTGAGATCGCCGACGATGATGGCACGGTCGTTCGCCGCCGGCCGCAGCGTTTCGCTTGCATGCATCTCGTCGAGGAAGGCGAGTTTGTGGGCGAACTTCGGATTGAGCGCCGGATCGGGAATATCGCCGCCGGCCGGGACGTAGAAATTGTGCAGCGTGATCGGATCTTTCAGCCCCGCCTGCTCGCCCAGCATGACCGCGATATGCCGGCAGTCGCTCTTGCCGCCATAGTCGCGGATCGAGCTTGCCTCGAACGGCAGCCGCGAGAGAACCACCACACCGTGGTGCCCTTTCTGGCCGTTAAGCGCGATGTGCTCATAGCCGAGCCGCTTGAAGCGCTTGCGCGGAAAGCTATCGTCCGGGCATTTGGTCTCTTGCAGACACAAGATATCGGGACGCACAGATTTGATAAATTTGGCGACCAGATCGATGCGAAAACGCACCGAATTGATGTTCCAGGTGGTGACCGTAATCTGCATGCTGATTGTCTGACCGATCGTCCCCATATGCGGTGGAAACCACGCCGACACAAGTCGTTCGCGAACCGGCGGCGGAACTGTTCGTTAGTGTTGGGCGTACAGGATGATGGCCGGAGGCAAAATGAGCAGCGACAGTCAGCGACCGCGGGTCGTGATCGCCGGTGCGGGTTTCGGTGGTTTGACAGCGACAAAAAGCCTCGCCAAAGCCGCTGTCGATGTGACGCTCATCGACGCGCAGAATCATCATTGCTTTCAGCCATTGCTTTATCAGGTCGCGACCGCGGCCTTGTCGCCTGCGGATGTGGCATGGCCGATCCGCGCGATCTTGCGCAAGCAACAAAATGCGCGCGTGATCATGGCGCAGGTTACCGGCATCGATGTTGAGGCGCGCCGTGTCCGCACCACCGAAGTCGATCTTGCCTACGATTACCTTGTGCTCGCCACCGGCGCGACCCACTCCTATTTCGGCCATGACGATTGGGCGCCTTACGCACCCGGACTGAAACACATTTCCGACGCGACCGAGATCCGGCGGCGCTTCCTGATGGCCTTTGAACGCGCCGAGGTCGTGGAAGACGACGCCGAGCGGCAGAGGTTGCTGACGTTTGTCATTGTCGGCGGCGGCGCCACCGGCGTGGAAATGGCCGGCGCCATCGCCGAGGTGGCGCAACGCACTTTGCGGCATGACTTTCGGCATATCGACCCGCGCCGCTCGCGGATTGTCCTGATCGAAGCCGGCCTGCGGGTGCTGCCCGCTTTTCCCGAGTCGCTGTCGGACTACGCCGCGCGCTCGCTGCAGAGCATGGGCGTCGAGGTCGAGCTCGGGCACATGGTAACTGGCTGCGACGGGCGGGGCGTGACATTGAAAGACGGCCGCCGCATCGATGCGGCGACGGTGATCTGGGCTGCCGGCGTCGTCGCCTCGCCGGCGGCTAACTGGATTGACGCCGAGCATGACCGCGCCGGACGCATCAAGGTCAAGCCCGATCTGAGCGTTCCGGGGCGTCCGGAAATTTTCGCCATCGGCGATACCGCGAGCGTCACCAATCGCGACGGCCGGCCAGTGCCGGGAATCGCGCCTGCGGCAAAGCAGATGGGCAGTTATGTCGCCGAGGTGATCGCCGCGCGGGTCGAAGGCGCCGCCCCGCCCGGTCCGTTCGTCTATCACCATGCCGGCGACCTCGCCACGATCGGGCGCAAGTCGGCAGTGGTGAAGCTCGGCGTCTTTCAGCTCAAAGGTTTTTTAGGTTGGGTGTTCTGGAGCGTGGTCCATATTTATTTTTTGATTGGAATACGTAACCGCTTCGTGGTCGCGCTGAACTGGTTGTGGAGCTACCTGACATTCCAGCGCGGCGCACGGCTGATCGGTGCATCGACCCGTCAAACCTAAAAGCAAGCAGGTTGCACGTAATTTGCACTTGTTGCGCCAGGCGCAATACCACGCGTTGACCCCCCCTCCGTGCCCCATAGAGTTCAAGGCAGAACTTCTTGTGTTGGGCAGGCCATGAGCCGGCTCGTGAGAGGGGCAGATCATGAAATTTGGTATGTTCTATCCGGTCGCCGTCGCGTCGGAAGCGGACCTTGGAAAAGGCCTGTGGGGACTGGATCGCGACCGCTACGCAAACACGATCGAGGAGTTGCGCGAGCAGGCGATCGTCGCCGATGAGACCGGCTGGACCTCGATGATGTTCGCCGAACATCACTTCGAGATCGAAGGTTATCACGTCACGCCCAACCCGCTTCTGCTCAACGTCTATCTGGCGCAGCACACCAAGAGGCTGCGGCAGGGCCAGATGGGTCTGGTGCTGCCGAACTGGAATCCGCTGCGGCTCGCCGAAGATATCGCAATGACCGATCACCTGACCGGCGGGCGGCTCGATATCGGGTTAAGCCGCGGCTATCAGCCCCGCTCGGTCGGAGTGATGGGACAGCATTATCACGCCAATGCGGCCGGCACCGGCCGCGCCGAGGTCGAAGCCGTCAACCGCAAGATCGTCGAGGAATGGTTCGAGGTGATGCGCCGTTCCTGGACCGAAGACCTGTGGGACTATGAGGGCGAATTCATTTCCGTGCCGCCCAAGGGGCTCGAGTGGAAGCACCCGATCTCGGCGAAGCTCAAGGCCGGCGTCGAGGGCGATATCCTCAAGCAAGTGGCGACCGTGCCCAAGCCCAAGCAATTGCCCCATCCGCCGCTGTTCACGACGCTGACGCAGAGCCCCGAGACGCTCAACTGGTCGGCGCGGATCGGCAGCTCGGTGGTCACGCTCGCTGCCAATCTCGATATCGTCCGCTGGGTGTTCCAGGCCTATGTGGACGAAGCCGCCAAACATGGACGCAAGCTGCGGTTCGGCGAATATTCCAAGCGCGGCGGCGTGGTTTTGTGCCGCAACGTCGCCGTCGGCAAGACGCACGAAGAGGCGATGGAGACGGCGCGCCAAGGCTCCGCCTTCTGGACGCACTGGCTCGGCGAATTCGGCTTCTTCGAGGCGCTGCGCATGAAGGGGCAGGAAGGCCCGGTGCCGAAGACCTTCGAGCAGATGATCAAGAGCGGCTTTCAGATCGTCGGCACGCCGGACGAAGTCGGCGAGGAGATCCAGCGGCTGAAGGATACGCTGGACGTCGAATACATCATCTTCGTAATGTATGGGGGGATCACCGAGCAGAAGCGGATGCTGGAATCGATCCGCTTGTTCGGCGAAAAAGTGATCCCGAAATTCGCCGACGCGAAGACGGCGGAACCTGCGCTGGCAACGGTCTGAACTCGATCAGCGACGATCGCATGGGTGTAACCAGATAGGCGCACAATGATCGACCCGGCGGCCGACGATCCTGCGGAGATCCGCTCCGTCGGCCGAGCTCTGGATCTCCTGGATTTCATGCAGCGCGCGGCGCCTGCCGGGATTCGCGTCCGCGACGCCGCCACTCATCTGGGGATCGATCCGGCCACCGCCTCGCGCCTGTTGGCAACCTTGATCTCGCGCGGATATGCGAGCCGCATGCCGAACCGGCGCTTCACGCTCGGCGCGCGCTCGTTGCGGCTCGCGTCCGGATGGATCGATCGCCTGCTGCAAGTCGCAGCCGCGCCGATGACGCGCATCGCCAATGGCTGCGGCGAGACTGTTTATCTGCTGCAACTCGTCGGCAGCGAGGCGGTCACGCTCGCGCGGCTGCCGGGCACGCGGCGCGCCATCATCGCTGTGGAGGTCGGCCTGTCCTATCCGCTGTGGGCGACTGCGGCAGGACGCGCGCTGCTCGGTACCTTGCCGCGCGCGCAGGCGCCGAGCCTCTTGCCGCTCGAGCCGTTTCCCGCTTTCACGCCACGCACCAAAACGACCTGGGCGGATGTCAACGCCGCGATCACCGAAGGACGGCGCAACGGCATGCATGCGGAAGAGGGCGAGATCGACTCGTCGCTGAGCTGCTGCGCCATTCCGCTTTTGGACGGCGACCGCGACGAAAAACTGGCGCTGGCCGTGAGCTTCGAGTCGCGGCGTCCTGACAGCGAGCGGCGCGCCATCCAGCAGGCGCTGCGGCGGGAATGGCGTCAGCTCGCCTGGCAAATCTGAAGCTGTTGGCAAATCCGAAGCTCTTGGCAAATCTGAAGCTCTTGGCAAATCCGAAATTGAAGTCCAGTTCCCAGTGCAAACCGCCTTCACGCTCGAACAGCTCGCGCAGCCGCAGATCGCCCAGGCCGACGGCATCCTGAAAACCTGCGTGCATTACGGCTTCTGCACGGCGACCTGCCCGACCTATGTTTTATTCCGCGACGAGAACGACTCACCGCGCGGCCGCATCGACCTCATTCGCGCCATGCTCGAGAAAGGCGGGCCGCCGGACGCCAAGACGGTGCATCATCTCGATCGCTGTCTGTCCTGCCTGTCGTGCATGACGACCTGCGCAGTGAAGGTGGATTACGCCCATCTCATCGATATCGCGCGCGACTATATCGAAGGGAACTATCGCCGGCCGCTCGGCGAGCGGATGCTGCGGCGCTTGATTGCCGAACTCTTGCCTCACCCGCGGCGTTTTGCGCTCGCGTTACGGCTGGCGCGGCTGGCGGGCCCGTTTGCCGGCATTCTGCCGCCGCGCCTGCGCAATCTGGTCGGGCTTGCCGTCGCGCGGCCTTCAGCCGGCGAAATTCTCGCGCCGGCAATCCATCCGGCGGAGGGCACCAGAAGGGCGCGCGTCGCTTTGCTGCCGAGTTGCGCGCAGCAAGCGCTCGATCGCAACATCAATGCGGCGACTATTCGCCTGTTGCAGCGGCACGGCTGCGAGGTCGTGATCGCACCCGGCGTCGGCTGTTGCGGCGCGTTGCCGCTGCATATGGGGCGTGGCGCCCAGGGCAAAACGTTGGCGCGCGGCAACGTCGCCGCCTGGAGCGCTGAATTGGCGCGCGGACTCGATGCCGTCGTGGTCAACGCATCAGGCTGCGGCACCACGGTCAAGGACTACGGGCATTTCGTCGGCGGCGAAGACGCCCGGCGTATCGGCGCGCTCGCCCGCGATGTCACCGAGCTTTTGGCTCAGCTTGGGCTCAAGCCCGGCGATGCCGCGCCCTATCGCGTCGCTTATCACGATGCCTGCTCGCTCCAGCATGGGCAGCGCGTGACAAGCCCGCCGCGCCAGCTTCTGGCGCGCGCCGGCTTCGACGTCCTCGACGTGCCGGAGCGGCATTTCTGCTGCGGTTCGGCCGGCACCTACAATCTGCTGCAGCCGGAGATCGCGACGGCGCTCGGCGAGCGCAAAGCCGCGCATATCGCAAGTGTCGATCCGGACATCATCGCCGCCGGCAATCTCGGCTGCATGGTACAGATCGGGCGTTTTGCTCAGGCGCCGATCGTGCACACGGTCGAATTGTTGGATTGGGCGACCGGGGGGCCGATGCCGCCGGCCATGAGCGGCAGGCCTTTGCGCGAACCGGCGGCGCGCACTGCGCACGCGGCGCGGGACGAAGCGACGAGTGCACCGGCGGTCGCCGATCCAAATCCCACCGGCATCTGGTGAATCAAACTCCACCGCAGGGCATAGAGGGGGCTTCCATGACTTCGGCGAATCTCGAAGCGTTTTTCGCAGCCATCACCGGCGCGCTCGGCACCGACGGCGTCAATCGCTCCGAAGAAACGATCCGGCGTTACGGCGAAAACACCATGCCGGGCGGCGATCGGCCGCCCGCCGGCGTCGTCTACCCGGCATCGACGGCCGATGTGCAGCTGATCGTGCGGGCGGCCAATACGCATAAGGTAGCGCTCTATCCGATCAGCACCGGCAACAATATCGGGCTCGGCTCGCGCTCGGCGTCCGCTTCCGGACAGGTCGTGGTCGACCTTGGCCGCAAAATGAACCGCATTCTCGATATCGACGAGAAGCTCGCCTTCGCCGTGGTCGAGCCCGGCGTCAGCTACCAGGCGCTCTATGACGAGCTGGTCCGCCGCGGCAACAAACTGATGCTCGATGTGACATCAGGACCGCCGCAGGGCGGCATGATCGGCAACGCGCTCGACAAGGGCGCCGGCTATTCGCCCTATTTCGATCATTTCGGATTTTCCTGCGGACTGGAAATCGTGCTCGGCAACGGCGAGGTGCTGCGCACCGGCGACGGCGCGCTCGATTCCAAGGACCTGATCAACTGGCACACCTCGAAATACAGCTTCGGACCGATCCTCGACGGGCTGTTCACGCAATCGAATTACGGCATCGTCACCCGCATGGGCGTGTGGCTGTTGCCGCGCCCGCCGGCGGTGCGCTCGTTCCATTTCACCTTCCCGGACGACGACGATCTGGAAACGATCGTCGAGCTCTGCCGGCCGCTGAAACTGTCGAATTTCGTGCCGACATTGTTTCGCGTCTCCAACGATCTCTATTTGTGCGGCTCGGAGGGCGAGAGCCCGGAATACAAAACAAGCGGCGGCAAGCGCTCGATCTCCGACGAGGGCCGCCGTCATTTGCGCGAACGCCATGGGCTGGGCGCATGGAATGTCTCCGGCGCATTTTATGGACCGAGCGCAGCGGCGATGGAGCCGCAAATCCAGCGGGTGCGCGACATGTTCGGGCAAAGCGGCAAGGCACGTTACATTTCGCACGAGGATGCGGCGGCGATCCCGCCCTTGCAGGTCGCGATCAATGCCTTTTCGGGCGTACCGAGCATGGGCGAACTCGGACTGCTGAAATGGCGTCCGGGCGGCGGCAATATCTGGTTCCTGCCGGGCACCCCGATGGACGGCCGTGTCGCCAATGAGTTCCAGCGGCTATGCCGCAAGATCTACGAAGAGTTCGGCCACGATTACACCGTGATGAATGTCTGCAGCGCGCGCTTTGCCCGCGGCCTGCACGTCATCACGTTCAACCGCGAAGATGCCGACGAGCGCGCCCGCGCCGATGCCTGCTATCGGAAAATGTCGGAAGAAGTCGGCGCCCGCGGCGTGTTCGTTGGCCGCGCGCCGGTGGACTATCACGACTTCCACATGCGCCAGGCGATGCCGGCATTTCGCGATGCGTGCTCCGGCATCAAAACCGCGCTCGATCCGAACGGCGTGATCGCGCCCGGCCGTTACGGTATCGTCGGCAAAGCCGCGCTGTGACGCGGCGGCCGGCTATTTCATGTAATTGATGACGAAGAGGTTCGGATCGGGCTTTTTCACCGAGTCCAGATTGTAGACCGCAACCGTGGTGTCGAGCCCCTGCGGATCGGTCACCGTCCACTGCTTGAGCTGCAGGTTCTTGGCGTCGAACATGATCATCAGCCGGTTGGTTCCGGTCATGACCTGCGTTTCCTCGATCACCACCGTCACGAAGGTGTCGTCGGCCGAAACGCTGAGCACGTCGGTGTCGCGCACGAGATCGATGTGGTCGGCGAGCAGATAGCGGAGCGGCGTCTGTGACAGCGGATAGAAGTCGGCCGTCTCGAGCGAGCGGTCACGCACCACCACCGACGAGCCGTCGGCGATGATATCGATCGGGCTCGGCGGGTTATATTGGAAGCGGACTTTGCCGGGCTTCTGGATCGAGAAGGTGCCGTCGACACGGCGGCCGTCGGGACCGACTTGCACGAAGTTTCCGACCATGGTCTGCACGCTCGACAGGTAGTTGCTCACCTTGTCGAGCATCGCACGCTGCTTGGCGTCGAATGATGCCGCCTGGCTCGAGCCTGCGCTCTTGTTGCCGAAAAGCGAGAACGGGAAAAATCCTTTTGAGGCAGGCTGCGACGGCGCTGCTGCCGCCGCCGGCGACGGAGGCGCTGCCGATCCGGGAGATGTTAATCCAGCCTTGGGCCGCGGCGCGGGCAGCGGTACATCTTCTGCGAACGCGGAAGCTGTCGCAAAGACGACGCACGCCATTGCCAACAAAATCGCCCGGACCCCCGATCCTGTCATCACCCTCTCCCCGTGCCTTGGGCACGTACGCCTCACCAAGCGATTGTTAGCAAAACGATATGGCGAATTCGCGGCTGGCGCGTCCCCCATCGCGTCGACGATCGATCGCTTGATTCTCAAAATGGCTCTTCTTCGGCAGCCTCGACCAGGATCTCGCGTTTGCCCGCGTGATTTGCCTGCCCGACGATACCTTCCTTTTCCATGCGTTCCATCAGCGATGCGGCGCGATTATAGCCGATCTGCAGCCGGCGTTGAATGTAGCTGGTCGAGGCTTTGCGGTCGCGGGTCACGACCTGTACTGCCTGCTGGTAGAGGTCGCCGCCTTCCGGCGCGCCCATGGCGGTCGAATCGAAGACCGGATTGCCGTCTTCGTCCTGCGGCTCTTCCGCCGTCACCGCTTCCAGATATTGCGGCACGCCTTGCGCCTTGAGATGGCGGACGACCTTTTCGACCTCTTCGTCGGAGACGAACGGCCCGTGCACGCGGCTGATGCGGCCGCCGCCGGCCATGTAGAGCATGTCGCCCTGGCCAAGGAGTTGCTCGGCGCCCTGCTCGCCCAAGATGGTGCGGCTGTCTATCTTCGAGGTGACCTGGAACGAAATGCGGGTCGGAAAATTCGCCTTGATCGTGCCGGTGATGACATCGACCGACGGCCGCTGCGTCGCCAGGATCACGTGCAAGCCGGCGGCGCGCGCCATTTGCGCCAGTCGCTGCACGGCGCCTTCGATGTCCTTGCCGGCGACCATCATCAGGTCGGCCATTTCGTCGACGATGACGACGATGTAGGGGAGCGGCTCGAGGTCGAGTTCCTCGTTCTCGTAGATCGCCTCGCCGGTCTCGCGATTGTAGCCGGTATGAACCGTGCGGCTGAGCTTCTCGCCCTTGCCGTTCGCGTCAGCGACGCGCGCGTTGTAGCCGTCGATATTGCGCACGCCGAGCTTCGACATTTTCTTGTAGCGCTCTTCCATTTCGCGCACCGCCCACTTGAGCGCGACCACGGCCTTCTTCGGATCCGTGACCACGGGCGTGAGCAGATGGGGAATGCCGTCATAGACGGAGAGCTCGAGCATCTTCGGATCGACCATGATCAGCCGGCACTGGTCGGGCTGCAGCCGATAGACCAGGCTGAGAATCATGGTGTTGATGGCGACCGACTTGCCCGAACCGGTAGTGCCGGCGATGAGCAGATGCGGCATGCGCGCGAGATCGACCAGAACGGGTTCGCCGCCGATCGACTTGCCGAGGCACAGCGGCAACCGCGCGGAGTTGTCGAGATAGTCGCGCGAGGCGAGCAGCTCGCGCAGGAAGACTTTTTCGCGCGTGGGATTCGGCAGTTCGATGCCGATCGCGTTCCTGCCCGACACCACGGCGACACGCGCGGAGAGTGCGCTCATCGAGCGGGCGATGTCGTCGGCGAGGCTGATCACACGCGACGACTTGATGCCGGGCGCGGGCTCAAGCTCGTAGAGCGTGACCACCGGTCCCGGCCGCGCGTTGATGATCTCGCCGCGCACGCCGAAATCGCCGAGCACGCCTTCGAGCGCGGCCGCGTTCTCTTGCAGCATTTCACTGGTGATGGTTGAGCGTGCCGATTTGCTCGGCTGCGTCAACAGCTCAAGCGGCGGCAGCGCATAACCACCGGCGGAGCGGCGCGGTTTTGGCGCCGGTGCGGATCGCGGCTTGCGCGCCGCGCGTTGCGCCGGTGCGCCGGTGACTTCTTCCTCGGCTTCTTCTTCGGTGCGCAGATCCGGCCGGCCATCGAACCGCGGCTCGACGCGGCGGGGCGGGGCGGCCTCGCTGCGCGCAGGCGCCGCCGTGCGAGCGCGGCCACGGAACAGAAGCGCAAGGCGGGTGCGGAAGCTCCAGACGGTATGGATCAGGCCGCCGAGCGAAACCCAGGCGGTATCCCGATCTTCTTCCTCGGTTTCCGTCTCGTCATCTTCGTCGTCTTCTTCTTCCTCTGCCTCATCGTCGGCGGCGCCGCGCCAGATGAATCCCGCAGCGCCGGCGAAGGTAAAGAGCGCGGCCAGTCCGAGAATGATGGCGAGCACAAACCGGTAAAATCCAAGAAGCGGCGTTCCAAGCACCATGGCCGGCGCCCGCAGTATGGCGTCGCCGACGACGCCACCGAGCCCCGATGGCAACGGCCAATGCACACCGCGCGGGAGGCACGCAGCAAAAGCCGCGGTGAGCAAAGCGCCGAAGATCCAAAGCATCACGCGCAGCCGTTCGCGGCCAAGCGGGCGATGACCAAGCAGGCGATAGCCCCAAATGCCGACCGGAAGGAGCAGCGCCAGCGAGCCTAGTCCCAGCAATTGCATCATGAGATCGGCGGCAATCGCACCGGGCCGGCCGAGCAGATTATGCACGCGCGCATCCGTCGCATGACTCAGCGATGGATCGTGCACCGACCAGGTGGCAAGCGCCAAGGCCGCCATCATGGCAAGGCTCAACAGCGCGATGCCGCCGAACTCGCGCAGGCGCCGGCGCAACATGGCGCCGAGATGGCCGGAAAGGAGGGCCATGCCATCGAGACCGCGGTCGATCATCGACATGATGTTGCTCTCGACGCCTTCTCTACCTTAGCCCAACACCGCAACGAGGCGATGCAACGCCTCCGCGGTGATCTCCTTATTCTGCACCATGGCGACCCGAATATAATCGGCGCCCGGATTGCTGCCGTCGGCCTGCTCGCGCGCCAGATAGCGGCCGGGCACGACGCGCACGCCGGCCTCGCGCCAGAGCGCGAGCGTCGCCGCTTCGCTGCCGCCTTGCGCGGAGACGTCGAGCCACAGAAAGAATCCACCCGCGGGACGGCGATAGCCGTAGCGATCGCCGACGATCTGATCGGCGAGATCGAATTTCTGCCGATAGAGGCGCCGGTTTTCCTCGACATGCGTCTCGTCGTTGTAAGCGGCGATGGCGACGCGTTGCGCCGGCACCGGCACTTGTGGCGCGGCGACGTTGCGCAATTCCAGATAGGACGCGAGGAAGCGCCGGTCGCCGGCTGCGAAGCCGACCCGAAGACCGGGCAAGCTCGAGCGTTTCGACAGCGAGTGGAAAACGACGACGTTGGAAAAATCCGGCCCGGCGGCTTCCAGCATGCCGGGCGGCGGCCGATCGCTATAGATCTCGCAATAGCATTCGTCGCAGAAGATGAGAAAGCCGTGACGGCGCGCCAGCGCCGCAAGGTTCGCGAGATACGCGCTGTCGGCCACCGCGCCCTGCGGATTGGACGGCGACGCGAGATAACAGGCGACCGTGCGCGCTAAGAGATCGTCGCTCAGCCCATCGAGATCGGGCAAAAAGCCGGAGGCCGCGGTCGCGGGCAGATAAACCGGCTCGCAATCGGCGGCAATGGCGCCGGCGGAATACGCCGCATAAAACGGATTGGGCACCAGCACGGCCGGACGCCCGGTACGCGGGGCGACCCAGCGTTTTGCGGCAAGCGCGGCCAGGAAAAGGCCCTCGCGGGTGCCGTTGAGCACCAGCACTTCCGCGGCGGGATCGACGGGGCGCGCAAGCGCGTAGCGGCGGTTGAGCCACTGCGCGACGGCTTCGCCGAAGGCATCGAGCCCCTTGTTCATCGGGTAGCGGCCGAACTCATCGACATGCGCCGCGATGATCGGCCCGACGAACGGGGGAATCGGATGCTGCGGCTCGCCGACAGCCATGCTGATCCCGGGCTTGCCGGGCGGCATGTCGCCCAGCAGTTCGCGCAGCCGCACAAACGGCGAGCGCGAATCGGGCGCGCGGACCGGTAATGGAGTTTCCTGGCGGGTCATCCTATACATCATGAACAGCGGGACCGCCCGCCGCTACGGCGACGACATAGCATAGGAGTGGCGAGGTTAAGACCCGATTAACCATCGGGGATAGGGGCCTTCCTCGTGTAACGCGGGATCGCGGCCGGGTTGCCACCAACCCGCGTGCACACGCAAGTATGACGAGTTCCCACCGCTTCTTTAGAACTGGAATTGATAAAAAACATAGTCGTTGACGATCCCTTCAGCGTGACCCTAACCGGTGAAGCCTCGCTAGAAGGTTGATCGCATGAACCGGTTACCGATCGTCGCCGCCATCGGCGGCTTCCTGATTGGCGTCTTGCTGATTTCCATGGCGGCGATCTGCCCGCCGTTGCACGCAGCGTCTGCCGGCAAGACTCGCACCTACCACATAGCCGCCGAAGAGGCGACCTGGGACTATGCGCCCGCGGGGCGCGACGTCGTCATGGGCATGGACTTTGACGATGACGCCACAGTGTTTGTTGGGCGTTCCGCGGATCGCATTGGCTCAAAATACAAGAAAGCGATTTTCGTCGAATAAACCGACGCGACCTTCAAGGAGCGCAAGCCGCGACCGGCAGCGTGGCAACACCTCGGCATCCTGGGGCCGATCATTCACGCTCAGGTCGGCGACAAGATCCGCGTGGTCTTTCACAACAAGGCATCGCGGCCGTATTCGATCCATCCGCATGGCGTGTTCTACACCAAGGCCAATGAAGGGGCGCTCACCGACGACGGGACGTCCGAAGCGGAGCGCGCTGGCGGCGCCGTAGCGCCGGAATCCACGTACGTGTACCAGTGGGACGTGCCCGCGCGTGCCGGTCCCGGACCGAGCGATTTTAGCTCGGTGGTGTGGCCTTATCACAGTCATGTCGACTCAGTGCGCGATGCCAATACGGGGCTCGTCGGCGCAATCATTGTCACGGCGGCTGGCGGCGGCAAGGCGGATGGCTCGCCTGCCGGGGTGGATCGGGAATTTGTCACGCTGTTCAACATTTTTGATGAAAACCAATCTTGGTACCTCGACCACAATATTGCCGAGCTCCCGGAGAAGCGGACCGCGTTGGATCGCAAGGACGCCGGCTTCGTCGAATCCAATCACAAGCACACGATCAATGGGTACCTCTTTGGCAGCATGCCGATGCCGACGATGAAAATTGGCAAGCGTGTCCGCTGGTATTTGCTCGGGCTGGGCACCGAAGCCGACCTGCATACGCCGCATTGGCACGGAAACACCGTGACCGTCGGCGGGCACCGCGTCGATACGGTCAGCCTTTTGCCCGCAACTTCAGTCGTTGCCGACATGGTTCCAGACGATCCCGGCATCTGGATGTTCCACTGCCATGTCAACGACCACATCACCGGCGGCATGACCGCCCGCTACGAAGTGCTGGAGAAGTAGGCGGAGAGAAACGCGGCCGGGTCGCTCGCGTCCGCGTCATTTTCGCAGTGCGGCCGCTCCGGCAAGCACCACCGTCAACGCCACGCCGATTAAAAATACTTTTCCGCGAGATCGACCGTCGATTCGATGCCGATGCGATCGAAATTGGCCGCCAACCACCGATCGGCGCGTGCTCGGCCCTCGTGGAACAATTTGGTCAGGAACTTCCAATCCGCATTCAGCCGGCTCGACGCAGTGAACTCGCGAATGATATCCTCGGCCTCGATCAGATGCACGAAGGTGCGCTTGCCGCCCGGCATGATGCCTTCGTCGACGCGGCGGTTGCGCACGGCGACCGAACGCATCTCGCGAATGAGCGCAGTGTTGAAGCTGATCTCCTGCATGCGATTCATGATCGCAGGCGATGAAGTCGGAACATCGGGCCGATCGGCCGGCGTCAGGTGAACGAGCACGACGTCGGGCGTCTCGCATTCATAGACCAGCGGAAAGATGGCCGGATTACCCGCGTAGCCGCCGTCCCAGTAATGCTCGCCGTCGACTTCGACCGCCTGCATCAAGAGCGGCAGGCAGGTCGAGGCCAGCACATGTTCGGAACGGAGTTCCTCGCCGGAGAAGACTTTCACCTTGGCGGTGCGCACATTGGTCGCCGACAGGAACAGTTTGATCGCGTCCTGCTGCCGGACGCGCTCGAAGTCGACATTTTCCTCAATCAGCTTCTTGAGCGGGTTGTAGTTGAACGGATTGAGCTGATAGGGCGAGGCGAAATGGGCCAACGCCTCCATGAACACGTAGCCCGGCGAATGATCAAGGCCTTGCCGCGAGCTCATGCGGTCGATCAGCGACGGCTGGAACAGGGTGTGCGACGCATCCTGCGACAGCTTCCGCCAGAAGGCGCGCAACGCCTTTTTGGCGCCTTTGCGGCCGCCGGCCGCGAAGCCATCGGCCAGCACCACGGCGTTAACCGCGCCGGCGCTGCTGGCGGTTATTCCTTCGAACGCGAGGCGCTCCTCATCGAGCAGCCGATCGAGCACGCCCCAGGTGAATGCGCCGTGGGTCCCGCCGCCCTGAAGCGCCAAGTTGACGACTTTCTGAGCAGCGATATTTTTCTGGGCAACGATCGAAGCGGTGCGGGCACCAGCTGCGCCGGAATCTTGATCAATCAGTTTCATTGCTGCTACGGGGGAATCAGCTGTCACAGGTGGACTGTAGATAATTCTCCTTTGCTGCACTGCAAAGACCGAAACATTATTTTTTTGGCCGGTCTCATCTTCCGAAAACGCAACCTAACGTAAAATTTAGGCAGTCGGGCGCGCTGCCAAGGAGAAAGGCAGTCGGCGAGACGACGCAAGACACACGCGAGACACAAAGGTAAACGCGGCGGCGCCCCACAGGGCGACCACGTTACTATCGCGTCACGATCAAAAATACTTTTCGTAGAGATCGACCGTCGAGTCCTGGCCAATGCGGTCGAAATTGGCCGCCAACCATTGATCGGCGCGCATGCGGCCCATCTCGCGAAGATGCAGCAGGAAATCCCAATCGCTGTTCAACCGGCTCGACCATGAAAAGCCGCGGATCAAATCCTCGGCTTCGATCAGGTGGACGAGCATGCGTTTGCCGGCACCCAGTTTGCCGTCCTCGATTTGCTTATTCAAAAAGGCGATGGTGCGCATTTCGCGGATCAGCGCCGTATTGAAACTGATCTCCTGCATGCGATTCATGATCGACAGCGACGTGGTCGGCACGCCCGGACGCTCGGCCGGCGTGATGTGAACCATGAGGATGTCGCGCGCATCGCAATTGTAAATGAGCGGAAAGATCGCCGGATTGCCGGCATAGCTGCCGTCCCAATAGAATTCGCCCTCGACCTCGACCGCTTGCATCAACAGCGGCAAGCACGTCGAGGCGAGCAGGTGCGGCACGTCAATTTCTTTGCCGTAGAAAATCTTCACCTTGGCGGTCTGCACATCGGTCGCGCACAGAAAGAGCTTCACGGCGGTCTGCTGGCGCACCCGCTCGAAGTTGATAGCCTCCGCGAGCAGGTCCTTGAACGGATTGATGTTGAGCGGATTCATCTGATAGGGCGAGGCGAAATGAGTCATCGGCTCAAGGAAGATGAAGCCGAGTGAATGCTCGAGGCCGTAGTCCGGATTGGCCTTATCGATGATGGACGGCGCCCACGGACCGCGGGCCGAGAGCGCGGACACCTTTTGCCAATAGACCTGCAGCGCCTCTTTTGCGCCCTCGCGCCCGCCGGCAGCCAAGCCATCGGCGAACACAACGGCATTGACGGCGCCGGCGCTCGTTCCGGTGACGCCCTCGAATTCGAGCCGGCTTTCCTCGAGCAAGCGATCGAGCACGCCCCAGGTGAAGGCGCCGTGGCTGCCGCCGCCTTGCAGCGCCAGATTGACGATTTTCCGCCCGGCGGCCGATCCGGTAGCGGGAGCGGATCCGGCGTGATCTTGCTCAGTGGTCATGGCAGCAATGAAAGCTGGAGAGGTTGAGCCGACAACATGACGTTGCCGGCCGTTCGCCGCATGGATGGAGACAATAGTAGCATCGGCCCGATTGCCGACGCAAAGCACAGCGGCCGCCGGTTCCCCGCTAGCGGTTCGACTTTGAACGAGATGGACGCCGTTTAGGCGTGCGCCTTGCGCTGCGGGTCGACGATGCTTTCGAGCTTGCCCAGAATGTGCATGCAGGGAAGAAGCTGGGCAAGGCTGCCGTTCGGCTCGCGCTTTTCTCTGATCGCCGCGATGAATTCGCGATCCTCAAGCTCGATCCCGTCCATCGACACGTCGACTTTGGACAAATCGATCTTGTTGTCCTTGCCGTCGACCAGATCGTCGTAATATGCCTTGAAGGTGCCGTTGTCGCAGATGTAGCGAAAGAACGAGCCGAGCGGCCCGTCATTGTTGAATGACAGCGACAGCGTCAAGATCGAGCCGGACGGCACCTTGGCGACGATGCCCATGTCCATGGCGATCCCCAATTGCGGGTGGATGGGCCCCTGCACCGCATAGCAATCCGAGATTGTCTGCCCGGCCTGATACTGAAACAGATCGATCGTGTGCGCCGCATGGTGCCACAACAGATGATCGGTCCAGCTGCGCGGCTGCCCGGCGGCATTCATATTCTTCCGGCGGAAGAAATAAGTCTGCACGTCCATCTGCTGAATTTTCAGCTCGCCCTTCTCAATCTTCTTGTGAATGAACTGGTGGCTGGGATTGAAGCGGCGTACGTGACCGCCCATGGCAACCACGCCTGTTTCCTTCGCGATCTTCACCAGTGCTTCGGCATCCTCGACGCTGTCGGTGACAGGAATTTCCACCATCACATGCTTGCCGGCGCGCATCACTTGCTCACCCTGACGAAAGTGCATCTTGGTCGGGGTGGTGAGGATCACTGCGTCGGCGCGCTTGATGCCCTCCGACAGGTCGCCGGTATGGTGCGGAATGCCGTATTTCTTGGCCACTTCCGCCGTGGCGTCCTGATTGCCGCCGACAAGCGACGTCACCTCGACACCAGGGATGCGCTTGAGCGCGTCCAAATGCTTCTGCCCGAACGCACCCTGACCGGCGACGCAAATTTTCATCGGTTGCCTCTTAAGGACTTTTGCGGCGTCATGGCCAGGCTTGTCCCGGCCATCCCGTTGTTACTGCACTGTGCCCGCCTGAGCGAGATGCGCGGGCCAAGCCCGCGCACGACGAAGGGTTAAAATCCACGATCGTCGACGATGTTCAACCGCGAACGTGCTCGACCTTGGCGCGCGCAGCCGCGCGCTTGTGCTTAACGGCGGCAGGCTTGTGCTTACCCGCGGCCTTTGCGCCACGGCGATGATTTTCAAGAATAATGTGGCCGACCGCTGTGTTCGACGCCGGCACCGTATAGAAGCGGTAGACCTCGTCGACCTTGTCGTCGAGCGCGCCGCGCATGATCAGCCACATCACCATCTCGATGCCTTCGGCGCCGGCCTCGCGCATGTAATCGACATGCGGAATCTTGACAAGCTTCTGCGGGTCCTTCGACAGATTGTCGAGAAAGGCCTTGTCCCACTTGCTGTTGATCAAGCCGGCGCGCGGCCCGCTGATCTGATGCGATAACCCGCCGGTGCCGAAGATCACCACCTTGAGATCGTCCGGATAGGATTCGACGGCCTTCTTGATCGCGCGGCCGAGCATGAAGCAGCGGTGGCCGGTCGGCGGCGGATACATCACCACATTCACCGCCAGCGGAATGACGGGGCACGGCCAGTGCGCGTCCTTGTCGACCTTGCCGAACAACAGGTTCATCGGAACGGTCATGCCGTGATCGACCGTCATCTTGTTGACGATGGTGAGGTCGAACTCGTCGAGGATCACCGACTGGGCGATATGCGAGGCGAGCGCCGGGTGACCCTGCACGACCGGCACCGGCCGCGGGCCCCAGCCTTCGTCGGCCGGCGGGAATTCGGCCGCGCAACCGAGCGCGAAGGTCGGGATCAGATCGACCGAGAAGGCCGAAGCGTGGTCGTTATAGACGATGATGGCGACGTCGGGCTTGGTCTCGCGCATCCATTCTTGCGACTTCTCGAAGCCCGAGAACACGCGCTTCCAGTACGGCTCCTCGGTCTTGCCGTTGTCGATTGCCGCGCCGATGGCGGGCACATGCGATGAACCGATACCTGCAACGATCCTGGCCACGGCTTCACTTCCGTTTTGCTGATTTGGACGGGGACTTCGCCTTGCTCTTGGTCTTGCTTACGGCTTTCGGCTTGCTCTTGCGGGAAGCTTTAGCCGCGGGTTTAGCCTTCGCGCCTTTGACGCTCACGGACTTCTTGCCTGCACCGGCAGCAATCAGCGAAGCGGGCTTGTTCTTGCCTGAGCGCGAGCGGTTGCCTTCGACCGACCGGCCGCCCTCGAGCATCATCTTGGCGTAGTCTGATTGAGTATTTCCGGTCATCACCGCGGCGAGATGCTGGAACGAGTGCCCGTCGGTGGCGCCGAGCTTGGCCGTGAAGTAGATGTTGCCGCCGAGCTCGAGCATGCGATTGTAGTCGCGCTTGAGGATCGCATCGGTCTGTGCCGGCGTGAGGTTGAATTTCTTCAGGTACTCGGCCTCGTTGGCCTTGAAGGCCTTGCGGTTCTCCTCCTGCATCAGCGACATGCAGAACATGTTGATGCCGTAACCCTGGCGCGAGCGTTCGGCGTCAAAAACGTAGGTGCCGGGGATGTCGTCGTATTCGTGTTGTTCGCGGGCCATCAGCGTTCTCCTACGGCTTCACATATATAACGCAGCAAAGCTTGGCAACGTAAGCAATTCTGCACGTGCGAACTGTTCTAACCTCAGCCCTCATTCACCCGTCATGGCCGAGCATGCCGATGATGAGGGCAGCGCAGTGCAAGTTGATCGGGATGGGCGGAACAAGGCCCGGCCATGACGCCCGGCCGTAACGCTGAGAGGTCAGCTCCAATAGAGCCGCATGGGATTGTTGACCAGAAGCTTCCGCTGCAGTTCGGCCGTGGGCGCGATCTTGGGGATGTAGTCGACCAACAGCCCGTCGTCGGGCGCCTCTTTCTTCATGTTGGGATGCGGCCAATCGGTGCCCCAGATCACCCGGTCGGGAAAGCGTTCGACCAGCGCACGGCCGAACGGCACCACGTCGTCATAGGGCGGCCCGGCCACCGTCATGCGCTCCGGACAGGTGGCCTTGACCCAAAAGTTCTTGTGCCGGTCCATCAGCCGGTGAAAGCGCTGGTTCTCGGGGTGATCGACGCCCTTCCTGATGTCGGGCGTGCCCATGTGATCGACCACGACCGTGGTGGGCAACGCGGTAAAAAAATCCTCAAGCTCAGGCAAATCGTGCATCTCGAAATAGACCACGACATGCCAGCCAAGCTTGTCCACCCGGGCGGCTATGCGCTCGAGCACATCGCGCGGCGTGAAATCCACCAGCCGCTTGAGAAAATTGAAGCGCACGCCGCGCACGCCGGCCTCGTCCATCCATTTGAGCTCGTCGTCGGTCACCTCTTCGCCCACGAAGGCGACGCCCTTGGCACGGCCGGCGGACAACTCGAGCGCGTCCACCATCGCGCGATTGTCTTTCGAATGGCAGGACGCCTGCACGATAACGTTCTTGTCGAACCCGAGAAAATCCCGGAGCGCGAACAATTTTTCCTTCGGCGCATCACACGGCGTGTATTTGCGCTCCGGCGCATAGGGAAATTTTTTCTCCGGACCGAAGACGTGGCAATGCGCATCGACCGCGCCCGGTGGCGGCCGGAATTTCGGTTTGGAAGGATTGGGGTGAAAGGGAATATACCCCGGGCTCATCGGCACAAGCGTTTCTCCTTTATGATTTGTATGACGTGCATTTCGGCGACCGCGCTCAATCCGACTTGGATCAAATTGGGTTGGATGGATTTGGCTTGGCTCAAACCGGCTTGCTTCAGCTGACACCTGACCTTGCGCGCGCCCCGTAACGGTGCTGCAGCCATAGCAGCACAAAGCCGATCACCGGGATCAGCACGTCCGTGTAGAGGATCACGCCGGCATTGCCAGGCGCAAAATTGCTTGTCTTCGCGATCTGATAAACGTGTCCCGCGGCAGCGCCGAGCAGAAACAGTGCCGGGCCAACCACGGCCGCGAGCCGA
Source organism: uncultured Alphaproteobacteria bacterium (assembly GCA_963845075.1). Classification (GTDB taxonomy): domain Bacteria; phylum Pseudomonadota; class Alphaproteobacteria; order Rhizobiales; family Xanthobacteraceae; genus BOG-931. The sequence goes on along the minus strand of CAWJRE010000059.1, from coordinate 20,652 downwards.
AGGTCGAAACTGCGCCAACAGGCCAGAAACCCGACGGCCGAAAAACCGAGGCTCGCGAATCCGACCTCCGCTTGGAACGGACTGTCCGACCAGCCGATGAAGCGCGCAGCCATTTCGCCGAAGAACGTGTGCAGGACGAAGTTGTAGAGAAAGCCGAACCCGATCGAGAACATCAGGAAATAGAAGAACAGCGCCTCGATGACAATCGGAAGCGTCAGCGGCTTGGGTGTGCGCAGGAGCGAAACGAGGGAAGCGATGAGGCCAATGAGGAGAAAAGTAAGGGTGAAGTTGCCAAGTACGAACCGGATCGCATCGCCCATCGGTGCGCCGAACGTCGCCTAGATCCGCTCGAGCGCCAGCGAAACCCCCTGCCCCACGCCGACGCACATGGTGGCAAGCGCGCGCTTGCCGCCACGCTTTTCCAACCCATGGACAGCGGTGAGCGCGAGCCGCGCGCCGGACATGCCGAGCGGATGACCAAGAGCAATGGCGCCGCCATGCGGATTGACGTGCTCGGCATCGTCGGAGACGCCAAGCTGCCGCAGACAGGCGAGCCCCTGCGAAGCGAAGGCTTCGTTCAATTCGATCAGATCGAAGTCGCCGATCTTAAGCCCGAGGCGCTCCATCAATTTGCGCGTCGACGGTACGGGGCCGATGCCCATGATCCGCGGCGCCACCGCGGCCGACGCCATACCGAGCACGCGCGCCCGCGGCGCCAGGCCGTGCGCCTTCACGCCATCCTCGCTGGCGAGAATGAGAGCGGCAGCGCCGTCATTCACGCCTGACGCGTTTCCGGCGGTGATCGTGCCCGGATTGCGCACGAACGGCTTGAGCTTGGCGAGAGCCTCGAGCGTGGTATCGGCGCGGATGTGCTCGTCCTTGTCGACAACGATCGGACCGGCTTTGCCGCCCGGCGCCTCGACCGGCACGATTTCCTCGGCAAAATAGCCGGCGGCGGCGGCCTTGCCGGCGCGCTGCTGCGAGCGAAGCGCGAACGCATCCTGATCCTTGCGCGCGACCTGAAACTCTTCCGCGACGTTTTCGCCGGTCTCCGGCATCGAATCGACGCCGTATTGGGCCTTCATCAGCGGATTGATGAAGCGCCAGCCGATGGTGGTGTCGTAGATCTCCGCGTTGCGCGAGAACGCCTCGGCGGCCTTGCCCATCACCATGGGGGCGCGCGTCATCGATTCGACCCCGCCGGCAATGGCGAAATCCATATCGCCGGTCTTGATCGCGCGCGCCGCATCGCCCACGGCATTGAGCCCGGACGCGCACAGCCTGTTGACTGTGATACCCGGAACGGTTTCCGGCAATCCGGCCAGCAGGAGCGCCATGCGCGCCACATTGCGGTTGTCTTCGCCGGCCTGATTGGCGCAGCCGAGAAAGACCTCGTCGAGCTGCGTCCAGTCGGCCTGCGGATTGCGCGCCACCAGCGCGCGGATCGGGGCCGCGGCAAGGTCGTCGGTACGCAGCTTGGCGAGCGAGCCGGCGTAACGGCCGATAGCGGTGCGCACTGCGTCGCAGATGAAGACCTCCCGCATCGGCATACCCTTTCCAAATCCTGTTCGGCTTGTCCGTCCCTATCTAGGGACCGAAGGCAAGGGGGTCAAATCAGCGGCCGCTAGAGCCTGTTGTTTGCGCATGATCTTTTCCGAAAACCGGGTCCCACTTTTCGGGATCATGCTTTATTGCCGCTTGCCGAACTTCTGCAGTCGTTCCAGCAGCAAGTGGCGCAGATCGCGCCCGATGAACTTGACCATCTGCCGCTCGTGCTGCGCCGCCAAACTCTCGATCCGCACCATGGCTTCCTTGCCGGCCGCGGTCATGAACAGCGAATGGGACCGGCCGTCTCCGGACGAGACCCGGCGTTCGATCCATTGCCGGCGTTCGAGTTCGTGCAGCATGCGCGCCAGCCGCGCCCGCTCGATATTGAGCGCCTTGCCGATCACCGCCTGCGAGCGGCCCGGATTGGCAGCGATCAGCACCAGCACCGAATACTGCGCCGGCCGAACGTCGACCGGACCGAGCGTGCGGATGAAATCCTTGAATATCGCGACCTGCAGCCGCCGCAGGAAATAGCCGACTCGGTCATTGAGTTGGGCAAGATCCATCGTCTCCGACCCGGCGCCCGGCCGCCGCCTGAGGACGGCTGCCCGCCCGGAGGCGGCCGATTTCCGCCGGCGCGCGGCCTTCACACTTGGAGCCCTCCCCGCAGCCTGTTCCATCGAGCCTCTACCCATACGGCCTGTTCCATGCGGCCGGTTCCGCGGCAATCCGCCGGATATCAGCGGCCAGCAAGTCGCTTGACCAATATTGTTGTCAATGACAACATATTTTGCAGCCGGGCGATAGCCGCGCCGGCCAGCCGCCAATAAGGCGAATCCAATAAGGCCAACAAGAACGGCCGTCGTTTTATGGGAGGATCGCATGCGTCCGCACGCAGCCATTGTAGCCGCCCTGTTTTCCCTGCTTTGCTCGCCGGCCGGAGCCGAAATGAACGGCACGCTGCGCATCGGCGTGATGAACGACATGTCGAGTGTCTATTCCGACTTCCAGGGACCGGGGTCGGTGGTGGCGGCGCAACTCGCCGCCGAGGATTTCGCCAAACAGTCGAAGCGCAAGGTCGAGATCCTCTCCGCTGATCATCAGAACAAGGCCGATGTCGGAGCGTCGATCGCGCGCCGCTGGTTCGACGTGGACGGCGTCGACATGATCATCGACCTGCCGAATTCCGCGGTGGCGCTCGCTGTCGCCGACATCGCGCGCGAGAAGAACAAAGTGCTGATCGGCTCCGGCGCCGGCAGCTCGCTGCTGACCGGCGCCAAATGCTCGCCGAACACCGTGCACTGGACCTACGACACCTGGGCGATGGGCCACGGCGTCGCCCGCGGCGTGCTCGCGCAAGGCGGCAAAAGCTGGTTCCTGATCACCGCCGACTATGCGTTCGGTCAGGATCTGGAAAAGCAGGCGAGCGAAGAAGTGAAGGCGGAAGGCGGCCAGGTGCTTGGCAGCGTCCGCCACCCACTCGGGGCCAGCGACTTCTCATCCTTCCTGCTCCAGGCGCAAGCCTCCGGCGCCCAGGTGATCGGGCTCGCCAATGCCGGCGGCGACACCGTCAACACGATCAAGCAGGCCGCCGAGTTCAATCTCGGCGAGAAGCAGAAGATCGTCGCGCTGATCTTCGATCTGCAAAGCGTTCCGGCGCTCGGCCTGAAGACGGCGCAAGGCATTGTGGCGCTCAACGCCTTCTACTGGGATTTGAACGACAAGACCCGCGCCTGGTCGGCCCGTTATCAGGAGCGGCACGCGAAGAAGGACATGCCGAACCACATGCACGCAGGCGTCTATTCGGGAACGATGGCTTACCTCAATGCGGTGGACCGAGTCGGCTCGCCGGCCGACGGACGCGCGGTCGTCGCGGCCATGAAGGCGACGCCGATCGACGATCCGCTGTTCGGCCACGTCACCATCCGCGAAGACGGGCGCGCGATGCACGACATGTATCTGCTGCAGGTCAAGTCGCCGGCCGAATCGAAGAGTACGTGGGATGTCTTCAAAATAACGGCGACGATCGACGCGGATCACGCCTTCCGTCCGCTCAACGAGGGCGGCTGTCCGCTGGTGGCCAAATAGCGAGGCGCTGGTGCGGGCGTATTGTCGGAGTCTTTGGGCAGCAAGAAGCTTCGACGCCGCAATTTGTCCGCATCTCGAAGTGTGGCAAGCTGGAACGCCGTCATAAAAGCGGTTCAGCAATCGACTGTGAGTTCCGATTTGAGCGCTATCAAGCTTCCATCCTCGCTTCGCGCCGAGAAGCGCGGCCCGGTCGCGATCCTGCGGCTGCATCGCGCCGAGAAGCGCAATGCGCTGAACGACACGCTCGTGCAGGGCATGGTGGCGTTCTTCGACGCCTTGCCGGCCGAAATTCGCGCCGTCGTGCTGGCCGGCGACGGCGATCATTTCAGCGCCGGCCTCGACCTCACCGAGCTTGAAGAGCGCGACGTGTTCGGCGGCGTCGCGCATTCGAGTTCCTGGCATCGCGCGTTCGAACGTATTGAGTTCGGCAAAGTGCCGGTCGTCGCCGTGCTGCACGGCGCGGTGGTCGGCGGCGGGCTGGAGCTTGCGGCCGCGGTGCATATCCGCGTGGCGGAACGCTCGGCTTACTACGCGCTTCCTGAGGGAAGCCGCGGCATCTTCGTCGGCGGCGGCGGCTCGGTGCGGCTGCCGCCGCTGCTCGGCGTTGCCCGCATGATGGACATGATGCTCACCGGACGCACGCTCAACGCTGAAGAAGGCCAAGCGATCGGGCTGTCGCAATATCTCGTCGATGACGGCGCCGGCTTGGCCAAAGCGATCGAACTCGCCGAGCGTATTGCCGGTAATGCGCCGTTCACGAACTTCGCCGTCACCCACATGCTGCCGCGCATTGCCCGCAGCGATCCGGCCGCAGGCTTCGCCACCGAAGCGCTGACGGCGGCGATCGCGCAAGGCGAGGAAGAAGCAAAGAAGCGCCTGAAGGCGTTTCTGGAAAAGCGCGGCCCCAAGGTGGTGCGCGGATAAACAGGTCTGATCCATGTCGACTGCGCCGGCAAAGAGTCGATCGGAAGAACTAGCGCCGCTGCGGCCGGTGCGGCTCGGGCCGGCAAGCGTCGAGGTCGAGCGCAAGCCGGACGGCACGATCCTGCTGCGTTCGCCGCGCGCCCTCGAGCCCTATCCGGAAAAACTCACCAAGCGGCTGGCGCATTGGGCGGAAGCTGCGCCCGAGCGCATTTTCCTCGCGCAGCGCGACCGCACCGGCGCCTGGCGCAGCGTGACTTATGGGCAGGCGTTCGCGAGCGTCCGCGCCATCGCGGCGGCTCTTTTGGAGCGTGAGCTCTCGCCCGAGCGGCCGATCGCCATCCTGTCAGGCAACGACATCGAGCATGCGCTGCTTGGCTTGGCGGCCATGCATGTGGGCGTGCCGTACGCGCCGATATCGGTGCCCTATTCGCTGGTCTCGCGCGACTTCAAGAAGCTGAAAGCGATCATCGAGATTTTGACGCCGGGTCTCGTCTTCGCCGCCGACGGTGCGGCGTTCGCGCCCGCGATCGCGGCGACCGTGCCGCAGGACGTGGAGGTGGCGGTCACTGCCAATCCGGCAAGCGACCGGCCGATGACGCCTTTCACAGAGCTCCTTGGCGCCCGCCCGACGTCCGGCGTCGAAGCGGCGCACGCGAAGGTCGGGCCCGCGACCGTGGCCAAGATCCTGTTCACCTCCGGCTCCACCGGCCAGCCCAAAGGCGTCATCAACACCCAGCAGATGCTGTGCGCCAATCAAGCGATGATCCGCGGCGGCCTCGCTTTCCTTGGCGACGGGGAGCCGCCGGTTCTGGTCGACTGGCTGCCGTGGAATCATACCTACGGCGGCAATCACAATTTCGGCCTGGTGCTCGACCGCGGCGGCTCGCTCTATATCGACGAAGGAAAGCCGATGCCCGGCGCCATCGAGGCGACCGCGCGCAATCTGCGCGATATCGCCCCGACCATCTATTTCAACGTGCCAAAAGGCTTCGAGATGTTGTTGCCGCATCTGTCCGAGGATCGGGCGTTGCGCGAAACGTTCTTCAGCCGTCTCAAGCTGATGTTCTACGCCGGCGCCGGCCTGTCGCAACATGTGCACGACGCGTTCCAGGAACTCGCGGTCAAGACCGTCGGCGAGCGCATCATGTTTCTGACGAGCCTCGGCTCGACCGAAACCGCTCCCGCCGCACTCGCCTGCAGCTGGGAAAGCGAGCAGATCGGCAATATCGGCCTGCCGCTCCCCGGACTTGAGCTCAAGCTCGTACCCAATGAAGGCAAGCTCGAAACGCGGATGAGAGGGCCGAACATCACGCCCGGCTATTGGCGCGCACCGGCGCTCACGGCGGCGGCCTTCGACGAAGAAGGCTTCTACAAGATCGGCGATGCGCTCAAATTCGCCGATGCCGCCGAGCCGGCCAAGGGACTTTTGTTCGACGGCCGGATTGCCGAGGATTTCAAGCTCGCCACTGGAACGTGGGTGAGCGTCGGACCGTTGCGCATGGCCTTCATCACGCATTGCGCGCCGCTCGTTCGCGACGTGGTGCTGGCCGGACCCGACCGCGACGAACTCGCCGCCCTGATCATCCCCGACGTGGAAGCCTGTCGTAAGCTTGCGGCAAACCTGCCGCCCGATGCCGCGGCGGCCGCCGTTCTAGCGCACCCGCAGGTGCGCACGGCGTTCGAGCGATGTCTCGATGAGCTTTCTGACCCGAGCCGTGGCACGTCGGCACGCATCGGCCGCGCCATCCTGCTTGCCGAGCCGCCCTCGCTTGACGTCGGCGAAGTAACCGACAAAGGATCGATCAACCAGCGCGCGGTGCTTGCGCATCGCGCCGCCTTGGTCGAAGAACTTTATGCCGACCCGCCATCGGCCAACGTCATCGTCGCGGGCAGGTTGAGAATTCTTACAGCACAAGCGAGTTGATCATGGATATTCGTGGACAGGCGGCTCTCGTCACCGGCGGGGGCTCCGGGCTCGGCGCCGCCACGGCGCGCATGCTCGCCGCGGCCGGCGCGAAGGTCGCCATTCTCGACGTCAATACCAAAGCCGCCGCCGAGGTGGCGATCGACATCAACGGCATCGCCATCGCTTGCGACGTGAGCGATAGCGCCTCCACCGAGGCCGCGATCGCCAAGGCCGCCGCCGATCACGGTCCGGCACGCATCCTGGTCAATTGCGCAGGCGTCGGTACGGCCAAGCGCATCGTCGGCAAAGAAGGGCCGCAGCCGCTTGCCGACTACGAGCGCATCATCCGCATCAATCTGATCGGCACGTTCAACGCGATGCGGCTAGCGGCCGCCGCCATGATGCCGCTCGAGCCGCTGACCGACGGCGAGCGCGGCATTATCATCTGCACCGCCTCGGTCGCGGCCTATGAGGGCCAGATCGGCCAGGCGGCCTACGCTTCATCCAAGGGCGGCGTGGTCGGCCTCGTGCTGCCGGCAGCGCGCGAATTCGCCCAATACGGCATTCGGGTCAACGCCATTGCTCCGGGAATATTCCTGACGCCGATGCTGCTCGGGCTTACGCAAGAGGCCCAGAACAGCCTCGCGGCTTCCCTGCCCTTCCCGAAAAAGCTCGGCGATCCGTCGCAATTCGCCTCGCTCGCCCACCACATGATCGAGAACCGCTATCTCAATGGCGTGGTCGTGCGGCTCGACGCCGCGCTTCGCATGGCGCCCCGGTAGTCGGGCGCCGATATGCTCCGTAACGTTCGTACGACGCGCATCGAATGGTGCGATTGCGATCCCGCCGGGATCATCTTCTATCCGCGCTATTTCGAGATCTTCGATACCAGCACCACTGCGCTCATCGAGCGCGTGCTGGGCATGAACAAGTTCGCATACCTCAAGGCCTACGATTTCGCCGGGCATCCGGTGGTGGAGACGCGCGCGCGTTTTCGTCAGCCGACCCGCTTCGGCGACGACATCTCGATCGAAACCAAGCTCGTAGAATGCGGCGAGTCGACCCTCAAGCTCGAGCACCGGATCAGCAAAGGCGGCGCGCTTGCGGTCGAGGGCTTCGAGACACGGGTCTGGGCGAAACGCGATGCCGGCGATCCGCGGCGTATCAAAAAGCAGCCGATCCCCGCCGAAGTGGTCGCACGTCTCAAGCAAGCCGAAAACGAACAAGCGGAAACCGAACAGGCGGACAGCACCATGTAGATCGCGCGGTTCGGCGCGCCACAACGCCGCGCCCAGATAGAGCGCATTCAAGGCGGCGCGGATTTCCGATAGAAGCGTGCCCGGCGGAGGAGAAGCGCCCATGCGCATTGACGCCTATACGCATTTTTTCCCGAAGCGATTCTTCGACAAGCTCGACGACGTCGCGGCCGATTACACGGACATGGGCAAGCGCGTGCGCTCGCTGCCGGCGCTTTACGACCTCGACGTGCGCAAGAGGATCGTCGACGGCCATAAGGATTATCAGCAAATCCTCAGCTACTCGCAGCCGCCGATCGAGTTGATCGCCAAGACGCCCGGACAGATCGACGAGCTCTGCCGCCTGATCAATGACGGGCTGGCCGAGATCGTCGCCAAGGACAAGGATCATTTCCCGGGCTTCGTGGCGCAGGTCTCGCTTGCGGCGAGCGACGCCGGCGTCGGCGAGGCGCAACGCGCGGTCAACGAGCTCGGCGCGCTTGGCGTGCAGATTTACACCAATGTCGCCGGCAAGCCGCTCGACCGCCCGGAATACCGGCCGTTCTTCGCCAAGATGAGCGCGCTCGGCATTCCGATCTGGCTGCACCCGGTGCGCGGCGCCGAGGTGCCGGACTATATCTCAGAGCAAAAATCGCTCTACGAGATCTGGTGGACGTTCGGCTGGTCCTATGAAACCGCGACGGCGATGATCCGCCTTGTCTACTCGAAAATCATGGACGACCATCCCGGCCTGAAAATCATCACCCACCATTTCGGCGGCATCGTGCCGATGCTGGAAGGCCGCATCGGGCCCGGCAACGACGTCATGGGATCGCGCACCTCCGACACCGACTACGTGAGCTTGCGCAAGAGCCTGAAGAAGCGCGTGCTCGATTACTTCAAACAGGATTTCTGGGCGGACACCGCTGTCTTCACCGCGGAGCCGGCGACCAAGGCCGGCCTGGAATTCTTTCCGCGCGATAAGATCGTGTTCGCCTCCGACTGCCCGTTCGATCCGGAAGGTGGCACCATGTATCCGCGCGAGACGTTGCGGATCCTCGATTCCCTCGACTTATCGCCGGCGGACAGGAAAAAGATCTACTTCCAGAATCTCGAAGCGGTGACCGGGCGCAAACTAGTAAAGTCGTAAGCAAGAGCCGGCGGGCGACGCGATCGACAGCGAGCGCTGGCGAATTTGGTCCCGCTGTTAGATTAGATGCAACCCGTTCACTTTTAACGGCGCGAGTCCAGCCGTTACGGGATTTCGGAAAGCCGCTGCCGGTCGCCTGGCGTTAAATACGCGTGATCTACGTGGGGCGCTGTTTAATTGCAAATCGATAAGGATTTTATGCCTATCAACCTTGGTTGAAAAGGTCCATAATCGCCACCTCATGAAGTAATTCGCAGTATTGGAGTGCGAGTTATGGATGAGTTCACAAAGGCCGGACCAATCGTTCAACGCACCGCACGGGGTCGTCCATTCGCGAAGGGCAATCCAGGACGCAAACCCGGCTCGAAAAATAAGACTACCCTTATCGGCCAGGCGCTTCTGAAGCAGGCCGAGGAGGAGCTGCTGCGCAAGGCCATCGAAATGGCGAAAGCTGGCGATGGGCCGATGTTGAAATTTCTGCTCGATCGGATCCTGCCCAAGGAACGATGTATCGAGCTGCCGCCGACGGATCATGATTGCGATCCAGTCGAAAGATGCGAAGCAATCGTCGAGGCTGTTTCTGCTGGACGTATCACACCGAATGAAGCGGCGTCGCTCGTAAACGTGGCTGGAGGTCATGCTCGCATCATAGACTTCAGCGAGGTTGACGAGCGTCTACAAGCGATCGAAAAACAACTCGAGGCGCTGAAAGAAACCTAATGTCGCGAAGAGCGAAAATTTCGCGCATCGAGGAGCTCATTGCTTCCAAGCTGAAGGCTCAGCAAGAGAGAAGGAAACAATGGGCGAAAGCACTGCCCATTCACGCGCAGCGTCATGCTACCGCGGTGGCGGCAATCGCGCTCGCAGGTGAACCAAAGATCGATGAGCCCCTGAACCGGGCCTGGGCACGCAGCTTGCGTCATTATGAGATTGCACTCGACCCAACAACAAAGTCTGAGCAAATTAGGGCAGCACAGCTGCTCTTTCCGATCATTGTTGGGGAGCAAGCATCATCCTCGAGATTTGCTGAAATATTTAGCACGGCGCCAGCTTGGTTACTGCAGTTTACACGAACGGTTTTGGACGCGTGGATCATTAGGTTTCGTCTGCCGGAGATGAAGCCGAACCCAAATTGGGGTACTGCGGGATTTGCAGATGCGGAGCGTTGGCCACTACTTCCAAATGGCGTGCTAACGGCGGGTGAACCGATTCCACATCATGACGCACGCCACATGAGCTCGTGACGCAGTCGATTGTGCCGCCAATCGATCGTATCCCAAAGAATGTTGATCTTCTTGCACCGAAGGACGACCCTTCTCACGAGGGCGGGACGATCCTGGACGATATTGATTTTGCAGTCTCGCTGAATGAGAAGCCGGAATGGTCCGCTTACGAGCGACGAACGGATGCGAAAAATCTTGCGCCGGCTTTCCCATGATGACTGGTCCGACCATATACTATAGGCCGCGAGCGCGTTTGTTCGCGCGGCCGCTGCGATTTGCTTGGGCCGGGTTGGGTGAATCAGAACTTGGCGCTACCTCGAGACATGTTGGTTCATCTCACACGTCTGTCTCAGCCCGGGCTACAGCCGTTCTCGTCTAATGAAATTTCTGCCCCAAGCGTCATCTGGAACGCACTTCGTCATCTGATCGCTTTCCTCGCATGCGGATGCCTGGGGCGTCACCGTTGGTGAATTCGATCCCCGCGGCTTCGAGAGTGGATTGGATCGATGCCAAATTCGCAACTTGAACATTCGGCGGCCCCGCTGAGTTCTCGATTCGCTGCACAGTCGAAATTCCGACATTCGCCTTTCGCGCCAGTTCTTTCGCAGTCCAGCCCAGTAGGGCGCGGGCAGCTCGCACCTGAGCTCCCGAAATCATCGTCGGCCCCTCAAAGGGTCGGTTTGAACTGCAGCTCTCATTTTTACGTTGACTATTGAATTATTTTCGTTCAGAATTGAACTGTAGTAGACCAAGTCGCGGAGGTACCCATGGCCCCGGCTGATCACTTGCCTAGCCCAATTCACGATTCCTTCCCAGACGCGAGCGCGACGAAAGCCACAAGCCGCGGTCAGCCAGCCGCACATGAAAACAAAAAAGGAGAAAGTGACATAGCCGCAGTCAGGACGTCCGCGCAAACGGCTGAGGCGAGACGGGGCCATCGCAGACACTTTATCGGCGGCTCAGATGCCCGGATCATTATGGGTGATGATGAAGCTTCCTTATTACGGCTGTGGAGAGAAAAGCGCGGCGAGATCGAACCGGAGGACTTGTCCGGCAATCTCATCGTCCAACTCGGGGTGGTGACGGAGGACCTTAATCGGCGCTGGTATGAAGCGAATACCGGCCAAGTTATTACGGATGTTCAGCGGCAGATTTGGCATCCAGCTCTGCGGTGGATGGCAGCGACGCTCGATGGCTGGGTGGATGCAACCGATGCCGTTTTCGAGGCCAAGTTCATGTTGCCTTGGGCGTTCTCGGAAGAAGCGGCGGTCGAAAAGTATGCGCCACAGCTGCAGCATAACCTTTGGGTTGTCGCGGGAAGGACTGCGGTACTTTCTGTGATTACCGGCGGCGGCAAGTGGGTCGAGAATCGAGGTCCCGGCGGATCCGCTTTACCAGCATCTCATTGTCACCGCTGAGCGGAAGTTCTGGCGCTGCGTCGAGAGCGGCGAGCCCCCTACCCTTTTCGGCGTCGAGCCGCCGAAGCCCCGGATAGCAGCGGTCCGCATTGTCGATATGAGCGCTTCCAATGCCTGGGCAGAATTCGCCGGCGCGTTTACGCGAACACACCCGGCATTTCTCGAACACGAGCGCGCCAAGGCTGAATTGAAAAGCCTCGTGCCGGAGGACGCGCAGCAAGCCATTGGACATGGCGTGCGCGCCAAGCGCTCCAAATCCGGGGCCATCACCTTTGAGCTCCTGAATGCTGAGGATGGCCATGCAGCAGTCTAGCGGCTCCATTGGCAGCTTGGCGGCCGCCCTTGCGCGGGCGCAGGTCGAGCTCATCAATCCGGAGAAGTCGATGGTGGCCACCATCCGGCCGGAGGGCAGAGGTGCGGCCGAGCAGATCTTCCGCTATGCCCCCTTGTCGGATGGGCTCAACATTATCCGTAAAACATTGGGCCAACATGAAATCGCGACCCTGCAGTCGACCTTGGTCGACCAAACTGCCGGGCTTATTAGGCTCAAGACCGTGCTAGCGCATTCATCCGGCGAATGGATCTCGTCGGATTGGCCGGTTTGCCCACTCGAAGACTTGGCGAGCCCGAAACGCATGGGAGCGGCGCTCACCTATGCGCGGCGCTACGCTTTGTTCGCGCTCGTCGGCATAGCTGGGGAAGATGATCTCGACGCTCCCGACCTCCACGTGGCCGAGCCTGTCGACGCTAGAGGCGCCCACGCAATTTCTCACCATCGCACGCGACCGAATGGCGGCGATGGGCAGCTCGGCCAAAAACCGTCCGCGAAACCCAGGGCTGAACCAAGCCCACCTATTGGCGATTCAGGGCTGAGAAGAAAACTCTCAACGATGTTGCGCGACCAGCTGTTGCGCGACGTGGAAAATCTCACCTCTGCAGATGGCGCGGCCGTTTGGGCGCGCCGCATTCTTCCGGCCAAAAACACGTTGCATGAAGCAGATGCCCGGAAAGTGGAAGAAGCTTTTCAGGCAAAGCTAACAACTATCAATGGCCAATCCGACGGCGCGAGCGTAAGCGCTCGTCACGATGAGCCGCAAGAAAGGCCCACTACTGGAGACCTAGCGCCTGCGACGTTAGCTGGTAAAGGTGATGCACTAGAGGCCATTGATAAGAGCGAACTTGCCCATCCCGAGCCGCGTCGCATTAGGGACAAGGATCATCTAAGATTTATCAAGACCCAGCCGTGCCTCATCTGCGGCCGCACACCTGCCGATCCCCATCATTTGCGGTTCGCGCAAACCCGCGCACTTGGACGAAAGGTCAGCGATGAGTGGGTTGTCGCACTCTGTCGAGGGCATCATCGCGAGGTTCATCGGCACGGTGACGAGCGCGGCTGGTGGGAAAAAGCCGGCATTGACCCGAACGTTACCGCGCGAAGTCTGTGGCTGCAATCTCACTCCTCGCGCTCGAGATAGCGAAAGTGCTGAGCTGACATGGCGAACTGAGGCAGTATGATATCCGACTACGATCGGCGGATCGGAACGCGAGGCTCGACGGCAGCTTTTTCATCGACGCCAAATCGAAACTGATCACGTTCTTTGGCTAAGATGGACTCGCCCTTCGCCTTGTTTTCGTTTGCTTGCCGTGCTCGGTGGTCATTCATGTTGGATCCACTGTCCGGCGGACCCCACACTTTCACGGAAACGGGCATAACTGAGTTTAATAGACCACCAGACTACGAATCTGGGGGTCAGGAGTTCGAATCTCTTCGGGCGCGCCACTAAGCTCCAATAATCACTTAGACATTGCGAATGGCGCCTCTGGCATGTCGCTGACGAGCGACGAATAGCTACCAAATAGCAACCGCCAGTGTGCCGGTGGAAACCTATCGCGTGTCCCGCTTCAGCAGGTGTGAGACAAAACTGACGGCTTGAGGAACGGGGGGTAGCCCTCGAGGAGCGAAGATGAGACAGAAATCCAACTCCACCCCGACGTCGTCCGAGACGCTTGTCCGCAACATCCGGCGGGCAACCCGGAAGCACCACGCGGCCGAAGAGAAGATCCGTATTGTGCTCGATGGCCTGCGCGGCGAGACCTCAATCGCCAAGCTGAGCCGGCGCGAAGGCATCGCCGAGAGCATGTATTACTCTTGGTCGAAGGAGTTCCTAGAGGCCGGCAAGCGCCGGCTCGCTGGCGACACGGCGCGGGCCGCGACGACCGATGAGGTCAAGCAGCTCAGACGCGAGGCGCAGGACTTGAAGGAGGTTGTCGCCGAGCAGGCACTCGAATTGCGGCTGCTCAAAAAAAGCATGATTGGAGATGGGGGAGACCAAACATGAGGCTCCCCGCATCTGAAAAGCTTGAGATCATCGGCCTCCTCCACCAATCGCATCTGCCGGCTCGGCGAACGTTGCAGATGCTCGGGATCAAGTCGTCAACGTTCTATCGCTGGTATGACCGGTTCCGATCTGGTGGGGCTGAAGCCCTCGCAGACAAGCCGCCGAAGCCCGATCGGGTCTGGAACCGCATTCCCGACGACATCCGGCAGCGCGTTGTCATGATGGCGTTTGAGCAGCCGGAGCTCAGCCCACGCGAGCTGGCGACCAGGTTCACCGACACCAACAGCTATTACGTCTCGAAATCATCGGTCTATCGGCTATTGAAGGCCCATGACCTGATCGGCAGCCCAGCCTTCATCGTCATCAAGGCCGCCGACGAGTTCAAGGACAAGACGACTGCGCCCAACCAGCTCTGGCAGACCGACTTCACCTATCTCAAGGTCATCGGCTGGGGCTGGTACTACCTCTCCACCATCCTCGATGACTACTCGCGTTACATCATCGCCTGGAAGCTGTGCACGACGATGCGTGCCGACGATGTCACCGATAGACTTGAGCTGGCGTTGGTGGCCTCAGGCTGCGACAGCGCCAAGGTCGTGCACAAACCACGACTGCTCAGCGATAATGGATCGAGCTACATCTCGAGCGATCTTGCGGAATGGCTAAAGGACCGTGGCATCGCGCATGTTCGCAGCACCCCGTGCCATCCGCAGACCCAGGGCAAGATCGAGCGCTGGCACCAGACGCTCAAGAACCGCATTCTGCTCGAGAACTATTACCTGCCCGGTGATCTCGAAGCCCAGATCGCGCGCTTCGTGGAGCACGCTGCAATCACAGGCGTTACCATGAAAGCCTACAGAACCTGACACCGGCCGACGTCTACTTCGGCAGAGGCCGAACCATCCTTCTGCAACGAGAAAGGATCAAACGCGACACCATCAAACTGCGACGATTGCAACATCAGTTGAAAGCCGCCTAATCTCAAACCCAAACGAGCCAGAGCCTCCGCTCCCAAATACCGCTGATTGTCCCAAAGCATTTGAAGACGGACACTCCGTGCGACCGGGAGGCAGTCGATTGCGTGAGCTAATGTGACGCTGGGTATGCAGCATCAAGTGCTTGAAGATCGTCGGGTGTCAGGTCGAGCGACAGCGCGACGGCATTCTCCTTTACATGAGCCGTGTTGCCAAACTCAGGAATTGCAATAATCTTGCCGCTCCGAATAGCCCAACTCAAGGCAATGGCTGCTGCAGAACAACCATGTACCGAAGCTATGCGTGCAAGCGTAAAATCGCGCAGCAACGTGCTCCCCGGCCCTCCAAGTGGCGAGTAGGCCATTAGGGGCATGTCATGCCTTTCACACCATGGCTGTACGCCGCGTTCGATGGCTCGATCGCTTAGATTGTAAGGGACTTGATTGATCGCACAGTGATCTCCGCGCGGAACGGCGAACAGCCCATTAATTTCACCTAGCGCCGAAATTGGAAACGCCCCAGGCACGGAAACTTTCCCCTTTTCGCGCAGCTCCTCAAAAGCTGCCACTACACTGGAAAAATCGGTAATCCCATTCGGCCAATGTAGTAGGTAGAGGTCAAGGTAGCTTGTCCCCAGTGAGAGAGAGGCTTCCTTCGCACGCCTCCTGAACCCCCTTTCCAGCAACGTGTGTAGGCCAGACCTTTGAAACGATGAACAAATGATCACGTTGGTCGGCTATGACACGACCGATTAATTTCTCAGCATTGCCGTTCCCATATATCTCGGCAGTATCGATCAAAGTCATACCGAGCCCAATGCCTTCGCGTAACGCTTCCTCCTCGGCTGCCTCCGGATGTCATCCCTGGCCCAAACGCGCGGAACCTTGACCGAGCGCGGGAACTATTTTACCGCCGCTAAATTGCACCTTTCGGCCGCCGGTGTTTTGGTTTGCTTTCGCATTCAAAACGAAGTCCGGTACGGCAGGAAGCAGGGCGGACACCGATAGCAACGCCGCGCAATGTTTGGTAAAAGCACGTCTATCGAGCGAGGTCATTTGCCTCCTCACATCGGCGCAGCTCACCCTTCCGAACCCGCTGCCTCGCCAGCGATCCGAGAGCCGCTTACCCAGTCGATACGCGCGGTTCAAAAGCCGACGCCGGCACCAGGCTGAGCCGCGTAGCTCAAGCGAGCCGACCGATCGTAGCTACAGAGCTCTTGAGATCATATCCGCGTCTGCAGCCACCAGCCAGAGCATCCTTTATCATCCCGTTGGCTCACAACCTAACACTGGCTGAGCGGCACCGGCTGGGCCTGACGCCCCGAGCCGGAATTGCGGTCTTTGGCCCTTGCCGCTTGCGGGGGTCATCCGTTGAGGATCGGCGTTGGCTGGTAAGCAACGAACTTCCAGCCGCCCTGCTCGCGCACCCACACTGCGAGATAGCGATTGTCAACGTGCACGATCGTGCCTGCCACCAACACCTTGGCGGTCATCCTGCCGGTCACGAGGGCGGCGCCATCGACCACGAGAATGCGGTCCGCCGGGTGCGTGATCTCAAGGTAGGTAAAGTAGCGGGTGCCGACCTTGTGCAGGTAGCTCGCCTTGTCATCGTCGTCTGCTTTGAGTGGGTGTAGATCAGATCTTCAGAGCACAGTTCATTGAGTACGGCGGTATCGCCCGCAGAGCATGGCCCCGTAGCGCCGATCCTCGAGGGCTTTGATTTCGTCGATCGCTATATCGTCGTTTGGCATAATGGCTACGTGACATTCAGGCGGCCACATCCGGGACAGTCTTTCAGTCCCTTAAGCGGGTAGCCGCGGTCGCGGGCTTCTCCCGGGTCAACGCCCAGGGCCTTCAGCGCTTGCACATTAAATGCGCGTCGTCCTGTTCTTTCGTCGCGCACGAACAAGGCGATTTGAGTGTCCGGATTCTCCCGCACAGCGTCCTCCCTGTCCCACGCGCAACTGAATGGAGAGTTATTTAGTTTGGGTTAAAGGTCGACAAGTATGCCGGGGTCGCCGCGAATGTCAGTAGGGAACTGGGGGGCATGATGGACGATCTGGCGACGCTTCTTCCGGCCTCAAAGGCGACCTGGCTACTCATATCTCGGGCGTCACCACGCTCGCTTTTGCCTTGTCCGCGTTTGCATGCGATCGGCTGGGGCACACGATCATCAGCCCCTTTCTTGCGGCCGGCGCGTGGTTGTTCGGTGCGTTCGCTGTTCTATCGTGGTTCTGGCGCTAGCACCGAGGCGCGCGGTGTGGCGCCGACGCACCACCAAATCCCCGGAGCACCTGTTGTGACCGCCATCACGGCACGATCCGCCTTGGAAGTCAGTATCCCCCGTATGGGTGGGGACAACTTGATTTTAAAGCATCTATGCCCGGGTTGTGGCAGGGCAATGGGCCTCGCGCGGACTGTGCCCGCAGCCCAGGCTACCGTGAACTGCGCACTTATGCCTGCATAGAGTGTGGGGTGTGGGTAACCGAAGGACGGGCTCCGAGAGATGAGCGCAGATAGCTTCATTTCCACAGCGAGTGAAGTTCTCGCCTAGGCTCTCTCGGTGGAGTATCTTTTTCTAATGACACATCTCTGCCCTGTGGTTGCCTTGTTTGACCCCAATTAATTACCGCTCGGGGATTAGTGCGGGGTTCGGGGCACTTATGCATGGGTGGGGACAGGCTTTGACTGGGCGGCACTAGCGTTCGCTTGGTTGGTAGCGTGTGCGATCGGCTTGGCAATTTATTTTCTGCCAGTAGCGCGGCTCCTGGATAGCTTGACAGAGTAGTCGAGCCGACAGGCGCCTATGCCGTGGCTAGTAGTTGCTGCTCGCGAAGGAGTCTCTCTCCTTCGATGCAACGTGCTCCCTCGTCCAACGCAGATGGGGGGAAATATGGTCGAGATTCTAAAATTTTCTCGGGATACCGTTTTCGCTCCTGAGACTATCCAGATCTTAGCAGCCGCGCTGGATGAAGCTTGGGAAGGCTTCGGCAGTCGGGCAGTCGACTAGCCAGGCCAGCTTATTCGCGTGCCATGCGCGAGGTAGTTGCTAAACGCATCATGGAAATTGCCCAGCGTGGCGTGGAAGACCGCGAAGCGCTAGTCGCAGACGCCCTTCGTTTTATAGCCACCAACTACGAACAACCAAGCAAACTGGCAAAATAACATGGCCCCCCCGTCGTCCTGATATTACGTCCCTTTGATCGCCTAGGGGCGGGTCGGATCATATTGTTTGTACGACGGCAAGCAAACAGGTACAAAGTGCGCGGGGAGATTCCAGAAAGCGTCGGTTGGGCCGCGAAGCCGCAGCACCGGCACAATTGTGATCCATGATCGTCAATAAGGGTAGCTTTCTCCGACTTGTCGCACTGACTGTGGTGCTTACTGGCGCCACGGGGCAACTTGCGCGCGCTGAGGACCCTGTAACGCAGCACGGCAGCGAGAGCGGCAATTGCGCCCGATCGGCATTTCGAATGCTCATTGATGTGGGCCACACGGCCAGTTCGCCCGGCGCCGACAGCGCCCGTGGGGTGCCAGAATACGAATTCAATCTCAAGCTTGCCGACGTCATCACGCAGTCGCTGCATGAGGCAGGGTTCGACAAAACCGTCCGATTGGTCACGAGCGGGACGAGGTTGACCAGCCTGTTCCAGCGTGCGGCGAGCGCTAACGATCTGCACGGCGACTTGTTCATTTCCATCCATCACAGATCCAGTGCCAGATAACCTGAAGGACACCTGGCAATACGAGGGAAAGAAAATATTCCTACAGTGACCGGTTCAGCGGCTACGCTATCTTTGTTTCCAATGATAATGCGGATCGCGCCGGCAGCCTGGCCTTCGGCCACGCGCTCGGTCAAGAATTGCAGATGCACGGTTTAAGCTACGCTCCGCACTATACGCTTCCACTGATGGGGCGATATCGTCACGAATTAATCGATGAGGAAGCCGGCGTTTACCGTTACGATCACCTGATCGTGCTTCACACTGCGCGCATGCCGGCGGTGCTGCTGGAAGCGGGATCGATCATAAACCGGCAAGAGGAGCTTGAACTCGCGACACCGGAGCGCCCGCCGGGTGGTGGCGAAGGCAGTCACCGCGGCGGTCGCGGATTGTTGTGCGAGCGGGGGCAAGCTGTCGCTGCTCAACCGCCGGCGAGCAACCCAACCAGTGTCGCCAATCACCACGTCTTCCCAGAGGCGTCAGGCCGGCGTCGCCCTCGCGCCATAAGCGCATTCATTCCGCAAAAACGTAGTCGGCTGCCGAGCTCACCGCTCCGACGAAGGAAGGCGAGCAACGATGTTAGCTACCGAACCGAAGGACTCTCAGCCCTTCGCAGTCTAATGCACTGACGGCTCGGGGTCGAACGCTCGCAGCCTCACCGGTTGACGGCGAGGACCCCAGCGGCCGGCATCTGCTTCGAACGCGCCGGCGCAGCGCGTCCCACATTTGTTGCAACGGCCGTCAGCAGAAAGATGCCATTCCGTGACGTCATACCAATCGCGGCCAATGAGCGTCGCGCCGCAAGAGTGACAGCGGGTAGTCTGGCCCGCGAGGTAGTGAATGTTTGATGGTTCGTCCCCCTCGGGGTGACGTTGACGTTGGGTCTTAAAAAGCGAAGTTTCTCAAAAACTGCGCAAATGTGCGCGGCGCACGAACAGGTTCGGTGGCTTGGTCGCTATGCGCGGCGCGCGGTGAGCCACAGGCAGCGGGTCATTGCCGCCCCTCGGCTCAGGACAAGGCATCGTGACGAGATCGACTCACGCGCGCCGGGTGTTTGGCCCGACCTCGCGCCATGAGGTCCGCGAAAGCAAATGACCGACCGCGCTCAAATAATGTCGGCTCCGCTCCAGAAGCTACAATTCCCCAAATGGCGCGATGGGGCCACAAGCGAACTCATGCAGCGCAGCAAAAAAGCCGGCCCGATACCTCCATGCAGTACCACGATCCGCTCAACGCCGGTCTTGTTCTTCCTTTCCAGCGCCCGCGAGATGGCCGCAGCACTTTGCCCGTTCGCAACGGCGGCAGTCAGGCCTATCGTGCAAACCGGGCTGATCGGCGTGCCAGGGAGCGGGCGTTGCGCCCCAAGCCTTGTCGTTTGGCGCTGTACAGCGCGCTACGATGGCGCGTGGCGCAGAAGCTCGCGCTGCAATGGTCGCCGCAGCAGATCTCCGGCTGGCTGTAGCCAGGAGTTCCCAACCCACCAAGACATGCAGATATCTCACGAAGCGATCTATCGCAGCCTCTTCATCCAGACCCGCGGCGTGCTGAAAAAGGAGCTGTCGGCGCAGTTGCGTACTACGCGGCGGATGCGTCACCCCAAGAGCCACAACACGAAGAGTGGACAGGGGCATATCCTCGATATGGTCTCTATCCGCGAGCGGCCCGCCGAGATTGAGGATCGCGCTGTGCCGGGGCATTGGGAAGGAGACCTTCTTACCGGAGCGAACGACACGCACATCGCTACCCTCGTCGAGCGCAATACCCGCTTCACGATGCTCATCAAGATCCCCCGCAAGGACACGACGACTGTTGTTGCTGCGCTTGCCAAGCACATCAGCAAGCTGCCTGAGGAGTTGCGACGCTCCCTGACCTGGGATCAAGGCAAAGAGATGCATGCCCACAAGCGCTTCACGGTTGCCACCAACGTCCAGGTCTACTTCTGTGATCCGCGCAGTCCCTGGCAGCGCGGCTCAAACGAGAACACCAACGGCCTGCTGCGGCAGTACCTCCCCGAGAGGAACCGATTTCTCGCGCATACTCTCAGAGTTTATCTGAACGCGATTGCTCTGCGGCTCAATCAACGTCCGCGAAAGACCTTGGGCTTCCAAACGCCAGCCGATAGACTG
>CAWJRE010000058.1:0-21471 GCA_963845075.1 uncultured Alphaproteobacteria bacterium | reverse complement strand
GTGCGGAAAATCTTGTCGTCGTAGATTGCAGCACCGCGGTTGATGAGGCCGCAGCAGGCGCTCCGTAGCGCCTCAGGCGCCGCCTCGAGCTTGCTTTTCCAAATCTGCTTGCCGGTCGTGGCGTCTATCGCCATCGTAGCGCTGCCTGTGGTGACGTAGATCACGCCCTTGTAGACTAGCGGCTGGGATCTTGGCTCGATTGTCATCCAAGCTATAATTCCATACCGGTACCAGATGCTTGATATTACCTTTGTTGATTTGGGTGAGCGTGCTGAAGCGCTGAAGGTTGTAGCTCATGCCATAATTCACCACGTTGCTGGTATCGGTTGCTCCGTTCACCAGCTCGTTGTTCGTCTGCGCCATCGCTACCGGCGCAAACAGTACGGCCAATCCGAAAGCCCACGGTGCAGTTTTCATTTGATTCCCTCCCGCGCGACATATTAGTTCCCTATGCCGATGAAGGGCACGACCTGCTTTGACGCTTATCTGCCCAGTTGTTTTGGCCGTAGGGCCTGCGCATCTCCCAAACTCAGAATATGCCCTGCGGCTGCAGCCCGAGTTGCTGCGTCCCATAGAGGGCCGACAGGGTGTCCCAGTCGATGCTGGAGTGCAGCGCGGCGGTATTGGCGTCGCGCCAAAATCGTTGCACACGGTTCTCCTCATCCGCCGCGGCTGCGCCGGATTTGAAGAAGATGTCGTTGACGACCTCGGTCGAGGTCCGCGCGGCAAAACCGTGATTGCGGCGGATGCGCACGCGCTGTTCGATGTCGAGCGTGCCGCCGGCGCGCACGATGTGCTGGCCTTCCCGCAAACTGGTCAACATCAGGGTCTGCGCAGCATCGATGCGTGCGGCGGCTTGGCCGATCAGGCTTTGAATCAGCGTCGATTCGGCAACCTTCTCGAAAACGCCAGGCCGGGCCATTCGTCGAGCGGTGCGAGCGGTCTCAGTGAAGGCGTCAAGTGCGCCCTGGGCCATGCCGACGATCGGCGAGACCAGCGCGGTCGGACCAAAGGTCGGATAACCAAAGCGAGCCTGGTGATTTCCCGCCACCTCTAGTCCGGGCACCTTCCCGGAAAAGATGGCGCCGATTGGCAGGACGCGGTGCTTGGGAACGACCACCGGATCGGAAATCGCGACGGTCTTCGATCCGGTACCCTGAAGCCCGCTTACGTTCCAGCTGTCATGGTCGATCGCCACATCGCTGACCGGGACCAGGCACCAGGCCAGCGTCTGCGGCCCTGCTGCGCTGGGAAGCAGCGCGGCGAGAATGAGCCAGGCGGCGCTGTCGACGCCGCTGGCCCAAGGCCAGCTGCCCGATATCCTGTATCCGCCGTCGACCACTTCCACTTTTGGCGTGGGTACGTAGGAAACGGCCAGGAGGTTGTCCGGATTGTCCCAGACCTCCTGCTGCGCCTCGAGCGGAAAAAACGCCGTCATCCAGCCAAAGCAAACTGCCAGCGTCCCACACCAACCCGTGCTCCCGCAGGCGCGGCCGAGTTCGAAACCGATCTGCGCGAGCTCGGCGGGGCCGTACTCGTATCCGCCAAAGCGCTTTGGCTGCATGACGCGGAATACATCCGCATCGCGAAGCGCCTCCATGGTCTCGGCAGGCACTCGTTTGGCCTTCTCTGATGCGAGGGCTCGCGCAGCGATCTCGGGCCGCAGCTTGCGCAAACGGTCGAGGATTTCTGTGAATTCCGGTCGCGGCGCCGGCCGGCTGTCAGCAACAGGGCGAATGACTTGCTTCTGCATGGCGGTATCCTCCTTGATAGCCGTGCGCGGCATACGAGCGGCCGCGTGCGTTACATCACGAGCTGGCGTAGGATCTCGATTTCCGTCTGAAGGGTGGAAGCGGGAATCGCATCGGGCGGCAGGCAGGTGTATCTGCCATCGACATAAATCAGCGGATCGACCTCGCCATAGATGCCGACGGACGTGACGCGTCCGATGAATATCGTGTGCGATCCGTAGTCGAATTTTGCTTCCTTCGCACAGACAACGCATGCCTGCGCGTCGGTCAGGATCGGGACCTCGGCTTCTTCACCCCAGGCACCTTGACCGAAACGATCGTCGCCGCGGGTCTTGCCGCCACATCCCATCGAGATTTCGATCTGGTTGCGGTGGAGAATGTTGATGGCAAATCTCGTGGCCGCACTGATGGCACCATGAAATGGCGTCGCGCGATTGACGCAGACGATCATCGATGGCGGATCCATGCTCATCGCATTGACCGCGGTCGCCGTCATGGCGTGACGCGTCTGCCCATATCGGCAGCTCACAACCGCAACGGCACTCGCGAGCCGGCGCAATGCGAGCTTTGTTTGCGCGGCCAATTGCTCGTTCGGAGTGATCGCGGCTGGCATGCGTTATCTCCCATGAGCAACTTCTTTTTTGCCTTGACGTCGTACTGTACTGTACGGTACACTGTACTACATAGTACAGTGAATTTGGCAGGACGCAATCGAAAATTTGAGGTTGAACGCTGATGACGCTCCGGTTACAGAATTCCATGACGATTCAACACCCTAAGCGGTCGGCGCGCAGAGGCCTGCGCGGGACCGCGCGGGGTCCTGCCCGTCTCGAGACCGCCCAACAACGCCGCGAACGCATCGTTCGGCGGGCATGGCCGCTGTTCCTCAAGAAGGGCTACGACAACGTCTCGATCGACGAGATCATCAGCCTGGTTGGGGGCTCGAAGGCGACCATCTACGCGTGGTTTGGCGGCAAGGAAGGCTTGTTTGAAGCTGTGGTTCGGCAGAAATGCGAGGACGTCGTCCTTGCGATCCATACGGACACGACGGGGAGCCTGGAGGCGCAGCTCACCGAGATCGGCCGCTCGTTTCTTGCGATGGTGTTGTCGCCGCCGATTCTCGAATTCCACAGGCTCATGGTTTCGATCGGCCGCACGTTCCCCGAGACCGGACGGCTGTTTTATCAGACCGGGCCAGCTTCCGCTTACAGCCTGGTCGCAAATTGGATTGCAAAGCAGCAAGCGGCGGGACGCATCGACAAGGACGATCCCTTTCGGCTCGCCGTCCTGTTTCTCGATATGCTGATCGGTGAACACCAACTCAGTGCGTTGACCGGGATGAGCCGCACTCCCAAATGCGAAAAGATCGATGAGACCGTGCGGCTCGCGGTCAAGGTCTTCTTGCTAGGCTGCGCGGCGCCCGCCGTATCCGGCCAATCACGTTAGCGCTCGGTCCGTTCGCCGTATCCATGGTCGGCGGGGCGGAGCCGATCTGTTTGACTATTCGGTGGTGGCCTGGTCGATAGCGAGGCAATGTTTGTGCGCCTGCTCTGTCGCTTTCGTGAAGAGCGGATCGTGCCCTAGCACCGAGGGCTAATGAGCGACTGCCAGCAGTGCACTCTACAAAAGCGAGCCACCATGCGCGAATGTGATCAGGGCCTAACCGCGCGTGAGGCGCACGCCAGCTCCAAAACCAACGGCACCGTGACTGGCTCACAACGACGGGTCCCGGGACACGGTGCGCAGCGCTGGGCTGCCGCGTCCGCCGAAACTCTTTGCACTTTGCCTCGTCATAGTGGTGCCCGTCCAAATCCCACGGAGAACCGCCATGCCGCTCGTCACCCCGCCCAACGGAAAGCTCCGCGATCTCGCCCGCACGCCCCGCGAGCCATCAGCTTCACTGTTACTCCTGTCATTACTCACTCTCCTTCGGCCAAGTGTTGTGAAGTTTTGTGCGGCCTTTAACACTTCATCGATGTTGGTGCGATTGCCGCCGATATCAAGACGGAAAGCCCTGTGAACGAGCATGGAGGATGCTCTGTATAGAGACACAAGCGAGGCATACGATCGGATCGGACAAAGCTGGTCTAGACTTGGGCCCAGCCCGGCGGCGGCTTCTTGCCGGGATGGATGGCGCCGCACTTCTTGCAGGTGCGCGCCTTCTGTCGGCATAGAAGCTTCGTAGAGCGGCGGCAGGTCCTTGACGAGATGCGTCACCTTCAGCTCGATGCGGTTAACGAGAGCGCTGCATTCGAAGCAATACCATTCGAAAGCATCGACTTCTCGTCGGCGGCGCGTGACGGCTCGACCACGAGACCGATCGATCCCGCCGGGCGCTGCGGCGAGTGACGCACGTGCGGCGGCAGCAGGAACACGTCGCCTTCTTTGATCGGCACGTCGTAGAAATTGCCGTTGTCGCCGACTTTGAGCACCATGTTGCCCTTGAGCTGGTAGAAAAATTCCTCGACCGGGTCGTCGTGATAATCGCACGCTCGTTGGGACCGCCGACCACCTGCACCGTCATTCGCCGTCCTCAAATACCTTCTTGTTGCCGACCGGCGGCTTCAACAGATGCTGGTTCTCATCGATCCATTTCTGGAAATTGAAGGCCTTGATCCGTCCTGTTTGCATGGGTACGCTGCTCATCAGGCCGCTGACGACTTATGCGCCGACGCCGGGCGCCTTTAATCCGCAGGTCTCGAATGCCTTGCGGGTCGCTTCCTTCTCGGCTTCGGTCAGTTGCAACATCGGCCGGCGAACCCGTCCGCCGATCTGTCCGACCAGTTCCTGCCAGTATTTGCATGCGACGGCGGCTTTTCGGCGGACGCGAGCGGCGGAACGCCTCGCGCACCGGGTTGAGGCTATCGCGGATGACCCTCGCCTTGGCTACCTCGCCCGCAAAAGCGAGGTCGGTATATTCGCGCATGCGGCGATCGACTTGGTCTGGAACAAGTACGGCGGCGACGAACAGAGATAGAGCCGCCAGCCGAGCTCGACGATATTGTCGAACCATTCCTCTTCGGAGGCGGTGCTTGACAATGATCTTATGACCGGCTAGGAGGGTGAGCTTGGACATACATCTCGCGCGGCACGCTGTATTTGATTGCGACGATGTTGGGGATATCGGCAATCCGCGCACACAATTCCGGGCTCAGCAGGTAGCCGCTGTCCGGGTGGCTCCACATCGCAATGCCGATGTTCACCTGCTCGCTGATGTAGCGATAATATTCGTAAACAGTTTGATCCTGCTTTTCAAGAAATGCAGGATCGGCGCGTGCACCACGATGTAGTCGTGCGCCGATCGCCTCCGCATGCCTGGCAAGATCGATCACCGTTTCCATGTTCTGGTCGGAGCACGACGCGATGACGCCCGCCGTCTTGCCGATCTCATCGACTGCGATCTCCATTGTGCGTTTGCGTTCGTCGAGGACATCGAGAAGAACTCGCTCTGTTTTCCGGCGATGAACACGCCATCGATGCCGAGATCGTCCACCCAATGCCGCATGTTGTGGCGGAGCCAGTTCTCATTGATGCGAGAGGTCCTGTTAAATGGAATGAGCGCCGCCGCCCAGATGCCCTTTAAGTGGGCGCGCGCGTGCTCTTTCGCTTCTTTTTTCGAATAGTTCATTCTTGACCCGGCTCACATGCAGCTTGCCCTGTGCCAAGTCTACATTGTCCCAGCGCGATGTCACCAACTCGGAATTGGCCGCTCATGTCCGATTCAACAGCGACGTTTTGAGCGTGTGCCACTCACTTCCGCTTTGCCCCCGATTCCAGACGTCTTGCTTTCTCGCAGCAAACGACGTTCAGGGCCAAACCCAGAGGTCGGCTCACGCTTCCAGCTCGTCGAGCAGTGCCTTCACGCCTGGCGCAAGCACTTGCAAATGCACGGCTCGGCCACACCGCGGCTCGAGCACGAAATCCTTCGCCTTGGCGACGACGAAAAGGTCAAGCGGTACAAAAGCACGTTATGGGCCAACCGCGTTGGCAAGTCTTGGGGGCTGGTCGAGTGGACGGTGCACAGCATGCGGAAGTGGCAGGCCAGTGTTCTGTTGATCGAAGGCAAGGCGTCTGGTCTGACCGTTCATCAGGAACTGCGCCGGCTTCACGTCGGTGAAAATTGGAGCGTGCAACTTGTCAATCCCAAGGGCGACAAGGTGACCCGCGCGTTGGCGGCGCAGCCGACGTTCGCGCAGGGGCTGGTTTACGCCCCGGTTAGGGACTGGTCCCAAATGGTCATCGATGAGATGGAGCTATTTCCGAAAGGCCGATACGACGACCTTACCGACTCAACCACGATGGCCGTCAGTTTCTTGCGCGGCAGCGGCATCCTGCAGACCGATGCCGAGGCAATGGCAGCCGAGGAGGACACTGTGAGGCATCGCCCCCAGCGCCGTTTGAAGGCTCTCTACCCCGTCTAATTTGCCCTGGCGGGAACGCTGTGCGACGTGCTCGAGACCACGCTGGCTGTGTCGCCGCCCGCGCCGGCCCATGACGCGGTT
Organism: uncultured Alphaproteobacteria bacterium; assembly: GCA_963845075.1. Classification (GTDB taxonomy): domain Bacteria; phylum Pseudomonadota; class Alphaproteobacteria; order Rhizobiales; family Xanthobacteraceae; genus BOG-931. Next base: position 15,218 of record CAWJRE010000058.1, on the reverse strand, counting down.
GCCGTGCCGGCGCTGACCCCGGCAGAGTTTCTGCATGCGATATTGTTGGACGGACCGCAGCCGGCGACGGCTGTTGAGCACGTGGCACGAGAGCAGCATGGGTGGCCGCCGAGGGTCCTGTTCAAGGCTCGCCGGGCGCTAAGGGTGAAGGCCATGCGCCGCGGCTTTGGGGCGGGCGGGTGCTGGATCTGGAAGTTGCCTGGCCACATGACCGATAAGGAAGTTCATTTCCATCCTGGCGAATGGCGCCGCTTTATCGCGGGCCACCGGGAGAGGCCGTCAGCCGCTGGATAGGCGTTTTCTGGCGCAGGGAAGCCCGCCCGTCGGCTTTCAGCCCAGCTGAACCAACCTACTGTCATAGAATTTCGGGCTTTTGCCGAGCACGGTGCCAGGCGAATGCGAGCATCAATGGCAGTCTAGGCATATCTAAAAAGCGCGAGGCCGAGGCTGAGAGCCCCGGCCCCACTTCTCGCACCGACGTTGGAGCCGCCGGGATGAGCCGCCAAAGACTACTACAAACAACGGACGCGGACACCGCAGAGGCGGCGTCAGATTCGCCAAGTCTCGCGAAAGGAAGTCCCGGATCGAAGGCCAGGCAACTGCCGGCTTCGCCTGGCGTTGTGACGGCCAAGGGGGCCGTAGGTGAGACGCGCCTTAGCGAGATTGTCGACGCAATCGTCGATGAGTTGCGTCCGCACCGGCGTCCCAAGAAAGAAGTCCAAGAATTCGGTGCGCGGCTTGATTGAGCGGCTTCCAACAGAGGTCGCTGAATTAAAGTGGAGGCTGGGTGTCACCAAATTTAAGGGAAAGCTCAAGGAAACCCCTGCGGATGCATTAAAACATCTCAAAAAACTCGGGAAATGCGCAAGAGAGCTAGAAATGTTGTTGTTGACAATGCCGAACCGCATTGCGTGGGTTCTAGAAATGAGGGGCGGAATGAGCTACCCGACGACGCCCGAGACGAGGATATTGATACCAGCTCCCGTCGAGCACCCCGGGCGGAAGTTAATGAATTTTATTTCGGATTTAGGGCGGCTCCAAACCAACGCAAAGATAGCAGAGAGACATCTCGGCCCTTCGCCGCTCTATGATGTCGAGAAACATCTAAGCGCAAAATACGCTCGTTTCTTGATCGTCGCATTATCAAAAAAGCCGCCGAGCGCACATCCTTTAGATCCTTTACGTACGATCGCCGGTTTACTTTTTGAGGTCATAACCGGGAAGAAAGACACCGACCTGGAGCGCCCTTGCAAGCGCGAACTGAAAGCCGCTGCAGGCCCCAGGTCTCCGACGCGGCGCTAGCCGGGACGGACATTGCCCTCTGTCGTCAAATCTCCGTCCGTACAGCATTTTCACTGGGCGGTAGGAATCACTCTAGGCACAATTTGCATAAGGTGATCCCAATGCGTAACAACGATTCGCGCGCCGCTGTGAGGCTAGAGCTCACGGATCCGCTGCTTACTGACGTCGAAAATTGGCGCCGCTCCCAGACTAAAATCCCCGCGCGGGCTACGGCTGTTCGCCTACTGGTGGAGTTGGCGATCAATTCGAAAGCCGCATCTGAGAATAGGGCGCCCTCGAAGGAGCCGGCCGCCGCCGCATAAAACCCGGCCGCGCGGATTGCACGGCCGGGCTTCGAGATAACAGGGCGGAACTAAGACACCCACCTTGTAATCGTCGTGTCCCTCTAATGCAAGGCGGCGCGGTCGTCTCAGGAGAGACGATCGTCATGAACAAGCCTCCCATCATCAAGCACGGCCGCGCCGCCGCGCCAGCGGACATCCTCATCGTCGAATACGTCGAGACCGCCGACATGCCGGATGGCCAGCCGTTGCCGCCGCACATCGACGACGACGGTGCCGTTTGGCACGTCGTGGACCGAGCCGACGCGAGCACGCGCTGGCGCCGAGTTTCCTTAGCCGAAAACCCGCGACCCGACTGCCGCCAGGTCGCAGGGGCCCGAAAAAAAATGACCCGAAAATTCACCCACAAGACAACGCGAAGACAAAGGAGAATATCAATGGACATGAGAAAATTCAGCAGCCCAACCTTCCTAAAAGTCAACGACGTGCGCGACGGACCGCTGCAGCTGCAGATCGCCGCCGTCAACGAAGGTAAATATGAGAAACCCGATCTCGTGTTCGAGACCGGCGAGACACTGTCCTTGAACGCCACCAACGTAAACACTTTGATACGCGCCTATGGATCGAAAAGCGAGGACTGGATCGGCAAGCAAATCGAACTGGCGCTCGGCACCGTCAAGTTTCAGGGCGAGCCGCAGGATGCCGTGATCGTCAAGCCGATCTCGCCGCCAATTGCGGCCGCAGATAGGACGCCGGCGCCCAAGGCTGACGGCTTCAACGACGAAGTCCCCTTTTGACGCGGGCATGATCATGTCCGCCGCCTTCGATGCCTGGGCCGAACGCGCCCGCGCCGTGCGGATCGAAGCCGAGATCGAACGGCGCGGGATCAAATTGCGGGGCGGCAGCGAGCGTGTCGGTCCTTGCCCAAAGTGCGGCGGCGAGGACCGCTTTTCGATCAATATCTCAAAGCAGTTTTTCAATTGCCGCGGCTGTGACAAGGGCGGCGACGTGATCGCGCTCGTTGAACACCTCGACGGTGTTGACTTCATTGCCGCCGGCACGGCGCTGACCGGCGAGCCGCCGCCGAGATCAAACGGCAAGGATCATCGTCATGCGCTGAGACAGGTCGTCACGGCGACGTTTGAGTATCAGGATGAGAACGGCGCTGTCGTTTACGTAATCGAGCGCGTCGAGTATCGGACCGCCACCAATGGGTCATTTCTCGCCAAAGGCGGCAAACACAAGAAAACTTTTCGTCAGCGCCGGCCCGATCCTGATCACCCGAGTGAGTGGATCTGGAATGTCGGCGGCGTCGCCAAAATACCTTATCGGCTGCCGGAGCTCATCGAGGCCGTCGCGGCCGGGCATCCGATCTACATCCCCGAGGGCGAGGGCAAGGTTGACGCACTTCGCGAGATCGGGATTGCGGCCACCTGCAACCCTGGCGGCGCGGGTAAATGGCTGCCAGAGTTCAACCAGTACCTACGCGGCGCTGATGTCGTGTTGCTTCCTGATAATGACGAGCCTGGCTGGAAGCACATCAACGATATCGGTGCGTCACTTGCCGGTATCGCCGGCCGCGTGCGTGTTTTGGCGCTGCCCAATCTGGCGGCAAAGGGCGATATCCGCAATTGGCTCGATGCCGGCGGTACGCGCGAGCAGCTCGATGCATTGGTCGAGCAGGCGCCGGATTGGCAACCGCCACCGGCTGAAGTGCCAGTCGACATTGCAATCGAGTCCGCCCAGAACGTGACGGGCGAGGTCGACGAGGATGCAGTGCTCGAGCGACTGGAGAAGTTGCCCCCGGGTGTCAAGCTCGCTCGCGAAATCAAGCGCGCCGCAAAGCAACTCGGCGTTTCACAAGACGCGATCAATGACGAGCTGGAGGCACGTCGTGGCGAAAAAGTCGTCGCGCCTTTGCACGATCACTGGATCGTCGAGCCGTGGCCCGAGCCGGTAGATGGTGATTCATTGCTGCGCGACATCGTTCGCCGCATCCGCCGGCACATCGTGTGTTCACACGATGACGCGCTCGCCATCGCATTGTGGGTGATGTTCGCTTGGGTGCACGACGCCGTCGCGACACACAGCCCGATCCTCAATATCAACTCGGCTGAGCCCGAGTCCGGGAAAAGTACCACACTAGGGTTGATCTCTTTTCTGGTGCCACGCTGCGTGTCGTCGGTCGAGATCAGCGAGGCGGCGCTGTACCGCGCGATCGAGCTTTGGCAGCCGTGCTTCGTGATCGACGAGTTCGATTCGGTGCTCGCCAGCGATGACAAGAGCGCGCTGCGCAGCATCATCAATTCCGGCCATACCCGCGGCCAGGGTGTCATACGGTGCGTCGAGCCGGACCTCACACCGCGACTGTTCAAGACGTTCTGTCCAAAGGCCATTGGCATGGTCGGCCGCAAATTGCCAGCCACGACCCTGGGCCGCTGCATCATCGTCGAACTGCGTCGCCGGAAGACCAATGAGGCGATTGAACGGTTCGCGCATAAGGATGACGCCGAGCTTTCGGGATTACGCAGCCGGCTGGGCCGCTGGGCGATCGATAATGAACAGGCGTTGCATGACACCAAGACGCCTATGCCGGACGCGTTTGACAATCGACGTGCCGATAACTGGCGGATCATGCTCGCCATTGCGGACCTCGCCGGCGAGGATTGGGCCGAAAAGGCAAGGTTGGCGGCTGGCGAGCTCGAAGGTGCTTCCGATACCAGCAGTATCGGTGTTCGCCTGCTCACTGACATCAAGCGAATCTTTGACGAGGATGGCCGCGATTGCATCCTGTCAGCGCTGCTGGTGGATAAGTTAAAGGAAGACCCAGAAGGACCTTGGGCTGAGTGGGGTCGCGGCAAGGGCCTCACACAAAATTCGCTGGCCGTCTTGTTGGGCGGCGGCGGCGGTCGCGGCCGGGGCGGCCGGGGCGGCTTCGGCATCCGTTCGCAAGGGGTTCATCCGTCCAGCGAGGTGCACGGCAAGGGATACAAGCGGAGCCAGTTCGAAGACGCATGGGCGCGCTACTTGCCCGCCCAAAGTCTCCCCTTCCCCCCAGAGGGGGGTCGAATAGACCGTGCAAACGTGCAAACCCGCATGGATAAAGGACAACTTGCGCAAAATAGACCGTGCGGGCCTTGTACGTTCGCACGGTCTATTTTGTGGCACTTATCCTACAGCCGCAGGGGTTTGCACGTTTGCACGGTCTATTGAGGGGGGACAGAGGGGGGCGGTGCCGTGCTCACCCGCCGTAGACACGGCAAGCCCGCGCTCGGGCCCGCACCAGCACCAGGAGGCCGCATGAGCGGGCGCCGCTCTCGTCGCAAGGGCGCTCGCACCGAGCGCAGCATTGTCAATGCGCTGCAGGCCAAAAGCATTGCGGCCGTGCGCGTGCCGCTTTCCGGTGCAGCCGGTGGTCGCTTCACTGGCGATATCGTGCTGCCGCTTATGGGCGGCGATCTCTGTGTTGAGGTGAAGGCAAGAGCCGATGGGTTCCGCGAGCTCTATTGTTGGCTCAATGGGCGCGACGTGCTGATCGTCAAGGCGGATCGCCAGGAGCCGCTCGTCATTGCGCCGCTGCGGCTCGCAGTGGATATCGCGTGCGCGGCCGAACCCGTGAGCGCCCGACCATGACGGCAAGGCTCTCCGCGCTCCGCCCAATTCCGCGCCGTGGCCTTAGTCACGATGAAGCGGCAATTTACGTCGGCGTCTCTGCCGGCAAATTCGATGAAATGGTTGGCGACGGGCGAATGCCTGCTCCTCGACGGATCGACGCCAGGAAAATTTGGGACATCCGCGATCTCGATCTGGCTTTTGACTCGTTGCCGCGCGATGGTGTCCCCGCCGGGAATAGCTGGGAGGACCGTTAGTGGCGCTGCTGCGGTTGCCCTACGTTCGGACCTATCGCGACCGTCACGGTCGCCTGCGTCGCTATCTTCGCCGCCGTGGGCATCCTGACGTACCATTGCCGGGTGAAATCGGCAGCGAAGAATTCATGCGCGCTTATCAAGCCGCATTGGGCGCACCGGCGAAAAGGTCAAGTCCTCACGCGACCGGTACATTTGCCAGGCTGGTCGAGGACTACTACGCGTCGGTTGAATTCGCGAACCTCAAATCATCATCGCGTTCGACGTACCGTCTCGTCCTTGATCCTATAGCCAACCGGGACGGGCACCGCCTTGTGCGAGACTTGCCCCGGGACAAAGTTCGCAAAATCCTGCAGGAGATCGGTGGCACTCGCCCAGGGATGGCCAATCTGACGCAGAAGGTGCTTCGCGCAGTTATGCGCTACGGGGTCGATACCGGCTGGCGCAATGACAATCCAGTCGCCGGAATTAAGCCCTATCGATTAGGCGCGCGCCACACTTGGTCGGACCAAGAGCTGGCGGTTTTTGAGGATCGGTGGCGAACTCGGGACACGCGAGCGGCTCGCATATGCTCTGCTGCTCTATACCGGCCAGCGCGTTGGTGACGTAGTACGGATGCGTCGGCAGGATATTTCGATGGGTTGCATCAACGTGGTGCAACAGAAGACCGGCACCGCGCTCGCCATCCCAATTCACGCCAAGCTGTATGAGGCTTTGAAGGCGGGTCCGAGAAAGGGCATGCCGCTAATCGGCGATCAGCACGGCCGCGCAATCACGCGCCCCACGTTGACCATGCTGATAAAACGTGCCGCTCGGGCAGCAGGACTTGGTCCTGAATGCGTAGCCCACGGGCTCCGCAAGGCGTGCCTGAGGCGTTTGGCGGAGCACGGCGGATCAACGAAAGAGATAGCAGCAGTATCCGGCCATAAAAGCCTAGGCGAGGTGGAGCGGTATACAGCGGCAGCGGATCAGCGAAAACTCTCGGCAGCGGCTATGGCGAAGCTCGTCGAGACGAAGGACGAAAAGTGAACCACAAACGTCTAACCTTTCAAGAAAAGTGTCTAACCTTGCTGCAATGCACTGATTAAATTCAACAAAATTCTGCCAAATCTTAACCTTCGGTTAAGCTTTCTCCTTCATTACAAATAACGTCCATCTTCTGGACATTGAGTGGCTCCTGTCCACTCTGTTTGACGCCTCCCTGTTATCACCTTGAGCCGCCGGCAACGGCGGCTCCTTTTTTTCGATCGATCGGCATCGCGCCTCATTGGCGCCGTATGAATGTCCACGCCGGCAACCAAATCTTTCGCCGGCAACTCTATAAGTGCGCTTTTGACCGCATCGCGTGCTGGACACGGACGACCAGTCGAGCGATGCTGTCCGAGGTGTGAGGCGTATCGATGTCCGAGAAGCGTGCGAGTGAAGCCAGCACGGTGTCGTTCAGTGAACGGCTGGCAAGTTCCCAGGTTTTTGCCAGCCTCTTTCGCGATGGAATGGCACTCGTCGAGGAAACGGCGAGTTATCTCGATGGCACCGGCCGTTCGGAATCCAAGAAACTCGAACGCAGCGCCGCTCTTGTCTACGCGACCGAGAGCATGCGGCTGACCACGCGGCTGATGCAGCTTGCGTCGTGGCTGTTGCTCCACCGCGCGGTCAAGGAAGGCGAAATGACGCTTGCCCAGGCGCACGAGGAAAAGAGCAAGGTGAGGCTTGCATCGTGCGACCCCGGCGATGCCAAGTCGATCGCGCTTTTGCCGCCCAAACTGCAGGAATTGATCGCGCGCTCGACCAAGCTGCAAAGTGAAGTGCGGCGGTTGGATGCGACGATGCACGCGCCGGCACCGATCAAGACGGTTGCCGGCAACCCTGTCGAACGGCAACTCGGATTGCTGCGCGCCGCTTTCGAGCGCGACGGCGTTTAAGCGCGGCCTTTCCTGAAAAGCGCACTTGCGCGTCAAGGTCGTCAGCCAGGACGGGGAGCATGATGCCGGCCAGGGCGGTGATTGCGCGCCAGCAGCGCCTTTTCGACGATTTCTTCAAGATCGACGAGCTTCTCGTCACGCATCGGCAAATCGACGGGACCACGAGTTCCGTGCAGAGGCGGCTGGTATTCGAACGCGGCGACTCGGTTGCTGTGCTGCTGTTCAACCGCGATCGGCGCGCGGTGGTGCTGGTCGAGCAGTTCAAGGCGCCGACTCTGATTGCCCGGAGGCGCGACGATCCCGCAACTACGGACGGCTGGCTTGTCGAACCGCTGGCCGGAATGATCGACACCGGCGAAGCGCCGGAAGCCGCCGCGATCCGCGAAACGCTTGAAGAAACCGGCTACCGAATTCGAGAACCTGAGCTGATCGGCCGGTTCTTCGTCTCGCCCGGCGGCACGTCCGAGCGGGTGTTCCTTTATTTCGCCGAGGTTGGAGACGCCGATCGCGTCGGCAAGGGCGGCGGCATCGACGACGAGGACATCAAAGTTCTGGAGATCGGGCTTGAAGAACTCTTCGAACAGCTCGCTCGCGGCTTGATCGAAGATGCGAAACTCGCGATCGGCGCTTATTGGCTGCAAAGCAGAACAGGCCCGCAGGCGTGAGCCGCAGGCCGTGTGCTGCGCAAACCAGCGCGCTTACTTCTTGAGGAAGCCCGAATACTTCTTCTGGAAGCGCGACAGCCGACCGCCGCGATCGAGAAGCTGCTGCTGGCCGCCGGTCCAAGCCGGGTGCGATTTCGGGTCGACATCGAGATGCAGCGTGTCGCCCGGTTTGCCCCAGGTCGTGCGGGTGGTGAATTCGGTGCCGTCGGTCATGACGACCTTGACGACATGGTAGTCGGGGTGGGTGTCGGGTTTCATGGCGATGCCGAGCCTTCGGGCGTGTTCGGGTGATATAGGGTGAAATTTGCCGGCTCTATACCGCGCCGGCTCGGGCGAGACAAGCCGCCGCAGCGTGGCGATGCGCGTTGAAAGCTTGGCGCGCACGAGGCATTGTCCGACCATTCGCGCCGGCGAGGCGCCGAAAAGGTATTGCGGCGCATGGACTTGCGTGTTGACCAGGATGCAGCGGCCAAGGGCTCGTCCTTAACAAAGACAGAGGTGATGGAGAGCGGCCGGCAGGCCGATGTGGCGGCGGAGCCGACCGCGAGCGCCGCCGCGCCCGAGCGCCGGATGAATTTGCGGCCGCTCGCTTCGCTTCTCCCCTATATCGGGCGCTACCGCTGGCGCGCACTGTCGGCGCTTGGCGCCCTGGTTGTTGCCGCGTTGACGACGCTGATCGTGCCGGTCGCCATTCGGCGCATGATCGACTTCGGCTTTACGGCCAAGGGCGTCGCCCTCATCGACAGCTATTTTCTGGTCATGATCGGCGTTGCGGCGGTGTTGGCGACCGCAAGCGCCCTTCGCTACTACCTCGTCACGACGCTCGGCGAACGCGTTGTCGCCGATCTGCGCGGCGACGTGTTCGCACACATCACCTCGCTGTCGAGCGCCTTTTTCGACGAAGCCAGAACCGGCGAACTCGTCTCGCGCCTTACCGCCGATACGACCCAGATCAAGGCGGCGGCGGGCACATCCATTTCGATCGCGCTGCGCAATTTCGTGCTGTTTGTCGGCGCGACCGTGATGATGGTGGTGTCGAGCCCATGGCTTTCCGCCTTCGTGCTCGCCGCGATCCCGATCATCGTGCTGCCGCTTTACGCTTTCGGCCGCGCCGTGCGCCGCCGCTCGCGTTCGGCGCAGGATACGCTCGCGGAAGCGTCCGCCTACGCCGCCGAACTGATCGGCGCAGTGCGCGTGCTGCAAGCGTTCACCAACGAGCGGCTCGGCATCGGCCGGTTTCGCCAAGCCGTCGAGCGCGCTTATGAGGCCGCACGCAACTCGATAGGTTCGCGGGCTTTCCTCACCGGTATCGCCATCTTCCTGGTGGCCACGAGCATCATCGTCGTGTTGTGGATCGGAGCCCAGCAGGTGCTGGCCGGCCAAATCACACCTGGACGTCTCGGCCAGTTTATCCTCTATGCGGTGCTCGCCGGCAGCGCGCTCGGTTCGCTCTCGGAAATCGGCGGCGAGGTGGCGCAAGCTTCCGGCGCGGCGGAGCGGCTGTTCGAGATTCTCGCCATCCCACCAGCGATCGCAGCGCCGCCGCATCCGCTGGCGCTGCCATCGCCGGCGCGCGGCGAAGTCGCATTCGCGGACGTTCATTTTTCCTATCCGACCCGCCCCAATGTCTCGGCTCTCAACGGCGTCTCCTTTACCGTCCGCCCCGGTGAGAAGCTTGCAATCGTCGGGCCGTCCGGCGCCGGCAAGAGCACGATCTTTCATCTGTTGCTGCGCTATTACGATCCGGTTGCCGGCCGCGTCACCTTTGACGGCGTTGAGCTTCCCAAACTCGATCCGGCGGATTTGCGCGCGCGGATCGCGCTCGTGCCTCAGGACAGCGTCATGTTCGCGACCACGATCGGGGAGAACATCCGCTTCGGCCGCCCGGATGCATCGGAAGCGGAAGTCGCCCGCGCCGCAGAGCTTGCTTATGCGGCTTCGTTCATCGCCGCCTTGCCGGCCGGTATGGATACGCCGGTCGGCGAACGCGGCGTTACGCTGTCCGGCGGACAGCGCCAGCGCATCGCCATTGCGCGCGCGATCTTGCGCGACGCACCGCTTCTTTTGCTCGACGAGGCGACGTCGTCGCTCGACGCTGAAAGTGAGACGCTGATCGCGGCGGCGCTCACGCAACTGATGCAGCAGCGCACGACCGTCGTGATCGCGCACCGGCTCGCGACCGTGTTGTCCTGCGACCGCATCCTGGTGCTCGACCAGGGCCGCATCGTCGAGGAGGGCACGCACCAAGCCCTCGTTGCGGCTGGTGGCCTTTATGCGCGGCTGGCGAAGCTGCAATTTCAGGGCAGTTGAGCGCACCGAATCGCGTTCGGTGCTCAGGGCTGCCACCGCATGCGATGCACCGGCTTTCCGGAAATCGGATTGACACCGTCGCCGGTGATCGAAAATCCGAGCTTTTCGTAGAAGCGGATGGCGCGCGCATTGTCGGTGTTGACGTGAAGCTCGAGCCCGGTCGGCGAGAGTTGCTTGGCGACGGCGACGAGAGCCCTGCCGACGCCCGAGGCCCAATGTTCGGGCGCGACCACGATCTGATCGAGATAGCGGGTTTGCGGATCGACGGTCACGAAGCCGATCATCTCATCGCCGGCTTCGGCAATCACGATGTCCGCGGACTTGGTCAGCTCGTTGCGCCAGCGTTCGCGCCACCAGTCGAGCCGCCGCGCGAAATCAATCTGCGGATAGGCGGCCTGCCAGCTGCGCAGCCAGAGCGCGATCGCTGCGTCTTCATCTTTTGCATCGTAGGGGCGCAGCGAAACGTCAAGCGCGCGCGGGCCTAGAGCGGGATGAGTTATGGTTGGATCGCATCCCCTTAGCTTTTTGTTTGAGCATGATCTTTTCGGAAAACCGGTTTCCACTTTTCCGGATCATGCTCATCGCAGCGTCGGCGCGCTGTCCACGCTTCACCTTTCCGTCAGTTTCAGTTCGATGCGCCGGTTGCGACTATACGCATCCTCGGTCGTGCCCGGATCGATCGGCTGAAACTCGCCGAAGCCGGCGGCAACCAGGCGCTGCGGCGGCACGCCCTTGCTGATCAGATACTGCACGACCGAAATCGCCCGCCCCGCCGACAAGTCCCAGTTCGTCTTGAAGGCCGATATGCCGGAAAGCGGCCGCGTGTCGGTGTGACCGTCGACCCGCAGCACCCAGTTGATCTCCGACGGAATCTGTTTTTCGAGATCGAGCAGGGCGGTCGCGAGCTTGTCGAGCTCGGCGCGGCCTTCGGGACGCAGAACAGCCTGGCCGGAATCGAAGAACACTTCCGACTGGAAGACGAAGCGGTCGCCGACGATGCGGATGTCGGGACGATTGCCGAGAATGTCGCGCAGCTTGCCGAAGAAATCCGAACGGTAGCGCGACAATTCCTGCACGCGCTGTGCCAGCGCGACGTTCAAACGCTGGCCGAGGTCGGCGATGTGCAGCTGCGCGTCCTTTTCCTTCTTCTCGGTGACGTCGAGCGCGCTCTCGAGCGCGGCGATCTGGCGGCGCAACGCGCTGATCTGCTGATTGAGAATCTCGATCTGCGCGACGGCGCGCGCGGTCGCCGCCTTCTCGAGATCGATCTGCGAACTGAGCCTGCCGACTTCGGCCTTGCCGGCGTCGTTGCTCGATTGCGCGCCTTGGGCGGCACCGCGTATCCGGTCGCGCTCGCCTTCGACGGCGGAGAGCGAGGCGCGCAGTTGCGCGATCTCGGCCTCGAGGCTCGTTTTGCCGGTCCGCTCCAGCGACAGAAGCTCGGAGAGGCGCGAGATCTGCGCGGTCAGGCGGGCCAGCGCCGTGTCCTTGCCGGTGATTTGTTGCGACAGAAAGAACTGCGCCACCATGAACACGGTGAGCAAAAAGATGATCGAGAGGACGAGCGTCGACAGCGCGTCGACAAAGCCCGGCCAGTAATTCATGCCGCTGTCGCGGCGGCTTCTCGCAAGGGCCATGCGGTTTTGCGCCTATCTGAGCGTTCTCGCGCGTCCGTACGGGTTCGCGCTTTATCTGTCGACGGCTTCGCGCGACAGGATTTCCATGAAGCGGCGGATGTCGTTGTTGAGCTTGGCTTGCGCGTCCGCCCAGTCGCGGATCATCTGCTGTTCGGCGCGCATGTGTTGCACGAGGCCCTGGATCGCTTCGGCCAGGTTGGCCATCGCCGCCGTCGTCGCCTTGCCGGAGCCAACTTCATTGACGGAATAGCGCAGCCGCTCGATCGCTTCGGTGATGCTCGCCGGCAGCGGGCCGCCGCCGGAGGGGCCGACCGCGCCGGTTTCCTCCACCGTGGTCGCGAGCCAATCCTCGAGATTGGTGTAGAAGCGGTTTTGCGCCTGGCTCGTTTGCAGATCGAGAAAGCCGAGGATCAGCGAGCCGGCGAGCCCGAACAAGGACGACGAGAACGAGATGCCCATGCCGCCGAGCGGCCCGGCCAAGCCTTCCTTCAGCGAGTTGAAAACCGTATCGGCATCGCCGCCGACATTGAGATTGTTGATGATGGTGCCGACCGAGCTCACCGTCTCGATCAGGCCCCAGAAGGTGCCGAGCAGGCCGAGGAACACGAGCAGGCCGGTGAGATAGCGCGAAATGTCGCGCGCCTCGTCGAGGCGGTTGGCAAGCGAATCCAAGAAGGCGCGCATGGTCTGCGCCGAAATGGTGAGGCGGCCGGCGCGGTCGCTGCCGAGGATCGCGGCCATCGGCGCGAGCAGCGTCGGCGGCCGCGCCGTGCGGCCGAGATCGGCGCGGCGGTAGCTGTTGACCCAGGAGACTTCCGGAAACAGCCGGATCACCCGCGCGAAGGACAGCACGATCCCGATCAGAAGCACCAAGCCGATCAGGCCGTTGAGCCACGGATTGGCGTTGAAGGCATTGAGGATCTGCTTCTGCAGCACAAAACCGATCAGGCCGCACAGAACCAGAAACACCAGCATCCGGAACAGGAAGATGCGGGGCGAGGCAAGTTTGACTTGGTCGAGATTGTTCGCCATCGGCGTTGCCTAGAGCCGGATGACTTTTCTTCGAATCGTCATCCTGCTCTAGCCTTTTGTTTGAGCATGATCTTTTCGGAAAACCGGCTGCCACTTTTCCGGATCATGCTCTAGCGCCTCATTGGATGAAGGGGACCGCATCCTCCGCTCATTCCCGGACAAGCGGAAATCCGGATGATGACAGCCGAAATTGCGGTCAAACCGGCCTGATCCCGGCTCGCGCCGGGATGTGCGGTTTGGAACAATGGGATCGGCCTCATCGCATGTCGCTCTGGCGCTTCGATTCTTGATCGGGATGACGTTTCTTCGAATCGTCATCCCATTCTAGCGTTTTGTTTGCGCATGATCTTTTTCGGAAAGCCGGTATCCACCCCGGATCAAGTCCGGGGCAGGCTTTTTCCGGATCATGCTCTGCACCACTATGGCACAGGCCGAATCGAAGAAAAACGCACGATTGCCTGATGCAACCTGCGGCAAAATTTGCGGCGCGGTGATGACATCAGGGTCATTGTCGGGGTCATCGTCAGGGCACGCTGCGCCCGGCCGGTGCCGCCGCGACCACTTTGGCCGGACTTTTGTCCGCTTCCCGCTCCGGATCGTTGGCGGCTTGCTTCCCGGCTTCTTTCATGAGGCGAAGCAGCTCGCGGTGCATGGTGTCGTTGCCGGCGGCGATATTGCCTTTGGTTAAAATGGCTTCACCGCCATCGAGATCGCTGACAAAACCGCCGGCCTCGCGCACGAGAAGAATGCCGGCGGCCATGTCCCAGGGCGACAGATCGCGCTCCCAAAAGCCGTCGAAGCGGCCGGCGGCCACCCAGGCGAGATCGAGCGTGGCGGCGCCGAAACGGCGCAAGCCGGCGAAATGATTCTGCGCGGCCGCGATTTCATGGCGCCCGAGCACGAGATCGCCGCGGCCGTAATGCGGCAGCCCGCAGGCGACGACGGCGTCGGCGAGCCGCTGGCGCGCGGCGACGCGAATGCGCCGGTCGTTGAGAAAAGCGCCTTTGCCGCGTTCGGCAACGAACACGTCGTCGTTCGCCGGATTGTAGGTCAGCGCCGCGACAATGGCGCCGTCGCGCTCGAGCGCGATCGAGACGGCGAAATGCGGAATGCCGTGGAGGAAATTGGTGGTGCCGTCGAGCGGATCGACGATCCACCGATGACTCTTGTCGGTGCCGGCGCGCGGGCCGCCTTCCTCGCCGAGAAAGCCGTAATCCGGCCGCGCCTTGGCGAGTTCCTCATAGACGATTTCCTCGGCCTTCCGGTCGGCGGCGGTGACGAAATTGCGCGGGCCCTTGAGCGAGACCTGCAGGTGCTCGACCTCGCCGAGATCGCGCTTGAGGCTCTTGCCGGCCCGATAGGCGGCCTTGATCATGACGTTGAGGATGGCGGAATGCTGCATGGCGCTTGCGGTACCTTTCGCGGCGCGTTCACGCAAGGGCGCCGGTGCTTCGTCATCCTGCCCCGCGAAGCGGGGAAGGGGGGACCGCGCGTCAGCGCGGTGGAAGTGGCGACAGCCTCACGGCCGGCCTCAGCGCCGCATGCCCCCTCCACCATGCTTCGCATGGTCCCCCTCCCCCGCGCTGCGCGCGGGGGCGGATAGGCGAACTCGTTCTCGCGACACTTTCATGCGCCCGAGCTTTGCTTCACCACGACCACGACGCTAAAATAGATTCGCCCCCGGCAATAAAAGAGGGAGCGGAGCGCCGAAAGGCGCATGCCAACCATCGCCGCCATGCAGACAAGTGCGCAGTTTGCGCGCGCGTCTGCGTTCGGGGCGGCAGCGCGCCAATTCGGGGCGCGCTCGCCTTCCGGCGCTCTGCTGCGGCACTCGCCAGGGCGAACGCATCCGCCGTTGGCTCAGCTCCAGTTCCCGCGTTTCCTGAGACCTGATCTAGACAGGCGTTACCCGCTTCGATCTGTCACAAGTCTACCGCGCTCCGCGGAGACCGGTCTTAGTGCCGGCCGAGCGGTGGCCCGGAGCCGCCCGGGAGCGGATGGCATATCCGCCCGCAGGCACCGCCCCCGCTCCGCTTTTCAGGCATGCCTTCCGGAAAGGCGCCCTCGATGAGCGAGGTGATGGTCATGTAACCGAAATGGGGACGGATGTCAAGGGGCATCATCATTGCAGTGACGACCTTGCACCTGACGCCGCCGCCTGCGGTTCTCCTGCGAAGCGTTCAGTAGTTGCTATCGTGTGCCG
>CAWJRE010000057.1:0-8220 GCA_963845075.1 uncultured Alphaproteobacteria bacterium | reverse complement strand
GGCATGAACGGCCACCCTTTGCGGATGCTAGAGCAATGATCCGGATAAGTGGAAACCGGTTTTCCGAAAAGCATGCCCTCGGGCTCGACCCGGGGGATCATGCTCAAAACAAAATGCTGGAGAGGGATGACGATTCGAAGAAAAGTCATCCCGCTCTAGCCTGCCGGTCGGTTGTGGCCGACCGTTTTCAGATACTGCAGCGTTTCGTCGAGCGAGACGACGTCGGCATATTTGGCATTGAGGTCGAACAGGCTCTGATCGTGGGCTGCGACCGAGCGGTCGCCCACCGCCTCGCGCACCACCATCGGGCGGAAGCCGTTTTGCACCGCATCGACGGCCGTGGCGCGCACGCAGCCCGAGGTGGTGCAGCCGGTGATGATCAGAGTGTCGATGCGCCGCGCATTGAGCCGCGGCACCAGATCGGTGCCGAAGAAGCAGGAGGCGTATTTCTTGGCGAGCAGAATGTCCTTCGGCTTTATCGGCAGGCGCGGATCGACCTTCACGGCTTCCGAGCCGGCGGTCAGCGTGCGCGAGCCGCTCTGCTTGAGCGCCCAGACGCCGGCGTCCTTGACGTCCTCCTCCTCGTAGACGACGGTGGAGAAAATCACCGGAATGCCGCGCTCATGCGCCACCTCGACAAGCGGCGTCTGCGCCGCGATCTGCGTATCGAGATTGGCGCCGAGCGGCATGTTGGAATCGGTAAAGCCCTTGATCATGTCGATCACGATCAGCGCCGGCCGTTCCCCGAAGCCCATCTTGATGCCGAAGCCCCGCTGACGGAAGAATTCCTCGTCGTCCTTGCCGCTGGTCACGCGCCGTTCCCTTCCTGCTGAACCCGCTGTCACGTCACCCGATTCAACAGAAAATCCGCGAGCCGGCAAACACTTTTCCGGCACGAGGGATAGCCGGGAGGCGCAGGCGGGCCTGTGCGTTCGGCTTCAGGTGCTGCGCGCGCCTGCCGTGATGCGCGCGTTCAGGGCAGCGGCAATCACGATGACGATGCCCTTGATGATGAGCTGGAACTGGAAGGGCAGGCCGAACAGAAGAACCGCGTTGGTGATGATGACCAGGAGGGCGGCTCCCGCGAGCGCGCCGACGATGGTGCCGCGCCCGCCCGACAGCGCCACGCCGCCGAGCACCGCAGCGACGATGGAATCGAGCTCAAAGCCGCGGCCGACGAAGTTGTCGACCAGTCCGACGAAGCCGCTGAGAATAAGCCCGGCAGTCGCCGCGAGCAGGCTTGAGAGCACATAGCAGGCAATGACCACGCGATCGACATGGATGCCCACAAGCCGCGCCATCACCGGATTGCCGCCGACCAGGAAAATTTTGCGCCCGAATGTCGACAGATGAAGCGTGACGATGAACACGGCGGCAATCGCGGCCATGATCAGGATGTTGTAGGGAACGCCATGAAAGCCGCCGGCGCCGATCACGCGGAAAAACGCGGGCACATTCCCTGATGGCGCGCCGCCGTTATAGGCATAGCGGCAGCCTTCGAGCACGATCCACATCGCGAGCGTGGCCAGAAACGGCGGCACCGAGCGCTTGGTGATAAGCAGCCCGTTGGCAAGCCCCGTTCCCAGGCCGATCAGGAGCGAGACGCCGATGATCGGCAGGACATCGCCGTCCAGCCCGTTGAACGCGGTCGCAGCGACTGCCGCGGTCGCCATCACCGAGCCGACCGACAGGTCGAGACCACGCACGACGATCACCAAAGTCTGGCCGATCACCACAATGCCGAGCGGCGCGACCTGCTGCAGCATGTTCGAAATGTTGTTGCCGCTCAGAAACGCGGGCGAGGCGATCTCGGCGATCACGAGCAGCGAGGCGAAGGCGATGTAGACATTGGCGCGCGCGAGCAGGCGCCGTACCGGCAGCTTGCGGTCTTGTGGTTCGGGCTTCGTCTCGCTCACAGCCATGAAATTCATTGTATGGCCTTGCGCTTTTCCACGTACACCGAGACCGCCAGAATGACGACAAGGCCCTGCACGACCAATTGCCAATTGGTCGGGATGCCGACATAGTTGAGGACGTTGTAGATCAGCCCGATGAGATAGACGCCGAGCAGAGTTCCGAGCACGCCGCCTTTGCCGCCCGCAAGCCAGGTGCCGCCGATCACAACGGGTGTGATCGAGCCCAAGGTGAAGTTATATCCGGCATAAGGCTGGCCGACGCCGAAGCGGGCGACCAGGAAGATCGCCGTCAGTGCGCAGCAAAAGCCCGAAAACGCATAGACGAATATAATGACGCGATCGCGTGGCAGGCCCATGAGCCGCGCGGCGCTTTCGTCGCCGCCGACGGCAAAGATGTACCGTCCGAAAGGCACAAAGCGCAGAAACAGCGCCGTGAGCAGGACGAGCAGGACCGCAACCGACGCCCCCATCGGAACGTCGAACAGCCGGCCATAGGCGATCTCATCAAAGCCGTCGGGCACTTTGCCGGGCGGATGACTCGAATAGAGCAGCGTCAGCCCCTGCAGCGCCGCGCCGGTGCCGAGCGTGACAATGAGCGGGTGGACGCGCAAGAGAACGATGCACGCTCCATTGATCGCGCCAAGGAGCGCGCCGAGCACGATGACACCGGCAAGCACGGGCAACACCAGCGCCCCGTCGCCATCGATCGAGCCGGAGATGAGCTCGGATAACAGGCTGATCATCGAGCCGACCGAAAGGTCGATGCCGCCGGTCAGGATGACCAGCGTTTGTCCAAGACTGACCAAGGCAAGCCCGGTCGACTGCTCGTAGACGTTCCAGAGATTGCGCGCCGTGCCGAAGCGGTCGCTCACCGAGACGCCGATGATCATCAGCACGACGATGAGGGCGATGACCGGCAAGAGCGCCGAGCGCGTGACGCGCCATCCGGCAGTGCCGCCCGGCAGGATGCTTGCGAATGCCTTCATCGCAACGTCTCAGGCGGCGGCCGGTACATCCCGCGTCGCCATGCCAAGAATGACTTCCTCGGAGATGGCGTCGCCGGACACTTCGCCGACAATCCGCCCCTCGCGCATGACCACGGCACGATCGGCCATGCCGACAATCTCGGGCAATTCGGAACTGATCATCAGGATGGCAATGCCGGCATCGGCCAGGTCGTGCATGATGCGATAGATTTCCTGCTTGGCGCCGATATCGACGCCGCGCGTCGGCTCGTCGAGGATCAGGACGCTGCGGCAGGTGCGCGCCCAGCGTGCGACGATGACTTTTTGCTGGTTGCCGCCCGACATGGTCGCGACATCCGTGCGCGGCCCCCGGCAGGCGATGCCGTACTCGCGGATGGCCTTGTGCGCGACGGCTCTCTCTTGGCGGCGCGTCAGCAGGCCGTAGGAAGTGAATTCGGCAAGACTCGACGCGCTGACATTGGCGGCTACGTCGAGCAACATCGCCAGGCCTTGCGCCTTGCGGTCCTCCGTAACCAAGCCGATACCAAGCGCAATCGCGCGCGCCGGCGTCATCGAAGTGTGCTCGATGTCGCCGACCGTTATGGTCCCTGACGCGATCGGCAGGGCGCCAAAAATGCCGAAGGCGAGTTCGCTCCGGCCAGCGCCGACAAGACCTGCGAGTCCGACGATCTCCCCGGCACGCAATTCGATCGAGGCATCGGCGACGCGGCCGGCAATGGTGAGATTATTGGCGCGCAGCACGGTCGGACGATCCGGTTTGACCGGCCTCTTCGGCGGGAACAGATGGGCGAGATCGCGGCCGACCATCATGGAAATCAGGCGGTCGCGTGTCATGGCGGCGGTCGCCTGCGTGCCGATCAGTGCGCCGTCCTTGAGGACGGTGACGCGGTCGGAAAGCTCGAACACCTCGTCCAGGCGGTGCGAGATATAGACGATCGCGACCCCTTCGCTGCGGAGCGCCCGCAGCCGCTTGAAAAGCTGCTCGACCTCGCGGCTCGATATGACTGCCGTCGGCTCGTCGAGCACGAGCAGCTTGACGTTCTGCACGAGCGCGCGCGCGATCTCGACCATCTGCTGATTGGCGACACTCAGTTCGCCGACGCGCAGGCGCGGATCAAGCCCCGCGCCGAGTCTTTTTAGAATGTCGTTCGCCTCGTCAAAGGTGCGCCGATAGTCGATGGCGCCGCTCGCACGGCGCCGCTCATTGCCGATGAAAATGTTTTCCGCAACCGACAGTTCGGGAAAGAGGATGAGCTCCTGATAGATGACGTGGATGCCGCGGCGCTTTGCATCGCGCCGGCGAGTCCCAGCGCACGGCGGCGCCGTCCAGCTCGATGTGGCCGGCGTCGGGCTGGTAAGCGCCGGCGATGATCTTTGTCAGCGTCGATTTCCCGGCGCCGTTTTCGCCGACCAGCGCGTGGATCTCACCGGCTTCGACCTCGAAATCGACCTGGCTGAGCGCTTGCACGCCGGGAAACGACTTCGAGATTTGCTTCAGCCGGAGCATCTTTCACCACAAGCGCAAAGGGGCTGGCAGGATTGCGTCTGCCGGCCCCACAATATTCGCCGCGCGTACTCAGTGCGGATAATCGATCTTGTAGGTCGTCGGATTGTAATCGGGCCCCATCCCGCCGGATACCAGCATGTCGTCCGGCCCATTCGCCACCACGTGGTCCTCAAGATACATGTCGGGATGGGGAATGGACGGCGTTTCGTCGCCTTTACTCAACACGATATTGGTCGGGATCGTGTAGATGCACGGCACCGAGGCTCCCGACAGCACCTTCAACGCGACCTCGAGCGAGACGCCCATCATCGCCGGCGGGTAGTCGATGTCGAGCAGCGGGAAGTGGTTCTTGATGGCCATCTTCATCGGGCCGTTCATGTCCGCCGACGTGTGCATGGGAATCTCGTTCGGCTTCCAGCCGGCTTCCAGGAAGGCTTCGATCGAGCCCGGCACCTGCAGCCCGTGCGGAGCGAAGACCGCATCGATCTGATGACCATACTTGGCGATCACCGCCTGCATCACCTGTTTGCCCTTCACCGGGCTCCAGTCGGAATACACGGTGTCGAGGATCTTGATGTCGGGATATTGCTTGAACACCTGCATCGCCGGACCGACGCGGTTGTCGTTCGGGCTGGAGCCCGCTTGCCCGCCGAGGATGACGATATTGCCCTTGCCGTGGAGCTTCTCGACGATCCACTGCGCGAACAAGCGTCCCATCAGCGCGTCTGAGGCCGTCACGAAGGTGGTGAAATTGTCCGAGGCGATGCGCCGGTCGACCATGACGACCGGAATGCCCTGTTTCTGCACCCGGCTGACCGCGGCGTCGAGCGCCTGCGCGGTGTTTGCACTCACGATCAGAAGATCGACGCCCTGCGAGACGAGATCTTGGATATCGGCGATCTGCTTGGTGTCGTCGTGGTTCGCGTTGGTGATGATCAGCTTCTTGATCACGTCAGCACGATCGTGCGCCGCTTTCTCGAGCGAATGCACGCCGACCACCCGCCAGGAATCGCCGAGCCCCGCGTTGGCGAAGCCGATCACGTAGGGCGGTTTCTTCTTATATTTGGCGGTGTCGTGAAAACAGACGTCGAGGGCGGGGTTGAATAGGAACGAACGCGGCGCCCCCTTGTATTCGGCGCGTGCCGGTGTCGCGCTTGATGCCGCCGCGGCTGCGATCGCGAGACACCCCAGTAATGTGCAAGTTGCCTTCATCGTGTTCCTCCCACGTGCTTGGCGATTTTTGAAGATGGCGCTGTTTTTGTTTTTGCGGTTTCGCCCGGTTGTCGGCCAATCCTCTCCCGATGCGGTTTGTGCTGTTGCCTATTGGAGATCCATCGACACCAGGACTTTCAGCTTGTTGTTGTCCGGGCTGGTGAGGAGGTCGAAGCCCTTTGCGACCACGTCCTCGGCCCGAATGCGGCCGTCGATGATCTTGCCGAGCGGGAGCTTGCCCGCCTCGACCAGCGCGATGAGACGCGGCCACATCGTGATCGGGTAGCACCAGGTCGCTTCGATGGTGATGTCCTTGAGCGCCCAGGTCATGGGGTCGGTCGCCGCCTTGCGCACATGCAGGCCCGCCTGCACGACCACGCCGCGCCGGCGCACGGCCTCGATGCAGGTGTTCAAGGCGTTCTCATTGCCGACGCACTCGATGGCGACGTCGACGCCGACATGGTCCTCAGTTTGTTCCTTGACCAGCGCCGCCACGTCGGCCTTCGTCGGGTCGAAGATGCCGGCACAGATGCCGAAGCTCTCGATCGCTTTGCGCCGTGCCGCGTTCGGCTCGGATACGAAAATCTTGGCGGCGCCGGCCGCGTGCGCGCAGAGGATGGTCAAGGCGCCGATCGGTCCGGCGCCGCAGATCAGCACCGTGCTGCCGGCTTGGACGCCGCCTCGGTCCACGGCATACAAGGCGACGGCTGCCGGCTCGATCATCGCCGCTTCCTCGTCGCTGATCGAGGGCGGCACCTTGGCGGCGTTGTAATCGTTGATGATGGCAAGCTCCGACATGCCGCCCCACGCCCAGCTTAGTCCGATGCATCCGGCGCGTTCGCTCAAATGATTGAGTCCGCGCCGGCTGTAATAGTCGTTCATCGGCATCACCAGCGGCTGAACGGAAATGCGGTCGCCGCGCTTGAGGTGCGCAACGTCCTTGCCGACATCGATCACCTCGGCTGAAAATTCGTGTCCCAGGATCTGCGGCAGCGTTGCGGAGGTGAACGTGTGCGGCTTGACTGAGGTGACGATGGGCCCGGCGATGTATTCGTGCAGATCCGTTCCGCAGATGCCGGTCCAGAGCGGCTTCACAAGGAGCTGATCCGGTCCGAAGTCTTTTGGCTCTTTGACGGTCTCGACGCGGATGTCCTTGCGCCCGTAATAGCGAACAGCCTTCACGTACCGATCCCTCCCCAGTCGTGCGCTCGTCTAACGCCGGCATCCACGCGCGCGGGTTAGGGGACGCGCATTTCGGCGCTTCGGGTGCGCCCAATTCGCAACACTCACGAACGGTAAGCCCAGCCCAGTAAGGCCCACAATCATCTGGGTTTTCCCATCACTGGGGAATTTTTTGCCCCAATCGACTCCTAAAGGGCGACTATCGGCTGTAGCCTGACCAAATACCGCTGAACAAACAGCGGAAGCGGGAGGGTTGGACCGATGACCATCGAGCGGATGAGGGACATCAGCGCCTTCGTGCATGTGGCTGAGGCCAAAAGCTTTACGGCCGCCGCCGAACGCATGGGCATGTCGCGCTCGGCGATCGGCAAGAGCGTCGTCCGCCTTGAGGACCGGCTCGGCATTCGGCTGCTGCAACGCACGACCCGCAGCGTTTCGCTGACCGGCGAGGGGGCGGTGTTTCACGAGCGCTGCATTCGCATCCTCGCCGACCTCGACGAGGCGGAGATGTCCATGCTGAGCCATTCGCAGGCGCCGCGCGGCCGTTTGCGCCTGGAGTTGCCGGTTTCGTTCGGCCGCTTGCACGTGCTGCCGATCGTCAGTCAATTCATGAGCAAGTGGCCGGAGATTTCCGTCAACGTTTCGTTCAACGATCGCTTCGTCGATCTGATCGATGAAGGCATCGATCTGGCGATCAGGCTGGGCGGCAGCGACGACAGCCGGTTGATGACGCGGCTACTGGCGCCACACCGGTTGGTCACATGCGCCGCGCCGTCCTATTTGCAGCGGCACGGCATCCCGATCGATGTCGAGCAATTGGCGGACCATAGCTGCCTCGCCTTCGTTCATGGCGGGCGCCCGGTCGAGTGGCGTTTCACCATGCACGGGCACACTCGGACCGTGGCGATCAATGGGCGCTTCAGCGCCACCAATGCCGAGGCTTTGCGCGACGCAACGCTCGCCGGCTACGGCATCGCCAAGCTTGCGACCTTCCTGATCAGCGATGATCTGCGCGCCGGGCGGCTGGTGCGCGTTCTCGAGGACTTCGCGGCCGACGGTCCGGCAGTGCGTGCGGTCTATCCGTCGAGCCGCCACCTCTCGCCGAAAGTGCGCTCCTTCATCGACGAGCTCGTGAACGCGTGGCGGCCGGAGCCGCCATGGGATCGGGTGGCTTTGTCGCCGGCGTCTTCACAGGCGACGGACAATGTAGGTGCTGCGTCCTTGTTGGTTGCACCCTAGCTCAAAAATCCGAGCGCTTCCGCTTGGCTGATCTCATCCGCTCGTCCCCGCGAAGGCGGGGACCCAGATCTTTACACAAGCCTCTGGATTCCCGCCTTTGCGGGAATGAGCGGAAATTGGATCGCAGTAATCGGACCGCGTCCACGTGAACTGCGACTATGGCCGCCTGCAACACGAG
>CAWJRE010000056.1:0-10149 GCA_963845075.1 uncultured Alphaproteobacteria bacterium | reverse complement strand
CCTGGCCGCATCGGTGGCGCGTCGAGCAGGAACTCCTGATCAAACGGGAACGGTTCGGCCGGGGCGCCTGCACCGCAGATCAAAAAAAACAGAACCGCAGATATGCTGCCGCGCACAAGAACGTAACGTTTCATTTCGTCTCAGCTTCTCACACGAAGGGCCACGCGATGCACCCGTTAGATTGCCGCAGGCGCGGCTGCTAGCAGAAACGACAGGCACCTCACGATAAGTCCTTTCACGAAATATGCGGCATGGAACCCGGAACATTCCACAAAATTGGGGTGGTGCGCGCCCACATGCCGGGCTAGAGTTAAAAATACGAAACGACCCAGGGTTTTCTCGGCGGGAGGATGAGATGGCGGACGCAGTAACGGCACTGATTGGCGCAATCATAATGATCGGTTACATGCTTTTGATTGCCGTCAAGCTGGCCGCACCGCCGCTATGGATTTGCGTCCTCGTTGGTTTTGCTTTGATGCTCTGGGGCTTCTGGGGTGACGACTGGCAGCCGCTGTTCAAGCGCGACAAGAAATAAGCCCTTGACCCGCCGGGCGCTGCATCCATATCAATCCTCCAGCGTATCGATCAGCCAATTGGCCGTGCGCAGCAGACGTGCGTCGTCGCCGCGCTCGCCGATTAACTGCACGCCGAGCGGCATGCCACCCTCGCCCGTCAGTAGCGGCACTGACAGCGCCGGCAGCCCGGTCAGCGTCCACAACGTGCAAAACATCGGGCTCCCGGTAGCCTCGCCTTTCGGCGCCACACCGGTGGTCGCCGGCGTGATAATGGCATCGTATTCTTTGAATATTTCGGCGATGCCAGCCTCATAACGCCTGGCGTTGTCACGCGCCGCTAGATAACGCACCGCGCTCACCTTATCGCCCTCGGCGAGACAGTCGCGCAGCTGCTGGCTCGATGCGGCCTCGCCCCCACGCGCGATCACAGCATTGAGATTGTGCGCCATGTCGACGGCCATGACGTCGCGCTGGTCATCCCAGGCGGCAGCATAAGCCTCCGGGAGATTGATGCTCTGGGCCTGATCACCGAGCCGGCCGAGCAAGCCTTCGAAGGCCGCGCGCGTTTCCGCGTCAGCTTTGTCCCAAATCGGCGTGCGCACGAAGGCAAAGCGCGGCGGTAACGGCGGATCCTCGGCAACTGTTTCGAGAAAGGCGGGAGCGGCAACCGGACGCGTATCGCCGTCGTTCGGGTCGTAGCCTACAAGTACGTCGAGGATCAGCGCCGTATCGGCGAGCGAGCGGGCAAATACGCCGACATGATCGAGCGCTCGCGACAGCGTTAAGGCGCCGTGGCGCGAGATCGTGCCGTGCGTCGGCTTGCAGCCATAAACGCCACAGAACGCGGCCGGGCGGATCACCGAACCATTGGTCTGCGAGCCGATCGCAAGCGGCACCATGCCGGCCGCGACCGCCGCCGCCGATCCGGATGACGAGCCGCCTGGCGTGCGTTCAAGGTCGTGCGGATTGCGCGTCGGACCCGGGTGGAAATAGGCGAATTCGGTGGTGACGGTCTTGCCGATGATCACGGCGCCCGCTTCGCGCAGGCGACCTACCGCCGTGCAATCGCGCATCGGCTGACGACCCTTGAGCAGCGGCGAGCCGCACTCGGTCTTGTAATCGGCGGTATCGAAGATGTCCTTGATGCCGACCGGAATTCCGTGCAGCGGGCCAATCGTGTGCCCGTTGCGGCGCCGCTCGTCGAGTGCACGGGCCTGCGCCAGCGCGTTTTTCGGATCGAGGTGGGCGAAAGCACATACTTTATCTTCGATCGCAGCAATGCGATCGAGGCAAGCGCCGGTATACGTCTCCGCGGAAATTTCGCCGCCGGCGATGCGCTCGGCGGCCTCGATCGCGGTCAGCGAGGTCAGGTCGCCATCGGTTGCCATTAGTTCGCGTAGATCTTGCTAGGCAGCCAGAGCGCAATGCCCGGGAAAATGTAAACCAGGGCCATGGTGATGAACACCATGAACACGAACGGCAGCGCGCCGGCGAAAATCTGGTTCAGCCTGACCTGCGGGGGCGCCACTCCCTTGAGGTAATAGGCCGCCATGGCCATAGGCGGCGTATTGAACGAGGTCTGGATGTTCAGCGCGACCAGAATGCCGAAAAGAGTCGGGTCGATATGGAAGGCCTTAACCAGCGGCAGGAAAATCGGAACGAAGATGATGATGATCTCGGTCCACTCTAGAGGCCAGCCAAGACAGAAAATGATAAACTGCGCAAGAATGAGGAATCCGGTGGCGCTCAAATTCGCCGCCAGCACCCAGCGCTCAATGACTTCGTGGCCGCCGAGATATGAGAATACTGAGGAGAAGGTCCACGAGCCGATGAATAGATAGCAAACCATCGCCGAGGTGCGGGCGGTGAGGTAGACCGCTTCCTTCAACCGCTGGAACGTCAGCGATTTGTAGCTAGCTGCCAAAATCACAGAGCCGAGTGCGCCGACCGCCGCTGCCTCGGACGGCGTCGCCAGACCGAACAGGATCGCGCCGAGCACCGAAAGGATGAGAACGGCGAGCGGAAAAAACGAGGTGAGCAGCGCCCCGAACACCTCGCCGAACGGTATGTCACGCTCGAGTTCTTTCGGCTTCGGCGCGAGGCTCGGAGTAATCAACACACGCACAATCACGTAGAGGACATAGAAGCCCGCCAGCATGAAGCCGGGGAGGAAGGCCGCGGCATAAAGTTGGACGACGGAAACAGATGTCGTGGCGCCATACAGAATCAGCAGTACGCTCGGCGGAATCATGATGCCAAGACAGCCGCCGGCGCAGACCACGCCGGCCGAGAGCTCGGTATTGTAGCCAGCGCGCAACATGGCGGGAAATGCCAGCAAGCCCATCAGGGTCACCACAGCGCCGACGATGCCAGTGGCGGTGGCAAACAGCGCGCAAGTTATCAGCGTGGCGACCGCGAGCGCGCCCGGCACTCGCCGCATCGACATTTGCAGCGAATAAAACAGCCGGTCGAGAATATTCGAGCGCTCGACCACGTAGCCCATGAACAAGAACAGCGGCACTGCCGTCAAAACGTCGTTCGACATCACGTCGTAGGTATTGGTAACGAGGAGATCGAAGACGCGCGAGCCCATCGCGTAATAGCCGAAGAACACGCCCATCGCCACGAGAGTAAAGGCGATCGGGAAGCCCAGCAGGATGACGCCGATGAAGCTGCCGAGCTGAATCATCCCGATTTCGGGATTGGTGAACATCATCGAGCAGCCCCCACGTGCATTTCTTCTTCGATGCGCCGGCGATCTGCCGCTTCGGCCAAAATCGCGGATTCCATCTCTTCAACGTCATGCAGGCGCTGCGGCCATACGCCGTCGCGAATGCAGATGACGCAGCGAATGATCTCCGCCAAACACTGGAACAGCATCAGTGCGGCCGCGATCGGGATCAGCATCTTGTGCGGATAGACCGGCGCGCCAGTCGGGCTATAGATGCTCACTTCGTTGATGTGCCAGGACTGCGCGGCATAGGGGATACCGTAATAGAGCAGCGCGCCGAAGCCTGGGCCCATGAAAAGGATAAAGAGAACGAGATCAATGCCAGCCTGTATTCGGTATGGCCACATCCGATAGACGAAATCGCCGCGTACATGTCCATTGCGCGACAGGGTGTAAGCGCCCGCCATAATGAAAAGCGCGCCATACATGAAATAACTTACGTCAAACGCCCAATTAGTCGGGGCGCGAAACAGGTAACGCATGAACACGTCGTAGCAGGTGCCGAGCGTCATGATGACGATGCACCAGCCGAACGCCTTGCCGACGCCCGCGCTGAGACGGTCGATAAACAGAAGAAATTGTTCCACGGAAGATTCTCGCCGGTTGGTTCGCTCAAAAACACGCCGGGGCAGAGATACCACCCCGGCGTGTTTTGCTGAGCGTGCTCAGACCTTCATCGGGCCGAAGTAGTGCTCATAGGCAGACTTGTAGTCGGCCTCGTTGTTGATGGAGTAGAAGCCGACCCGCTTGCCCCATTCCTTCTGGCTCGCGAGCACTTTCTTGATGAATGGTCCCTGGTTCGCATCGGCGCTGATTTCATCGACGACCTTGTCCCAGGCCGCGAGCTGGGCCTTGAAGATCGCATCCGACGTACGCCTGACGTTGACGCCATGCTTGGTGATCAGCGTCTGCAGATCGCGCGAATAGATGTCCCAGGCTTTCCAGATGTCGTCCGCGTTCGCTGCCTGACCGGCCAAGTGTAGAATCTGCTGCTGCTCCTTGGCGAGGCCGTCCCACTTCGCCTTGTTGATCACAACCTCGATCGCCTCCGATGCCTGGTGGTAGGAGCCAAGATAGTAGTATTTGGCCACGTCCTGCCCGCCGAAACGCATATCCGAGGTCGGGTTGTTGAACTCGAAGGCCTCGATCACACCCTTTTCCATCGCCGGCAGGATTTCCGGTCCTGGCAGTTGCGCGACGCTGGCTCCCATCGCCTGCATCACGTTGGAAGCGAGACCGACGGTACGGTATTTCATGCCTTTGAAATCATCCGGGCCTTTGATCTCTTTCTTGAACCATCCCAGCGGCTGCGTCGGCATGGCGAAAACGTAGAAGCCCTGCACGTTGAGATTGAGAATCTTCTGGGTCAACTCATCGTAGAGCGCCTGACCGCCGCCGTAATAGAACCAGCCCATGAACTGGCTGGCATTGGTGCCGTAGCAGGGACCGGTGCCGAACAGCGACGCGGCGCGATGTTTGCCGTACCAGTAAGCCGGCACGCTGTGGCAGCCATCGAGCACACCCGAGGAGGTCGCGTCCATCACCGAGAACGCCTTCACCACGGCGCCGGCGTTTAGATAATCGATCTTCAGCCGGCCGCCGCCCATCTCGTTCACCTTCCGGGCGTAATCCTGGCCGTACTCGTTCAGAATGTCGGTGGCACCCCAGCCGCCTTGCATCTTCAGAGTGACGGTTTGTGCGCGCGAAACTTGCGGCATGGCGATGGTCGCCACCCCGGCCACAGCTGCTCCGCCGAGAAACTTACGACGAGTTGCAGCCGTAGACTGTTTGTTCTTGGCCATTTCTCTTACCCTCCCTAAGATTGTTTATCCCTTGGAACATTTATTATCGGGTCTTATTCCATGGCCCGACTTTATCGTTCGGATTTGCTAATCGTACGGGGTGCAGTGCCCGGAAGCAATATTGGGCAGCGCTTGGAAGGCACTTGGCCGACCCTTGTTGGAACGCCCTTGATATGCCCTTTTTATGCGTGAATTCGGCAAAACAGATCGGTTTTCGCGCGGCACTCGGCCATAAAGCCGCAGCTGCTTTTTAGTCCCGACAGGAGACCTCCCGTGAGAGGCATACTTTCAACGCTCGCCATCGTATGGCGAATTGCCAGCCCTTATTTCAATTCCGAGGATCGTTGGCCCGGCCGCATCTTGCTGGCAGCGGTGATTGTGATCGAACTGTCGATCGTTGGCATCAATGTCTTGCTCAATTCGTGGAACAACACGTTTTACAACGCGCTGCAAGATAAGGATTGGAATGCGTTCATCTATCAACTCGGCTACTTCTGCGTCCTTGCGACCATTTATATCTTCCTGGCCGTTTACCAGCTTTATCTCAATCAATGGCTTCAGATCCGTTGGCGACGCTGGCTAACGCAAGCCTATCTCGATCGCTGGCTGGCTGAAGCCAATCATTACCGTATGCAATTGCTCGGTGATGCCGCCGACAATCCCGACCAGCGTATTGCCGAAGACGTCAAGGAATTCATCGATTCCGGCACGACTGGAGTTGGCATCTTGCCGATTGGCCTCGGCCTGCTGAACTCGGTGGTGACGCTTGGTTCCTTTGCAATCATCCTGTGGAACTTGTCGGGAACTGCACCCCTGCACCTTTTCGGTACCGCATGGGCGATTCCAGGCTACCTGTTCTGGGCCGCACTTGTTTACGCCATCATCGGCACGCTGCTCACTCATTTGATCGGCCGCGCCCTGACCGCACTCAACTTCCAACAGCAGCGCTACGAAGCAGACTTCCGCTTCAATCTGGTGCGCGTGCGCGAGAATTCCGAACAGATCGCCCTCCTCGACGGCGAGCAGACCGAGCGTAACCGGTTGCTGACCCGGTTCGGCAATATCGCGGGAAATTGGCTCGCGATCATGTCGCGCCAGAAAAAGCTCACCTTTCTGACGGCCGGTTACGGCCAGATATCTTCGGTTTTTCCATTTGTCGTCGTCAGCCCTGCCTATTTCGCCGGCGCGATCCAACTCGGCGGCCTGATGCAGACGGCCTCGGCCTTCGGCAGTGTGCAAGGCGCTCTCTCGTTCTTCGTGACGGCCTATCGGTCGATCGCCGAGTGGCGAGCGGTCATCGAGAGGCTCGCGGGTTTCGACGAGTTGATCGCCGCAGCGAGAGCAGCAGCGACGCGGCCACCCGTCATCGCGTTTGCACCAAGCGATGCAGGTATCGTCAGCTTCAAGGATCTGGCGGTACAGCTACCGAATGGCGCGCCGCTGGTGAATGCCAACGATCTATCGATCAAGCTTGGCGAGCGCGTGCTGGTGAGCGGACCGTCCGGCTCCGGCAAGTCGACGCTGTTTCGTGCCTTGGCCGGCATTTGGCCGTTTGGCAAAGGCACAATCACCGTGCCGAAAAATGCGCGCGTGATGATCCTGCCGCAGCGCCCCTACTTTCCGATCGCAACGCTTGCCGCCGCGGTCGCTTACCCGGCTGAGCCTGACAGCTTCGATGCCGGCAAAGTGGCGGAGCTGATCGAAGCGGTTGGTTTGCCTGCCCTCGCCTCTCGCATTGAAGAAGAAGCCCATTGGAACCGCATGCTGTCGCTTGGCGAGCAGCAACGCCTGGGAATCGCGCGCGCGCTCCTCTATGCGCCCGACTTTCTGTTCCTGGATGAGGCCACGGCTTCGCTCGACGAGCCGGCCGAGGCCGCGCTCTATCAATTGCTGGACCGCAGGCTTGCACGCGCCACGATTGTGTCGATCGGCCACCGGGCGACGCTTGCGACGTTTCACAAACGCCGGCTCGCATACAGCCGGGAAGGCGATCACTACGCCGTGCGGGAGGCGAGCCTGGCGCCGGCTGAATAGGAAACCGGCGGGCCGCCAAAAGGAGAAAGAGCGGCAACCGATCGCGCGGCCGCCGCCCTTTCCGGGACAGACGTAAGTCAGAACTTACTTCAGGCTGCCGAGTGTTAGGTCGGCAGACAGTTTGGCGACGAAGGACGCGCCGCACCAGCTGGAGCCGGCGCCGATGTTGATCGGGGTCTGGTTGCTGATGCCCCGAGCGGTCGGGTCGCTGGTGAAGGCATTGCAGTCACCCTTGCTCAGATCCGTATCGTAGTAACGCAGATCGAGGGTGAACACCTTCCAGGTGAAGCCCAAGCCGACGTTCCAAGTGTTGTAGTCCGCGTACGCAATGCCGTTCGGGGAATTCGCCCCGCAGCCTACGCCCGCGGCACCGACCAAGCAGCCATAGAACGCATCGCTGGTGCCCAGCCACTGATGGCCGAATTCACCCGACACGTACCAGCCTAACGGCCCGAGCGCCATTTTCTCGGGTGCGGTGAACTTGATGGTGCCAGAGAGATATTCGCCATCCGCACCGAGGTTCAAGAAGTTCGGAGAGTAATAGAAGTTCGCTCCGAAGACCCAGTCGGTCCAAGTGTAGGCGACCTTGCCGTAGATTTCGTAGAAGCTGGCGACTGACTTCGCGACGTTGCCGTTCGGGAAAATTCCGCCAGGCTGGCAACCGGGGTCCAGGGATTGGGTGGGCCCTTGGCCGTAACAAGTGCCGCCCGGATAATAATAGTACCAGAAGCCAAAATCGAAGGCCAAAGGACCGAAGGTGGGGCGGACGCCGCCGTAGAAGTCGATTTCGGCCGCCGCGTTGTTGGCGAACTTGATGCTCTCACCGGACAGCCCTGCGTAGAGCTGCCAGTTCGAACTGATGTTGTAGCGCGGCTCAAAGTAAGCCGCGACCGACGGCTTGTGCCCGGATTGGGTGACGCCGCGGAAGATGTAGTCATTCATGATGGCCGCACCGAAGGCGATATCCCACGGGCTCGGCGGAGGCGCCGGGGCTACTGCGGGAGCCTTCTTCGGCAAGTCAGCCGCAAATGCTGCGGGCGCAACAGCCGAAACTGCGAGCGCCGCGACAACCGACAACACAACTTTCTTCATTGAACCTGCCCCTTTGAATTCAATCGGCCCCATGGATTGTGGCCGGTCCCCTTTGCCCGTCATCGCGCGTACAGAACCGTGAAATTCCCCGGCTGCGATCACCCGTACGCGTTTTTGGCGTGCATTACGGTAAATTTAGACCTGAGACCGTCCGGCGCGGAAGCCAAAAACAGGAGCAATTGCCGCCTTTTTGGGCGAATCCGCCTTGTATCAGAAGAATGCTGGCGGCTGTTGCGTGAATGTCACAAATTCGGCCTGCCAAGCGGTACTGCGACGCTTTGCGCGGGCGTGCTGACGGCCCGCCACCCCCAGTTTTCCACACCCTGCCGTACGAGCGACCAACCCTGTCTGAGTCGCCCTAAGCCGCTGCCGCTTTCTTGCGGTTGGCCTCAAGACGCGAGTCGACCAAGGCGACGATCCCATCGATCACCGGGTGGCTGAGACCCTTCTGTTTGGCGATCAGCTGCACCAGCTTGTCGGCACGTTCGATATTGGGGGCACCGTTCTGCAAGGCGCGCGCGGCCGAGGCCGGGCGTGTGAGACTTTGCGCCGCGGCAGCGTACTTTTCGAACGGCACCAGATCGCTCGGCGCAGCGCCAAGCTTCACGCAGAGATCGAAGACGAAATTGTAGACCGAGCGCGCCTCCTCGAGATTGGAATGCACGGCTTCCTGCGCCGTGCGCATGCCGTCTTTGGTGATGCAACGATAGTTACCCGCCAGCAGCATCGACCATTTGGCAAGCGGCACGAAAATCGAATCGTGCACACGCAATTTCACCGGCAGCTCGATCTTGCCTTCCGGTGCGTCGAAGCGAACGGCGTCAATGTCCTTTTCCAGCTGCCGCAGAATGCCGGTGTGCATGTCGTTGTCGAACCTGGCCACCTTGAAATTGGTCGGCAACGTCACTTGCAGCACGTTGACCTTTTCCTCGGGCGGACGGATCGCTTGCGGGTCCGGGCTGCACAAGGTCAGCAATCCCGGTTCAAAATTGTCCCACACAGTCGGGTCGGTATATGCCGGCTTGAGCGCATCGTAGTTGAGCCCAGGAATGCGCTTCACGTAGGGCAGCGGCGGCATGTTCATGATCGACATGCAGGGAACTTTTGACTTCGCCACCGCGTCGAGCAGCTCGCGCACGCCAGGCGAACGATATTGCGGCTCCTGCATTGCGAGGCCGACCAGGTCATAGTTCTTCGGATTGACGCCAGCTGCGCCACCGGCGCTGACCTTGCCGGGTAATTTGCGCGAGTCGATCTCGATCTGGTCCTTGCGACCTTTGACCGGCATGCGCACGCGGAAGCCTTCCGCATTGATGAGGTCCGCTTCGGCCGGCAGACAAACCAGATGCACGGAATGCCCGCCGTACAGGATCTTGGAGGCGAGCAACGACCCGTAGGACGCGCCCATGATCAGAATTTTGTATGTCGCCGGCATCGCCGCCTCCCCTACTCGTTACATCCGTATAATTTGAAAGAGTTCCGGCCCTTAAGGGCCGTCGATCTCATGGCTAGCATGCTATGCGGCCCGCTTTGTCGATGCAATCGGGCGCGGTTTGCTTAGGTATCATGCCAAGGCAAGCGTCATCGCCCGTATTTTTGTCGAGGCCCCGGGTAGGCCCGTCTCTCTTTTCCCTCGCCA
This sequence comes from uncultured Alphaproteobacteria bacterium, assembly GCA_963845075.1. Taxonomy (GTDB): domain Bacteria; phylum Pseudomonadota; class Alphaproteobacteria; order Rhizobiales; family Xanthobacteraceae; genus BOG-931. The sequence goes on along the minus strand of CAWJRE010000056.1, from coordinate 336 downwards.
AATGCGAGGGGGATGGCGCGCCAAGTGGCGCAACCATTGTTCTGTCGTACCGCGTCCCCTCTCGAAAACGCGGGCGCCTCTCGGCGCGCCATCGCGGCGTTCTCCTTCCGGCGGCCGGGCACGCTTTGCGGGGGTCGTCCGACTTGTGGACGACCGCCGTCAGCCAGCTCCCTGGCGGGCAGCCCGTAGTGGCCACCGGGTGGAGCCCCGGCGCCGCCCGAGTGCGTCCTTGCGAGGCACGCCCGCAGGCGCCGCATCCTGCTCCACCATCAAGACGCCTCTGAGGATGACGCCCTCGATGAGCAGGACAAAATAGGACTATCATCCTCTAGGAAT
>CAWJRE010000055.1:0-222303 GCA_963845075.1 uncultured Alphaproteobacteria bacterium | reverse complement strand
TCTGGAGTGGCATGCTTGGTCTGCGTGAGTCATATTGATCAGATATTTCTGCATGTCCCAGGCGCCGGTGGGACAGCGCTCGGCGCACAGCCCGCAATGCAGGCACACGTCCTCGTCCTTGACCATGATGCGGCCGGTCTTGAGGCTGTTGCCGATATAGAGGTCTTGCGTGAGGTTCGTCGCCGGAGCCTCGAGGCGCGTGCGCAGTTCTGCTTCATCGCCGTTCTCGGTGAACGTGATGCAGTCCATCGGGCAAATGTCGACGCAGGCATCGCATTCGATGCAGAGCTGGCCGGTGAACACCGTCTGCACATCGCAGTTGAGGCAGCGCTCGGCCTCCTTGAGCGCGAGATCGACGTCATAGCCGAGTTCGACCTCGGCCTTGATGTCGCGTAGCGCCACCACTTTCTCGCGGTGCGGCACCCGATAGCGCTTATCGAGCGCGATCTCGTTGTCGTAGCTCCATTCGTGGATGCCCATCTTCTGGCTGGTGATGGCCATCTCCGGCGCCGGGCGCACATTGACGTTCTCGCTGCGGCAGAAGAGGTCGATCGAGATCGCGGCCTCGTGGCCGTGCGCCACCGCCCAGATGATGTTCTTCGGGCCGAACGCCGCGTCGCCGCCGAAGAAGACTTTCGGATTGGTCGAAGCCATGGTCTTGGTGTCGACCTTCGGCATGTCCCATTTGTCGAAGTCGATGCCGCAATCGCGCTCGATCCACGGGAACGCGTTTTCCTGGCCGACGGCGACCAGCACGTCGTCGCACGGAAAGTGCTGATCGGGCTCGCCGGTCGATACCAGGTTGCGGCGGCCCGTGGCGTCGCGCACCGCCTTGACCTTCTCGAACACGACGCCGGTAAGCTTGCCGTTCTCGTGCGTGAATTCCTTCGGCACCAGATAATTGAAGATCGGGATGTCTTCGTGCATGGCGTCTTCCTTCTCCCAGGGAGACGCTTTCATCTCTTCGAAGCCGGAACGCACGACCACTTTCACGTCTTCGCCGCCGAGCCGGCGCGAGGAGCGGCAGCAGTCCATGGCGGTGTTGCCGCCGCCGAGCACGATGACCCTTTTGCCGATGCTGTTGATGTGACCGAAGGAGACGCTCGACAGCCAGTCGATGCCGATATGGATATTCTTGGCCGCTTCTTTGCGGCCGGGAATGTCGAGATCGCGGCCGCGCGGCGCGCCGCAGCCGACGAAGATCGCGTCGTAGTTTTCCGCAAGCAGCGCCTTCATGCTGTCGATACGCTTGCCGCCGATGAACGCGACGCCGAGATCGAGGATGTAGCCGCATTCCTCGTCGATCACGTTTTCCGGCAGGCGGAATTTCGGAATTTGTGTGCGCATCATGCCGCCGGACAGCGGGTCCTGATCGAACACCACGCACTCATAGCCGAGCGGGGCGAGATCGCGCGCTACCGTGAGTGAAGCGGGCCCGCCGCCGACGAGCGCAATGCGCTTGCCGTTCTTTTGCTCCGGCGTCTTGGGCAGGCGCCCGCGGATATCGTTTTTGAAGTCGGCGGCGACGCGCTTGAGCCGGCAAATGGCAACCGGCTCCTTTTCGACGCGCCCGCGGCGGCACGCTGGCTCGCAGGGCCGGTCGCAGGTGCGGCCGAGTATGCCGGGGAACACATTCGATTCCCAATTGACCATGTAGGCGTCGCTGTAGCGGCCCGCAGCGATCAAACGAATGTATTCGGGAACCGGCGTGTGCGCCGGACAAGCCCACTGACAATCGACGACCTTGTGGAAATAATCTGGAACCGAGATGTCGGTAGGTTTCATCTATTCCTCTTACCCGCAGCGCCTCCGCCATTTTTGTTCGGCGGTATCAAGCTCGGCTGCGCGGATCGGCGTCCCCCCAGTTGAGTGTCTCCCGTTAGCCGAAGCCGGGGCGCGGATACTAGTCGAGTGGGACGCGTATTTCCACCGCTTGAGTGTTGTTATAGCAAGCTTTTGTCGCTGCTGGATCGTCCATGGCGCAGCCGCGCAATGCAAAAGCTGCATTGCAGCGCGCGGCCTTCGCTCGCCGTTATGCATGCCGAACCTTGGGAAATCTAAATACCTGAATATATTGGCAATTGCAGTTTCGGCGCGGCTGTTGCAATGCAGCAGGAAACCTCCGCACCAAGCTTCTTGAGTGGGCGAAGGGTCGCATGCGTGATTTTTTCGAAAAGGCCGCACCGGAAAATCCCATGGAATCCGCGCGCCGAGGGGCTCGCCCCATTCTGCGCAAGCGGTTCTACGAGCATGCCTCGACCGCGCCGGAGGGGCCGCTTTACGCCGTGCGGCTCGATGACAAGCCGGTGCGCACGCCGGCGGGCCGGCTGCTTGCCGCGCCGACGCTTGCGTTAGCGGAAGCGCTCGCTGCCGAGTGGGAGGCGCAGCGTGATGTCATCGATCCCGCCAAGATGCCGCTGACGCGGCTTGCCAATTCGATCATCGACGGCGTGAGCGAGCGCTCCGCTCCGGTCGCCGAGGAGGTGGCGCGATATCTGGCATCCGATCTTATTTGTTACCGCGCCGGCTCGCCGCGTGGGCTCGTCGAGCGTCAGACGCGCGAATGGGATCCGATCGTCGAATGGGCGCGCGATGTTCTCGGCGCGCGTTTGTTGCTCGCCGAAGGCGTCGTGCACGTGACTCAGCCCGAGGCCGCGCTTGCCGCCGCCGGCGCCGCCATTCCGGGCGATCCGTGGCGGCTCGGCGCGCTGCATTCGGTGACGACACTTACCGGCTCGGCGCTGCTGGCGCTCGCGCTGGCGCAAGGGCGCATCACCGCCGACGAAGCCTGGGCGGCCGCGCATGTGGACGAAGATTGGAACATGGAGCAATGGGGCCGCGACGAGCTCGCGCTCGAACGTCGCGCCTACCGTTACGCCGAGCTGCAGGCGGCGGCGACGGTGTTGAAGAATACGTAGCCTGGGTTGAGCCAACGGGTCCGGCCCGAAGTGGCCGGCCCGATGACAAGCTCCGCGAAACCCGGGAGCGGAGTTCAGGCCGCACTGCCGTTCCTGGGTTTCGCTGCGCTCAACCCAGGCTACCGATAAGAACTACCCGCCCGTCACGCTCATGTGGCGCGCCAGCGCCGGCCGCTTGTGCCGCCGGTCGATAATGAAATCGTGGCCCTTGGGCTTGCGCGAGATCGCCTCTTCGATGGCGGCATGCAGAAGGTCGTTGCCTTCCGATGCGCGCAGCGGCTTGCGCAGATCGGCCGCGTCTTCTTGCCCGAGACACATATAAAGCGTGCCCGTGCAGGTGACGCGCACGCGATTGCATGACTTGCAGAAATTATGCGTCAGCGGAGTAATGAAGCCGAGGCGGCCGCCGGTCTCGGCGACACGCACATAACGCGCCGGCCCGCCGGTGCGGTAGTCGAGCTCTTCGAGCGAGTAGCGTTCGGAAAGCCGCGCGCGGACGAGCGAGAGCGGCAGATATTGGTCGAGCCGGCCTTCGCCGATTTCGCCGAGCGGCATCACCTCGATCAGCGTCAAATCCATGCCGCGGCCGTGCGCCCATTCGACGAGATTGGGGATCTCGTCCTCGTTCACGCCCTTGAGCGCAACCGCGTTGATCTTGATTTTCAGGCCGGCATTCTGCGCTGCATCGATCCCTTCGATCACATTGCCGAGCGCGCCCCAGCGGGTGATGGCGCGGAATTTGTCGGGATCGAGCGTGTCGAGCGACACGTTGATGCGGCGCACGCCGTGGGCGGCAAGTTCGGCGGCATATTTGGCGAGTTGCGAGCCGTTGGTGGTCAGCGTCAGTTCGTCAAGCCGGCCGGAGGCAAGATGCCGCGAGAGTGTGGCAAACAAGGTCATGATGCCGCGGCGGACCAGCGGTTCGCCGCCGGTCAGGCGAAGCTTGCGCACGCCGCGCCCGATGAAGGCCGAGCACAGCCGGTCGAGCTCCTCGAGCGTCAGCAGGTCGGCCTTGGGCAGGAACGACATGTGTTCCGCCATGCAATAGACACAGCGGAAATCGCAGCGGTCCGTTACCGAGACCCGCAGGTAGGAAATCTCGCGGCCGAACGGATCGACCAGCGCCGGCCGTGAATCGTCGAGATCCCCGGTTTGCAGGTCAGTCGCTTCCGCGCGCTTCACGTCCACGCTGTCCATCGGCAGGCGTTTCCATGACGTTTCTGAGCAATCCCGGGCAGAACCGCCAAGCCCCGGACGCAAGTCCGCGGCCGGCCGTTCCGAGCCTGCTCGCAGCTCCATATGAGCCGACATGGGTCTCATAAAGACCCATGTAATCAATATTGTTGCCTGATAAAGGACTGATCGTCCATCACATTCTTCACAGGCCCGAGAGCCGCAATGGCCGCCGGAAGTTCCCCGAAGGCGCTGATCACCCGGTCCGGCCCGAGCGTCGCCACCGGCACGTCCGTATAGCCAAAATCGACCGCCACCACCGGCACGTTCGCCGCCCGGGCAGTGCGGATGTCGGTGATCGAGTCCCCGACCATGACGGCACGGTGGGGCTCGCCGCCGGCCTTCAGGACCGTGGCGCGGAACATCTGCGGGTCGGGCTTGTGGATCCCAAACGTGTCCGGACCGCAGATGGCCGTAAAGCGGTCGCTGAGCTGCAAAGCGTCAAGGAGTCGCTTCGACAGCCGTTCGAGCTTGTTGGTGCATACCGCAAATCGGTGGCCCGCCTGCGCCAAGCGGTCCAGCACCGGCTCAAGCTCGGGAAAGGGCCGCGACCGGTCGGCGATATGTTCGCCATAGTGGGCCACAAATGACGCGTACAGGGTGTCGACGTCCGCCGTCGCGGCGGTGCGGCCCTCCAGGATCAGCGCGCGCTCGATCATGCCCCACGCGCCACCCCCGATCAGGGACCTGGCCTGCGCGTAAGGGACGGTCGGCAGGGCGTGCCCGGCAAGCGTGAAATTGAGCGCGTCGATCAGGTCGGGGGCCGTGTCGATCAGCGTGCCGTCGAGGTCGAAGACGATCGTAAGCATGGCTGTTTGCTAGCGGCCGAATGCCAATGGCGCAAGAAATCTCGCTTTCTTTGGTGGCCGCAGAGGATGGGGAAAGGGCTCGGGCCGCATTCCATTGGGCGCTTTTTTGCCCTACACCCCCGCGATGGACGTCGAAGCCCTCAAGCGCGCCGCATCCGCGCGCGCCCTCGATTTCGTGCAGCCGGGGATGCGGCTCGGGCTCGGCACCGGCTCGACCGCCAGGCACTTTGTGGATTTGCTCGGCGAGCGGGTAGCGGCGGGGCTCGACATTATCGCCGTGCCGACGTCCGAAGCGACGCGGGCGCAGGCCGAGCAACTCGGCATCAAGCTCACCACGCTCGAGGAGACGCCGGAGCTCGATCTCACGGTCGACGGCGCCGATGAAGTCTCACCGGACTTGACCCTTATCAAAGGCGGCGGCGGAGCGTTGCTGCGCGAGAAGATCGTGGCCACCGCTTCGGCCCGCATGATCGTGATCGTCGATGAATCCAAATACGTGCAGGTGCTCGGCCGCTTTCCGCTGCCCATCGAGATCGCGCCGTTCGGGGCGGCGGCGACCCATCGGGCCGTCGATGCCGCCATCGCGGCGGCCGGCTGCTCGGGTCCGGCAAGCTTGCGTAAAGCAAAAGATGAGCAAGTCTTCGTGACCGACGGTGGACACTGGATTTTGGATGCCCACCTGCGCGTTATTCCTGATCCGCGCGAACTCGCCGCGCGGCTCTGCACGATCCCGGGCGTCATGGAACACGGCCTGTTCATCGGCAACGCTCAGACTGTTATTCTCGCGGCTGCGAATGGCATCCGCCTCATCGAGCGGCCTTGATCCCGAACTGAAAAAGGAGTGCTGCGGCACGCAACCGCCATGTCTGATCCCACCATGTCTGATCCCACCATGTCTGATTACGATGTCGATCTGTTTGTCATAGGCGGGGGTTCAGGCGGCGTACGCGCCGCGCGCATCGCTGCGCAACACGGCGCCAGGGTGATGCTGGCGGAGGAATATCGTGTCGGCGGCACCTGCGTCATTCGCGGCTGCGTACCGAAAAAGCTTCTGGTCTATGCCTCGCGCTTTCGTGCCGACTTCGAGGATGCGGCGGGCTACGGCTGGACCGTGCCGCAATGGTCGTTCGATTGGCCGACGCTGATCGCCAACAAGGACAAGGAAATCGCGCGTCTCGAGGCTGCCTATACGATGACGCTGGAAAAGGCCGGCGTCACCGTCGTCAAGAGCCGCGCCGTGGTCGCCGATCCGCACACCGTGCAGCTCAGCGATGGCAGGCGCGTGCGCGCGGCCTACATCATGATCGCGACCGGCGGTGCGCCGACCTACGGCGATCCGATCCCCGGTATCGAGCACGCGATCTCGTCCAACGAAGCGTTTTACTTGCAGAAGCTGCCTCAGCACGTGCTCATTCAAGGCGGCGGCTATATCGCGCTGGAATTTGCCGGGATCTTTGCCGGTCTCGGCTCGAAGGTGACGGTGATCTATCGCGGCGAAAACATTTTGCGCGGCTTCGACGATGATGTCCGCTCCCATGTGCGCATGAACATGGAGCGGCACGGCATCAAGGTGGTCACCGGCTGCAAGGTGGCGGCGATCAAGGAAATGGGCTCGAGGTTTTCGGTTCGCTTGTCCAGCGGTTTTGAGCAGACCGCGGACTGCGTGATGTTCGCTACCGGCCGCGCGCCGAATGTCGCCAAGCTTGGCCTGGAAGAGGCGGGCGTTGAGGTCGCCAAGAGCGGCCACATCGTCGTCGACGACTATATGCGCACGCGCGTTCCCTCGATCTATGCCATCGGCGACGTGACCAATCGCATCAACCTCACGCCGGTCGCGATCCGCGAAGGCTCCGCGGTCTCGGAAACGCTGTTCGGCGGCAGGCCGATCAAAGTCGATCACACCAACATTCCAACGGCGGTGTTCTCCGATCCCGAAGTCGGTGTCGTCGGCTTGACAGAGGCGCAGGCGCGGGCGCGCTTTGCGCGCACCGACATCTACCGGGCCATGTTCAGGCCGATGAAAGCGACCCTGTCCGGGCGCGATACGACGGTCCTGATCAAGCTTGTGGTCGACGGCACGACCGACCGCGTTGCCGGCTGCCATATCGTCGGCGAGGGCGCCGCCGAAATGATCCAGATGACCGCGATCGCGGTCAAAATGGGCGCCACCAAAGCCGATTTCGACGCCACCATGGCGCTTCATCCGACCACCGCCGAGGAGCTGGTAACCTTGCGGACAAAAAGCGCAAGCTACGTGCGCGAAGCTGCGGAATAGCCGGCGCTTTTCGCTCTGTCGCGGCGGGGCGCTCTTGTGTATATATCCCCCGTCATTCCGGGGCGCGGGCTGCAAGCCCGCGAACCCGGAATCCATATTCACGATCGGTGACTATGGATTCCGGCGTAGCCGTTGCGGCGGCCGGGAGGGTGACGTTTGGAGACAACGATGTCGAAGCTCGCAAATTCCCGGAAGTGGAGCCCGGATTCTTGGCGGCACCAGCCGATCGTGCAGGTGCCCGAATACCCGGATGCCAAGGCGCTGGCCGAGGTCGAGGCTCAGCTTGCGAGCTTTCCGCCGCTCGTTTTTGCAGGTGAGGCACGCAACCTCAAACGCGCTTTGGCGCAGGTTGCCGCCGGCCAGGCATTCCTCCTCCAGGGTGGCGATTGCGCCGAGAGCTTCGCCGAGCATGGCGCCAACAACATCCGCGATTTCTTCCGCCTGTTCCTGCAGATGGCGGTGGTGCTGACCTATGCGGCGGCTTCGCCGGTGGTGAAGGTCGGCCGCATCGCCGGCCAGTTCGCCAAGCCGCGCTCGTCGCCGACCGAAAAGCGCGGCGGCATGGAATTGCCCTCCTATCGCGGCGACATCATCAACGGCACCGACTTCACGCCGGAGGCGCGCGTCCCCGATCCGCGCCGGCAGCTTGAGGCCTACCGGCAATCGGCCGCGACGCTCAATCTTCTGCGCGCCTTCGCCACCGGCGGTTACGCCAACCTGTCGAACGCGCATCAATGGATGCTGTCCTTCGTCAACGACAGCCCGCAATCGAAGCGCTACCAGGAACTCGCCAATCATCTGACCGCGGCGCTCGATTTCATGCGCGCCTGCGGCATCGATCCGGAAGTGCATCCGGAGATGCGCACGACCGATTTCTTCACCAGCCACGAGGCGCTGTTGCTCGGCTACGAGCAGGCCTTCTCGCGCGTCGATTCAACGACCGGCGACTGGTACTGCACCAGCGGTCATATGCTCTGGATCGGCGACCGCACGCGCCAGCCGGATCACGCCCATATCGAATTCTGCCGCGGCGTCAAAAATCCGCTCGGCCTGAAAACCGGGCCGACGCAAAAGCCCGATGAGCTTCTGAAACTCATCGACGTCCTCGATCCGGACAACGAGCCCGGCCGTCTCACCTTGATTTGCCGGATGGGCGCCGAGAAGGTCGGCGAGCACCTGCCGCGGCTCGTGCGCTCGATCAAACGCGAAGGCCGCAATGTGGTGTGGTCCTGCGACCCGATGCACGGCAATACCGTCACTTCGGTCACCGGCTACAAGACCCGGCCGTTCGATCAGATCCTCAAGGAGGTGCGTGCATTCTTTCAGGTGCACGCGGCCGAAGGCACCTATGCCGGCGGCGTGCATCTGGAAATGACCGGCCAGAACGTTACCGAATGCACCGGCGGCGCGCGCGCCATCAGCGACGAGGATCTGAACGACCGCTACCACACGGTCTGCGATCCGCGGCTCAATGCCGAGCAGTCGCTCGATCTGGCGTTTCTGCTCGCCGACCTCCTGAAATCGGAGCGCCAGGCCAAGGCCAAGCCCGCTGCCGCGGTGGCGGCCCTATAGATATCGCCATTGCGAGCCGTCGGGCCGGCCACTTCGGGCCGGGCCCGTCGGCTCCTCGCAATGACGAAGCGAAATCGCTAAATCATGATCATGAACACGCGTCCTGCCGATCGTCTGGCCATTGCGGTGGCGCAGCTCAATCCGATTGTCGGCGACATCGCCGGCAATCTGGAAAAAGCGCGCAAAACGCGCGCGCAAGCCGCGCGCGACGGCGCCGACATCGTTGCATTCTCCGAGCTGTTCATCGCCGGCTACCCGCCGGAAGACCTGGTGCTCAAGCCTGCGTTTCAGGCCGCCTGCCGCGCGGCGGTGGAGGCGCTCGCGCGCGACACGGCCGACGGCGGGCCCGCCGTGCTGATGGGCACGCCCTGGGTGGAGGAGGGGAGGCTCTATAACGCCTATGCGCTTCTTGCCGGCGGCGAGGTCGAGGCGATCCGCTACAAGGTCAATCTGCCGAATTACGGCGTGTTCGACGAGAAGCGCGTCTTCGCCTCGGGGCCGGTGCCCGGGCCGGTGAGCTTCCGCGGCGTGCGGCTTGGGCTGCCGATCTGCGAGGACACCTGGACCGACTGGGGCGACTACGAAAACGTCGTCGAATGCCTGGCCGAGACCGGCGCCGAGCTGATCGTCGTGCCGAACGGCTCGCCCTATTGGCGCGACAAGGCGGAAGTCCGGCTCAATGTCACGGTGGCGCGCGTCACCGAGGCCTCGCTGCCGCTCCTCTACATCAATCAAGTTGGCGGCCAGGATGAGCTCGTCTTCGACGGCGCCTCGTTCGCGCTCAACGCCGATCGCTCGATCGCCTTTCAGCTTCCGGCGTTCGAGGAAGTAGTTTTGACGACGCAGTGGACGCGCACGGCGTCGGGCTGGCACTGCGCCAGCGGTCCGATCGCGCGGCCGGAAGAATGGGATCAGGCCGACTACACCGCCTGCATGCTCGGCCTGCGCGACTATGTCGACAAGAACCGTTTCCGCGGCGTCGTGATCGGCCTTTCGGGCGGCGTCAACTCCGCCTTGTGCGCGGCGCTGGCCGTCGATGCCATCGGCGCCGATCGCGTCCGTTGCGTGATGCTGCCTTACCGCTACACGTCGCGGGAATCGCTCGACGACGCGCAGGCGATCGCGCAGGCGCTCGGCGTGCATTACGACATGGTGCCGATCGAAAGCGCTGTGCACGGGCTCGAGGCGTCGCTCACCGGCATTTTCGGCGCGGTGCCGCGCGACGTCACCGAAGAGAATTTGCAGGCGCGCGCCCGCGGCGTCATCCTGATGGCCATCTCCAACAAGTTCGGCCTGATGGTGGTCACGACCGGCAACAAGTCGGAAATGTCGGTCGGCTACGCCACGCTCTATGGCGACATGAATGGCGGCTTCAATCCGGTCAAGGATCTCTACAAGACCGAAGTCTATCGCCTGGCGCGGCTGCGCAATCGCTGGAAGCCGAACGACGCGCTCGGCCCCGCCGGCCGGGTGATCGTTGAAAATGTGATCACGCGCGCGCCCAGCGCCGAGCTGCGCGAGAACCAGACCGACCAGGACACGCTGCCGCCGTACGAGATCCTCGACCAGATCCTGGAGCGCATGGTCGAGCGCGAGGAGCCGCTTGCCACCATCATCGCCGCCGGCTTCGAGCGCGAAACCGTGATGAAGGTCGAGCGCATGCTCTATCTCGCCGAATACAAGCGCCGGCAAGCCGCGCCGGGCGTGAAGGTGACGCTGAAGAATTTCGGCCGCGATCGGCGCTATCCGATCACCTCAAGGTTCAGCGATCCCGGCACCGAAGTGCCGGCCGCCGAGCCCGCGCCGAGCAAAAGCCCGGTCCGCGCCAAAGCCGGCGCCGCCGATTTTTGAAACGTCATTCCGGGACGCCGCGAAAGCGGCGGGCCCGGAATCCATAACCTCAGGCCAAGCGGAACTTGGTACGGAGATTTTTCTGCACCAATCGTGGTTATGGATTCCGGGTTCCTCGCTGACGCTCGGCCCCGGAATGACGTGCTAATGAGCGGCCACGAACGGCGGCCCGACGGTGCGTATGGTCCCCTTCGGCGTGTCGGTGCTCACATCAGCCGCAGTCGCCGGTCCACTCGGAGGCGATGCAGCGGGCGCTGCCACCGTACCAGTCGCAGGTTTCCCGGGCTTGGCGCCTTTCGGCGCGGGGGGCGGGGCCGGCTGCGACAGCGCCTTGGCGTTTTGGTCGGTGACGACGATGTCGCCGCTTTCCAGCGTCGAGGCGTCGTCGGCGCCTTTGAGCGCGTCGGCCCAGCTCTGGCCTGGCTTTCGGCATGAGCAGGCCGCGCTGAATTCCTTGCGATATTGGAAGGCGGTCGGCAGCGCGGTGTAGGGCTGGCCGGACAGCGAAACGGCTTGGCCCATGTCCTCGCCCGGATTGCGATAGGTATAGAGCTGCGCCTCGGTCGCCGGGCATTCGCGCTGGCAGGTGCGCTGATCGTCGGCGAACCGGCTCTGCACGGTGGAATAGGAAATCGGGAAATAGTAACCGTCGCAGGAGCGTACGCAGACGGTGCGGAACGTGCCCGACGGCGCACCGTCGCCGCCCGGATTGATGATACGGGCCGCGCCGCCAAACAGCGCATCGAGGAAGCCGCTCGGGCCCGCGGCGGCCGCCGCCGCGCGGTATTGCGGCCCGCAATTATTCTGCGCGAGTTCGCTGAGCAACACCCGCCGCTGGCCTTCCTGATCGTAGTTGTTGCCGCTCTTGAGCCGCTCGAGATCGCTCATCGTGCGATCGAGGCTGTCGCGCAGCTGCTGGATCTGCGCGTTGAGCGGCTGGCATTCCGGCGCCTGGCCGGTGAAGAGCGAGAAAAATCCGTTCTCGCAGCCGCGCCGTTTGGCGTGCGTTACGAGGCGGTCGAGATCGGCTTGCTGCTTGCCGGCGGCATCTTCGTAGCGCTTGATTTGCTCGGCGCGGGCCGGGTCGCCGGCGCCGCGATTGAGCGCGGCCATTTGGCCTTCCAGGCGCACACAGACCGGGTTGGAGGGTGGCTGCTGCTGAGGGGGCTGCTGTTCGGCGGCAGGAGGCGGCGGCGCGGCTCCCGGCTGGCCGGGAATGGGTGCCGGCGGAACGGGGGACTGGGCGGCGGCCGGAGTCGCAAGCAGGCCGGCGGCAAAAAGGCCAATGCCGAGCCCAAGGCCAAGCCCAAGTGCAAGCCCACCGCGCAAGTGGCTGATCATTCGAGAGACCCGACCCTGTTCCCCAGGCGTCGCCGCCGTGAAGGGATGGAATGGTGAGTAATGGTGACTAAAGTGTGAATGAAGGCCGCTGCCAGAGCATGATCCGGAAAAAGCCTGCTGCGGACTTGATCCGGGGCGGAAGCCGGTTTTCCGAAAAGATCATGCTCAAACAAAACGCTAGAGAGGAATGACGATCCGAAGAAAAGTCATCCCGCTCTGGGATCGGAGCGGATAGTCACTCAGCGTCCGGCTGGTTTTCCGGGCGGGCGCGGTCGAAGGCGGGTAACGCGAGGCAGGCGGCGTCGATCGCCACGATTTTGGGGAATTTGTCGAGCGGAACCTTCAAACGGCGGGCGTTATTGACCTGCGGCACCAGACAGATATCGGCAATCGTTACCTCGCCACCGCAGCAATAGGGGCCCGGACCCAAAAGGGCCTCGATCGCCTCGAACCCTTCCGTGACCCAATGATGATACCAGGCATCGATGGCAGTCTGCTCCTGGTGCATCTCGCGCTTGAGGTAGCGAAGCGGGCTGGTGTTGTTGAGCGGGTGGATATCGCAGGCAACGATATCCGCGAGCGCCCGCGCCCGCGCCCGCGCGATCGGATCTTTCGGCAAAAACGGTGGGTGGGGATGGGTCTCGTCGAGATATTCGATAATGGCGAGCGACTGGATCAGCACTTCGCCGGAAGGCGCCACCAGCACCGGCACCCGCATCTGCGGGTTCACCGCGCGGAATTCCGGCCGCCGGTTGTGGCCGCCGTCCTTCACCAGGTGAATGGACGCGGTCTCATAGGCGATGCCCTTGAGATTGAGCGCGATGCGCACGCGGTAAGCGGCGGACGAACGAAAATACGAATAGAGCTTCATGCGAGATCCCGGAGCTACTCGTCGTCTTGGAGGCCGATTTCGGCGACGAGTTCCGCCGAGCGTGCGGTCAATTGCTTGAGCGCGCGATCGAATGCTTCGCGGTCGCCCGGAGAGAGGATGTCGGTCAAGCGGCGTGCGAATTCGAGCGCGTGCGGAGCGACCTCTTCGTACATGACTCGGCCGGCTGTGGTGAGAGACAAGAAAGCCTCGCGCATGTCCTCGCGGTTGGCGCGGCGCGCGACCAGCCGGCGCTTTTCCAGAAGCGCCACCGCGCGCGATACCTTGGTCTTGTGCATGTGCGTATGCGCGCCGATCGCCTTCGCGGTCATGACGCCGTGCTGCCCGAGCGTCACCACCACACGCCATTCGGGTACGCCGATGCCGTAGCGCCGGGCGTAGACGCGCGACAGCGCCTGCGAGACGAGGCTCGACACCACGTTGAGCTGGTAGGGCAGAAAATGCTCGAGCTTGAGCGGCGCTTGATCGCCGAGCTTGGGCTCGTGCGCGCCCGCCTCGGCCGTGATCTCGCCTTCCGTCGCCCGCTGACCGCTCATGTGTCGTTCCGGGGCATGGCTATTTGCGCCTGCCGATCGCGCCGGCGCCCCTTTGCTTTGCCCGGCTACGGCATGATCCCGAAAAGTGGAAGCCGGTTTTCGGAAAAGATCATGCTCCAGTGTAACATCTGGAACATGATCCGATCCGACTTGATCGGATCATGTTCCAGGGGCGAACATGAACGAAGTCAGGGAGCCGCGCAACGGCGCCTCGGGCTTGCTGGAACGCGGCCAGGTCTTTAGGTGATTTGGACGCGCTCAGTAAGCGCCGACCGGGAGCAAATTCCATGAGTTCTGGTTTCGCCTCGACCGCCGATCTGGCCGACAAGACCATTACCTTCGACGCGATTGGGCCGGACCTCTACGCCTTCACCGCCGAGGGCGATCCCAATTCCGGGGTCATTGTCGGCGACGACGGCGTGATGGTGGTCGATGCGCAGGCCACCCCGGTGATGGCGCAGCAGGTCATCGACCGCGTGAAAAAGATCACCGACAAGCCGATCAAATATGTCTTGCTCACGCATTATCATGCCGTGCGCGTGCTGGGCGCTTCCGCTTATCGCGGGGCGGAAATCCTGGCGTCTGCCGGCACCCGCAGCCTGATCGCCGAGCGCGGCAAGGCCGACATGGATTCCGAGATCGGCCGCTTCCCGCGCTTGTTTCGCGCGGTCGAAAGCATTCCCGGCCTCACCTGGCCCTCGATCACGTTTCCCGATCAGATCTCGGTCTGGCTCGGCAAGCGCGAGGTGCGGATCATGCACATCGGCCGCGGCCATACCGCGGGCGATGTGGTCGCCTATGTGCCCGACGCCAACGTCGTGTTTTCCGGCGATCTCGTCGAGTATCACTCCGCCTGCTATTGCGGCGATGCTCACTTCACCGACTGGCCGGCGACGCTCGATCGCCTCGCCGAATTTTCCGCAAGCGCGCTCGTGCCGGGCCGCGGCGCTGCGCTCAAGAGCGCCAAGCAGGTTGCCGAAGGCATCGCGCTGACCGAGGATTTTCTCACCACGCTCTATGACAGCGTCGGCGAGAGCGCCGCTAAAGGCCGCACCCTCAAAGAGGCCTACGACGAAGCGCGCCGCGTCATGGATCCGAAATTTGCAAGCTTCGCCATCTACGAGCACTGCATGCCGTTCAACGTCTCGCGCGCCTATGACGAAGCCAAAGGCATCGAGCATCCGGTGATCTGGACCGCGGAGCGCGACCGCGCCATGTGGGCGGCTTTGCGCGGATGACGTTTTCTCGTCATTGCGGGAAGCGAAGAAGCCGTCAAGATGCTTGTAGGGTGGGCATTGCGCGCGTTCAGCCGGCCCGGTGGGCAAAATCAAAGACGCGCAATGCCCACGCGGTGAGGCGGGAGGATTGATTTTGCCCACCCTACGGAAAAATCCATGATCAACATCCGCAAGTCGGTTTATCACTACGACTATCGCCGCTCCGCGGATCAGGACGCGGCGGCGGTCGTGCGGCGGCCGGTCGTCGTTGTCGGCGCCGGGCCGGTCGGCCTTGCGGCCGCGATCGATCTCGCGCAGCGCGGCGTGCCGGTCGTGCTGATCGACGACGCGGATCGGATCGGCGAAGGCTCGCGCGGCATCTGCTGGTCGAAGCGCACGCTCGAAATCCTCGACCGGCTCGGCGTCGGCGAGCGGCTTGTGGCGCAAGGCGTCACCTGGAAGCTCGGCAAGGTCTTTGTCGGCGACGAATTGCTCTATGCGTTCGATTTGCTGCCGGAGGAGGGGCACAAGATGCCCGCCTTCATCAATCTGCAGCAATTCTATTTGGAAAAGGCATTGGTCGATCGCGCGCTTGAGCTGAAAAATCTCGATCTGCGCTGGAAGAACCGGCTCGTCGGCCTCGATCGCCTCAATGACGGTGCGCGCTTGACCATCGACACGCCGGACGGGCCTTACCGGCTCGACGCCGATTGGCTCATCGCCGCCGATGGTGCGCGCTCGACCGCGCGCCGGCTCCTGGGCCTCGACTTCGCCGGTGTCACCTTCGAGGACAAATTCCTCATCGCCGATGTGCACATGGCGGCCGAGTTTCCGACCGAGCGCCGGTTCTGGTTCGCGCCGACCTTTCATTCCGGCCAATCGGCCTTGATGCATCGCCAGCCCGACGACATCTGGCGTATCGATCTGCAGCTCGGCCCCGATGCCGATCCGGTCGCCGAGCAGGCGCCGGAGCGCGTGCGCGCGCGGCTCGACAAGGTGCTCAAAGAGCATCCCTACGAGCTCGAATGGGTCTCGGTCTACACCTTCAACTGCCGCCGGCTCGACCGCTTCGTGCATGGCCGCGTGATCTTCATCGGCGATGCCGCGCATCAGGTGTCGCCGTTCGGCGCGCGCGGCGCCAATTCCGGCATTCAGGATGCGGAGAATTTGGCCTGGAAGCTTGCCGCTGTACTTAAGGGGCAGGGCGGCGGCGCTCTGATCGAGAGTTACGATCTCGAACGTATCCAGGCTGCCGACGAGAATATCGGCCACTCCACCCGCTCGACCGATTTCATGTCGCCGCATTCGAGCGCGGAGCGGCGGTTGCGCGACGCGGTGCTGTCGCTCGCCGAGCACGCCGAATTCGCGCGCCGCATGGTCAATTCCGGCCGGCTGTCGGTGCCTGCGGTTTACGACACGCCGCTGTCGACGCCGGACGTCGAGCCGTTTGCCGGCACGGCCAAACTCGGCGCGCCGCTGCCCGATGCACCGCTTCGCCGCGCCGATGGCGCGCCGACCCATCTTCTCGAAAATCTGCGCGGCGAATTCGAAATCATCTATGTCAAGAACGGCGACGCAGCGAACGGCCGCGAGCCCGAAGCGGTGGACGGCATCGCGCTCACCGTGATCGGCGACGATTTGTTCGACGAGGAGGGCAAGTTCACGCAGCGCTTCGATGCCACGCCGGGTGCGACCTATCTGGTGCGTCCCGACCAGCATTTGTGCGCGCGCTGGCGAAGCTTCGATGCCGCGGCGCTGCTGCGTGCGCGCGAGCGCGTGCTGCAGAGGTAAACGATGACAAGACTGATCACCGCTTCGCAATTCGCCGATCCGGATTCGGCCTATCGCGCGCTGGTCGAGGCGCGGCGGAGCCTGTCGGAAGCCGACGCCGCCGCGCTCGACACCAAGCTCGTGCTCATCCTCGCCAACCACATCGGCGATCTCGACGTGCTGCGCGAAGCCATCGCGCTGGCGAAGGGGGAATAATCAAAGCGTTTCCCGGACGCGGTGCAGCGCGTAGCGCTGCACCGCAGATCCGGGATCGTTCCAAACGCGGAGTTTGCGAAGGTCCCGGTTCAGCAGCGCAGCATTTCATGCCGCGCTGCGCCCGGGACACGGCGTCAAAAAATTAGAGCGCCATCCAAAAAAATTAGAGCGCCCCCTTCGGGCGCTCTAATTCCCATCCAACATCGTCACGCCCGGCAACCGGTCGAGCGCGACGAATTCCGAAAAACTCTCTTAGTCGCGCATGTCCTTATCGGAAAACCGGCCTCCACTTTTCCGGGACATGCGCTAGCGCGAGCACTCGATGGCGACGAAGTCGTCGCAATGCCCGCCGCGGCAGGCGCCGGGACCGCTTGTTGGGATCGCGCCGGTAATGTCGTCGCGATCGACCTTGCGGTAGGACAAAGCCTGCCCGTATTCGTGTGAGCGGCAGTAGGAATTCGCGGCAGCCTCGCCGCAGGGCGCGCCTGACGCGAGGCAGCGATCGACGCCATAGCCGTCGCGATTATTGGCGACGATGAAAATCCGCTTTTCCGCATGTGCGGCGCCGATGCCGAGCAAAAGGACGGCACCAAGGGCGGCCGCAATCATGGAACGCATGGATCCCCCAAGCCGGCGCGAAGCCCCAGAAACTAAGTTGCAATGAAGATTAAAAATACGGCGGTCAAGTTAAGACTGCGTTAACTTACAGAACCGAGCGAGCGATTGCAGGGCAGTGTGGTTGATTCGAGGCAGGGCGGCAAAAGCGGAAGGCCAAAACGCCCAAACGCGCGCGTGCGGTGGCACATTTCGGCAAAAGGGCGTGAAGCCATGCGGAATAGCGCCATTGTGCTAATATTCGACGCCAACTCGGGCTGCAGGCGATGGATGGAAAGTCGGGCTTGATTACGGAATCGACACTGACCTGTCCGAGGTGTGGACATCGGGCGACCGAAACCATGCCGACGGACGCGTGCCAATTCTTCTATGACTGCAAAGGATGCGGAGAGCGCCTGAAGCCTCTGCCGGGCGACTGTTGCGTGTTCTGTTCGTATGGCTCCGTGCCGTGCCCGCCCATCCAAGCTGACGCCGGCTGTTGTTCGTAAGATTTCGCGTGCCCCCAACGCCGCAAACAAGGCCCTAAACGTAGCCGTTGGCAGAAGACCAGCACCGAGCCGGCACTGCCGAGCCAAACCCTTGACGCCAAACCCTTGACGATATGGCCATCCTCGACCATTGTGCGCGCCATGTTCGGCCCAACCCCCATCTGCGGCATTATTTGCCGGAAGATTATTCGCTAGCGGCAAACGCTGGCTGCGGCCGTCTTTTCTCCTCTTCGAGATTTTGGACACGCCCGGCCAGCAGGCCGATGGCGCGTAAACGCGCGACATGACACGACCATGGAACTGAAACTCTACGATACGCTGACGCGCGAGAAGCGGGTGTTTCGCCCGCTCGATCCGGCACATGTGCGCATGTATGTCTGCGGGCCGACGGTTTACGACTATGCCCATATCGGCAATGCGCGTCCGGTGATCGTCTTCGACGTGCTGTTTCGGCTCTTACGCCATCTCTACGGCGCCGAGCACGTCACCTACGTGCGCAACATCACCGACGTCGACGACAAGATCAACGCGCGTGCCGCCGAGGAATATCCCGACCTGCCCCTCAACGAGGCGATCCGCAAGGTCACGGAAAAAACCGACAAGCAATTCCACGAGGACGTGGCCGCGCTCGGCTGCCTGCCGCCGACGGTCGAGCCGCGCGCCACCGAACATATCGCCGAAATGCGCACGATGATCGAGCGCCTGATTAAATCCGGCAACGCCTATGTCGCCGACGATCATGTGCTGTTCAGCGTGCCGTCGATGCCCGACTACGGCAGGCTGTCGAAACGGCCGCTGGATGAGATGATTGCCGGCGCCCGCGTCGAAGTCGCACCCTACAAGCGCGATCCGCAGGATTTCGTGTCTGTGGAAGCCGTCAAAGCCGGGCGAGCCGGCCTGGCCGTCGCCGGCCGGTATCAAGACTCCGGGCCGTCCCGGCTGGCACATCGAATGCTCGGCCATGTCGTGGAAATATCTCGGCGAAGTGTTCGACATCCATGGCGGCGGCATCGATCTGGTCTTCCCGCACCACGAGAACGAGATCGCGCAATCGCGCTGCGCCTTCCACACGCCGGTGATGGCGAATTTCTGGATGCACAACGGCTTCCTGCAGGTCGAAGGCGAGAAGATGTCGAAGTCGCTCGGCAACTTCGTGACGATCCATGAGTTGCTGCAAACTGATGTCTTCGGCGATCGCGCTTGGAGCGGCGCTACTCTGGTCCGCAATGCTGCAGCACGCACTATCGACAACCAATTGATTGGACTGTTCGGGCACTGGTCGAGGCGCGAGAAGACCCTTAACCAACTTATGGCGGGCAGAAATTTGTCGCCTGGAAAGCCGATGACTAGCGGCCTCGAGTTTGCCGGATGGCAGCTGAGGCAATACGTGCGACTCCGTTCGGGGCCGGCGACGGAAGTGGGTACGCGCGGTGGTGACGAAACATCCAAGCGCTCAGGGATGCGTATGTCTGATTGATCTGAATACGCCGCTGGCTGTTGGCAATACTGCATCGAGCTAGACGACCTCCGGGAGTTGTTGACAATGCTGCCGACCTTCGTAGCGATGGTGGATGCTGCGATCGTTTGCAGCTTGGCAAATGACATTGCCGATGACTTACGTGACGTCGATGACGGAGCAAATCGAATTGCGTCTGATCGCCGCGCGCAATGCCGCCCGCAAGGCAAAGGACTTCAAGGAATCCGACCGCATCCGCGACGAACTCGCGAAAAAGGGCGTCGTGCTCAAGGACACCAAGGACGGCACCACCTGGGAGATCGCGCGATGAGAATGACGCGCACGCCAAATCCCTCTCCCCCTGCGGGAGAGGTCGGCGCGCGGACGCGCAGCGTTCGCGCGCCGGGTGAGGGCCTGGGCGGTGCGGTCGACTTCGGCGGTGTTGGTTCCCGCGGACCCTCACCCGGCCACTCGCTGCGCTCGCGGCCGTCCTCTCCCGCAGGGGGAGAGGGGAAGAGCAGCGTCGCCGCTCAGATGCGTCGGCGAGCCCGTGCGTTGCGTGCTCGCATGACCGACGCCGAGCGCAAATTGTGGTTCGCCCTGCGTGACCGCAGATTCGCCGGCTTTAAGTTTCGTCGGCAGGTTCCGATCGATCGCTTCGTCGCTGATTTTGTTTGTTTCGAAGCCGTCTGGTCATCGAAGTGGACGGCGGCCAGCACGCCGGCTCGTTGCAGGATCGGTGGCGGGATCGCTGGTTTGCGGCGAACGGATTTCGCGTGGTGCGGTTCTGGAACAACGAGGTGTTATCGAATCTCGAAGGGGTCCTGACCGTGCTTTCGGCCGAGCTGGAGCAATGGCGATGACTCGCCCGCCCGCAAACAGAGCTCGCGATGCGGCCGATGCTGCCGGCCGACGTGCCGCTGCTGGCGGAAATCTTCCGCGCCAGCATCGAGGAGCTCGCGGGCGAGGATTACAGCGAGGCGCAGCAGGAAGCCTGGGCGTCGGCCGCCGATGATGAAGAAGCCTTCGGCGCGCGGCTTGCGCGCGATCTCACGCTGGTCGCCACCCATGCCGGCGCCGCAATAGGCTTCGCCTCGCTTGCCGATAACACGCGCATCGACATGCTTTATGTGCATCCGGCCGCGGCCGGGCAGGGGGCCGCCGTCATGCTCTGCGATGCCCTGGAAAAGCTCGCCGCCGCCCGCGGCAGCAAAGAGCTCTCCGTCGATGCGAGCGATACGGCGCGTGGTTTTTTCGAGCGGCGCGGCTTTGTGGCGAAGACGCGCAACACCGTGCCGCTCGGCGGCGAATGGTTCGCCAACACCACGATGGTGAAGCAGCTCGCGGCCGCTGCATCGGGGAGGCTGCAATGAAACGCGACGACCTGCCGTTCCAGCGCCACTGGCTCTATTACGTGGTGCTGAAATACGCGGTGATCGCGGCTGCGGTCGTGGTCGCCCTTTACACGGTCTATCGGCTCTATTCCGGTTGAGACAGGATCAAAAGCACATGGCGCGCGAAACATTCCTTGGCATGCGGACCCATCATATCGCGATTGCGCTGATCGCGATCCTGGTCGCGGTGGCGCTGGCGGCCAACTATTATCTCTGGTGAGTTTTGATGTCCCGCGAGCGGCTTTATTTGTTCGACACCACGCTGCGCGACGGCGCGCAGACGAACGGCGTCGACTTCACGCTCGCCGACAAGGTCGCGATCGCGCGCATGCTCGACGAGCTCGGCGTCGACTATGTGGAAGCCGGCTATCCCGGCGCCAATCCGACCGATACGAGCTTCTTCGCCGAGCACCGGCCGGCCCGCGCGAAAATAACCGCCTTCGGCATGACGCGCCGGCCGGGCCGCTCCGCCTCGAACGATCCCGGTCTTGCGGCCGTGCTGGACGCGCAAGCCGACGCCATCTGCTTTGTCGCCAAGTCATGGGACTATCATGTCCGCGTCGCGCTCGAGACGACCGAGGAGGAGAACCTCGCCTCGATCCGCGACAGCGTGCGCGCCGCCAAGGCCAAGGGCCGCGAGGTGCTGCTCGATTGCGAGCATTTCTTCGACGGCTACAAGGCCAATCCGGCTTACGCGCTCGCCTGCGCCAAGGCGGCTTATGACGAAGGCGCGCGCTGGGTGGTGCTGTGCGACACCAACGGCGGCACGCTGCCGCACGAAGTGGAGAAGATCGTCGGCGAGGTCTGCAAGCACATTCCCGGCGATCATGTCGGCATCCATGCGCACAACGACACCGAGCAGGCGGTGGCGAACTCGTTTGCCGCCGTGCGCGCCGGCGCGCGTCAGATTCAGGGCACGCTCAACGGGCTCGGCGAGCGCTGCGGCAACGCCAATCTCATCTCCATCATCCCGACGCTGAAGCTGAAAGCCGAATACGCGCAACAATTCGAGATCGGCGTGTCGGACGAGGCGCTCGGCCATATCGCGCGCATCTCGCACGGCCTCGACGATATCCTCAATCGCGCCGCCGATCGGCACGCGCCCTATGTCGGCGAGAGCGCGTTCGCCACCAAGGCCGGCATTCATGCCTCGGCCATCATCAAGGATCCGGCGACCTACGAGCATGTCGCGCCCGAGCAGGTCGGCAACAAGCGCAAGCTGCTCGTATCCGACCAATCCGGCCGCTCGAACCTGCTGGCCGAGCTCGACCGCATCGGCTTCGCCGTCGACAAGGACGATCCGCGGCTGTCGCGGCTCCTCGACGAAGTGAAAGAGCGCGAAGCCATCGGCTACGCCTATGAGACGGCGGACGCATCGTTCGAGCTGCTGGCGCGGCGGCTCCTCGGCAAGGTGCCGCGCTATTTCGATGTGGAGAAATTCGACGTCACCGTCGAGCAGCGCATCAGCGCCAAGGGCGAGCGCGTCACCGTCAGCATGGCGGTGGTGAAGGTGAAGGTCGGCGACGAGGTGCTGATCTCGGCCGCCGAAGGCAACGGTCCCGTCAACGCGCTCGATCTCGCGCTGCGCAAGGATCTCGGCAAGTATCAAAGCTACATCAATGGACTCGAGCTCAGCGACTATCGCGTGCGTATCCTCAATGGCGGTTCGGAGGCGGTGACGCGGGTTTTGATCGAGAGCTCCGACGAGACCGCCGACCATTGGACGACGGTCGGCGTCTCGTCCAACATCATCGACGCCTCGTTCCAGGCGCTGATGGATTCCATCGTCTACAAGCTGATTAAATCCGGCGCGCCGGCGTGATTGTCATTCCGGGGCGCGAACGAAGTTCGCGAGCCCGGAATCCATAACCACGAGCGATGCGGTAGAATCTCGGAGCAGTCATCGCTTGACCAGTGGCTATGGATTCCGGGCTCGGCCCTGCGGGCCGCCCCGGAATGACGAAGAGGACGACTTCCCATGATCGATCACATCTCCATCGCCGTGCGCGATCTGACAAAAGGCGAGAAGTTCTACACCGCCGCACTCGCGCCGCTCGGCTTTTCCAAGCTCAAGGAATGGCCCGGTGCCGCTATCGGCTTCGGCAAGAAATATCCCGAGTTTTGGATCAACAAACGCGAAGCGATGGGGCGCGTGGCCGAGGATAGCGGCGTGCATATCTGCTTGCGTGCGCCCGATCCGGCATCGGTCGATGCTTTTCATGCTGCCGCGCTGAAAGAAGGCGGCACATCCGACGGCGAGCCAGGCCCGCGGCCGCACTATCACGAAGGATATTACGCCGCTTTCGTCCGCGATCCCGACGGCAATCGTATCGAAGCGGTGACGTTCGTGAGGGACAAGACAGATTAGGCGTGTCTCAGCGCGTATCCCGGGCGCAGCGCAGCACGAAGTGCTGCGCTGCTGAACCGGGATCGTTACGAACACCGCGTTTGGAAAGTTCCCGGATCTGCAGTGCAACACTGCGCTGCGCTTGTGCTGCACTGCGTCCGGGAAACGCGTGTGAGTGAGACACTCACAACCGCTCGGCCGGCACCGCCATTTGCTTTTGCGCTTCGCTCACCCCGCGCACGGCTTCATGCAGCTTCGGCAAAATGTCCGTCACGCGCTCGACGACCAGCAAATCGACGCCGCGCGACGGCGGCGGCACGAGCCCTGCCATGCGCATGTGGGCGAGCAGCGACAAGAGCGGGTCCCAGAAGCCGTTGATATTGGCGATCAGGATCGGCTTTTTGTGGCGGCCGAGCTGTGCCCAGGTCATTTGCTCGACCAGCTCTTCCAGCGTCCCGATGCCGCCCGGCAGGGCGACGAACGCGTCGGCCCGATCGAACATCGTGCTTTTGCGCTCATGCATGTCGCGCGTGATGATCTGCTCCTGGGCGAGCCGCCGCGGCCGCTCCTTGGCGGTCAGGAATTCGGGAATGATGCCGGTCGCTGCGCCGCCGTGCTCGATCACCGATGACGCAATGGCGCCCATGAGACCCACGGAACCGCCGCCCCAAACCAGCCGGATGCCGCTATGGGCGAGGATTTTGCCGAAATCGCGGGCGGCTTCCACAAAGGTTGGGTCAGTTCCGGGGCTTGATCCGCAATAAACGCAGATCGCATTGATTTTGCTCATAGATACCTACTCTCGAAACGATACATGTGGCGGCGATTCGCTCCCGGCGCAAGCCATTTAAGCCTAGTAGAGCAAGCCCTGTGCCGGTGCGGAAGCGAGGAAGAATCTCTATATGAATGAACCGCGGTAGCACGCCGATCCTGCCCCGTGCCCGCCTTCGGTCCCTGCATCACCATTTCGCGCTTTGCATATGAGAGAATTCGCGACCGCCCCCATCCGCCAGGACCGCCATGTGAAGGCCGACGGC
This sequence comes from uncultured Alphaproteobacteria bacterium, assembly GCA_963845075.1. Taxonomy (GTDB): domain Bacteria; phylum Pseudomonadota; class Alphaproteobacteria; order Rhizobiales; family Xanthobacteraceae; genus BOG-931. Next base: position 198,339 of record CAWJRE010000055.1, on the reverse strand, counting down.
TGGTCGCTATTCTCGACGCTGGTCAACCTGTGGCCCTATATCTGGCCGTCCGACCGTGCCGATTTGAAGGCGCGCGTCTTGTTCGCGACCGTGCTGATTTTCGTCGCCAAGCTCGCGACCATCGCGGTGCCGTTTACTTTCAAATGGGCGACCGACGCGCTGGCGGGCCACGGCACCGCGCCGATCGGACCCAACGACTGGCTGGCCTGGGCGCTGGCGACGCCGGTGATGATGACGCTCGCCTATGGCGGCATGCGCATCCTGATGGGCGTGCTCACGCAATGGCGCGACGGCATTTTCGCCAAGGTGGCGATGAATGCGGTGCGCCGGCTTGCGTTTCTCACCTTCGAGCACATGCATCTGCTCTCGCTGCGCTTTCATCTCGAGCGCAAGACCGGCGGGCTGACGCGCGTGCTCGAGCGCGGCCGCAACGGCATCGAGACCATCGTGCGCATGTTGCTGCTGCAGCTGATGCCGACCATCGTCGAGGTGGTGCTGGTCGGCTGGGTGCTGCTGTTCCACTTCGACTGGCGCTATCTGATCGTGGTCCTGCTGACGATCGCGCTCTATGTCGGCTTCACCTTCTATGCCACCGAATGGCGCATCAACATCCGCCGCTCGATGAACGAGAGCGACACCGACGCCAATGCCAAGGCGATCGACTCGCTGCTGAACTACGAGACGGTCAAATATTTCTCCGCCGAGGAGCGCGAGGCCAAGCGTTACGACCGTTCGATGGAACGCTACGAGGTGGCGAGCGTCAAAGCCTACACCTCGCTCGCCGTGCTCAATGCCGGGCAGGCGATCATCTTCACCATCGGGCTGTCGGCGGCGATGGTGCTGTGCGCCTACGGCATTCAGAACGGCACCAATACGGTCGGCGATTTCGTCATGATCAACGCCATGATGATTCAGCTCTATCAGCCGCTGAATTTCATGGGCCTGGTCTATCGCGAGATCAAACAAGCGGTGATCGATATCGAGTTCATGTTCTCGATCCTGTCGCGCAAGCCGGAGATCGAGGACGAGCCGGCGGCGCCCGCGCTCAAGGTGAAGGCGGGCGCGATCCGCTTCGATGATGTTTCGTTCGCCTACGAGCCGGCGCGGCCGATCCTCAAGGGCTTGAGCTTCGAGGTCGGCGCCGGGCGCACTGTCGCCATCGTCGGTCCTTCCGGCGCCGGCAAGTCGACCATCTCGCGGCTTCTGTTCCGCTTCTACGACGTCACCGGCGGCCGCATCCTGATCGACGGCCAGGACATTCGCGAGGTGACGCAGACATCGCTGCGCGCCTCCATCGGCATGGTCCCGCAGGACACCGTGCTGTTCAACGACACGATCCGCTACAACATCCGCTACGGCCGCTGGGATGCGACCGACGCCGAAGTGGAGGAGGCGGCGCGGATGGCGCAAATCGACGGCTTCATTCGCTTGGCGCCGAAAGGCTACGAAACCGAAGTCGGCGAGCGCGGGCTGAAACTCTCCGGCGGCGAAAAGCAGCGCGTCGCCATCGCCCGCACGATCCTCAAAGGCCCGCCGATCCTGTTGCTCGACGAAGCCACTTCGGCGCTTGACAGCCACACCGAGCGCGACATCCAAGATGCGCTCGACCGCGTCTCGAAGAACCGCACGACGCTCGTGATCGCGCACCGGCTTTCCACCATCGTCGGCGCCGACGAGATCTTGGTGCTCGATCAGGGCGTCATTGTCGAGCGCGGCACCCACGGCGCGCTGCTGGCGACAGGCGGCCTCTATGCCAGCATGTGGAACCGCCAGCGCGAGGCGGAGATGGCGCGCGAAATTCTCGCCGACGTGGACGAGCCGTCGTCCGCGCCCAACCGCAATCCACCCGCTCCGCCGCTGCCGGAGGAACGGGAGCCAGAGTTGCTGCCGGCCGCCGATGTCGTGGAGTGACACTATCGTCATCCTGAGGTGGCCGCGTAGCGGCCCTCGAAGGATGCACCACTGTGGCCGTCGCCCTTCGAGGCTCGCTATCGCTCGCACCTCAGGGTGACGGAACACTTGGAAAACGGAAACTAATGTCCATCATCAACTCGATCCGCTCGCAGTTCTCGCCGATCCATCCGGAGGGCTATCCCTTTGTCGGCGGCTTTGCGCTCGTCGCCCTCATCCTGTTGTGGCTGTGGCCGCCGCTCGGCTGGCTTGCCGTGGTGGTGACGCTCTGGTGCGCTTATTTCTTCCGCGATCCGCAACGGGTCACGCCGAAGCGCGAAGGCATTCTGGTTTCGCCGGCCGACGGCACCGTCAGCCGCGTGGTCGAAACCGTGCCGCCGAAGGAACTGGCGCTCGGCGAGCGGCCGCTCACCCGCATCTCCATCTTCATGAGCGTGTTCAACTGTCATGTGAACCGCAGCCCGCTCGCGGGCCGCATCGAGCGGATCGTTTATCACAAGGGCGCCTTCGTCAGCGCCGATCTCGACAAGGCCAGCGAGAGCAACGAGCGCAACATGTTCGTCATCGCGACGCCCGGCGCCACCCGCATCGGCGTTATTCAAATCGCCGGTCTGGTGGCGCGGCGCATCGTGCCGTTCGTACGCGAAGGTGAGATCGTCGCCGCGGGCCAGCGCATCGGCATGATCCGCTTCGGCTCTCGCGTCGATATCTTTCTCCCGCCGGGCGTGCCGGCGCTGGTCGGCGAGGGGCAGACCGCGACCGCCGGCGAAACCGTGATCGCCGATTTGCGGGTGACCGAGCCGGCGCGCGCTTTCAGCGTCGGTTAACGCCGTCGTTTCAAAGTGCGGCGTCGGCGGCGGACACTGGATGCTTCCCCGCCGAACATCATGGCAAGCCGGCTCCGCAAACGCTATATTGCGCCCATGTCAATCGGTCAGTCCCCCTTCAGCAATCGGCGTCTGCCGCCGCGGCAGTTCCGCCGGATTCCTGTGCGCACGCTGGCGCCGAACCTGGTCACGCTGCTCGCGCTCTGCGCCGGCCTCACGGGCATTCGCATGGCGTTCGAGAACCGTTACGGGCTGGCGCTCGCGGCCATCGTCTTCGCCGCGGTTTTGGACGGCATCGACGGCCGCCTGGCGCGGCTGTTGAAGGGCACATCGAGGTTCGGCGCGGAACTCGATAGCCTCTCCGATTTCGTCAATTTCGGCGTGGCGCCGGGGCTCATCCTTTATTTCTGGGGCCTGCACGATTTGAAATCGGCTGGCTGGATCGCCGCCATGGCATTTGCGATCTGCGCCGGGCTTCGGCTCGCGCGGTTCAATGTCATGAGCGTGGACCCGGACCGGCCGGCCTGGGCCGCCAATTTCTTTGTCGGCGTGCCGGCGCCGGCCGGCGCCATCATCGTGCTGTTGCCGATCTATGCCGCCTTCCTCGGCCTGCCGCGCTCGCCGTTCCTGACCTGGGTGACGCTCGCCTATACGCTCGCAATCGCGGCGCTGATGGTGTCGCGGCTGCCGGTCTTTTCCGGCAAGCGCATCGGTACGCGGGTGCCGCCCGAAATGGTCGGACCGGTGATCATCCTGCTGGTGCTGTTTGTTGCGTTGCTGATCGCCTATCCGTGGATCATCCTCACCATCGGCACGCTCTGTTATCTGGCGAGCTTACCGTTCGGTTGGGTGTCGTACCGAAGCTATGAGGAACGCGCGCGTGAGGGCAGGGCGGAGGCGTCCGCTACCGCCGCGTCGTCGCCGAACGCCGCGAGCAGAATTCAGCTCGCCGACGACGAGGAGCGTCCGCCGCGCCTTAATTGAAGCCGCATCGAGGCATATCTCAAGCTCCGATGCGATGGACCCGCCGCACCTTCATTGCCTCGACGCTCGCGTTGCTTGCGACGCCGGCTATTTTGCGGCGGGCGCGCGCCGATGCGCCGCAACTGACCCTCAAGCTCCATCACTCTTTCTCGGCCGTTTCGGCCGTGCACGAGAAGTTCCTCGCGCCCTGGGCCCGCAAGGTCGAGGCGGACTCCGGCGGCCGTATTCGCATCGACCTGTTTCCGTCCATGCAGCTCGGCGGCGCGCCGGCGCATCTGTTCGACCAGGCGCGTGATGGTGTCGCCGATATTGTCTGGGCCGTGCCGGGCGCCACGCCCGGGCGGTTCCCCAAGAGCGAAGCATTCGAGTTGCCGTTCGTGCTGTCGCATCGCGCGCTGGTCAATTCGAAAGCGCTCGAGGATTTCGCCGCCGCCAATCTGCAAGACGAATTCCGCGAGTTTCATCCGCTCTGTTTTTCCTGCCGCGACCACGGCGTTCTGCACACCGCACGCACGATCAAGTCGATCGGGGATCTCAAAGGCTTGCGCTTGCATGTGCCGAACCGGCTCGCGGCCGAATCCGTCCGCGCGCTCGGTGCGCAGGGTGTCAGCGTACCGACGCCGCAGGTGCCGATGGCGATCAGCGCGCGTGCGATCGACGGTTGCCTCGATCCGTGGGACGCGGTGCCGGGATTGCGGCTCAACGACAGTCTCAAAAATCACACCGATTTCGCCGAGCAGGCATTGAGCAGTGCGACTTTCGTCTTGGCCATGAACAGGCAGGCTTACGACCGCCTGCCGCGCGATCTCAAAACCGTCATCGACAACAATGCGGGTCAGCCGGTGGCAAGCATGGCCGGCGCCATGTGGGATCTTGAAGCGAAAGCCGTCGCCGGCGCGGCGCGCGACCGTGGCGAGCCGGTCGTTGTGATCAGCGGGGAGGGGATGGCGCCCTGGCGCAAGGCGACCGAGCCGGTGATCGCCGCCTGGCACAAGCAAATGAAGGAGAGGAAGCTTGATGGCGACAAGCTCCTCGCCGACGTGCACGTTCTGTTGGCCAAGTATGCCGAGGAGCCAGAGCCCGAGCCGCCGCAAGCGCCACGGCCGGTGGAACAGCCCGCGGAGCAGCAAGCCGTTACCGAGCCGCCGCAAACCGCCGAGCCGAGGTCCCACGGGTTCAGGCGGCCGAGAGCCGATGCGCCGGCGGTCGAAGCTGCCGCGCCTCCCACATCGGCACAGCAGCCATCCTCGATGCCGCCGTCGGCAACGCCATCGCCTTCGGCGCCGCCCGCGCCGTCACCTACGGCATCGGCAGCGCCTACGGTGCCCGCGGCCAAGCCCGCACCGGCGCCTGTCGCGGCGCCTAAGCTGAAAGAGCTGGATATTCCCCTTTAGAGCCTTAAGCGGCTTGCGTCTTCGTTGTCCGTCACCCTGAGGTGGCCGCGAAGCGGCCCTCGAAGGGCGACGGCACTCAGGCCGTCTATCCTTCGAGGCTCGCTTCGCTCGCACCTCAGGATGACGGATCGAACGCCCAATCACGCTGGCAGCGGATAGCCTGGCATCAGATCATAAGGATGCGCCCAACGCGGCAGCGCCTTGATGCGGTCGAGCCAGGCGCCGATGCTTTTGTACTGCGCGGCGATGTCGAAGCCGAACTCGTCGGGCGGGTAATACAGATAGCTGGTCATCGAAATATCGGCGATGGTCGGCTCGGCGCCCAGCAGATACGGGTTGCTCGACAGTCGCTTGTCGACGATGGCGAGCGCACTGAAAGCGCGGCCTTTGAGGAAGTCCATGACAATCGGATCGCCGAGCGGCTTGGCGAAATTGCGGAGAAAGCGGTAAGGGCCGAGATTGCCGCCGATCTTCTGATTGTCGAAGATGATCCAGCGCAAGGCTTCCAGCCGATCGTCTTCGCTGCGCGGCAAGAATTTTCCTGAGCGTCCCGCGAGATATTCCAGGATCACGCCAGATTGGCTGAGCTTCTTCTCGCCGTGAACGAGGACCGGTGCTTCGCCCATTTCGTTGACCGACGAACGATAGGCGGCGGTTCGGGTCTCGCCGTTGAAGAAATCGACAAAGACCGGCTCCCAGTCGGCGCCGACGAGGTTGAGCATCAACGCCGCGCGGTAAGCGTTGCCCGATTGGGCGAAACAGTGGAGCCGATATTCGGCCATTCAATCCTCCCCGCTTGTTGAGCGGACGCGACGAGCCCGACCGGCCGCCGCACTATTCGCGGCGCGGCGCGCAGAAAAATCAAAAGCTCACGACTTTGGCGTCAGGCGCTTTGGCGGCGGCGTGGAATTCGTTCATGCCGCCGAGCTTGACGCGGCGATCGAGCGTCGGAGCGGCAAGGCCGCGCACCTCGACACAGGGCTTGCAGGCCCAAAGCGTGACGTTCGGATTGCTTGCGATCTCCTCATAGCGGTTCGGCGGGCCGAACGGCACCAGCGTCTTGCCGACGCCTTCGACTGCCATCAGCACGGCATCGTGGAACAGCATTAGCGTAACGGTGTCGCCGGCCTGAACGGCGGAGGCGGCAAACACGAAGGGCAGCATGGCGCGTGTCGGGTCGGTTGGACCCCAGGTGCCCGAAATCACCCAATTCATGGTCGTTTCCTTTCTCTGTCGTTGAGCTGGTCGTTGAGCCGATTGTCAGCGTGACAGCGAGAGCGCGCCGCCGCCGGTCTGGTGCCCTTCGAAGCGGCCGCCGGCAAGGCTTAGCTCCGCCAGGACCTCGCTCTTGTGGTCGCGGATGATCAGCGCGCCATGCTCGAAAGTCCATTTGCGGCTGGTGAAGAAGCTGCCTGGACAGCCGCCTTCCGGTGCGATCGTGCCCTGACCGGCGCCCGCGGTCTGAGCGAAATTCATGAAGCAAGCGCCGCCGCCAGCGGCGGCGAGCCGCCAGCGGCCGGCGACCTGGATCGGCGGCGGTTGCGGCGGTGGTGGAGGGGGCGGCGCTGCGGCTACTTCCGGCGGCGGCTCCGCACGGTTGGTGCAGCCGCCGGCGGCCGCAAGCGCCAGCACGACAATGGCGGCCTTCGCGATGCGAGCGGTCAGCGCCGATACGTCCCTCAATCCCGACATGGCCGGCTCAAACACCCCGAATTGCGACCGCAAGGACAGCCCGCGAAAGCCCCGGAGATATCCCGGATGCGCCACGCAATGCCCCACTTGCGCCAATATTCCTAACCGAGATTAACATCTACCCGTGTCGAGGGAGGCACGCCATGATGACGCGATTGCCTGCGATTGTTCAAGCGACCCGCCCCCGCTTTTTGGGCGTAGCGCTGTTTGCCTTCGCGCTTATCGCTTCCGCCGGTGTTGCCGGGGCAGCGGATGCCACGACCGGTGCCGCTTCCCCGGTCGAGGAATTCTCCCGGCAGCTCGAAGCGTTCCAGAAGAGCGTGCCGGATCTGAACAAGTCCATTCAGGACAGCGCCGGCACCATCGACAGCGTCACCGATGTCGAGAAGGCGCGCGCCGAAATCAACCGCCTCAAGGACACGGTCTCCGCGTTGCTCGGCGCGGTCTCGGACAATGGCCCGGTCTCGCAGCTCGGCGTCAAGGCCCTCGATCACATCCACAACAAGCTCAAGGCGCTCGCGCAGGACAACCGCTTCAAGCCGGAGGAGCGTCAATTCCTGACCGATCAGTGGAAGAAACTCGAGGCGCAGACCGAAGGCGCGACCAAGGAGCTTGACGATGCGCGCGCCCAATTCGTCGGTCTTCTGCACACGCTCCAGGACAACGAGGACTTCATCGGCGAACTGCTTGAGATCAGGCAGGCCGAGAAGGCGCTGGAAGTCATCCGTCAACTCACCCACGAAATTCGTGATGCTTCGACCCAGCTCAACAAGCTGATCGGAGGCATCAAGCCGCCGGGAACTTGAGCATGATCCGGAAAAGTGGACGCGGTTTTCCGAAAGGGTCATGCGCGCCAAAAAAGCATGATCCGGAAAAGTGGACGGTTTTCCGAAAAGATCATGCGCCAGCATGAGGCTCGAGTGTGGTGAGCGTTGCCGGCAGGCGCCTATTGGGGCTTGCGGTCAGCGGTGTGATCGTCGGCGCCGTGATCGCCGCTTGCCGGCCGAACGGCGATGTCGGTTACGTGGAGATCAAGACGGTTCCGGCCGCGCCGATCACACTGACGGCGCTCTATATCGACTCCGCCAAACTTGCGCCCATCCGGAAGGGAAGCGCGATCCTGCGGCAGCCGACCGGCACGCTCAAGCTGCAAGCCGACGGTACCTCCGGCGCGCTGGCGCCGTTGTGCGAGATCGTCGTGGCGCGCAATCGCATCACCACGGTCACCGTCTCGGTGCTGGAACGTCCGCCGCGCTGCCAATGTCGCAACAGCGGCACCGACGCGGCCCGCGCCTGCGTGAGTTGAACGTCATTCCGGATTGCCGTGTAGCGGCAAGTCCGGAATCCATAACCACAGGTCCAGCGGAATTTGCTCCGAGTATGATCTGCACCAATCGTGGCTATGGATTCCGGGCTCGCGGCCTTCGGCCGCGCCCCGGAATGACGTAGGAGTTGCAGCCCCGGAATGACCCGCGAGCGCGGGTCACTTCATCGTCGGAATGACGAACTCGGCGCCTTCCTTGACGCCCGAGGGCCAGCGCGCGGTCACCGTCTTGGTCTTGGTGTAGAAGCGCACCGCGTCCGGGCCGTGCTGGTTGAGATCGCCGAAGCCCGACCGCTTCCAGCCGCCGAAGGTGTAATAAGCAAGCGGCACCGGGATCGCGAAATTCACCCCGACCATGCCGACTTCGACGCGGCTGACAAAGTCGCGCGCGGCGTCGCCGTCGCGGGTGAAGATGGCAACGCCGTTACCGTATTCGTGGTCGGAGGGAAGCCGCACCGCTTCCTCGTAGTCCTTGGCGCGCACCACCGACAGGACCGGCCCGAAAATCTCTTCCTTATAGATGCGCATCTCGGGCGTGACGTGATCGAACAGGCAGCCGCCCATGAAATGGCCGCGCTCGTAACCCTGCAGCTTGAAGTCGCGACCGTCGACCAGGAGCTTGGCGCCTTCCTTGATGCCGAGATCGACGTAGCTCTTCACCTTTTCCAGATGCGCGCGCGTGATCATCGGGCCGTAATCGGCCTGCGTGTCGGTCGAGAGCCCGATCTTGAGGCTTTCCACGCGCGGCACGAGCTTCTTGAGGAGAATGTCGGCGGTCTTTTCGCCGACCGGGACGGCGACCGACACTGCCATGCAGCGTTCGCCGGCCGAGCCGTAGCCGGCGCCGATCAGCGCATCGACCGCCTGATCCATGTCGGCGTCGGGCATCACGATCATGTGGTTCTTGGCGCCGCCGAAACACTGCGCGCGTTTGTTGTTGGCGCATGCGGTGGAATAAACGTATTCGGCGATGGCCGACGAGCCGACAAAGCCGACCGCTTTGATGCGCGGATCGGTGAGCAGCGTATCGACCGCTTCCTTGTCGCCGTTGATCACGTTGAGCACGCCGGCAGGCAGGCCCGCTTCCATCAACAGCCCCGCAAGCCGCATCGGCACCGACGGATCGCGCTCCGACGGCTTGAGGATGAACGCATTGCCGCAGGCAAGCGCCGGCGCGAACTTCCACAGCGGAATCATCGCCGGAAAATTGAACGGCGTGATGCCGGCGACGACGCCGAGCGGCTGGCGCATGGAATAGAGATCGATGCCGGGGCCGGCGCCTTCGCTGTATTCGCCCTTGAGGAGATGCGGAATGCCGCAGGCGAATTCGACCACTTCCAAGCCGCGCTGGATATCGCCCTTGGCGTCGGCGAAGGTCTTGCCGTGCTCGGATGAGAGAAGCCGCGCCAGCTCGTCGAATTCCTTTTGCACGAGATCGAGGAATTTCATCAGCACGCGCGCGCGCCGCTGCGGATTGGTGGCAGCCCAGGCCGGCTGGGCGGCTTCGGCAACCGCGATGGCGTGCTCGACCTCCGCGTGCCTAGCCAACGCCACCTTGGCCTGCACCTCGCCGGTATTAGGATTGAAGACGTCGCCGAAGCGTCCCGATCCTCCCTTCACCTCTTTGCCGCCGACGAAGTGTCCAATCTCACGCATGTAGGTTTCTCCTTGGGAACATTGAGCGGCATTCCGGCCGTCTTGGTTTGGCTATTGTGCAGGTTTCGGTACGCCGGTCACTGCGGCGAACATCTTGATATTTCGTTTGCCGGTGGTCATACAAGGGAGCATGACCAAGCTGCTCGAAAAGGCTATTGCGCAAGCGCGTTCCTTGCCTCCCGAGGAGCAGGACACGCTGGCTGCCGTGCTGTTGGCAATGACCGACGAAGGTATGGGCGCGGTTCCTTTGGATGATCATACACGCGCTGCAATCCGCGAGGGCTTGCAGCAGGCGCGCCGTGGCGAATTCGTACCGGATGCGGAAATCGAAGCGCTTTGGAAGCGCTTCGGTTTATGAGAATACGCTACAGCCCCCGCGCACTCGACGACATCAACGCCATTCTGAGTTATCTCGAGCGTCATAGTCCGCAAGGCGCGCAGAACGTCGCACGAGCGATGCACAAGACCATCGACTTGATCGGGCAATTTCCACAGTCTGGCCGTCCCGTCAGCGAATTTGGCGTGCGCGTGCTGCCGGTTGGTCCGTATCCTTACCTGGTCTATTGGCTTGCCGAAGTGGATGAGGTGTGGGTCATTCACATTCGCCACACGGCCCGCCGTCCTTGGAATCCGGCCCTGGACAGGGTTTAGTCGCCGCTCGGCGCGAGGCGGGACCTAAGTCCTTGCGCGCCGCTCTCCCGTACCCGGCAAAAGTTGCATAGGTAACCCTCCCTTAAGCGGCATGAAGGTACCGTGCGCTTGGTTCCAAGTGGCGTTTCTCGCGCGGGCGGGAGTGAGTAATGGACATTTCTACGGGCCTCGGCCTGCTTGCCGGGGCGATCGTCGTTCTGACCATGATTTTCATGGGCGGCGATCTGCGGATGTTTATCAGCGATCACGCCATTATCATCATTCTTCGGCGGCTCGTTCGCGGCCACGCTGATCCGCTTCCCGTTGTCGTCGATGTTTCACGGCCTGCCGCTCGGCGCCAAATTCGCCTTCACTATGCGGCGCATGACCCAGCGCGAGATGGTCGACGAGATTGCCGGCCTTGCCGAGATCGCGCGCAAGCAGGGGCCGATCGGCCTGGAAAAGGTCGAGATCGAGGACCCTTTCCTCGCCAAGGGCATTCGCTTCGTCGCCGACGGCTACGATGCCGAGTTCATCCGCGACAATCTCGAGCGCGACCGCGACAACTTCCTCACCCATCTCGACGAAGGCCAGAAGATCTATCGCGCGGTCGGCGATTGCGCGCCGGCTTTCGGCATGATCGGCACGCTGATCGGCATGGTGCAGATGTTCGCCAACATGACCGATCCATCCAAGCTCGGTCCGTTCATGGCGACGGCTCTGCTGGCGACGCTTTACGGCGCCGTGCTCGCCAACATCATCTGCCTGCCGATCGCCGACAAGCTGCACGGCAAGCTGGTCGACGAAGAGATCAACCGCACCTTGATCATCGACGGCGTTCTCATGATCCGCGAGTTGAAGAGCCCGACGCTCGTGCGCGAAATGCTGGTTGCCTATCTGCCGGAGAAGCACCGCTCGCAAGAGCCGGAGCCGGTGCCGGCCTGATGCCGCGCCGGGACGAAGCGAGCGCATAGGTCATGGCAAAGCGTAAGCAGGCGCATGCCGGCGGCCACGGCTGGTTCGTTACCTTCGCCGACCTTATGGGCCTGCTGGTGAGCTTCTTCGTCATGCTGGTTGCGTTCTCCAACCAGGACCAGAAGAAACTGCAGATCGTCGCCGGCTCGATGCGCGACGCCTTCGGCGTCCAGACCAACGTGCGCTATTCCGGCGTGATCGAGGTCGACGGTTTGCCGACCCGGCCGAAGCTCAAGAACGCCGCCCATATCGATCCCGAAGACGCTTCGGCGACGCCGACCTCCGACGAACAGGACCACAAGCGCGAGCACGGCGCCCATCTGAAGAACGACCAGGCCTTCGCGCTTGCCGCCGCCTCGCTCCGCCAGGCGCTGCAGGACATGCCGGAGCTTGCTGAAGCGTCCAAGCACATCATGGTCGAAGAGACCAAAGAGGGGCTCAATATCGATCTCGTCGATCAGGAGGGCCGCTCGATGTTTGCGGAAGGCTCCAAGGAGCCCTACGAACGCACCCGCCGCATCATCGAGAAGCTCGCCGGACCGCTCAAGGCCACGCCCTATCGCGTCTCGATCACCGGCCACACCTCGGCATCGAAAGTGCCGCCCAAGGCGGACTATGGTCCTTGGAATTTGTCCGCAGACCGCGCCAATGCGGTCCGGCAGATCCTCGAGGAAGAAGGCTTTCCGCCCGGCAACATCTACGAGGTGGCCGGCAGGGCGGACACCGATCCGCTCTTTCCCGAGGATCCCTACATTGCCGCCAATCGCCGGGTGACCATCACGCTCATGCATGAGGCGCCGCCGGTTCCCCCTGGGCTGCAGCCGTAGGTTCGGTACGTTCGCTTAAAGGAATGCGGCACCGGCAGCCTTCGGCATGTTTCGGCCGTGTTTGCAACTCAAGCGTGTTCTCGACTTAGGTCTTTAGTCCGAGTTCTGGCGCCGATGTTTCTCGCTCATCGACGATGAGGTCTTGCGGGTCATGACTCCAAGGCGTCGAGGGTGTATACGCGCGACCCTGCATCGCTCCTCGATGCGGTACCAGGAGCAGGGCAAGGTCCTGTTTCACGTTCCATGACGGACAGCGCAACCGCTCCGGTTGGGAGCGACGTGCCGGTTAGCGGCCACGCCGACGCTCGCCCCACGACCGGGCTGTGGGCGCTTACGCTCGGCAGCATCGGCGTCGTCTACGGCGATATCGGCACGAGCCCGCTCTACGCTTTGCGGGAGGCCGTTGTCGCCGCCTCGGGCCCCGAGCACGGGGAACTCACGCGCACGGCCACGCTGGGCGTTGTCTCACTGATCCTGTGGGCGCTGATCATTGTCGTCACCCTGAAATACGTGCTGCTGCTATTGCGCGCTGACAATAACGGCGAGGGTGGCACGCTCACGCTGATGGCGCTGGCGTCACGTGCGGTCGGCCGGGTCGGCAACGCGGCCGCGACTGTCGCGCTCCTCGGCATCATCAGCGCTGCGCTCTTCTATGGCGATGCCGTGATCACGCCGGCGCTCTCGGTGCTTTCGGCGATCGAAGGCATCGATGTCGCCCAACCGGCTTTCCACGAATTCGTCGTGCCCTTGACCGTGGTCATTCTGGTCGTGCTGTTTGCCTTCCAGTCGCACGGCACCGCGCGCGTCGCGGCGCTGTTCGGCCCGATCATGATGCTTTGGTTCATCGCCATCGCCATTCCGGGGCTCGTGCGCGTGGCGGCCGACCCCGGCGTGCTATGGGCGCTCAACCCGTTTTACGGTCTGCACTTTCTCGTGCATCACGGACTCATCGGCCTGGTCACACTCGGCGCCGTGTTTCTTGCCGTGACCGGCGCGGAAGCGCTCTATGCCGATCTCGGTCATTTCGGCCGTTCGCCGATCCAGCTCGCGTGGTTCGCTCTCGTTCTGCCCGCGCTCGCGATCAATTATCTGGGGCAGGGCGCGCTCGTCTATGCGCATCCCGAGGCGGTCACCAATCCGTTCTTTCTGCTCTATCCCGACTGGGCGCGCCTCCCCATGGTGATCCTGGCCGCGATCGCCACCGTGATTGCCAGCCAGGCCGTGATCACCGGCGCGTATTCGCTGACCAGTCAGGCGATCCAGTTAGGTTTGCTGCCGCGCTTCGAGATCCGCCACACCTCGGCGCAGCAGGCCGGCCAGATCTACATGCCGCGGGTCAATGGCTTGTTGCTCGTCGGCGTGCTGCTGTTGGTGGCTTTGTTCCGCTCGTCGAGCGCGCTCGCTTCGGCCTATGGCATTGCCGTCACCGGCACCATGGTGGTGACCGGCATGATGGCCTTCGTCGTCATCTGGCGGATCTGGCAATGGTCGGTTCTGGCTGCGGCGGCGTTGATCTTGCCGTTCCTGGTCATCGACCTGACCTTCCTGTCGGCCAACATGCTCAAGGTCATCGAAGGCGGCTGGGTGCCGCTGGCGCTCGGCGGCGTCATCATGCTGGTGATGTACACGTGGCGGCGCGGCTCGCGGCTTCTGTTCGACAAGACCCGCCGGCTCGAGACCCCGCTCGACGATCTGGTGCGCATGCTCGAGCGCAAGCCACCGCAGCGCGTGCCCGGAACGGCGGTGTTTCTCACCAGCGATCCGAAAAGCGCGCCGACCGCGCTGCTGCACAGTCTCAAGCACTATCGCGTGCTGCACGACAAGAACATCATCCTCTCGGTCGAGACCACGCACACGCCGCGCGTCGAGCAGTCAAAGCGCGTGCATATCGAGCCGGTCGGCTCGACCTTCCTGCGCGTGCTGCTGCGCTTCGGCTATATGGAAACCCCGAACATCCCGAAGGCGCTCGGCGTCGCGCGCAAGCTCGGCCTGCAATTCGACATCATGTCGACCTCGTTTTTCTTGTCGCGCCGCGCCTTGCGGCCGGCGCCGCGATCGGGCATGCCGCGCTGGCAGGACCGTTTGTTCATCACGCTGGCGCGCTCCGCCAATGATGCCACCGACTATTTCCAGATACCGACCGACCGTGTCGTCGAGGTCGGCACGCAGGTCACCATCTGAGGCGTTGGGAATAGCGATCGGCGGATTCAGCAATGCTCGGGGCCCGCGCCGCAAAAAGCTGCTTGATTCCGCGCGCCGCTGACGAAAATCTACGGCCGGCGGGCCGTTCACGAGGAGGACAGCCAATGTCGGACAAAGTGCGCGATCTGACGGTCGAGGACGTCGCGCGCGGATTGAAGGAAGGCCGCGTGGTGCTGGTCGATGTGCGCGAGCCGAATGAGACGGCGGTCGAGCGTTTCCCGGGGGCGGTGCTGGTCCCGCTCTCGTCATTCGATCCGGCCACGATCCCGGCGCCGCCCGGCGCCGAAGTGGTGTTCGCCTGCCGCTCCGGCCGCCGCTCGGTGACCGCTTCGCTTGCCGCGCAGGAGCAGGGCTTCGATTATGACGCGCATCTCGCCGGCGGCATCCTGGCCTGGAAGGCGGCCGGGCAGCCGACCGAGACGTAGGCGCGAACGCTCGGCGATGATCGCGAGGAATTCTCCGCTCATTCCCGCGCAAGCGGGAATCCAGCGCTGGGTCCCCGCCTTCGCGGGGACGAGCGGGCTCGGGTTCGCCGTTGCGCTGGCGCTATTCGCGGGTATGGCGTCCGCGCCGGCGAAGGAACGCGTCGTCAATTTCTACAATTGGTCGGACTATATCGCGCCGACGGTGCTCGACGATTTCACCAAGGAGACCGGCATCAAGGTGCGCTACGACACCTTCGATTCCAACGACACGCTCGAGGCGAAGCTGCTCGCCGGCAAATCCGGCTACGACGTCGTGGTGCCGACCGCTTATTTTCTCGCGCGCCAGATCGAGGCCGGTATTTTTCTCAAGCTCGACAAGGCGAAATTGCCCAACCTGGTCAATGCCTGGCCGGAAATCTCAGATCGCCTGGCGCGCTACGATCCCGGCAATCAATACGCCGTCAACTATATGTGGGGGACCACCGGCATCGGCTACAACGTGAAAGCCGCGCGCCAATTTGTCGGCGCCCAAATCGTTGGCGCAGATGTCCCCGCTGCCGCATTGCTCGATAGCTGGGACGACGTGTTCGATCCCGCCCGCATCGCCAAGTTCAAGGATTGCGGGATCCATCTGCTCGATTCCTCCGACGACATCATGTCGGCGGCCTTGCACTATCTCAAGCTCGATCCGAATTCGAGCGATCCGGCCGATCTGCAAAAGGCGGCGGATCTGTTGACCAAGATCCGCCCCTATGTCCGCAAGTTTCATTCCTCCGAATATCTCAACGCGCTGGCGACCGGCGAAATCTGTCTGGTGGTCGGATTTTCCGGCGACATCAAGCAGGCGCAAAAGCGTGCCGCCGAAGCGAAGGGGAGCGTCGCGATCGGCTATTCGATCCCGAAAGAGGGCGCGCAATTGTGGTTCGACGTGTTCGCCATTCCCAAGGATGCGCCCGATCCGGACGAGGCGCACGCGCTGATCAATTATCTGCTCAAGCCCGAAGTGGCGGCGAAGAACACGAATTTCATTTCCTACGCCAACGGCAATCTGGCGAGCCAGAAATTCATCGACAAATCGATCCTCGACGACCCGACGATCTATCCGGACGCCGCCGTCATGGCCAAGCTCTACACCATTTCGGCGCACGATCAGAAAACGCAGCGCCTGATCAACCGGCTGTGGACGCGGATCAAGACCGGCAGGTGAGCGCGGTCTGTTCGTTGCTCAACGCGAGGCGCCGGCCTGCTTCGCCGACGCAATTGCGCGCCAGACCGCTTCCGATGTCAGCGGCATGTCGATATCCGTCACGCCGAGCGGCGACAGCGCGTCGAGAACCGCGCTGACGATCGCCGCGGGGGCGGCGATCGCGCCGGCTTCGCCGCAGCCTTTCGCGCCGAGAGGATTGTGCGTGCAGGGCTGGCTCTCATCGAGCTCCGATTCGATGAGCGGCAGATCGGCTGCGCGCGGCAGCGCATAGTCCATGAAGGAGCCGGACAAGAGCTGGCCGTCGGTGTCGTAGCGGCAAAGCTCGCATAGGGCCTGACCGAGACCCTGCGCCACGCCGCCATGGACTTGCCCATCGACGATCATCGGATTGATCACCGTGCCGACATCGTCAACGCCCCAATAGCCGACGAGCCGCGTCGCGCCGGTGTCAGGATCGATCTCGATCTCGCAGACGTGGGCGCCATTGCTGAAAGCGAAGGCGGGCGGATCGTAGACGGCGGTTTCCTGCAGGCCCGGCTCCAGCGTTTCGAGCGGGAAATTGTGCGGCACGTTGGCGGCATGCGCGACCTCCGCGAAGGTCAGGCTCCGGTCGGTGCCGGCGATGCTGAAAACGCCGTCGGCGAAATCGACGTCGCCGGCGGACGCCTCCAGCAAATGCGCCGCAATCAGCTTGCCTTTGGCGATGATCTTGCCGGCGGCGCGATCAAGCGCCGAGCCGCCGACCGCGATCGAGCGCGAGCCGAACGTGCCGGTGCCGTAAGGCACAAGATCGGTGTCGCCTTCCACGATCTCGATTTTGCCGAGCGGAACGCCGAGCCGCGTGCGGAGAATTTGCGCAAGCGTCGTGGCGTGGCCCTGGCCGTGATTGTGCGTGCCGAGCAGCGCCTGGATGCCGCCGTCCGGCTGCACGCGGATCGAGGCCGCCTCGAAAAATCCGGTGCGCGCGCCGAGCATGCCGGCGAAGCGCGAGGGCGCGACGCCCGAAGATTCCACATAGCAGGCCATGCCGATGCCGCGGAGCCGGCCTGCGCGCGCCGCGTGCTTCCGGCGTTGCGCGAACCCTCGATAATCGGCCATGTCCAGCGCGCGCGTGAAGACTTTGGGAAAATCGCCGCAGTCGTAGGTCGGCCCGATCGGCGTCTTGTAGGGCATGGCCGAGGCGGGGACGAGATTGCGCCGGCGGATCTCGCTGCGATCGATCGCAAGCTCGGCTGCGGCGCGATCGGCAAGGCGTTCGAGCACGTAGCAGGCTTCGGGCCGGCCGGCGCCGCGATAAGCGTCGGTCGGCAGCGTATTGGTGAACACGCCGGTCACCTGCACGAAAATCGCGGGCGTCCGATAAACGCCGGCAAGCAGCGCACTGTAGATCGCGCTCGGGATGGCCGCGCCGAAAGTCGAGACATAAGCGCCGAGATTGGCCAGCGTCTCGACCCGCAGCGCCAGGAAACGGCCATCGCGGTCGAGCGCAAGCTCAGCGCGCGTCAGGTGATCGCGCCCCTGATTGTCGGAGATGAAGCTTTCGCTCCTTGTCGCGATCCATTTGATCGGCCGGTGCAAACGCCGCGCCGCCCAGGCGACGATCGTCTCCTCGGGATAATGCTTGCCCTTGTAGCCGAAGCCGCCGCCGACATCGGGTGCGATCAGGCGAATGCTGCCTTCCGCCATGCCGAGCTGCTCGGCGACATAGCGGCGGATGTGATGCGGCACCTGCGTCGCGCTATAGAGCGTGAGCTTGTCGCTCGCTGCATCCGCGACGGCCAGCACCGCTCGCGGCTCGATCGCGCCGCCGATCAGGCGGTTATTGACGAGGTCGAGCCGCGTGACGTGCGCGGCCTTGTGCATCGCCTCGCGGACGGCAGCTTCGTCGCCCCGCGCCCAGCGAAAGCAGACATTGCCGGGCGCGGCCTCATGCAGTTGCGGCGCGTCAGCCGCTTCGGCGACGCGGGCATCGATCAGAGCCGGCAGGGGCGCATAGTCGACGTCGAGGAGTTCAGCGGCATCGAGCGCCTGCTCGCGCGTCTCGCCGATGACGATGGCGACCGGCTCGCCGACATGGCGCACGCGCTCGCGCCCAAGCGCCCAGCGCGGCGGTTCCGCCATCGGCTTGCCGTCGGCGCTGCGGATCGCCCACAGGGCGCGCATCGGACCGACATGATCGGCGGCCATGTCGGCGCCACTGAAGATGGCGACGACGCCCGGCGCGGCCGCCGCCCGCGCCGCATCGATCTTGCGGATGATCGCGTGCGCGTGCGGCGAGCGAACGATCGCGCAATGCAGCTCGCCGGGAATGACGATGTCGGCGACAAAGCGCCCACCGCCGCGCAGAAGCCGCGCATCTTCGACGCGCCGGACCGATGCGCCGATGCCGTCGTTCGCCTTGACCGCGGCGTCTATTGCAGTTCCTCGCGCAACAGGTCGAGCCGCTCGTAGGCCGATTTGTCGGAGACGATGAAAAGATCGGCGTCGCCGTCGAGCGCTTCGTGGCTCGCCCAAGTCCAATGCGGGATGCTGAACACGTCGTGCCGCGACCACTCGAAACTATGTTCGCCGATCTGCGAGCGGCCGGAGCCGGACGCGACCAGGCAAATCGCATTGGACGTGGATCGCCGCAGCCGCGTCGGCGTCTTGCGGAGAAGCCGCATCGCATAGCAGTCGAGCGCCGGCATCACCGCGCCGCCGGTCTGCGGATTGGTGTAGCGGATGGTGCGCGCGCCGTCGGGGCCGGCGGGCAGGGCGGAAAGAAGCCGGCGGGTCGCTTCGCCCGCATAGCGGTATTTCGGCGAATGGGCTGCCTCGCGCGGCAGGTCGGCGCCGGCAAGCCCGGGCTCCGACCAGAGCCGCTCCTCACCTTCATCGACCTGCCAGAACGCGTTGCTGCCGGAATCCCCCGGCTCGAAGAAATTGGCGTCGAGCGTGCGAATGAGCGGAATATTGGCTGCGTCGAACCAGATGATGCGGTGGTCGCTTTCGTTGACGTGGCCGTGCCAGCACATCGGCGGGGTGAGAATGAGATCGCCTTCGCGCATGTCGCAGCGGCGGCCGTTGACGATGGTGGTCGCGCCGTCAGCGCGGGTGGCGAAGCGGATCGCCGCGAAAGTGTGCCGGTGCGGACGCGCGCGGTCGCCGGGATCGAGCACGGTGAAGGCCGCAATCAAGTTCGAGGTCGTCACCGTTTCGCCGGCAAAGGCCGGGTTGACCAGAATGAGCGCGCGCCGTTCCACCTCGCCGATGGCGACCTCGCCGACCGCACGCTCGGCATAAGGCTCGATATCTTTCCAGCGCCAGATCAGCGGCGCGTCGCGCGGCTGCGGCCGCACCGGCGTGATTTTTTTGAAGCGGTCCCACAGCGGGTGCAGGTTCGCCGCTTCAAGCTGGGCGACAAAGGAATTGTCGTCGGTGCCGCCCGGCACCTGTTTCGCGATCTCAGCAGTTTTGGCCACAGCGGGCCTCCGTCGTATTGCCGTGCCGCGCGCTCAAACTCTTCTTTAGCTCTTGGGCGGCGCCATTTTCGCCAGCACCTCGTCGACATTCGAGCTGTCGATGACGACATGCTTGATGAACACCCGCGGCTCGACTTTGTCGCCCTTGAGGAAAGTCGCGAGCACGTCAACGCCGAGCCGGCCCCAGAGCACCGGGTTGAGCTCGACGGTCATCGCGATGTTGCCTTCCTTCACCGCCCGCAGCGCCGGCGGCACGCCGTTCATGCCGGTGACGATGGTCTGGCCGCCGCGGTTCGCCGCCAGCACCGCCTGCATGGCGCCGAGCGCGAGATCGTCGTTGGCCGCGTAGATGGCTTTCAGATCGGGATTGGCGACCAGCGCATCCTCGGTGTTCTTCAAGCCGCGCTCGCGGGTGAGCGGGCCGTCGGTCTTGAACACGATCTGGATGTCCGGATATTTCGCCATCACCTCGTTATAGCCCTGGGCGAGATTGCGGAAGGTCGGCGCGCCGCTCGGGCCGAGCAGCATCGCCACCTTGCCTTTGCCGTCGAGCTTCTTCGCCGTCCATTCAGCAATGTCCCGGCCGACCTGCACTTCGTCCATCGCCACATGGATGGTCTGGTTCGGCGAGGTCGAGCCGCGCGCCAGCGACACGATCGGGATTTTCGCCGCCGCCGCCGCGTCGTAGGCCGCATTCACGCCGACCGCGTCGATCGGCGAGATCAAGATGCCTTTGACGCCCTTGGCGACCAGATCCTGCACGCCGTTGATCTGTTTCAGCTTGTCTTCGTTGGAGGACACGGTCGCGACATCGAAGCCGAGTTCGCCGGCGCGCGCGCGGATGCCCTTGAGCATGCCGATATAAAACGGATTGTCGTCCTGCGGCAGCGACACGCCGATCGTGATCTTGTCCTCGGCGCGGACCGGGGCGGAAGCCAGCAGCAGCGATGCCGGAAGCAACACAGCCGCAGCCAACGCCAACGTGCGGAATTTCAACATCACAAATCTCCTTGGCTGTCTCCCGGTCAGTTGCGCGAGCGTAACCGATCTGCCGCGGCAGCCGCAACAATGACGGCACCGACCGCGACCCGCTGCCAGTATGAATCAACGTTAAGAAGGTTAAGGCCGTTTCCCAGAACGATCATGATGAACACGCCGATCACGCTTTTGTAGAGCGTGCCTTCGCCGCCCTGCAAAGAAGCGCCGCCCAGCACCACGGCGGCGATGGCGGTCAATTCGTAGAATTCGCCGGCAGTCGGCTGGCCGGATTGCAGCCGCGCCGCCAGCATGACGCCGGCGACGCCGGCAAGCGCGCCGCACCAGACGTAGGTGGAGGCGATGACGCGCTGCACGGCAATGCCGGAGAGATAGGCCGCTTCTTTGTTGCCGCCGGTGGCGTAGACGCGCCGCCCGTAGGGCGTCAGATAGAGGAGCGCCGACAGCGCGCCGAGCAGTAGCGCCGGCACCCAGACGAGATAGTGGATGCCGAACAGCCGCGCACTGCCGAAAGCGATGAAGGCGCCCGGCAGGCCGTCCTCGCCGCTGACCGGTGCGCCGCCGGTGATGATGTAAACGACGCCGCGCACCAGCACCATGCTGCCGAGCGTGGCGATGAACGGGTTGACCCGCAGCATCGCCACCACAAGCCCGTTGGCGAGACCCACGACCGCGCCGGCGGCGATGCCCGCGACCACGCCCGCGAGGATTCCGAACTTCAACATCGCCATGCCGGCGATGCAGCCCGACAGCGCCACCGTCGAGCCGACCGAGAGATCGAAACCACCGCCGACAATGACAAACGTCATGCCCATGGCGATCACCGCCATGATCGAAGATTGCACCAAGATGTTTGTGAGGTTGAGCGGCGACAGGAAGCGGCTGGTCAGGAGTGCTGTCACCACGCACAAAACAAGCAGCGTGAGCAGCGGTGCTTGGCCCACCCAGTTCACCCGGCGCACGATGCTTTTCTCGCCGGCTTTCATGTTGCAATCGCGGTGTGCACGCGTTCCTCGTCGAGCCGGTCGGTGCGCTCGATACGCGCGACGATGTTGCCGTGACGGAGCGCCAGCACCGCGTCGCATAAGTTTGCGAGCTCGGAGAGGTCGCTCGACGACAGCAGCACGCCGCCGCCGCGCGCGGCGAAGTCACGGAGCAGGGCGTGGATCTGCGCCTTGGCGGCGATATCGATCCCTTGCGTCGGCTCATCGAGCAACAAGACATCCACGCGCCGCCCGAGCCATTTGGCGAGAATGACTTTTTGCTGATTGCCGCCGGACAGCGCCGAGACTTTCAGGTCCGGCCGGCGTGGGCGGATGTCGAGAAGGTCCATCAGTTCGGCAACCAGGCGCCGCGCGGCGCGGCGGCCGCGCAAACCTCCACCGTGGCGGCCAAGGCTCGGCAGCAGGATATTGTCGGCAACCGTCTGGTTCATCACCAGACCGAGCCGGCGCGACGGCGGTACAAGCCCAATGCCGGACTCGATCGCGGCCCTGGGGCTGTGTAAACGCCGCGCGCGCCCTTTGACCAAGGCCGCGCCGGCGGCCGGCGCCAGGCCGAAAAAACGCTGCAGCACTTGGGTCGTCCCGCTGCCGAGCAGGCCGGCAAGGCCCAACACTTCGCCGGCGCGCAGCGCGATGGCGTCCGGGCGCGGGTCGACATCTTCCAGCAACACCTCGCCGGGCGTTGTCGCGGCGATGGTCTGTTGCGCGGCGGCGCGGCCGGTCATCGCCGCCACGAGATCGGCGGAATTGAACGCGCCGCGGCGCACGACGGCAGCCACGCGGCCGTCGCGCAGGACCGTGCAGCGGTCGGCGAGCGCCACGATCTCTTCCAGCCTGTGCGACACATAGACAATCCCGGTGCCTTGATCCTTCAAACGCCGCAGCACGCTAAACAGTCGCGTGATCTCGCGATTTTCCAGCGCGGCGGTCGGCTCGTCGAGAATGAGCACGCGGCAGCGCCGCCGCAGCGCCTTGGCGATGGCGACGATCTGCTGCTCGGCGAACCCGAGCTGCCGCACCGGCAGATCGGGATCGGGCACAAAGTCGAACGCGCCGAGCTGCGCGCGCGCCTCGTCGCGCATGCGGGCGCGATCGATAAAGGCGGGCAGGCCGAACAGCCGCCGCAAGGGCGGATCGCCGAGCGCGAGATTTTCGGCGATCGACAGCGCCGGCACGAGATGCAGCTCCTGTGGGATGGTGGTGATCCCGTTGACAATCGCGTCGTGCGGGCTGGTCAAGCGGCGCTCGCGGCCGGCGATCGTCACCTGGCCTTCGTCGGGCCGGACGGCGCCGCCGAGGATGCGCACCAGCGTCGATTTGCCTGCGCCGTTCTCGCCGACCAGCGCATGGATTTCGCCGGTCAGCACCTCGAAATCGACGCCATCGAGCGCTGTGGTCGCCCCAAAGCGCTTGCCAATAGTGTGGGCGCCGGCCGCTACGTCGTTCATGCGCACCTGCTCTCGTTGCGCAACCGTATTACGGAGGCGAAAAACCGGTCAACGTTCGCTATTGGCGATGCCGGATGCATCTGGATGATTTTTCGAGGCTTCCAGCCTTGGCCAAGAAGGCTGTGAAACCTATCATCGCCCCGCGCGGAGTAGCTTACCCGCGTTGCCCGTTCGGGCTCGGCCTGGGGCGCTATTCGGGAGCTGCGCCCCGGGCGACCCCGGCCGGCGTGTCAGGTCGGGCGGGCGGACTGAAGCGCCGGAGCGGCTTTCCGACTGCGGCCGAAGGAACCCTTGACCTCGCCGGCCAGTTCTTCGTCAAATCGGACGCCCAAATACGTTCGGGCCACGTCCGTGGCGGAGCCGACAATGGGGAGAATGACGCCGACCGGCGCGCGGTCTTCAATCCCGCGCCGCACCTTGCTCAAGGCGGGGCTGGCGTGGACTGCCGGCGCCATGGCCGCGCCGTTCCCGATCCGCGCCCGGGCCGAGACGCCGGTCAAGATCGGGATGGTGGAGCCGCTCACCGGGGTCTATGCGACGCTCGCCGAGTCCGAGGTCGCCGGCGCCCGCTTCGCCGTCGAACGGGTCAACCAAAGCGGCGGCATCCTCGGCCGCCAAGTCGAGCTGCTGGTCGCCGATTCCGCCAACGACATTGCCGCCGGCGTGCACAAGACCCGCGAGCTGATCGACCGCGACCAGGTCGATTTCATCACCGGCAACGTCAACTCGGCGGTGGCGCTTGCGATGACGCAGGTGACCGCGGAAAAGCGCAAGCTTCATATCGTAACCGGCGGTCATATCGACGAGATCACCGGCGGCCGCTGCAGCTGGAACGTGTTCCGGATCTGCAAGACGACGAGCATGGAGGCCAATGCGATCGCCGATACGCTGATCCAGAAATTCGGCAGCAAATGGTACTTTCTCACGCCCGACTATGTTTATGGTCACGCCCTGCAGGCCGCGTTCGAGCGCAAGCTGCGCGCTCATGGCGGCACCTGGACGGCAAGCATTCTGCCGCTCGGCACCGTCGATTATTCCCGCGCGCTCAACGACGCCGGGAGCTTCCGGCCCCAGGTTCTCATCGATCTGATGGGGGGCGACGATCAAACAAACAGCTTGCGGCAGATCGTGCGCTTCGGACTGAACGACGACATGGCCGTCGGCGGCGCGCTGTTCGAGCTCGAAAGCATCCTCAAGGTCCCCGACGCCGCGCGTCTCGGCTGGTGGACCATGGAATGGTGGTGGGACCAGCCGAAGCTTCCCGCGGTCAAAGCCTTCGACGACGCCATGCGCAGCCGCACCGGCAAGGCGGCGAGCGCCCGCAGCTGGTTCGGCTATGCGGCGGTCCGCGTGCTGGCGCAGGTCGCAAACCAGGAGAAGTCGCTCGACGCCGTGATGCTCGCCCGCGCGCTGCAGGACTACACGCTGCCGGCCGACATCGCGCTCGATCCCAACCGCGTCTTCTTCCGCGACCGCGACCACGAGCTGATGAGTACGATTTTGGTCGGCGAAGTGCATCCGCCGCGCGCCGATCCTTTCGACGTGTTCACCGCGCAGGCCGCGGTGCAGGGCGAGCAGGCGGCAGGCCCGCTCGAGGCGGGCGCGTGCCAGCTGGCCTTTCCGAGCTGATGCGTTAGGAAAGCTGCGCGGGCGGGGCGGGCCGGATCTGAACCTTGCGGCCGTCGGTCAGATCGACCGGCGGATTGAGGATGACCTGATCGCCTTCCTTCACGCCCGCGTTCACTTCGACCGTGGTGCCGAAGTCGCGCACTACGTTGACGTGGCGGATGTGGGCGACGCCGTCCTCGACCACCACCACGTTGAGCCCCTCGCGATTGAACACGACGGCCTCCGACGGCACGATCAGCGACGGGGTCTTGCGCGGGATTTTCAGCTCGACGGTGCAATAGACGCCCGGCTGCAGCACGCGGTCGGGATTGGGCACGTCGATCTCGGTCAGGAGCGTGCGGGTGCCGGGCTGCAACGCATCGGCGATGCGCGTCACCTTTCCGGGAAAATCGCGGCCGGGCATTTCCGGCACGCGGACGATCGCTTCGACTCCCGGGCGCGACCCCGAAGGCTTCGTCCTGCGGGACGTAAAGCTGGATGCGGAGCACGTCGCTCTGCATCAGGGTGAACAGGAAAGTGCCGCTGGTTGCGTCCGCCTGCACGAGCGCACCGATGTCGATATTGCGTTGCGTGATCACGCCATTGAAGGGCGCCACCACGCTTTGGTACGCTTTCTGCTGATTGAGCACACGCAGTTGCGCGGTCTGTGCCTCGATATTGGCTTGCGCGACGGAAACCGCGGCGGCCCTCGCTTGCAGCGTCAGACGGTCGGTATCGCCCTGCTGCGCGGTGACCCAGCCCTTCTGTACCAGCGGGTTGTCGCGGTCCCAGGTCACCTGGGCGAGGTCGCGCTGGGCTTTGGCCTGCTGCAGCGACGCCTGCATTTGCGCGAGCGTGCCCTCCGCCTGCGCGATCTGGTGATCGAGTTCGGGCGCGGTGATCTCTATGAGCAGATCTCCGGCTTTGACCTGGCTGCCGATGTCGACGTTGCGTTTGGAGATGTAGCCGCTGGCGCGGGCGTAGATATTGGCTTGCGCGAAAGCCTCCGTAGTGCCCGGCCAGCTCACCGACATGGTGCTGCCGCTCGCGCGCACCGCCGCCGTCCGCACGCTCGGGACGAAGTCGCGGCGCTGCTCCGCCGTCGCCATCACCTGCGCGTTCAGGCTGTGGTGCCGCCAGACGCCGATGCCCAGGGCGCCGGCCAGCAGCAGCAATACCACGATGCCCAGGATGCGGCGTCCGGCCCGCGACTTCGCCGCCGGTGCCGCCTTGTGCGGCTCGTTGTCCGGCGGCAGTTGCGGCGTTTCTGTCGGACTATCGGGCGTCGGGGGCCGCTCGACCTTGTTCATTCCAGCTCCTCTTCGAACACGCCATGCGCCGGCTTGCCATCGTTGCCCTTGCGCAGCATTGCAAACAGATACGGCACCACCAGCAGCGTCGTCGGCGTTGCAAACAACAGGCCGCCGATCACCGCCCGCGCCAGCGCTGCATTCTGCTCTTCGCCGGCGCCGCCGATCGCCATCGGCACCATGCCGACGATCATTGCCGCGGCGGTCATCAGCACCGGCCGGATCCGGGTGCGGCCGGCGGCGATCGCCGCGTCGAAGGCCGGAGCGCCGGCAAGTTGCTGCTCGCGCGCAAAAGTGACGAGCAGGATCGAATTCGCCGACGCCACGCCGATGGCCATAATGGCTCCCATCAGCGACGGCACGCTCAATGTCGTCCCGGTAATATACAGCATCGTGACAATGCCGCAAAACGTCGCCGGCAACGCCAGGATGACGACGAACGGGTCGCCCCAGTTCTGATAATTCACCACCATGAGCAGATAGACGAACACCGCGGCGAACAGGATGCCGATCGCCAGATCGCGGAACGCGGAGTTCATGCTTTCGATCTGGCCGATGACCTCGATGCGATTGCCTGGCGACAGTTGCGACTGATATTCCGCCACGATCTTGTAGATGTCGCCGGAGATGCTGCCGAGATCGCGTCCATCGGCGTTGGCATAGATTTCATAGACCGGCTGGATGTTGGCCTGATTGGTGTTGGTCGGAATGCTGTCGCGCGTGAGCGTGGCGACGTTGCTGAGCAATCCCGGCACCGGATTTCGGGTAGGCACGCTGGTGAACTTGGTGACCGGCGTGTTCTTGAGGTCGTTGATCGAGGCCACTTTGTATTCGGGCGTCTGCACCGTGATGTAGTAAGGGGTGCCGTTGCTCGGGTCGGTCCAGAAATTCGGCGACACCTGCTCCGACGAGCTCAGGCTGGTGTTCAGATTGAGCGCGATCTCGTTCACCGTCAGGCCGAACTGCGTGGCGCGTGCCCGGTCGATCTGAGCGAAGAATTCCGGCGCGTTGACCTCCTGCTGCAAATGCGCATCCGCGACGCCTGGGATCGCCGCGATCCGGCGCTGCAGCTCCTTGGCGACGCGCAAATTCTTGGTCCGGTCGTAGCCGACGGTGCGCACGTTGATCTGTGCCGAGATGCCGAAGTTGAGGATCTGCGTCACCATGTCGGCGGCCTGGAAGTAGAACACGCATTCGGGGAAGGCCGCCGGCAGCACTTCGCGGAGCTTGCGGATGTAGTTGATGGTCGGCGTGTGGTCTTCTTTCAGCGAGA
This sequence comes from uncultured Alphaproteobacteria bacterium, assembly GCA_963845075.1. Taxonomy (GTDB): domain Bacteria; phylum Pseudomonadota; class Alphaproteobacteria; order Rhizobiales; family Xanthobacteraceae; genus BOG-931. Next base: position 171,185 of record CAWJRE010000055.1, on the reverse strand, counting down.
CCAGCACGACGCCGTCGTTGAGGCCGGTCGCGGTGCCGTCGCCGAAGGCGTAATTGTAGGAACGCTGCGGTAGGCCGATATTGTCGACGATCGACTCGCGTTCGTCCTCGGGGATGACCTCCCGGATCTTGTCCTCCACTGCCTGGAAAATCTGCTCGGTCTTTTCAATGCGCGTTCCGGCCGGCGCGCGCACGTGCAGCTGAATCTGGCCGCCGTCGATGATCGGAAAGAAGTCGCGGCCGACCAACATGAACAGCGTGCCGCCAAGCGCCAGCACGAGCACGGCGGCAATGGGTACGATCAGGCGGCGCGTCAAGAGCGTGTGCAGAAGCTCCGCATAGGCGGCGCGCATGGTTTCGAAGCCGTGCTCGAACGTCGCGAACAGGCGCCCGAACCAGCCTTGCGAAGCCTCCGGCCCGTGCCGTTCGCCCTTGAGCAGCAAGCCGATGGTGATCGGCGTCAGCGTTCGCGAAAAGGCGTAGGACGCCAGCATCGCGAACACCACCGCCAAGCCGAGCGGGGTGAAGAGATATTTTGCCGGACCGTGGAGGAACACGACCGAAACGAACACGCAGCTGATCGCCAGCGTCGAAACCAGCGTCGGCACGGCGATTTCGGCGGCGCCGTGCAGCGTCGCCCGCGGCAGCGGCTGGTGCTCTTCGGTGAGCAGCCGGTGCGTGTTCTCGATCGTGACCGTGGAGTTGTCGACCAGAATGCCGATGGCGAGCGCGAGCCCGCCGAGCGTCATCGTATTGATGGTGTCGCCGAGGAAATACAGAACGATCAGCGAGGAAAGGATCGCGAGTGGAATCGAGACCATGACGACGATGGTGGACCGCCACGACCCGAGGAACAGCAGGATCATCAGCGCGGTCAACCCGGCGGCAATTGCGCCTTCACGCAACAGTCCCACGATCGAGGCTTTGACGAACACCGATTGATCGAACAGCTCCTTGATCTGCATGCCGGGCGGCGCCGCCTTGCGCGAGATCACCAGGGCCTGCTTGACCGCATTGACCACTGCCAGCGTCGACGCGTTGCCGTTCTTGATGATGCTGAGCAGCACGGAGCGCCGGCCGTCGGTGCGCACGACATTCTGCTGCACGGCGTTGCCGTCGTGCACCTGGCCGACGTCCTTCACGAACACGGTTTGCCCGTTGATGTATTTCACCGGGATGTCGTTGAGGTCGGAGATTTTGGTCGGCACCGCGTTGGTGCGCACGGTGAATTGCGTGTCGCCGATCTTGGCCAGGCCCGAGGGCAGCGTCAGGTTCTGAGCGTTGACTGCGTTGACCACGTCGAGCGGGGTCAGTCCTTTCGCCTGCAGCTTGAGCGGGTCGATATCGACCATGATCTGCCGATACTTGCCGCCGGCCGGGGTCGGGAGCGTGACGCCGTGGATCGGCGCCAGTTGCTGCCGCAGACGGTAGATGCCGTAGTCGTAGAGCTGCTGCTCGTTGAGCGTGTCTGAAGACAGTCCGACCTGCAGCACCGGAACGCTCGAGGCGTTGTATTGGACCACGACCGGGGCCTGAATCCCCGGCGGCATCAGCACGCGGATGAAGTTGGTCGCGGAAACGATCTGCGCGATCGCCAGATCGAGATTGACGTCCGGCTGGAAGAAGATCTTCTGGACCGAGATGCCGTTGAGGGTTTGCGCTTCGATATCCTGGATGCCGTTCACGCTCGACGACAGCGCATACTGGCTGTAGGTCGTGACTCGCTGCTCCATTTCCGGGGTGCTGAGCCCGGTATATTGCCAGACGATGGTGACGACCGGGATGTTGATCTCGGGGAAGATGTCGGTCGGCATCGTTCCGATCGCAACCGAGCCGAGAAACACGACGAGCGCGGCCACCACGTAGAAAGTGTGGGGGAATCTGAGAGCAAAACGAACGATGCCCATGCTTCAAGTCTCAATCTGCCGAAGAGCTACCGCCCTGAAGACGCAGATCCGCTGCGCCACGCTGCCTCAGGAGTCCTCCCAGGTGGTGCGGCTGCGGACCGTCGGCAAGTCGATGCCTGACGCGGCCGCTTAGCGCCCCAATCGCCGGTTCGTTTGAGACTTGTTCTTGCGCAAATCTTGTTGCGGGAATTCTGGATGCCGGGTCTGCGAAAAGACCCAGGCCGGCCCGGACCTGCCGTTACTCGGTGCGAAAAAGCGGCAAAGCGGACGGACCATGAACCCAAATATAGGGCTCTGGCGCCCGAACGCAGCGGTTCTCGCGAATAACACTTAAGTGATCGTCAAGAATAATCCACTGCGCGCGCCTCAAGGGACGCATGTGGGAACGCGTGCTGACGCAAATTTGGGCAAAAGGCCGAGCGAATGGAACAAGGCGATCCAATGGGATTCGGCGACCGATTGGGACCAGGGGAGAGGAGACGAAGTATCCCGCGTTCCGTTGCCGGCCCGCCTTGTCATGCATTTACAACAATTGCGCGCTCACCCATAGTTCGCGGTGACGGCGCCACCTAAGCAAAGCGCCGCACTGGGAGGAGACATGCGTAAAACGCGAACGTGGCTTGTAGCCGCGATCGTTGCCCTGCCGTGCATGGCGCCGGCGGCCATACCAGCCGCGCTGGCGGCGGACACCGTCAAGATCGGTTTCGTCGGCACGTTCAGCGGTCCGGCCGCGGCGATCGGCAACGATATGCGCGACGGCTTCAATCTCGGCCTCGAGCATCTCGGCCGCCAGATGGCCGGAAAGCCGGTCGAGGTGCTCTTCGAGGACGACACACAGAAGCCGGAGGTCGGCAAGCAGAAGACCGACAAGCTGATCGAATCCGACCACGTCAATTTTCTCACCGGCTATGGCTTTTCGAACGTACTGCTGGCGTCGCTGCTGCCGGCGGTGAATTCGCAGACCTTCATCATCAGCGCCAATGCCGGCCCCTCGCAGATTGCCGGCGAGCAATGCTCGCCATACTTCTTCTCGGTCTCCTGGCAGGGCGATCAGGCCGCGCAGGCGACCGGCGAATACTTGAACCAAAAGGGCGTCAAGACGCTGTTCCTGATCGATCCGAACTACGCCGCCGGCAAGGACGTCGCCGCCGGCGTCAAGGCGAACTTCAAGGGCCAAGTCGTCGGCGAGGAATATACCGCCTGGCCCGGCCAGCTCGATTTCTCCGCCGAATTGACCAAAGCGCGCGCGACGAAGCCCGACGCGATCTTCGCCTTCTATCCGGGCGCGGCGGGTGCGCAGTTCCTGACCCAATATGCTCAGTCCGGCCTGAAGGGGCAGATCCCGCTTTACACGGCGTTCATGATCGACGCACTGTCACTGCCGAAGATCGGCGAACTCGCGCTCGGCATCGCGACCGCCGGCCATTGGGCGATCGATCTGCCGAATGCCGCCAACGAGAAATTCGTCTCGGGCTTCCGCGCCGCCTATAAGCGCGACCCGTCCTTCTATGCCGCGCAGGGCTACGACGCGGCGAATTTCATCAATAGCGCGGTGGTCGGCGTCAAAGGCAATCTCGCCGACAAGGACGGGCTCCGCGCGGCAATGGAAAAAGCCGACTATGCCTCGGTGCGCGGCCCTTACCGCTACGGCAACAATCACTTTCCAATTCAGGATTTCTATCTTCAGGAAACGGTGAAAAAGCCCGACGGCAGCTACGAGATCAAAACCGTCGCGACGATCCTGAAGGATCACCAGGACCGCTACCACGACAAGTGCCCGATGAAGTGATCGGTGAAAGCGCCGGGCCAGCGTTGAACGCCTAACTGCGCGGCGGAATCCCGGCGCGACGTTTAAATCCGGTCTGGTCAAGACGGCCGGCCGTCGAGGCGCTCGGCGAATTCCTCGGCACGACGGCAAAATTCCGTTATTGGTTCCCCATCATCACGCGGCTGCCGATGATCTGACGGCGCTATCGTGCGCGGACTTGTAGTGGGGGCAATCATGACGAGACGCTTGGGCGTAGCGGTGGTGGCGATTTTTGCCAGCGCATTTTGTGGCACGTCGGCGTCGGCACAGACGGCGCTTACCGAAAGCCCGATCGCGCCGGGCTTTTGGTCGTTCCCGCGCAAGCCGGTGGCGGCATCCGACATCGTCGCGGCTTGTCGCGCGCATCTCGAGATCCGCTTTGCCGACGGCCACTTCATCGGGTTACGGACGCAGAAGCGCGACATGGGGCTTTCCCAGCGCGAAGTCGAAACCGTCGGCCGCTGCACCTTCGACCGGGATAAGCAGGTCGACACCTGCGAGATCAAAAATATTCATAGCGACGGATCGATCCTCGCCGGCGTGCTGACCATCAAATACACGCTCGATCCCAAAGGCGCGGCCAAAACCGATTCCAAGCCGGATCTCAAAGCCGACTCCAAGAGCGAGCCGAAGCCGGATACGAAGAAGATCGCAAAGATCCTGGTGACGCCGAAAATGATCACCGATTCTCCGGTCGACAATGCGCCTTACGACGCGTTTCCGGTGCGCTGTCCCGACGATGCCGCGTGGACGATCTTGAACGAGACCATGCCCCCCAAATAGTGACCAGGCCTGTAGAGGCTTAGCCTGTGGTGACCAAGCCTTAAGCAATCGCCGTAACGCTCCACTAATCAATTCATGCCAGCGTGACTTGGCGTAGTCCGAGTAACGCCGCGAGCCCCTTGGGCAAACGGCTTTGTAGCGTGGCGTGATGAAAACCCTCCTGTGTGCAAGTCTGGCGCTGGCAGCGTTGAGCGCGGCGACCGTGGCCGCCGTGAGCACGGCGCAAGCGCAGTGCCTGGCCCGCAACTGCCGATATTTCTTTCAACCGACGGTGCGCAATCAGTGGGGCTATGGCGGCCTGGTCCAGACCTGGGGTCTCGGCGGTCCCGCCAATGCACCCTGGAACGGCGGTGCGATCGTCGGCGTGACGCCATACGGACCCAATCCCTACGATCACGTGAAGCCGAACGGCTGGTGATCTTCGCCGGATGGCGGCCTAGGACCTGTGGTCATAAGGCCTCGGCTACCTGCTGCCGACTAATTTGAGGGTTTGTATCCAGTTGCGCCGACCCGATCCCGACCTTGCCAAGATCAGCCGGACGATGCGCAATTACTTTTTTGCCGTTGGCGCGCAAGGGACGATGCAGGTCTTGACCATCGTCATCATGGCCCGTTTCGTGACTGGCCTGTAAGCCCGGCCCGACCTGGTCTGCTGCCAAGCGTCGCGGTCGAGCCGCGGGGCAATTGCGGAGCGGGAACGCGCCCGCGCTAGCCGTGAATGTAGTGTTCAAGTTCGTCGATAACGAATTTCTGCTTGGAGATTATACTTTTGAGCAAATCGCCGATCGAGATAATTCCCATCACTTTGTCGCCTTCGAGCACTGGCAGATGCCGCACACGCTTCTCAGTCATCAGAGCCATGCATAGCTCCACCGGGTGGTCTGGCCGCACATGGACAACGTTTCGGTCCATGATTTCCATGACCAGCGTGGTGGGGGACGTTTTGCCTTTGAGAATCACGTTCCGCGAATAGTGTCTCTCGGTGATGATGCCGATCAATTTTTCGCGGTCCATCACGATCAAAGAACCGACGTCCTTTTCAGCCATCTTTGCTAGGGCATCGAATACCGTAGCATCCGGAGCAATGGTCCAAAGATTCCGGCCCTTCTGCTGGAGTATGTGTCTTACCGTCATGTCGCACCCGCTTTTCAGCTGTTGGGTGTGCGTCACCGATTGCCCGACGAAGCCGTCGGTATGCCATTAAACTATCTAACACTCACGGCACGATACTTTGATCTAGGTCAATACGATCCGACATGATCGTCTCTTGTTGGCCCTGAACGTCGTTTGCTGCGAGACAGCAATACGTCTGAAATCGGGGGCAAAGCGGAAATGGCTGGCGCACGCTCAAAAAGTCGCTGAAAGACCCATTTGAGACATGCCCAATGTCCTATGGCCGCACGACTGCCATCGGGCATGCAAGCGGGTCGTGCGATGAAACCCGCTAAGGTGCGAAATGTTGATGTAGGTCAACATTATGCCGAACTGCCTGCCAAGCATGAGACCTGCGAACGCTCCGTAAACGTGTGCTGGGAGGGCAAGCTAAATGAATTCGATGTCACGAAGGATTTTCGCCGCCGCGCTTCTGCTTATGGCCGTTGGGCTTGCGTCCGCCGCTCACTCGCAAGGCAACCCGCCAGAGAATGATGCAGGCGCGACGTTGTTCGAGAATGTGCGCATCTTCGATGGCAAAGGCGCTTCACTCTCCGCACCGTCCAATGTGCTGATCAAAGGCAATATCATCGAGCGCATCTCGACCGAGCCGATTGCCGCAGAGCCGGGCGTGACCGTAATCGCCGGTAATGGGCGAACGCTGATGCCCGGACTGATCGACGCCCACTGGCATGCCATGCTGATCCGACCGAATCCTGCTCAGGCAATCGTCGGAGATGCCGGATACAACAATATTGCGGCCGGCGTTGAGGCGACCGACACACTGATGCGCGGCTTCACCACCGTCCGCGACGTTGGTGGTCCAGTATTCGGACTGAAGGCCGCCATCGACGGAGGGTTGATCGCGGGGCCCCGTATCTATCCCTCGGGAGCAATGATCACGGTGACGAGTGGACACGGGGATTTCCGCCAGTTGTCGGAACTGCCACGGACGATCGGCGGTATGCTCAGCCGAATGGAGCAGATTGGCGGCAGCATGGTCGCCGACAGCCCCGACGAGGTCCGCGTCCGCGTCCGGGAGCAACTCATGCAAGGTGCCTCCCAGATCAAGCTAACGGCCGGCGGCGGTGTTTCCTCGCCGTTCAGTCCGATCGATGTGTCGACCTTCACGGAGCCGGAACTGCGGGCGGCTGTTGAAGCGGCCGAGAATTGGGGCACTTACGTTACCGTGCACGCGTTCACGCCAACGGCAATCCAGCGGGCCATTGCCGCCGGTGTGAAGTGTATCGAACACGGCTTCCTCATGGACGATGCCACCGCCAAACTGATTGCCGAGAAGGGCATATGGCTAAGTCTGCAGCCTCTTCCCGAGGAGTTGAGGCAAGGCTTTCCGCCAGGCTCAGTGCAACGAGCCAAGGCTGATGAGGTCTGGCCCGGCATAGCCCGGACCTACGAGCTGGCGAAAAAATACAAGATCAAGACCGCGTGGGGCAGCGATGTCCTGTTCTCCCAAGTACTGGCACAGCAGCAGGGGGCAATTCTTGCCTCGCTTGTCCGCTGGTACAGTCCCGCCGAAGCGCTCGCCACGGCGACCAGGACTAACGCTGAACTACTTGCATTGTCCGGCAAGCGTAGTCCGTATGCAGGGAAGCTCGGCGTCGTGGAACAGGGCGCGCTTGCCGATTTGCTGCTGGTCGAGGGCAACCCGTTGGAGAATATCAAACTGATCGCCGACCCCGCCAAGAACTTTAAGGTTATCATGAAGGGCGGGCGGATATACAAGGGATTGCCGTGACCACAGCCACGTCCCTTGCTGGCCCATCGCAACCAATGTCTCGTAGGGACCTGACGTCAGCTTTCGGGGCGAAGCGGAAGTGGACCGGGCGGCAGAGTTCGCTGCCTCGGTCGAAAATGACCCGGAACGGAAGCGTAGCTGAGTTGTCTGGTGCCCGAGCGCAAAGTTTCCGACACGATTGCCCCCCATATCTCGCATTTGAATTTGCTGGAGCGCGAACCGAGGCGTTTACGTCACATAGGCGTCTATTGCACGGTAAAGCTGGTAGAGCGCAGGAGCCTCAATACGGCTCTTTTCCAATAAGGAGCGACAGTCGTTCGCCAGTTCGTGCATCTCTGGCGAACGCAGGCGGCAGCCATGTAAAGAGCACTTTCAACGCGAAGGGTTCTACGCTGCGCCCAAGCGCCCGCACCGCAGCGTATCGAGCAATTGCTCGGGGTTGCTGCCGATACAAATGATAAGCGGTTGCCCGAGATTGCCCGTGCGTGTGTTGCCGCTCTCGGTGCCCAATTGCGGACGCTGAAGGCACAGATCCTGCAGTTCGATCGTATGATCAGGGCTTGGCACCGATCCAATGAGGAGAGCCGGCGGCTCGACGACATACCCGGTGTCGGTCCGGCTTTGGCGACCGCTTTGGTTGCCAGCGTCGCTGATCCGAGGGCTTTCAGGTCGGGAAGGGACTTCTCGGCTTGGATTGGGCTCGTCCCCAAGCAGAACTCGAGCGGTGGTAAGGATAGGCTCGGCAATATCAGCAAACGCGGTGATCGCTATCTGCGCAGCCTGTTAACGACTGGCGCGCTGGCAGTGATCCGCATGCCAAAACCCATAGCACCAGGCATCGGCCTTGGCTCACAGTGTTGCTGACGCGGCGACCCACGAAGATCGCAGCCATCGCACTCGCCAACAAGATCGCAAGGATAGCGTCGGCGATGATGGCGAAGGGCGAACGCTATAAGGAACCAGCCGCGCTCGCGGCTTGACGAGATCACACCGGGCATCCGACGTGATGTGAAGGTTGGGAGGGCGAACAGCACGTAATGCAGAGCCGGTCGATCCGGCGATCAGGACAACCCACAAGGGCCAGAGCATTTTCGAATGCGTCCTTTTGACCGGGACCTGATCCGCGGAGGGCATTATGGCCAGCGGTCACGTGAACCGCACTAATAGAGGCCGAACACATGGCCGCACCGACCAACACTGCACTCGTGAAGAAAGTCCTTGCCAACTCGGAGCCGTCCACACATCGGCCCTTCCCGGACCTCGGGAGATGTCCGACTTGAGTCCGGAAAGTGGGCCCAAGCAGACATCGATCGGGTCGCCACTACCACTCGCGATTTTATGAGTGCACGCCTCGAGCCTCAGCGCCAGCGGCGGTGCAGCCAGAGCCATTGCTCGGGAGTTTCGCGCACCCAGCGCTCGACCACCGACGTGATCGCCTGCATGGTTCCGGTCAGGTCGATCTCGCCGTTGGCATCGCGCACCGGCACAATCTCTTCGGTGATCTCGGCCACGAAGCTGTTGCCGTCGGGATTGCGGATCACGCGCAGGCCGTGGATCGGGCATCCGGTTTGCCGCGCCAATTGCGCGATCAGCGGATTGGCCATGCAGCGCCGGCCGAAGAAGATCACTTCCACGCCCTTGGTGTAATGCTGGTCGACCAGCATGCCGACGTGCGCGCCGGAATCCGCAAGCCGCGCCATCTGCACCGGTGCGGCGAGGCTGTTCGGTATCAGGTAGCCCATCAGCGGCTCGCGCATCTTGACGATCATGTCGCTGACCGCAGCGATATTCGGCCGCCGATAGAGGATGGCGCCGTTGGTGCCGAGCGTCTTGGCGACGACCGCGGGAAGCTCCCAATTGGCCAGATGCGCGGCGAAGCCGAGGATCGCATGGCCGCTCGCCGCCATCGTGTCGTAGCGGATCTTGGTTTCCAGCGTGTAGGTGATGACGTCAGGTGTCTGCCGGCCGAAATCGGCGATGCAGAACTCGTCGAGATGAGCGAACTCGACTGCGATGCGGCCGAGATTGTCCCACACGCCGGCGAGGATTTTTTCGATCTCGTCCTCGGACTTTTGCGGAAAGGCGGCGCGCAGATTATCGCGCCCGACGCGATGCTCGGGCAGGAACGGTCCGATCCGGCGCATCAGGGCGCCGGCGAAATCGGCGCTGCGCCTTCGGTCAAGGCGCTTGATCGCGCCCAGGAAGCCGGCGACGACCGCGCTGACGATCGAATCCAGAAAAAGCTGTGCGCGGCTCCGCTCGGCCATCAGCGCGCCCGCCGCATCAGAACAAAACGATGATCTTGCCGAAGACCTGCCGGCTTTCGAGGCGGGCAAGACCGCGATCGAACTCGGCGAGCGGAACTTCCGTATCGATCACCGGCAGAAGCCCCGCCGCCATCTTGTCGAGGCTGTCGCGGATATTGCGCATCGAAGCGCCGAACGATCCGAAGATGCGATATTGCTGCAGATAGAGCTGGAACAGATTGATGGTCGTCGACTGGCCCGACGTCGAGCCGCAGGTGACGAGCCGGCCGCCGCGCTTGAGGCACAGGAGCGAGCCGTTGAACGTGTCGGGACCGACATGCTCGAAAACGACATCGACGCCCTTCTTGCCGGTGAGCTTGCGCACCACGCCTTCGAAACGGTCGGTGCGGTAGTTGATGACGTGATCGGCGCCGAGCGCTCTCGCCTTCACCGCTTTCTCGTCGTCGCCCACGGTGGTGATGACCGTGCAGCCGATCGCCTTCGCCATCTTGATCGCGACGGTGCCGATGCCGGAGCCGCCGGCTTGCACCAGAATGGTCTCGCCGGGCTCGAGCTTGGCGTTGTCGAACAGCATGTGCTGTACGGTCCCGTAGGCGATCGGCGCGCAGGCGGCGTCGCGGAAACTTATGCCCGCCGGCACCGGGATCACGAGCCGTGCCGGCATGTTGAGCAGATCGCGCGCGAAGCCGTCGACATGAAATCCCATGACGCCGGCGACGTTCTCACAGAGATTGTCGCGGCCTTCGCGGCAGGCCTTGCAGGTGCCGCAGGTCAACCCGCCATAGGCGACGACCGGATCGCCGACGCGAAAGCCTGAGACGCCCGGGCCGACGGCGCGGATTTCGCCCGCCGCCTCGACGCCGACGACCAGCGGCAGCTTGCGCTTGGCGAACGCCATGCCGCGCCAGCCCCAGACGTCGAGATGATTGAGCCCGATCGCCCTGATGCCGATCTGCACTTCGCCCGCCGCCGGGGGCGGGGGCGCCGGCACATCGAGCAGTTCGATCTTGCGGTCGGCGACGAGTGTCAGCGCGCGCATCGTCTGTGCAGACACAGCCGTTTGCGGTTCGATCAAGCTCACGCCGGCTCCAGCGCCACAACCAGGCACATATTCTGGCCACCGAAGCCGAACGAATTGGAGATGGCGCGGTGCACCTTGGCGTCGCGCGCCACGTTGGGCACGACATCGAGCTGGATCGTCGGATCGGGAATGGCGTGATTGATGGTCGGCGGCAGGCGCTGACTTTGCAATGTCATCACCGTGAATGCCGCCTCGACCGCGCCCGCGGCCGTCAGCGTGTGGCCGATCATCGATTTGTTCGAGGAGATCGGAATGCCGCGGATGCGGTCGCCGAACACGGCCGACACGCCGAGATGCTCCATCTTGTCGTTCTCGGGCGTCGAGGTGCCGTGCGCGTTGATATAGTCGATGTCCTCGGGCGCAACGCCGGCATCGGCCAGCGCCTTCTGCATGGTGGCGATGATGGGCTTGCCATCCGGGCTTGTGCGCGTGCGATGGAAGGAGTTGGATTTCTCGCCATAGCCTTCGAGGATGCCGAGCACGCGCGCCCCGCGCGCCCGCGCGTGCTCGAGGCTTTCGAGCACCAGAGCGGCGGCGCCTTCCGCCAGCACGAAGCCGTCGCGGTTTTTCGAGAACGGTTTTGAGGCGCGCTCGGGCGGATCGTTCTGCGTCGACAGCGCCGAAAGCAGCGAGAAGCGCACCAGCGATTCCTGCGTGAGCGAGGCGTCGGCGCCGATCGCGAGTGCCACGTCGCATTCGCCGCGGCGGATTGCCTCCATACCGAGCTGAATGGCGCTCGCGCCCGAAGCGCACGCGGTGTTGAGCGAAACCGGCGAGCCTTCGGTGCCGAAATGCTCGGCGAGATTTTCGCCGATGATGGCGAATTTGAACGGCCCATGGGCGCTGCCGTATTGGTGGGCGACGCGCAACAGGTCGGGATAGCCGGTGTCGGCATTCGCCGCCGCCATCTCCGCCATCTTGATGCGATCCGGCCACTCGATTTCGAGCGGCGGCGGCGCGAGAAAGAGCGGTCCGGGAAAGCGGCCCTTCGATCCGATGCCGGCCTGGGCGATCGCCTCTTCACCGGCAAGGCGCGCGATCCGCTCGGAAAGCTCGGCCGGCGACATGCCTTCTCGATACGCGGCATCGACTGAGCCGGCGATTGTCGTGCGCAAGCCTTCGGTCGGAAAGCGCGAGATGCGGCGGATGCCGGAGACGCCGCCGGTGAGCTTCGCCCAATTGTCGGACGTGCCGATGCCGAGCGAGGTCACCACGCCGATCCCGGTCACCGCGATGATCGGGCGGCCTTTCTTATCGCGTGTTGCGGTCGTCATACCGCTCTCCTTCAAACGGGCCGTTCAGTACTCACTTCACGCGCTCGACCAGCGCGAGGCCTTCGCCGCGCCAGTTGCCGACGCCGGTGACGATCACCTGCGACAGATCGGGCGGACTTGATCCGAAGTCCCCCGTACCCGCGGGCGCGAACAGCTTGCCATGCTCGACCGCCGCGCACGCAATGCCGATATTGGCCACAAACTGCGTCTCGACGCCATGACCGATATACGTCCCGGTATTGCGGACGGGAAGGGCGATCTCCTTGAGCGCCACCTGCTCGGCCGATGTTGCGGGCTCAAGGCCCGCTGCGCCGGAAATCACGCCCGCATGCGCTCGGTCGACCTTGTCGGCGATCGCCGCCCATTCCTTGCGCAGCGTCGCTTCGATCTCGCCGGGCTGGCGGCGATTGCGGTCGGCGCCAACCGCCGACAGGCGAGCGCGCGCCCGCGCGCCGCGCGCCTGCGCATGCTCGCGGCTTTCGAGCACCAGGAAGGCGCCCATATTGCCGAGTGCGATGCCGCCCTGCGGACCGCGATCCCAGACCGGCGCAAAGTGATCGCGCAGCGTGCTGCCGGACTGCTCGAAGATGAGCAGAACGTCCCAGCGGGTCGCGTTGTAGGCGCCGCCGACCAGCGTCAATTCGCTTTGACCGGCGGCGATGCGCGCTTGCGCGATGCGCACGGCGTCGATGCCGGCCGACTCTTCGCCCAGGAACGTGCGCGACGAACCGACGACGCCGTGCACGATCGAAATGTTGCCGGCGAGAAGATTGGGAAGCTGCGCCAAAAACAGGGTGGGGCGCAGATCGCTCATCAGCCGTTCGTTGAGAAACGGCCCGCGCTCGGTCACCTTGCGCATGCCGGTAAGAATGCCGCTGTCGGCCGGAATGTCGCGCTCGCCGCCGGCGGCCGCCACGATCATGTCGGTGTTGTCGAGGAGCTCAGGTTTGCCGGCGAGCCCCGCGTCCGCAAGCGCAAGACCGGCGGCGTAGACCCCCATCCGCTGCCACAGCTCCATCTGGCGCTGGTCGCTCTTTTTCGGGATCTGCTTGTCGAAGTTGAGCGCACAGAGCGGATGCACGATGTAGGGTGCGAAGCTCTTGTCGTCGTAGGGCGGAGGATCGCCGCGCTCCAAATGACCCCACGCCGCCTCGAGCCCCTCGCCAAGGCACGTGATGAGACCGACGCCGGTGATCCACACCTCACGGCCGTCGCTCACGTGCCGGGCTCCTTGGAAGCTTCGTCAAAGAAATCTTTCACCGGCACGTGGATACGCTCCCCCCATTCCACCATTGCCTGGCGCAGTTCGGCATTCGGAAACGGCACGACGCGGTAGGTGATCTGCGCTTCACAGACCGTTCGACCCTGGCGGCGTCCTTTGGCTTCGCCCACGGTGAAGCCGGAGCCTTCGTGGATGATCTTGCCTTCGAACTCGAGTTCTTCGCCGGGAAGCACGGGGCTGCGGAATTTGGCTTCCTTGACGGCAATGAGGAACGGCATGGCGGCAAAGCGGTTGATCGCGATGACGAGCCAGCCGCAGGTCTGCGCCATGCATTCGATTTGCAGCACACCCGGCATCAGCGCATAGCCGGGAAAGTGCCCTTCGAAAATCGTGCTCTCTTTCGGCACGCTGCAGACGGATCGCACCGTGCGCTCGCCCACGTCGAGCGCGGCGATGCGGTCGATCATCTGGAAATATTCGAAACGCATGGGTGGGCGCCCTTTAGAGCATGATCCCGAAACGTGGAAACCGGTTTTCGGAGGAGATCATGCTCCAATGTAACATCGAGACCTTGATCAGATTAACGCGATCGGGTCCCGTTCTAGGCGCTTTTTGCCGCGATCAGCTTGTCGATCTGTTCGCTCAAGTTCTGCAGCACGAAGTACTGTTCCGTCGTCGCCTTGCCGTCGTTGACCTCCTGCGTCCACTGCTCGAGCGGCAGCTTGATGCCGAAGGTCTTGTCGATCGCAAAGGCGATATCGAGGAAATCGAGGCTGTCGATTTCGAGATCGTTGATCGCGTGGCTTTCAGGCTTGATATTGTCGCGCGGAATGTCGCAGGTTTCGGCAATAATATCAGCAACTTTATCGAACGTGGCAGACATCGGGCGTGCTCATTCCCTTGCAGCATGAATGGCGCCGCCGGCCCGGGCAGCGCCGTACAAGCCCGAACGCTGCGGGCCCCTCCGGTCATGGTGCCCGTATAGCGAAGGATGCCGGCAAGTTCAACGCCGCCATGCCTAGGTGCTTTTCGGCGGATTTCATGGCTGCCCAACCGGGCATGTTCCAATGGAACACCATTTCCGCCTCGAATTGCGCTAGAGGCTGTTCGGCAAATCCGGAGATGTCCATGACGGAACGCACGCGCACGTTGATCCAAAGCACCCTGGCCGGCGCGATGGCGATCGCCATCCTGCAGTTCGCACCCGCCGCAGCGCAGGCCGCCGACTACGATGTCGGCTCGATCCACGTCACCCAGCCCTGGGCGCGCGCGACGCCGAAGGGCGCCAGCGCGGGCGCGGCTTATCTGACGGTGACCAACAACGGCGCCGCGCCGGATCGTCTGAGCTGCGCCGGAAGCGACGCGGCGGCGGCATGCCAGATCCATACGATGAGCATGGACAACGGCGTGATGAAGATGCGGCCGGTCGAAGGCGGCATCGAAATCAAGCCGGGCGAGACGGTGACTCTCAAGCCCGGCAGCGATCACCTGATGCTCATGAACATCAAGCATGCGCTCGAAGCCGGCAAAACGGTCGAGGCGACATTGCAATTCGAAAAAGCCGGCGCGGTGAAAGTCGAGTTCGCGATCTTGGCGATGGGAGCGGCCGCGCCCGGCGTCACCGGCCGGCGGCGGCTCCATGATGATGGAAGGCCACGGCGGCCACATGATGCAGATGCAGCCCGGCCAGAAGTGATGCGGTGGTCTTGATCGGTTGTCTTGCGCCCTCAGGCTGATCCGCTCGTCCCCGCGAAAGCGGGGACCCAGTGCTTACTTGCTGGATATCCGCCTGCGCGGGAATGAGCGGTTAAATTCATTTCACCGCCGGCTCCTTGAACGGCAACGCCTCGCCCTCCGGCAGCGGCATGCGGAAGACATTGAGCGTCATCGAGATCAGCACGTAGTAGCCGAGGATCCCGGTGAGCTCGACCATGCCGGCATCGCCGAGAAATTTGTGCACGCGCGCATAGGTCGCGTTGCTGACGCGCCGCGTTGCGTAAAGCTCCTTGATGAAGGCGTAGATCGCCATCTCGTCCCGCGGCGCCGACTTGGGCGCACGGCCCGCCTTCAGATCGCGGATGGTCGATTCCTTCACGCCTTGCTTGGCCGCAATCGTTGAATGCGCGTACCACTCGTATTGCGCTTTCCAGAATTGCCCGGTGCAGAGAATGGCGAACTCCGAGAGCCGCGGCGGTACGCTGGTATTGAAGCGCAGATGCCCGCCGAGCTTTTGCGCCAGCGCGCCATAAACCGGCGCATGCAGAAAGACCGCGAACGGTCCCTCGTTGTTGAAATGTCCGCGCGGACCGGATTTGATCGCGTCGACCAGCGTTTGCTGTTCGCCCGTGAGATCGTCGAGCGCAAGCGTCGGCAGCCGCGATGGCGGCTGTTTGGCTGGCGTTTTCGACCGTGTGCGCGGCGAAATCTTTTTTTGCTTTGTGGCCATGTTGATTCTCGTAAGAAATGCGGACGCGGCCGCTCGTCGGCTATCTGCGTCCAGTGTCGTGTGAACGTTGCGGAAGAGACAAAGTCTTCCTCCCCCGCGGCGCGGGAAAGGGGAGCATGCGTAGCATGGGGGAGGGGGTGGCGTAAGCAGATTATGCGTGCACCCAGAGGAACGATTTATCGCACACGCAGAGGCGGTGGCTTGCTTCGCGTCGCTGGCGCTGTCACGCTTGCGATGAATGCGCCGCGAATTTTGATGGCGGATTGAGCATCCATGACGCTTGCGGTCAAAGCCCTGTTCTTCGATGTCTTCGGCACACTGGTCGATTGGCGCACCTCGATCGCGCGCGAGGCGAAAGTGTTGCTCGAACCGCGTGGCCATGCGGTCGACTGGTTCGCCTTCGCCGACGCCTGGCGTGGCGAATATCAGGGCGCCATGGAGGAGGTGCGTGCCGGCCGCATTCCCTTCTGCAAGCTCGACGTTTTGCACCGGCGCAATCTCGATCTCATCCTGCCGCGCTTCGGGCTTGCTGCGCTTGGCGAAGGCGACCGCCGCGCGCTGAATTTGGCTTGGCACCGGCTCGACGCCTGGCCCGATGTGGCGGATGGCCTTCGTCGCCTCAAACGCCGCTTCTGGCTTGCGCCGGTCTCGAACGGCAACATCTCGCTGATGGTCGACCTCGCGCGCCGTAATGATTTTCCCTGGGATGCGATTTTGGGCGCGGAGGTCGCGGGCGACTACAAGCCGAAGGCGCGCGTCTATCTCGCCGCCGCGGAAGCGTTCGATCTCGAGCCCCGCGAATGCATGATGGTGGCGGCGCATTCCAGCGATCTAGCCGCGGCCGCCGCCGCGGGCTTACGCACCGCGCATGTCGCGCGCCCCGATGAAAAAGGAAAGGGCCGCGGAGAGCGGGCGCCCAGTGTGGGCGTCGACTACGCGGCCAAGGATATCGGGGACTTATCTTGGGGACTAACCGAGGGACGAAACCCTTAAAACCCTACTCATGGGGAAAGTACTGCGAACGGACCTTGATTCGGACCGCGGCGCGCTTCATCTGCGCCTCGAAAAACTTGTCGGTGATCCGGCCGAGATATTCGATAGCGGCGAGGGCGGCGATCATTGGAGGCTCCCTTGTTCCCATCCCCAATCGTTAAGTTAACCCTAACGGCCATCTTGCCGGCCCGAAGTGATCCCAATCACAGAACTGCACTATTGTCGTAAGTTATTGAAACAGCTATCTTATTCATGTTGCGTCATTCCGGGGCCGCGCGCAGCGCGGAGCCCGGAATCCATAACCACAATGCGCGCAGACCGAATTCGGCGTACCGCCGCGTGACCGGGGGTTATGGATTCCGGGCTCGCGCCTTTGGCGCGCCCCGGAATGACGGCGCGCGCTTTAGCAGTCTCTGCCATTTCAGGACTGGTCCGTTGGCAGCGCCCCGGAATGACGCGAGGGCTTATGCCGCGCAGCGCCGGATAGTCCGTGTAGCCCTTTTCGCCGCCGCTATAGAACGTGGCGCGATCGGGCGGATTGAGCGGCGCGCCGCGGCGGAAGCGCTCGGGCAGGTCCGGATTGGCGAGGAAGAGGGCGGCGAACGACACCAGGTCGACGGCGCCTTCGCGCAGCGCCGCGTTGGCGCGGGCGAGGTCGTAGCCTTTGTTGCCCATCAGCGTTCCCGGCCAAATCCGCCGAAAGAATTTAATGTCCGGCCGCTCGCCGGCGGCGACCGGGTCGCTCGGCAGCGGCTCGACGATGTGGAGATAGGCGAGGCCGAAACGCTTGAGCTCGCCGACCGCAAACCCGAAGGTCGCCGCCGGATTGCTGTCGGCGATGTCGTTGAACGGATTGGTCGGGGCAAGCCGCACGCCGACGCGGTCGCCGCCCCATTCGGCGACCAGAGCCTCGGTCGCCTCGATCAGAAAGCGCGCGCGATTGATCGCGCTGCCGCCATAGCGGTCGGTGCGCTGGTTGGTTTTGTCGCGCAGGAATTGGTCGACCAGATAGCCGTTGGCGCCATGCAGTTCGACGCCGTCGAAGCCCGCGCGTTTGGCATTGGCGGCGGCACGGCGATAGTCGTCAACGACGCGCGCGATTTCGTGCGTCTCCAGCGCCCGCGGCATGACGAAAGGCTGCATGCCTTGCGCGGTCATGGTCTGTCCCGGCGGCTGCAAGGCCGAGGGCGCAACCGGCACGGCGCCGCCCGGCTGCAACGACGGATGCGAGATCCGGCCGACATGCCAAAGCTGCGCGAAGATGCGTCCGCCAGCGGCGTGGACGGCGTCGGTCACCCGCTTCCAGCCGGCGATCTGCTCCGGGCTGAAAATGCCGGGCGTGCCCGGATAGCCCTGGCCTTCCTGGGAGATCTGCGTGCCCTCGGTGATGATCAGTCCGGCGCTGGCGCGCTGCGCGTAATAAGTGACGGCGAGCGCTCCAGGCGCTTCGCCGGGCCCGGCGCGATTGCGCGTCATCGGCGCCATCACGATCCGGTTGGGCAATTCCAGCCGGCCGAGCTTGTAGGGGGAGAAGAGGTCGACGTTTTCAGTGTTTTGGGTCATGGCGCGTTGGGTTTGTGGCGCGTCAGAAATTGTGGCGCGCCAGAGATAGTTCACCTAGGCGTCCTTGGCGAGGCCCTGCCGGTTGTGGCTGCTCTGCGGCTGCCGCTCGCTCGGAAGACCAAGATTCAGTGGACCCATCCGCGTTCGCACCGATTGAGCGCGAGGCGCAGGCGCTCGTACCTCCCGATTTTTTGCGAAGATGACCGGGTTCGACCTCACCGTCGCTTAACCGATTCGACCTAGCCTTCGAATTTCATGGGCTACCGGACGCGCCGGGATCGGGTGCCAGCGCCCGTCGTCAAATCTGCGAAATGTTCATGCGTCGCCAGCGGCAACGAACGAAGAGGCGAAACGGCAGATCCGAACGCATGCGTCGGATCACGGCGGTGGCCGCCGTGATCGCCGTACTGGCAGCGGGCTTTTTTGCTGCAACGGAAACCAAAATTGAGCTCTCGTCGGCGAAGCCGGCCGCGAGGCCGAGCGACGATGAAATCTATACCGGCTCCATCCTGTTTGTGCCGGATGACGGTAAAGTCTGCCGCCGGGTTCTGTTCGACAACCGGACCGGACGGCTGAGCGATAGTGGGCTCGTGGATTGCGAGAGCGCCTATTATCGAAGCCCGGGCGCGCCGCCCGCGCAAATGTCCATCGCCCGCACGCAAGCCATCAGTGAAACCTTCCGGCACCACTGACACCCTCATCGACTCGTTCCGCTGACGGGCAGCTTTTTGTACCTGCGATAGCGTCGCCTGTGTTGTCGCGCCTGGAGGCTCTCGGCCAGCCACGAAGGAGGAGAAAGGTCTACCGCGCCGAGTCCGACTTCGGCGCTTCGATCCGAAAGCCGTCGCCGGCATCGAGCGTGACGCGGCCGTCGGCGACGGCGCTCGCCCAGCGGGCGGTCGCCGGAATGCCGCCGAAGGAAAAAAAGTGCGGGACGATTTCGGCCGGCGCGGCGTCCGCCAGCGCACGGATCAGATCGTCCGGCGTGGTGAGTGCAAACATCTGCCGCATCAGGCCGGAGCGGCGCGCCAGTCCTTGCGCGGAGGTGCGCACGCCGCAGCGGCTCGCGTAGCGCATCAGCGATGTGAGGCTCGTCGGCCCGGCAAGCCCGACGCGCACGCGGTGCTCGAAGCCGAAGCTGCGCACGCGGGCGACAAAATCGAGGATCGCTCTCGCCTCGAAACAAAATTGCGTCACGATTTCGACTGCAAGCCCGGTCGCTTCCGCGGCGGCGATCTTGTCGGCGAGCGCGCGGTTGAGCTCGTCGTCGCCGACGCGCGGATGGCCCTGCGGATAGCCGGCGATGCCGATGCTGCGGATGCCGCGCCGGCGCAGCACGCCGTTGTCGATGACGTCGAGCGCGCGCCGGAATGGCCCGCATTCGGCGCGGTCGCCGGCGATCACCAGCACCGTTTCGACGCCGGCTTCGCCATTGAGCCGCGCCAGGAATGTATCGAGCGCTTCGACGCTTACGAAGTTGCGCGCCGCCACATGCGGCACCGGCTCGAGGCCGGCGGCGCGTATTTGCACGGCGGCTGCAAGCGACTCGTCGGCCGGCCGGTTCGGCACCGCGCTCAGATAGACGCGCGTGCCGCGCCGGAGCACGCTCAGTCCGGCGACGTCGGCCGCCGACGGCCGCGTCGCTTCGACAGAGAAGCCGGACATCAGCGCCGTGATGCGTGCGATCGGGCCGGCCGGTTTCTGATCTGGAACGGGAAGGGCCGTCACCTTATCCGCCCCCGCGGAGCGTAGCGCAGCGGGGGAGGGGGCATAGGCGGCCTTTGGCCGCCGTTCTTAAAGGCAAGAACGCCGATGCAAACCATCGGCCATGCCAACGGGCGGTGGAGGGGGCCTGCGGCATTCCCGCTCGTGCAAGCATGGATACCTGCCCCTTCCGTCGCGCTGCGCGCGACACCTCCCCGCTAGCGGGGGAGGAAAAGAAACGCCTCACGCGCGCCGGCGCGAGATCACGTAGGATTCGTCGAAGAACCACAGTCCGCCGCGCTCGCGCAGCACTTCGCGTGTGGCGTCGATGTAGCGGCCGTCGGCGACCGCGCCGCCGAGCCGGTCGTCCTCGATTTGCGCCACGTAGATCGCCGCATTCCATGCGGCGAACAGCGTCGACGTGCCGATCGATTCGGAGATTTCCGACGGCAGTGTGTGCATCACATAGCGGAACAGCGAGCGGTTATCGGCATAGGCGTTGAAATTGAGGTCGCGGCCGGCCGGTCCGAGCTCCTGCTTCACGGCTTTCAGAATCTGATGGCGGTCGTGCAGGAACGGATTGTCGCCCGGCCACACCTTCTGGATGATTTCCATGCCGGGATCGTGGCCGTGTGACTGAATGCCGATCAGCCGGCCGCCGGGACCGAGCGCGCGCGCGAGCGGCGCCACCACGCGCTGCGCCTTGAACTCGAGCGAGGCGCGCGCCCGATAGGGTTGCGAGGCGATGACCAGATCGTAGTTGGCGAGCGTGCCGCCCGGCCTGGGAATGATCGGATCGAGCAGGAAGCGGTGATCCTCGCGATAGACGACGAGCACCACCGGACGCTCATAGACCGGATTGCCGGTGCGCGGACTGACGCCAGCTTTCCAATTCTGCGCCAGGAACGGCTCGAGATCCATGATCTGCTGCTCGAAGCGGTGCGCAGAATTGCCGGCGAGCGGCAGCTCGTGCCAGACCATGCTGGAGGCGGCATTGAGCGATTTCACCGCCAGCCACGGCGCGTCCGCGTAGGCGAGATTGGTGAGCACCAGCACCGTCGAGGGATGCTCGAAGAAGCGGTCGGACATTTTTTGCAACGTCAGCCGCACGTCCTCGAGGCTGATTTCCTTGCCGACCACGTAGAACGGCATGTGCGAGAAGCGGTCGTGCATCGCGCGCATCACGCGCGTGAGCACGGAGCCGTCGCCGACGCCGGCGTCGAAGACGCGCACTGCCGGCGGGCGCGGGTGCAAATGCGCAAGCTCCTCGGAGACGCGGTGCGCCACCTCCCACTTTTCGCTGCAGGTATTGACGAACAGCAGATATTTCTGCCGGTTGTCGAAGAAGCGGAAATTGCGTTGCGGGTCCGGCTCGCCCGGACCATGCGCGGGCGGGGCGGCGGGCGGCGGCACGCCGAGCGGGTGAATCTGCGCTGCGGTTGCAGCGATTACAGGTCGCGTATGGGATCGTTCAATCACGATTGGACGGGGCCCCTGTGGCGGATGAGCAGCCATGAATCCATGGATGCGATCGAGTGTGTCGGTGGTGATGCGGCCGCCGTTGCGCAACCGCGAGGCGAGCTTGCCGTCATTGACGGCGCGCCGTCCGAACGTGGACTCCGCGAGTCCCGTTGACCGGCAATAATCGGAGATTTCCTGGAGTAATTGCTGCGCGTTCATGGCACGCCGCGTCCTAAGGTTTCCTCGACCCGTGCGGGGTTGTTCCGTGTCTGTTGCGCACGGTTTCCTAAGGTTTAAGCGAACCAAACGAGCGCAAAGGGGTAAACCACAAAATGGCCCACTCATGTAGTGGGCAATATAATGGGCTATTTCCCAATATGAAGAGGGCGGAAAAGGCCCTGATCAGCGGTTGCCTCCACATTGACCCGGGACCATTGGACGGGAAAAAGAAGCGACATGCCCCGCCTCGCCGCCAACCTCAATTGGCTGTTCGCCGAGCGGCCGTTCGTGGAGCGCTTTGGCGCCGCGGCGGCCGTCGGTTTTTCTGCCGTGGAGCTTCTCACTCCGTATGAGCATGCCGCTGCGGCGGTGCGGGCGGAGCTTGCGCGCCATGGCTTGACGCAGCTTGGCATCAACACGCCGGTCGGCCGCGAGGGCGAGTCCGGGCTTGCGGCGCTGCCGGGCCGCGAGCGCGAATGGCAGGCTGCGTTTGCGCGCGCTCTCGATTACGCCGTCGCCATCGGCGCGCGTTCGGTGCATTGCCTCGCTGGCGTGGTCCCGCCGGAAAAGCGTCCGGCGGCCGAGACAGTGTTCATCGCCAATCTCGCGCGCGCCGCCGCGGATGCGGCGAAGGCCGGCATCATGCTGTTGATCGAGCCGCTCAACCCGCGCGACCGGCCGGACTATTTCCTCACCCGCGTCGAGCAGGCCGCCGATATCGTCCGCAAGGTCGGCGCGCCGAACCTGCGCATCCAGTTCGATTTCTATCACGTGCAGATCGTGTCGGGCGATCTGATCCGCCGCTTCGAGGCGCACCTGCCGCTGATCGGCCACGTGCAGATCGCCTCGGTGCCGGAGCGGCGCGAGCCCGATGAGGGCGAAGTCAACTATCCGGCAATCCTCGCGGCGCTCGATCGGCTCGGCTATGCCGGCTTCGTCGGCTGCGAATATCGTCCGCGCGCACGCACCGAGGATGGGCTTGCCTGGGCACGGCCTTATGGCGTCGTGCCTCATCAAAAACAATGACAGTCCGCCGTCTGCTGCCGCCGCATGCCGGCGAAGTTTTGCGCGAGGAATTTTTGCTGCCGTTGAAGCTTTCGCCTTACGCACTGGCGAAAGCACTTGGCGTGCCGCGCACGCGTGTCGAGCGATTGGTCAGAGAGGAAACGGCGCTGACGGCGGACACCGCATTGCGGTTGTCTCGCTACTTCGGCACGACCGCGGAATTTTGGATGAATCTGCAAGCCGCCCACGAGTTGGAGACTGCGAAACAGTCACTCGCCTCGAAGCTTGCCAAGATCACGCCCAGACCGTCGCGCGCCACGGCACGAAGGCGCGCCGGCAAGCGAGCCCGTGCTGCCTAAACCTGCCTGGAACTGGTGAATTTTCCCCATTTGCGCGGCCCGCTCGCTCCGAAGGGCCCTTTGGCAACCGTACGCATTGATGTATCTTGCCTTTTCGGGATGTGCGGCCTTTGAGGGACAGGGCCATGTGGGGACGAAAAAGCAAAGTCGCGGCTGGCGAGAGCGAATCGCCATCGCCGCTCAAAGCCGCGATGCACGCAGCGCGCATCGAAGCCGCGGAGCGCACCAGCGTCGTGGTCGATCTGCGCGACGCCGAAGTCGCGCGCCTCGAGCTCCTCAACGAAGCGCTCGACCCGCTATTTAGGGAAATCCGGTCCGAGGTCGATCTGTTCGACCGCGGCGTGAGCCGGGGCGACACGCCACGGCTCTGGATCGACGCGGTCGCCCATGTCGCCATGGGGCGCGACAAGCGCATGTACCGCTTCCTGCACGATACGCGCGTCGGCCGCCGCGTCATGGCGGAGTCGCACGAGATTGCCGACATCGCGAAGGCGGTGACGGATTATGTGGCGCGCCGCCTGGTCGAGCGTGAGCGTGCGCTCGACGAAGACCCTGAATTCATCACGCGCATCGCCCGGCCGGAAGCCGCGCGCGCGCTGCGCCGCCGGCGGCGGCGCGGATGGGGAGCGTTTGTGCTCGGCTTCGTGCTTGGCGCGATCGCACTGCTGATTGTGGCTCTCCTGGCAGCCGGCCATGTGTGAGGCACGTATAAACGCTCACAACAACCGTTGCCGTTCGACCTCGCCGATGCTGCCGTCGCCGCTGCGCTCGCGCGCCACCATTTCGCAGCGCCAGGCATTGCCCTGCATCACGATCTGAAAAAGGTTATAGCCGGCGGCATTCTCATGGCGATGCGCCGTGCGCGCCGAGGCCGAAGGCGCACCGACCGCCGGAATTTTCTTGTCGGGTCCGTCAAGCCACAGTGATCGCGCGGCAATGATCGTGACCGTGCAGGACGAGATCGGCGCCGTGCGCCGCGAGCACTTGGCGAAATTCCGGGCCGTCGACCAATCGCCGCAGATGCCGGCTGGGCGGGCTCTCCGGCGGATGATGAATGAGCACCACACGGAACAGTCCGCTTGTTTGCTCGAGCGCCTGCGCGAAGCGCGCAAGCTGCGCCTCGCCGACGAGTCCGGTCGCCATGAACGGCCCGGTCGGCAGCCCCGAGGATAGTGCGATCAGCGCGACGCCGTCGCGCCGGCGCACGAACGGGAAGGTGCCGCTCGGCGCGCCATCGTCGCCGCGCATGTAATCGCCCCAGGCCTTCTCCGGGCCGCCCAACGCATCCGGCACGTAGGCGTCATGATTGCCCGGGATCACCGTGACATCGTGCGGCGGCCCGAGCGTCTCGAGCCAGGCGCGGGCGGCGGCATATTCGATCGGCAGCGAGAGATTGACCAAATCCCCGGTCACCGCGATGTGGTCGGCGCCGGCGGTCTTCAAGTCGCGCGTGATCGCGTCGAGCGTCTCGCGGCGATGGATGTATTTGCGGCCGCGATGCCAGTTGATGTAGCCGAGCCCGCGCTTGCCGGCGAGCTCAAGAAGCCGCGGCCGCAGCGCCATGTGCAGATCGGACAAATGTGCGAGAACGAACATCGAGCATGATCCGGAAAAGTGGCTACCGGTTTTCCGAACAGATCATGCTCCACCTATAGCTCATGGAGCGCAACGAATTCACCCTGGATGAGTTGCGCTCCGGCATGATGCTCCGCGGTTCGCCGCGGTCACAACCATTTTTCGAAGAGATACACTTTGTTGGTTAAGAGCTGCCGATCAGAATGCCGGCTGCGAACACAAGCACACCGCCCACCACGACTTGAAAGGCGGCCTGCAGGAACGGCGTGTCCATATAGCGGGTACGGATCCAGGAGATCGCGGCAAGCTCCACGATGACCACCACGAAGGCGAGCGCGGTCGCCGCATAGAAATGCGGGATGAGGTAAGGCAGCGCGTGGCCGAGCCCGCCGACCGTCGTCATCAGGCCGCAGACCACGCCGCGGACAAGCGGCGCGCCGCGTCCGGTGAGCGAGCCGTCATCCGACAAAGCCTCGGCGAAGCCCATTGAGATGCCGGCCCCGATCGAGGCCGCAAGCCCGACCAAAAATGTCTGCCAGGTATTGTGCGTGGCGAAAGCCGCGGCGAACAGCGGCGCCAGCGTCGACACCGATCCGTCCATCAAGCCGGCGAGTCCGGGCTGCACATATTGCAGCACGAACATGCGGCGCGCGGTTTCGTCCTCGGCCGCGCGCGCGCTCGGCTCGATCTTCTCGCCGAGCTCCTGCGCGAGTTTCTCGTGGCTGTCTTCGGCCGCCGCCAGTCGCGTGAGCAGATCGCGCACCGCATCGTCGCGCGCGGCTTCTGCGGCCTTGCGGTAGAAGCGCGCGGTCTCGAATTCCATCTCTTCGGCAAATTTGCGCACCGCGTCGAGGCCGAGCGGGCGGTTGAGCCAGATCGGACGCCGCGCCACGAAGCCCTTCACGTCCTGGCGCCGGATCAGGGGAAGAAAATCGCCGAACTTCTTTCGGTAGAGATCGAGCAGCATGTCGTGATGGCCGATCTCTTCCTGCGCCATCCGGTCGTAAATGGCCGCGGTCTCCGGATAAGAGGCGCGCAACCCGTCGGCGAAGGACCGGTAGATTCGGTTGTCCTCTTCCTCGTTGGAAATGGCGAGCGCCAGGACTTCCTGTTCGTTCAGATCGGCAAAGCGTTTGGCAGGCATCGTTTGACGCTGATTGGGGATGAAATCAAAAGATTAGAATAATTCTAAACTATTGTGCCGAGCGACGCAATCCAATCATTGCGCTTGCAGGCGCGCGTTGCAGCGATGCGTGGCCGGGATCGTCATCATCGCCTTGACGGGGCCTGAGGTTCCCAGCAAGGCAATGGCTGTAAGGCAGACCTCGCCACAGCGGCGGAATCCTCATGCAGTTTGAATCGCTCCGCCGATCGCTCGAACCGTTGCTGCGGCGGCTTTTCCATTTTTACTGGCGGTTCGCGCGCGGGCTGACGCTGGGTGTGCGCGCGGTGGTCTTCGATGGCACAGGACGCGTGTTTCTGGTCAAACACAGCTACGTCGCCGGCTGGCATCTGCCCGGTGGCGGCGTCGAAGCGGGCGAGACGCTGATGACGGCGCTGACGCGCGAGTTGCGCGAAGAAGGCAATATCGAGCTCGGCGAACCGCCCGATTTCTTCGCCATCTATTTCAACCGGCGCGCCTCGCGGCGCGATCATGTCGCGCTGTACGTCGTTCGCTCCTTTCACCAGAGCGCGCCGCCGCAGCCGAACCATGAGATCATCGCGCACGGCTTCTTTGCGCCCGATGCATTGCCGGAGGATACGACGCGCGCAACACGCGCGCGTCTCGCCGAGGTCATGCAGGGCAGGGCGATTGCCGAGCTTTGGTGATCACTCTGCTTCAGTCGACTGACATTACCGCCAGGTAACGCGCTCCGCGTCATTTGGTCTTGGTGCGGCGGCGCGTGAGCAACCCAACGTGTCGTGCGAGCGTTGCTGCTCCGGGCGGGTCGGTCGGAAGTGAAGGAGAGTGTAATGCGGAATAAAGTTGTTGCGCTCGTTACGGCTGTAGCAATCGGCACGGCCGCGATGACGACTGGCGCGCTCGCGGCTGGCCACGGCGGTGGTGGCGGCGGCGGTCATGGCGGCTTCGGTGGCGGTGGCTTTGGCGGTGCGCATGCCGGTCTTGGCGGCGGACATTTTGGCGGCGGCTTCGCGGGTCCGCGCGCCGGCGGCTTCGCCGGGCCTGGTATTGCAATGAATGGCGGCCATTGGGGCGCCGGTTGGGGTCATGGCGGCTTGCGCCATGGATTTCGCCGCGACTTCGGCTTCGGCGGGCTTTACGCCTATGCACCTTACACTTACGGCTATTGCAATCCGTACGATCCGTACGCCTACGCTTACGGCGCCTGCAACGGCTACTCCTACAGCTGGTAGTCGCTCATCACCCAATGCAAAAGCTGCCGCGCTCTCCGGCGCGGCGGTTTTCCTGGCTCGCAGACATTTTCTAAATCGATCGTGAGTTTTGCTCTAGAAGCATGATCCGGAAAAGCTTGCCCTCGGGCTTTGACCCGACGGGTGGAATCCGGTTTTCCGAAAAGATCATGCTCAAACAAAAAGCTAGAGCGGGATGCCGATCGAACCATAACTCATCCCGCTCTGCCTGCGCGCCGAACACGGCGGGACGGCTGTTACTGAACTGTAACATCTCCGCGTCATTTGGTCATATCAGCAAACAACAATGCCGCGCGCACGTTGGCATGGTCGGTGCGGTGCCTATTCGTTTTGACGTGTAGGGAGAATTCGATGCGAAAGAGAATTTTCGCCGTTGCCGCTGCCGCGCTGCTTGGCGCGGCGACGATGACGACCGGCGCTATGGCGTTGGATCAGGGTGGCGGCGCCGCCAAGCGCACCGGCCATTGGGCCCGTGTCGCGTGGCGTGCGGACCCGCATGCTTGGCGTGCCAACGGCCGCGGGTTGCCTTTTGGCCCGCCGCTGGGAGCGCTCTACTCCTACGGTTCAGGTCACGCCTGCGATCCATACGATCCTTTCACCGCACTCTATGGCTATTGCGGCGGTCCCTACCATTACCGCCGGTGACGGCTCGCAACGCGGCAACGCCGTGCTTTCGCGGCGCGGCGGTCTTTGTCTCTTTCTTCTTTCAGCCGAAGCGGCCGCGATCGTGCGGCAGCATGAAATCGAGCACCGGCCCGATCGGCACGATGCCGGTCGGGTTCACGTTGCGATGGCTGCCGTAATAGTGCCGCTTGATGTGATCGAGGCTCACGGTCTCGGCGACGCCCGGCACCTGATAAAGCTCGCGCAGATAATTCCATAGATTCGGATAGTCGATGATACGCCGCAGATTGCATTTGAAGTGGCTGTAATAGACCGCATCGAAACGAATGAGCGTTGTGAAGAGCCGCCAATCCGCCTCGGTGATCTGCCGCCCGGCGAGATAGCGCTGGCGCGACAGACGCTCCTCGATCTGATCGAGCGTGGCGAACAGAGCGCGCGCGGCTTCTTCGTACGCAACCTGCGTGGTGGCGAAGCCCGCGCGATAGACGCCGTTATTCACGGTCGAATAAACAAGCTCGTTGATCCGATCGATCTCGGGGCGCAGCTTCGCCGGATAATAGTCCGTGCGCGCGTCGGTGAACGCGTCGAACGCCGAATTGAGCATCCGGATGATTTCGGAGGATTCGTTGTTGACGATGGTGCGCTGTTTCTTGTCCCACAGAACCGGCACGCTGGCGCGGCCGCTGTAATGCGGATCGGCCAGCACGTAGATCTCGGCGAGCGTCGGCTTGCCGTTGACCGTGTCGAGCGTGGCGCCGGGCTCGGTGCCGAATTCCCAGCCCTTTTTGCCGAGCAGCGCCTCGGTGACCGAAACCGAAATCACGTCCTCGAGCTTCTTGAGCTTGCGAAAGATCAGCGTGCGGTGCGCCCACGGGCAGGCAAGCGAGACGTAGAGATGATAGCGGCCGCGCTCGGCGGCAAATCCGCCGGTGCCGGTCGCGCCGGGACTACCGTCGGCGGTGACGTAATTGTGGAATACCGTAGGCCTGCGGATGAATTGACCGCCTTCGGTGCGCGCGCCGAATTCTTTGCCGGATGAGTCCTGCTGCCAAACGCCGTCCACCAACAATCCCATCACCATCTCCGTCGATCGCGGGCCATTGCGCGAGCCCCCTATGTAGTCATTTCCGCGGGGACCGGCAGGCCGGCGAGCGCAGATCGCCATGCGTTCATCTGGACCCGAACCGGCCCAGATGCTACGCGGCGCTCATGACCGACCTTTCACTGACCATTTCGCCGGAGGCCCAGGGCGATGCGGCCGCGATCGAGCGGCTGAATGAGCGTGCCTTCGGCCCCGGCCGCTACGCCAAGACCGCCTATCGCTTGCGCGAACAAGTGGCGCACAGCCTCGATCTGTCGTTCACCGCGCGCGTCGGCACGCTCTTGGTCGGATCGGTGCGGCTGTCGCCGGTGCGGATCGGCGAGGCGAAAGCGCTGCTGCTCGGGCCGCTGACGGTCGAGCCGCCGTTTCGCGACCGCGGCGTCGGTCAGGCCCTGATCGCGCGCGCGCTCGAGGAGGCCCGCGCCAAAGGCCATCGGCTGGTGATCCTGGTCGGCGACGAGCCTTATTACGGCAAGTGCGGCTTCAAAAAGATCCCGCCCGGCCGCGTCACCATGCCGGGCCCGGTCGATCCCGATCGCCTCCTGGTCGCCGAACTCGCCGAAGGCGCGTCCGAGGGACTATCAGGAACGGTCGGCGGCGAGTGGGGGAGTTGATGTGGGCTGTCATTCCGGGGCGCGACGAAGTCGCGAGCCCGGAATCCATATTCCTGAATCGCCGCCCATTCTGCTCGGGCTGTGGTTATGGATTCCGGACTTGCCGCTTGCGCGGCAATCCGGAATGACAAAGGGCATGTTGGAAAGCGCTCCGCTCACGTCCATGTGCCTGCTGACGACGAAGCCCAGTCACTTTCCTTCGCGCGCCCAGGTGGCGGCGAGGCTGCCGACTAGAAGCAGAAGCCCGAGGAATCCGGCGAACACCGGCAATACGCCGATGCCGCGGACGACGCTCGCGTCGCGCATTTTCAGCCCGATCCAATCCTCGCCCTTGTAGGTGTCGCCGGAGCGCACCGTGAGAATGCGCGGCACGTTCAGGCCGCTGCCCTCGTCGAGGCGGCGCGAGTCGCCGCCGGTGGCGTTGGCGATCGGCGCCACCACGTCGGTGGTCGACGTCACTTCCGTGAACTCGCGCGGGTTGACCGGGCCGATATTGATCAGCGCGTTGAGTTTGCCGTCGGTCGCGCGCCATAGCCCGAGCTCGTTGGCCGCAACGCTTGCCTGCCAGGCGCCGGGCTCGGTCGCCGCGAGCTTGAGCGTCTGCGTCGTGCCGGCGGGCGACGTCAGTGTCACGTCGGACACGGTCTCCGCCATGGTCTGCCGGCGCACCAGGAGCTGATGGCCGCTGACGCTGAGCCGCAGCGCTTCTTCTTCCAGCTCCGGCTCTTTCATCAGCCAGTGCGAGAGCCGCCGCAGCAGGTCGAGATGCGGGCCGCCGCCCTGAAAGCCGCGCGCCCAGAGCCAAAGCTGGTCGGAGAGAAGAAGCGCGACGCGCCCTTCGCCTTCGCGCGACAGCACCAGAAGCGGCTTGTTGTCCGGCCCCTGCATCACCGCCGTCCCGGTCGCATTGGCGGTATCGACCAGCCGGAACCATTGACTCCAATGCGGCGGATCGCTCGCCGAGCCCTCGAGATCGCGCGTGACCGGATGGCGCTTGCCGAGATCGGTCAGGCGGGCGTGAAAGCTGCGCTCGGTGACGCCGCCGCTCGGCTCGGCCGGCAGGATAGCGTTGAGCGGGGTGCGCCAGATGCTGGTCTGGCTCGCATAATCGGGACCGGCCGCGACCAAAACCGCCCCACCGTCACGCACATAGCGGGTGATGTTGTCGAAATAGATCATCGGCAATACGCCCTGCCGGGCATAGCGGTCGAAGATGATGAGCTGAAACTCGCCGATCTTCTGCTGGAACAGTTCGCGCGTCGGGAAAGCGATCAGCGACAACTCGTTGATCGGCGTGCCGTCCTGCTTCTCCGGCGGGCGCAGAATGGTGAAATGCACGAGATCGACCGACGCGTCCGACTTGAGCAGATTGCGCCAGGTCCGTTCGCCGGCATTCGGTTCGCCGGAAACCAGCAGCACGCGCAGCTTGTCGCGCACGCCGTCGATGGTGACGACGGCGCGGTTGTTGACTGGCGTCAACTCGCCGGCAAGCGGCGAAGCCTCGATCTCGACGATATTCGCCCCGCCATGCGGGATCGGAATGTCGACGCGCTGCGGCGTGCCGACCGGCACGGTGCGCGTCTCGACCACATCGCCATCGCGGCGGACGGTGACGGTCGCGCTGCGCTCGCGCGCGCCGTGATCTTCCACCTGATAGGTGATGGTCTGCGTCTGCCCGACGATGCCGAAGCGCGGCGCCGCGATCAAAGCCACGCGGCGGTCGCGCTCGTTCTTGTCGCCCGTGATCAGCGCATGAACGGGCGCGGCGAAGCCGAGAGCGCCGGCGTCCGCCGGCACGTCGTGGACGCGCCCGTCGGTGATCATGATGGCGCCGGCGATGCGGTCGGCCGGCACATCGGACAGCGTCGAGCCGAGCGCGGTGAAGAGCCGCGTGCCGTCGGTTTCACCATCCGATTGGCCGGCCTCGACCACCCGCACATCAAGCCCGGGAACACGGCTCAGTCGCTCGACCACGGCCTTGCGCGCCTCTTCGGTCTGGCGGGTGCGGTCGCCGAAGGTCTGGCTTGGACTCTTGTCCACCACCACGACAGCGACCGAGCTCAATGGATCGCGGTCTTCGCGGGTGAACGACGGGTTCGCCAACGCCACCACGATCAACCCAAGCCCGACCGCGCGCATGGTCGCGCCGCGGCTGCGCGAGACAAAGAGCAGCAGCGCCAGCACGGCGGCCGCAGCGATGGCCGCCCAGAGAATCTGGGTGCTGACGAGCGGGGCGAACGAGAGACCGAAATTCACGTCGCCTCCTATTGGCCGAGCCGCTCGAGCAGCGCGGGCACGTGCACCTGGTCGGCCTTGTAGTTACCGGTCAGCGTGTACATCACGATGTTGACGCCGGCCCGGAAGGCGAGTTCGCGCTGGCGCGGCTCGCCCTCGACCATCGGCAATGAAGGCTGTCCGTCGGGCTGGATCGCCCAGGCGCCGGCGAAGTCGTTGGAGGTGATGATGATCGACGACACGCCGTCGCCGCCGCGCGCGGGCCGGCGCGAGCTTTCGTCCTCGTCGTTGGCGGACGGCAGCGCTTCCACCCAGAGCTGGCCGGAATTGAAGCGGCCCGGGAAGTCGCGCAGCAGATAAAACGTCTTGGTCAGAACGTGATCGCGGGGCACCGGCTCGAGCTCGGGAAGGTCGAGCGAGGAGAGGATCTTGCGCAGCTCGGTCATGCCGGGGCCGCGGGTTTCGCTGCCGGAGCCGGGCGGCGCCAGCACCGCGTCGCGGGTGTCGAACAGCACCGTGCCGCCTTGTTTCATGTAGGCATCGACGCGCTTGAGTGTTTCGTCGGAAGGCCGCGGCGAGCCCGGCACGATCGGCCAGTAGATCAGCGGATAGAAAGCAAGCTCGTCGCGGGCGATGTCGAGCCCGATCGGTTCGCCGGCTTCAAGCGCGGTGCGTTGCGCCAAGAACAGCGTCAGGCCGCCCAAGCCGGACTTGCTGATCGAGTCCACATCGCGGTCGCCGGTGAGGACATAAGCGAGCTTGGTCTCCAGCGCCGAGCGCGGCGCGTCCTTGTTCTGTGCGTCGGCCGCGCCGCCATGCAGCAGCGTGAAGGCAAGCGCGGCGATGAACAGCACAGCCGTGGTGCCGGCGCGCGCGAAGCGCGGCACGAGCCGCGCCATGCCGCCGCCGAGCCAGAGCACGATCAGCGTGTCGAGCAAGAACAGTCCAAGCGCCGCAAGCAGAATCGGGCCGCGCAGGTCCTGCGGCTCGGTCTTGCGGTAGATTTCCTGGGTTGCGTGCCCAAGCGCTGAAAAATCAAGTGGCGCGAGCCGATCGTTAGCCGACAACGTGTTCACGGCGAGCAGGTTCTCCGGTGGGCCGTAGAAGCCGGGCGGATGGTCGGATGTCGCGCTTGCCGCATAGTCGGTCGGTACCGGCCGCGCCGTCGAAGGCGGCGAGGTGAAAATTCCGAAGCCGTCGAGCACGCGGCTCGGCGCGACCGCTTCATGCGTCGTCTTCGCCTTCTGTTCGGCGGCGGGCTCGGCGACTGCCGTCGTGCCGGCCAGCGCCACGATCCGCTTCAGCATGTCCACGAACGAGCCCGACAGCGGCAAGTCCGACCAGCGCGTATCGCCGGTGACATGAAAGAGCACGATCAGACCCTTGCCGCGCTTGGCGGCGGTCACAAGCGGCGTGCCGTCGGCGAGCGTCGCCCAGGTATTTTCCGAAAGCGCGGCGTCCGGCTCGGCCAGCACCTGGCGGCTCACGGTCACATCGTTCGGCACGCTCATGCCGCCAAATGGGCTTTCGTGCGAAAACGCCGCCAGCGGCTGCGGCTTGTCCCAGCTCAGGCTGCCGCCGAGGATGCGGCCGCCGCGGCGCAGCCGCACCGGCACGAGATCGTCGTCGGACGCCGCGAGCCGCGGGCCGGCAAAGCGCACCAGCACGCCTCCGTCTTCGATCCAGCGTGCCAGCCGGTCGTGCGCATCGCCCGCGACATTGCCGACATCGGCGAGGATCAGAATCGGCAAATGCTGATCGAGGAAATGGCTCACAGCTTCCGCGGGCGACTCGCCTTGCGCGAGCCGCACGTCGGCGAACGGGCCGAGCGCACGGCTGACATAGTAGCTCGACGACAGAAGCGGCTGCGAGGTGTCGGCAGTCGCGCCGGACACGACGCCGACCGTGCGGCGCCGCCAGCGCTTGTCGAGCAGCTGCACGGCGCCGGCGGAACGCTCGCCGGCGATTTCAATGCGCGCGATGTCGTTGCGGATTTCGACCGGCAGATCGAACTTCGCCTCGGTCTCGCGATCGCCCGCCGCGAACGTGAAGGGCGCTTCGCCGAGCGGCAGCCCTTTCAGATCGAGCGCCCGCAGCGTGCCGGTTTCGGTGGTGCCGACACTTGTGCGCAGCACTTTCACACCGAGCCCGCCGGCCGCATTCTCAGCGTCGGTCAGCGCGCGCGCGCCGGCGATGCCGCCGGCGACGATGGTCATCGCTCGCGTATCGACCAGCGGCGCCAGGCTCCTGGCAAAATCGCTGCCGTGGCCGAGATCGACGCCATCGGAGAGCCAGACCAGTTCGACTTCGCGGGTTGCGGCAAGGAAGCGCGAGATCGCCGGCATCGCTTCCGTGCGGTCGACCGTATGCGGCTTCGGCTTGATGAGTTGCAGGCGCACGCGGGCGGAAGCCGCCGGCGCAAACGAAATATCGCGCGTGCCTTCCGACAAGGGAATGAGCGCCACCGGCCGGCGGTCGCTTTCGGCGCGGGTGATAATGTCGTCTGCGGTGCGCAAGCGCGCGTCCCAGGTGGCCGCGGCGCTCCAGCCGTCATCGATCAGGATCGCGATCGGCGCGCGCGACGTAGTTGTCGCGAGCGGCGGATTCCACAGCGGCCCGGCGGCGGCGACGATGACCAGCGCGGCGAGCAAGAGCCGCAGCAGCGTCAGCCACCACGGTGTGCGGGCCGGGGTCTCTTCGCGCGGCGCGATTTCCATCAGCAGCCGCGTCGGCGGAAAATCGATGCGGCGCGGGCGCGGCGGCACAAGCCGCAGCAGCCACCACAGTGCCGGCAGTGTCAGCAGCCCGATCAGCACCAGCGGTTCGGCGAAGCCGAGCGGAATTCCACCGATCATGCCGGGGCCCTCGCTTCCGCGCTCGCCGGCAGGCGCGGACCGCTATCGCTCAAGGCCGCGCCGATGCGCGCATGCAGCGCGAGCAGAAGCTCGCTCGCCGGGCGGTCGGTGCGGTGGATGGTGAAGCTCCAGGACAGCCGGTCGGTCTCGGCGCGGATCTCGCTCCGATGACGCCGCACGCGGCCCTCATAGTCGGCGCGCCAGGTCTGCGCCCGGCCGGCGGTGATGCGGCCGCCGCCTTCCGGCTCGACGAATTCGATGCGGCCCGAATACGGAAAGGTCTCTTCGGCCGGATCGACGATCTGCACCACATGCCCGCGCGCGCCGCCGCTGGCGAGTTGCGCGATCGTGCGTCTGATATCGGCGAAGTCGCTCCACAGGTCGGACAGGAGCACGATCTCGGAGAGCGGGGAGGGCGCGAAACTCGGCGGCAGGCTCGCGCGCTCGGCGCGATCGTGCACGATCGCCTGCGCCATGCGCTCGATCACGTTGCGGCTGCCGGTCGGACGCATCAGCCCGGGAATGCCCACGCGCTCGCCGCCTTCAACCAGAATCTCGGCGAGCGCCAGGGCGACCACGAGCGCGCGGTGCAGCTTGTTGTCGTGCGCGAGCTGCGAGGCAAATAGCATCGAGGGCGAGCGGTCGGGCCAGATCCAGATCGTGTGTGCCGCTTCCCATTCGAGTTCGCGCACATAAAGATGATCGTCGCGCGCCGAGCGGCGCCAGTCTACGCGCGACGCCGGTTCGCCGGAAACGAAGCGGCGATATTGCCAGAAATTCTCGCCGGGACCGGCGCGGCGGCGGCCGTGCATGCCGTGGATGATGCTTGCGGCGACTCGGCGCGCTTCCAGGATCAGGCGCGGCATGGTGGCCGCGAGCGTACGGCCTTCACCGACCGCACGCTGCACCGCCGGGCCTTCGTGGTCGGATGTGCGCCTTGTCTCGGCCCCCATCCGCTATCCGATCCGCGCCTTCAGGCGGCCGATCACCGCGTCGATCGTCTCGCCCTCGGCCCGCGCGGCGAACGTCAGCGCCATGCGGTGCTTGAGTACCGGCTCGGCAAGCTCGATGACGTCGTCGATTGAGGGCGCGAGCCGCCGGTCGAGCAGCGCGCGGGCGCGCACCGCCAGCATGAGCGCCTGGCTCGCGCGCGGCGAGGGTCCCCAGGCAATGAGCTTGGCGGTGTCGCCGCCTTCGGGCCCCGGGCGCGCCGAGCGCACCAGCGCCAGGATCGCTTCGACCACGGATTCGCCGACCGGCAAGCGCCGCACCAGCCGCTGCGCTGCCATCAGATCCTCGGCGGTCATCGCCGCCTTGGCGCGCGTTTCTTCGGCGCCGGTCGTCTCGAACAGAATTTTGCGCTCGGCGTCCTTGTCGGGATAGTCGACGTCGATCTCCATGAGGAAGCGGTCGAGCTGGGCTTCCGGCAACGGATAGGTTCCTTCCTGCTCGAGCGGGTTCTGGGTCGCGAGCACATGGAAAGGACGCGGCAGGTCGTGGCGTGTGCCTGCAACGGTGACGTGCTGTTCCTGCATGGCCTGCAGCAGCGCCGATTGCGTGCGCGGGCTGGCGCGATTGATCTCGTCGGCCATCAGAAGCTGCGCGAACACCGGCCCCGAGAGAAAGCGGAAGCTCCGCTTGCCGGCCTGGCTTTCCTCCAGCACCTCGGTTCCGAGAATGTCGGACGGCATCAAATCGGGCGTGAATTGGATGCGGCGCGCGTCGAGCCCAACCACCGTTCCCATCGTTTCGACCAGCTTGGTCTTGGCGAGGCCGGGAACGCCGAGCAACAGCGCGTGTCCGCCGGAGAGAATAGTGATGATCGCCTGCTCGATGACCTTGTCCTGGCCGAAAATCACCGTGCCGATGGCAGCCTTGGCCGCGCGGACGTGATCGGCGCTCGACTCGGCCGCGCGCACGATCATGTCTTCAAGCTTTTCAAGCCCGTCTCCGCTGACAGCGGGCATGGGTCGACTCCTTATGTTTCAGGCCGCAATCGCGAGCGAATCAGATTCGGCGCGCGGGCACGAACAAAACCAGCCAGCTTTGCACCACTATTTGGCGATGCAATATACGCGCCACCACCAGAAACTGCCGGATTTAGCGACGATTCTTTCATTCCTCGGGAACACAACTTAAATCTCATGCGGCGCAACCGCTGCCGAGCGATCACGAACCCGCGAGTGGCGCTGCCCCCGGACGTAATGTCCACGCGGACAGGTTCAAGGCAAACCATGGCGAAGGCAGGGCAATTCGGACTGGACGCAATCACAGGCTCGCTAGCCAAAGCCGCGGGTCAATCTAAAGGGCTGCCGCCGGTCGAGCGCTGGAATCCGCCGTTTTGCGGCGATCTCGACATGCGCATCGGCGCCGACGGCACCTGGTATTACCTGAAGACGCCGATCGGCCGGCCGGCTTTGGTTAAGCTCTTCGCCTCCGTGCTCAAGCGCGAGGGCGACAAATACTTTCTGGTCACGCCGGTGGAGAAGTGCGGCATAACGGTCGACGACGCGCCCTTCCTGGCGGTCGAATTGAATGTGGAACAATCGGCGTCGGGCCGGATGCTGAATTTCCGCACCAATGTCGATGACTGGGTGCAGTGCGGCCCCGCGCACAAGCTGCGCTTCGAGCCGGAGGCCGGCACCGGCGGACTGAAACCTTATTTGCACGTGCGCCGCGATTTATGGGCCAAGGTGACGCGCACGCTGTTTTTCGATCTTGTCGAGCTCGGCGAGGAGCGCGAGGTTGCGGGCCGGGCGATGTTCGGCGTGACCTCCATGGGCGAGTTTTTTCCCATGGCGCCGGCCGAGCAGGTGAGGGAATTCGCGTGACCAAGCAAAGCGCAGAATTGCAGCCAGAAGCGCGGCCGATGGCTGCGGAAGATTTTTTTGATCGCGCCCGCGCGCGGCTGACATTGACCATACCGCCCGCGCTCACTGATCCGATGGCGCAAGGCGCGCGCGGCGATCTCGATCTCAATCCGTCGATGTGGGAGCGCGCCGGAGTCGCTGCGACCAAGCCTGCGGCCGTGCTCATTCCGGTGATCGATCGCGCCGTGCCGACCGTGCTGTTCACGATCCGCACGCAGGAGCTTGCAAGCCACGCCGGCCAGGTGGCGTTTCCCGGCGGCAAGATCGATCCCGGCGACGAGAGCCCGGTGGCGGCGGCGCTGCGCGAGGCGCGGGAGGAGGTCGGCCTCGCGCCGGCGCTGATCGAGCCGCTCGGCTATCTCGATCTTTATTTGACTTTCTCGGGCTTTCGCATTCTGCCGACGGTCGCGCGCGTGCAGCCGGATTTCAAGCTCACGCTCAATCCGCGCGAGGTCACCGAAACGTTTGAGGTGCCGCTCGACTTTCTGATGACGCCGGAAAATCACCAGCGGCGCAGCCGCGAATGGAAAGGCATCGAGCGCGAATACTACGCCGTGCCGTTCGGCGACCGTTATATCTGGGGCATCACCGCGGGCATCGTGCGCAATCTCTACGACCGGATCTACGGATGACGGCGCCCGTCGCCACCACGTTGGACGCGCCTTGGCTGAAAGAAGGCGCCGTCGCGCGCTTGCTTGCTCTGCTCAACTGCGACGGCGAGGAAGCGCGCGTTGTCGGCGGCGCTGTGC
This sequence comes from uncultured Alphaproteobacteria bacterium, assembly GCA_963845075.1. GTDB lineage: Bacteria > Pseudomonadota > Alphaproteobacteria > Rhizobiales > Xanthobacteraceae > BOG-931. The sequence continues at coordinate 133,169 of CAWJRE010000055.1, read as the reverse complement.
GCAATAGGTTGCTGGGGCTTCCGGTCGCCGAAATCGACGTGGCGACCACCGCGCTGCCGGAGGAAGTGATGCGGCGCGTGCAGGCCGCGGGCGGCAAGGCCGTGCCGACCGGCATCGAGCACGGCACCATCACGGCCATCGTCGGTCATCATCCGGTCGAGGTCACGACGCTGCGCGAAGATGTCGAGACCTTCGGGCGCAAGGCGCGCGTGGTGTTTGGGCGCGATTGGAGGGCCGACGCCGAGCGGCGCGACTTCACCATCAACGCGCTGTCGGTCGGGCCGGACGGCATCGTGCATGATTATGTCGGCGGCCTTGCCGACATCGCCGCGCAGCGCGTGCGCTTCATCGGCGAGCCGCAGCAGCGGATCGAGGAAGACTATCTGCGCATCCTGCGCTTCTTCCGTTTTCACGCCCATTTCGGCGCGGGCCCGCCCGACCCGGCCGGTGTGCATGCCTGCATCATCGGCCGTTCAGGCTTCGAGACATTGTCGAGAGAACGAGTGCGCATGGAGTTGCTCAAGCTCCTGCTTGCGGCGCGCGCCACGCCGACACTCGTCGTCATGGCGGAGAGCGGGCTTTTGGGCATGGTGTTGGGCGGCGTCGCTCACCTCGCGAGCTTCGAGAACATGATCAAAGTCGAAGCGGCGCTCGGCCTCAAAGCCGACGCGGTGCGCCGTCTCGGCGCGCTCGGCGTGTGGGTGGAGGAAGATGCCGAGCGGCTCGGCGAACGGCTGCGGCTATCCAACGCCGAATCCGAGCGGCTCCTGGCGCTGGAAGGCTGGTGGCGTGTTGCGCCGGAGCCGGATGCGAAGGCCGCGCGTGCGCTCCTTTATCACCTCGGTTCGCAATCCTTTCTTGATCGGGCGCTGGTGGCCTGGACACGGTCGGAGGCGGGCGCGACCGAAACCGCTTGGCACCAATTGGCGACCCTGCCGCTGCGCTGGCCGGCGCCGGTTTTTCCGCTCAAGGCGGCGGATTTCATGAGCCTCGGCATGGCCGCGGGACCGCCGCTCGGCGCTGCCATGCGCGCCGCCGAGGCGGCCTGGATTGCAGCCGACTTTCCGGCCGATCGTGTCGCGATCGACGCTATCGCGAGAGAAGCTGCGCAGCGCGCGATGGCACGCTGATGGCGGAGCACGCGTGATCCGCGCCTGCGCAAGATCGCTGTCTCATTTCGACGAAGCGCCATTCGCAGAGCTTGCCGCAGGCACCAGCAGCACGAGTTTGTAGTCCGGCCGCTCCGCGGGAATGAAGGTGTGCTGAATAAAGTGGCGCCGGCCTTCCTCGGGATGATTGAAGATACGCAACCCGCCCTCGCGATGCCGAACATCGTGTTCATTCCAGGCGGCTTCGAACAACGGACTCTCGCGGCGAAGCAAGTCGATGAAGCTGCGCACGCGCCCGTCCCGGAAGTTGCGCGCGTAGTCGGCGCGGAACTCAGCGAGAATGTGGCGGGCGCGGTTTTCCCACCGCGGAATGAGCTTGCGAGCGGACGATTTAAGAAACACAAAGCGCAAAAGATTTCGCTGGTGGTCGCCGTCCAGCCAGCCGCGAAAAAGCCGGGCCGCGGCCTTGTTCCAGCAGCAGGCATCCCACAGCCGGTCGAGACCGTAAGCCGGATGGCGAACCGTGCTCACAGCTGCCAGCAAGGACGTCGGAACATTCGGATCGGGCTGAATATCTGGATCCGAACGTCCGGCCAGCTCGAACAAATAGTCGCGCTCGGCGCGCGACAGCGACAACGCCCGCGACAGTCGATCCAACGCTTCGGACGACGCCTGAACCGGACGTCCTTGTTCGATCCACGCGCACCAAGTCGCGCTGATGCCGGCTTTTGCGGCGAGTTCCTCACGCCGCAAACCCGGGGTGCGACGCCGGCCGCGCGATTCCATGGGCTGCGCGCGCTCGCGGTGAGCGCGGACGAACTCACCCAAAAGCCGTCGCTGATCTGCACTGAGCATAGGACAATCTATAATAGGATAATGTTTGCATTGTAACAGTTTAGTCGATCGTGATCCATGTCTCCGCCCAACGCGGGAGCGGGCCGCAGGAGGACTGAGCGATGAACAAAGCTCATGAGCAACTCGTTGACGCCCAATTCGGGCCGCGCGCCAAAGCCTATGTTGAAAGCGCGGTTCATGCACGCGGCCCGGATCTCGAGGCCTTGGAGGTTGTGGTCAGCGGCGTGCGACCGGCGCGCGCTCTCGACCTCGGCACCGGTGGCGGGCATGTCGCGTACTTGATGGCGCGCCACGCCGGCTCGGTCACGGCCTCCGATTTGTCGCGCGAGATGCTGGCGGCGGTGGCGGCAGCGGCAAAAGACAGAGGCTTGACCAACGTCGAGGTGGCCGAGGCTTCCGCTGAACGTTTGACATTCGACAATGAATGGTTCGATTTCCTGGGCTGCCGGTATTCGGCGCATCACTGGCGGAATCTCGAGGCCGGTCTGCGCGAGGCGCGACGGGTTCTCAAACACGGTTCCAAGGCTGTGTTCATCGACGCTTTTGCGCCGGAGGCCGCCGCGCTCGACACCCACCTGCAGGCGGTCGAGTTGCTCCGCGACACCTCCCACGTTCGCGACTACACGACCTCGGAATGGATCGCCGCGCTCAACCGCTCGGGCTTCGCATTGCAGACTTTCAGATCTTGGCGTCTTCGCATGGACTTCCCGACATGGATTGCCCGGATGCAAACGCCGCCGGATAACGTCGGCGCTATCCGCGCGCTGCAAACGGCCGCGTCCCGCGAAATCAGTGGTCATTTCGAGATAGAGGCGGACGGCTCCTTCATGCTGGATGTCATGATGATCGAAACGAGGGCGGCGTAGATTTCACGGGTAGCCGCGGCTGTCGCGCTTTTTTAAAGCGGCACGCGGCGCGATTTTGCTCGCTGCCGGAACGCTCCGCACCGCGTCCGGTTCACTCTGCGTCAAGGCGTGGGAGGCTTCGCGTCAGGAGGCGGCCAAATGCAAAAAGCGTGCGAGCGCTATCGAAAGAATGTGCTTTCAGATACGCGCGGCGCCGACGTGCTCCACGAAACTCGCGTGCAGGTCGGCGGGCTCGATTCCGCGTGTGATGAAGACGATGCGGGAGCGCTGATCGGCGTCCGGCCAGCCTTCGAGCTGCACGGGCGGATGAAACACGTGATGGACGCCATGGATGGCGACCGGCGCGTTCTCGCCGATCAGATTGAGAATGCCTTTGACGCGCAACAGATCCTGACCCGCCCCTTTTCGCAGCCGCGCCAGCCAGGCTGAAACGGCGTCCCAGGAGAGCGGCTCGTCGCTGGTCAGGCAGCAGGCGCGGATGCCATTGGTGTGGGCGTGCTCGGCGAGGTCGTGCGCGTGCTTGTCATGCGCGTGTCCGTCCTGCGCGTGTTCATCATGCGCGTGGCCGTCATGCCCATTGCCATGCGCCTGCGCCCGGTAAGCGCTCTCGTTGATCCAGCGGCGGACGTCGGCGGTCTTGCGCCCAGGATCGAACAGGGCGGCGCCGAACAGGGCGTCGGGCGCAATCTCGCCGTTCGACACGACATGGCGCGCCGCGCCGGGATTGAGCGAGAGCAGCAACCGGTCCAGTTGCGCAATCGTATCGGCAGCGGCGAGGTCGGTCTTGGTCATCAGCAAACGGTCGGCGAGGGCCGCCTGCTTGACTGCTTCCGCGTGCTCGCCGATCTGCTGCGAGCCGTTAACGGCATCGACGGTGGTGACCACGGCGTCGAGCCGCAGATAATGGCTGACCAGCGGATTATTCAACAAGAGCTGTACGATCGGCGCCGGATCGGCGAGCCCGGTGGTCTCCACCAGCACGCGCGAAAAGGCCGGCACCTCGCCGCGGTCGCGCTTGATCAGGAGGTTGCGCAGCGTCTCTTCCAGATCGCTCCGCAGGGTGCAGCAGACGCAGCCGCTCGCCAAAACCGCGACCTCGCCGTCGATCGCCTCGACCAGCAAATGGTCGAGCCCGACCTCGCCGAATTCGTTGATGATGACGGCGCTGTCACCCATGCCGGCGTGACGCAACAGCTTGTTGAGAAGCGTGGTCTTGCCGCTGCCGAGGAAACCCGTGATCAGCGAAACCGGGAGTCGCGTAGCGGACTTATCGGCATCGAACAGTCCCACGCTTGCCTCCCGCTTTTAGAAGGGCACGCCGAAATTCTCGCGCTTGCCGCGTGCGTTTGTGTCTTGTTCCCGTCTTCCGGGCACATTACCATGATTTTCGCAACGAATGACAATCAGCCCGCTCGGCATTGAGCGGGGCAATTCACGGGGAGGACTGCCGCATGACTGACGGTCATGAACGCGAAGCCGTGACTGAATCGTCTTCCAACACGTCATCGTCTTCGAAAACATCGCCGCCCGCCGATCGCCGCGAATTTCTGAAAGGCGCAGGGCTGGGCGCTGTCGCCGGTGCGAGCTACGGCAAATTCGGGCTCGCTCCGATCACGCCGGCCGCGGCCGATCCGATCGCGCCGCCAAAGATGAGCGCCGAAAAATGGTGGCCGTCCAAATGGGGCGCCGACGATCAGGCCGGCGCGTCCAACCACATCACGCCAGCGAAAGTGCTCGAGACGGCGAAGTGGATCAAGGACGGCAAGATCTACAAGCTCGGGCACGACTATGAAGCCTCGATGCCGCTGTTCGGCAAACGCGTCTTCACGCTTGCGCATTCCCGGCAGTCCGACCGGTGGGCCGTTCGGCGAAAACCGCCTCGTCTATCACGATGAGTTCGTCACCACCGAGATCGGGCAGGTGGGAACGCAATTCGACTATCTCGGCCATATCGGCATCGCCATGGGCGCGCCCGGCGACAAGGCCGAGATGCGTTTCTACAACGGCCATACGGTTGCGGATTTCGGCGACGCTTATGGCCTCAAGAAGCTCGGCGTCGAGCATTGCAAGCCGCTGTTCACGCGCGGCCATCTCGTCGACATGGTCCCGGTGAAGGGCCGCATGATGGAGGCCGGCGAGGAAATCAGCATGGCGGACGTGCGCGCCGCGCTTGCGAAGCAGAACATGTCGGAAGGCGATATCAGGCCCGGCGACGGGATCTTCTTCAATACCGGCTGGGGCACGCTGTGGAAGAAGAACAACGACAAGTTCAACAGCGGCGAGCCCGGCATCGGGCTCGAGGTCGCCAACTGGGTCATCGAGAAGGATCTCTGCCTGACCGGCGCCGACACTTGGGCGGTCGAGGTGGTTCCCAATCCCGATAAAACGCTGGCGTTTGCCGTCCACATGACGCTGCAGACCAAACACGGGATTCTCAATCACGAGAATCTGTTCTTTGACGACCTGATCGCCGACAAGAAATATCAGTTCGTCTATAGCTTCACGCCGGTCCCGATCGTGGGCGGAACGGGTTCGCCGGGCGTGCCGATCGGCATCACCTGAGCACGATCCGGAAAAGTGGAAGCCGGTTTTCCGAAAAGATCGTGCTCCACCAAAAAAATGAGAGCGCCAATCGTTTCAATCGGAAGCGATGGCGCTCTAGCCGCAGTAAGCTGATCGGTATGTGCGAGGCGGGCGTCCGGGACGCCCGCCTTGTGCTTTTTGCTGGTCGAAGCGAGGTCGCCGCTGCCGCCGGCGGATGGCTACGACATCCGCTCGCGCAGTGAGCGAAGCCGCCGCCGCGCGCGCGGCGCCACTTCCGCAAGGCGCGGCCGCATGCGCGCCATCATGCCATGCGGGCGAAGCCGCTCGACCTGCATTTCATTGCCGCGCCAGACGAAGTCGTCGCCTTGCAGCGCGCTGACAAACAGCACCGGCAACAATGCGTCGCGCAGCAAACAAATGAGCGGATAACGCGCCGAGATGTGCCAGCCGGCGGCTGCGGCCAGGAGCGTTTCCGCCGCATACCACAGCACGCCGAACAGCAGGACGGTCGGCACCAGCGGCAGCCCGAGCGCCGGCGCGACGGCCGCAAGCGCGATCATCGGCAGCACGCCGCCCGACACGGCTTCAGGAAGGAAATAGGCAAAGAAGCTTGCCCGGCGCAGCCGCGCCCAGCGCACCTGCCGGTGCCATACCTCGGCGGCGCTGCGATAGCCGAGCGGCTGTGGGAACGGCCGGTCCACCAGCTGCACTTTGCGGCCGGCGCCGCGCACCACCTTGGTTGCGGCCGCGTCCTCGGCGACTTCGCGGGCGAGCACTTCGATGCCGCCGGCGCGATCCAAGTCGGCGCGCCGCCACAGCATGGTCTTGCCCTGCGCGAAACCGAAGCCGAAGGCGTCGGCAATATATTGCCAGCGCGCCTGATAGGTGTTGAGGAAGGCGCATTCGAGCTCGGCCCAGACGCTATGCGGCTGCGAGCCGATCGGCGGCGAGGCGACGAGCCCGGTATCGGCGCGCCAGCTTGCGAACAGCCGCTCCAGGTAGTCGGGCGGCATCAGCACATTTGAATCGGCGAGCACGATCCACTCGTAGCGGGCCGCCCGCCAGCCCTTGAGGACGTTATTCAGCTTCGGGTTGTTGCTCACGCGCTCGTCGCCGACGAGCAGCCGCGCATCGGCTGCCGGTTGCTCCGCCATCAGCGTTTCGATCAACGGGATGACGGGGTCCTTTGCGGACGCGACGCAGAACAGGATTTCGCAATGCGGATGGTTGAGCTCGAACGTCGAGCGGAGTGTGTCGGTCGCAAAATTGTCGATGCCGCACAGCGGGCGCACCAGGCTGACGGGAGGGAGATCGGCAAATCCGCGCGCATCGCCCGGCGGGGCGCGCCGCAGCCGCAAAGCCGCGACCGCGAGGCTTGCGAGATGGACACCGGTCGTGGCGACGAGGAAAAACGCGGCGGTGAGAATCGGCGCTGTCATCGCCGTATCGTCTAACGCCGCGGCGTGACAGTGCTGTGACTCGGCGAGTGTTCCGCCGCGTCCGCGCCTATTGCGAGCATTGTTGTTTTTAAGGTTGCTATCGACCAAAAACACCCATCGGGTTGGCGTTTGATGCTGTTAGGCCGCTTGGCGCCGGCGTTAACTTTTGTTGTTGTCATCTTGCTGCAATGCGACGCACCTATACGCGTGCCCAAGAGTCGCACCATGGCAGTCCAGCAAGAGATCAAACATCGTGGCACTCGAGCGCGGCACGCGTCTGTTCCGTACTCTCTTCATATCTGATGTTCATCTCGGCGCGCGCGGCTGCCAGGCCGACCGTCTTCTCGACTTCCTGCGCTATCACGACGCCGAGACGATCTATCTGGTCGGCGACATCGTCGACGGCTGGCAACTGCGCTCGGGCTGGTATTGGCCGCAGCCGCACAACGACGTGGTGCAGAAGCTGCTGCGCAAGGCCCGCAAGGGCGCGCGCCTGGTCTACCTGCCGGGCAATCACGATGAATTCCTGCGCGACTATTACGGCACCCATTTCGGCGGTATCGAGGTGGTCGAGAACGCCATCCACGAGGCCGCCGACGGGCGCCGTTATCTCGTCGTGCACGGCGACGTCTTCGACATGGTCGTCAAGCATGCGCGCTGGCTCGCGCTCCTCGGCGACACCGCCTACGAACTCGCCATCCTGATCAATCGCTATTTCAACGCCGTCCGCCGCAGGCTGGGTTTTTCCTATTGGTCGCTGTCGCAATGGGCGAAACATAAGGTCAAGAATGCGGTGAACTATATCGGCGCCTTCGAGCAGACCTTGGCCGAGGAGGCGCAGCGCCGCCAGGTGGACGGCGTGATCTGCGGTCACATCCATCACGCCGTCATTCACGACAATTTCGGCATCCGCTACATGAACTGCGGCGACTGGGTGGAAAGCTGCTCGGCGCTGGTCGAGCACGACGACGGCCGTTTCGAGATTCTTACCTGGTTCGAAACCGGTGCCGAGCATCCGCGCTCCGGCCCGCACCTGGTAGAGCAGGACGAAGAAGAGGCCGAGATCGCGGCGTAGCGGTCCCTCTCGTCGTTGCGAGCCAACGGGGCCGGCCCGAAGTGGCTGGCCCGATGACAAGCTCCGCGACGAAGCAATCTCCAATCCGCCCCCGCACGAAGTGCGGGGGAGGGGGACCGCACGAATGTGCGGTGGAGGGGGCAGGCTTGCTCCGAGCCAGCCGATACTTGCCCCTACCGGCGCGCTTTCGCGCGCCACCTCCCCCGCAAGCGGGGGAGGAAAGCTCATCACCGCCCGAAAATGAGCTGCGAGGGGTGATCGTTGATATTCTTGATCGCCTTGTGCAACTCGACGAGCGTGCGGCGGCCTTCGACCGCGAAGGCTTCGTATTCCTTCAGGCCCGAATTGGAGAAGCGCACCAGCCCGGTCGAGATCTCGTCGGTGCGCTTGTCGAGATTGTCGGCAAGCTTGCGGATCGAGGCGGCCGCTTCGCCGATGTCGCCCTTTTTGTCGCCGCTGCCGGTGAGGGTTTCGAGGCCGGCCATCACCGCCTCGAGCCGCTGCGAATTCTTGGCGAGCGTCGCCGTCACCGTCTCGACATTGCGCATCGAGGCGCGCATCGCTTCTTCGTTTTCGACGATCATGCCGTCGATGCGTCCGAGCATCGTGCGTGCCGCTTGCGTCAGATCGGCGCCCGCGTTGGCGTCGGCGTAGATGGTCGGCAGTCCGCCCGCGCCGGCAACGACCGGCGCCGCGTCGGGCGCGCCGCCCGCGAGTGAGACGTCGGCGAGGCCGGTCAGTCCCTGGAAGGCGAGCGCCACTTTCGTGTCGGCCCGCACCGGCGTCGCGCGGTCGAGCGCGATCAACGCCTCGACCCGGCGGGGGTCGTGCGGGTCGAGCGCAAGCTTGGTCACCTCGCCGACCCGCATACCGTCGAACAGCACGGCGGCGCCGGGCCGCAAGCCCGACACCGAGCCGGCAAACACCACGCGATAGGTGGATCGCTCGCTGCCGCCGCCGGCGCCGTTCTGCACCCAGTAGAGGAAGCCGAACACGCCGGCGATGACCGCGAGCGTGAAAGCGCCGGTGACGATGTAGCTGGCCTTGGTTTCCATCGTTCGTTCTCTTGCGTTCAGTCTCGCGCGCGACCTCAGTGATGGGTGGTTCTGGTCGCAGGCCGTTGCACCTGCCGCCCGCGTTTGCCGCCGAAATAGGATCGAAGCCACGGATGTTCGGACGCGAGCATCGCCTCGATCGGGCCGGTCGCGATCACGCGCCCTTCGGAAAGGACGGCGATGCGGTCGCAGACCGCGTGCAGGCTGTCGAGGTCGTGGGTGACCATGAACACGCTCAGGCCCAAGGTCTGCTGCAGCGTGCGGATGAGTTCGTCGAATTCGGCGGCGCCGATCGGGTCGAGGCCCGAGGTCGGCTCGTCGAGGAAAACGATATCGGGATCGAGCGCGAGCGCGCGCGCCAGCGCCACGCGCTTGATCATGCCGCCGGAAAGCTCGGCCGGATATTTGCCGCGCACGTCCGCACGCAGGCCCACCATTTCGAGCTTGGCGAGCGCGATCTCGTCCATCAGCCGCGGCGAGAGGCGCAAATACTCGCGCATCGGAAATTGCACGTTCTGCAAAGCGGTCAGCGATGAGAACAGCGCGCCCTGCTGGAACAGCACGCCCCAGCGCTGCTCGATCGCACGGCGCTGCCGTCCATTGAGCGCGGCGAGGTCGCTGCCGAACACCTCGACCGTTCCGTGCCGCTTCGGCAACAGCCCGATTATGGCGCGCATCAGCACCGACTTGCCCGCGCCCGAGCCGCCGACAAAGCCCAGGATCTCGCCTTCGAACACGTCGATGCTGGCGTGGTTGAGCACGGTCGCCTCGCCGAAGCCGACGACGAGGTCGCGCACGCTGATCACCGGCGGGTTGTTGCTCATCAGCTACATCCCGATGCCGGCAAAGAACAGCGCGAACAGGCCGTCCAGCGCGATGACAAGGAAGATCGATTTGACCACCGAGGCGGTGGTCTTGAGCCCGAGCGAGGCGGCGCTGCCGTCCACCTCGAAGCCTTCGGTGCAGGCGACAAGCCCGATGGTCAGCGCCATGAACGGCGCCTTGATCATGCCGACCTCGAATGTCGGCAGCCAGATCGCCTCGCGCAACCGCTCGATGAAGATCGGCGGCGCCATGCCGCCATAGAGCCAGCAGACTAGGCCCGCGCCGTAGAGCGCCGCCATCGAGCCGAGAAAGGTCAGCATCGGCACCGCCACCACCAGCGCGATGACGCGCGGCAGCACCAGCACCTCGACCGGATCGAGGCCCATGGTGCGCAGCGCGTCGATCTCCTCGCGCATTTTCATCGAGCCGATTTCGGCCGTATAGGCGCTGCCGGAACGACCGGCCACCATGACGCAAACGATCAGCACGCCGATCTCGCGCAGCACCAGCACCGCCACCATGTCGACGACATACATATCGGCGCCGAAGGTGCGGAAACGGAAAATGCCCTGTTGCGCCAGAATGGCGCCGATCATGAAAGTCGAGAGCACGATGATCGGCACCGCGCGCCAGCCGACCTTTTCCAGATGATGCACGATCGACGTGAAGCGCAACCGCCGCGGATGCGCGATCGTGCCGAGCGCCGCCAGCACCAGTGCGCCGAGAAGCTGCACGACCAGCACGAGAGAGCCGCTGATCTCGGCGACGTTGCGGCCGACGGCATTGAGCGCGACGAGGATCGCGTTGGGCGCCGCCCGCTTCTTGAAGGCCACCTGATTGACCGCCCGCAGCTCAGCCATCAGCGCGCGATCGGTTTCCGAAAGGCCGGTGATGCGCGCGGCCGAGCCGCGCCTGAGGAAGGATCGCTTCAGCCGCTCGATCAGCCACGCGCCGAACGTGTCGAGCCGCTCGAGGCCGGCGAGGTCGATGTCGATCGAGCGCGCGCCGGCATGCCGGCGGCTCGCGTCCTCGATCAGCCTTTCGAGCTCGGCGGCGCGCTCCACCGTCCAGGCGCCGGAAGCAAGCAGCGCGACATGATCGCCTTCGGCCGCAGCGGCAAGCGAAGCGGCGCTCATCGCGTCGGACCCGGCGAACGCGCGGCGGCGCAGCGCAAGCCTTGAGCCGGCAAGCCTTGAGCCGGCAAGCCTTGAGCCAGCCAGAAAAGCACGGTCATACTGCTCCTCGCATGGAGCTCTCCGTACGAATCGAGCGCTGGCCGATTGCCGGCGCATTCGCGATCAGCCGCGGCCGCAAGACCGAGGCTGTCGTGGTGGTGGCCGAACTCAACGATGGAATTCACCGCGGCCGCGGCGAATCCGTCCCCTACGCACGCTACGGCGAAACCCCGGACGGCGTTGCGGCAACCATCGAAGCCATGCGTCCGGCACTACAGCAGGGCCTCGACCGCGAAGCGCTTCAGAAGGTGCTCGGCCCTGGTGCTGCCCGTAATGCACTCGATTGTGCTTACTGGGACGTTAACGCCCGCCGGTCCGGCCGCCGGGCCTACGAGTTGGCGGGGCTTAGCGCCCCAAAGCCGCTGACCACGGCCTATACGATCTCGCTCGGCTCGCCCTCCGAAATGGCGGCGGCCGCCGAACGCGCGGCCTGGCGGCCGCTCCTCAAGATCAAGCTTGGCGGCGGCGACGACCGCGAGCGGATCGCCGCGGTGCGCCGTGCCGCGCCGCGCGCCGAGCTTATTGTCGATGCCAACGAAGGCTGGAACGCCGACAATGTCGCCGAAAACCTGGCGGCATGCGCCGATGCCGGCGTCACCTTGATCGAGCAGCCGCTGCCGGAAGGCGCCGACGAGGCGCTGGCGCGTGGCCCGCGCCCGATTCCGGTCTGCGCCGATGAGAGCGTGCATGACCGCGCCTCGCTCGATCGATTGGCGGGCAAGTACGACGCGGTGAACATCAAGCTCGACAAAGCCGGCGGCCTGACCGAGGCATTGGCGCTTGCCGCCGAAGCCGAGCGGAGGGGTTTTGCGATCATGGTCGGCTGCATGGTGGCGACGTCGCTCGCAATGGCGCCGGCGCTGCTGGTCGCCCAGCGCGCGCGCTTTGTCGACCTGGACGGCCCGCTCCTGTTGGCCGAAGACCGTGCCGACGCGGCTGCGCTACGACGGCAGTCTTGTTTATCCGTCCGAGCCGGCCTTGTGGGGGTGAGGGCAGGGCGGTCATTCGCGGTGGATAACCCCCAAGCGGCCCACTCGCATTGCATCGTCGCGCGGCTATGCTGCCGCATGTCCAGCGATCCTTTGCCGTTGCCGGAAATTTGGTCCGATCTGCCGAAAGGCGATACGTACGAAAGCACGCGCACCGAATTCGTCGCCAACGGCCGCAGCGGCCTCGTTCTGATCGAATACGCCAGCGGCTTTACGCAATCCGATCCGCGGCCCGTCGGCCTCCCGATCGAGCCCGCCGAGCAGCCCGTGGCGAGCGAACGTGTGCCGAGCCTCGCGCCCGCGGCGCTGGCGAAGGGGCTTGCGGATCTGACAGCCATCGTCACCCAGGCCGAGGCGCTTCTGCGGGCGCAGGGGACCTTGAAGGGGGACGTGCATTTCGCTGTCGAGCGCATTCACGATGTCGCCATGGCGTTGCGCATGCGCGACGTCGACACTGCGCTCTGCGATACGCTCGAGGCTTCCGTGCGCGAAGTCGGCGACGCGGTCGTGCGGCATGAGGCGGCGGCGACCGGCGCATTGAGCGCGGCCGCGTTGCTGCGCGACATCATGCGTCGAATCGAGGACCTGGCCGTCGTCGCTTCGCGCATGAACACGCCCGACGCCGAACCGCTCGTCCGGTCTTCGGCGCGCGAATCAGAACCCACCATCGAGGTGGCGGTGGTCGCGACCAGAACGGAAGCCATCATCGAGGGGTTAGCGCCTGTCGCCTCCGAAGCGGAAGCCGCGGTCGAGACGCCGCCTCCCGTCGTGACTGAAGCGGAAGCTGCGATCGACACGCTGGCACCGGTAGCCACCGAGGCGGAAGTTACGATCGAGACGTTGGCGCCTGTCGCTTCTGAAACTGAAGCGACCATCGGGCCGCTAGGGCTTGTCGCGACTGACGCGGAAGCCGCCATCGAGACGCTGGTGCCGGTCGCGTCTGGGGCCGAAGTAGCGATTGAGACCCCGACGCCTTTCGTAGCCGAGGCGGAAGCCGCCATCGAGGCGTCAGCGCCCGTCGCCTCCGAAGCAGAAGCCACAATCGAGTCGCGGGTGGACGAGTTTCCGGCTGGGCCGGTGGCCGAGGCGCCACATCGGCCGGAGGCGGAGGGCGTATATAAGTCGGAGGCCGAGGCAGTTGATACGCCACTGACCCCGCCGGTCGACATTTTGATCTCGGATGAAAACCACGCACGCGCTCTGCTCGATGCCGCGTCCGACCATGCCACGGTCGGCGATGACGCCGTGTACGAAGCGCCTGCAATCGCTGAACCGGCGGACGACGCAGCCGCGCCGGCCGAATCGGCTGCGGCGGCTCCGCACCCGCAAGACGACGTCAACGTCGTCGCCGAGATACCTGAACATAAAGATGAAGCGGTGCGTGCGGTTGCGGTCGAATCTCCGAGTGCGGCCCTCGTCATCGAACCCGCAAGTGCCGCTCTCGCCATCGAAGCGGACACGTCTGCAGTTCCTGCAGCGCGCAGCGAGCAGGAGCCGCCGCAAGTCGCGTCATCGCCATCCACCGGCGAAAGTGTGATCGCCGCCGCAGCGAAGCCTCGTCGGCCAGCGAACGATCCGCTCGCCGCGCTCTATGGACTGAGCGAAGAAGAGCTGATCGCGTTGTTCAGCTAAAGCGCTTTGGCAATTTGGAACAAAAGTTCCATGACCGCGCGGTCGTCATCAGCCGTCGCGCATTCCGTCATATTTTGTTAGTCAAAGAGAGCTGCTCAGCGCGTGATTCGGTAAACGGCACGGAAGTTGCTTTCCACTAGCTCGGTGCGGATCAACAAAAGGCGCAGGCAAGTAAGCTTTCTCTCCAGGTCTGCAGGACCCTTTGTTGTTGGTCCGCGTAAAACGATCATCTGGAGGCCACGATGCACAGACTCACCGGTCCTATGTTGGCGGGCGTAGCGTTGTGCATGAGTGTTTTGCTTTCGAACGATGTAGCGGCGCGTGATGACGGCCGCTACGCCAATGAGCCACTGCACGCGTGGTTCGATCAGTTGGCGAGCGGAAAAGGCTTGTGTTGTTCCTTCGCGGACGGCTTCAAAGTCGAGAACGTGGATTGGGATACCCAGGATGGCCGCTATCGCGTGCGATTGCATGGCGAGTGGATCACGGTTCCTGAAAACGCGGTGGTGACCGAACCAAACAAATACGGGCCTGCGGTCGTCTGGCCCTACATGGACGCAAACGGCGCGACGCAGATCCGCTGCTTTCTGCCCGGCGCCGGTGCTTAGAGAGTGACGCTGAAGTAGGGATTGAGTGACGCTCGAACGCTATGGCCGGACGTGTTCCGGCCATCCGCGTCTTGCATGAAGGGGAGCTGAAACGCGCAGCGCCGCGGCCGGGCGGCTATTTGTTCGCACGCTCTGATACGCGGCTTAAGCCACCAGCCGCGAAAACAATTCGGGATCGACATTGCCGCCGGAAAGAACGGCGACTGCGGTCTTGCCGGTAACATCCACCTTGCGCGTCATCAGCGCGGCAAGCGCCACCGCGCCGCCCGGCTCGACCACGAGCTTCAATTCCGAGAAGGCGAAAGCGACCGCGTCCGCGACCTCCTCGTCGCTCGCGACCACGCCGGCGCCGACCAGCGATTGATTGATGGCGAAGGTGAGCCGCCCCGGCGTGCGCGCCATCAGCGCGTCGCAGATCGTGCCGCTGACGGCGGCATTTTGCTCGCGCCGGCCGCTGCGGAACGAGCGGGCGTGGTCGTCGAAGCCTTGCGGCTCGGCGGTGTAGAGCGCGGCCCTCGGCGCGCGCGCCCGCACCGCAAGCGCAATGCCGGCGGTGAGCCCGCCGCCCGACGCGGTGACCACGACCACGTCGGGCGTAAGCCCGCGTGCGGCGAGGTCTTCGACGATCTCGAGCCCGGCGGTGCCTTGGCCGGCGATGATCAGCGCATCGTCATAAGGCGGCACCAGGATGGCGCCGCGCCGCGTCGCAATCTCGCTCGCGATCGCTTCGCGATCGTCGCGCACGCGGTCATAGAGCACGATCTCGGCGCCGAGCGCGGCGGTGCGTTCGCGTTTGGCGCGCGGCGCGTCCTGCGGCATCACGATGACGCATGGCATGCCGAGGAGCCGCGCCGCGGCCGCGACACCTTGCGCATGATTGCCGGAAGAGTAGGCGACGACCCCGCCGCCGCGCTGCTCGGGCGGAATCGATGCGAGCTTGTTGTAAGCGCCGCGGAACTTGAACGAGCCGGTGCGCTGCAGCGTTTCGGCTTTGAGAAAAACCCGGCCGCCGGTCATGGCGTCGAGCGCGGCCGAGGTCAAAAGCGGGGTGCGAAGCGCGATGCCGGCCAGCCGGCGCGCCGCCGCTTCAACGTCGGCAACCGTAGGTAAGGAAACCGGAGCTTCCATGCCGCGAACCGTAACGCCGCTTGCGCTCCGCGCGCAAGCCGGTCTGAAGCCGCACCAGGACGGCGCCGTTACTTCCGCTCCTTCCCGCGCAGGCGGGAATCTAGCGGGGCGATCTCCTGGGTCCCCGCCTTCGCGGGGACGAGCGGTGTAAGGCGGCCGAAATCCAATTGATCGGCTTCTGCTCCGACTACTTACTCGAACCGCCCCGCCGCATGCGCCAGCATGGTGTAGACCTTGCCGGTGTCCGAAGTCAGGTAGTTGCGCGCCACCGCAGTGCCGCGATCGCCGCGCGACACGTCGTCGAGCAGGCGCTCGAACTCGTGGATATATTGCTCGACGGTCTGCCGGAACTCGGGGTCGGCGCGATATTTGCGGCGGATTTCGTCGAACGCCTTCTGCCCCTGGGCGGTGTAGAGGCGGCGCGTGAAGATGCCGCGTTCGCCGCGCTTATAGCGTTCCCACAGATCGGCCGCCGCCTCATGGTCGATCATGCGCGCGACATCGACCGCAAGCGATTCAAGCGAGTCGGTATTCTCGCGCGGGCGCTCATCGCCGCGGCCGGCCGGCGGTGCGATCGGAGGGCTGTCGTCGCGCGAGGCGCGGGTCAGAAGATCGCTCAGCCAGCCGCTGCCGTTGCGGCCGTTCTGGCCCTGCGGCGGTGCTTCCGGCCGGCGCGGTGCACCGGTGATGTCGCCGCGGGGAGGCTGCGGTCCAGCCGTAATGTCGCGGACCGGCGCGGGCCGTGATTGCGGCGGGCGCGCGCCGCCGGTGTAAGCCGGCTCGGCCTCGCGCCGCGATGCCTCCGGCCGCATCGGCTCGGTGGTGTCGAGCGTGCGTCCATGCCGCGCGACAATGCGGTTGAGCTCGGCCAGCGCCTCGATCTGATCGACGATGACCCGCCGCATTTGCGCGGCGCTTTCCGCCGTCTCCTGCGGCAATTCGAAGATGCCGCGGCGCAGTTCGGCGCGCGTCGTCTCGAGCTCCTGCTGCATTTCCGTCGACATCTGCTTGAGGCCCTGCATGATCTCGGCGAAACGCTCGGCGGATTGATGCAGCATTGTGTGCGCCTGGCCGGTCGCTTCCTCGTAAAGCGTGTTCAGCGTCTCGCTGGTGCGGCGGCGCTCCTCTTCCGACGTTGCGCGCACGAGCTCGTATTGCTGCTCGATCGTCTGCACGCTGGTGTTGCTGGTCTCGGCGATCACGCTCGCAATCTCGCGGGCGCGCGACGTCGCCGCATCGAGCGACTCGTCGAGCAGGCCGGAGAAGCGCACCAGCCGTTGCGCGAAATCGTCGGTGCGGGTATCGAGCGTGGAGACCAGCGCCTCGATGGTTTGCCGCTTGGTCGAAACCGACTCTTCGGTACGGCGATTGCTCTTTTCCAGAAGCTCGACCGCCTCCGCCAGCGAACGGCCGTGCGTGCTGAACTGCGAGGCAAGCTCGCCCAGCTCCTGCAACGCCTTCGCCGTGATGGCGTTGAACGAGCCGACATGCTGCTGCACCACGTTGGCGCTGGTGTCGCTCTTGAGCGTCAGATCGTTCATCGCGCCGACGAATTCTGAGACGCGCGTGACCATCGTGCGCTCGAGCGAGCTCATATTCTCGTGCGCGCCGCTCAACACTTCCTGCAGCAGGATATTGGCCTCGCGCAGGCGCTCGAACAGGGCGGTGGTGTCGGAGCGCAGCATGCCGTGGGTTTCCAGCATGTCGGCGATGGTTGCGGACGCGGTCTGCTTCGACTCCTCGATCGCCGAGCGGTGCGCGGACTGCACGTCTTCGAGCGTGCGGGTGATCGTCGTCTTGGCCGCGTCGCTGACGCCCTGGGCGCCTTCCTGCAACTGCCCGAGCGAGCGCGTCATGGCCGCGGTGGCGGTGAGGCTCGCGTCGTTGATCAGCCGCGCGATCTCCTCGCTGTTCTCCATCATCGTCTGGGTGAAGACGAAGCTCTTGGCCTCGATCGCCTTCACGGCCTGATCGGTGATGCGGCCGACTTCGCCGGCGAGCTCGTGGCCCTTGCCGGAAATGGCGGTGAGCAAGCCATTCGACCTCTCGTCGAGCAGTTGCGTCATTTCGCCGACGCGCTGGGTCACCGCCGTGCTGATCTCGTCGGCGCGGCCGGAGATATTGCGCGCGACCTCCGCGCTCATGCCGGCCAGCGTCGCTTCGGCCTCGTTGGCGCTGCGGCCGATCGCTTCGCTCGCGTCGGCGGCGCTCTTGGCGAGCTGGTCGGCGGCCGCCGCCGAGGTCTTGCCGATCGTCTCGCCGGCAAGTCCCGCGCTGTTCGCGATGGTCGCGTTCAGCGCATTGGCGCTGCGGGTCAGGGTCGCGCTTGCTTCGGCGGCGCTGCGGGTCATCAGCTCGGAGACATTGTGCGTCGTCTTGCCGATAGAGTCATTGGCGGCGCCGGCGCTGGTCGCGATCGTGTTGCTCAGCGCGTTGGCGCTGCGGCTGAGCGCGGCGGCCGCTTCGGCGGCGCCCCGCGTCAGCACGTCGGCGGCGATCTGGCTCGTCTTGTTGGCCGTCTCGTTGGCGGTGGCGGCGCTCCGCGTCATCAGTGCGGCGGCGCTTTCGCTCGTCTTCGTCATGAGCGCGGCGGCGGTTTCGGTGGTCTTGCCAATCGCGTCTTTCGCTGCCGCGGCATTGCTCGCAATCAGGCCGGCGGCGCTTTCGCCGGTCTTGCCGAGCGCGTCGTTGGCGGCCGCTGCATTGCGGGCAATGAGAGCGGCAGCACTTTCGCCGGTCTTGCCGATTCCTTCATGGGCGGCGGCTGCATTGCGCGCGATGAGGGCCGCGGCACCGTCGCCGGTCTTGCCGATCGCCTCGTTCGCCGCTGCCGAATTGCGCGCGATGATGGCGGCTGCCCCGTCGCCGGTTTTGCCGATCGCCTCGGTGGCGGTTGCCGCGCTGCGAGCGATCGTGGCGGCCGCGCCTTCGCCGGTCTTGCCGATGGCATCGTTGGCGGCGGCGGCGCTCTTGCTCACCAGATCGGCGGCGCTGTGCGTCGCCTTGCCGAGCAATTCGCTGGCGGCGGCGGCGGTGGTCGCGATGTTGTTGCTCAAGGCGGCGGCGCTGCGATTGAGCGAAACGGTGGCCTCGGCCGTGCTGCGGTTGAGCGCGTCGCTCGCGGCGGTGGCGCTGCGGTTGAGCGCTTCGGTCGCCGCGGTGCTGGCGGCCGTGCTCTTGCCGAGCGCTTCGACGGTGCGGGTGGTGAGCTGGCCGAGCGATTGTTCGGCATTGCCGGCGTTGGTGGTGATGGCCTCCGAAAGCTCTTCCATGCGTGCATTCAGGAGGTCGGCCGCGGCCCGGCTCCGGGTCTCGATCTGCTGGCTGACCGCTTCGGCGCGGCCGACCAGGAGATGCTCGAGATGGCCGATGCGGCTATCGAGCGTGTTGGCGACCTTCAGCGCCTGCGCGCCGAGCACCTTGTCGATTTCGGCGCCGCGCTGCCCGATCGACTCGGTGAGCTTCGCCGCGCGCGTGTCGATCACGGTGGTCACGTCGGCGATGCGCTTGTCGACGGCGGTCACGACATCGCGGCCGCCTTCGCTCAACGTCTTGGCAATGTCCATCACCCGCGCCGCGAGCGCTTCGGTGATGGTGGCCGTGCGGCTGTCGAGCGTTTGCTCGAAGCTGGTCAGCCGCTGGTCCAGATTGGTGCCGATTTCGGCCGCTTTGGCGGTCACCCGCGTGTCGAAATTGTCCACATAGCTGCGCATGGACTCCGAAACGTCCTGCGTGCGTGCGCCAAGGCGCTCGACGAGCTCGGAACCGTAGGTCTTCACGGTGCGGTCGAACTCGGCGAGGTGGCGGGTGATCAGCGTGCCGAGCGTCGAGGTTTCGCGGGCGATCTTCTCGCCGAGCTCGGATCCTGATTGGCCGAACATCTGCTCGAAGGCCGCAAGCCGCGTCGCCAGAAGTTGCTGGACCTCGTCGCCATGGGCGGACACGACGCCGGCAACCTGATCGGCGCTGGCCTTGAGCGTGTTGGTCACTTCGCCGGTTCGGGCGGCGAGCGTCTCCGCTACCTGTTCGGCGGTCTCGCGCACCGTGTCTGTCATCTTGGCGGTGCGCGCGATCAGGGACTCGGCGACACGCGCGCCGGCCGCTTCGAGCTTCTTGGCGACGTCGCCGCCGCGCAGATTGAGGTCGAGAACGATCGATTCGCCCGACGCCCTGAGCGTCGAGTTTGCTTCCTCGGCGCGCGCCGCGAAGGTTTCGGCAAGCTGGCTCGAGGTGTTGACGATCGAGTCCGTGAGTTCTTGCGAGCGGCCGACCATCATGTCGACCACCGAGAGCGATTTCTCGGAGAAATTGTCGGTCACGCTGTCGAGCCGCGCCGACATCATGTCTTCCAGGCCGCGGGCGATCTCGGAGAATTCCTCGCTGATATGGTCGGTCTTGAAATTGAGGCTGGTGGTAAGCTGGTCACTGGCCGTCGCGAGCGCACGCGCGGTCTCTTCGCTGGCGCCTTCCAGGCGCACGATCAGGTCTTCGCCGCGCACGCTCAGCTGCTGGATCATATTGTCGCCGATCTGCCCGAGCGCCACCGTGATGTGCTCGCCCTTCTCGGCGAGCGAGTGGGTGATGCGTTCGGCCGCCTCGTTGACCTGCTGGCCGACGAGATCGCTGATGGTCGACAAATCCTGCGTCAGATCGATGTGCACGTTGTTGATGGCGGAGCGCACCTGTTCGGCCTGGCCGACCAGCGTGTCGCGCTGGTTGGCGAGATCCTGCAGCAGGCCGCGGATGCGCACCTCGTTGTCGCTGTAGGTGCGTTCGAGCGCCGCCACTTCGTTGCGCACCATCGCTTCGAGTTCGCTCGCCCGCGCCAGCGCCCGCTCCACGCCGTCGCCCATGGCGGCGACTTCGCGGCGGATCGCCTGTCCGACCGTGACGATCGATTCACGCGCGACGCTTTCCGGCTCGGCAAGACGCATGGCGACCTGCGCCATCGACTGCGCGATCAGCCGCAGCTCCTGTGAACGCCAAGCCATATGCGCCACGCCGAAGAAGAAGATGATCGGCAGCAACGCTGCCGTGCCAAGCCCGATCATGAGCGCCATCGGCGAGTGATTGGGGCCGAGCGCCGCGCTCACATCGCCGAGATAGGCCCAGGACAGCGCCAGACAGCCGACGATCCAGGCGCCGGAAAAGATCGCCGCGGCGAAATACGACGTGCGGGGAGGGCGGTTCTGCAGCGCGCGCAGGATCTGGCCGATCGATTGCTGGTCGTCGTTGGCCGGGTAGGCGCGTTGCCCGCTGATCGGAGGGGCGATTTCCTCCGGCTCGAAAACGTGCTGGCTGGTAAGTGCCGGGCTGTCGTTCCAGTCATCATGTGCGGGCGCTGAATTCCTTACGGCCCGTTCATCCGGCAAGTCGTCGTCGTCCCGGACTTTCAAAGCTTCTTGAATCGCCGAGAGCGCCGCCTCGGTCGGATCCACGATTTTCTTCGGGTTGTTGGCCATGTCGGTCGTCGCCTCGCGAATTACGCCGAACCAGGGCGGCCGAGGCGAACTCGGCCGCACCCACGAGCGCGTTGATCGTTCAAGTACCCATCCGCATGAGGACTTCCCCCGCCCTCACGTCCTACTGCCAAACCCCATCCTATTGGTCTGGCGGATCGAAAGAAACCGGATTGGTAACCATCCTTTAATCATCGTTAACGCTTTAACGATCTGGTTACCATGATGCGAAATTTCCGGCTCCTCGAAGGGGATGCGCCATTCTGCGGCCAACAATGCGGCCGGTCTTGGGCCGGTTGACGGCAATTCGGCATAAGTTCCGGACGGCACACCGCCTTTTTGTGGGCGGCCGGTGGAAAAGTCCGCATTGCAGGTGTCCGGGTAACGCCGTGCTTACCCAGGATGCCGAAATGGCCGGTCAAATTCTCCCAAGGGCACTGAGATTTACCGCTTTTTCGCGCTGTGCGGGCATGTTTGCGGCAACGGCAGGGGAAGAAAATGTCGGGGAGGCACGCCGTGACCCAATCAAACGCAGGAAGCTTGCCGGCGCGTGAGCACATGTCGACCAGCATCGATCAGGTTCATCTCGAGCGCATGACGCTTGGCGACCGCAGTCTCGAGCGGGAAGTTCTGGAGATTTTCGCGCGGCAGACAGCGATGACGCTGGAGCGGATCGCGGGCGCCGGCCCGGCGCGCACGGCCGCGGCCGCGCACACGCTCAAAGGTTCAGCACGCGGCATCGGTGCCTGGCGCGTGGCGCAGGCGGCCGAGCGGCTGGAACAAGCCGCGACCAGCGCGGCCAACGAAGCGGCCATGCTCGCGGCGATCGCCGAACTCGAAGCGGCAAGCTTCGAGGCGCGCCTGGCAATCGGGCTTCGCTTGGGCGAAACCGACGAAGCGCCCGCGCCAAGCCGTGGCCGCGCGCGCGACCACTGAACTCTCTTCAATTTCGGGCATCGACAGTTTCGCCTATCAAGGACTGGCGTTGCGCGGCGTGAGCCGATAGAAGACAGCCGCCGGCCGGCGTCTTCCGTCGCCACTCCTCGCCGGCAACGGGTCTTCTCTTCCAGCGATCGCCTTCCAGCATGGTCAAAATCACTTTTATCGACGTCGAGGGCACAGCTCGCACGGTCGAAGGCGAAGTCGGCTCGACCGTCATGGAGACGGCGATCAAGCACGGCGTGCCGGGGATCGAAGCCGAGTGCGGCGGCGCCTGCGCCTGCTCGACCTGTCATGTCTATGTCGACGAGAGCTGGCGCGAGAAGGTCGGCGAGCCGGCGCCCATGGAAGAGGACATGCTCGACTTTGCCTACGGCGTGCAGCCGAATTCCCGGCTGTCGTGCCAGATCAAGGTCACCGACGCTCTCGATGGCCTCGTGGTGCGGACGCCCGAGCGGCAGGCCTGACGCCGCTCGTTCTTTTCCCGCGCGTTGTTGTTGGCTTTCCGCATGGCGCTCCGCGGCTAGCGGAGCATGATCCCGAAAAGTGGAAACCGGTTTTCGGACAAGATCATGCTCAAAACGAAGAATCTAGATCCTGATCCGATTCAATTGAATTGGATCAGGGTCTAGCGCCTAAGGAAAACGGATTGTCGGCCACAAGGCTTATTCGAGATCGTTTTTTTCCGATCGCCGCGTTGGCTGGCACATTTCCATTGCGGCTGGAACAAATCGGCGCGGGGCGGGCGTAGCGCGAAAGCCTCCTCTTCCATCGGATCGGGATGTGCTTTAGAGCATGTCCCGGAAAAGCATGCCCTCGGGCTTGACCCGATGGGTGGAAACCGGTTTTCCGAAAAGGACATGCGCTCACTCAAGAATCTGGAGCACATGCCGATTCAAACAAATCGGCATGTGCTCCAGACACACGCAACCCTCATCACCGCATCAGATTGATCCCTAAAGACGAGTACGGATACGTTATGGTCGAACCTATCAAAACGGACGTTGTCATTATCGGCGCCGGCCCGATCGGCTTGTTTGCTGTGTTCGAGCTTGGCCTGCTCGATATGAAAACGCATCTCATCGACATCCTCGACAAGATCGGCGGGCAGTGCGCCGAGCTTTATCCGGAAAAGCCGATTTACGACATTCCGGGCATCCCCATGACCAGCGCGCAGGGGCTGGTCGATGCGCTGCTGGAGCAGATCAAGCCGTTCAATCCGCAATTCCATCTCAACGAGATGGTCGAGAAGGTGGAAAAGATCGGCGATCCTTTGTTCCGCGTCACCTCCGACCAGGGCAAGGTGTTCGAGTGCAAGGTCGTGGTCATCGCCGCCGGCGGCGGTTCGTTCCAGCCGAAGAAGCCGCCCATTCCGGGCGTCGAGCCCTACGAGGGCAAGTCGCTGCATTATGCCGTGCGCAAGATGGATCAGTTTCGCGACAAGCGCATTCTGATTGTCGGCGGCGGCGACAGCGCGCTCGACTGGACGCTCAACCTCGCGCCGATCGCGAGTCATTTGAACTCTTGTGCATCGGCGCAGCGAATTCCGCGCCGCTCCCGACAGCGTCAACAAGATGATGGCGCTCGTGGGCGAGGGCAAAATCGATTTTCTGCTCGGTCAGGTCACGCAGTTGCACGGCGCCGACGGCCAGCTCAGCAAGGCCGTGGTCAAAGGCAACGACGGCTCGATGCACGAGCTCGCCTGCGACGCGCTGTTGCCGTTCTTCGGCCTGACCATGAAGCTCGGGCCGGTGGCCAATTGGGGCTTCGAGCTCAAGAATAACGAACTCATCCCGGTCGAGACCTCGGCCTTCGAAACCAGCGTGCCGGGGATTTTCGCGATCGGCGACATAAATTGGTATCCGGGCAAGCTTAAGCTGATCCTGTCGGGTTTCCATGAAGGCGCGCTGATGGCGCAGAAGGCGCATCACTACGTCTATCCGGACAAGCGGCTGGTGTTCCAATACACCACGTCGTCGACCAGCCTGCAGAAGAAGCTCGGGGTCGCACCGCAGACGCCGCAGCCGGCGGCCTGAAGGTGGCGTGGTTCGCGCCGACCCAGTGCCGAGAATCATTGTCGAGTGACATTGTGCACGGCGTTCGACTCCCTCTCCCCAAGGGGGAGAGGGTGGGGTGAGGGGGCTCTGACTCCGAGCAAATACTCTGAGTCAGTACCCCCTCATCCTGTCCTTCTCCCCGCTCGGGGAGAAGGGACGAAGCTCGTTGCTCGGCGATTTTTTTCGCCGGCGTTTCTTCCTTTGCGAGACGCTGAGTCAGGGAACAGTAATAAAACAATAATAAGTACTGGGTAGCGAGAGGGCTGTGATGCCGAACGCGACGATCGCCACCAAGTGCTGCATCGCCGGCGGCGGTCCGGCCGGAATGATGCTCGGCTTTCTGCTCGCACGCGCCGGCGTGAATGTCGTGGTGCTGGAGAAGCACGCCGACTTCTTTCGCGATTTCCGCGGCGACACGATACACCCTTCCACCTTGGAGCTGATGGCCGAGCTCGGCTTGCTCGACGAATTCCTCAAGCTCCCGCATCAGAAGGTCGACCGGCTGACCGCGCTCATCGGCGCAGAGCGCGTGCGCATGATCGATCTGACGCACTTGCCGACGCGCTGCAAATACATCGCGCTGATGCCGCAATGGGACTTCCTCAATTTCCTCGCCGCCCAGGGCAAGCGCTATCCGACCTTCGATCTGCGCATGAGCGCGGAGGCGACTGATCTGATCGAGGAGGGCGGTCGCGTCGTCGGGCTTCGCGCCACGACGCCTGATGGCGAACTGTCGATCCGCGCCGACCTCGTGGTCGGGGCCGACGGCCGCCACTCGACCGTGCGCGAGAAAGCCGGTTTCAAAAGCGACGACTACGGCGCGCCGATGGACGTGCTGTGGTTTCGGCTCACGCACAAGGAGAGCGACGACGCCGAAACCTTCGGCCATTTCGAGGCCGGCGCGATGATGATCATGCTCAACCGCGGCGACTATTGGCAGTGCGCCTATGTCATTCCGAAAGGCGGCATCGATCGCATCAAAGCCGCGGGCCTCGATGCATTCCGCAAGCGCGTTTTGTTCATGTCGCCGTTTCTCACCGATCGCGTCGATGAACTGAAAAGCTTCGACGACATCAAGCTTCTGAGCGTTGCGGTCGACCGGTTGCGGCAATGGTGGCGGCCGGGCCTGATCTGCATCGGCGACGCGGCGCACGCCATGTCGCCGATCGGCGGCGTCGGCGTCAATCTTGCCGTCCAGGACGCGGTCGCCGCCGCCAACCGGCTCGCCGCGCCGCTCAAGGCCGGCACCGCGAGCGACGACGACCTGCGCGCGATTCAAGCGCGGCGCAGCTTCCCGGTGCGCTTCACCCAGGCGCTGCAACTCATCATGCAGAAGCGGATCATCAGCCCCGCGCTTGCGAGCACGCAGCGGCCGAAACCGCCCTTGCTCTTCAAGTTGGTCGGTGCGCTGCCGCTGCTTCAGCGCATACCAGGCCGGCTCCTTGCCGTCGGGGTGCGGCCGGAGCACGTGCACACCCCCGATATGCTGGCCGCGCCTTAAGGCATCTCCGGGACTTGACTGCGCCGCAAGCCCTCGCCATTTCCGCGGAAGGTTCGAGCACGAACTCGCTCCAACAAATTCGCCGTTAGAGCATGATCCGGAAAAGTGGAAACCGGTTTTCCGATAAGATCATGCTCCACCGAAATGTTAGAGCGTCAATCGATTCAATCTGAAACGATTGCGCTCTAAGAAAATCGCCGGGGATGCTGCCATGACCGTTGCCGAGGAGAACCGATCGGAAAGCCGCCCATTCGAAGCGGATGTCGCCAAGCTTTTGCAACTGATGGTGCACTCGGTCTATTCCGAGAAGTCGGTGTTTCTGCGCGAACTGATCTCGAATGCGGCCGACGCCTGCGAGCGGCTGCGCTACGAGGCGATCGCGGAGCCCGCGCTCCTTGGCGACGATCCGACGCCACGCATCACGATCACGGTCGATGCCGAACAGCGGCAGCTCATGATCGAGGACAACGGCATCGGCATGAGCCGCGAGGAGCTGATCGAATCGCTCGGCACCATCGCGCGCTCCGGCACCAAGGCGTTCATCGATCGGCTGGAAGCGGCCAAAGACGACGAGGAGACGGCGCTGATCGGCCGCTTCGGCGTCGGCTTCTATTCGGCCTTCATGGTGGCCGAGCGCGTCGAGGTCTTTTCGCGCCGCGCCGGCACCGACACGGCGCATGTTTGGTCCTCGGACGGCAAGGGCTCGTTTGCCGTCGCGGAGGCCGAGGCGGCCTACGCGCCACGCCGCGGCACCCGCGTGGTGCTGCATCTGATGGAGGACGCCAAATCTTCTACCGAGAAGTCCTATACCGAGCGTGCCACGATCGAGCGGCTTGTGCGCGCGCAATCGGGCCATGTCCCGGTGCCGATCGCGATCGTCGAGAAGCCGGGCGCGGAAGTTGCCGAGATCACCGACGGTGCGGCGCTGTGGGCCAAGCCCAAATCCTCGATCACGCCCGCCGACTATACCGACTTCTACCGCAGCATTGCCGGCCAGTTCGACGAGCCGGCGCTCACTGTTCATTTCCACGCCGAAGGCCGGCACGATTACACGTCGTTGTTCTTCGTGCCCGGCGCGCGGCCGTTCGATCTGTTCGATCCCGATCGCAAGGGCCGCATCAAGCTTTACGTCAAGCGCGTCTTCATCACCGACGATGCCGAAATCCTGCCGCGCTATCTGCGCTTCGTGCGCGGCCTCGTCGACAGCGCCGATCTGCCGCTCAACGTCTCGCGTGAGAAGATCCAGGAAAGCCCGCTTCTCGGCGCCATCCGCAAAGGCGCCACCAGCCGTGTGCTCTCGGAATTGGAGCGGCTCGCCGACAAGGAGCCCGACAACTACAAGAAGATCTGGGAGCTGTTCGGCGTCGTCCTCAAAGAAGGCGTGTACGAGGATTTCGAGCGCCGCGATGCGCTGCTCGCGCTGGCGCGCTTCAAGACCACCGCCGGCGGCGAAACCTGGCGAAGCCTGAAAGAGTATGTCGGCGGGCTCAAGCCCAATCAGACCGCGATCTATTATCTCGCCGGCGATGACATCGAGCGGCTGAAATCCTCGCCGCATCTCGAAGGCTTCCGCGCGCGCGGCATCGAGGTGCTGTTCCTTTCCGACCCGGTCGATTCGTTCTGGGTGATGTCGGCGGGCTCGTTCGACGGCAAGCCGTTGAAGTCGGTGACGCAGGGCGCCGCCGATCTTGCGACGATCCCGCTGGTCGACGCCAAGGACGAACCGGCGCCGGAACTGCAGGACGCGGTGAAGCAGTTTTTGGTGTTCATGAAGACCACGCTCGGCGACACGGTGGCCGAGGTGCGCGCGTCGGAGCGGCTCACCGACAGCGCGGTGTGCCTGGTGGCGTCCGATGTCGGTCCCGACCGGGCGCTGGAACGGATGCTGGCAGGCGCTGGGCGGTTGAGTTCCGCCTCAAAGCCGATCCTCGAGGTCAATCCGCGGCATCAGCTTGTGGTGGCGCTCGCGGGCCTCGGCGGCGAGCAAGTAAGCCTGAAGGAAGATGCGGTGCACCTCCTGCTCGACGAAGCGCGCGTGCTCGAGGGCGACCGCCCGGCCGACCCGCGCTCCTTTTCCGAGCGGCTCGCCCGCGTGCTGGAGAAGAGCGTCGGGAAGGGGTGACTCCGGCGTCATTCCGGGGCGCGACGAAGTCGCGAGCCCGGAATCCATAACCCCTGCCGATGCATGTTCTGCTTGATCTCTGGTTATGGATTCCGGACTTGCCGCTGGCGCGGCAATCCGGAATGACAATTTCGTGGCGTTTCCCGGACGCGGTGCAGCGTGAAACGCTGCACCGCTGATCCGGGATCGTCGCAAGCTCGGCGTTTCTGAAGATCCCGGGTCTGCAGCGCAGCACTCCGTTTCACTTCGTGCTGCGCCGCGCCCGGGACACGCTTGAGCTAATGAAAATCCCGGCTCTTCAATAGCAACTGCGTGTCCACTGGATGCTGGCCGCCGGAGAATTTCGGGGCGAACAGATCGCCGCCTTCGCGCAGCCCATCATCGCGTAACATTGGCAGTTCGCCGGACAGATCGACGAAGCTTTCTGCGACCACATGGATGACAAGGCCCGCGCGCTGCAGGCGGCCGCGCACGGCGAGGAAACGTCCGCTCATCACGACGCGGCGGTTGTGCTCGAAGGCTTTCGGCCAGACGATGATGTTGGCGATGTCGGTCTCATCCTCGAGCGTCATGAAGATGACGCCTTTCGCCGTGCCCGGCCGCTGCCGCACCAGCACAAGCCCGGCGACGGTCACGCGCATGTCCTGGCGCAAATCCTCGCTGCGCAGCGCCGCGTTGCGCATGGCGCCGAGCGCGCTGAGCCGCTCGCGGAAGAAACGCACCGGATGCTCCTTCAGCGACAGGCCGGTGGTGACGTAATCCTCCACCACATGCTCGGTGAGCGGCATGGCGGGAAGCGCGACCGCGGGCTCCGGAAACAATTCGTCGCTCATATGCGGGGCAAGCAGCGGCAGCCTGTCATTGTCAACTTTATCGCCCTTTGGGACTGCGTCTTTCGCAGCGGCCACCGGCCGCGTCGTGCGAATGCCGATCACGTCGAGCCGCCGCGCGGTCCACAGCGCGGCGCGGCGATCAAGACCCATCGAGCGAAACGCATCGGCTTCCGCCAGCCGCTCGATGCTGAAACGCGACAGGCCTGAGACCGCCGCCAGCCGTTCGATCGAGGCAAAACCATTGCCGCGCGCGGCAATAAGCTTTTTCAGTTCGTCTTCGCTCAAGCCGTGAACGAGGCGAAAGCCCAAACGAACCGCATGCTTGCCCTCTGCAGCCGACTCCAATGTGCAATCCCAATCGCTGGAATTGACGTCGACGGCGCGGATCTCGACGCCGTGCGCGCGCGCGTCGCGCACGAGCTGCGCCGGCTGATAAAAGCCCATCGGCTGGCTGTTGAGGATGGCGGCGCAGAACACGTCCGGGTAGCGGCATTTGATCCACGCCGAGGCATAGACCAGGAGCGCAAAGCTTGCCGCGTGGCTTTCGGGAAAGCCGTATTCGCCGAAGCCCTCGATCTGGCCGAAGCAGTTTTCGGCGAAGCCGCGGTCGTAGCCGCGGGCGGTCATGCCGTTGATGAACTTCTCGCGGAACAGATGCACATTGCCGGTATGGCGGAAGGTCGCCATGGCGCGGCGCAGCCCGTCGGCTTCGTCGGGCGTGAACTTCGCCGCCGTGATCGCGATCTGCATCGCCTGTTCCTGAAACAACGGCACGCCGAGCGTGCGCTTGAGCACGTCTTCCAGCTCGTTCGCCGGTCCATGCGCCGGATCGGGCGAGGGGTAATGTTCCTGGTCGATGCCGTCGCGCCGGCGCAGATAGGGATGCACCATGTCGCCCTGGATCGGCCCCGGCCGCACGATCGCCACTTCGATGACCAGGTCGTAGAAGCAGCGCGGCTTTAATCGCGGCAGCATCGACATCTGCGCGCGGCTTTCGACCTGGAACACGCCGACGGAATCGGCGCGCGAGAGCATCTCGTAGACCGCAGGATCGTCCTGCGGCAGCGTCGCGAGCGAATAGCTCTTGCCGTAATGCTGCTGCAGGAGATCGAGCCCGCGCCGCAAGCAGCTCAGCATGCCGAGCGCGAGCACATCGACCTTCATCAGGCCGAGCGTATCGATGTCGTCCTTGTCCCATTCGATGAAGGTGCGGTCGTCCATGGCGGCATTGCCGATCGGCACGGTTTCGTCGAGCGGCGCGCGGGTGAGCACGAAGCCGCCGACATGCTGCGAGAGGTGGCGCGGGAAGCCGATCAATTCGTCGGCGAGATGCACGGCCTGGCGGATCGCCGGATTAGTGGGATCGAGCCCGGCCTGGCGCACATGCTCGTCCGGCAGGCCGTCGCTATAGCCCCAGACGGTTTTCGCCAGCGCTGCCGTCACGTCCTCGGTCAGCCCCATCACCTTGCCGACTTCGCGGATGGCGCGGCGCGAGCGGTAATGCACGACGGTCGAGCAGATCGCGGCGCGGTCGCGCCCGTAGCGCTCGTAAATATATTGGATCACCTCCTCGCGCCGCTCGTGCTCGAAGTCGACGTCGATATCGGGCGGCTCGCCGCGGTTCTCGGAAATGAAGCGGGCGAACAGAAGCTTGGTCTTTTCCGGATTGACCGAGGTGATGCCGAGGCAAAAACACACGGCGCTGTTGGCCGCCGAGCCGCGGCCCTGGCAGAGAATTTCTTTGTCCTGCCGGCGCGCGTAGTGCACGACGTCGTGCACGGTGAGGAAATAGCGCGCGTAGTCGAGCTTGGCGATCAGGGCGAGCTCATCGTTGAGCCGTTCTTGCACGTCGGCAGGAATGCCGTCGGGATATTTGTCTTGCGGATAGCGCTCCTGTGCGCCCGCCCAGGTGAGATCTTCCAGATGCTGCTGGGCGGTTTTGCCGGGTGGCACCGGCTCGTCGGGATATTCGTATTGGAGCTCACCGAGCGAGAAGCTGCAGGCTTTGGCGATCTCGATCGTGCGGGCGATCGCGTCGGGAAAGCGGGCGAACAGCCGCGCCATTTCCGCCGGGCTTTTCAGATGCCGTTCCGCGTTGACGGAAAGCCGCAAGCCCGCTTCGGCCATGGTGCATTTCTCGCGCACGCAGGTGAGCACGTCGGCAAGCGGCCGGCGCTCCGGCACGTGATAGAAAACGTCATTCACCGCAACGAGCGGCGCGCCGCTCTCTTCGCCGAGCTCGGCCAGCAAGCCGAGCCGGCGCGGCTCGTCGCCGCGATGATAATGGACGCCGGCGAGAAACGTGCGCCCCGGCGCGGCCTCGACGAGGGCGGCGAGGCGGGCGGGAATGTATCCGTTCTCCGCTCGTCCCCGCTCGGGGACCCCATCGCGCGTTCGCGCGATGGGGTGCCCCGTAGGCGGGGTCCCGTCCTGGATTCCCGCTTTCGCGGGAATGAGCGGAGGGGTTGTGAGGGAATTGTTTAACCTCTCTCCTAGAAGGGGAAGCCTCATTCCCGTCACCCTGAGGTGCGAGCGAAGCGAGCCTCGAAGGGCGACGGCCCGAGAGTTTCCGCTGGCATCCTTCGAGGCCCGCGCTAAGCGCGGGCACCTCAGGATGACGAACTGAAAACAGATCCACCGGCGGGATGGCGATCAGCATCTGGCCTTCGCTCGCGCCGAGAATTTGCTCGAAGGTCAGATGGCATTCGCCTTTCTTGGCGGCGAGATTGCCGGCGGTGAGCAGGCGGCAGAGCCGGCCGTAAGCGGCGCGGTCGGTCGGATAGGCGAGCACCTCGAAACCGTCGGTCGTGACGAGGCGGGTGCCGACCATGAGCTTGATGTTGCGGTTCTTGGCTTCGTCATAGGCGCGCACCACGCCGGCGAACGAATTGCGGTCGGCGATGCCGATGGCGATTTGGCCAAGCTCGTCGGCGGTCTCGACCATCTCCCGCGGATGCGACGCGCCGCGCAGAAAAGAGAAGTTGGTGGTCACTGCCAGTTCGGCGTACGCGCTCATCTACTTTCTCACGCGAAAAAACGCACGCAAACGACTCGCTCACGCAAACAATCCATGCACGAACCAGCGCGCCGCAACGGTCTCGCGCTCGTACAATCCCTCGCGGTAGAGCCAGAAGCGGTGACCGTCTGAGTCTTCGACCAGGTAATAGTCGCGGGTCAGCGCCTGCAGCCGCGCGCTCGCGTTGGCAGGAGCGGGCGGGGCGCTCAAGTGCCACCACTCGGCGCCGATGCGCTCGGG
Source organism: uncultured Alphaproteobacteria bacterium (assembly GCA_963845075.1). Lineage (GTDB taxonomy): Bacteria > Pseudomonadota > Alphaproteobacteria > Rhizobiales > Xanthobacteraceae > BOG-931. The sequence goes on along the minus strand of CAWJRE010000055.1, from coordinate 101,642 downwards.
CCCTTGTGCGCCCGCGACCTCATAGGTGATACCGCGCCAGCGGAAACGCCGCGGCGGCCCGTCGGGAATGAGCGCCATGACTTCGGTCGGCTCGGCGTGCGGCAAGAGCAGCAGCGGCCGCGTTGTCCGGTCCGGCTCTGGCCATGCAGCGGCGCCGTTGGTTCCTTCTCTTAGCTCCCCCATGGCGAGGGAGGATGAAATCGTAATCGGCGCAAGTTTTTCAGCCCGCTCGGGCAAATGACTGGCGACCGGCGCGAAGCCGCGCACGCTGTGCGGCCCGAGCCGCTGCCGCAACGTATCGACCAGGAGCGCGCAACCTTCCGCGCCATCGCCGCCGGTATCGTCGGCGATCAACTCGTTTTGCCGCGCCGCTATCCTTTCTGCGCGGGTGACCGCAAGCCCGACCGCCTCGAAGCCGAAACCGGCGTCTTCCGCCGCCGCCAGCGCCTCGAGCTTCAGATCGATCAGCCGCACGATGTGCGCCACATCGCGGCTCGGCAAGGTGAGCGCGATGTCGATCGTCTCCACGCCGCCGTCGACGCGATAGAGCGAGAGCCGCAAGCCGCGCGCTCCCACGTCGTCGCGCACGAGCACCTGTGCCAGCGTCTGCATGTGGCGGCGCGCGAGCGCGACGATGGCTTCCTGGGTGAAGATCGGCTCGAGCAGATAACGCAGCGTGTGATAGACCGGCGGCGCCACGATCGGCTTCAACGGCTCTTCGATGCGGCCGAGCGCCTGGTCGATCCGCTGCAGCAACTCAGCCGGAAAACGCGCAGCAAACGGCGCGCGCGGCTTGTCGAGGAGCGCGCCCACGGTTTTGAAGCCGAGCCGGCGCAAGGTCCGGCAGATATCGGGCGAAAGCCGTAAGGCTTCGATCGCAAGCGGCGCCAGCGCCTGCGCTTCCTGGCCTGACGGCACGATCACATATTTATCCTCCCCCGCAGGGCGGGGGAGGAAAGGAGTATGAAAGCGCGCCAGCGCCCAGGCCATGCCGGGCGTGTCGGCAACCGCAAGCCGCGCCGGCAGGCCGAAATTCTTCGTAAGCCGCAAGGACAGATCGGCGAGCAACTTTTCTTCGCCGCCGAAGAGATGCGCCGCGCCTTCGATATCGAGGAACAAACCGTCGGCGCCGTTCTCTTCGCCCCAGGGCGAGGCGGTCGGCGTGTAGCGCGTCGCCCACAGCGCGAGGCGGCGGAGCGCTGTGTCATCGGCCGTGGTATCGACCGCGCGCGTCTGCACGCGGCCGGCTTTGGCGCGCGCGTCCGCCAGCGTCTCGCCGAGCGCAAGCCCCGCGGCCTCGGCCGCTTCGTTCAGCGCGGCGATGCGCGGTCCGCCCGATCCGGTGACGGCAAGCACGAACGGCTCGTGCGGATCAACCGGCGCGGCGGAGGGATGGTTCGCGCTTGCTTGTTTCGCCTGCGCTGCGAGAAACCGCAGGATCGGCCAGCGCGGCAGCCAGACTGAAACGATGCGCGACATGATCGTACTCCACCATCCATTCCCCTGTGCGTCCGTTGCGGCAGCGTTCGAGCGAGAGCCGCCAGCGCGCGTGCGTGATCAGGCCGAAGCGGTCGCGCGCGGCGGGCGCCGCTCCGACGCGCCAGCGCGTCGCCGCCGCGCTTCCCTCTCCCCACCCTCCCCGGCATGCGGGGGAGGGAAGGGAGGGGGCCGGCCGCAGCAGAAAGAGCGGCAGTCCGCAATCGGTGGCGGCAAGCTGCAGCCGTTGACTGGTTTTCAGATCGAGCTGGTCGATAAAGCCTGCGACCGCTGCGACCGCGCGCGAATGCAGCGCTTCCTCCATCGCCCACAGCGTGTCCTTGCGGTGCGCCGTCTCCGCCAGGATCAGCCGGCGCGGATCGAGTCCGAGCGCATTGAGCCCATGACCATGCGGCCTGCCGTAATCGCGCAGGCCGTAAGTCGGGAGGACAAGAAGGATCTTTTCCCTCCCCCCTTGTGGGGGAGGGTAGGGAGGGAGGTCGGGAGGTTGGGCACGCCCGTAGACGGGTGCGCCAGTCTTCGCAAAGTAAAACCTCCCGACCCCCACCCCCTCCCCACAAGAGGGAGGGGAACAAATGCGCCCCAGCAGCGCCACGAGGAATCCGAACGCTGCCGGCGTCGCGCCTGCCTCCGGCACGACCTCATGCAGCGCGCCGTAGGAGAGCCCGCCCTGGGGCAGGTGGCGGTCAATGGCGGCAAGGCCGAAGGGAATGGTTCGAGCGGTACGAAAACCCTCCATTTTCGGCAATAAACGGCGCAATTCCTCCGCCACGGCGGCCCGGTTACGCAGTACGGATTGGGCGGTCGGTTGGGTCATTGGCGGCCTTATTCCCGAGAGCAAGTTCATAGAACAAAACAAGAACAATGCCAAGATGGTTTCTCGACGGAGGGGCGCATTTCACAGCCCACCCTTGCAAATCCATAACCATATGGTTATGGATCACGCCATGCACACTGCACACTCTCCGGCCGCGCCCGACGCGCTCTTCAAAAGCCTCGCCGATCCGACTCGTCGGGCACTCTTCGAACGACTGTGCCGCGACGGAGAGCAGACGGTCGCGGCTCTGACGGCTCGGGCCGGGGTCTCGCAGCCGGCCGTCTCAAAGCATCTTGCGGTCCTGAAGCAGGCCGGGCTGGTGGCCGACCGCCACGAGGGTCGCCAGACCCACTACAGCGCGCAACTCGGCGCCTTGGCCCCGCTGATCGACTGGACAAGCCTCATGCACGGGTTCTGGCAGAGCCGGTTCGACCACCTCGAAGACCTGCTGAACAGGATGGACCAATGAACGAAATGTCGGCCGAAACGCTCTCCGTCGTCGTCGAACGCGAGATACCGCATCCGCCGGAAAAGATCTGGCGCGCGCTTACCCAACCACACCTGATCGAGGAGTGGCTGATGAAGACCGACTTCAAGCCTGTCGTCGACCACCGCTTCAATCTTCGTGCCGACTGGGGCGCTGTCGACTGTCAGGTCCTGACAGTCGAGCCAAACAAAACGCTGTCCTACACGTGGAATGTTGCGCGCGACGACATGGCCGGTCTGAAGAGCGTGGTGACCTGGACTCTCACGCCAACAAACACGGGGACCCACCTGCGCATGGAGCAGTCGGGCTTCCGGTCGGATCAGCCGCGGTACTACCAGGGCGCCAAGTACGGATGGCAGAGGTTCCTTGCCAATCTGGAGCAGGTCTTGGCGCGGCTCGATTGAGCGCCAAGCGGTCGCCCCGATCAGCTTGCGCTCGTCTTCAGAGGAGGTCCCGTTGAACTGGAATACGTGGATTCGTCAAACCCATCGCTGGCTGTCGATTGCCTTTACGCTGACCGTCATCGCCAATTTCGTCGCCATGAGCGTCGGCCAACCGCCTCCGTGGGTGGTTTACGCGCCACTCCTTCCACTTGCCTTGCTGCTGTTCACGGGCCTGTACATGTTCGCGCTCCCCTATGTCGCCACCGGACGCAGCGGCCGAACGCAGGAGAAACGGGCCTAGCTTGCGGCTTGCTGCGCTAGCGTCGATGACGCATACGTTCCCCGCGGTCGCGCCGCGCGATCGAAAAGGTGCAGCGAGGAGCGTCATGCCGGAAGTCGACAAGGAAGGGGAACGCTACTCGGCCGATCGGCCGCAAGCCGCGCCCGGCTTTTTCCTCAAAGGCTCCCATCAGCTCGATTGGGGCATGAAGAACCGGCTGGCGCGGGTGTTTTCGCCGGCAAGCGGCCGCACCGTGATGCTCGCGATCGACCACGGCTATTTTCAGGGCCCGACCACCGGGCTCGAGCGCATCGATCTCTCGATCCTGCCGCTCCTTCCCTCCTGCGATGCGCTGTTCTGCACGCGCGGCATTCTTGCGTTCGATCGTGCCAGCGGAATCGCCAAAGCCGATGGTGCTGCGCGCCAGCGGCGGTCCGAGCATCCTGCGCGAGGAATTGTCCGACGAGCAGATCGCCATGGACATGGACGACGCGGTGCGGCTCAACGCCGCCGGCGTCGGCATCCAGGTCTTCATCGGCGGCGAGCACGAGACGCGCTCGGTGCACAACATGACGAAGCTTGTCGATGCCGGCCTCCGTACCGGCATGCCGGTCATGGGCGTCACCGCGGTCGGCAAGAACATGGTGCGCGACGCCAAATATTTCCGGCTCGCCTGCCGCATCATCGCCGAGCTCGGCGCGCAATACGTCAAGACCTATTATGTCGACGAAGGCTTCGAGACCGTCACCGCCTCATGCCCGGTGCCGATCGTGATGGCCGGCGGCAAGAAGCTCCCCGAGCTCGACGCGCTCACCATGGCCTACAACGCCGTGCAGCAAGGCGCCGCCGGCGTCGATATGGGCCGCAACATTTTTCAATCGGATGCGCCGAAAGCAATGATCGCCGCCATCAATGCGGTCGTGCACAAGAACGTAAAGCCGAAAGAGGCGTACGAGCTGTTCTCCGAGCTGAAGGCGAATGGTTGAGCACCGTCATTCCGGGGCGCCGCGCAGCGGCGAGCCCGGAATCCATAACCACATGTCGAGCAGAACTTGCACCGTCGGGGGTTATGGATTCCGGGCTCGCGACTTCGTCGCGCCCCGGAATGACGACGTTCTAGAACAGGCGTTGCATTCTAAGGCAGCGCCACCAGGACCGCTCCGCCCGCGACCAGTAAAATACCGAGCCAGTTCACGGCCGAGAGCTTCTCGCCAAGGAACACGACACCGAGGATCGCGACCATGACGACGCTCAGTTTGTCGATCGGCGCCACTTGCGCCGCATTGCCCAACTTGAGCGCACGGAAGTAGCACAGCCACGACGCGCCGGTGCCGAGCCCCGAGAGCAGCAGGAACAAATACGTGCGGCCCGATATCTTGGCCGGATCTTGGAACTGTCCGGTCGCGTAGACGATCATGGCGAGCACGCAAAACACGACCAGCGTGCGGATCAGCGTTGCCAGATCGGAGTTCACATTCTCCACGCCGATCTTGGCGAAGATCGCGGTCAGCGCCGCGAAGAGCGCCGACAGCGCCGCCCACACCTGCCAAGGCGCCTGACCACCGAGGTTCATCGCTCGCGTTCCTGAATGTTGAAGGACCGATAGACCGCAGCCCGTCTATGCGAGCGCGGTCGCGACAGCAAACGGTTTTGCTGCCGTGACGCTGCCGGCATTGGCGTTGTGGCTGCGATTTTGAGGCCGCTCGATCAGCTCTCTTGGCTGTTGGCCTCGTCCCACTCGCTCAGCTTGATCCGCGGCGATGCCGAGCCGATCAGAAACCAGGCGGCCGAACCGGCCGCGACTGCGCCGCCAAGCGCCGCCATGATCTGCATGATCCAGGATGCGCTGCCGATCGAGCTCTTCGGCCGCGCAACCTCGACCTTTGCGGATTCCATCTCCGCAGCCAGTGCCGCCGTCGCGGCCGGCGGCACACTTCCCGTCGGTGCCGCATTACCGGCCGGCGCCGCTTCGCTGGCGGCGGCAGGACTTGGCGCGGCCAAATTGAACAAAGGCGCGCTGTCGGAGGCGGGCGCGGGCGTGTTGCTTGCGGGTGCGGCTGCCGACGCGCTTGGCGCATTGGCCGCGAGGTCGAGTTCGTTGGCTTCGTCGGGCGAAAGCACTTGCACGGCCTGACCGCCGATCATGAGCGCGCCGGTCGTCGGTGGCGCCGGCGAGGGCGTGGCGGCCGCCGCCGCAGGCGCTGCCGGAGCAGATAATGAAGCCGACAAAGGCGCCGCCGGCGTCAGAAGCGGAGCGGCCGGCTTTGCTGCCACTTGCGCCGCCGGCGCTTCGCTGCCCGCTGCCACGGCCGGACGCTGCGGCCTTCTTTGTTCAGCCATCTCGCTGCGCGGCCGGTGCTTGCGCCGGAAAGAGACGTGCTGCCTGGTCTCGGCCTTCGTCTCGGCCCTGGCTTCGCTTCTGGAGGCTGACTTCGTCTCCGACCCGGTGTCCAACTTGGCGGCCTTTTTGGCCGTCACTCTGCTGCGCGGCGTCGCTGCCGATTTGCTGGAATAGGAAGGCGGCACAAGCTGGAGGGGTTTGCCGACCGGCTCGTACTGGGCCAGGGCGTCGCCGGCAAAGAGGCCGGATGCGAAAACGCTGCCTGCCAGGATGATGGCGCCGGTGATGACGCGATAACCAAACACGTTGCGTCCCTCCGTTACTCCTACGCCGTGCAGCTCATCGGGACCAGACCGGAATGACCTGAAAGTGACGCAAATGCGGATTTTTTGGCGCAAAGCGCGGACCAAAATCCGCCGCTCTTAACCACTTCAGGGTTCCCGCCGCCGCAGTGCCGACAGCCTTTTTAGCACGTCCGGCACGCCATGTGGTGCGGCGAGTGCTCGCATGGTTTCTTGCGGCTTTAACGATCGCGCCGCGAGTTGCCTGCCGCACAATCGCGGCAATCTCCGCTTGCGATTTACCTGCGCTTTCGCCACACTTTGAACAAAGCAGGTACTGCCGGGATCATGTGCTTAACGGTGTGACCGCTTGCAAACGCGCCCGATCGATCTGACCCGTCCGCTTTTCGCGGATGCGTTATTTCCCGACCAAGCCTTGGTCTTTGCTTCCCGTGATTTCGAGGCGGTGCGGGCGGGCGTCGCCCGCATCTTCAAGCCGCATTTGCTGCGCTTGCACGGCGGAAGCGCCGATTTGCAGGCGCGCATGTATCACCTGCGGCAGGGCGATACCTCCGTCAACCGGCTGGAATACGGCGCCGAGGTCGAAATCGATCCCAACCGGCTTGACGACTTTTTCCTCGTGCAGATCCCGGTCGCCGGCCACGCCTCGATCGCCTGCGGCAACCGGCGCTTTGATTCAACGCCGCTTGCCGCATCGCTGGTGTCGCCGACCCTGCCGCTGCACATGCGCTGGCATGCCGGCAATGCGCAGGTCTGCGTGCGCTTCGAGCGCGGCATGGTCGAGCAGCATTGCGCCGCGCATCTCGGCCACGCGCTCGACGAGCCGCTCGAGTTCGAGCCGGAATTGCGGCTCGACACGCCGGCCGGCCGCTATTTTCTGCGGCTCGTGCAACTCTTCGCCGAAGAACTGACTGCGGCGCGCTGTCTCGACGGCCGCTGGCCTGGAGGACGCGATGCGCGGCATCCGCTGGCGAACGAGCGCGTCGCCGAGCATTTTTCCGCGGCCTTGCTCAATGCGCTGATCTACGGGCAGGCGAGCAACATCAGTGCCGCGCTCGGCCGCACGGAAACGTCGCCGGCGCCGCATTTCGTCCGGCGCGTGGAGGACTATATCCGCCATCACTATGCCGAGACGCTCACGATCGAAAAGCTCGCCGGCATCGCCGGCGTGTCGACCCGCACGCTGTTCTCTGGCTTCCGCGATTTCCGCCAGCTCACGCCGATGGCCTATCTGAAAGCGATCCGGCTCGAGAAGGCGCATGAGGCCCTGCAAAGCAGCGACGTCGAAGGCAGCGCCGGCGTCACCAAGGTCGCGCTCGATACCGGCTTCTCGCATCTCGGCCGCTTCGCCGAACAATATCGCTCGCGCTTCGGCGAATTGCCGTCGGCGACGGCGAGGATGAAGGGGCGCGGGCCTCAAACGTAAGCGCAATCGTCATTCCGGATTGCCGCGAAGCGGCAAGTCCGGAATCCATAACCCCAGGTCAAGCAGGATTGGTACGGAGAAACTTCTGAACCAATCGTGGATATGGATTCCGGGCGCCTCGCTGCGCTCGGCCCCGGAATGACGGCGCCTACGCCGCGGCGATGAACTTCTCCGCCTCGCCCGGATCGGCCAGCCACGGGAAGAACGTGCGCGGATCGTCGAAACCGTTGACGAACGCCTTGCCCACCTTCGGCTTGCTCTGCGCCGCGACCAGAATGTTGATCACGTGCGGCGGCGGCGGCTGCAGCATGGCGTTGGTCCAGCCGGTGACGAACTGCGCATAGGCCCAGTAGTCGTCGAAGGTCTGCTGCATCCAGGCGGCGTCGAACGGCTTGTTGCCGTTGTCCAGGATGCGCTTGAGATAGATGCGCGCCGCCTTGGCGGCGTTGTTGGATCCTTGCCCGGTGATCGGATCGTTGAGCACGACCGCGTCGGCCATGCCCAAGATGAGCGCGCCGGACGGCAGCTTCGCCACCGGCTTGCGCACGGTCGGCGGGAAGCGGCCGGCGAGAATGCCGTTGGGATCGGTGAGCTTGGCATTGCGCGAGCGCTCGTATTCCCAAGGGTAGAATTTCTTCAGGATATCGAGGCTGCGTTCAAGGTGCTGATCCGGCGTTTTCACGTCGTCCCAGCAATCCATGGGGCCGCCCGGAATGCCTTCCAACACCATGATCTCGCAGGGCCCGGTCGTGGTCAGTGACGGGAAGACGAAATATTCGCCGACGGTCGGCGCGATGTTGAAGGCTACGCGGGTCGGCGCATAGGGAGTAAGCCCGGTGACGTAGGTCAAGGCGAGCGCGCGCTGCGGCTTGTCGAAGGGCGAGCGTTCGGCATCGCGTTCGAACAGCTTGACGATGTCGCCCTTGCCGCCGGCCAGGATCACGAGGTCGCTGCTGCGGGCATAGTTTTCCAGATCGGCGACGCCGGCTTCGTGGATCACGAGTTCGCCGCCGCGCTCGGCGAACGTCTTCATCCAGCCGGGAAATTTGACCCGCTGATCGACGGCCTGTCCGGGCTTGTCGAGCGTGTAGAACCACGACACCGCCTTGCCGCCGTCGGGCCCCGCGATGGTGACGCCGAGCGCGTCGGTGTTCGGGCACTGCTTCTCCCAGAAATTGATGCCGAGGTCGCGCTCGGCCTGCAGCGAGTTGTTGAACATGAATTGGCTCGACATCACCTTTCCGGTGGCGATGTCGTCCGGCGTCCGGTTGGTGATCATCCGGACCCGATAGCCGTTCTGCAGCAAGCCTAGTCCCAGTTGCAGGCCGGATTGCCCGGCGCCGACGATGGTGATGTTGCGCATCTTTGTTCCCCACGCGAAATTGTTGTTTGGTCGTTATTCCGTCAGTCCGTTATTCCATCAACGTCATCGTCATTGCGAGCGAAGCGAAGCAATCCAGCAGCTCGCACGGCGCTGGATTGCTTCGTCGCTGTCGCTCCTCGCAATGACGACGATCATGCTCTAGCTCGTTATTCCATCAGCAAAGGTATCGCCGGATCGGCGCGCTCCGGCCCCATGGCCGTATAGCCGCCGTCGACGCGAATGTCGGTGCCGGTGATGAAGCTCGCATTGTCGGAAAGGAGGAACGCCACCGCTTCCGCGACCTCTGCCGGATTGCCGGTGCGGCCGAGCAGATGAAACGGCTTGGCCACGTTGTCGGTCTTGGCGCGGTTGCCGTTGGTCAGTTGGACCATGATGTTGCTCCAGGTCCAGCCCGGAGAGACCGCGTTGACGCGAATGCCGTCGGGCGCGAGATCCATCGCCTGATTGCGCGTCAGTTGCAGGATGGCGGCCTTCGATACCGGATAGACCCAGCGGCCGGTCTGCGCCACGCGCGAGGAGATCGAGCCGAAATTGACGATGGCGCCTTTGTTCTTCTTCAGATGCGGCCGGGCCGCCTGCATCAGCATCACCGAGCCGACGATGTTGACGTCGAAGGCTTTGAGCCAGTCCGCGCGCGCCGTGTCGGCGCCGTTGTCGAGATACGTGCAGGCGACATTGACCAGATAATCGAGCCGGCCGGTCGCTTCGACCGTCGCCTTCACGAGTTCAGCGATATCGGCGTCGCTGGTAAGATCGCAGCGGATGAAACGCGCTTTGCCGCCGAGCTTTTTGGCGGCGGCTTCGCCGTCGGCCACGGCGATGTCGGCGATGACGACATTGCAGCCATAGCCGGCAAGCGTCTCGGCGACCGATTGTCCGATCAGCGTCGAGCCGCCGGCGACGATCGCGGTTTTGCCGTCTAGCCCTCGCATGGCGCTGCCTCGCTGCTACGACACAACCCGGTTGGGTTGAGCTCAATTCCGCTCATTCCCGCGAAAGCGGGAATCCAGGCGGGATGCAAAGTGCTGGGTCCCCGCCTTCGCGGGGACGAGCGGAAGAAGAGTGACGGAATCGGTCCCATCGACTTTCTCTCGTCCAATGCCACCGGCATTGTCGGAAAGCGGGGCAGGGAACGCCTATCCGTTTTGTGCAGCGGCTATCCGTTTCGTGCAGGAAAACTATCCGTTTCGTCGAACTTCGCTATCGGAACGAAGCGCCTCGCGGAGCTTCGGTCGGCGCGAGCGATAGGTGCGGCGCGAAACGTCGCGCCGAAGGCTACACCGGCGGGGGCGTGTGGTCCCCGAATGCGACCGCAAGTGCCATGACGAGGAAGATAAGCGCGATCCACAACAGCGCTGCCTGTACGCTCAGGCGAGGCGGTGGGGTCTGCCGGGTGTGAGGAATGGACATCTCATGTGTCCTTCGCGCGGTTGAAACGCAGGTACCTTGCCTGGGATTCGCCCGGCACGCTGTGATGGGCGACACGTGAGCGACCGCACCGCGTCCGCTTAGACCGCTAGAGCATGATCCGGAAAAGCTTGCCCTCGGGCTTTGACCCGATGGGTGGAATCCGGTTTTTCCGAAAAGCATGCCCTCGGGCGTGACCCGTGGGATCATGCTCAAACAAAAAAGCTGAAGCGAGTTGCCGATCGAACCACAACCCGTCCCGCTCTAAGAACGGGCCAATAGTGGACGTCGCGGCACGTCAGCTTCATGCCTTTAGCGTCGCTTTGCATTGCAACAGCCAAGCACTCAATTTCACGCTTCTTCTCGGCGTTATGAGCAAGAACGCAGCGCGGTTATCGCCGCCGCTGCGCTTGAGACATCGGACAGGCAATGGCTCCGGTGAGCAATGAGCGGAGCAAAATGCCCCCACACGGAATCCAAGTTTCAACTGAGCGGTATATCTGCCGGCACCCGGAAACCGACAAGGTGCTCAATGTCGGCGGCGCACGCTAATCGCAACATTGATGGTTACAGTGGCCATTTTCATCTCTTCCGCAGCAGCGACAGTGAAAAGCGATGCGATTGTGAGTTGATGTGTGAATAGTTCGTCGCTGAGCAAAACTCGGATCCGTGGGGCAGAATGCTACGGGAGCGGGATTCGCGGCGGCGACCTTGGCCGGACCCGATGCTGCGAGCGATACGCCGGTGCCTAAGGCCAGAAGCGGGACTAAATATGCGACGAGACGAATAGAGCGGGTGGTCATGAGTTTCAATCCTTGGCTTCAGGGTGATCAAATAGGTCATCGCGGACATTCAGGGGGCAAATCGATCATGCGGGGATCAACAATAAGGAGCAAGCATTAAATTGCTGACGCCGCACCATGCATGTACGGCTGTCAGGATCGTTGCGTCTCGCCTGGCCCCTAACCGCGCTGTACAACGCGCGGTCGCGAAATGACTGCGTCGGGTCAAATCGCAACAAACCCAATTCGCGCCCGCTCCGAGCTGGGCTCGGCTGACCTCGAACCTCAAGCCTTCTACACGAGGCGGAAATTTGGCGTCGACGCGGAGATTTCCAGCTCTTCCGACGTCATGTCGACCGGAACGTCGGCAAAAAGCGGTGTGCTGAGATAGCGCTCGCCGGTGTCCGGTAGCATGCAAAGAACAGTTGCGCCTTTGGGAGCATCTCCGCAAACCTCAAGCGCTCCGGCAAATGTCGCGCCCGCAGTAATGCCAACGAAGATACCTTCGCTCCGCGCCAACTGCTTGCTCCAATGCATCGCATCCGCCCCGGAAATCGTGAGGATGCGGTCGATCACGCCCATCTCAATAACATCTCCCGTCAATTTGGGGATGAAATCCGGACCCCAACCCTGCAACGGATGTGGCTTCCAGGCGGGGTTGCTGGCAGTCGGAGAGCCGTCAGGCTTCCGCTCCTGAGGGATGCCGCTCGTGAGCACTGGTGCGTCTGCTGGTTCGCAGACGACGATTTTCGTATCAGGCCGTTCTTTGTTGAGGACGCGCGCAACGCCTTTGAGGGTGCCGCCTGTGCCGTATCCAGTCACCCAGTAGTCAAGCCGCTCTCCGGCGAAGGCTTCGACAATTTCTCTTGCGGTCGTGCGCGAGTGCATGTCGGCGTTCGCCTCGTTCTCGAACTGACGCGTAAGAAACCAACCGTGGGTTTCGGCCAGTTCGATCGCCTTGTTGACCATTCCGATCCCACGCTCAGCCGCCGGAGTGAGAATCACCTTGGCCCCCAGGAAGCGCATCAGCTTTCGTCGTTCGACGCTAAACGTCTCCGCCATCGTCACTACGAGGGGATAGCCTTTTTGCGCGCACACCATGGCGAGCCCGATACCCGTGTTGCCGCTGGTCGCCTCGATAACGGTTTGTCCCGGCTGAAGTTTGCCCGATCGCTCGGCATCCTCGATTACGCCCAGCGCCAACCGATCCTTTACCGAGCCGAGGGGGTTGAAAGCTTCGATTTTGACGTAGAGGTTGACGCCCGCAGGCGCCAGCTTCCCGATCTTGACAACAGGCGTGTCCCCCACGGTCTCGAGTATGTTTTGATACTTGCGCCGCATCTAATTCGTCTTTCGCTTTAATCCTGTCTTGCAACCGACAGACTAAAGCCGCGAGAACCCAAAGCACCGCGGCTCATCTCTCCAAAAGGCCAAACCTGCGCAGCGCGCCGACAAACTTGTCACGTTCGTCAGGAAGCATGAAAGGATACGTCTCGTCGATGTAAGCGATATCGAGCCCCGGTTGCAGTCGCGACAACTCCTGAGCAGCGGTCCGCGCTGCGTCGTCCGATCCCTGCAGGGACAATCCCGCAACCAGCCGCTGGCGTGCCCTGACATTTCCCGGTTGCACCCGCACCGCGTTTTCCGCGGTGGCAATCGCCCTGTCGAAATTGCCGATCAGCAAATGGCAAAGACTTTGATCGGCAAGAGCAAGCGAGCGGAAGCGGTATCGCGGATCGAGACGGAGTATCGCTTCGAGGTGAGGCAGCGCATCGGCCGGCCGGCCGGAAAATTCCAGAACGCAAGCGAGAAAATGCCTCGCCAACGGTGCGCTTGGATTGAGACCGACTGCGCACTCCTCGCCTTCGAGCGCGGAAGCGAAATCCCGTTCGGTCCACATCCGCCCCATCCCGCTTAGCGCCTGCCCAAGCCAATCCCGATCGTCGCACGCGACCGCCTGTTCGGCAGCGTGAAGAGAAGATCGGAGCGCATCACCACGATGACCCGCCCAGCCAAGAATTCCTTCGTGGTAATGGCACAAGGCCAACAACGACCAAGCTCGAGCCGAAGTCGGATCGACATCCAGCGCAAGTTTGAGATGATTCCGGGCTTCCGCGTGCCCGGCCGGCGTCATGCGCTCCTGCAAAGATAACGCCTTAAGAGCATGATCCCAGGCATCGAGGTCGGAGGGATGTTTCCGGGCCGAGCGGCGTGCTTCGGCGCGATGGATCTCCGGTTCAATGCTAATGACTATACGTTCGGCAATCTCGTCTTGCACGAGGAAGACGTCGGCTAATCCGCGGTCATAGCGATCCGCAAACAGGTGGTGCCCTGTTGCAGCCTCGATGAGCTGCACAGAAATGCGCAGTTGCTCGCCCGAGCGCCGCGCGCTGCCCTCGACCACATAGGCCGCTCCCAGTTCCCGGCCCACCTCGGTGACGTTCTTGGCCTTGCCTTTGTAGGCAAATGTCGAATTGCGCGCGACGACGGGAAACCAGCGCCAATAGGAAAGTGCGGTAATGATGTCCTCGGTTAATCCATCGACGAAATAGTCCTCCGCCGGGTTCGCACTCAGATTGTCGAACGGCAATACCGCGACAGCTTTGAGATCGCCGAAGTCGCCCCGCTTGTGGCTGCCGGCTGAAATCCCCTGCGCTTTCGTGAGCCGAAAGACATGCACTGCACGGGCGATATTCTTCAACGAGCGTTCGCCAAGGTCTTCAAAATCGTAATCTACTTTGTCACGTACTTGGTCGTAGGCGGCCCGTGACAACAGGATGCCACCCGGATCCGCCAATCCCTCCAATCGCGCGGCGACATTGACGCCATCACCAAAAACGTCACCATCCTCCACCATGATGTCGCCGACGTTGATGCCGACCCGCAGCACAATGTGATGCGCCGATTTCGTTTGGTTCTCCAATTCCGAAACGCGCTCCTGAACCTCGGCGGCGCATTCTACTGCTTCGACGGCGCTGGGAAACTCCAAGAGGAAGCCGTCGCCCATCGCTTTCACCAGCCGGCCGGCGCGTGCTGCAATTGCGGGCTCGATGATGCCTCTCGAAGGCGCCGACTGCAGCCAGCGTACCCGCTTCGTCTTGACCCATCAGCCGGCTATAGCCGACCACGTCAATTGCTACGACCGCGGCAAGCCTGCGCTCCATGTCGTTCTCCGCGCACCGACGACAACGTGGCAAGATATAGCCCATCGAGCTGCGAGTAGCGACGCTGTAGTAATCATTTTATCGATGTTGAAGTATCGTTCGGTGACCCTTCGCTCGCGCTCAGGCGCCTCAGGCTTACTTTTCGTATCGGGCGAATTGTGCCGCCGCACGAACCGACGCGAAGGGTCAGGCTCAGTCATTCGACGATGCTCGGCTGAACGCCCGGGTTGCCCGCGAGCGGATTCCGGCGGGGCGATTTGCGAGTACACGCCTTGGAACGGCCCTACGCGGGCATGACGAAGCAACCAAATTTATTTCGTTTCACGTGCTTCGCGGTCCCCATCCGCGCGCCACCGCGTCGCCGTCAGCGCAATCACGCGCAGCGATTCCTTGGCGCCGTCGGCGCTGCCCTTTTCGAAGTCGCCCTCGATGCGGCCCATTTGATTGGTCACGTGCGCAAAGCAAAGCACGGATTTGCTGCGCGCCGTCGCGAAGGCGTAGAGCGCGGCCGCTTCCATCTCTACGGCGAGAATTCCGGCGCGCGATGCGGCCGCGATCGCCTCCTCGGTTTCGCGGAAAGGCGCATCGGTCGTCCAACTGGCGCCGATGCTGACCGGCATTCCGGCGACTGAAAGCGCTTCTCGTGCAAGCTTGGTCAGGTGTGCGTCTGCTTCGCTGTATTCGGATGCCGCCACATAATGATAGCTCGTGCCTTCGTCGCGCAGCGCGCGATCGATGACGACGAAATAGGGCGGGGCTTGCACCGGAGTGATCTGGCCGGCCGACGTCACGCTGATGAGAAGCCGGCAGCCGGATGCGAAAAGCTCCTCGGCGATCAGCACGGCGAAAGCGGCGCCGACCGCGCAACCGACGATGCCGTATTCGTGCCCGTCATGCTCAAAAACGTAGAGCTCGGTGTGATAGCAGGCCCAGCCCGGATGAAGGCTGGCGCGTCCGGCGGCGCGCAGGTGCCGCACGATGTCGCCGTCCGGATCGAGAATGCAGATATCCGGAACGGCGATGTTGGCGAGCCCCTTTTGCCGCCGCGCTTCGCGCAACAGGCTTTCGGGCGTGAAAGCCGATGGCGTTTCATAACGTTTGTGCCGAAGGATCGGCGGCGTCTTTGCTTCACTCACCGGCGTTGTTCCCGCTGGCTGCGCTGGCCGACGATTTGGGTCGGTGTTGCGGACGGGTCAAGTCTCGCGCCGTTCGTTCATGGCGATGGCGACTACGGCGCCCGATCCGAAGGTCAGCACTCCGATGGCCGCAATCGCCCAGGCTGCGCCGAAAAAGTCGGCGATGATGCCGGCGGAAAGCGCGCCGATGGCGTAGCCGAGATCGCGCCAGAAGCGATAGACGCTCAGCGAACGCGCCCGCCAGGACGGATGCGAAGCATCCGACACCGCCGCGATCAGCGTCGGATAGACCATCGCCGTGCCGAGCCCGAGTAGCACGCTGGCGAAGAGCCACCAGCCAAACCAATGCGTCGCCGCCGTCATGAACAGGCCCGCCGCCTGCACCCACATGCCGGCGACGATCAGGCCCTTGCGGCCGAACCGGTCGCTCAACGGCCCGGTGACAGTCTGCAAGACGCCCCACACGGCCGGATAGACGGCTTTGAGGATGCCGATGCGCTCGACGCTCAGTCCGTAAGCAACGAAGAACAGGGGAAAGATGCCCCAGCTCATGCCGTCATTGAGATTGTTGACGAGGCCGGCTTGCGAGGCGGCGAACAGATTGCGGTCGCCGAACGAGGCGTGCCGGAAGATCTGCCAAAAGCCGAGCGTTTCGGTGCCCGTGCTGTGACGGGCGATTTCCAATCCGACATGATGGCGCGTGTCGCGCACCAAGAGGATCGAAAGCGCTAAGCCCAGCACCGCATAGCCGATGCCGAGATAGAAAGGCGCCGGGCGTAGCCCATAGCGCTGAGCGATGTAGCCGGTGAGAAAGGCGGTCACGCCGACCGAGAGATAGCCGGCGAATTCGTTGAGCCCGACTGCCAGGCCGCGCGACCTCGGGCCCACCAGGTCGACCTTCATGATCACCGTCATCGACCAGGCGAAGCCCTGGTTGATGCCGAGGAGCGCATTCGCCGCGACGATCCAGGCCCAGCTCGGTCCCCAGCCGATCATGAACGGAACCGGCAAGCCGACGAGCCAGCCGAGGACCAGCATCGCTTTGCGGCCATAGACATCGGCGAAATGGCCGGAGACCAGATTGGCCAGCGCCTTGACCACGCCGAAGCTGACGATGAACGAGACGACGATCGTGGTCGAAGCGATCTTGAATTCTTCGGAGCCGATCAGCGGGACGACCGTCCGCTCCAGCCCGACCATGCCGCCGACAAAAGCGTTGATCAGGACGAGAAGCGAAAATTGCTGCCAATTCTCGCGCAAGCCGAGCGTAATGCCGGCGTCAGCTCGAACCGACGGATTGGTGCCGGCGCCGTTCATTCCGCCGCGGCGGCCACACGGCCGGCATTGATGGCGCGGATCTCCGCCGCCTGAGCAGGCGGCGGCGGAATATCGGCGAGCATGGCGCGCACGAACTCGCCTTCGTCGGGGATCCGAAACGCTTTGTTGTGGCGTTTCTCGAAGCCGATGGTCGAGACAGGCTTGCCGCTCAGGCTGCGTCCGCACACCGAACCCGAATAGGCGCCGGGGAAAATCTCCAGATAATCCGGCAGCGTTTTCAGGCGCTGCACACTGCCGAACAGGGCGCGCGCGCCGTCTTCCGCGCTCGTTGCAAGCTCGGTGCGGCCGAGATCGCCGACCATCAGCGTGTGGCCGGTGAACAAGAACCACGGCTCGTCGGCGCGGGTGCGATCGGTGACGAGCAGGCAAATATGCTCCGGAGTGTGTCCGGGCGTGTGCAGAATCTTGACGGTGACGTTGCCGAGTCCGAGCACGTCGCCGTCGCGCACACCGAGGAACGGGAAATTGGCGGCGGCTTCGGCGAACAGGACGTACGCGGCGCCGGCGGCCTCAGCGAGCGCACGGCCGGCGGATACGTGGTCGGCGTGAAGATGCGTATCGATGACGTAGCGAATCCGCATGCCGGTCGCTTCAGCCGCCTTGAGGTAAGGAGAGGGGTCTCCGAGCGGATCGACAACAGCGCCGGCGGCCCGTCCGCCGCAGCCAAAAAGGTATGAAACGGCCACCGGATCGGTGTGCAGGAATTGGCGCAGGATCATAAGTCGAGCTCCCCTGGGGCGTGCCCTGACGATCGGAAAAGACAAGCTTTACCAAGCTATTGACAATCGTCCAGCGATATTCAATTATTCGCTTGAATGATATAAAGAGGTCGACGCCGGTGTCAAGCCAAGGTGCGAAGGAAGGTCTGAAGGGCGGTTCGAGGCAAGCTTCGAAGCAGGGCCCTAAGCAGGTCCTGTTCGCGCAATTCGCGGCTATAGCGAAAACGCTCGGGCATCCGCATCGGCTCGAGCTGTTGGAGCAGCTTGCGCAGGGCGAGCGCAGCGTCGAGACACTGGCGCAACGCACGCGTCTGTCGGTCGCCAACGCCTCGCAGCATCTTCAGCACATGCGGCGTGCCGGTCTCGTGGCGAACAGGCGCGAGGGCAAGTTCATCTACTATCGGCTCAACGACGACGCGGTGCTCGATCTCATGGCGGCGCTGCGCCGGATCGCCGAGCGCAACAGCGCCGAAGTCGAGCGCGTGATCCGCAGCTATTTCGACAAGCGCGACAGCCTCGAGGCCGTCTCGCGCGATGAGCTGGTGCAACGCGCGCGCGCCGGCGCGGTCACGATCCTCGACGTGCGTCCGGAGGACGAGTTCGCGCTCGGCCACCTGCCGAACGCACTGAACATTCCGCTGCGCGAATTGGAAGCGCGACTCGGCGAGATCGATCCCAAGAGCGAAGTCGTCGCCTACTGCCGCGGTCCGTACTGCGTCCTGTCATACGAAGCGGTGGCGCAGTTGCGGCTTTGCGGTTTCAACGCGCGCCGCTTGGAAGACGGCCTGCCGGAATGGCGCGCCGCCGGGCTGCCGGTCGCGACAGGAAACGCCTGACGATTCCTGGGGCTTGTACGAAGTCGGAAGTTGAACCTGGAGCATGATCCGGAAAAGCGGGTACCGGTTTTCCGAAAAGATCATGCTCCGCCAAAGATCGAGAGCGCGATGACGATTCAACTTAAAGCCATCGCGCTCTAGCCGTCGGGCGGTGGCTTGCAGCGCCCGGCGGCCCATCGAAAAACCGGAGGCGAAAAATGAATCTACTCCAAGCGATATCGGCGGCATCGCTGTTGGTGCTCATCCCGAGCGGCGTCAGCTCAGCCGGGGAGATGCTGCGGCTGCGTCACAACGGCGGGGCGTTGGTCATTGCTCAAGCCATGCCGGGAGAACACGGCACGAAAGAATCGGGTTCGAGCGAAATGCCGCAGCAAATGCCGGGCGGAACGATGGGTGGTGGTGCCGGTGGTCCCATGATGGGAATGATGGGCCGAGGCGGCATGATGTCGATGATGATGGGGGATCACATCGAGGGTCGGATCGCCTTCCTCAAAGCGGAGCTCAAGATAACGGATGTCCAAATGCCCCAGTGGAACGCTTTTGCCGATACTCTGCGCGCAAACGCCCAGCGGATGCGAGAAATGCGGACGACGATGATGCAGAGTGGAATGATGGAGCAAGGCGGCGGCGCAATGAGCGCGCCCGACCGGCTGGATCGCATGGAAAAAATGATGATGGCAATGACGGAGACACTGAGAACAACTAAAGCTTCCTTGACTGCCCTTTATGTGGTCCTCACCGACGATCAGAAAAAGACCGCGGATCAGCTCATTCACGGGCCCATGGGCATGGGTCCAATGTGACCGTGGGAATGCTGTCCGCCTCCACTGCTACGCGCGCCGCAACGGCAATCGAAACTGCTGCGCTCGCAGCCTGGGAGCCGGTGCGTTGCCGACAAGGCGGATGCGGCGAGCCGGGTGGCTTTCGCCGGCTTCCGCAACAGTCGTGACCGGCGCCGCGGCACGCGGCAGGACCGCCGCATCGATGACAGCGCCAGGGCGCCGTTTGCTCCGCTACCGAGGGTCCGGGTCAGGCAGCGCGAACACCAGGAGCGCCGAGCCGCGGCTAGGTACCGGAATTTCCGGCGTCAGCTGGCGCACGACGCGGTTGCCGATCAGGCTCGGACCAACCGGTATAGCCACATACTGCTTGCCGCCGGCCACATAGGTCATGGGAAAGCCGCCGGGCTGACTGTTGAGCGGCAGCTCCCAGAGGATCTTTCCGCTGCTGCCGTCGAAAGCGACGATGCGGCGATTGGTGTCGCCGCCGAACACGACGCCGCCGGCGGTGGCGACGAGCGAACTCGACCAATAGGGATGTCGCGCTTGCGACCATTTGGTCTGTTTGTTCTCGACGCCGACCGCATCGACCCGGCCGATATTGCCGTTGTTGTTAGGAGCGTGGCGGAACACCATGCGGCCGCGGCCATAATCCTCGCCGGGCAGCGGTTCTTGCGCGACCGTCTTATAGTCCATGCACAGATTGTTCAGCGGCACGAACAGCGTTTTTGAGGCCGGATCATAGGCGCTCGCCATCCACAGCTTGCCGCCATAGAAGGACGGACAAACAAATTTGGTCTCGTCGAGCTTTTGCGGAATGAGGCTTTCATTGAGAGCGACTTGCCCGGTCTCCGCATCGATATGCTTGTAGACCGTTTGGTAGCTGGTCTCGCGTTCCCACAAAAATTCGCCGGTGCGCCGGTCGAGCGCCCAGATGATGCCGGGCTTGCCGATGGTCAGGAGCACTTGCCGCGGATGACCGTCGACCGCGATATCGGCGAGCACCTGCTCGAACACATGATCGAGGTTCCAGTTATCGCGCGGCAGGAACTGGTGGTACCAGACGATCTTGCCGGTATCCGCATCCAGCGCCAGGGTCGAGTTGGTGTAGAGGACGGCGCCGTCGCCGGTGCCGCGCACGATCTCGCTGTGCGGGATCGGGCCGCCGGTGCCCCAATAGACCAAGTTGAGCGCCGGATCGTAGCTGCCCGAGGTCCAGACCGAGCCGCCATTGCGCTTGTCGGCCGGCAGGCCGTGCCAGCTGTCGTCGCCCGGCGAGCCGGGCTGCGCGATCGTCTTGGTGCGCCAGACCTCGGCGCCGGTCTTGGCGTCGAGCGCGACGATGAAGCATCCGCTGCCGGTGCCCGGATTGGTGCAGCCGGAAATTCCGGCAACGACTTTGCCGTGCGCGGCGAGCGGCCCGCTCGTGAACGTGTAGCCTTGCTGGTAGTCGGCCACGGCGGTGTCCCAGATCACCTTGCCGGTATGCGCATCGAGCGCCACCAGATGAGCGTCGGCCGTGGCGAGCAGCACTTTGTCGTCGTAGAGCGCGATGGTGCCGCGGGCACGATCAAACAGATCGTTGTGATAGCCGCCTTCGATCTTCGGCAGCTCGCGCCGGTATTCCCACAATAGATCTCCGCTGCGCCCGTCGAGCGCCTGCACGACGTTCTTGGGATTGGCGAGGAACAAAACGCCGTCATGCGCCAGCGGCGCTTCTTCCTGATAGCCGGGCTCCATGTTCCAGGCCCAGGCCAGCCGCAGCCGTCCGACATTCCGCGCGTTGATCTGGTCAAGCGCGCTAAAGCCCCAAGCGGCGAAATTGCCGCGCCGCATCAGCCAATCGTCCGCCGCCGGTTTGGCGAGCGTGGCGTCAGTGACAGGCTTGAGTGCCTGCAGAAGATCGTCGCCCGCGAATGCGCGCGACGGTCCGGCAAGCAATGCCAAAGCACCGAACGTGCAAATCAGCGCCGGCCGCGCCACAGCGCCCAAGGCAATGCGCGCACGAAATCTCTTCCGCGACATGGTGCTCTCCCTCCGCTGACGGCAGCCGGGAGAGGTTAGGAAGCGCTAATGACAACGGCATGAAGCACAGCCGCCCTGCCGGTGGACAACGACAGTGGCCGGAACTTGTGAGCTTCCGGCTCCGGAATCGCGGTCGCCGCCGCCTCACTCAAGCTCGGTGATCGCCTCCGGGAAGCGGTGCAGACGTTCGGAAGGCCCGTTCGCTTCGATCAGATAATTGTCGCACACCCACGACAGCACATGGCCGCGCATGTAGGTCGGGTGCACCACGATGTTCATGTCTTGCGCGATCGTCATCGGCTCGTCGCTGCGGATGAGCGGCCGCTCGACCAGATCGTAACCTTGGCCGTGGCAGTGGAGGCGGCGCTCTTCCGGCCGGCCGTTCTTGCGCATGAAGTCGTTGTAGGCGGCGAAAATGTCGGCGCAGGGCGTGCCGGGCTTGAGCAGGCCGAGATTGAATTTGCGCGCCTCGACCGCGAAGGCGAATTCGTCCTTCAGTTCGGCCGACGCCTTGCCGACCACGCAGGTGCGGCCAAGCTCGGCATACATGCCGCCCGGGCCGGAATCCTCCACCAGCAGCGCGATCACGTCGCCTTCTTGGATGACGCGGTTCTGGTAATGACGCTGGCTGAAAGCCGACGGCGCATCCGCCGGCATCGACGCGCAGAGGTAAATGCCGTTCTCGCTGCCGTGGCGCTGGCTGTAGCATTGCGCGATCGCCGCGACATCGCGGTCGCGCATGCCGGGCTCGATAGCGTCGAACGCCGCGCGCATGGCGCCGTCCTGCATCGCCGCCGCGCGGCGGATGAGGTCGCGCTCCTCAGCGCTCTTGATCGCCTTGATGCGGTCGACCATGTCGGCGGCATCGACAAAGCGCGAATTCGAGAAGCGGCCCTTCTGCAGATAATCGACCAGCGCGAACGACATCGAGCTGGTGCCGACAAGCCCGATCGTGCCGCCCGCATAGGGCCCAAGCGCCCTGGCGGCGAGCTCGGCGTCATAGGCCGCCGTATAGTGGCAGGAGGCGAAGCTTGGGGTGGTCAGCACCTGCTTGACGCCGCGATTGATGCCGTCGGGGTTGGCGGTCGGATTGGCATCGCCGCCGAACGGGCCCATGCCGACCGCTGTCATCAGATCGTCGCGCGGGAAGACCACCGTGAGCGGGTAGCCGTTAGTCGCCGGCAGGTCGGTGAAGTATTTGACGTAGCCGCCCATGTAGTCGTTGTTGTTCTGCATCAACAGAACGTCGATCTTTTCGCGCTCCATGGCGGCGCGCACGGCGGCCCAGCGGCGTTCGAGTTCGGCCGTGGAAATCGGCGTCTGCAGGCGTCCCGAAAGTGCGTTCATGGTGTCCAAGCATCCCCCGATGCCGCCGGTCCTGCACCCGTTGCCGGCCGCGGCCGGGCGGATATAACGCTATTAGGCGGGGGGAGGAAGCGGCCGGCGCCATGCCTGCCGCAAGGAAGCCGCCGCAGCGCGCCGGAATCGGTTACACTGCGCGCCGACGATCGCTCAACCCCGCATGGCCAGGAGCCTTACTATGCCGATCGATTGGGCAACCGTGAATTGGACCTTCGTTGTTTTGATGGGCGTATTCGCCTTTGTCGCCGCCTTGCTCGGCAGCCTCATTTCCTTCCGCAACCGCTTCTGGGGCGCGGTGATCGGCGGCATTCTGTTTGCCGCGATTTTCGTCTTTTGGAATCACTATCCGCACCCGACGGTGCCGCTGCCGGTCATCTCCACCTACACGACGCCTGCCGGTTGACCTTTGCGCCGGCCGCGTTAAGCGTATCGGCCTCGTCGATATCCTCCCCGGTAGGTACGGAGAAGTCATGAATAAGGTCTATGCGGACGCGCGTTCCGCGTTGGCCGGGCTGCTGAAGGACGGCATGGTGATCATGGCCGGCGGCTTCGGCCTGTGCGGCATTCCCGAGACATTGATCCTGGCGATCCGCGATTCCCGCGTCAAAGATCTCACCGTCGTGTCCAACAATTGCGGCGTCGACGGCAAGGGCCTGGGCGTGCTCCTCGACACCCGCCAGATCAAGAAGATGATCGCCTCCTATGTGGGCGAGAACAAAACCTTCGCCCAGCAGTATCTGGCCAAGGAGCTCGAGATCGAGTTCAACCCGCAGGGCACTTTGGCCGAACGCATCCGCGCCGGCGGCGCCGGCGTGCCCGCCTTCTTCACCCGCACCGGCGTCGGCACCTCGATCGCCGAAGGCAAGGATGTGCGCGAATTCGACGGCCAGCGCTATGTCATGGAACGGGGCCTGGTCGCCGATCTGTCGATCGTGCATGCCTATATGGGCGACACCGAAGGCAACCTCGTCTATCGCAAGACCGCGCGCAACTTCAACCCGGTGATGGCAACCGCCGGCAAGGTGACGGTCGCCGAGGTCGAGCACCTGGTGAAGCCCGGCGAGATCAACCCCGACCACATCATGACGCCCGGCATCTACGTGCAGCGCATCATTCACGTGCCGAACGCCACGAAATATATCGAGCAGCGCACCGTCCGTAAGCGCACGCCCGCCGACGCGCCGGCCGGAACAGGGGAGGAAGTCTGATGGCTTGGACCCGCGATCAAATGGCGGCGCGCGCCGCCAAGGAGCTGCAGGACGGCTTCTACGTCAATCTCGGCATCGGCATTCCGACGCTGGTGTCGAACTTCATTCCCGCCGGCATGAGCGTGCAGCTCCAGTCGGAGAACGGCATGCTCGGCACCGGCCCGTTCCCGTTCGAAGGCGAGGAGGACCCGGACCTGATCAATGCCGGCAAGCAGACCGTCACCGAGCTTCCGACCACCAGCTATTTCAGCTCGGCCGACTCTTTCGCCATGATCCGCGGCGGCCATATCGACATCGCCATCTTGGGCGCCATGCAGGTGGCCGAGAACGGCGACCTCGCCAACTGGATGATCCCCGGCAAGATGGTTAAGGGCATGGGCGGCGCCATGGACCTGGTCGGCGGCGTCAAGAAAGTCGTCGTGGTGATGGAGCACTCGGCCAAGAACGAGGCCAAGCTCCTGCATCGCTGCACGCTGCCGCTCACCGGCGCCGGCGTGGTCGACATGGTGATCACCGATCTTGGCGTCTTCGCCATCGACCGCAACGGCGGCGGCATGACGCTTGTCGAGCTTGCGCCCGAGGTGACGCTCGACGAGATCAAGGCCAAGACCGAAGCGAGCTACAAGGTCGCCAATACGCTGGCGCACTGAGTCGTCGCTAAAGCCGCACCTGTTGGGTGGGCTAAGGCGCGGAGCGCCGTGCCCACGTGTGGCGAGCGGGGGCGAAGTCCGCGTGGGCTTCGCTGAGCCTGTCATCGGGCCGGCCACTTCGGGCCGGACCCGTTGGCTCCGCCCACCCTACGTTCACCGTCACACATCAAAACTGCAGCGCCGTCCGCAGCCCCAGCACCAGCGCATTCGGAATGGCCGATCCGCTCGCCGGATTGGCCGGGTTGGCGATGTTGCCGCCGGGATGGAAGATGTATTGCAGGTCCGGCTGGATGAACCAGCTCTCGGCAAGCTTCCACCGATAGGTCAGTTCGATCGCCGCTTCATAGTCGCGGATCGGCATCGGCGCGCCGGTGAGCGCCGCGAGCGCGCGGTCGTTGGCGGCCGCGTCGGGCGAAATGCGGCCGTAAGCGAAGGCTAGTCCGATGATGTCCTCCGGCCGCCAGGCGAGCGGCCCGCGAAAGGTAAAGCCGGCATCGGCATAACGATCGACCTCGCTGCGGTCGCTTGGCGCGGCGACGCCGCGCGCAAAGAAACCGAGCGCGCGGTTCGGGCTGCCGGGCACGCGCCAGAGCGTCTGTTCGAACACGCCATAGACCGCTGCGTCGCCTGGGCGCTGCGGCGGCATTGTGCCGCTTTGCGTGAAGTCTTGCAGCGGAAACGAACCGGCATTGTACCAGGCGCCGATCTTGACAACGCCCGGCAGCGCCGATGGCGAGGCCGCCAGCCGCGGCCCTGCCTGGTCTACGGCGGCGAGCTTGCCGTCGCCTTCTTGGTTCGGGTTTTGCTGGGCCCCGGAAAGCTGCGCGCCCCCATACCCATAGACCGCCTCGGCGATCACAAAGGGCGGGTCGCGCAGGCGGAAGGCGAGCCCGTATTTGTCGCTCGTCACCGGATTGTTGGAGCCTGATCCGGCCGGATCGCCGTCGAAGATCGCAGCCCGCAGAATGAGCTGGTCGGTGAGCTTGACTTGCAGGCGGGCGCCGAGCGCGGCTTCCGGATAGTTCGGGCCGCCGCTCGGCAGGTTCTGCGTGTTGAGCATCGGCCAGCCGAAGGTGCTGTTGACAAACAGATCGGCATTGCGGCTGACGATGAAATCCTGCGCCGCCGTGAACTGGCCGATGCGCAAGTTCACCTTGCTGGTCAAATCCTGTTCGATCCAGAGATTGAACAGCCGGATCGTCGGCGGTGCTTCGACGCCGCTCACCAGCATCAGATTGTCGAGATTGGCGCCGCTGAATTGCGTGCCGAAGATGCTGTGGATGCTGGCGTGGAACTTTTGCTCCCGACCAGCCAGCGAGCTTTTCGAGGTCGCCATCCATAATGATGGCGAAGCGGCCGTCATAGCCGGGGCCTTGTTTGACGCCGCCGGCCGGGTTGTCGAAGGCGTCGCCGTAATAGCTGAAGATGAAGGACAGCCCCTGCCGTTCGAGCCTGGAGCGCAGGCCGCCGATATCGGTGAGCTGATACAGATAGGCCGGCACGGATTGGGGCAAGACCCACGCCGCTTGCGGATCGCCGCCGTCGCTGCCGGCGCGCGCCGAGGAAAGCGCCGCGAGACAGCAAAGCGCGACCAGGCCTGGAAACGCCGCGGCGAGCAAAAGCCGGGCGCAGTGCGAGCCCAGCCGGATCCGCCGACCTGAACGCTGCCGATTGGGCATTCCGCGTCACGTCCTTGAGCCGAAACGCCGCCTTGATCCCGGTCGGCAGGTGAGGCCGGTTTGAAAATCCCCGTATGCGCGCTGTTCGCTGACGACAGGCCCGCGAAGGGCCTTATCCTATTGGCGCTTTTTGAAGATCACACGACTGGCGCGCCGGGCATCCGAGGTCAATTTCGGCCTTGCAGCTTGCCCACGGCGCCGCGGATGGCCGCGATCAGCGACGTCATCGAGAACGGCTTTTGCAGCCAGCCGAGCGGAACGGCCTTTTCGGCGCGCACGCGGGCTTCGGCATCGGCATGCGCCGTGGCGAAGATGCAGCGGATGCCGTGCGCCTTGAATATTTCGATGGCGGCCTCGATTCCGTCGCGCGATCCGGCGAGCCTGATATCCATCACGCACAAGACCGGCCGCCGCGACGACGCGAGTTCGATCGCTTCGTCGGCCGAAGACCCGACGCCCGCGATCGCGAATCCGGCATCGATCAGGGCCGCCTCGATCTGGGTGGCGACCAGGAAATCGTCTTCGATCAGCAGAATGCGCTCGGCCGCCACGCTACGCGTCCGCGGCGCCGCGCTTTCGCCGCGCGCAAAAACGGCGCCGGGCCGCGAGATCGGAAGGGCTGAGGCCGGGCGCGCGGGAGCCGCGCAAACTTTCACCTGCATGATACCTTCGATCATTGCAAAAAGCAGAGCGGGACGCCGATCCAACTAAAACTCGTCCTGCTCTAGGCGAAGCGCAGCGTGCAGCGGGTGGCCGGGTTTCTCGTCACCTCGAAGTATCCGCGCAGTTGCCCGGCGAGACCCTGGACCAGTCCGAGACCCGACGACCGGCTTGCGACTGTTTTCAGATCAAACCCCGGACCGTCGTCTTCCACATAGAGAACAAAAGAGCCGCCCTCCTTGGTCAGCCCGACGCGAATGACGCAGTCGCCGCTGCCGTTGACGCCGTATTTGGCGGCATTGGTCAGGAGCTCGTTGAGGATCAAGGCAAGCGGCATGGCGGTGTCGTTGGACAATTCGCCGGACGCCGGCGCGCACACGATCTTGACGTTCGGCGGCAGCGTCTGTTGCGCGCTCTGGCAAACCGCATCGAGGAATTCACCGGCCTGGAAGCTGGTCGCGTCGGTGGCGTAAAGCACCCGCTGCGCCGCCGCCATCGCGGTGATGCGCTTGCTGGCTTCGTCGAGGATGTCGGCCGCTTCGGCGTTGCGCGTTTTCTTGGCCGCCGCATAGAGCAGCGACTGCAACATCTGCATGTTGTTTTTGACGCGGTGGTTCAATTCCCGGAGCAGCATCCGCTGTTGCGTTTCGGCCTGCCGGCGTTCGCTGATGTCGACCAGCATGTTGATGGCGCCGACGATCTTGCCGCGTTCGTCGCGCAGCAACGTGGGGTAGGGAATGAACGGCACGCGCGTTCCGTCCGGCCGCTCGGCGATCGCTTCCGCGTTGCGGATCGTGCGCCCCTCCTTGAGCGCCACCGCCATCGGGCATTCGTCGTGCCGCATCGGCGTGCCGTCGGGCCAATAAAGCTTCCAGGTCACGCACCATTCGTCGCTGCCGAGCGTCGGCGTGCGGCCGGCGAGCTCCACGGCGGCGTCGTTGAAATAGGTGATCCTGCCCTCGGCATCGGTGGTGTAGATCGCGGCCGGGATCGACGAGAACAATTCCTGCAGTTTGCGCTCGCTGTCGCGCACCGCGTTCTCGGCTTTTTTGCGCTCGGTGATGTCGCGCGCGATCTTGGAGGCGCCGGCAACGCGGCCATCGCCGTCGCGGATCGGCGACACGGTCAACGAGATGTCGATCAGGCTGCCGTCCTTGCGCCGGCGCACCGTCTCGTAGTGATCGATCCGCTCGCCGCGCCGGATGCGCGCCAGTATTCCCGGCTCCTCGTCGATGCGATCCGGCGGGATCAGGATGGTCACCGGCTTGCCGACGGCTTCCTCGGCCGTATAGCCGAACACGCGCTCGGCGCCGCGATTCCAGGTCTGGATGACGCCGTTGAGATCCTTGCTGATAATGGCGTCGTCGGACGACTCGACGATGGCCGCGAGCCGTTGCGCGAGAAATTCAGGAGATGCTTCCAGCGCGCTCGTCGTGCCCGCAGGCGGGATGTGTTGCCGGGTTCGCCGTCGGATCTGAAGCTCCTGGATGCTCATTCGTAGATGCTCATTCGTACGTTCCCGTGCGCGGCCCACAACGCATCGGCAAGCGATGCCGCAGAAGCCGCTCCGACCGACATGCAAGTGCCCCCAAGCGGAAACGCGAAAAAACTTAAAGGGTTCCGGCCCGTCCTTTGGTTCCATTGCACGCGGCGAAGGCGGCGATCGCCGGCGCCTTTTTGTCACCGTTCAAGTAACATTGGGCTTGACATTCGTCCTAATTTCAGTTACGAGACAAAATCTCGCTCATCGAGGGACGCATTCCGGATGCGATCTGAAGTGTGGGGCGAGTGCGGTGCTTCCGCGCGGGCTCGCAACCCGCGCCGGAGCGGCTTCGGGCATCATTCCCTTCGGTACTACGGCCGAGGCGTGAGGTGCTGTCACTGGACTGGGACAGGATAGGGCGGGTAACGCCCGCTTGATTCCGAGTCCCGGGAAGCATGGCCTGGAGTTGAGCAGGGATGGGAGTCCCTGCGAGAGCCGCGGTCGAAGCGCCGGAAGGCGGGCGCGCCCCGATACGGCGCGCAGCCGCGCCCGACGCATCAGCAGGCGCAAACGTTTGCTGGTGTTGCGCGGCACATGGTTGGCATGCGCCTTTCGGCGCTTCGCCTCCCTTTTTATGCAGGGGGCGAATCTATTTTGGTGCGTGGTAGTAGGCAGAGTTCGGGCGCGTAGGCGCGCCGCGAGAACGGTGCCGCTTGCGCGTCATTGCGAGCATCAGCGAAGCAATCCAGATGGCCTGCGCGGGAAGCTGGATTGCTTCGTCGCAGGCGCTCCTCGCAATGACGAACGCTTATCCGCCCCCGCGCAGCGAAGCGGAGCGGGGGAGGGGGACCACACGAAGTGTGGTGGAGGGGGCATGCGGCGCTGAGGCCGACCGTGAGGCAGTCGCCCCTCCCACCGCACTTCGTGCGGTCCCCCCTCCCCGCTGCGCGGGGCGGGATAAGAAAGGGCGTCACGAGAATTGATACGGAGCGAAAACGCGGGACACGCGACAACCGCGCCCTTTACCTTCCGGTTGAAGATGCGGAGAATGACACTGCGTGGGGGTAGTCGTGCGTGAAGATCCGATCCTCGAAACAGAGGACCTGACCAAGGAGTTTGCCGGCTTTATTGCCGTGCGCGGGGTTAACCTGCGCGTGCGGCGCGGCAGCATTCATGCGCTCATCGGCCCGAACGGCGCCGGCAAGACCACGTGCTTCAATCTGCTCACCAAGTTCCTTTCGCCGACGCGCGGGCGGATCGTCTTCGACGGCCGCGACATCACGGCGCTCAAGCCCGCCGATGTCGCCCAGCTCGGGCTCGGGCGCTCGTTCCAGATCTCGGCGGTTTTTCCGCATCTCACCGTGCTGGAAAATGTGCGGATCGCATTGCAGCGCCGGCGCGGCACCTCGTTTGATTTCTGGCGCTCGAAAAACGTCCTGCGCGCGCTCGACGATCGGGCGGAGGCGCTGATCGGCGATGTCGGATTGGCGCCTTACGTCAAGGCACTGGCCGTCGAGTTGCCTTACGGCCGAAAGCGCGCGCTCGAAATCGCAACCACGCTCGCGCTCGATCCGGAATTGTTGCTGCTCGACGAGCCGATGGCCGGCATGGGCCGCGAAGACATCGCCCGCATCAGCGCGCTGATCAGATCGGTCGCCGCCAAGCGCACGGTGCTGATGGTCGAGCACAATCTCAGCGTCGTCGCCGACCTGTGCGATTGCATCACGGTTCTGACCCGCGGTCAGGTGCTGGCCGAAGGCGACTACAAGACCGTGTCGGCGGACCCGGCGGTGCGCGAAGCCTATCTCGGGACCGGCCATGGTTGATAACGATGCCTGAAAACGGTGCGCTCCTTACGGTCAACGATCTGCAAGCCTGGTACGGCGAGTTGCACATCTTGCATGGCGTCACGTTCGACGTTCAGGCCGGCGAAGTGGTCACGCTGCTTGGCCGCAACGGCGTCGGCAAGACGACGACGCTGAAAGCCGTCATGGGCATGATCGATAGCCGTACCGGCTCGGTGCGCTTCGAGGGCAAGGAACTGATCCGCCGTCCGTCCGATGCGATCGCGCGCGCCGGGATCGCCTTCTGTCCCGAGGAACGCGGCATCTTCTCGACGCTCGATGTGAAGGAAAATTTGCTGTTGCCGTTGCAGGTGCGTCCCGGCGGCCTGTCGCTCGACCGCATTTTCGAGCTGTTCCCGAACTTGCGCGAACGGCTCTCGAGTCAGGGCACCAAGCTATCGGGCGGCGAGCAGCAGATGCTCGCCATCGGCCGCATCCTGCGCACCGGCGCGCGGCTTCTTCTGCTCGACGAGCCGACCGAAGGATTGGCCCCGGTCATCATTCAGCAGATCGGCCGCACCATCGCCACCCTCAAGGCGCAAGGTTTTACGATCCTTTTAGTCGAACAAAACTTCCATTTTGCCGCCACCGTGGCCGATCGCTACTACGTGATGGAGCATGGACGCATCGTGGATCATTTCGCCGCGGCTGAACTAAAGGCGAATACCGAAAAGCTGCACGAGTATCTCGGAGTTTGATATCAGAAGGCGAAGGGCTCGGAAGCCATGCGCGGACGCGCCTATGCGCGGACAGAATCGTCCGCCAACTGGGAGATTTGACATGGAACATGCCGGCAGATTGATGCGCGCTGACGGCTTCGGAGGTGCGGCCACATTCGGGCATGCCGGCATGCTCGCGCTTTCGCTTGCCGCGTTATTGTGCACCGCCTCGGCCGCCGGGGCGCAGGACGACGATGTCGTCAAGATCGGCGTCTTGAACGACATGTCCGGTCTTTATTCCGATATCGGCGGCGCCGGCTCGGTCGCCGCCGCCAAGCTCGCGGTGGAAGATTTCAACCCGGCCGCCCACGGCATGAAGGTCGAGGTGGTCAGCGGCGACCATCAGAACAAGCCCGATGTCGGCGCCAATCTCGCCCGACAATGGTACGACGCCGATCATGTCGACGCGATCTTTGACGTTCCGACATCGAGCGTGGCGCTTGCGGTCAGCGAACTGACACGTGAGAAGAACAAGGTGTTTGTCGGCTCCGGTCCCGCGTCGTCAGATCTGACCGGGCCGAAATGCTCGCCCAACACCGTTCACTGGACCTACGACACCTGGATGCTTGCCAACGGCACCGGCAAGGCGGTGGTGCAAACCGGCGGCGACACCTGGTTCTTTCTCACCGCCGATTATGCCTTCGGCCAGGCGCTTGAGCGCGACACCAGCAAGGTCGTGATCGCCAACGGCGGCAAGGTGGTCGGCAGCGTGCGCCATCCGCTCAACACTTCCGACTTCTCCTCCTTCCTGCTGCAGGCGCAATCCTCGAAAGCCAAGATCATCGGGCTCGCCAATGCCGGCGGCGATACGATCAACGCCATCAAACAAGGGGCCGAATTCGGCATCGCCACCCGCGGCCAGCATTTCGCCGGCCTCTTGGTCTTCATCAACGACGTCGAGGCGTTGGGGCTGAAAACCGCGCAGGGTCTCGTCCTCACCGAGACCTGGTATTGGGACATGACCGACGCCAATCGCGCCTTCACCAAGCGCTGGCAGGTGGCCTCCAATCGGCCGGGAAAATTCCCGAGCATGCTGCCCGCTGGCGTCTACTCGTCGGTCATTCATTATCTGAAGGCGGTCGAGGCGCTCAAAAGCGACAGCGACGGCCGCGCCGTGGTCGCCAAGATGAAAGAGCTGCCGACCGACGATCCGCTGTTCGGCAAAGGCTCGATCCGCATCGACGGGCGCAAGCTGCACGATGCGTATCTGTTCGAAGTGAAAAAGCCGGAAGAGTCGAAATATCCGGGCGACGACTACAAGCTGCGCGCGACCATTCCGGCGGCGGAAGCATTCCGGCCACTGAAGGAGGGCGGCTGTCCGCTGGTCGGCGGCTAAAGCATGATCCCGAAAAAGCCTGCCCCGGACTTGATCCGGGGTGGAAACCGGTTTTCGGAAAGGATCATGCGCAAACTCGTGCGTTCGGATAGCTGATCCAACAAGCACGGCCGCTTGCAGGAGCAGGCGGCCTGGTGGGGCAGGGGGCATGTTCGAGATCTTCGGCATACCGTCGCAGGCATTATTCGGGCAGCTCCTGCTCGGCCTGATCAACGGCTCGTTCTACGCGCTGCTCAGCCTCGGGCTCGCCGTCATATTCGGCATGCTCAACATCATCAATTTCACCCACGGCGCCCAGTACATGATGGGCGCCTTCGCGGCTTATCTGCTCCTGCAGAATTTCGGCATCAATTACTGGGCGGCGCTGGTGATCGGGCCGCTCTTGATCGGTGCGACCGGCGTTCTGATCGAGCGGCTTTTCCTGCAGCATTTGCGCAAGCTCGATCCGCTTTACGGGCTTCTGCTCACATTCGGCTTGGCGCTCATCATCGAAGGCTTGTTCCGCAATCATTGGGGCTCGTCCGGTTTGCCGTATTCGGCGCCCGAAGCGCTCAAGGGCGGTCGCAATCTCGGCTTCATGTTCCTGCCGAACTACCGCGCCTGGGTGATCGTGCTGTCGCTTGCCGTGTGCCTCGCCACCTGGTTTGCCATCGAGCGCACGCGGCTCGGCTCGTATTTGCGCGCCGCCACTGAAAATCCGGTGCTGGTGCGCGCCTTCGGCATCAACGTGCCGCGGATGGTGACGCTGACTTACGGTTTCGGCGTAGCCTTGGCGGCGCTGGCCGGCGTGATGGCGGCGCCGATCTACAACGTCTCGCCGCAGATGGGGTCCGATCTCATCATCGTCGTGTTCGCGGTGGTGGTGATCGGCGGCATGGGTTCGATCCTGGGCGCGATCCTCACTGGCTTTGCGCTCGGCGTCGTCGAGGGATTGACCAAGGTGTTCTATCCGGAAGCTTCGAACACCGTGATCTTCGTCATCATGGCGATCGTGCTGCTGATACGGCCGGCCGGCCTGTTTGGACGAGGCGTCTGATGGAACGCGCGCTCGAGCCATCGCTTCTTGCTCAAAGCCGCGAGCGCGGCTGGAGCCTCGGCGCCGCCTTCGTGGTGATGGTCGTGCTGTTTGCGATCGGGCCGTTCGTGGTCTATCCGGTCTTTTTGATGAAGGCGTTGTGCTTTGCGCTATTCGCCTGCGCCTTCAATCTTTTGATCGGTTATGTCGGTTTGGCCTCGTTCGGGCATGCGTTGTTCTTCGGCTGGGCGAGCTATGTCACGGCTTATTCGGCGAAGGCCTGGGGCTGGCCGCCGGAGCTTGCGATCATCGGCGGCACCGCCATTGCGGCACTGCTCGGTTTCGTGGCCGGCGGGCTCGCCATTCGCCGGCAAGGCATCTACTTCGCCATGATCACGCTGGCGCTTTCGCAAATGATGTATTTCTTCGCCCTGCAGGCCAAATTCACCGGCGGCGAGGACGGTATCCAGGGCGTGCCGCGCGGCCGCTTGTTCGGCCTGTTCGACCTGTCGAGCGAGATGACGATGTATGTGTTTGTACTCGTCGTCTTCGTCGCCGGCTTTCTTCTCATCTACCGCATCATCAATTCGCCGTTCGGCGAGGTTCTCAAGGCGATCCGCGAGAACGAGCCGCGCACCATCTCACTCGGTTACAAGACCGAACGTTATAAGCTCGTCGCCTTCGTGCTGTCGGCGACCTTGGCGGGGCTCGCCGGTGCGATGAATTCGCTGGTCTTTCAGCTCGCGTCGCTCACCGACGTGCATTGGACCATGTCGGGCGACGTGCTGTTGATGACCTTGTTGGGTGGGCTTGGCACGGTGTTCGGGCCCGTGGTCGGGGCTTTCATCGTCATCGCCATGCAGAATTATCTGGCGCCGTTCGGGCAATGGGTGCTGGTCATCCAAGGCGTCATTTTTGTCATCTGTGTGCTTCTATTCCGCCGCGGAGTTGTCGGTGAACTCGCGCGCTTGGCGCGTGTCCAGCTCTAGGAGCGCATGTTCCCGAAAAGCATGCCTCTCGGGCTTTGACCCGATGGGTGACCCGATGGTGGAAACCGGTTTTCGGACAAAGATCATTGCTCAAAACAAAGAAGCGGGCTGTGATCCGATTCAATTGAATTGGATCGCGGCCTAGGCGGTATTTTTCTACAGACTTATCAACAGAATCAGTTTAGCTATGAGTTAAGGATAGAAAATAAGCGCAAGCGTCCTAATTTGTTGCATCGCAATAGGCTTCAGGCAAAGTCGGAAGTGAAGAAGAAAGTTGGCCGGGGCCGGTTTGCTGGTGGGGGTTTCATTCGTTCGAAAACGGGCTTGAGTTTGTTGCTCGGCGGTTGAACGGCCGCTCGGACGTCCATCCCGAGTCCCGTCGGTCAATCCTCGGTCCGGTTTTTGGTCTCACGGTTTTCGTGCGTTCCAGTTTTGTGCACCGGTCTTCGTGCGCGCGTCTTTGTACGTGTCAGTGAACATTTGTCCTCGCGTACACGCGTCCCATTCAACATTAATCATCCCGACAAGCCGGGCACGTCTGGTCCTTATCATGTCGGAACGGCAGCCTCGCCCGTACGACGATATCGCGCGCAAATGGCACGCCTTGGCCGAGCGTCGCCGGGCCCATGTCGTCGAGCTGCGGGACAGCGGCCGCTGGCAGCACTACTATACGTGGGACGAATTGCTCGAGGCCCTGCGCGAGGCGGTCGACACCCGCGACACCTGGGCAAGGCTCGCCGGACTCGCGGAAGGCGAAACTCCTGGTCCGACAGGTGCGGCGGTTGTGAACGAAGCGCCGGACGATTGGCTCGACGCGCAGCTTTTCCGCAAAGCTGGCTAATTCCGCCGTTCGGCGGCAATACTCAGGCTTAACTTCGTAGTCACCGCACCCGGTTGCCGACGATCGATAATTGCGCGTAGCGCGCCGCGCCGTCCTTGGCGAGGTCGCCGGTAACAGGCTTCTTCCATTCCATGCCGACGATGGCGCCGCTGCGAACATCGGAAATCATATTATCGGCGATCACGGCTGCGCCGGCGCCGGGCGCGACTGAGACCGTGATGCCGAACTCGGCGCGACGGATGACATTCGAGGTGATGGCGACATCGCGCAGATAAGCGCCCCAGCCGGCAGCGATGCCGGCATAAGGCGCATTCTCGATGACATTCCCGGTCACGACCGTATCGGCCTCGACGCCGATGCCGATGCCGGCGCTGTCGTTCGGATCGGTGCCGGCCGGACGTCGGCCGACAAGATTGCGGATCAGATTGCCCTGCACGACCGCGAGCCGGCCGCCCTTGTCGAAATTCGTGACCGATACGCCGAGCGCAGCGCCGTCCACGATGTTGTTGGCGATCACCGCGCCTTCAAAACCGAACTCTGCGTAAAGGGCAACTTCGCCGAGGCCGCTACAGGTATTGCCGACGATCTGCAGATTCGAGGCGGCATTGCCGCGCACCGCCGTGAAAGCGGCATTGCGAATGCGGTTGCCGCGCACGATCACATTGTCGGCGCGAAAGACGTTGATGGCGTTGCCCCATTGGCCGGATCCGCCGGCTTTGTTCATCACGCCTTCGATGCGGTTGTCGACGATCAGGGTGCCGTCGTCGCCCGGCGCGCTGCGCCAAACCAGGATGCCGCCATTGCCGGGTCCGCGAATCG
Source organism: uncultured Alphaproteobacteria bacterium (assembly GCA_963845075.1). GTDB lineage: Bacteria > Pseudomonadota > Alphaproteobacteria > Rhizobiales > Xanthobacteraceae > BOG-931. The sequence continues at coordinate 65,934 of CAWJRE010000055.1, read as the reverse complement.
TGTTGCCGGAAATCTTCAGCCCGCGCGCATCGATCGAGAAAATGGCGGCATCGCCGCCATTGATCGTGTTGGATGTGACTTCGCCATCGACGGACTCGAGCGAAACGCCGTTGCGCCCGGAATTGACGATCTCGCAATCGGCGACGCGGATCGCGCGGCCTTGCGTCACATGCAGCAGCCCGCGGCGTTCCGGCAGCGGAATTCCTGCACCGTCAAGAACGATGCCGGTGACAGCCACATGATCGCTGCCGGTGGCCGACATCATCGACGGGCCTCCCGCCATCACGATGCGGGTCGCGCCGGCAACACCTTTGATCGCGGCATAAGGCGGCAACTGCAGCGCGCCCGCGCGATAGAAACCCGGCGGCAGCCGCAAGATCGCACGCGCGGCGGCGGCTTGTTCGATGGCGCGCTGAAAGATCTGCGATTGATCGTCGGGCGCGTTCGGGCGCAGCCCAAGCGCGACGGCATCAAGCTCGGCCCGCGACGGGGCATCTCGCGCCGCTGCGGCGCGCACATCGGTCGCGGCGCCGACTGCGCCTAAGCCCGCCAAGGCTGCGAACACGCGGCGGCGATCGATGCCCATCCGAATAGCTCCTCGGGTGCCACAAGCGGCAAATCCGCAAAAAAGCGCTCCGCCGCGCGAAGCAACTATTCCACCGGTGAGTTAACGGCGGCTTGCGGCAATCAGCGCGACAAGCAGCATTTCGGCGGCCGCCAGTAGCGGCGGAAAAGCCAACGTTTTGCGGCGCGACCGGTGTCGACGCGGCAGTTTGATATAGGGAATGTGGACGAATTGAACGAGCGTCGGCGTCTCGCGCGCTCTCTCGAGCGCGCGCCAATAAGCGTAGTTGCACAAATAACGTCCGGCATCGCGGGACAATCGCGCCGGAAAGCCGCTCGGTCGCATGGCGCCGAGCAACTGCGCGAACGGCGCTGCACCGCGTAGCGCGCCGGGCTCGCCGCGCTCGATCGTCCCGCGCGCGGGGCGATGGCCGCTCACATCCGGGTACAACACCGACAGCGCATTGCGCGCCCGTGTTTCGACACTGAGGTATTGGCGCCGCCCAGCAACGCCAAAGATCAGAACGAGGTCGGGTTTTTCAGCGAAGAGCTTGGGCAGATCGCGATCAACGGCCGCATAGCTGGTGGCAAACACATGGGTCGTGCAAACGATATCAGCGAGCGCGGGCCGGCGTCGACGCGCGAGTTCGCCGACCAAAACGGCGCTAGGATTGAAGGGTACGCCGGGAAACGGACCGAAGCCGGCGAGAACGACGCGCATAGGGTCAGCGCCCGAGCATGTCGGCAATCAGCTCGACTGCTGCATTGGGAGCAAGGCGTCCGCCCGCGACATCGGCTTCGATGCGCGGCAGTGCCGCTTTCAGCGCCCGGTCGGAGCGCAACGGTGCAAACAGACGCTCCTCGAGCATCGACCACATCCACTTCACCTGCTGCTCGCCCCGCCGCGCAGCAAGCTCGCCCGACGCGGTAAGCTTGTCGCGATGGTTCAGCACATGCCGCCACAGGTCGGCGATGCCGTCGCCGGTGAGCGCGGAATATGTCACGACCGGCGGCACCCAATTCGGCGAGCGCGGCGTGAGGATATGCAAGGCCGCCCGATATTCCGCGGCGGCCGCTTTGGCGCGCGCGATGTTGTCGCCGTCCGCCTTGTTGATCGCGATCATATCGGCGAGTTCCACGATACCCTTTTTTAATCCTTGCAGCTCGTCGCCGGCGCCGGGCAGCATCAGCGCAAGGAAAAAGTCGGTCATGTCGGCGACTGCGATTTCCGATTGGCCGACGCCGACAGTTTCGACCAGGATCACATCGTAACCCGCGGCCTCGCAGAGCAGCATGGTCTCGCGCGTCTTCGCCGCCACCCCGCCAAGCGTGCCTGAAGCCGGGGAAGGGCGGATAAACGCATTCATATCGGCGGCAAGTCGCGCCATGCGCGTCTTGTCGGCCAATATCGAGCCGCCGGTGCGCCGGGACGACGGGTCGACCGCAAGCACGGCGATCTTGTGCCCTTCGCGGGTCAGCATGCTGCCGAGCGCGTCAATGGTCGTGGATTTTCCGACACCCGGCACGCCGGTGATGCCGACGCGGACCGCTTTGCCGGTACTCTGGAGCAATTCTTGGGTGAGGGCCGCGGCGGCTCGGCGATGGTCCGCGCGCTTACTTTCGATCAGCGTGATCGCTCGCGACAGCACGGTCCGGTCGCCGGCCCTGATGTCGCGGGCGATCCGGCCGACATCCGGGCTTGGAGGAGGCGAGGCCATAGAGTCTCTTCGGCGACAGTTCGGATGGCGTCAAGCAGCGCGTATACGATCGCGTTTACATTTTGCTAGCTCTCGCGCGAAGGCGCCAGAATTCTCCGCCGAATGACCGCGAAGTCGTCGAATTGCAGCCGCAAGCCCGCGCTGTGATCGCGCGTTAGCGCGGGGGAAGCGCAACGTCGTATCCATCGTCAGTTAGGAGACAGGGATGAATTGGGACCAGATTCAGGGTAACTGGATGCAATTCAAAGCAGGTGTGCGGGGCAACTGGGTCAAGCTCACCGACGAGGATCTCACACGCATCGGGGGCCGCCGCGACGAATTGGTCAAACGCCTGCAAGCGCGTTACGGCTTCAGCAAGAACGAAGCGGAGCGGGAGATCGAGGCCTGGGCGAAGACCCAGCGCTATGCTGCCTGATGACATTGGGCCGGCTCGGGCAGGAACCGGGCCGGCTTTATGTCGCGGGGTCTAAGGCAATATCGCAAAAGCACGCGCTGGAAATCCGAGACCGTCCCGCACCTTAGGCCAGCTCACCACGATCAGCGCACCGGTCGGGGGCACTTTGTCGAGGTTCGCCATCACCTCGATCTGATAGTGGCCGTGCTGAAGAATGTATGTCTCGGAATCCATTTTGTCGGTCGTGTCGGTATCCATGCTTTCGTGGCCGGTCGCCGTCACACCGCGTTCTTCGTAAAGAAATTTGATCGTTTCGAACGCCCAAGCCGGAAACGGGCTGCGCTTGAAGCGCTCGGGATCGGCGTCCCAATCCTTGTACATGTCGGTGCGCAACGCGGCGAAGGCGCCTTTCGGAACTCGCCCGTGCTGCCGCTCCCACGCCTTGAGGTCGTCGATCGAAAAGGCGTGATTGGGATCCTTGGCGAGGTAAGGCGTGTCGTCGAGCACGACCAGCGGCAAGATCATCTGCTTGAGCGGAATCTTGTCCATGGTGATGCCGTTTTTGGCGAAGTGCGCCGGCGGATCGACATGCGTGCCGTATTGCCCGACCATCTCGTAGTAGGTGGTGCGGAAGCCGTCTTTCGGAATGGTGTAGGGCTCGTGCGTCTTCGGATCGGCGGCCGGCGAGAACTTCGCCTGGCCGAAACCGGACCACACCGGCGTGTCGGGACCGAAGCTATGCGTGAGATCGACGAAAGTTTTGGACGCGATCGTTTGATAGGCTCGCGCCAAGTCTGTTTGGGACAAGTCTGTTTGGGGCAAGTCTGTTTGCGACTGCGCGGCGGCGGGCAGGGTGAAGAGCGTGAATAGACACGCTGCCGCGATCGCGGCAGCGCCCGCCCAAGCTGAGCGTTGCGAAGCGTGGCGTCGAGAAGCCATGACAGGTCTCCTGCACTGAAGTGCTGGCTCGGCTTGGCGCCGAGCGGTGCGCAGGATTAACCCGTCACGCGATCAGCGCCAAAGCTGTTTGCTCGCCAGCGCAGCGCCCTGCGCAAGCGCTTCGAGCTTGGCCCAAGCGACCATGGGATGGACCCGGCCGCCAAGCCCGCAATCGGTCGCAGCGATGACGCGCTCGCGGCCGACGCTTTTGGTGAAACGCAAGATTCGCTGCGCCACCAGATCCGGATGCTCGACGACATTCGTGGCGTGGCTCACGACGCCCGGCATAATGATCTTGCCGTCGGGAAGCTTGACCTCTTCCCACACGGTCCATTCGTGCTCGTGGCGGACATTGCCGGCCTCGAATGAATAGGCCTGTGCATTGACCGCCAGCATCACATCGACGATGTCGCGCATCGGGATGTCGGTGGTGTGCGGCCCGTGCCAGCTGCCCCAGCACAAGTGAAAGCGGATGCGGTCTTGCGGCAAGCCGCGGATCGCGTGGTTCAACACTTCGACCCGCACCATCGAGAATTTCTTGTAATCCTCGACCGAGGGTTCCGGGTTCACCATGTCCCAGTTCTCGGCGATCGCCGGATCATCGAGCTGCAGGATCAGTCCGGCATCGACGATGGCCTTGTATTCCTCGCGCATGGCCTCGCCGACCGCATACATGAACTCTTCGTCGCTCTTGTAATAGACGTTGCGCAGACGCGATGCGCTCGCGGGCGCGACCGAGGTCATAAAGCCTTCTTCGACGCCGTTTGCTTTCAGCGCTGCTTTGAAATGGGCGATGTCGGCCTTGATCGCGTCGTGGCCTTTGTAAACGACCGGCCCGGTGCAGACCGGCCACTTGGCCATCGGCGGCCCGGTATAAACGCCGCCGTCCGGATCCTGATAGACCGGCAGAAACTTGGTGCGGTCGCGCCGGTCGGCAAAGCTCGTCAGCACGACTTCGCCCGGCTTGGCACGCTTTGGCGTTGCGTCGTGCAGGCCGGGGCCCGCGAGATCAAGCCCGCCAAGCCGGTTGAAGCAATAGCTCCACCAAGCCCGGTAGTTGACCTTGTGGCCCATCGATTTGCCGAATTCGCCGTCGCCCGGAACGTCGATGCCGATGTCTTTTTGCTTGCGGACAACGTCGACGATGGCTTTTTGCAGCGTCTCCTGAAAGGCGCGCTCGTCGGTCGACGGGTCCGATTCGCGCGCAGCATTGGCGCTGATCAGATCGTCCGGCCGCGGCAAGCTGCCCGCTTGGCTAGTGAGAATGTGGTCGCGGCTGATGCGCATGGGATTTCTCGGATGCTGTGTGTCATTCCGGGGCGCGGGCGAAGTCCGCGAGCCCGGAATCCACAATCACGGAAGGTGAGGTTTCCGAACGCCCAAACGAAATTCGGACGACGGTGGATATGGATTCCGGGCTCCTCGCGAAGCCTGTCATCGGGCCGGCCACTTCGGGCCGGACCCGTTGGCTCGGCCCCGGAATAACGACGTTTCGTCAGATGGCGTGGAAAGGCTGCTCTTTCACCGAAGCGACCAGGCCGTGGAACACCTCGTTGACCGGGCCCCAGCTCGGCAGCTTCTTCACGTTGTTGAGCCAACGTTCGACGTTCGGATAGGCTGAGAAGTCGCAGCGGACGACTTCGCCGAGCGTAACCAACGCAGCGCCGAAATAATCGGCGATGGTGATCTGGTCGCCGCAGAGATACTGTTTCTTCGGCCCAATCCAGTGATCGTTGAGGATTTTGAGCCAGCGCTTGGCGTTTTGCTGGCCGATCTCGATCGTGGCGGCTTGCGCCTCTTCGCTGCGACGCTTCTGATTGGGGAAAAGCTGCGGATAGCAAAGATTGTAGGCCCAGTCGCGATAGAAATTGGTGTTGAGCCAATCCATCATCTCGTTGACCTTGGCGCGCTGCTTGAGATCCTTCGGATAGGCCGGCGAGCCGATCTTGTCGGCGAGGTATTTCAGGATAGCCGAGCTTTCGGTGAGGCGCAGATCGCCGTCCTCGATCATCGGCACCAGATTGTTTGGATTAACCGCCGTGTACTGCGGTCCATAATGTTCGCCGGTGAACAGGTCGACTGTCACCTCTTCGACCGGAATTTTGTTTTCCGCGATGAACAGCCGCACCGGCCGGCTCGTCATCGATACCGGATGCATGTAGAGCTTCATGGCAATTTCCTCCCAAGAAAGTGCGATGGCGAGGCTTATAGACCATCTTTGCGACTGACAAATAGGAACATCTTCGCGACTGGGAGTGGCCCGGTCTTGCCCAACAGCAATGGGCAGATTGGGCAGCAATCTCATTAAAACCGGTCGGTCGCGCGGGCCACGCCGCTGCAAGCCTCACGGCTTTGCCATTGCCGTGATCTCGGTGATGACGGCAGCGCAAAGGCTGCGACCTGCACGTCTGCCTGCAATGTTTGGTGGCAAAGCCGCGCGACACGCCGCTCGGCTTTAGCAAAAGGGCCGCAAACGCCCGCTGCGACAAGGGCTTTGGCGATGGGGATGACGCCGCCCGGGGCAACAAAATTCAGAATGGACGTGGCGTGCAGCGCCATTGGGTCACACTTTCGCCCGCGAATGCACTATGATTCCGTTCGAGCATTCGCAATCGTCGAGCTTGGACAGCCGCGATTGTCGGTAGGCTGGTGGCGCCAGGGTGAGTAACGCCGCAACGGCCGGCCGCGCAGACGGAATGGGAAGGAGAAACACATGATCCGTATGCTGGGGGCATTCATGTTCTTGGGACTGGCGAGCGCGCTGCCGCTTCAGCAGGCTGCAGCGCAGGATGTGCTCGGCGGCGCGATCGTCGGTGGGGCGCTCGGCGGTATTATCGGCGGCGCGCTCGGGCGAGGCGGCGGAGCGATTGCCGGCGCGGCTATCGGCGCCACCACCGGCGCGGTCATTGCCGCCGAAGCCCAGCGCCGGTCGAGCGGCTATTATTGGTGGCGGGGCGGTTGCTATTACCGCTACCCCAACGGCGCATGGCTGCAAGTGCAGCCGGGTTATTGCGCGTACTGATCCGCCGATTTTGCGATCTTGATTGGCGGTCGCAACGCTAGCCGTTGACTGCAACCGGCGGCGCGGCCGCTGGCGCTTGCGGTTTCTTCGCGCGCGTGCGGAAGAAGCTGAGCACCCGGCGGGCGGTTTCCGGCTGCAATCGATTGAAGCTCGCCAGCGCCTGGTCGAGATCCTTGGCCGACATGCCGCGGTCGGCCGCGCGCAACAGCAAGATGGCCTTGGTGGTCGCCGCCGACAGCTCCGCCACCTTGGCCAGAATGAGCACGATTTCCGCGCCGGGATCGAGGAGCGCCCGCTCGACGACATCGATCGGCGTGTCGCAGAGGATCGACAGTGCGATCGCCGTCTCCTCGAATTTGCGCTCGCGGGCATATTGCAGCACTTCCGTCTCGCCGATGCGGCGCAGCCGATGCAGTTGCTCGACGGCCGCTTGCGCTGCGGCGAAATCCGGTGACGCCTTGCGGGTGCTGTCGCGGATGCCGCTCGCCACCTCGGCGACGACGCCTTTGATGGCGGCGCCGGCGCGCGGGTTTTCCGCCGTGAGGCGTTCACGCACCGTGGCGGAGGCTTTTTCCAGCAACACCAGAAAATGCCGGCGCGGAATATCGTTGCGCTTGCCGACATAAGTGGCGAGGTCGTCGTCGTTGGCCGCGCGCGTGACCAACATTTGAAAGCCTGTGTCGGAAAACAGCGCGCCGGCATTGTTGGCGACGGAACGAACGACCTGTCGGTCGCCACGCCGCACCAGAATGTCGGTGACGGCCTCGCTCAACCGCCGGCGCTGCGAAATCGCGAACAGATGCCGCTGGCTCTTGGTGTTGGCGTTGGCGAGCAGTGCTGAATTGTCCAGCCGTTCGGAGTGTTGGAGCACCGGATGCGCCACGTCGATGTCGTCGTCAAAGGCGAGGATATGGATGACGCCCGATGGGGCGTTGGCGATCGGGGCCAGCCGTTGCGCCAGGATGGCGCGTGCCTTGGCTTCGATGGTGCCGACCAGCCGCGCCATGACGTCGTCGAACACGCCAACCTGCTCTTCGGAATAGCGCTCCGCCGCGCCGACAAAAAGGTCGGTGATGCGGCTCAGCATCTCGACGCGGCGAGAATTGCCGCCGGCAGACAGGGCAGCCTCGAGCTCGTCGATAAGCGGAAGCGTTCGCGTCATGGTATGCGCCGTCTTAACACGGCAACATAGCCGCGAGAGGGTGAACAAAGGATTGAAAGGGGCCGGGCCGGGTCGGGGCAGCCGAAACCGCCTCAGGCCTGGCGAAAGCGCGGTCCTATGCCGAAAGCCCCCATCCGGTTTTGCACTTCGACGGGAACGCGATATTCGCGCATGATCGCTCGTTGATCGCGCAGTCCGACGGCCTCGCGTTGGACGACAAAGCACCACAAGGCGTTGCTCGCGTCCCGCAACAGGCGCTCGCGGGCGGCGCCCGCCGGCGCTTGGCCGGGGCGGTCGCCGGAATCGGCGTGCCGCCCATCGTGCTCCGACAGCGCCGCAAGCGCCGCCTCGAGCGCGCGGCCCAGCCGGCCCAGCGCAGCCGCCTGCTCCTGCGCGATCTCGTAGTCGAGCGCGCTCTCACGCACCTTGCTGGAATTCATTCGCGGTGGGCGCAGCGTCATGCCGACTTTCCTAGAGCATGATCCCGAATAAGCCTGCCCCGGACGTTGATCCGGGGGTGGAAACCGGTTTTCGATCAAGATCACGGTCAAACAAACAATCTAGACCGTGAGCCGATTCAATTGAATTGGATCACGGTCTAGAGATGATGTGAGGCGTGCTGGCACGGGCGCAAGGCGGCTCATTGCGGGACGCGCTCGAAGTTCGTGAGCGTAATGCCGGCGGCCGCGTCGATGTTACGCGGCGGGCTTGGCCGCAAGCCGTGACGCATCAGCACGTCGTCCACCGTCGTGGTCGGGCTCACCGCGGAAAATAACGGCTGGCCGCCCGGGATCTTCGCGCGCGTCGCGCGGCTGAGATGAAACACATCATAGAGCGGCAGGAACAGGCTGAACACCTCGGTGCCGCCGATGACGGCAATCGGACCCGCGCCGACACTGAGCGCGTCGATGGCCTGCTCGAGGCTCGCGCCAGCGGGATTCCACAACAATGCATTCGGCTGTGACGGATCGGCCGCGATGGCCGACACTTGCCGCGTCACGACCAGGCGCTTGCGCTTGGCCGCGCGTGGCCCGCCCTCGTGCGAACGCCGACCGTGCACGATCGCGGCGACGCGATCCATCGCTGCCTGCAGAAAATGCTGATCGGCGTCGTTGCGGATGCAGTCCGGCATGGCGCCGTTACCGTCGGCAATCATCCCGTCGGCCGAGACGATGGCGTAGCCTTCGATGGTGTGCGATCCGATCATCGCGGCGGACGATAGCGGGCGGGCCAGCGCGAGTCATGCCGATCCAAAGCTATGCCGATCCAACTCGCGCCGGTCGGCGCCATGGCCAAGATGGCCGCGGTTGGCTCGCCGGTCGCACCACGGCTTCCGGGGGATAAGTGATAAGCCGCCGCCGAGAAGGGGAACCGGCCGCAACTTCAGATTTGCAATATCACGTCCAAAGGCCTATTGGAATTCAAACGAAAGTTTGAAAAAAGGCCGGCTATGACTCGACCCTCAGAAATCACCCGCGACCGCATCCTCAAGGCGGCGGAGCGGCTGTTCGCCGAGCGCGGCTATGACGACACCAGCGTGCGGGCGATCGTTGCCAAAGCGCGGGTCAATCAGGCGGCCATCAACTATCATTTTGCCGGCAAAGACGGCCTGTACCGGGAAGTGCTGCGCACGGCCATTCATGCGTTGACCGAACAGCAGATCGCGCATGCCGAAGAAATGCGGGCGATGTCGCGGGAAGCGGCGCTTGGCGAGTTCGTGCGGCACCAATTGCGGCCGCTCGTGGCCCGCGACGAGCTCGGCCGCTACCTGCGTATCTTCAATTGGGAATCGGTGCGGCCGAGCGCGGTCTATCGCAAGCTCGTGAGCGAGGAGGCGGCGCCTTTCATGGACGTTGCCGTCGATCTGGTCCGCCGCTTCATCCCGTCGGCCGACGACCGCACGCTGAAATTCGCGGCGATCTGGCTGGTCGGGCAGTGCAGCATATTCGTGCGCAACCGCGAGCAACTCGCCAATCCCCCGGTATCGCTCACGCTCGACGAAGCCACCCTCGACCGGCTGGCCGAGCTCGTTTCCCACTGGGCACTGGCTGGCCTCGCGGCTCAGGCGGCCTGACGGGGCCCAGGAAATCCGTGGGGTTGCCTCAAAAATTCCTTTTTCCGGGCCTGCGGCCGCCCATAACAGGTGTTTGAAATTCAATCGGCCGTTTGAAAAATGCAGACGGGAAGGGAGAACGGGCGATGCGCCTTAAGTCCTTGCTGAAGCGGTTGGTCGACAAGATCGTAAAAGATGCGCTGCCGGCGGGGCTGGCGAGCATCCTGGGCGGGCTATTGCTGACGCATTTCCAGCTCGATCGCGTCCCGCAGCCGACCACCGTCAAGGTGACGCAGGCCTCGCCCGAGATGATGCAGCTCTTGCGCGACGAGCACGGCCTGATCATCGATTTCGTCAAGGAGCAGGTCGCAAGCGAGAAAAACCGCGGCGGCGCCGATCAAAGCGCTCAACGCGCCGCTGCCGAGGCCTCCGCTCCGCCTGCGGCGGAGGTCGCGCCGAGCCCGCCCGTGCAGCGGCCGATCCCGGTTGTGGCTTTGGCGGCGCCGAAGCCCGCCGCGCCGCGCAGCAAGAACCCGGTTGTCGGTGCTTCGTTGCCGGCGCCCGCGCTCGCGCAAGCTCAGCCGGCCGATCCGGTGCCTCAGGCGGCGGCGCGGACGGATGATTCGCTTCTCGCCAAGACGATCGGGATCAAGGACCAGGTGGTCTCCGTCACCCAGCGCGCGGTATCGGCGACCATCGGCGTCATTCCGTCCTGGTTCGGCTCGCTCGGCGACCGCATCGGCGGGGAGGGGCAGTCCCCGCGCCCGCCGGCGAACCTGGTCAGCGCGTCTTGGATCGTGCCGAGCGCGGCGGACCGATAGCGGACGTGTGACGGCGGCGGTCGATACCGTATTCGGCATGCCTTGCTCTTTCGGAATCGATCTCTTGCGAAAGGAAGCGTGCCGCTTCCGCGATGCCCGCGCATCGTTCGCGCTTGAACAGGAAGCAGCTCGGCGTTTGCCGCCACGGCGGCGGATCTGACTTTGGGGCGGGTGGCACTCTCTGGTCTCGGAGGCGTTCATGCGTAACACCGGCAATTTCAATCTGGAATGGGGCTATCTCGCTCCCGCCCCGAGCTTCCTGCGAAGCGTGCGCCTTGTCGTCGTCGCTGCGACGATTGCGGCGACCGCAAGCGCCGCGGTCGTCTTCGCCCTGGTCCGCCAGCCGGCGGCCGAGGCCTCCGTCGCGGCACGCACGCTGGTGCCGCCTGTCGAAGTTGCTTCGGCGCCGAAGGTGCCGGTGGCGGCGGAAGTCCAAACGCAATCCGAACACGCATCAACGCCGGACGCGCAGCATGCAGCAGGCGCAACCCGGCGCGAAAGCGCGCCTGCCGTCACGCAAGCGGGCACCACTTCTTCCGCCGCTGGCGGTTCCGGCATCGCTTCAACAATGCCGCGCGCGCCAGTCGCTGCCGCTGTGGCCGAGACGTCCAGAGTTACGGCGCAATCATCGCCAAAGACGCCGAACAAGAAGGTCCGCGAGGCGGAGCCAGCAAAGGATCCCGCGCCCGCAGCTTCGCGGCTGCGCGTTGCGTCGGCGCAGAACGCGGTCAAACCGACAGCGCTGCCGCTGGCGCACAATGTCGTACGCAATAGTGTGGACAATAATAATGACCTCCGAGACGATGATTCGCTTCTGGCGAGGACCATGGGCGTTACCGATCACGTCATCGCGGCGACCCAGCGCGCGGTGTCCACGATCGGCGTGATCCCGACCTGGATTGGATCGATCGGCAATCGTCTCGGCGGCTAGCAGCAAGCTCTGCGCCCGCTGGCAAGACCCGAAGAGTAAATCCTTTAGTTTCACACCTTAGTCTCACCGCGCCGTCGGCGGAATTTGACCGGCGGCCGCGGCGAGTGCGCGATGTTGCAGGTTTAGGCGATGTCGCACGTTTTCGTGATGTAGCGGCTGTGTGATCCCGCGCACAGGTGTCGCGCGTAAAAGTCGATATGCGTCGTCAACCGTTCCTTTTGTATAGAGCGTTACGCAGCTTGCTCGTGTTCGTGATGCCCGTTAACGACTCTGTGCAGGAACCGGCGTTGCAGCGTTTGCGTTGGCTGCTTTGGCGACGGCTCTGACATTGGGGCGGGCGGCGTTCGTTTGCCTCGGAGGTTTTGATGCGTCACGCCGGCAACTTCAATCCGGAATGGGGCTATCTCGCTCCAGCTCCGAACTTCCTGCGGACCACGCGTCTTTTTGTTGTCGCCGCCGCGATCGGCGCGACGGCAAGCGCCGCGGTCGTCTTCTCGCTGATGGATCGGCCGGCGGCCGAGACGTCCGTTGCGGCACGCACGTTGGTGCAGCCAGTCGAGCCGGCGCGCAGCGCACCGCTTGTGGCGCAGCTACAAACGCAATCCGAGCCGGCTTCTGCCTCCCAGACGCAGCGCGCCGATGCATCGAGCGCGATGCGGCCGCAAGGCGCGGCTGTCGCCGTGTACGCGGGCGCGGCATCTCTGGTTGCGAGCGAGTCGGGCGCTGCATCGACGACGCAAAGCCCGCCTATCGCTGCCGTGTTGGCCGAATCTCCGAGGATCATGACGACGGAAGCGCCGCCCGCACATGCGCTGACGACTGAAAGCAGCACCGCAGAGGCGCCGGAAGTTGCGCAGGCACCGACACCGGCACCCGCACCAAGGGCGGTGATGAAAAAGCCGCGCGCCGTGGCCCGCGCAGTACAGCCGCGCTACGATGTGCCGCGATACGCCGCGCCGCGCTATGAGCCACGCTACGATTCGATGCAGCGCGGACCTTACGCTCTGCTGCGTCAGTACGGCTCGTTCGGTCAGGAATTCTGACGCCAGAAATACTGACAACCGCATCGCGGCTGTCTTGCAGCTTCACGCTCGTGCCGACGGCGCTTTGCTTATTGCTTCTCGGCCGTCAGCGACGCTACCGATCTAGTGACAGGCGCCTTGCGCGATTTCGCTGTCGAGAGCCGCGCGGGCGGCGAAATCGTCGGGCAAGCCGATAACGAGTTTCGTCCAGCCGACGCCCCACGGCGTGTCGGCGCTGTCCCACCAGATCCGGCAATATCCGTCGCCGAATTGGACAACCGCATAGTCCGCGCGCGCGGGTGAAGTGGCTGTGAGGGCCAAGGCGAGAAGGCCGATCGCGCATGCCAGGCGTTTCATGACGAACTCCCTGATTGTGGTCCTACCGGACCATGACCCAACCGGACTCCGCCCCAACCGATTTGGCCTCCCGACACGACTTCGCACCTGCTCAAAACCCGCAAGCCATCGGCTTGGTTCCGGGCCGATCGCCCGGCGTCGAGCCGCGCGATGGCTTGGCGAAACTAAGGGTTCGGCTAAATAAAAAACCGCTCGCCGGTGAGGGCGCGCGGTTTTGCAGCAAAACCGATACCGTTGATTGCGCCTCTTCGACGCAATCCGGCACTCGCTGGAGCATCGGCCTAAGCCAACGCGGCAAACGCGATAGCTAATCCTTATCTGCCGCCGGCTCGATCAGATTTGATGGCCGGCGGCAGGTTTGGCCTCAAGGCTAGCTATCGGCTTACCACCAGTGCTAGCAGCGATGCCAAGCAACTGCCTCGTGCAGCTTGTGACTGGGCGATGCCGAGCGTCGGCAGCCGGTAATACCAGTGGTGATGCCAACGCCACCACAGGAAGTGGCCATCCGGAGGCGCCACGGCGGTGTGATCCCAAATGCGGCAGAAGCCGCTCTTAAACTTCACGATGGCGTAGTCCGCGTGTGCCGGAGCCGTGGCCACGAGGCCCAGGGCCAGCACGCCCACAGCGAAAGCTAGTCTCTTCATAATTATCCCCCATGTTGCGCCTCTTGCCGCCGCCTCAACGGACGGCTTAAGGCATGAGTTACCAACGATTTGCACCAGCGGCGATTTGCACCCGTAGAGTCACATCGCGTAGTGCTTCCTCGACTTTGCCTCGACCCAACTCCGCAGCTAAACCCAGTACTTTAGTCACGGCGCGGGGGCGTTGCCTCACCATTCTGTCAAGGACGGCATGTACCGTCGCTGAACGTCACCACCGCATCACGGCGCGTGCCGCCATCGTCGACAGGCCCGCGTCGAAAATGCCCGTCGCCAAAGCAAACCGTATCATTCAATCCAGCTCCCTTGTGCGACCCCACCAATTTCCGATAGACGGAACACGCACTTGAGGCAAGCCCGTAGCGACGGCGGCGCGCATTTTGTGTCCGTTAGATGCGGATTGGACACGCGGAGGAAATGATGCCGGAAGTTGTGGTCTATCTCTTGGAAGGCCGGACGCTCGACGCCAAGCGCTCGCTGGTGAAAGACATCACCGACGCGGTGGTCAAGAATCTCGGCGCGCCGCCGGAAGCGGTGACGGTGTCGCTCGTCGAGACGCCGAAGACCGCCAAGGGCAAGGGCGGCGTCCTGTTCAGCGATATGCCGGCACGCTCTTAGAGCGACTCGCTTCCGATTGTATCTTTTTGGTGGAGCACGATCTTTTCGGAAGCCCGTTGGCGCCCCGGACCAAGTCTCGGGCAGGCTTCTTCCGGATCCTGCTCCGGGCCGGGCCGGATCTTTTGCGTCCGCCGTCGGTTGCACGTTCGCGTGAACGCCGCCTGTTAACGGAACGCGTTAACGGGGTGTGGATTTGTCTTGCGTGCATCGCACAATTTCCTTGCTGCAATGCGGCAAAGAGCCGATAATTGGTTTTGAAGGATAACGAAACCAAGGTGCAAAATGAACGACATATGGGAAACCAAGGACGGACGGCGGCGGGTGAGGCGTGATCCGCCCACAATCGAAGAAGCGGTTGTCGCCGCGCAGGGTCTGACAGACGATCTCAAGGAACAGATGGAAATCGTTGCATCTTTGATGGAAATTACTCCCGACGAAGCGCGTGGTGTCGTCCTGCGCATGGGGCAGCGCAAGGACGTAAATCGCGTCACCGTTACCGGCCGAATCGGTGCGCCACGCGCCGTTGTGGTGGAACGGCGAACGCCCCGCACAATCGTGCAACGCCGCTCGATCGGGCGCTGAGCCGCGGATCCCGCGGCGAGAGCTACAACCAGCGGCGGGAGCCGGGGTCTTGGATAACCCCGCGTGACACCAGCCGATGCCAAACGAACAGCACGACCACGGCGCCGACCACGGCGCCGATGATGCCCGCGCCCTGATCTAGCCGGTACCAACCAACAGCTTGGCCGATAAAGGTGGCGAGAAAGGCGCCGACAATGCCGATCACCGTCGTCAGGATGAAGCCTTGCGGATTGTTGGGGCCGGGTGCCAAAAAGCGCGCAATGACTCCGGCGACGAAGCCAATCACGATAATCCAAAGGATATTCATGGCGTCCTCCGTCAACTGGGGCAATCAATGCCACAGAGCGATGGCGGTTCCATAACGAGATCTGACGGCTTTGCACAGCTTCGCGGCAGCCGTCCATCCCGGTTCGCCCTGGATGATAAGGCACGGCCGATTATATTGAACGGCTTGCACGGGCTCGCCCCGCAAGGGTCTTGGCCCCCCGGACTTAGCCCCCGGACTTGGCTCCCGGAGCATTCAGACATGACCAAAACGCTGGTGAAACCGCGCACGAAGGTGCGCACCAAAACACAGCGTCCGCCCCTCTACAAAGTGATCCTGCTTAACGACGACTATACGCCGCGAGAGTTTGTCGTGCTCGTGCTCAAGGCGGTGTTCCGCATGAATGAGGATCAAGCCTACCGGGTGATGATGACCGCGCACCAAAAGGGCGCTTGTGTCATCGCTGTTTATGCCAGGGACGTTGCGGAAACCAAGGCAAAGGAAGCAACCGAACTCGGAAAACAGAAAGGCTATCCGCTGTTTTTTACGACCGAGCCTGAGGAGTAGCGGAGCGCGAGGATCGCGCCCGGGCACCGGGCGCGCACAGTCAACGCGAATCGCTTCCACTCCGGCTTTCGCCGGTGGTCGTCCGGAAAGCAGGCCTGCTCTGCGGCCGGCGTTGTTGCATTCGTCGCCCCAGCGCGGCATTCGTCCCAAACGGCCCGGGCAACAATCAGAACGGGCCTGCAAGTTCTCGCGAACTTCCGGGCTGGACGGCGGCAGGAGGAACGAGAGCATGATTCCGAAAAGTGGGAGGCGATTTTCGGAAAAGATCATGTTCAAAACCAAAAATCCAGACCGTGATCCAACTCAATTGAATTGGTGCACGGTTTTGTCGCGGAATTGCCCGCGAGCACGGCCGAGATATGACGCGCCAGATCAGGCCCGAAGACGCTCACAGTATCGCTCCCGATATCGTCGCCGACGCGCCCGTAACGCCTCCGCCTGAAGATGCGGGGCGTTCTGCGCTCGCATCGGCAGCCTTCGCACGCGGGCCGCAAAACGCTGCGGCTTTGCCGCCGCTCGATCATGCCGCCATTCACACCATCATCGCCGGCATCATGGTGGCGATGTTCATCTCCGCGCTCGAGCAGACAATCGTCGCGCCGGCATTGCCCGCGATCGGCAGGAGCCTGGAAAATATTGACGACCTGTCTTGGGTCGTCACGTCGTATCTTTTGGCCGCGACGGCGGCGACGCCGCTGTTCGGCAAGCTTACCGATATTCACGGCCGGCGCGCCATCATGCTGCTGGCCATCGGCATTTTCATTCTCGGGTCGCTCGCGTGCGCGCTCGCACCGACCATGTGGATTCTGATCGTCGGCCGCGGCCTGCAAGGTGTCGGTGGCGGCGGTCTCATTCCGATCGCGCAGACGATCATTGCCGATCTGTTGACGCCGCGCGAGCGCCCGATGGCGCAGAGCTATACGTCGGTGGTCTTCTTGAGCGCGAGCGTTCTCGGTCCGGTGCTCGGCGGCCTTTTGACCGATCATCTGCATTGGTCGTTCATCTTCTGGATCAACCTGCCGCTGGGAGCAATCGCCCTGGTGATGACCGGCCGCGCGCTTCGCCGGCTGCCGCGCCATGACCGGCCGCACAAACTCGACATTCCCGGCATGGCGTTGATGGTCGCCGCCGCGGTCGCTTTGCTGTTGGCGCTCGATTGGGGCGGCACGCACTATCGCTGGATGTCCTGGCAGATCTGGGCGCTGATCGGCGGCTCGGCCCTGCTGTGGGCGCTGTTTGCGGTGCGACTGTTGACTGCGCGCGAGCCCTTCATCCCGCTCGCCATCCTGCGCGGCCGGGTGACAAGCGCGATCACCTGCGCGGCATTCTTCGCAATCGGCACGCTCGTGGGCGTGACCATCTTCGCTCCGCTCTATTGCCAGATGGTGCTCGGCGTTTCTGCCAGCATGTCAGGCCTTTCGCTGATTGCGTTCATGGCCGGCACCACGGTCGGCGCCGTGATCATGGGACGCCTCATCGTGCGCCTGACGCACTACATGCGCGTGCCGATCGTTGGGCTTCTGATCGCCATCGCGACCTTCGCAACCCTTGCGGTCGAAACGTCCGAGCTGTCGCTGCTGTCGTTCACGGCTTTGCTTGGCGTGCTCGGCATCGGGATCGGGCCGATGTTTCCGGCCAGCACGATCGTCATGCAGAACGGCGTGAAGGCGCATCAGCTCGGCACCGCAACCGGCGCGCTGAATTTCTTCCGCCTGCTCGGAGGCGCGATCGTGGTCGCGGCCTTCGGCGCCATCGTGCTCGGCAGTGCCGGCGGTGGCGTGATGACGCTGGAGAAGCTGCAGGCCGCTCACGCCGATTTTGCCCCGGCCTTTCGCATGGTCTTCATCGCCGGCGCGCTGTTTCTCCTCGTCGCGCTCGGTTGCGTAATGGCGGTCGAGGAGCGGCCGCTGCATGGACCGATCCGTCTGGCGGACCGGGCGGCCGACTAAAACCTTCCGCTCCCCCTAAGGTGCGGGCGCCCACAGTCCATCGTTCAGGTCTTGTTCACTGGCCGACGCTTAAAGCTTGGTCTGAAGAAGAGGACGAAGTTCTTTCACCGGCCAGTCTTGTCGGTCGGGTTTGGGCTTCGCCGATCCTTCGCATCGAGGCTGGGAAGCGATGCGTCGGAGCAGATTGTTGACCGCGGTCTGAAGGACTGCATGGGTAAGTCCATATCCGCCGTAATGTTGCTGGCGCTCACCCTCGCATGCACTGCTGCGGGTGCGCAGGAGGCTGCCCAGCAGGTTCCGCCGCCGCAGCCGGCGCACGCCGCCGATCCCGCGGCGCGCGTCTGCCTCAACCCAAAGGAGCGCCGGGCGCTGATCGAGAAGGGCGCTGTGCTGCATCTTGCCGCAGCCCTGCGCGCCGTGCGTGCGCGCGTGCCGGGTACATTGGTGCGCGCGCGCCTGTGCCATCGCGGCGAAGGCTTCGCCTATGTGCTGACAGTGCTCGGTCATGATGGCAAAGTCACCCGCGTCATTGTGGACGCCGTCAAGGGCACGGTCGTCGGCGAGCGTTAAGCGGAGCGTTGTTTGCGCCTTCTCGTTGTTGAAGACGATCCTGATCTCAACCGGCAGCTTGCGACCGCGCTGACCGACGCCGGCTACGTCGTAGACCGCGCCTTCGATGGCGAGGAGGGGCACTATCTCGGCGAGAGCGAGCCCTATGATGCGGTGATCCTCGACATCGGCTTGCCGAAAATGGATGGCATCTCGGTGCTGGAATCCTGGCGGCGGGCCGGGCGCGCCATGCCGGTCTTGATCCTCACGGCGCGCGATCGCTGGAGCGACAAGGTGCAAGGTTTCGATGCCGGCGCCGACGACTATGTCGCCAAGCCTTTTCATCTCGAAGAGGTGCTGGCGCGGGTGCGCGCGCTCTTGCGCCGCTCTGCCGGTCACGCCAAAAGCGAATTCACTTGCGGGCCGGTCCGCCTCGATACCCGTACCGGCCGCGTCGCGGTCGACGGCAATCCGGTCAAGCTCACCTCGCACGAATACCGGCTGCTGTCGTATCTGATGCATCATGCCGGACGCGTGGTCTCGCGCACCGAACTGGTCGAGCATCTCTACGATCAGGACTTCGACCGCGACTCCAACACGATCGAGGTATTCGTCGGGCGCATTCGCAAAAAGCTCGGCGTCGATGTCATTCAAACGGTACGCGGTCTCGGTTATCTGCTGACGCCGCCCGATGCGCGCTAACTCGCTCGCTTTTCGCCTGTTCCTTTGGGCGACCGGTCTGACGGTGATGATCCTCATCGTCACCGGGGTGGCCTTGTCCTCGATCTATCGCCACGCCGTCGAGCGCGCCTTCGACCGGCGGCTCGACGTTTATCTACGCACGCTCGTTGCCGACGTGGCGTCACCGGAAGAAGGCAACGACAAATTTCCACAATCGATCGGGGAGCCGCTGTTCGAATTGCCGCTGTCTGGCTGGTACTGGCAGGTCACGCGGCTCGATGCGGCGAAGCCCGAAGTGCATTCCTCGCGCTCGCTTTGGGATTCGAACTTGCCGCGCCTGCCGGATTCCGCCGTCGATGCCGCCTCCGGCGGCTACCGCAAAGGCTATGCACAAGGCCCGGAAGACGTGCGGCTGCGGCTCGTGGAGCGCAACATCGATCTCGGCGACGACGGCCGCTACCTCATCCAAGTGGCGGGCGACGCTTCCGAAATCGATACGGAAATGACGAGCTTCGACCGCATCATCGGCGCGATCTTCGCGGCGCTGACAGTGGCGTTGCTCCTGACCACCGCGCTGCAGGTGCGCTTCGGCCTGTCGCCGCTCAAGCGCATTTCGGAAAGTCTCGCCGCTATCCGCTCGGGCCGCGCCGAGCGGCTTGAAGGCGAGTTTCCGGTCGAGATCGCCTCGCTGGCGCGCGAGACCAATGCGCTGATCGAAGCCAATCGCGAGATCGTCGAGCGCGCGCGTACCCATGTCGGCAATCTTGCGCATGCCCTGAAGACGCCGTTGTCGGTGATCGTCAATGAAGCGGCGGCACGGCCCGCCGATCCGCTAGCGCAAAAGGTGCTCGAGCAAACCGACATCATGCGCGATCAGATCGCGCGCCAGCTCGAACGCGCACGGCTCGCGGCGCGCTCGGCCGTGGTCGGCACCTTGATCGACGTTCCCCCGGTCGTGACCGCCTTGGCCCGCACCATGGAAAAAATACATCGCGATCGCGATGTCGCCATCGCGCTCGATGTGCCGGCGCAGGCGCGCTTTCGCGGCGAGCAGCAGGACTTGGAGGAGATGGTGGGCAATCTGGTCGACAATGCCTGCAAATGGGCGCAGTCGCGGGTCGCGATCGAGGTCGTCGCCAACAGCCCAACGAGCGACGGCAAGGGCCGCGTGCGCATCATCGTCGACGATGATGGTCCCGGACTGTCGGCGGCCGAACGCGAGCAGGTGGCGCGCCGCGGCCGCAGGCTCGATGAGACCAAGCCGGGATCCGGCCTCGGGCTCTCCATTGTGGTCGAACTCGCGAGCCTCTATGGCGGCGTGCTGACGCTCGGTACCGCGCCGATCGGCGGCCTGCGCGCCGAGCTTGCGCTCCCGGCCGGGTGAATGGCACTTGCGGGTGTCGGTTCTCCGCCGAGGGTGAGGTGCGCAGGGCGCGGCTACGGCCCGGCCTGACTGAGGCAGACCGGGCCAAAGCAGGCCTGGCGCCCGGCTTGGAGCGATCACCGGCGGGCTCCCCGGCCATGCGGTCCGGCGGGGGGCTGCCTACCGAAATCCGGACGGCACCTGGAGCCAGCCGCAAGCCCCGGAAGCGCTTCCGGAAAGGAGTGGCATAAACGGCAGAAAACGCCCTTGCCTGCGCAATTCCCCCATTTTCGCGTAACCCCTTCTTAAGCGCCGCCCGCCTAAAGGTATGGGGATGCTTTCCTGACGCTGGTGGTGGCCCGTATGACGAGCGACGGACAAGCCGTCGAACGGCTGCGCGATTTTCTGCGGACGCTGAAGCCTGAGGCGCGCGCCATGCTGGTCGCCGAGCTCGAACGCGGCGTCCTGAGCGGCGAAGAATCGGCCGGCAACGAACTCATCCTGCAGGAGCTGCGCCGCGCCATCCGTGTCGAAAGCCAGCCGGCGTCTCCGCGCATGGGTGACGCCGCGCGGATGTTCTTTGGGCCGGTCGAGCCCTTCCTCATCGACGATGCGCCGGATCACAAGCGCGCCGGGCGAATTTCGCGCGTGTCGCTCGAGCCGATCTGGGAATGGATCGGACGCGATCTGATCCCGGCCGAAGCCAAGGCGCTCGGCGATGATATCAATCGTGCCTTGCTCGCCAACGACCGCGTCAAGGCCGAACAGCGCACGCGCGCATTGCACGATCGCGCGCTCCTTCGCATCCGCGAAGCCATGGCGTCGGTCACCGGCGACGACAAGGCGCGCCGGCGGCTTGCCGTGCAGGTCGGCACGCCGCGCGCGCTCGAGGATCTCGCAACCCTGACCGGCATTCTCGCCAATCGCGATCTGCTGAGCGAATTGGCGCGCCGGCTGCCGAACCATTTGCGCACCTTCGAGCGCGATCAGATCGATTCGGTGAATCTGCTGTTGGAAGCGGCGATCGCGCAGAAGTCGCAAAGCGGGGCCAGCATCGCCAAGGCCGACGTGTTCCTCTACGGGTTCGTGTTGATCATGGGCCGGCTGGCAGCGCCTTGGCAGCTCATTCGCATTGCTACGCGCGCAGCCGAGACGGATGAGGCCGCGCGCATCGCGGAGACGCCGTATGGGCGGGCGGTCACTATGGTCCTCGGCGAGGTCGAGTGCATGGTGAACGATCTGCGCAGCGAACTCAAAGCGCATCGGCCCGTCACCTCGCTTCTGAAGAATATCCACGACGCGGCGCGCGGTCTGCGCACCGAAATCGATCTGTCCGGCGATTCGCCGTGGAGCCGGCAACTCACGGCCATCCGCACCGAAGTCTCCAACGTGTTGCGAGGGGAAATCGAGTCGACGCCGGGCCGGGTGCGCCGCTTGCTGCGGCCGCGTCCCACCAAGGAGATCGTGCCCGGCTCGCAGCTCGATGAAACCGACGTGGCTGAGGCCGAGCTGATGGTCGAGTTCGTCGGCGCTTGCCGCACCTATGCCCACGAGCTCGCGGTCAACGAGATGACCATGCGCAGCTATACCGAGCTGCAGAATTATCTGGAGAGCGGAACCAAGGTGCTGCTCGACGGGCTCCGGCAAGCGGGCGACGCCGACCGCCCGTTCCGGCAGTCTCAGATGGATGCGGCGATTCGCTTCTGCCGCTGCGTGTTCGGCGCCGACTACGCGGGCCTCTTGGGGAAAGCGGCCGAAATTGCCGTTCAGACCGCCGGTTTCGACCGCAAATCCGCGCGGGCCTGAGGCCGCGGCGTGCGTCATCGTGCGCAATTGCCGCGCCCAGGCTCCCATTGCCGCGGCATTGGGGCCGTGTTGATGTAGCGCCGCGGCGCAAGGGCGCGCCGTCCTGCGGCGGGTTTCCCGGAAAGCTATATTGGTTTGGATCAATATGTTCCCGGCACTCCGCGGATTGAATGGCGACCATGATTCTATGGGTCATTTTTGCATTGATGACCGCGGCGGCGATTTTTGCCGTTGTCTGGCCGCTTGGGCGCGCCTCGCGGGCGTCGGCGGGCGGCAGCGACCTCGCCGTCTATAAAGACCAACTCAAGGAAATCGACAGCGATCGAGCCTGCGGCTTGATCGGGGAGGCCGAGGCGGAGGCGGCGCGGCTCGAAATCTCGCGCCGGCTGTTAGCCGCGGCGGACGCCCCGTCCGGCGCCAGCGCAGCCGCGACCGGCTCGCTCCGATCCGAACGCCGACGCGTGGCAGCGGTCGCCGCGCTCGCCGTACTGACGCTCGGTCCGCTCGGCTTCTACATCGCGCTGGGCTCCCCGAACATTCCGGGCGAGCCGGCTTTCGCCCGCGTCACCACGCCCAAAGGCCACGAGTTGATTGCGAGTCTTGTCAGCCAGGTCGAGGCGCATTTGGCCACCAGTCCCAATGACGGCGCGGGTTGGGAAGTGCTCGCTCCGGTCTACACCCGGCTTGGACGCTTCGATGACGCGGTGCAGGCCCGCAAGAAGGCGCTCCTGCTCAACGGCCCGACCGCGACGCGTGAGGCCGATCTAGGCGAGGCCGAAACTGCCGCCGCCAATGGGGTCGTGACCGCCGAGGCCAAGGCTGCTTTCGAACGCGCGGTTGCGAGCGATCCGAAGGAAGCCAAGGCCCGCTATTTTCTCGGTCTCGCCGCCGAGCAGGACGGCATGAATGACGAAGCGGCGTCGATCTGGCGCTCCATGCTTGCCGAGTCGCCGACGGGTGCGCCGTGGGTCGCCTTCGTTCGCCAGGCGCTGGCGCGCGTGTCCGGCGGTCCCGTCGCGACTGTGGAACCAAGCACTGCCGACATCTCGGCGGTCGCCAACATGAGCGAGGACGCGCGCCGCGACACGATCCGCGGCATGGTCGCGCGGCTTGCCGATCGTTTGCACGACAATGGCGGGGACGTCGAAGGATGGCTGCGGCTCGTGCGCGCTTATGTCGTGCTCGGCGATCGCACGAAGGCTAAGGATGCCGCTGCCGATGCCAAGCGCGCTCTGGGCGAGCGGCCCGACGACGTCAGACGCATCGACGATCTTGTCAAAGGCCTCGGACTCGAAGGCTGACGCCACATCATGCCGGGACAACCACAGCCATGACGCGCAAGCGGCGACGCCTCGTCCTGATCGGCGGCGCGCTGTGCGTGCTCGCCGTTGCGGTAGGCCTCATGCTCAACGCCTTCCGCGATTCGATCGTGTTCTTCAATTCGCCGAGCGACGTGGCGGAGAAGCGCATCCCGGCCGGCACGCGGATTCGCATCGGCGGCCTGGTCAAGCCTGGCAGTGTCGCGCGCGGCGACAATCTGAAAATCCGCTTCGACGTGACCGACGGCAATCGCGACGTTGTGGTCGCCTATCAGGGCGTGTTGCCTGATTTGTTTCGGGAGGGCCAAGGCGTGGTCGCCGAAGGCGCGCTGGACGGCGCCGGCCAGTTCAACGCCGATACCATCCTCGCCAAGCACGACGAGACCTACATGCCGAAAGAGGTCGCCGACGCGCTGAAAAAGTCCGGGCACTGGAAAGACGCTTACGGGCAGCGCGCGGCGATGCCGGTCGGGGGAGGGGGCAAGTGATCGCCGAACTCGGCCACTATGCGCTGATGCTGGCGCTCGGGCTTGCGCTGATCCAGGGCATCATGCCGATCGTCGGCACGAGCAGCAACGACCCGACGCTGATCAGCGTCGCTGTCCCGGCTGCGCTCGCGCAATTCTTCTTTGTCGCGTTGGCGTTCGGCGCACTCGCGACTTGCTACGTCACATCCGATTTCTCGGTGTACAACGTCTACGAGAATTCGAATTCGGCGATGCCGCTTCTGTATCGCTTCACCAGCGTCTGGGGAAACCACGAAGGCTCCATGATGCTGTGGGTCTCCATCCTGGCGCTGTTCGGTGCGCTGGTGGCGGCGTTCGGCGGCAACCTGCCGGCGAAGCTGAAGGCCAATGCGCTTGCCGTGCAGGCCTGGATCGCGGCTGCCTTCGAGCTTTTCATTCTCACCACGTCGAATCCATTTCTCCGCATCGCGGATGCGCCGTTTGAAGGCCGCGATCTCAACCCGATCCTGCAGGATCCCGGCCTCGCGTTTCACCCGCCGCTCCTCTATCTCGGTTATGTCGGCTTCTCGATTGCCTTCTCCTTCGCGATCGCAGCTTTGCTGGAAGGCCGCATCGATGCGGCTTGGGCACGCTGGGTGCGGCCGTGGGTGCTCGTCGCCTGGATGTGCCTGACGCTCGGCATCGCCGGCGGCTCGTATTGGGCCTATTACGAGCTCGGCTGGGGCGGCTATTGGTTTTGGGATCCGGTCGAAAACGCCTCGCTGATGCCATGGCTCGCCGGCACCGCGCTTCTGCATTCCGCCGTGGTGATGGAAAAGCGCGGAGCACTCAAAGTCTGGACCATCCTGCTTGCGATCCTCGCTTTCTCGCTGTCGCTGATCGGAACCTTCCTGGTGCGGTCAGGCGTACTCACATCGGTACACGCATTCGCCACCGATCCGCGCCGCGGCATTTTCATCCTCGCCATTCTCATCGCTTTTATCGGCGGCGCGCTTGCGCTTTATGCTTGGCGCGCGCCGCTGCTCAAGCAGGGTGGCTTATTTGCGCCGATCTCGCGCGAGGGCGCGCTGGTCCTCAACAATTTGTTTCTGACCTGCGCGTGCGCGACCGTTTTCGTCGGTACGCTCTATCCGCTCGCGCTTGAAGCATTGACCAGCGAGAAGATCTCGGTCGGCCCGCCATTCTTCAACGCGACCTTCGGTCCGCTATTCGTGCCGCTCTTGTTGATAATGCCGTTCGGGCCGTTGCTCGGCTGGAAGCGCGGCGATCTTCTCGGCGCGGCGCAGCGTCTTCTGGCCGCGGCCTTCGTTGCGGCGGTGGCGATTGCCGCTACCTTCGCCGTGCAGCATGGCGGCCCGGTGCTGGCTCCATTCGGCGTTGGGCTTGCGCTGTTCGTCATGGCCGGCGCGCTGATCGACCTCGCCGAACGCACCATGATCTTGCGGATACCGCTCGGCAGCGCGCTGCGGCGTGCCGCAGGCTTGCCGCGTTCCGCCTGGGGCACGGTGTTCGCGCATTTCGGCATCGGGGTGACCCTGCTCGGCATTGTCGTCGTCACCGCCTGGGGCGCGGAACGGATCGCGGCGCTGCGGCCGGGCGACAGCGTCGACATCGCGCACTATCGTCTCAGCTTCGATGGCGTGTTCAACCGCTCCGGTCCGAATTATCGCGAGGTCGTAGCCCACTTCACGGTGCGCCGCACCAATGGCGAGCTCCTCGGCTCCATGGAGCCGAGCCGCCGCACTTTCCCGGCGCGCAATATGGCGACCACCGAGGCCGCCCTGATGCGGCGCGGCGTCAGCCAGATTTATCTGTCGCTGGGCGATCCGGCCGCCGACGGCACCGTTCCGGTCCGTCTGTATTTCAAGCCGCTGGTGCTTCTGATCTGGCTCGGCGCGGTGATCATGTTTATCGGCGGCGGCTTGTCGCTGTCGGATCGGCGGCTGCGCATCGGCGCGCCGCGGCCGCGCGCGGCCAAGACGCAAGCGCCGGCCTTGCAGGCGGCGGAGTGATCGCCGTGCGTGCGCGCAGATTGCGAACTTTACTCGGCGCGCTCTTCTGCTTGCTGGTGCTCGGTTCGCTGCCGCTGCGCGCGGTCGAGCCGAAGGAGATGCTGGCCGAACCCGCGCTCGAGGCGCGGGCGCGCAATCTCTCCAAAGAACTGCGCTGCATGGTCTGTCAAAATCAATCGATCGACGATTCGGAGGCGCCGCTGGCGCACGATCTGCGCGTGCTCGTGCGCGAGCGATTGCAGGCCGGCGACAGCGACACCCAAGTGATCAACTTCCTTGTTGCGCGTTACGGCGAGTTCGTGCTGCTGCGGCCGCAATTCGCGTGGCACACCGCGGCCCTGTGGGGGCTGCCGCCGGCTGCCCTGCTCATCGGCATTGTCGCGATCGTCCTTGTCGTGCGTCGCCGGCGCGCGCCGCCGGCTGAGACCGCCAACCTGAGCGCTGCCGAAGAGGCACGCCTGACGGAACTCCTGCGCGATAGCTGAGCGCCCTCGGCGCCGCTCGCATCGGTTGCGGATTCGCGAAGCTCCTTTTGCTCGGCTTTGTTTTGCACAGCCGCCGCGGACATTACCAACTTTTAATCCCGCCGACAGAGCGCCGTAAGGCGGGCTATCTCACATTCATCGACACAAAGCGGGGCCTAGGGGGGCACCTTCCGTCACCAAGGACGGGCAACTGTTTGGAGAGACGCTAATGAACGGTAATCTTGCACCCCGCCGCGTTTTGTCGGTGCGGCGTATTGGGCTTCTGGCGACCACGATCGCCGGTCTTGGCGCCGCGGCATTCTTTGTCGCGCCCAGCCTGACGCCGGACAGCGCATTCTTCGCCGCCCCGGCGCATGCGCAGAATCTTTCGCAGGAAGCGCAGAAGCTCGGGCAGCGTCCCGTTGGCTTCGCCGACATCGTCGCCAAGGTAAAACCGGCGGTGATCTCGGTGCGCGTGAAGATCGACAAGCCGGCGGGCGTCTCGCTCAACGAGGATGATGCACCGTTCCCGCCCGGCTCCCCGATGGAGCGCTTCTTCCACCGCTTCGGCATGCCGAATGGCGGTGAGGGCAATGGCAATGGCGGCCATCACATGGTCACCGGCCAGGGCTCGGGCTTCTTCATCACCGCCGACGGTTATGCGGTCACCAACAATCACGTCGTGCAGGACGCCGAGAACGTGCAGGTCACGACCGACGACGGCAAGACCTATTCGGCCAAGGTCATCGGCACCGATTCCCGCACCGACCTTGCTCTCATCAAAGTCGACGGCAAGGACTTCCCGTTCGTGAAGCTGTCCGACAATGCGCCGCGCATCGGCGACTGGGTGCTCGCGGTCGGCAATCCGTTCGGCCTCGGTGGCACCGTGACTGCCGGCATCGTGTCGGCGCGCGGCCGCGACATCGGCGCCGGTCCGTATGACGACTTCATCCAGATCGACGCCCCCGTCAACAAAGGCAATTCCGGCGGCCCGAGCTTCGACGTCGAAGGCAACGTGATCGGCGTCAACACGGCGATCTTCTCGCCGTCGGGCGGTTCGGTCGGCATCGCCTTCGACATTCCGGCCGATACGGTGAAGAACGTCGTCGCGCAATTGCGCGACAAGGGCAGCGTCACCCGCGGGTGGATCGGCGTGCAGATTCAGCCGGTGACCTCGGAGATCGCCGAGGGCATGGGCCTGAAGAAGGCGGCCGGTGCGCTCGTCTCCGAGCCGCAACCCAACAGCCCGGCGGCGAAGGCCGGCATCGAGAGCGGTGACGTCATCACCTCGGTCGACGGCAATGCGGTCAGCGATGCCCGCGACCTTGCCCGCCGGATTGGCACCATGGCGCCCGGCACTTCGGTGAAGCTCGGCGTGCTGCATCAGGGCCAGGAAAAGACCGTGACGGTCACGCTCGGCACGCTGCCGAACGAGAAGGCGGCCGCCAACCAGGAAAAGTCCGGCGCCGGGCCCGATAACGACATGCCCAAGCTCGGGCTGACGCTCGCGCCCAGCAACAAGATGTCCGGTGCCGAAGGCAGCGGCGTCGTCGTCACCGCCGTCGATCCGAGTGGCGTCGCTGCCGACCACGGCTTCCAGGTGGGTGATGTGATCCTGGATGTCGGCGGCAAGTCGGTCTCCAACCCGTCGGATGTCCGCAAGCAACTCGCGGACGCCCGCAAGGAAGGTAAGCGCGCTCTCATGTTCCGCGTGAAGTCGGGCGAGGGCACCCGTTTCGTCGCTATGCCGCTCGGCAACGCATGAGACGGAGCCGCGCGGGAGAGTGTGGCCAACGGCCCGTACAACTCTCGCGCGGCTCTAGAGTAATGGGGCGATCCGCTGGCATCCGTCGCCCCCGCTGGCGGGCGTACCCTGGGGACGGACCGTAAGGTCCGTCCCCTCTCAAACACCAACTCTACCCCCGGCTTACGTCGCCCCCGCCGGTGTAGAGTTCGGTCGAGGGGGTGGCGGGCAAGTCTCGCCGCCCCCTCACTCTGTTTAGGAGAGTACCGTGCAACACGATATTATGAGTCGCGAGACTACCCAGCCCGGTCTTCCCTTGGCTATCCAAACGCGACCATTCGCCATGCGCCTGCTCATCATCGAGGACGACCGCGACGCCGCTGATTACCTGGTCAAGGCGTTTCGCGAAGTCGGCCACATTGCCGATCGGGCAACCGACGGCGAGGAGGGCCTGGCGCTCGCACTCGACGGCCAATATGACGTCCTGATTGTCGATCGCATGCTGCCGAAGCTCGACGGTTTGTCGGTGATCGGCGCGTTGCGGGGCAAGTCGGTGGACACGCCGGTTCTGATTCTCTCCGCGCTCGGCCAGGTCGATGACCGCGTGAAGGGTTTGCGCTCCGGCGGTGACGATTATCTCGCCAAGCCCTATTCCTTCTCCGAGCTGCTGGCCCGCACCGAAGTCCTCGCGCGCAGGCGCGGCAGCCGCGGCGAGGAGACGATCTATCGCGTTGCCGATCTCGAGCTCAACCGGTTGTCACATCAGGTGAGCCGGGCAGGGCAGGACTTGCAGCTCCAGCCGCGCGAATTCCGCTTGCTGGAATATTTGATGCGGCATGCCGGCCAGGTCGTCACGCGCACGATGCTGTTGGAGAATGTGTGGGACTATCACTTCGATCCGCAGACCAACGTCATCGACGTGCACATTTCCAGGCTGCGCTCCAAGATCGACAAAGGCTTCGCCCAGCCCTTGCTGCACACCGTGCGTGGCGCCGGTTACATGATCCGCGACGAGGGGAAGTAATTTCACCCGCTCATTCCCGCGAACGCGGGAATCCAGTTGCTGAGTCCCCGCTGGAGTTTAGCCCCGACTTGATCGGGGGCGGGGACGAGCGGAAAGAGCATTACTCCGCCGATACCTCTTGCTGC
Source organism: uncultured Alphaproteobacteria bacterium (assembly GCA_963845075.1). Classification (GTDB taxonomy): domain Bacteria; phylum Pseudomonadota; class Alphaproteobacteria; order Rhizobiales; family Xanthobacteraceae; genus BOG-931. The sequence continues at coordinate 36,757 of CAWJRE010000055.1, read as the reverse complement.
GCAGCCTCAACAACAATGCCGCTGGCGAACAATGCCGCGATCTTTTCGGCCGGAATGCCCCAATCGGCGAGCGTCGCTCGCGTGCCTTGTCCCAATTCCTGTGGCGGCGTCGGGCGGCCTGCCGGCGTGCGGCTAAAGCGCGGCGTCGGCGCCGGCTGCATCACGCCGTCGATTTCGACGAACGATTGGCGGGCGACATTGTGCGGATGATGCGGCGCTTCAGCCATGGTGAGAACCGGCGCGAAGCAGGCGTCGGTGCCTTCCAGCAGCTTGCACCATTCATCTCTGCTGCGCGTCTTGAAAATCTCTTCGAGCTTGTTGCGCAGCTCCGGCCCGTCGTCGGTGGTGTAAGGCAGGCCGAGCAACTCGAACAATTCTTCGCGGAATTTCAGCTCGATCGCCGCGATCGAAATGTAGCGGCCGTCGGCGCATTCGTAGGTATCGTAGATCGCCGATCCGGAATCGAGCAGATTGGTGCCGCGTTCGAGGCTGTGCAGCCCGGCTGCATACAAGCCGTAAAACATGGTCATCAGCGACGCCGCCCCTTCGGCCATCGCTGCGTCCACCACCTGTCCTTTGCCCGAGCGCTGCGCTTCAATGAGCGCGCATGCCATGCCGAACGCGAGATAAAGCGCCCCGCCGCCGAAATCCGCGGCGAGGTTGAGCGGTGGCGTGGGCTTGGCGCCTTTGCGTCCGATCGCATGCAACGCGCCGGCGAGCGCAAGATAGTTGAGGTCGTGGCCGGCGGCGTCAGCGAGCGGCCCGTTTTGTCCCCAGCCGGTCATCCGTCCGTAGACCAGACGCGGATTGCGCTTGAGCGCCATGTCGGGACCGAGCCCCAGCCGCTCCATCGTGCCGGGACGGAAACCTTCGATCAGGCCATCGGCCTTTTCGATAAGATCGCCGGCGAGCGCGATTCCCGCGGCGTTTTTCAGATCGACCGCGATCGACGGCCGCGAGCGGCCCAACAAACCGAAACGCTTCGGCATGGCAATGCCGAGCCCACTCGGGGTCACCCGGTCCACACGGATGACATCGGCGCCGAGATCGGCGAACAGCATCGCGGCCATCGGGCCGGGGCCGATGCCGACAAATTCGACAATGCGGATACCCGCAAGAGGTCCCATAAGCGGTTCTTCAACCTTTCCGGTTGTTCACTGGCACTATGCTATCTAGTCTGGCAAGGGATCGCGCAGAGAGGAGTGCGCGCCGTATTTCTTGTCAACAGGAAAAGCTTGTTTCCTCGCCGTGCCGGAGATCGTAAATGACATCGGATAACGCAGCACCCTTCTTGGCGGCGCGCGATTTTCTGGTCCGGCATCGCGAAGATTATGCGACCGCCGATCGCGATTTCCGCTGGCCGCAGCTCGACCGTTTCAATTGGGCCTTGGATTATTTCGATCCGATGGCGCGCGGCAATGCGCAGCCGGCGCTGTGGCTGGTCGACGAGGGTGCCGGCGAAACCAAGCTGTCCTTCGCGCAATTGAGCGAACGCTCGAACCGCGTCGCCAATTTCTTGCGCGCGCTCGGTGTGCGCCGCGGCGACCGCATTCTGCTCATGCTCGGCAATGTGGCGCCGCTGTGGGAAACCATGCTGGCGGCAATGAAGCTCGGCGCGGTGATCGTGCCAGCGACGATGCTGCTTGCCCGCAACGATCTTGCCGACCGTTTCGCGCGCGGCCGCGTCCGCCATGTGATTGCTGCCGCCGATGCTGCCGCCAAATTCGAGGATCTGCCGGGCGATTATACCCGCATCGCCGTCGGCAAGGACGTGCCGGGCTGGCTCTCCTATCAAAAAGGTTACGAGGCGCCGGCACAGTTCGCGCCGGATGCGGAGACGCGCGCCGACGATCCGTTCCTTCTCTATTTCACGTCCGGCACGACCGCGACGCCGAAGCTCGTTTTGCACAGTCATCAGAGTTATCCGGTCGGGCATTTGTCGACCATGTACTGGATCGGATTGCGGCCGGGCGATGTGCATTTGAACATTTCGTCGCCGGGTTGGGCGAAACATGCCTGGAGCTGTTTCTTTGCTCCGTGGAATGCCGGCGCCACGGTGTTCATCGTCAATCAGCCGCGGTTCAATGCGCGCGGATTGCTCGACACCATCGTGCGCTGCGGCGTGACGACCTTTTGCGCGCCGCCGACGGTGTGGCGCATGCTGATCCAGGAGGATCTCGCCGCCTGGCCGGTGCGCTTGAAGGAGCTCATCAGCGCCGGCGAGCCGCTCAATCCGGAAGTGATCGAGCAGGTAAAGGCAGCGTGGCGGCTCACCATCCGCGATGGTTATGGCCAGACCGAAACAACCGCGCTCGCCGGCAACACGCCCGGTCAAAAAATCAAACCTGGTTCGATGGGCCGGCCGCTGCCGGGCTACCGCGTTGCTTTGCTGGATCCGGACGGGGCGGCGCACCGGGAGGGCGAGATCTGTCTCGAGCTCGCGCCGCGGCCGACCGGGTTGATGCAAGGGTACCAGGGCGGCGACGGCGAAGTCGTTCCGATCGGCGGCACGGTCTATCGCACCGGCGACGTGGCCTCGCTCGATGACGACGGCTACCTGACCTATGTCGGCCGGGCCGACGACGTGTTCAAATCCTCCGACTATCGGATCAGCCCGTTCGAGCTTGAGAGCGTGCTGATCGAGCATCCAGCCGTTGCCGAAGCGGCCATCGTGCCGTCGCCCGATCCGATGCGGCTTGCGGTGCCGAAGGCCTTTGTTGCGCTCGCCGGCGGACAGGCGGCCAATCGCGACACGGCGCTCTCGATCTTCCGTCATTGCCGGCAAGCGCTGGCGCCCTTCAAGCGCGTGCGGCGGCTGGAATTTGCCGATCTGCCGAAAACGATCTCCGGCAAGATCCGGCGCGTGGAGCTGCGCCGCGCGGAAGCGGCCAATCGCGATCAAGGCAAGCGCGCGGTGCTTGAATTCTGGGAGGAGGATTTCTCCGAGAACGAGCTGCGACCGCAGCGCGAGAGAGTGTGAGCAGTGGCGGCGCTGGGAAAATTGCTGCGCACGACGGCGTTCCAGCTGACGCTCGTTTATCTTTTCATCTTCGTCGTGTTCGCCGCGTCGCTGCTCGGCTATTTCGCGCTGAATACGCGCAGGCTGATCAACGAGCAGATCACCCGCACCGTCACCGGCGAAATCAACCGCCTGCGCGACCAATACACGCAAGCCGGCATCCGCGGCCTGGTGCTGTTCATCGATCTGCGTTCGCGCCGCCCGGGATCGAGCCTTTATCTCGTCACCACGCCGAGCGGGGAGGGGCTTGCGGGCAATGTCGGTTCGCTCGAGCCCGGCGTGCTCGACCATCCCGGTTGGATGGAAACGTCTTACCGCCGCATCGAAGCGACCGACGACGTCGATCACCGCGCGCTGGTGCAGGTGGTGGAATTGCCCGGCGGCTTCCGCCTTCTGGTCGGGCGCGATCTGGAAGAGCGCGAGCGCATTTACGGCATCATCGCCAACGCGGGCCGCTGGTCGTTTGCGCTCGTCGTCGTCCTCGGGCTTGCCGGTGGATTCTTTGTCAGCAGCCGCGTGCTCAAGCGCATCGACGCGATGACCGGCACGGCCAACACCATCATGGCCGGCGATCTTTCCGGGCGGCTGCCGATCGCCGGCACCGGCGATGAGCTTGATCGGCTCGCGGAGAAAGTCAACGCCATGCTCGAGCGTATCGAGGCGTTGATGCGCGGGCTCAAAGAAGTTTCGGACAATATCGCCCATGATCTGAAAACGCCGCTCACCCGCATGCGCAATCGCTCGGAGCAAGCTTTGCGCACCGCCAAGAGCGAAGCCGACTACCGCGCCGCGCTCGAATCCACCATCGCCGAGTCCGACGAGCTGATCCGCACCTTCGATGCGCTATTGATGATCGCGCGCGCCGAATCCGGACAGGCGCGCGACAATATGATCGAGTTTGACGCCGCCGAGATCGCGCGCGACGTTTGCGAGCTGTACGAACCGCTGGCGGAAGAGAAGGGCCTTTCGATCAAGGTCGAAGCGCCGCTCTCGGCGCCGGTGCGCGGCAATCGCGAGCTGATAAGCCAGGCGCTGGCGAATTTGGTCGATAACGCGATCAAATATGCCGGGCCGGAGGCGAGCAAGGTCAACGGCGCGGCCGCCGAGATCGTGCTGGGTGCTGACGCTCTGGGCGACCGCATTTCGTTGTCGGTCGCCGATCACGGGCCAGGCATTCCCGACGCCGAGCGCGGTCGCGTGGTCGAGCGTTTCGTGCGGCTTGAGCAAAGCCGCTCGCTGCCGGGCTCGGGCCTGGGGCTCAGTCTCGCTTCGGCGGTGGCGCGTCTGCATGGCGGCGAGCTGAAATTGGAAGATAACCACCCGGGGCTGCGGACGGTGCTCGCTTTGCCGCGCGCCGGCCCGGCGACTGCGTGATGCGCCGGCCCGCATCCGGCAAGCGCAAGAGACGCAGTGTCGAGCAAGCTTCCCTGGCCGGGCGCATGGCCGGTGCGCTGCCGCGCGCTTCGCGGCAGGGCCGCGCCCAGGTCGCCGAATGGCTCCCGAGCATCGGGCGCACGACGTCGGGCAAGGCGCTTGCCTCGCTCGTCGCCGGGCATCCGGCGCTGGCCAAAGTTCTTGGGGGCATCGCGGATTCCGCGCCGTATCTTTGGGAACTCGCCCGCGCTGATCCGGCACGCCTGCTGCGGCTTCTGACCAACGATCCCGAAACCGAATGGGCGGCGCTGCTTGCCGGCCTACGCAAGGCAGCTGCTGCGGCCAAGGGCGCCGCGCCGCTCATGCGCGTACTCCGCCGCGCCAAAGCGGAGGCGGCGCTGCTCATCGCGCTTGCCGATATCGGCGGCGTCTGGCCTGTCGCGCGCGTGACCGCAGCCCTCACGGAAGTCGCCGACAACGCGTTGGCTGCTTCCGTCCGTCATCTGCTCGGCGAAGCCGCCAAGCTCGGCAAGCTAACGCCGAGCGACCCCGGCGATCCCGCTGCGGGCTCCGGCTACGTCGTGCTCGCCATGGGAAAGATGGGCGGCTGCGAGTTGAACTTTTCCAGCGACATCGACCTCATCGTGTTTTTCGATCCGGCGGCCGGCGCGCTCGCGCCCGACGTGGAGCCGGCGCCGCTTTTCGTGCGCATCACGCGCGAACTGGTGAAGCTTCTCCAGGAGCGTACGGAAGACGGTTACGTGTTTCGCGTCGATCTGCGGCTTCGTCCCGATCCGGCCTCAACGCAGATCGCGATCGCGACCGAAGCTGCACTCGACTATTACGAAAGCCGCGGGCAGAATTGGGAGCGCGCCGCGCTGATCAAGGCGCGCCCGTGCGCGGGCGATCTTGCGGCCGGCGAACGCTTTCTGCGCGAGCTGTCACCCTTCATCTGGCGCAAATATCTCGACTACGCCGCCGTCGCCGACGTGCACGCGATGAAGCAGCAGATTCACGCCTATCGCGGCCACGGCGAAATCGCTGTCGAGGGCCACAATATCAAGCTCGGTCGCGGCGGCATTCGCGAGATCGAGTTCTTCGTCCAGACCCAGCAACTCATTGCCGGCGGACGCCACGCCGATCTGCGTGGCCGCCGGACCGTCGCCATGCTGGCTGCGCTCGCCGCCGGCGGCTGGATCGACGCCGCGGTGCGCGACGATCTGACAGCGGCTTACGACTTTCTCCGCCGTGTCGAGCATCGCCTGCAGATGATGGCGGACGAACAGACTCACACCCTGCCTGCGGAGCGCGAGGCGCTGGAAGCGTTCGCGCGCTTTCTTGGCTTCAAGAATGGCGACGAATTCGCCGCCATTCTGCTTTCGCATCTGCGCGCGGTCGAGAAGCACTATGTGAAATTATTTGAAAGCGCGCCGAGCCTCTTGGCGCAGCAGCAAAATTTGTCGTTCGCTTTTGTTGACGGCGAGGCCGGGCGCGAGACGCTGGACCGGCTGGCGGAACTGGGCTTTCGTCAACCGCGCGAGGTCGCTGCCGCCGTGCAGCGCTGGCAAGAGGGCACCTATCGCGCGCTGCGCAGCGAACAGGTGCGTGCTGTCCTCATCGAGCTTGTTCCGATCATTGTCGATCAATTCGCGCGATCGGAAAATCCGGATGCGGCCTTTGCCTCGTTCGACCGTTTTCTCGCCGGCTTGCGCCCGGGCAGCCGCTTGTTGCCGCTGTTGCGGCAAAATCCTGAACTCATTCGTTTTGTCGCGCTCATCCTCGGCGTGGCGCCGCGCCTTGCCGATATTCTGGCGCAGCATCCGCATGTCATCGATCCATTGATCGATCCGACCTTCTTCGGCGCACTCCCGGACGCCGCGCGCCTGGAAGCGGAGCTTGACCGCGCGCTCGACGCCTCACGCGGCTATGAAGACATGCTCGATGCCATCCGCCTGTTCGGCCAGGAGCACATGTTTCTGATCGGCGCGCGCATTCTCTCCGGCTCGCTCTCGGCCGAGCAGGCGGGCGACGTGTTCGCCGACCTTGCCGACGTTCTGATCCGCGCCTTGCATGCCCGCGTCGAAGCCGATTTTGCCGGCGTCCATGGCCGCGTCCGCGGCCAGCAGACCGCGATCCTCGCGCTCGGCCGGCTCGGCGCCCGCGAGATGACGGCAAGCTCCGATCTTGATCTCATCGTCGTCTATGACTTCGACGCCGAGCATCCGAATTCGGATGGCAAGCGTCCGCTCTATGGCGCCCAGTATTTCGCACGGCTGACGCAGCGGCTGATCAGCGCGCTCACGGCGCGGACCAATTACGGTGTGCTGTACGAAGTCGACATGCGGCTGCGCCCATCAGGCCGCTCCGGTCCGCTCGCCACCCACATCGACGGCTTTATCGACTATCAACGGCGCGAAGCCTGGACCTGGGAGCATATGGCGCTGACGCGCGCGCGCGTCGTCTCTGCGCCGCCCGCCTTCAAGGCGCGGATCGAAGCGGCGATTGCCGAGGTGCTGCGGCGTCCGCGCGATGCACATGCGGCCGCCGGCGATGTCGTGGAAATGCGCACCGCGATTGCGAACGAAAAAGGCGATGCCGATCCGTGGGACTTCAAATATGCCGCCGGTGGGCTGATCGACATCGAGTTCGTCGCGCAATATCTGCAACTCGTGCACGCCGACACACAGCCGGAGATCCTCGACACCTCGACGGCGCGGACGCTCGAGAAAGCTACGCGCGCCGGCATCCTGAAAGCTGAAGACGCCGACATTTTGCGGCCGGCGGTGGCGCTCTTTCACAACCTCACTCAAATCTTGCGGCTCTGCCTTCCGTCCGCATTCGATCCCAAGACGGCGAATGCGGGTGTGCTCGCTCTGTTGGCCCGTGCCGCCGACTTGCCGGATTTTCCGGCGCTGCAGGCGCACGTGGTCGAGACCGAGCGTCAGGTGCGCGCTTGCTTTCAGCGGATTCTGGAAGGCGCCTGACTATTTCGGTTTGGGCGGTGGCGCTTCGACGGGCCCGCCCGCCTTGCGCCAGGCGCCGAACCCGCCGGCGATGTGGGCGACCGGACGAAGGCCCATGCGCTGCGCGGTTTGCGCGGCGAGCGCCGAACGCCAACCGCCGCCGCAAAAGAACACGAAGCTTTTGTCTTCCGCGAACGCCGGCTTGTGATAGGGGCTTTCCGGATCGATCCAAAATTCGAGCATGCCGCGCGGACAATGAAAGGCGCCGGGGATGCGGCCTTCGCGCTCCAGCTCGCGAACGTCGCGCAGATCGACGAAGGTCACGTCGTCGCGGCCGTGCTGCGCGATCGCTTCTTCGATCGGCAAGGTCTCGATCTCACGTTCGGCGGCGTCGACCAGCGCCCGAAATCCCGTGCTAATTTTCTGCGGCATCGATCGGCTCACACTGTCCTTGACCGCGCAGCGGCAGGATCACGCGTAGCATGGCAGCGAGCAGGTGCCAAAGCCATGCGGCTATCAAACCATGATCCCGAAAAGTGGAACCCGGTTTTCGGAAAGATCATGCGCAAAACAAATAAAGCATGATCCCGAAAAGTGGAACCCGGTTTTCGGAAAGATCATGCGCAAAACAAATAAAGCATGATCCCGAAAAGTGGAACCCGGTTTTCGGAAAAGATCATGCGCAAAACAAATGGCTAGAGCGGGATGACGATTCGAAGAAAAGTCATCCCGCTCTAAGCCATGGCGATGGCGGCAAACGAGGTCGGCGGCATGACGCTTCCGCCACCCGAAGCTTGCCACGGGGCCGGGCGCTCGGGATCGGAGCCTTCGTGGCTATCGTCTTGGTCGATGTCGGCAGGCTGGGTCGCCGGCGATTGCAGCGGCAAGCGCACCACCACCGTCGTTCCGCTGCCCAGGATCGAGCGGATGCGCATGGCGCCGCCGTGCATCTCGACCAGCGACTTGGCGATGGCAAGGCCGAGGCCGGATCCCTGATACCGTTTGGTGAGCTGGCTCTCGACTTGCTCGAAAGGCCGGCCGAGCTTGTGCAGGGCATCCTTCGGAATGCCGATGCCGTCGTCCCGGATCGCAATGGTGACCATGCCGCGGCGGATGCGGCCATGGACGCTGACGGCGCCGCCGTCCGGGGTGAATTTCACCGCGTTCGACAACAGATTGAGCGCGATTTGTTTGATGGCGCGTCGGTCGGCATGGAGCACGATACCGGCGGCGACATCGGAATTGAGCGTGAGCCGCTTTTCGCTGGCGCGGCCGTTGACGACCCGCAGGCTGTCGGCAAGAATCTCGTCGAGTTCGACCGTCTCGGGATTGAAGTGGACGCTGCCGGCCTCGATCTTCGACATGTCGAGGATGTCGTTGATGACGTCGAGCAGATATTGGCCGCTGGCGCGGATATCGCGTGAATACTCGGTGTATTTGGCTGCGCCGAGCGGGCCGAACATCGCCGATTCCATGATTTCCGAAAAACCGATGATGGCATTGAGCGGGGTGCGCAGCTCGTGGCTCATGTTGGCGAGGAATTTCGACTTGGCCTGGTTGGCTTCCTCGGCGCGGGTTTTTTCCTCGGCATATTTTTCGGCGAGATCGGCGAGTTCGTCGGTCTGCCGCTCGAGCGCCTGCTGCGAATGGCGCAAGTCGTTGATGGTGGCGATCCGCCGCTTTTCGCCTTCGATCAGCTTTTGCTCGTGCTGCTTGATCTTGGTGATGTCGGTGCCGACCGAAACGTAGCCGCCGTCCTTGGTGCGCCGCTCGCTGATATGCATCCAGCGGCCGTCGGTGAGTTGCGCCTCGAAGGTCCGCGCGCCTTGCGGCTGGCCGTCCTCGTTGACGTTGGTGGTGCGCACGATCGGCCTTGTGCCCGCCGCCACCACGGTTTCGTAAGGCGTGCCGGCATCGACGGCGGCATCGGGCAGGCGGTGCAGTTCCTGGAAGATCGAGTTGCACAGCACCAGCCGATTGTCGGCGTCCCACAGGACGAAGGCTTCCGGAATGGTCTCGATGGCGTCGCGCAGCCGCAGGTCGGCCGCGGTCGTGCGCTCCACCAGATGCTTCTGCTCCGATACGTCGACCGCAATGCCGATCAGATGCGGCCCGGTTTCGCCTTCCTGACGCGCCAATTCGCAGCGCACCCGCAGCCAGAGCCAGTGGCCGTCGGCATGCCGCATGCGAAACGCATGATCGATCGATTGCACTTCGGAGTCGGCAAGCTGCCGGGCGAGCCCATAAAGATCGATATCGTCCGGATGCACGAGCGCATTGAGCTCGCCGAAGCTCAGGAGATCGTTGCGCGCGGGCAGGCCGAGCAGGTCGAACATGGAGCGCGACCAGAACACCCGGCCGCGCGCCAGGTCCCAATCCCACAAGCCGCAGCGCCCGCGATTGAGCGCGGTATCGATGCGGCCGCGCACAGTGTCATGGATGAGATCGGCTTCGCGGGCGCGTGTCGCCTGCCAGTGAAACGCAAAGCCGAGGATCAGCACGACGAAGCCGGTCGTGGCCGAAAGCGTTATGGTCAGCGCCGTGCTGGCGCGCCAATTGGCGAGCGCGTCGCTTGCCGTCTGCACGACCGCGACTGCGCCGAGCGGATTGCGCAGGCCGCGCACCGTAGCCAAGGCGGTAACGCCGTCGGGCAGCGTGATCTCGAGCGTCCCGGCCGCGGCGCCGAATGTGGTCAAAGGCTGGGTGGGGCCGAGCAAGTCGAGAATGGGCCGGCCAAGCTTTTGCGGATCGTTCGGATAGCTCGCGATGATCGCACCGTCGGCGTCGGCTAGCAGAACCACGCGGTCGGCCGTCGCCGCCCAGGCGGGCATGATGCGCTCGAGCGCCGCGGAATTGCGATTGGGATTTCCGCGCAGGTCACGGCCGGTATATTCAAGCCCGAACGTTATCTGATCGGCCAGGGCCTCGATCGCCTGGCGCGCGTCGCGCACGACCTGCCGGCGCTGCTCGAGCACCTGCACCACCGCGCCGACGCAGATCGTCAACAGAAAGGCGATGATCAGCGCCGGCACGGCGCGCCGCAAAAGCGGTTCTGCGCTGACAAGGCGGCGGTAGGCCGGCTTGGCGATTGACTTCGCCAGACCCTGGATGGAATCCGAACGTAGAGACGCACTCGCCGTCTCGGCGCGCGCCATGCCTGCCTCCGCTTGGACTTGTTCCCCGTACCCGTGATCGGAAGAGTTGCCGCATCTCGTTCCGAATCATGGACATAAGAATCGATGCGAATCGATTTGTCGAGAGTCCCGAGTCAATATTTGTTTAACTTTTATCCAACGGCCTTTTGCTGCGCGTGCGAGAGCGGACGGAAAAGCGCGAGTCAAATCAAAGAAATGGCAATGCGCTGCGAGGCTGCGACGCGATGCTCGGAAGACTACGAACCGGCCGCCTCAGTGCGAACTTCGGAATCGAGATGCTAATGCATCGCCTGATAGGCCGTCTGATAGCCGGCGACGACCAGCTCGATCGCGATCAGCGCCACGATGATGATTTCCAGCCGCAGCGACCGCCGCGTGTCGATAATGTCGGTGAGCACTTCGGCGGTATCGGCGATCACCGCGAGCTTGCGCGTCAAGGTTTCGGTCCGCTCTCGGAGTTCGTACTCGTCCTCCAGGCGTGCGTAGAGCCGGTCGAGGTCGGGGCGATCCCAGACCGCATCGGGTTTCTCGGTCACCGCCACGCGGCCGGAGACGCGGTGCTGCACGATCAGCGCATTGCCGATGATCTTGAGAATGGCGCTGCGCCCGGCGATCACGCGGCCGTGGTCGGCAAGCTGCCGCGCGAACGGCTCGACCAGATCGAACACGCTCGCCACTTCGCGCTCGTCGCGCGCCAGCACGACGCTTTTCGACAGCGCGTCGGCAATGACGATCAGGTGCTCCGGTGTCATGGTTTTCAGCGTGATCGGGCCGCCGGGAAGAATCTGGTCGTCCTTGTCGGGCACGATCTCGATCAGCGCGGACTCCTCCTCGGACGGCGCGACCGGCCGCACCAGCCGCAGCCGCAGGCTGCGCAGGATCTGCTCCTCTTCGGCGGCCGTCAGTCCCATGAGCACGGCAACCCCGTACCGGAACAGCGTCACGAAGCCGCCGTTGCCGTATTTGAAGGTGAGGGGGGCGGTCGAGACGACGCCGTCATGCTCGAGATTAGACGTGTCGATGCGGTCGCTCAGCAGGAGCGCGCGGATGCGCTTGCGCGGCTTGGCGATGGTGCTGGCGGGGACGCTGGCAAGGGTGGTGTCGGTCATAAGGGCATACTCTGCCGAGCGCGACGCGATACATCAAATGTGGCCCCGCAAACTCGAAATTCAATTGAATTGAAATCAACAGGCCGCCGTAAGCCTTTATCCGTGATCTTCGGTATGGGGGCGAGTAAGACGGAAAACCTCGGCCCCTAAGTTCTTCCGCTCCATACCGGCGGCCGCCCCATCAACAGGGGACCAAAAAAGACGGCAAAACCGCCGAAGCCGAGGATCCAGGCCGCCGCGGCGATGTGAAGAAGTGCGCGCGACGGCTCGAATGCCGCGATGATGCGGGCCAGTGCGGCGATGAATACGCAGAGATAAATCAATTGGGTCGGCAGCGATGCAACAAGCTCCTGGCCGGTGTGGCCGAGGCTTGCGCGCGTCATGACGGCGAGCGTCATCAGGCCGACCGCTCCCGCCATCCACGCATGCAAGCCGGCGCTGGTCGGGAAGATCGCGGGCCAAAGGACAGCAGCGCCCACCAACAGGAAGCCGAGCGGGACGAAGGCGTAGGCGACATGCAGTACCAGCACCAGACGATCGGCGAGCGTCCGGTCGCCCGCCCAGCGCACGTGGCGAGCAGTTTGCAACAATCCGGCGATGATCAGCAGGATGCCTGAGACGATGAATTGGGGGAGCGCGATCCAACAGACAAGCGCAAGCGCGCTCGCGCCGATCGCTGCTCCGTCAAAGCGGGAAAATGGTTGCGGCAGGCGTCCTGGATTGTTTCGCACCAGCCAATTGTGCGTAAAGCTCGGCACGATCCGTCCGCCAACCAGCATGATCAGTCCGATCAATGCGCCAATGCCGATGCGGATACCGTAGTCGGCGCTGCCGCTGCGAATGACCTCGGCGTGGAAAACGATGTTGCCGGCGATCAGCACCCCGAGCACGATGAGGACGCGCAAGTTGCGCCAATTGCGGCCGGCGACGATTTCACCGAATGCGACTGCTGCGAAAACCAGAAGAAAGGAAACATCGACCACCGCCGCGAGCAAAACGCCGCAGATTGCGGAGCCGGCAATGGCGATGCGTCCGAGCAGCCACAGCGCGAACAGCGCCGCCAGCGGATAGCCGTTGACCGGAAGCCGCCCGGTCCAGTTGGGGATCGCCGTCAGAAGAAAGCCCGCGACGGTTGCTGCGACATAGCCGTAGATCATCTCATGGATGTGCCAGTCGAGCGGTCCGAACGCGGTCGGCAGTTTCAGATGGCCGAAATATTGCGGCAGCCACAACGCGATCGCGAGCGCGGCCCACACCGCCGCACCGAGAAAGAACGGGCGGAAGCCATAGGAGAAAAGAGCAGGGCCGGCGTATTCACGCCGGCGCCGCAGTGCTGCGGGGGCATTCGTGCTCACTGCTAATGCCCCATGCCCGACATGACCTGACCGTTGAAGATCTCCGGATTGGGCGGACCCTCAACATGCAGTACGCCGAGCAAGCCGCGCTCGGCGCGCGCGAGCGCGTGATCGACCAAGGTGTAGTTGCCCGGCACCTTGGTCTTGAACTCGGTGATCACCGCGCCGCCCGGTGCGACGCTGACGGTTTGGATGCCCTCGATCGGTTGAGAAAGCACGCCGCCGAGCGCATAGACCTTGTCGAAGATCTCGCCGATCACATGGAAGGACGACGTGAAATTCGGGCCGCCGACGCCAAAGAAGATGCGCACATTGTCGCCGACCTTGGCCTGCAGCGGATGCAGTTTGGACAACGCGCCGACCGAGCCGTTGAACACGAAATATTCCGGGCGCTCGTTCAGAAGCTTTTCGACGCTGAACTCGGCGCTGCCGTGCTGCCCGTAGGGCACATCGGTGTAGATCTCGCCTTGCATGACATAAAACTCGTGATCGGCCGGCGGCAGTCCTTCCTCCGGTTCGACCAGAATGAGTCCGTACATGCCGTTGGCGATGTGTTCGGAGACCATCGGCGTGGCGCAATGATAGACGTAAAGCCCCGGCACCAGCGCCTTCCAGGTCATCGATTTCTCATGGCCCGGATCGACCTGCAGTGCGGCGGCGCCGCCGCCCGGCCCGGTCGCGGCGTGGAAGTCGACCGAGTGAATCATCGCGCTGTCGGCCGAGTTTTTCAGATGAATGTCAATGGTGTCGCCGACCCGCACGCGGATGAAAGGTCCGGGCACCTTGCCGTTGAACGTCCAGTAGCCGAAGGTCGTGCCCTCGGCCAGCCGCCCTTCGACTTCGACACTGACGAGATCGACCCGCACGGTCTGGGGCTCGCGCTTGCCGACCGGCGGCGGCAGGTCGGTCGGTTCGCGCGAGATGTCGGCCTCGACCAGCGTCTGCGGCGCCGGCCGTGTGGTGACGATGAATTGCCCCTGCATGCCCGCGAGTTGGTGGCCGGGGACGCTGCAGAAATAGATGAAATCGCCGGCTTTGCTCGCGCGGAAAGCGATGGTGGTGCTGGCGCCCTTGCCGGTGACGCGCGGCGACTTGGCGTTCTGATCCGGAAACACGATGTCGTGCTCGGCGCCCTCGCCATTGATGAGCGTGAGCTGGACGACTTGCCCTTCGGACGCGGTCAGAATCGGATTGACCTTTCCGTCGATTGCGCCGCCGACCCCGATATAGACCATGCGGCCTTCGGCGATGCCGGAGCGCAAGGTGTAGTTGGCGTCCGGCACATAGGTGACGCCGGCACTGGGCGCTGGCTGCGGTGCTTGATTGGGTTGCGGTTGCGGTGCCGCTTGGCTGGGCGAAGAGGGCGCCTCGCGGGCCGGTGCAGCTACATTGCCGGACGCCGCCGCTGCTGCTTGAGCGCCGCCGCCCGCGCCGGCGAAGAACGCAATAACGTCGGCGCGATCCTGCTCGGTCTTGAGCCCCGGGAAGGGCATCTTGTTGCCGGGCACGACCTTCTGCGGATCGGCGAGATAGGCGTCGAGCGATTTCGCATCCCAAACGACGTTCGCCTGTTTCATTGCCGGTGAATAATTGTAATTCGCGTCGGCGCCCGCTTTGCGGCCGAGGATACCGGCGAGCGAAGGACCAAGTAGCGTCTTGCCCGGTTCCATGGAATGGCAGGCTTGGCATTTTCTGAACACCAGCCGGCCCGCGGCGGGGTCGCCGCCAGCCGGCGGCGCTGCGGCAGCGCCGCTTGGAGTTGGCGCCTGCGCCTGCGGCTCCGCGGCCGCCATTTTGTGCATCGCCGCGTGGTCATCGCTCGAGGACGGCTGCGCTACCGGCGGTGGCGCCTTTGCGGGTGCAGCAGGCGCAGCGGAGGCCGGATTTGGGGCGGCTGTAGAGGTAGCGGCCGGCGCAGCCGCGGCCATCTGGTGCTGGTGCTGCGGCGGTGCTGCCGTCTCAGGCGCGGGCGATGGATTGGCGGAATGGACGGCGGTGGCCGGTGCCGTCGACGATGACTGATGCGAGGCGAGAAAAAAGCCGCCCCCGATCAGCAAGAGGGCAATGACCACGATATACCAGTCGCGCAGCTTGACGCGTGCAGTTTCCCACATGAACGGCTCTCCGGCATTTTCCGGCCGCGCCTAACCCGCACCTGCCGCGGCGTTTCGGAATAAGCGCGACCTTCGCTTCAATCGCAGGTACCTAAATATGTCGTATCCCGACAGATCGCTTGACTTAAATCAAGACGCTGTCGGCATGACGAACGGCGCGCAGCCAGGTGGTCGTCGCGGAGCAGGCGCGAAGCCGATGGGATGAGTATGATGGGCTTTCGCCCGCGCTTAGCTGTCGGCGAGTGTGCGCGCGACGATATCGTGAACGTCGCGTGACAGCGACGGTGCCGCCGCCACGCGGCGCAGAGCCGCCTCCGCCTGCGCGCGCCGCTTGGCTTCGAGCGCGCGCCAGGAGCGGAATGCGCCCATCAGGCGAGCGGCGACTTGCGGATTCTTCGGATCGAGTTCGAGCACGACATTGGCGATGAAATTGTAGCCCGCGCCGTCGAGCCGGTTGAATTGGGTATGGTTGGCCTGCGCGAACGACCCGATCAGCGAGCGCACCCTGTTCGGGTTGGCCATCGAGAAGGACGGATGCGCGGTGAGCGCCTCTACGCGATCGAGCGTCGCCGCCTCGGGAATGGCCGCCTGCAGGGCGAGCCATTTGTCGATGATCAGAGGATCGTCGGCATAGCGCGCATAGAAATCGTCGAGCGCGTGGGCACGCTCCGGCCGGTCGTGCAGCGCCAGGATGTCGAGCGCGGCCATGCGGTCGGTCATGTTGTCGGCGCCTTGATACTGATGGAGCGCGAGCTTGATGGCTTGCTCTTCGCCGGTCGCCGCCAGAAGCCCGAGGCAGACATTCTTCAGCGCGCGCCGTCCGGCGCTCTCGGCATCCGGACGGTAGGGGCCGGGCGTCATCATTTGCCGGTAGGTTGCCGTGAGCGTCGCGCCGAGCGCGTCGCCGATGGCCGCGCGCAAATGCTTCCGCGCCGCGAAGATCGCGTCCGGATCGACATCGTGACCGATCTCGCGCGCAATATCGGGCTCGCTCGGCGGCGTGAGCGCGAGCGCGACGAAGGCCGGCTCGAGCGCAGTGTCGGCAAGGATCGCGCCGAGCGCCGCGACGAGCCCATCGTCGGCGCGCGCCGCGCCGCCTGTCCGCAGCGCCGCGACGCTCGTCGTCAGAAGCGCCATCGCCAGCGTCTGCACAGCCTGCCACCGGTTGAAAGGGTCGCGATCGTGCGCCGCAAGGAAACGCAGATCGTCGGTCTTGATCGGCAGCGTCAGCTTAATGGGCGCCGAGAAGCCGCGATTGACCGAGGGGATCGGCGGCTCGGCAATGCCGGTGAAGATGAAGCTTTGGCTCGGCGCCGTCAGTTCCAGCACGGCACGCTTGAGCGGACCTGCGTCGAGGATGAGCGGCAGATCGTTGCCGTGCTTGCCGACGAGCCCGAGCGCGAGCGGAATGACCATCGGCTTCTTGTCGGCCTGTCCCGGTGTCGGCGGGACAGTTTGTTTGATATCGAGCCGGTAGGTTTTGGCGCGCGCGTCATAATGCGGCGCGACCACGACTTCGGGCGTTCCGGCCTGCGTGTACCAGAGCATGAATTGCGAGAAATCGCGACCCGATACGTCGGCGAAGCATTGCACGAATTGCTCGACCGTCGCGGCTTCGCCGTCATGCCGATCGAAATAGAGGTCCATGCCCTTGCGAAACAATTCGGCGCCGAGCAGCGCCTTGATCATGCGCACGACCTCGCCGCCCTTGTCATAGACGGTGGTCGTGTAGAAGTTGTTGATCTCGTGATAGAGCTCGGGCCGCACCGGGTGGGCGAGCGGTCCGGCATCCTCGACGAATTGATGCGAGCGTAGCGCGCGCACGTCGCTGATGCGCTCCACCGCGCGCGAGCGCATATCGGCGGAAAATTCCTCGTCGCGAAAGACCGTCAGTCCTTCCTTCAGGCAGAGCTGAAACCAGTCGCGGCAGGTGATGCGATCCCCGGTCCAGTTGTGGAAGTATTCGTGCGCGATCACCGCCTCGATATGCGCATAGTCGGTATCGGTCGCGGTCGCTGGTGAAGCCAGCACGTATTTGTCGTTGAAGACATTGAGGCCCTTGTTCTCCATCGCGCCCATGTTGAAGGCGGAAACGGCGACGATCATGAAAATATCGAGATCGTATTCGCGCCCGAAAGCCTCCTCGTCCCAGCGCATGGCGCGCTTGAGGCTGTCCATGGCGTAGTGGCAGCGGTCCTCTTTGCCGGGCTCCACATAGATGTGGAGCGTAACATCGCGCCCGGACATGGTGCGAAAGCTGTCGGCGACGCAGGCAAGCTCACCGCCGACCAGCGCGAACAGATAGCAGGGCTTCTTGAACGGATCGTGCCAGACCGCGAAATGCCGGTTGGTGCCGGGCACGTCGCCCTTGGCGATCAGATTGCCGTTGGAGAGAAGGATCGGCGCTTCGCTTTTGTCGGCCTCGATGCGCGTGGTGTAGACCGCCATCACGTCGGGCCGGTCGAGGAAATAGGTAATGCGGCGGAAACCTTCGGCCTCGCACTGTGTGCAATAGGTGGAGCCTGCGCGGTAAAGTCCCATGAGCTGGGTGTTGGCCGCCGGATCGATCACGGTCTCGATCTCGAGCGTGAACGCCTGGTTCGGCGGCTGCGCGATGGTGAGCTTGTCCGGCGTCGCCATGAAGGCTTCGGCCGGCAGCGGCTTGCCGTCGAGCGCGAGCGACCGGAGCTTGAGTTCCTCGCCGTCGAGCACCAGCGGCGCCGGCGTTGCTCCGCCGTTCGGCTTGACGCGAAGCTTGGAACGGACCGTGGTCGCGGTCGGGTCGAGCGAAACGTCGAGCTCGACGGTTTCGATCAACCAGTCCGGCGGGCGATAGTCTCTGAGGCGGATGGGGCGGGGTTCTTCGGTGCGCATGATCGACTTGATGTAAAAGCTTTAAGGGCCAATTGAAAGCATGGGATCGGTGATCCCGGTTTAGGCTTTAGGCACCCTTCATGCCAACGATGCGCGCGATGGTTCTGGACCGGCCGAAAACACCGCTCGTGTTGCGCGAGCGGCCGGTTCCGCAGCCGGCTGCCGGCCAAGTCCTCATCGCGGTCGAGGCTTGCGGTGTTTGCCGCACCGATCTGCATGTGGTGGATGGCGAATTGCCCGATCCGAAGCTGCCGGTCGTGCCGGGGCATGAGATTGTCGGCCGCGTCGCCGCACTAGGGCCGGACGTGCGCAATTTCGCGCTTGGCACGCGCGTCGGCGTGCCGTGGCTTGGCGAGGCTTGCGGGGTTTGTCCGTACTGCCGGTCGGGCCGTGAGAATCTCTGCGACGCGCCGGTCTTTACCGGCTATACCCGCGACGGCGGCTATGCGACCCACACGCTGGCGAACGCGCGCTTCTCATTCGCGCTGCCCGAAAACCTCGATGCGGCCGAAACCGCGCCGCTGCTCTGCGCCGGCCTGATCGGCTGGCGCAGCTATCGCATGGCCGGGCAGGGCGAAGCGCTCGGGCTCTATGGCTTCGGCGCCGCCGCCCACATTCTGGCCCAAGTCGCGACCTGGCAGGGGCGGCGAGTGTTTGCCTTCACGCGCTCGGGCGACACGGGGTCGCAAGACTTCGCGCGGTCGCTCGGCGCGGTGTGGGCCGGCGGTTCCGACGAGATGCCGCCGGAAAAACTCGATGCCGCCATCATCTTTGCGCCGGTCGGCGCGCTCGTGCCGGCAGCGCTTGCGGCGGTGAAGAAAGGCGGCCGGGTGGTGTGCGGCGGCATTCACATGTCGGACATTCCGAGCTTTCCGTACCGGCTGCTTTGGGAAGAACGCCAACTCGTCTCGGTGGCGAATTTGACCCGCCGCGACGCTTACGAATTCCTGGCCACAGCGCCGCGGGCCGGCATCAAGATGCAGGTGACGCGCTATCCGCTCGATCAGGCGAACTTAGCGCTCGACGATCTGCGCCAAGGCCGCTTCGAAGGCGCCGCCGTGCTTGTTCCGTAAGCCTCGGCAGACGCGCTAACCGTCGCGCCTCGGCTCGGCGTGGCCGATGACCCGCGCGATGATCGGAAAGCGCCGGCGCAGTCCGCGCTCGAGGCCGTCAACCAGATCGTGCACCGCGCGCACCGACAAGGCCGGGTCGACCTGGCAGTGAAAGTTCACGATCTCGCCGTCGGCGGTTTCGCGCACCCGCACATCGTGCACTTCGCCGAGGTCGGTAGTTCCGGCCGCGAGCGCCGCAAGCGCTTCGCGAATTTCGGTCACGCGTGCCGGATCCGCGTCGCGGCCCGCGAGCAGGACCGCCGGCAGCGGCTCGATATGGGTTTCGACCTCCACATCGGGCCCAAGCTCCTCGCGGATCGCCTCTTCGAGCCGGCTCGCCGTCTCGTGCGCCGCCGAAAGGGGCAGCGTGCCTTCGACTTCAAGATCGGCGGAAACCGAGAGGCGATCGCCGATCGCTTGCACCGCCACATGATGCACGGCGAGTCCGCTGTTCCGGGCGATGAGTATCACGCGTTCACGCACCGTCTCGTCGTCGAGCGCGTGCGGCTCGGTGGTGATCGTGGTCTCGGCTTCGGGAAATTCGGCGCGGATCTCCCGCGCAAGTCGATCCTTGATCGCCGTCACGCGATCGAGCGGCAAGGCGCGGCTGACGCCGACGGCGAGATCGACGAACAGCACCGCGCCGGCCGGCCGTGCCCGCACCCGCTCGACATCGACGATGCCCGGCACCCGTTGCGCAATCGCGGTCACCTTCTCGCTTACGCCGGCAGGCGCGGTGTCGGTCAGGGTGTCGATGGTGCGCCGGCCGAGGCGCCAGCCGGCGATGCAGATGAAGACCGCGACGATCACGGCGGCCGCCGAATCCGCCCACGCATAGCCGAGCGCCACGCCGCCCAGTCCGATCAGCACCGCGATCGACGACCACATGTCGGAGGAGAAGTGCAGCGCATCCGCCTCCAGCGCCTCGCTCGAGGTCTTTTCGGCGACGCGTTCGAGCGTGCGCGCGCGAAAGAAATCGACCAGGATGGACACGGCGATAATGGCAAAAGCGTAGGGCGTCGCCTCGACCAAATGGGCTTGTCCGCCGAGGAGCCGGCTTCCCGCCTCATAGGCGACGGCTGCCGCCAAAATGAACAGCAAAGCGGTTTCGGCAAGTGCGGCCACGCTTTCGATCTTGCCGTGGCCATAGTGGTGCTCGGCGTCGGCCGGCTTGCCGGAGACGCGCACCGCGGCATACGTGAGCACTGTCGCGGCGAAGTCGAGAAGCGAGTGACCCGCTTCCGACAGGATCGCCAACGAGCCGGTCATGACGCCGACGACCGCCTTCGCCGCGGTCAGCGCCGCGGAGGCGGCTATCGATCCCAGCGCGGCTTTTTCCTTGTCGTTCATGCCATATGCGTTCTGATGCGTGCGTTCTGATGCGGTGGTGTCAGCGGCTGGCGGCAATGCCGATGAGGACGGCGAGCACCGCACATAATGGCGAATAGGCCAGCGTGTCGAGGCGTGCAAATCTTGTGTCGCGGATGCGCTTGAAGAAGCCGACGTACCGAAAGTCGCCGATCGCGCGCAGCGCGAACACGGCGGCGATCAGCCAGGCGGCGATCTGAACCAAGATATTGTCGCCGGCGATGACTGGCAGTCTAAGCCAGCCGATCCGCAAGGCCAGAATCGCGGCGATCAAGCACAAGCCTGCAGCGACCATCGCCGTGCCCAGCGCGGACGGCTTGATCACCGCGCGCCCTTCCACCGTCGGGATGCCCGCGGCTTTGCCGGCCTTGCCTCCCGCCGCCCAGTAGACATGCACGGCGGCGAGCAGAAGCAGGATCACGATGACGGCCGCGCCTGCGATCATTGTTGCATCCTTGCGCGCCGCTTCACGCGCCGGGAGCGCGGCAGCGGGTATGAAGACAAACGCCATTCTAACATGGCCGCACGCTCCGCTATTGGAGGGGCCGCGCCGGCCGGTGCAGGAAACTGAGTGAGGCGAAAGCGCCGATCCATGAGCCGGCCGCCGCGAAGGCGACGTAGATCCAATTTTCGGTGTAGTGGATCACCGCGAAGGACGACAGCAGATACCAGATGCTGCTCCAGGTCGCCGCCGACACGCGATGGCGCGCAACCACGGCCGACGTGAACATAACGTAGACTGCGTCGGTGGCCGCGGTCGCGAGCACGACGCCGGTGGCGATCAGCGGATCGATGGTCGATAAGATCATGCCATTCCTCATCAGTCTGGAACGGGCAGGGCCCCCGGAAGGGGGCCCTGTACTCGGCCTCGAGCGCCCCGACCATAGCCGGCGTGACAGCAGCGCAGGAATACGAGGGATTGTATGCGGAATAGGCAGACACGTTAGCAAAATCGAAACCGGATGTTACCTTTGGCCTCGGTTTGCACGGGCCAAGCACGGCCATGTCGACGGTAGGGCGCTTCTCAGCGAACCGGACAGCTGACGCAATACGGGTTGACACGACGCCCGTTTCAAGTGGTGAAATCAGGTGCGGTTCAAACGAACGGGGAAACAAATGTCAGATGAAATGACGCCCGATCTGATCGCGGCAGCCGTGGCCGGCTATCAGCACGGGTCTGGTGTGGCGACGTTCCTGCGCCGCCCGCATCAGCCCGATATGAGCAACACGGATATCGGGCTCATCGGCTTCGCCTGTAGTGGCGGCAACACTATCGAGCGGATGCAATATCTCGGCCCGCGTGTCGCGGGAAACTGGCTCAATGGCGTATCGGCGCGTCGCTCGTGTTTTACATTTGAGGCGCAAGACAATTGAGCAAGAGCGCTCCCTGCTGAGGGAGCGCTCCGCGCCTGTCAATATCGGTGCACCACTACGCCACCGGCGCGGTAGCCATATCCATACCGGCCTGTTCCGGCTACCCCGACCGCTGCGCAGCCTCTCGGACCGCACCCCGCTGCACCGGCTCTGTAATAAGCCTCGCTACGACCGCCGCCGAAGACGATGAGACCAAGGATCAAAGTTAGACTGAAAGCCATTGCCAAACGATACGTGAGTTTCAATTTCGCCTCCGGGTTTGCGTTGTGGATTGAGACGCCACGTCGCAATTCGTGGCGAATGAAGAAGATCAACACTGTCGAAAACAAATTAGAACTTCATGAAAGAATTGATTTGCTTTGCGCACATCGGGGGCGGCAGGGAGCCCGCGCCTTCGCCAACAATGCTATGATACGTTCATTCCCCGCAGACCCTTTTCGGACCTCGCGGGATCCGGCTTCTCAAATCTGGCCTTAGGCCCTGCGGGATATTGGACGGTACTGAAGACAAGAAGAAAAATGAAATGAATGGCTTAAATCGCAGATTTGCCGTCGCTCCGATGATGGAATGGACCGACCGGCACTGCCGGTTCTTCCACCGGCTGATGACGCGGCGTGCGCTCCTCTATACCGAAATGCTCACCACCGGCGCGGTGCTGCATGGCGATCGCGCGCGGCTCCTTCGCTTCGATCCGGCCGAGCATCCGGTGGCGCTGCAGCTTGGCGGCTCCGAGCCGCGGGCGCTGGCGGAATGCGCGCGCATCGGCGCCGATGCCGGTTTCGATGAGATCAATCTGAATGCCGGGTGCCCGTCGGACCGTGTGCAGGAGGGACGCTTCGGCGCATGCCTGATGACCGAGCCGGAACTCGTCGGCGATTGCGTTGCCGCCATGAAGGCGGCCGTGTCTGTTCCCGTCACGGTCAAATGCCGCATCGGGGTCGACGATCAGGACCCGGAGGAGGCGCTCGCGCGCTTTGCGCAAGCCGTCGAGCGGGCCGGCGCCGATGTGCTGATCGTGCATGCGCGCAAAGCCTGGTTGAAGGGCCTCTCGCCCAAGGAAAACCGCGAGGTGCCGCCGCTCGATTATGAGCGTGTGTATAGGCTTAAAGCTGCGCATCCGCGTCTGCCGATTGTGCTCAATGGCGGCGTCGGCAGCATTGAAGATGGGCGCGTGCATCTTTCGCATGTCGATGGCGTGATGATGGGCCGCGCCGCCTATCAGGAGCCCTGGCGGTTGCTCGCCGTCGATCCGGCTTTGTTTGGTGAGGACGCGCCTTTCACCTCGCCGAAGGAAGCCGCAGCCGCGCTCGTTCCATACATCGAGCGCGAGTTGCGCGAAGGCACGCGGCTGCATGCGATCACGCGCCATCTGCACGGCCTGTTCCGCGCCGTGCCGGGCGCGCGGGCTTTCCGCCGGCACCTTGCCGGCGCTGCGAATAGCGATGCAGGCGCGGAGCTGTTGCTCGCCGCCTTGAGCTTGGTCTCGGATCGGCACTCGCGATGTCTCGATGTCGCCGCCTGATGCAATCGGGTTCACTTACGCGCAGCGGTATGTAACAATCAAATGATGATGTCATTGTCGGCGGAACTGGATCGCACCAACGTCGTCGACGTGGATCTCGGCGGCGTCGAGTTCAAGGCGAACGCGCACCGCCCCGGAATGACGCATGTAATGGGCGACATGGCTCCTCGGCGTCTCCGTCTGCGGTGAAGATCCTCTAGCTTGCGCTTGCCGCTTGTCGTCGGCGGCATCGATTTCCGGCGTGCTTGCCGGATTTTCGGCGTCGCCGGCGGCTCGGTGATCGTACCGGTACTCTACGAGGCCTTCCGCATGCTCGGCGTGCCGGAAGTTGTGCGCATGCAGCTCTGCCTCGGCACCTCGATTGCGATCGTCGTGCCGAGACCATCCGCTCGTATCTGACGCATCGCCGAAGGGCGCGGTGCTTCCACGCGTGATCCGGCAATCGGCGTTGGCCTGCGGTCATCGGCGTCGCCTGCAGCGCGGTGATCGCGAGCTTGCGGACGCCGGCGGCCGTGTTGACGGCGCGCGTTCGTTCTGGTCGCGACTTCATCGCGCTCAACTTCTATTCGCCGGCGACCAGCCGGAATCTTGGCAACGAGCTGCCCGGCCCGCTGCCGATGACGCTCTACGGCTTCGGCATCGGTTTTTTCGGATCGCCGATGGGCGTGAGCGGCGGCGCGATGTCGACCATCATCCTCACGGTCTACGGCAAGCCGATCCATAACGCGGTCAGCCACTTCGTCGCGGCGTCGCCGTGCCGCATCACGCATTCGTCTCGGCGCGATCGGCTATTTCACCTTTCCGCGCATTGCCGCGCGCGACACCGAGTTCGGCCGCACGCGC
This sequence comes from uncultured Alphaproteobacteria bacterium, assembly GCA_963845075.1. Classification (GTDB taxonomy): domain Bacteria; phylum Pseudomonadota; class Alphaproteobacteria; order Rhizobiales; family Xanthobacteraceae; genus BOG-931. The sequence continues at coordinate 12,575 of CAWJRE010000055.1, read as the reverse complement.
ATCTTTGTGGGCTGTAGTACTGCCGTCGCCACTCGCCCCGAACTACGTTCGCCGACGGATTTCGCTGACCCGCCGCGCTTCGATATTCATCGCAAACCGGCGGATTTTCTCGTTCGGTGCGGTCCCGCATCACTGCCTCGGCAACATCCTCGGCCGCACTACCATCACCATCGCGATCCGACGCCTGCTGGCGCGCTTTCCCAAGGCGCATCTTATTGATCCGAACTTCAGTCCCATCTATGGCGGTGCGGTCGGCGAATTCCGGTTGCAAGCCTGCCGATGAAAACCCACTGAAATAGCGCCCCTGCGCGAGTTCGTCGCGCTGCCAGCTACGGATATCCGTGCAGCAGCAGCCGGTCGCCGCGCACTTCCCAGCTTTGCAGCCGATTGAGGAAGCTCATGCCGAGAAGGCTGGTCTTGAGCTGGCCCGGTTGCGCCACCAGCGCATCGACCGAGCGCTCGACCAGGCCGCCGACCGCGACGCGGTCGAGCCGCACCGGCGCCGCGTGCGTGCGGCCGTTGGCGGTGTCGATCACGGCGGTATAGGCCAGCACTTCGAGCGGCAGCCCGGCGGCCTTGGCATCTTCGCGTGTCAGCACGACGGAACTCGCGCCGGTATCGAGCACCATGGCGACGCGCGCGCCATTGATGCGCGCGGTGATATCGAAGTCGCCGTTGAACGCGCGGGCCACTTCCACCGAGCGCCCGTGCGCGACCACGTAGCCGGGAACGACCTCCGCCATCACGCGGTCGGCGACCTCGCGCAGTTCGAACCGGTAGGTGTAGCCGACCAGAAGAGCGAGTCCGATCGCGATCCAAAGAAGCGCGGCGGTAATGGCTTGCGTGAAGCGGCCGCGAAACATCACCACGACCACCGACGCGATGAAGACGAGCAGGACAAGCCGGTACGACAGCGCCGCAAAGTCGCCGGTCGACAGCGGCCCGATCATTCCGTCGTCGTGATGCGTGACCAGAACAATCAGCGCAATCGCGATTGCACCCAGCAAAAACCATAACAGAGGTTGGCGCACGGAAGTTATCCCTTACCGCCGTGATTTGTGCGGCATTATAAGAATTTTGCCGTGGCGATTTTTTGGTCGAGCATTGAGAGTTTCGGCCGACCGGTTGCGCGGATTTGAGCATGATCCGGAAAAAGCCTGCCCCGGACTTGATCCGGGCTGGAAGCCGGTTTTTCCGAAAAGCTCATGCTTGAACAGAACACAAGAGAGGGATGACGATTCGCAGAAAAATCATCCCGCTCTAGGTGCCGAACAAAGCGCGGCGCGCGCGATTCGTCGAATCCTCGGACGACCAGGAGCCGACCGACGAGTTCGAGGACATGTCGCCTTGCGGCGCGATCGAGGCCGCCGCCGCATCGGAAATCGGCGCCAGCGCCTGCATCACGCGCTCCGGCGGGAAGGTGACCACCACCTCGGTGCCGATGCGCAGCTTCGACTTCAGTGTGAAGGTGCCGCCATGCAGGTCGATCAGATTCTTGGCGATCGGTAGCCCCAGCCCGGCGCCCTGTTCGGCCGATTTGATCGAGTTCGAGCCTTGCCCAAACGAGGCCAGCACCACCGGGATCTCTTCCTCCGGAATGCCCGGGCCGGTGTCCTTGACGCTCATGTATTGTCCGCCGGACGCGGTCCAGCCGACTTTGAGCCAGATCTCGCCGCCCTGCGGCGTGAACTTGATCGCATTGGAGAGGAGGTTGAGACAGATTTGGCGCACGGCGCGCTCGTCCGCCCACAGGCGCGGCATATCCGGCTCGAACAATTCGTGGATGGTGATGCCGCGGTTGCCGGCGCGCAGCTTGAGCAGATGGTGGCAATCCTCCACCACGCGGTTGAGCGATACCGCTTCCTCGTTGAGCTCGTAGCGGCCGGCCTCGATGCGCGACAGATCGAGGATCTCGTTGATGAGGTTGAGCAGGTGGACGCCGGAATTGTGGATGTCGCCGGCATAGTCCTTGTACATCGGCACGGCGTGCGCGCCGAAAATCTCGCCCTTCATCACCTCGGAGAATCCGAGGATGGCGTTGAGCGGCGTGCGCAGCTCATGGCTCATCTGCGCCAGGAAGCGCGACTTGGCGATATTGGCGGCTTCCGCGCGCCGCCGCGCCTCGTCCGAGATCGACTTCGATTGTTCGAGCTCGCCGATCAGCGCGTCTTTCTCGGCGCGCGCCTCGAGCGTGGCCAGCGTGGTCGAATAGAGCCGGTAGGCGAGTAGCGAAAAATAGCCCTCGGCCGCCAGCGTCATGACGGCAAGGATGTAGTCGTGCAGCGTGCCCCGCAGCGCGAAATCGAGCGCGATCGCGATCGTGACCGGCAAGGTCAGCGCCAGCACGGCAATCGGCAGGCTCGACGCCAGCATGCTCGATATCGCCACGACCAGCAGCATGACGAACAGCATGAACGTACCGCTCTGTTCGTCGGTGCCGAGCGGCTGGATCAGGATGAAGGTCCATGCCACGCCGAAGAACAGGTCGAGCAGGATGAAGCGCAGCCGCCAGGAGCGCAAATTCATGGTGGCGGGCGGCTCGTCGAGGAATTGGCGGCAGGCGCGAATGATGACGAGATGGATGATGAGCGCGCCGCCGGTCCACACCCCCGAGGTCAGCGCTCCCGTCCACAGCGCGGAAAGAAGGCCGATGGTGAGCACGAGCAGCAAAATCACCAGCGATCCCGACAGCCGGTTCTGCGCGAACTGGCGCAGCAGCTCGTAGTCGAAGACCGGGCGCGTGCCGCTGGTCGACGTCAACCGGTCGCGCGCTTCGCGCACGTGCCGTGTGGCGAGGCGGCGCTTGGTTGAGGGTGCGTCGGCGGCGCCGGGCGAAGCGGGCTCGCGCGTTTCGCTGGGGGTACTTTGCATTGCATTCCGCGGTGGCAATAATTTGCGTCAAAAGTCGCCCAAAATCCTTAAGACGAGGCTTAAGGCGACGCCGCAATTCGACTTAAAGTGTGGGAAAGCTTCATCTTTCCGTCATCTGGCCGCCCCTGCGATAAGAACGTGCCGTCAAGGGGATAGGGGCGGGAGACGCGATGAAGCTTTATGATCTCGAGCGCGCGCCAAATCCGCGCTGAACATGAATATTCTTGGTCGAAATATTCTTGGCCGAAAAGCGCGTAGGCGTTGCCGGCGAACAGCTTGGTCTCGGCAAGCTCGAACGGTGCTCGCCGGCGCATACGGTGATCAACTCCATGCAGCGATACCTGGTGCTCGCACGCGCGTTTCCACGCGCTGCAGGCGCGTCAGCATACGCGCGGCAGCTCAGCGCCGCGCGATGTCTTAGCGTTGCAACAGTGCGATCAGGCTCGATGTGTCCCAGCGCCGGCCGCCCATCTTCTGCACTTGCGCGTAGAACTGATCGACGAGCCCGGTGAGCGGCAGCGACGCGCCATTTCGACGCGCCTCGGCGAGGCAGATCGCGAGGTCCTTGCGCATCCAATCGACCGCAAAGCCGAAGTCGAATTTGCCCGCCGCCATGGTCTTGTAGCGGTTCTCCATCTGCCAGGATTGCGCGGCGCCCTTGGAGATCGTTGCCACGAGTTTCTCGATGTCGAGCTCGGCCTTTTGGGCGAAGTGCAACGCTTCGGCCAGCCCCTGCACGACACCGGCGATGCAAATCTGGTTCACCATCTTGGCGAGCTGGCCGGAGCCGGGCGTGCCCATCAGGTTGCAGGCGCGCGCATAAGCGGCGATCACCTTCTCAGCCCGCGAAAACGGCTCCGCCTCGCCGCCGCACATCACCGTGAGCACACCATTCTCGGCGCCGGCCTGGCCGCCGGAGACCGGCGCATCGATGAAATCGAAGCCGCGCCCTTTGGCTTCGGCGTGCAGCTCGCGCGCGATCTCCGCCGACGCGGTGGTGTGATCGACGATGATCGCGCCCTTGCGCGTGCCGGCGAACACGCCGTCCTTGCCGAGCATCACTTCACGCAAGTCGTTGTCGTTGCCGACGCAGGCCATGACGAAATCCTGGCCTTCGGCCGCCTCCCGCGGCGTCGGCGCGCTCTTGCCGCCGAATTGCGCGACCCATTTGTCGGCCTTGGCGGCGGTGCGGTTATAGACGGTGACGTCGTGGCCGCCCTTGGTCTTCAAATGGCCGGCCATCGGGTAACCCATGACGCCCAAGCCGACAAACGCCACCTTCGCCATTGATGTTCTCCGTTTCGGTAGCCCGCATGAGCGAAGCGATATGCGGGATGAAAAAGCGATATGCAGGATAAGAAACCGGGGGGCGGCCCCGGATTTCGCTTTGCTCTCCGGGCTACATAGACGCCGCCTCAAGCCACGGCAATTGAGCCCGCCGCCCCGCTGTCTTATCTAGACAATAGACCGCGGAGGCTCCGGCATGGCATCGCTCAAAGACGAGGTTCTGGCAAAGCTTGCGGCCATAGCTGCGCCGGACGGACGGCCGTTGCCCGCCACCGGAAAATTGTCCGAGATTGTCGCCAGCGACGGCAAAGTCTTTTTCTCGATCACGGTCGACGCCGCGCAGGTGCGGACCTGGGAACACGTGCGCGCGAGTGCGGAACGCGCCGTGCGCAGCATTCCCGGCGTGCAATCGGCCATGGTCGCGCTCACGGGGGAACGGACCGGAGGAGGGGGCGCCGCGAGCGCACCGCCTCCACGTCCCGCGGCGGCGCCAGGCGCGGCGCGGCCCGCGCAGGCCGCCGCCGCTCGCCCGCACGGACATGGTCCACAAGGGCACGGTCCACAGCCAGCCGGGCCGGCCGGCATTCCCGGTGTCGGCGCCATCATTGCCGTCGCCTCCGGCAAGGGCGGAGTCGGAAAGTCGACCGTGGCGATCAATCTCGCGCTCGCGCTGCGCGACCTGGGCCTCAAGGTCGGCGTGCTCGATGCCGACATTTATGGGCCGTCGCTGCCCAAGCTCCTCGCCATCAAGGAGCGTCCGCAGACTGCCGGCGGCACGCGGCTCAAGCCGATCGTGCGTCATGGCATGCCGGTGATGTCGATCGGCTTCCTGGTCGAGGAAGAGACGCCGATGATCTGGCGCGGGCCGATGGTGATGTCGGCGCTCACCCAGATGCTGCGCGAGGTGGATTGGGGCAATCTCGACGTGCTGGTGGTCGACATGCCGCCCGGCACCGGCGATGCGCAACTCACCATGGCGCAGCAGGTGCCGCTGAAAGGCGCCGTCATCGTCTCGACCCCGCAGGATCTGGCGCTGATCGACGCGCGGCGCGGCATCGCCATGTTCCGCCGCGTCAACGTGCCGGTGCTCGGCATCGTCGAGAACATGTCGACCTTCATCTGCCCGCATTGCGGCACGCGCTCCGACATTTTCGGTCATGGCGGTGCGCGGCACGAAGCGGAGCGGCTCGGAGTGCCTTTCCTCGGCGAGGTGCCGCTGGCGCTTGAGATCCGCGAAAAGTCCGACGCCGGTTCGCCGGTGGTGGCAAGCGCGCCGGATGGAGCGCATGCGCAAGCCTTTCGCACCATCGCTGCGCGCGTGCGCGAAGGGCTACAGGTCGAAAGCCGTCCGGCGCCGAAGATCGTGATCGAGGCGTAAGCCGCGCCGTCCGATTGCGAACGGCGCCGTTACCGCTTCATGCACAGCGCCAACGCCGGTCCCGACGAATTGCTGCACGTGGCGGTTTCGCTCTCAGCGGTTCTGCCGATCCAAATCGTGCCGCCCGGGCAAGTCACGGAGACGAGCTTCTCGCCAGCGGCGCATAAAAGCACGCATTTGGTGTCGCACGCCGTCTCGCTGAGGGCGTGCAAACCGGCGCTTCCTGCTGGCCCGGGCGGACCCTCGGGACCGGCCGGCCCTGCCGGACCGACGCCGCCCCCAGCTCCCGCCGGACCGGGCAAGCCGGCAACGCCGGCGGCTCCAGGCAAGCCCTTTTCTCCTTGCGGCCCGGGTGGTCCGGCCGGGCCTTGCGGGCCCGCCGGCCCGGCGGCGCCCTGCGGTCCAGCCGGTCCGCCGGCTCCCTGTGGGCCTTGCGGACCTTCAAAACATCCTGACAGTGAAAAAGCTGCGACAAGCGCAACGACGGCAGCGAATGCGCGCATGCAATTCCCCCCCTTTTCCCCCGACGACCACTTTCAGCCTCCCACGCGCGCCGCGCGCGCGTCAACCGGACACTTCTGCGCAATCGCGATGGCCAGGTTGATCGAGGCTCACCGCGACCGCGCTCTCGTACGGCGAAAACGCAATCGCTTCATGCTCTATTGTTTGTAGTTCTGCGCCAGGAATTTCAGCGCGTACTCACTCAAGTGCGCGGGATCGTGCTCGCCGCGTTGCGCCATTTCGATGATGCATTTGGCGAGCACCTCGCGGGCGCCGCGCTCGTAGGCGGGACGCGCCAGGCTCGAGCCGGATTGTTTGAACTTTTCCCAGGCGTCGTCGAACGCCGCGCTTAAATTCTCCACCGCCTCCGGATCGAAGGATGTGTTCGCCAACAACGATGCGATCGGCATGGCGCTACTCCTCGGTCAGGCGGGAGCGCGGGCATCACTTCCGTACCGGCCACCCGATCCGCGCTCTCACTGCCGATGATTGTTAAAGCTACGCCGGATTTGTGACAGTTGCGATTCTAAAATTGCGCCGGCGCCGCCGAATATCGCGGCGGCAGCCCCTGCGGTGGCGTTTTGCGCGCAACTCTTGCATCACGCAGGGCGCTGGCTTTGACTTAACATTAACGCCGTACCACCGTTTTGGTTCGATCTCGCAACGAAATCGAGGTTTCTTTGCCGGAGATGCGCGTCGTGCGAGCGGCGACCGACGCGACGCTTACGCAATCTGCAAGACGTCGCGCGCGCATTTGCGCATCTCGATGGGGTCGCGGATTCCACGCTGCGCGCATTCAAGAATGGCTTTCGCCACGATGTCGCGGATCGCGTCTTCGCGCCGTCCAAGCCCCAGTTGTTTGCTCACGTCCTCGAAGGCGGACGACATCAATTCGATATGGTCGGCATCGAACGGCGCATCTCGAAACAGATGATAGATCCGCATGCGTTGTCCCCTGTTGAAAGCGGAGCAACAATGCGCATCGCGTTGCACGGTTGCCTGCGGTGCCGGTCTTTTTGTTCCGAGTGCGAGGAAGTTCCAAACGGCCCAGCACACATCGCCTGCTGCGATGCGGAAGAAGCTTTTTCGAAGCGGTTGACGGTTCGAAGCGGCTGACAGTCAGTGCTCGGTTCTCGATCGCAGTTCGCCTGCTCCACCCGGCTCGATCGCGTCAAATCGATTCACGTCCGCGGGTGGCGAGGGTTGGATCAAACGCAGCCAGGACTCCGCCATTTCCAGCCAGGTGCGTTTTTCCGATGCATTGCGGGTGAAGTGCGCCATCCGCTCACATTCGGCGGCATTCGCGCGATATTCGTCATTCTTGTTCATGGGGCGTTTTCGCCAATGGTTGTCTTTTGCACATCAATCGCCAAACGTGCGGGTTGTTCCGACTACAGCGATACGATTTCGGAAATCGAGGCGTCGGCCGCGCCGAACTGGAAAAACGGACGCGCGGCGACTGGCCGCGGTCGGGAACAACCTTCGCGCGTCAGGCCGCGGCTACTTCTCTATCCGACTTTTCCTGCGACCATGGGCCGACTGCGGCTGTTGGGTCTGCTGGGCGACACGTGGCGTCGCCCGCGCAACCCGCGGAGCGCGGCTCTCGAGGTCTGTCGCCTGATCGATCGCTTCCGAAGCAAGCCGCGTGAGTTCCTCGGCATATTGATCGTTGCCGTCCTCGCTCGCCTGCAGCGCCACAGCAAACAGTCGCGCGGCGCGGTCGCGCAGGCGAGCAGCATGGTCATCCCGGTCGGTCATTGGTTCAACAATGATCGATTTGCTGAATTTGTTGCGTGACGGATGACACAAATCCGCGGCTGTGCGCTTGAGCGCCGCCCGGCCTAGCGCCTGCCTAGCTGCGAGGAACTGGCGATAGACGCCCGCCGGCTGACGCATGCTGCATCGGCCGGCGCGCGCGCCAGAAACCAAAAAGCCGCAGCAAGCGGTATTCAAAAATGCACGAAGCCGCCCAGAGGGGCGGCTTCGCTCGACGGTGGCAACATCCTTGCGCTATTTGAGTTGGCTCGAAATGCTGCTGAAGGTCGTGTTCAGGTTGGTGCCGAGGGTATTGACCACGAGGATGATCGCAGCGGCGATGCCGGCTGCGATCAGGCCATATTCGATCGCCGTAGCGCCCGATTCATCCCTGCGGAATCGAATAAGCAGTGTACGCACGTAAGGCCTCCTGCATTGCTTACCACGCGTCGTAGTTGTACATCGAAGTGTTGCTACTAGGTAAATTCCTACCTCGATTTTCCGCGATATTTCCGGATCGCCTCTGCGACGCTCACGGTGGCCGTGCGGGGCGCCTGATGTCGCGCGTGCCGGCTCATTTCTTATGCGCATACGGTCGCAGACGAGGCGCGGACGACGGCGCTCTTGCTCATTTCTCGATGCCGCCCAGCGCTTTAGGGAAGCGAATTCGCACAATGCACGTGCCCGCGAATGATGCAGCTCATCGGCCAACGGGCCGGTTGCCGCCTCATCTTCAGCCGCGAAGGTTGCAATGCGCGGCCGGCCGTTGACCGGGACCAGCCGAAATCGGGCGGGGCGTTAACAGCCGCTCGCCTAGTTGCGACGATGTTGACTTAAATCAGCCGGCCGGACGCGCGGCGCAGGCTCGGCCATTCCGCCAAGCTTATTCCGCCTCGGCCTAGCTGCTTCCGAGCGTCTTTCTGACCAACGGATGATCGCCGAACGGCCGCTGCGGCTGCGCGGCCGCGCGCTCGCTGCGCTCGGCGAGATCGAGCCACTTCTCGGCCAGCCCCAACAGGCGGCGCTTGTCGATAGCGGTTGTGGCTTTGTGCGCGCGGTCGACCATTTCGGCGGCGGTTAGTCGGTAGTCTTGTTCCTTACCCATCGACTTGCAGTCCCCGGCTCCGGCGATGCTTGCAGGCGACCGTGTAACGGCCTTGGCGAACCAGTCGTTCCTGAGAAATTGAGTGAAAGGCGAGGGGTGTGTCGAACCTGCAACGTGCGCGGAGAAGGGCCGCGAGCGATCGCGCGCAGACAACGCGGCACAGACAAAAAAGAAAGTCCCGCCGGGGTGTGGGCCCGTCGGGACTAAGGTAGGTGTTTGGGAAGACTGAAGCGTTGCACAAAATTCGAAGGCTGTCGGCTCGCGATCCAACTCATGGCCAAATTTTTTTGGCGAAATTTTCTGCCGGAAATTTCTTACGACGATCGCTCGATGCGCTCAGACCGGACAGCACGCCCGTGTCCGATACAGCGCCGAGCGCGCGTTACCGAGGCTCATCTGCTTCGGTGAAGACTTCCAGGCACGGCCAGCATTCGAAGCTGGGTACATAGGGATAGCCCTCGACCCTAACGCGGCCCCGCTCCATTGGATTCTTGCATGTCGGGCAGAGCGGCGCATCGGCACGCAACGTGTCGTCGTCTTCCATGATCGCGTAGACTTCCGAAAACAAAAACCGGCGGCGACAATATGAAGTCGATCGCGCTTTTTGCAATTGCGGCAATTACGGATGGTTCGCGTTGCGGTCGCCATGGCCGCTGCGGCAACTTTTCGGAGCGGGCGGATTGCCTTGCGCGCTCAGTTTCTGACGTCGCCCGGGCCCCGGCACCTTTGCGTGGCCCGATCGCGATAGCGTCCACGTCCGCAGCCGGCCAAGAGATCGCTCGCCGATACGCCATGAGCGAGGGGCGATGCGGCCGCGTGAGGCACGAAAAGGTGCAGGCTACCGCCCTTCGCCGATGCCGCGCTGGGCGCGAGACCGGGCGCAAGACTGCCGCGACCAGAGCGAGCGGAATCAAGAAGCGTCCTGTCACGGAAGCCTCCTTGGGAGGCTTTCCATTCTAGAACCATTCTAACTCGCAAACACTGTGACAAATACAGAAGGGCCGGAGAGAACCACAACTCATCCCGCGCTAGCCGCCGCGCGCGCCGAGCGCTCTGCGCCGCGGACGATCGACCAGGAAGTATTTGAGAATGAATTGGCCATCGCGGCCATGGAGCGGCCCGCCGCATTTGCGGCACACCAATTGCTGGTTTGCGGATACCGATTCGGCTTCGACGCGCACAACCTTGTATTGCGCGCCGCAGGTCGGACATTCGAACGCGCTCGTGCCGGCGGAGGACATGCGACGCCTTTGATTGAATGGATGAGGGACAGATCAAACCGTAGATTGAGGCAATTGAGCCTTTCGCAGGGTCAATGCGTGCGTGCAAGCGATAACTGAAGGTCGCTCATTTAGTATTCGATCGTGCTGTTCTTTTTTCGTTACGCCGGTTTTGTGTCAGGTTGTCAAAAAAGACCTTTGGCCGGCGTCGCAATTAAAAAGCACCACTCATTTATCACCGTGCTTATTGCGCGCGAAAATGGATCGGCTTCAACTCTTTGGAAATACAGACCTTAATCTAGATTGGCATTTGCTGCGCCGCAGTACAACCGGCGGGCGAATGCCCAATGTGGGCTAGCCCGAAAACGCAAGTGAGGACAACGGGCTTGGGGCTCGATCCGGATCCGCACCCCTGGCAGCAGCCGAGATAGCACCCTGAACAAACCAAAAACCGGCTGCTCCCGCCGCACGCAAAAATTCGATTGTATCGTTGGCGACGCTTCAACCTATGATAGAAGAAAGCGAGTTCACGGGTAGCTTGAGGCCCGCGGCGGCGGCCGCGCAATCGTGTCAGCGCCGTTTTTTCGGAGGTCGGGGATCGGCATCGTCTTCGCTCTTTGCCGGGCCCGGTCCGCTTGGCTCCAGGATGCAATAGCCAAGGCGCCGAAACGCCTCGAGCCAAGTTGCGATTTCCGTGCCCGGCTCGACCCGATCGGTGTTGATGATGTCCTGCCGCTCCAATTCCCAATCGTCGGGCTCGGGAAACACAAGGTTGGTGGACACGGGCGACACCGCAATCACGCCCGGTCGGGTTCGATGGCGATAAAACGTAACCAGAAGCCGGGACATGGTTGTCATAGCCATACTCACAACCATGAGTATATTGTGGCAGCGCGAGATGTCGCCCCTGAAGTTCGGATAGCCGCTATGCCAAACTAGCTTGCTAAAATCGTTGCCAAGATCATTCGCTGGATGACTTGGCTTCGCGTGGATAAAGCTTGCCCTCGGGCTTTGACCCGACGGGTGGAATCCGGTTTTCCGAAAAGCATGCCCTCGCGCTTGACCCGAGGGATCATGCTCCAACAAAAAGCTAGAGCGGGATGCCGATCGAGCCACAACTCATCTCGCTCTAAAGACGTTCGACGATTGACAAGGCCGGGAAAAAAGAAGTCCCGACGGCTGACAGGCCACGTCGGGACTGGGCAAGTTGAGGGGATCACCCACACTCGAGATTTGCCTATCACCACGGCCTTCGTGGTGCACCTTAAGGTTTGTTAACGCGGGAGAAGTGCAGACCGCCGAGAGAGGCGGCCTATCTGCCGTCCCTGAATTCCTCGATGGCGAGCAAATACATCATCGTGGGCGTCCGCGCGCCACGCTCGGCGATTTCCATGATCTTGAGCGCGACGACTTCGGTTGCCGGATCGGGCTTGGTGCTCAATCCAAGGGCCCGGCAGACGTTCGCGTAAGCCACCGACATGCTGCGCACGACTTCGGAATCGAAGCGTTGGTGGTTTGGCAGAAATGGAATCGTCTGCATGGCACATACTCCATGCCCCCTCCGGATGCCGGGCTCCGGCGCCGATATTCAACGTTGGAGGATCGACTATATAACTGCCAGGGTTGGGACGGGGTTTCAGATTTCGGCGCAATCCTTTGGAACGCGAAAAGGGGCCATTTCAAAAATATTGCGAAGGCCGAAAATAAAACCCAAGCCGGGCCAGAGCTTTGCGGCTCGGGGGGAATTCTTCAACGCCAGTGCCGAATGCCCAGGGGCGAGTACGGCTTGGCTTTAGGCTTTAACGTCCACAGTGTGCTGATCGGAACCAGTGGATTGCGAGACCGGCGCAGTCGCCTGCGTTGAGGTCGGTGTTGACGGCCCGGAACTGGCGGAGGTTGGCTGAGTATTGGTTGACTGAGCCGATTGAGCATTGCTCGCGGAAGCAGTCTGCGCATTTGCGTTTGAGGACTGCGCATTCGCACCGGTAGCAGCGCCGTGCCGAAGATGGCGGTGATGATGAAGTGTGGTGATCGTCGTCATTCGGTGCCCCCACCTATCGATCCGTCTTGGCAGCGTGACACCGCCTGATTTAGATGCCCTGAAAAAGGTTGGTATCTAATGCATGAACGAAAGAGACCAACCCCGATTTTCAAAAGGGACCAGAGCGTTCTGAAAGGGACCAGTACCTAAAATCCAAGGCATAAAACTGTGACCAGAAACGAACCGGCGGTTGTCGCGCTTCTGGTGAGCGGGTTGGTCTTTTTATTTGTCGGAAGTGCGTGTCACGTGATTCCGCCCTTGGCAAAGATATTTTTCCCAAAGGCAAGCCATAGGGCTACGGGCAATCTGTATTTGATGATGGGGACTCTATTGGTGCTTTGGTGGCTCTACGATGAGGGAATTATTCACCACAAGTGAAACCGCCCCTGAATCCAAAAGTGGGGCCAGTACCCAAAG
>CAWJRE010000054.1:0-8889 GCA_963845075.1 uncultured Alphaproteobacteria bacterium | reverse complement strand
ACCTCAGGCTGATCACGTTGCTCGTCCCCGTCCCCTCGACGAGAACTTCAAGACGTGCCGTGCCACGGCCGACATGATCCGCCGGTCTTCCTCCGCGTAGCCGTGGCGGCCACGCAAGCAGGCGGCCCCTGCTAGCCTTGCAGGATCCGGCCACTCGGCTAGCTGTGACAATCTAATCAAGCTAATCGACCATTTTCTGGCGTGCGGTCTAAAAACCGGAGCGGAGGGGCGGGTAGGCAAAATTTACCCCTGAGAAGGGGGCCAGAGGTAAAGGGCCACACCCCGCTCGGCCCCGGATATCAATTCCGGGACAATCCCGGAGGCGGCGCGAGCGATCCTGCGCGCGGCCGCCTGAAGGTCAGCCAACCAACTGGCGCAGCCTGTCAGCCTGACTGCGCCAGGCGTCCCGATCATTGTCGAGTTCGTTGCGGATCAACTTGCCAACCTGGAACAACCTCTCAATTTGCTCCTGCATCAAGGCCGCTTCAGCACGCTCTAGCTCCGTTGCGCCCCGTCGCAACGGCACGGTGGTGGCGCGTTCGTCGGCCGTTTCAGAGGAAAATACGCGATGAAGCTCGGCGGGGTCGATCTGGTAGTCGCCGCTGTAGGTTCTGGTTGCTGACAACCGGCCAAAATTAACGGCGCGCCAGATTGTGGACTTCGATTGCTTCGATTCCCTGGCAGCTTCGCTGAGGTTCAACATTGGCAGTCCCTCGCTTCAGGTGATCTGCCGTGCAACGTGTCAGAGCCGGCTTAACGGTTTCTGAACCGACCTTAACCGTTATTCGGATTGATGTTGCCCCGCCGATCTGATGAAGCCAAAGGCTTGACGCCAGTCTCCGGCGCAATCTCACCAAGGCCAAAAGGCAATGGCGCTGGCCCCGTTCGCCGGATCGGTCAACCGTGCCTGGACCGGCCGCAGCCATCTGATCCGCGCGCAATAGTCGAGGTTCGCGTTGTTAGCCCCCTGTTAGCCCGCCATCCGGGGCAGGCTGACGCTGAGCTTGGCATCCATGAACTGAATTACCCATACCTTCGAATGTGATCCCATAGGCGCGACGCTTGCCAAGCATCCCGTGCATCGACACCCGGCCCGCTGACCCAGTCTAGCGAAGTCGTAGGAATTAGCAGTGGCGAGCGTCGCGACGACACCCGCGACGGCATTGGCAAGATCATCGTGCGCGCCCGGTGCATGGTCGATGCTGTCGCGGCCGCCGCGTGCAGTACGGCGCTCAAGGCCAACGATCTGCGCAATCAGGCGCTCATCGTCGAGCAGATCGACCATTCGCGAATTGATCGCGGGCAAAAAGTCGCGATAGAGTCCGACTTTGGTTTCGCGGCCGTCTCATAGGTTATGCCATGCTCGCGGAAGCGTTCGACTGGCCACTCGCCGCCGTAGCGATCGCCTTGTACTTCTGTAATTCGGTAGGTCTTGAGCAGATCAGCGAACTCACGCACCACGTCCTCAGGCGAGAATGGCGGACGACGTTCACGAATTGCATCAAGCACGACCACATCGTCCTGTATGTGGGCGACCGCGCACGTCATGCTTTCGGCGCTGCCGCCGACTCGGATCGACGAAAGCCGAATAACTGACACGCGGATCGGCGCACGCTCGCGAACGCCGAGTGAAACGCACGCTTCGACGGTTTCTCGATTGACGAAGGACTCGACGTCGCTGCGAAACTGCGCGCCATATTCTGCGGCAGCGCTTGCCGGATCGCGCTCCATTGCCTCGTCGATCACGCGCTTGAGGTACGTTGGGGTTCATGGTGCGCGTGTCGGCCTGCCAGACGAGGACGGGGTCTCGTCTTTGCCGTAGTGCTGGCGATGCGCATCCCACATCGCCCCGCGTCGAGCGTATGGGCTGACTGGCGCACAACAACATCGCATCGGGGATCGTCGCCATGCCGGGGCGCAGAGCGTCGAGAATTTCATAGTCGGGTTGAGCGCAATCGTCGGTGGGCCAAAAAGCGATTTCGTCGCACAGCGCTGCAACAACAGTGTAGCCGCGCACGGACTTGAACGAGGCGGTGCCGACTTCGATGGTGACTGAATTGTCTGAGATCGAAGCAGTTCTCGCGTCTCGCGCTCGATCATGCTCGCGAGCATCGGGACTTGCGTCAGCAGTGCGCGGATGTAGCGGATGATCGTCCTGCGCCTGACGTCCGATCAGTGGCGATCACCATTACCGTGCCGCGTTCGCCGGGGGCGAGATGTTTTCGGTAGTCGTGAAACGCCGCGAGGTACACGGCAATCAGCGCGAGCACGAAAGCTTTGCCAGCTCGTCTGCCGCACACGAGCCAAGCCTCCTTGGCTTGTTCGGTTGGCGGTGCTGCGCGTCCAGTGTGCTGTTGATAGATTGCAAGTTGTTCTGCGGTCATCGGCAGCGCGAACAACGCGCTGAGCACAACGCGCCAGGTTGCCCAGGTGGCGCGATGTTGCATCCACGGTAAGAAAAGGTTTTCGTCCGCTATCGCATCGAGAATAGTGAGACGATGACGGGTCATGCTGCCGTCTCGTCGTTTACGTAAACTCGCTCAGCGATGTAGTCGTGCAGATTGGGCGTGAGATTTTTCGGTATTCGATTGATGCCGATGCGCGATGCGATACGCACCAGTGTCGAAGACAACAGGCTGTGCTCGTTGAGATCGATTTGCTTACCATTTGCGAGATCAGCCTCCATCGCTTCCGCGAGCACAGCGGCTGCCGAGAAGCGGCGGATCAATTGGATTTTGGTTTCGCTGCAACGATCCTCGCCGCCCGCATCGGCAACCATCGCGGCGGCAATGTCCCGATAACGGCGGCCCACCAGACTGCGCCCGTCGATGCCGGGTAATATTTCCGCGCCGTTGCTGACGCGAGTCCAAGGTCCTGCTTCTTTAACTCGTAGTAGGTCGGAATGCTGATGCCGTGCGCCCGGCAAAAGGCTCGAATTGAATAAGCCAGCGGCTCGGCCACCACGGCGAGTGCCACCATGGCGATGTTCGGGTCGGTCAGCTTTGCTTGCGCCGGCGGAAATAAGACTGCCGCCAGGTCCGGCAACACCGCCAGGATGGCGAGAGCTATTAATGTCAGGACTGCGGCTCTAGCGATGAGGCGTGGCTTGGGGGTCATTGGATTGGGCTTTCCGGTTAATGGCGGATAGCCCACGTAAGCTCAGATTTTAGCGCAAAACAGCCGGCTATTTTTGCCCCGGGTTTGCGCTAAGCAACTCCAGACAATAATGCTGCAAGTCAGCGCTCTCATCGCCGAACAGCACCGCGGCGAGTTGGCAGAAAACGCTGGCCTCTTTGTTCGCTTTGGTCTTCCTGGTCGTGCGCAGCGGAATTCCGAATGTGTTTCGGCATGGAATAAGGACCCCGTTTTCGGGGTGATCGGCATCCAATCGGGACCCCGGCACTGAGGGTCCACACTGGCTTCCATTTTCATGGGAGCCGAGATTGGAATGCTGGTCGTGGAGACGATTGCGAAGATCCGTCGCGCGTATTTCGTTCACGGTCAGCCGATCAAGGCGATATGCCGTGACCTCGGTGTTTCCCGGAAGGTCGTGCGGAAGGTCATCCGTTCGGAGGCGACTGAGTTCCGCTACGAACGAGAGGCGCAGCCGCTTCCGAAGATCGGGCCCTGGAGCGACAAGCTCGATCAGTTGCTGTTGGCGAATGAAGGTAAGGCGTCGCGGGAGCGCCTGACGCTGATCCGCCTATTCGAGGAACTGCGCGGCTGCGGTTATGCCGGCGGCTACGATGCCGTACGTCGCTACGCCAGACGGTGGAGCAAGGAGCGAGGCGCCACGACGGCCGCGGCCTATGTGCCGCTGAGCTTTGCGCCGGGTGAAGCCTACCAGTTCGACTGGAGCCACGAGGTCGTCCTGCTGAACGGCGTGACGGTGACCGTGAAGGTGGCGCACGTCCGGCTCTGCCATAGCCGCATGCTGTTCGTGCGCGCCTATCCGCGCGAGACGCAGGAGATGGTGTTCGACGCCCACGACCGGGCATTCGCCCTGTTCAAGGGCACCTGCCAGCGCGGCATCTACGACAACATGAAGACGGCGGTGACGACCATCCTCGTCGGCAAGGAGCGTCTCTACAATCGCCGGTTCCTGCAGATGTGCAGCCATTACCTCGTCGATCCGGTCGCCTGCACGCCGGCGTCGGGCTGGGAGAAGGGACAGGTCGAGAACCAGGTCGGGCTGGTCCGTGAGCGCTTCTTCACGCCGCGGCTGCGGTTCAAAAACTATGACGAGTTGAACGCCTGGCTGCTCGATAAATGCATTGCCTACGCCAAGGCGCATCGCCATCCGGAGCTCACCGACCAGACGATCTGGGAGGTGTTCGAGGCGGAGCGGCCGAAGCTCGTTCCCTATGCCGGCCGGTTCGATGGATTCCACGCGGTGCCGGCATCGGTCTCGAAGACCTGCCTGGTGCGCTTCGACAACAACAAATACTCGGTGGCGGCGAGCGCGGTCGGACGTCCGGTCGAGGTCCATGCCTATGCCGACCGCATCGTAATCCGCCAGGACGGCCGGATCGTCGCCGAGCATCCGCGCTCGTTCGGCCGCGGCGATACGGTCTACGATCCCTGGCATTACGTGCCCGTGCTCGCCCGCAAGCCCGGCGCCCTGCGCAACGGCGCTCCCTTCAAGGACTGGGTGCTGCCGGCAGCGATGGAACGTGTGCGGCGCAAGCTCGCCGGCGCCGCCGACGGCAATCGGCAGATGGTCGATATCCTCACCGCGGTGCTCACCGACGGGCTGCCGGCGGTCGAAGTCGCCTGCGCCGAGGCGATCGCCCACGGCGTCCACTCCGCCGATGTCGTCCTCAACATACTGGCTCGCCAGCGCGATCCCGGCCCGCCCGCCACGATCCTTACCCCGGCCGCGCTGACGCTGCGCCATGCGCCGATTGCCGACTGTGCCCGTTACGACAACCTCAGGAGAACCATCTGATGGAACGCACTCAACTCTTCGACCTCATGGGCGAGCTCAAGCTCTACGGCATGAAGGCCGCCTTCGACGAGATCATGGCCACCGCCGTCAAACGCCAGCATGAGCCCCAGCGCATCGTCGGCGATCTGCTCAACGCCGAAATCAGCGAGAAGCAGGCGCGCTCGATCAAATACCAGCTCACCATCGCCAAGTTGCCGCTCGCCAAAGACCTCGATGACTTCCACTTCGAGGGCACGCCGATCAACCAAACGCTCGTCAACGACCTCGCCGGCGGCGGCTTCATCGCCCAGCAGCGCAATGCCGTGCTCGTCGGCGGGACCGGCACCGGCAAGACCCATCTCGCCATCGCCATTGCTCGCAGCTGCATCCGTCAGGCGCCCGCGGCCGGTTCTACAACGTGGTCGATCTCGTCAACCGGCTCGAGACCGAGACCCGCAACGGGCGCCAAGGACGGCTCGCCGATCATCTGACCCGCATGGACTTCATCGTCCTCGACGAACTCGGCTATCTGCCGTTCGCCCAAGCCGGCGGACAGCTCCTGTTCCACCTCGTCAGCCGGCTCTACGAGCGCACCTCCATCATCGTCACCACCAACCTCGCCTTCGGCGAATGGCCCAGCGTGTTCGGCGACGCCAAGATGACGACGGCGCTTGCTCGACCGCCTCACCCATCACTGCGACATCGTCGAGACCGGCAACGACTCCTGGCGCTTCAAAAGCCGCGATGACGATCAAACAACCCGCGCTCGCACCGTCTCCGCAACCCCGGCCAGCTCCGACGGTGCGAGCGCTACCGGCCGAACTCGCCGCTCAAAGGGGTCCCTTTTGGATGCCGATAAGGGGTCCCAATCCAACGCCGATTGACACTGGAATCTGCTATTTTGCAGATCGAAGACGACGTTGCCGCAAATTATCGCGAGGAAACCGGGTTCGAACGGCTCGACAGCGTTCTGTCGTCGGGCCCGAATTGGGGGCGGATCGCGGCCACCGTTCTTGCGGTGATTGCGATCATCGGTCTGTCGGCTTCGGCCTAGTGGTATGTCATTGCCCGAGGAGGACGCACGGCTAGAGCTGGTCTGCCCGAGCATTTATTTCTGACGGCCCGGCAGAAAACGCTTCAACCCTTTCCATGCAGGCGCAACGGCAAATCCGACAATCGGGATTGTGGCCGCGCCAATCAACAATCCAAGGGCACCTGAGATGGCAGCCTCAACGATCCATTCGAGCGCCCCGGCGGCCGACGGCAATGCGTGAGCCGCGGCTTCGGCGGCGGCGTGGACCGTCGAGCCGATTGAAGGCGGACCGTATACTTCCAGGCCATGCAGGACGATGCCGCCGACAACCCAGATCATGGCGGCTGTGCCGACGGCGCTGAGAATAGTCAGGAATATGGGCATCCCGAGAACAAGGGCGCGTCCGAGCGCCCGGCCCATACCGGCAAGGACCGAGGCGCGGTCGTAGGCCGTGGTCCAGATCGGATCGAGAATTTTCAGATCCGAATGCATCACTGCGCGCAAGGTCGTCTGGGCAAGAGCCGGCGTTGTCGCAGCCGCAACGCCGGCGGTACAGGCGGCAGCAAGAATGGCTTTTCTGAGCATGTGCATTTTTTTCACCTCCATCGTCGGCTCAAAGCCCCAAAAATTCCGCGCTCGGGACCTTGATCCATTTGCCCATCGAACCCGGGAGATCGATCTCCAGCGCCCCTGGCCCGGCACGACGATCCCGGCGAATTAACTGACAAGATTGACACAGTACCCCCAGCGCTTTCCTCCTTTTTTTTTTTTTTATTTTCCCATCATGCCGCGCCGGCGCAGCGGCCGGCCGCTGCCGGACTTCCTTTTCAGCCGGGGTTTAGCCGGGTGTTTGGTGCCACAAATACAAAATTTCCCAGTAATAACAGTGAGGGGATGCGGTGGACGCGGAACGTGCCGGACCCGGCAACGCCGGTCAATTCGGACCCGGTGGCTATGGCGCGAAGTCGCCGGGCCGTATAAAACGGGCTTTGCGCCTTTGTCCGTTCCAGCATGTTGGTCTCTCCTCGGGAATACGATGCCTTGATTTGGCGGCTGCAAACTTGCGTTGAGCGGCTGGCGGATCGCGCGATCAGCAACTCAACGCAAGACCAGTTCCCCGGCCTTGCCATAACCTTTACCCAAAACAAATAACACATAATCGGCAACTCGCCGGGGGAGGATAAAGCATGATCCGATCGAGCAAATCCGCCCCGGCCGCTTCCCTCGCATTGATCGTGACGCTGGCTGCTTCGTCAGCGGCCTTCGCGCAGCAACCCGGCATTACCGACACCGAAATCAAGTTCGGCAATATCATGCCCTATAGCGGCCCGGCATCGGCGCTCAGCGTCACCGGCAAGGTATTTGCCGCCTATTTCGACATGGTCAACGAGAAGGGTGGCGTCAACGGGCGCAAGCTCAACATGATCTCGCTCGACGACGGTTTTTCGCCGCCGAAGACGGTCGAGGCGACGCGACGGCTGGTTGAAAACGACGACGTCGCCTTCATGTTCGGCACCATGGGCACCGCGCCGAGTTCGGCGACCGCGAAATATCTCAACGGCGCCAAGGTGCCGCATCTGTTCCTGATCTCGTCAGCCTCGAAATGGAACGAGCCTGCCACCCAACCCTGGCTGATGGCGCTGCCCTGGGCGCCGAACTACGTCGAGGAAGCCGGCATCGAGGTGCGTTATGCGCGCGCCAAAAACCCCAATGCGCGCTTTGCGATCCTGTACCAGAATGACGACGCCGGAAAAGATTATTTGCGCGGCGTCAAGGAAGCGCTCGGAGCTGACGCCGACAAGGCGATTGCAATGGCGACGAGCTTCGAGGTCGCCGATCCCACGGTGGATTCGCAGATCCTGACGCTCGCCAACACCAAGGCCGACGTTTTCCTGATCTACAGCGTAACGCCGCGCGCCTGCGCGCAGGCCGTCCGCAAGGCGTTTGAAACCGGCTGGCGGCCGATGCGCTTCATCGCCAGCGGCTGCGCCAACAAGGACACCGTGATGGTGCCGGCCGGCCTCGAGGCGGCCAGCGGCATCATGTCGGTGGTGGCGCTCAAACCCTATGTGCCCAATTCAAAGGACCCCGGCCTCGTCGCCTATGCCGACTTCATGAAGGCGCGGCTGCCGAATGTCGATCCGGCCAACTTCGCCGCCGGCTATGGCTACATGGTCGCGCAAGCGCTGGTCGTGGTGCTGGAGCAGTGCAAGAACGATCTCAGCCGCGCCAACATCATGGCCCAGGCCGCCAACCTCAAGAACGTGTCGCTGTCGATGCTGCTGCCCGGCATCACGCTCAACACCTCGCCGACCGACTACCGTCCGATCAAGGACGGCTACATGGTCGAGTTCCGCGATAGCCAGTTGGTCGTCGTCAGCGAAATGCTGCGCGGCGGGTCGTGAGAGTCTGACTCGAAAAGCAGCCAATGAAATAGGGCCCTTTCGCGAACGCCGTCATGCCCGGCCTTGTGCCGGGCATCCACGTTCTCAGCCTCACGCAAGAAAGTCGTGGATGGCCGGGTCAAGCCCGGCCATGACGGAAAATGAAATCAAACAGAAGGCCGGTGCGAGCACGCTGCGGCAATGCGCTGAATGCCGGGGGTATCCCAACGGCTCGCGGCGGACAGTGGTACGCGCAGTCCGTCGCGAACATTCTTGAACGGGCATAGTCGAGGAACACGTATCATCATGACTGCCGGAGCGTTCTTCGCCTTCCTCGCGGGGTCATTCGAAATGACCGTAACTGCTGCGGTGCTGGGGGCGTTGGCATTTTGGATGAGCGGGCACGGCGGTTAGGCACCCAGTCCCACGCGAGGGCGGCCCAGCGCGGAGCCTCTTGGGAAAAATGAGGCCTCCCCCTCAGCACCGGACGCTCATTTTGGCCGACCCGCCCACCCCGATTTCAAAATGATCGACCTAAAGGGGCG
>CAWJRE010000053.1:0-10144 GCA_963845075.1 uncultured Alphaproteobacteria bacterium | reverse complement strand
GCCCGTTTGCGCGCCCAATGACCCCCCGGCCTGTCCAGCGTGGGGGTGGGGTCGAATTGATCCCAGCGCTCCATTCGATCCGAACGGTCAGTGCAGTGCTTCACGTTAGAGCTGACTGTAGACGTCGCCTCTTCGCGGCGAAACTCGGCATCGTAGTGCATGATCTGCCGCATCAAATGCTCAATCACTTGCTGCCGAATGACGCCATCCTGCTGGCTCGTCAGTTCTGCGACTGTCTTCGCGGTCGCATCAATGACTTCACCTGCTTCCGCGGTATCGACTTTGTCTGAGTCTGCTTGTCCTATTCCTCAATCGTGGTCCCAAGAGCCTGTCCATGTGGGGGGTGGAGGTCGGAATTACTCCCGGGGGGTGAAACGGTGGCGCGATCGGCACCGGGCGCACACGCTGCCGCGCGATCCTGTTTCAGCGTGTCTGCCGCCAACACCTTTACATCGGTGCATCGGTTTAAAGGTTCGATCCCTCAATGATCCTCACGATGCTCGCCTCCGACCGTTCAACCGTCACACCCTTAAGCCCGCCGCCGCATCAAGGTGCAAACCGACGCATCTGTCACTATCCGCCCGCCAATTCCAACTCCTGCTCAACGGGTTAGTCACATCTGAGCTGAGACGGATGTTCTGTCGAGCGCGGTCCTCGATGTCGATTTGGCATTATTTGGCAACTCCTGCGCGCGAGACGGGGGGCCTGTCCATCAGGGGGTGGGGGTTGAACTTTGTCACGTGAGAGCTGCGCTCGGCTTTCGTGTCGTTCCCTGTGCTTCCGCAGAACCTAAACGCACGCAATTAATGCAGGCCGTTGTTATGTGTCATCATCTGCCGCGAACTAAGACATACCGATCAACTCATTAAGCTCGATCACGTTGGGACGGATCGACGGCGGAAAAACAGATTACTTTGCATATTTCCGCCGCTGGTAGCGACGCCCGTTGAACTCATAGCTCCCATCTTGCAACCTGTTAGGCCACGGGATCAGCACCTGGCCCCGGCCCGAGGAGCTCATCTCATCGGCGCCATATCCGTCGAGCAGTTCACGGCCGCCAACCGAGTATGAGCGGAGTCCACCGCCAACTTCGACGACCACAGCCTGCTGATCTTTGGCTACGATCGTGATCTGCTTGCCGGATGGTGCGATCATCCCTCACCTCCACTGGCAATGAGTTAGGCGGCCGCGGTCGCACCACTCGCTGCTTGGACGATCACGTTGTTCGCTACGCGCACGCTGCATGAAGTACGGTGTAAAAACGCGAAATTCGCTGCCTATGCGGCTCTTTCTGGCGTGATCTGTTGAACCGACCGAGGTGGTGTGTTTGAGAAGAGCATGCTGAGACCTTCGGCCATTGTCGGGTGGGCCAGGGCGGCGTTGGCGAGCCTCGAATATGGCAGCCCTGCCATCATCGCCGTTTGCACCGCCGCCATCACTTCACCGGCGGTGGCCCCGATCATCGTGAAGCCAAGGATGCGGTCGTCGTTCTCACCGACAAGAGCTTTCATGAAGCCCTCTCTTTGATCGGTCGCCTGCGCCCCAAGCACAGAGTCCATCGGCAGCCTAGCGACCCGTGCGATGACGCCTCGGCGTTCCGCTTCGCCTTCGCTCAGCCCGACATGGGCAAGAGGGGGGTCAGTGAACATGCAATATGGAACCAGCCGATCGCGCGTGCTGCGATTTCCTCCTGCCAGATTGTCACGTACGATACGAAAATCGTCTTCGGATATGTGCGTGAATTGTGGGCTGCCGGCGCATTCCCCGAGGGCCCAGACGTCTGGCGCACTCGTCTCCAGCCGGCCATTCACCGCGATGTAGCCGCGACCGTCTAGTTCGACGCCGGCCTCCTGAAGTCCGATTCCGCGGTATTCGGAACGCGTCCAACCGCGACCAGGATGTCACTGCCATCAATGTTTTGCTCACCGGAGGGAGTGCGAACGACAAGTGTAACCTTGTCTCCAGATCGCCCACGTACCTCGAGCAATTGGGCCTCCAGAAGAACTTGCATACCTTCGTCGCTGAGAATGCGCCGCATCTCCAGGGAAACGTCGATATCTTCCCGACCCATGAGCTGGGGACCGGACTCGATGATAGTCACATCGCTGCCAAAGCGACGATAAGCCTGTGCCAGTTCTAGACCCGAATAGCCTCCACCGATCACGATCAGGTGTTGTGGCAAATAATCGAGCTCCAGAGCCTCGACGTGAGTCAGAGGCTTAGCCGCCTCCAGACCAGGGACGTTCGGAATTGCAGCGTGTGTTCCGACATCAAGGAAGACTTTGTCGCCTGCCAGCACACGTGTCCCTCCGTCGTTCAAGATGACTTCGAGGGTTTTGGGCGCTACGAAACGACCGCTGCCCATGATCAGTTCAGCACCGCTCGCCTTGTACTTCTGCAGGTGCGCCGCAATCTGACGCTCCACCATCTCGCGCTTGCGCCGACGAACCGTTGTCATATCGATGGTGATGGACCCGGTCACTGCTCCGTGCTCAGCGCCGTGACGCGCAAGATGCGCAACTTTCGCGTTCGCAATCTCATTCTTGCTGGGCATGCAAGCGATGTTGGGACAGGCGCCACCAATCCAGCGTCGCTCCACGACGGCGGTCCTGTGCCCTGATTGCGCCAAGTGCCAAGCTATGAGTTTGCCGCCAACTCCGCTGCCAAGGACGAGAACTTCAAACCGCTCTGGTTGAGGCATTCGATTTTCTCCGTGTGCGAGGTTCACTACTTAGCATCCATGCGGCAATGCCTGTTTCGCTCTGGCTCCGATCTGCGCGTAATTACGTCAATCTCTCTCGTTCGCTTCAATTCGGGTGCGCTGGCACGCCCTGGACCACAGTTGCCGAAGCACCGAGGAGCCGAATGATCTCGTCAGCGACATGGGCCGCGGGCGCTCCCGCGTCGACCGTCAGAGGATCCTCGCTTTGATCCGGTTCCTCGAGCGTATCGATCTGGCTTTGTAGCAACGCTGCGGGCATGAAATGCCCGTGGCGTCCCGCCAAATGCTCGGCGATCAAGTCTCGACCGCTGCGCAGATAGACCAGCCGCACCTCTGGCCGATCGCCGATGATGATTTGGCGATAGCTTCGTTTGAGTGCGGAGCACGTGATGATGCCGGGCTGCTTCTTGGCGCGCTGCCCATCGATCCAAGCGGCCACGCGCTCCAGCCACGGCAAACGGTCGGCATCCGTGAGCGGAATTCCGGCGTGCATCTTGGCGATATTTGATTCCGGATGGAGTGAATCGCCCTCCTCGAACGGCCAGCCGAGCCGCGCCGAGAGTTCTTCGGCGATCGTCGATTTTCCGGACCCCGACACGCCCATGACCACCAGGATCGGCGGACTGCCCCGATGAGCGCGAGGCGCTGTCGAGGCGATGGACACCGGCTGGCGTCGGCCACAAAGACCGGATCGGCGCGGCTGATGAAAAGCCCGCTTTCCACCACGCCGACGATCCGCCGGATGCGTTCGTCCAATCGCGCCGGATCGGCGATGCGGCCGAAATCGCAATCAAGAATGCGGTTGCCGCTGTCGGTCACAAAGGGCGCGCCCAACGACATGCGCGTCTGAGCACCGGCGCCGAGCACTTCGAGCGACTCGCGGGTTGCCTCCAGGCCGAAGGCCACCACTTCCACCGGCACCGGCGTTCGCGTTCCAAGCCGGTCCACCAGCTTGCTGCCGTCGACGACGATCGCAAGTCGGTGGCTCGCGGCCGCGACGATCTTCTCGCGCAACAACGCTCCGCCCAGTCCCTTGATCAGATTGAGCGTGCCGCGCTCGACTTCGTCAGCACCGTCGATCGTGAGATCGATCTGGCGATGCTCGCTGAACGAGGTGAGCGGGATGTCCGCGGCCTTCGCCTGTGCTGCCGTACGCTCCGAGGTGGGAATGCCGACAAAGCGCAGGCCCTGCCGATGACGCCGCGCGAGTGCCTCGACTGCGAAAGCCGCCGTCGAACCGCTGCCCAGCCCGACGACCATGTCATTCTCGACCAATTGCACCGCGGCTTCGGCGGCGGCGCGCTTGAGAGCGTCGCGGTCGGTGCTCGAAGAGGAAGGAGACGCGTTCATGACGCCGTAGCCGCCGCAGCGGCCCTCGCGCGAATGTCGGCAATTGCCTTGGCGTAATCCTTCGCGCCGAAAATCGCCGAGCCGGCAACGATCGCGGTTGCGCCGGCGGCGGCCGCCTCCGCCGCCGTCGTTGCGTTCTCGCCGCCATCGACTTCGATCACGGGATGCAGGGCGCGCTCCGCGCACATCTCGCGCAAACGCCGGATTTTCGGCAACATTTCGGGAAGGAAACTCTGGCCGCCGAAGCCCGGATTGACGGTCATGACCAGAATAACGTCGCACAGATGGAGGACATATTCGACAAGCTCCGGCGGGGTGGCAGGATCGAGCACCACGCCGGCCTTCTTGCCGAGCGCGCGGATCTTCGATAGCACCCGATGCAGATGGATTGTCGAGCCCGGCTCGGCTTGCACCAGCAGATGATCGGCGCCGGCGTCGGCGAAGGCGGCGAGATAGTGCTCCGGCTCGACGATCATCAGATGAACGTTGAGGGGCTTTGCCGTCGAGCGACGGATCGCCTGCAGCACGACCGGCCCGATGGTGATGTTCGGAACGAAACGTCCGTCCATCACATCGACATGGATCCAGTCGGCGCCGGCGGCGTCGACGGCGCGGACCTCTTCGCCTAAGCGCGCGAAATCGGCCGACAGAACGGAGGGCGCGATGATGATCGACGGCGTCCGTCCGCGCTGACTGGCGCGCTCGGCTTCGAGCATGGAAGCTCTTCCCGGTGTCATCGCGCACGCGCCCCGTGCGGCGCGGCGCCTGTTTCTTCGCCGGCCGCCGCTCGATCGACGAACCAAAACAACTCACCGACCGGCTGAACGCGTGCCGCCGGCACTTGACTGTCACCAGCGCGGATCGCGCTGAAGATCTCCGCCTTTTCTTCGCCCGCCACCAGAAATGCGACACGCCGGCTGCTCTCGATCGCCGGATAGGTCATGGTGATGCGGACCTCCGGCCGGCCGTGCGAGACGGCGGCCACCCAGCGCTTGCGCTCGTTCAGCACCGGCTCTCCCGGCAGCAGTGATGCGGTGTGTCCATCGGGACCAAGCCCGAGCAGCGTGATATCGAAAAGCGGGCGCTGCGGATCGAGCGTTGCAGCGCCGTAGGCCTCCTGCAACGTCCGCTCGTAGCGTCGCGCCGCGTCGTCAGGCAGTGCCGTCGGTCGGAACGGGATGAATGTTCTCCGGCGGCACCGGAGCCTTGGCGAGCATCGCTTCGCGCGTCATCCGATAGTTGCTGTCGGGATGATCGTGCGGGACGAAGCGTTCGTCTCCCCAGTACCAGGACACCAGCTGCCAAGGGAAACGGTCCCTGAATTCGTCTGACGCGAGAAGTCCGTAAAGTGTCTTCGGCGTCGATCCACCCGAGAGCGACACACGAAAAGAACCTTGCGCCGCCAACGCCGCTTGCGTCATCCATTCCGCCACGTGGTGCGCCAGCGCCAGCGGATCCGGCAATATCTCGATGCGCCCAATGGCCTGGCCCATGACGCCTGCTACCTTGCCGAACCGAGAATGAAGGCCTCCATTGCCTTGGCGAAACCCTCATCGTTGTAGGAATCTGTAACAGCGGCGGCCTGCGCCTTGACCTCGTCGGAAGCGTTGCCCATGGCGATGCTGAAGCCGGACCGCTTGAACATCAGCACGTCATTTGGTTGATCGCCGATGGTAGCGATCTCGTGCGCCGGTACTCCGAGTTGTCGCGAGAGATACTCTACAACGGCGCCTTTGTTTGCGTCTTTGTTGGTGACATCGAGATAGTAAGGCTGTGACCGGTTTGCCGTCGCATGCTGTCCGAATGCCGCCTGGGAGTCGGCCTCGCAGCGCTGTACTCTATCGAGATCATCACTCACGCCGACGATCTTGGCGACCTGTTGCAAGTGCTCAGCCACATCTGCCACCACCTTCGGCTCGAACTTGACGGTCCAGGCTTCGCGGGCGACATGAGGGGCATCGATTTTGGTGATCAGCCAGTCATTGCCACTGTAGACCCAAGTGTCGAGACCATGCTCGCGCATCAGTTCGATAGCCTGACGCGCCACATCGGCGGGCACCGTCTTTTGCTCGAGGATCGTCAGGTCGCGTTCAACAAAGAGCCCGCCATTGAACCCGGCAATCGGCGTGTCGAGCTTGAGCGCGTCAAACAGCATGGCCATGCCGAGCGGTGGCCGACCGCTGGTTATGGCGAAACGAATGCCAGCGCTTTGCAACGCACTGACCGCGTTCTGCGCTCGCTTGGTCAGGACCTTCTCCTCGGTGACGAGCGTGCCGTCCACGTCGGCCAGCACGAGTGAAATCTTGCGCTTCTCTGCCATCGATCTCTCCGGCCTTGCTCAGTCGAGCGGCCGCCAGGCGCGGCCGTCGCGCGCCACCAATTCGTCAGCCGCAGCGGGACCGTTGCTGCCCGCGGCATAATTCGGAAAATCCCGCGGCGGATCGTTTGCCCAGGCGTCGAGGATGGGCTGCACCGCCTGCCATCCAGCCTCGATATTGTCGGCGCGCTGAAACAATGTCGCGTCCCCGATCATGCAGTCGTAGAGCAGCGTCTCGTATCCGGTGTTGGGCGCCATCTTGAAATAAGTCTTATAGGCGAAGTCCATGCTGACATTACTCAGCTTCACTGACGGTCCGGGCAGCTTGGCCGCGAACTCGAATGCGATTCCTTCATCGGGCTGGATGCGAAGGATCATCCAATTGGGATTCATCCGCTCTACGAAAGTCCCGCGAAAGAGCGTATATGGGGCCTGATGAAAACGGATAGCGATCTCAGTTGATCGTCGCTTTAAATATTTGCCGGTGCGCAGATAGAACGGCACGCCAGCCCAACGCCAATTGTCGATCTTCAGCTTGCAGGCAACGAAAGTCTCGGTCGTCGAATCCGCCGCCACATCAGGTTCATGGCGATAAGCTCGGACCTGCTTGCCCAACACGGTGCCAGCATCGTACTGGCCACGCACCGCATCGGTCAGCGCATGCGCCGGGTCGATCGGATGGATGGCCTGGATGACTTCGGCCTTCTTGCTGCGAACGGCATCGGCATCGAAGGAGATCGGCGGCTCCATCGCCGTCATGGCCAGAAGCTGGAACACGTGGTTTGGCACCATGTCGCGCAGCGCGCCGGTCTTTTCGTAGAACTTGCCGCGGTGCTCTACCCCAACGGTTTCCGCCGCCGTGATTTGGACATGGTCGATGTGCTGCCGGCTCCATAGCGGCTCGAATAAGCCGTTGGCGAAGCGCAGCGCCATAATGTTCTGCACCGTTTCCTTGCCGAGGAAATGATCGATCCGGTAGATCTGATGCTCCTCCAGGGTTTTCAGGATCTCGGCATTGAGCGCTTTGGCCGAAGGCAAATCGTGGCCGAACGGCTTTTCGATCACTACCCGGCGCCATCGGCCGTGGGTCTCCGTTAAAAGGCCCGCGGCGCCAAGCCCGGCGACTGCCACGCTGAAAAAGCGATCTGCGACGGCGAGGTAGAAAAGACAGTTACCTGCCGTGCCTGCTGTGTTATCAAGCTCCGCCAGATGCTCGTGAAGCCTGCGATAAGTCTCTGGATCGTTGAGGTCACCCTGCAGATAGCTCATGCGGTCGGCAAGCCACTGCCACGCATTCTGGTCAATACGGTCGACCTGGAACTCGCCCTCGTGCCCGATGAATTCTTTCATTGTGTCGGTGAGGCCAGCGCGCCATTCTTGCGTGCTCTTGGCGGCGCGGTCGACGCCGACGAGCTGGAAGCCGTCGGACAATTGCCGGGTGGTTGTTGAGATTATAAAGTGCCGGGACCACGAGACGCTTTGTTAGGTCACCGGCTGCGCCGAAAATCACCATCGCGCAGGGTGGTGCCACCGCGGCGCCTTCGATTTGTGCTTGCTTGCCTGACGTCTCGAGCATCATCGTTTCACGCCGTTTCGTTCGCTGACCTCGTTGCGGCCTCTTGGCCGCGCGCCTGCAGAATCAGGCGCGTCCGAGTACCTCCATAGCAGCCGCGACGACCTGCTCGGGCTCGAAACCAAACTTGCGATCCAATTCCTTGAGTGGCGCCGAGGCGCCAAAGGTTTC
Organism: uncultured Alphaproteobacteria bacterium; assembly: GCA_963845075.1. GTDB lineage: Bacteria > Pseudomonadota > Alphaproteobacteria > Rhizobiales > Xanthobacteraceae > BOG-931. The sequence continues at coordinate 2,011 of CAWJRE010000053.1, read as the reverse complement.
CATGGCGATGACGCGGCCGGCCGGACCGACATAGCGGTCCCAACCGAGCGCCGATCCCTGCTCGACGGCGATGCGCGCTTTCACCATCGGCAGCAGGACATCGTCCCGATAGGCCTGCGGCTGCTGCTCGAAAATGTCCCAGGACGGCATCGAGACAACGCGGGATCGAATTCCCTGAGCCATTAGCGTTTCGTAGGCCCGAATGACCAAGGCGACCTCGCTCCCCGAAGCGATGAGGATGATCTCGGGAGTGCCATCGGGAGGGTCGGCCATGACATAGGCACCGCGCGACACACCCGCCGCGGACGCGTATTCGCGGCGATCGAATGTCGGCAATGCCTGACGCGACAGCGCGAGCGCCGCCGGCTTGTGACGAAGTTGCAGGATGTAGCGGTACGCTTCGATGACCTCGTTGGCATCCGCGGGCCGAAGCACGACCAGGCCGGGAATAGCGCGCAGCGAGATCAACTGCTCAACCGGCTGATGGGTCGGTCCATCTTCGCCGTCGCCCATGGCATCGTGGGTGAAAACGAAAATGGTCGGGAGCTCCATCAGCGCAGAAAGCCGAATGGCCGGCCGCGCATAGTCGCTGAAGATGAAGAACGTCGATCCGAAAGCCCGCAGCTTCGACAACGACAGGCCGTTGACGATCGCCGCCATCGCATGCTCGCGGATGCCGAAATGAATATTGCGGCCTTCGGGAGTGCCGGGTTCAAATTCTCCGGCGCCGTCGAACTTCAGTGCCGTCTTGTTGGACGATGCGAGATCGGCCGAGCCGCCCAGAAACCAGGGGATATTCTGGGCGAGGACATTGAGCACCTGGCTGGACGCATCGCGTCCGGCAATTCCCTTCGGATCCGGCGGAAAGCTCGGCAGATTGCGGTCCCAGCCGGCGGGCAGTTCCCGCCGTTGCATCTGATCGATCTCGGTGGCGAGATCGGGGAAGCGCTCGCGATATTTGGCAAACAGCGCTTCCCAGTCATGCCGCGCCTTACCGCCGCGCTGGCCGATACCCTCGGCGAAGTGCTCCATGACTCCGTCAGGCACCAGGAACTTGGCGTTCTCCGGCCAGTGATAGGCGCGCTTGACGAGCTTCACCTCGTCTTCACCCAAGGGTTCGCCGTGCGCCGCGGAGGTATCGACCTTATGCGGAGAGCCGTAGCCGATGTGACTATCGAGAATGATCAGTGTCGGCCGGCCCTCCGTCTTGCGGAAGACCGCGAGCGCCTCCTCGATGCTCTTAAGATCGTTAGCATCGCCGACCCGCAGCACGTTCCAATGGTATGCGAGGAAGCGGGCGGCGACATCCTCCGTAAAGGTGATCTTGGTCTTGCCGTCGATGGTGATGTGATTGTTGTCGTAGATCCAACACAAGTCGTCGAGAGCGAGATGGCCGGCGAGCGACGCTGCCTCCGAGCCGACCCCTTCCATCATGCAGCCGTCGCCGCAGACGGCATAGATGTTGTAATCGAAGAGATCGAAGCCCGGCTTGTTGTAGCGACTGCGCAAGCCATTTGCGCGCGATGGCCATGCCGACACTGGTGGCGATGCCCTGACCGAGCGGACCTGTCGTCGCCTCCACGCCGGAGACCAAATGATATTCCGGATGCCCTGGAGCTTTGCTGCCGAGCTGGCGGAAATGGCGAATGTCGTCGAGCGTGACCGCGGGCTCGCCTAGTCGCTCGTACTGCGCGTTCACCGCGCGCGTGCCGGTCAAATACAACACGGACCACAGCAGCATCGAGGCGTGGCCGTTCGACAAGACGAAGCGATCGCGATTTGGCCAGATCGGGTCCTGCGGATCGAAGCGCATGACCTCGTTCCAGATCACGTAGACGAGCGGCGCGAGCGCCATCGGCGTGCCCGGATGGCCTGAGTTCGCCTGCTGGACTGCGTCGATCGAAAGCGTGCGGATCGTATTGATCGCGAGTTGATCGAGTTCTTCGCTGGTCATGCCTTTCAGCTTTGCTTGCTGCATCGGGGTTTCGCTCCGTTGTCAGCCAGCCCGTTT
>CAWJRE010000052.1:0-171913 GCA_963845075.1 uncultured Alphaproteobacteria bacterium | reverse complement strand
AAGGGGAAGTTACGCTAGACCGTTGTTACAAGGGACGTGCCCATCTGATTTGCGTTTTCACGGCACTCCGCACCGAGGCCAAATCTCGCCGAAAACTCTTACACCAAGATCGTCGAAGCCAAGTATCCTGATCTCACTACCATTGACGGCATTTGCCAGCTCAATCCGGAAACTCTCGCGTCCGATATCGTTGGATCAGAAGACTTCGCAAAGAGATTTAAGGAACTGAAATCTCGATACGAGACCGTGACCAGTTGCGCGCGTAACGTCGAGGAGGCGTTTAAAAACGTCACCCTGGCGGATATGACGCAAGCGCCGGAAGTTCTCAAGTCCATGATAACTTCGATAGACAGTGACGTTGCAAACACATCGGGAGTGCACACACAGATTTCTGATCTATCCGAAAGAATGGACTTGGCCAATAAGGCAATGAAGGCGGTTACGAAAATCCATCATGCCATGTGCGTGAAGGCAAATGCCGCGGATAAGTCTGCCAATTAAACAACGCCTTGGCCCATCATGGTGACCAAGCTAACGGAGGGGATCGAACTTCGGCAGCGGCTAGTTCGATGCCTTTAATCAGCGTCGCATCATCCGCATCAGCCTTCGAGCTATTGACCCGCTTCGACACCGGCCAGCGTTGCAAATAATCATGTGGGGCTGGCCTCAGGACTTCCGCTCCCGCCTCAAAGCAAGCCTGTCGAAGTACGGTGATATGTCGAAATGTGAAGTGTCGAAGTACGGCTGATATCGAACCCATTTAATCTTGCGATTAATCTTGCGTGACGATCCGGATCAACCCGGCGCTGATCTGCGGGCTATTGTCGGGGATTGCCGGCACATGACTTGCGGCGGGCGAAACAGGCGTTCATTTAGTGGGCAGCGCCGGCGCTCCTCCCTCCCTGCGAAGATCGAAAAGTGGTCACCCCCCGGGTAGGCGCCCAACCCGAGCATGGGTCGGGTAGCCCGGTCCACCAAAGGGGAAAGAAACTTGCTGCCAAAAATAAAAATGGTCACCCCCGGGGGTCGCTGGCTTGCCGAAGGCACATGAACTTGCGGCGGGCGAAACAGGCGTTCATTTAGTGACCCGCGCCGGCGCTCCTCCATCCCTGCGAAGATCGAAAAGCGCCCAACCCGAGCATGGGTCGGTAGCCCGGTCCACCAAAGGCCAAAGAAATTTGCTGCGAAGAAGAAAAATGGTCACCCCGGGGTGGGGGCCTCGGCCGGGTCCACCAAAGGGGAAAGAAATTTGCTGCCAAAAATAAAAATGGTCACCCCCGGGGGTCGCTGGCTTGCCGAAGGCACATGAACTTGCGGCGGGCGAAACAGGCGTTCATTTAGTGACCCGCGCCGGCGCTCCTCCCTCCCTGCGAAGATCGAAAAGCGCCCAACCCGAGCATGGGTCGGTAGCCCGGTCCACCAAAGGCCAAAGAAATTTGCTGCGAAGAAGAAAAATGGTTAACCCGGGGTGGGGGCCTCGGCCGAATATGCCTGGTCGATGCGCACAGACTTCCTGCCAAACAACCAATTCACTTATGGATTGTTTACTGTGGTACCCCTTCTACCTTTTTGAGCCATAGAATTTTTTGCCGAACATCAACGGCCAGTCGCCACACCGTCCTCACTTCAATTCTCTTCAATTCGCCCTGGCAGCAATGCCAACGGCTGCCGGTCTAATCTGCACGAGGACGCCTGCGGCACTTGCAAACCTCAACTCATCACGGCCATCCTCTATATCGCCGGCTGTATCCGCCGGCCGTATCGGTGGTCTAAAGTCGCGCGGCCAGAGCGCCTCGCAACCATACCCGCGTTGCAACATGATCGTGACAAGAGATGAGAGAGTGTGGGCAAACAACCACTTGTGAGGCGCATATCAGCTTAAAAAGCCGTATGTCACCCGCTCACTCGCGTTCGCTGCTGGAGGCTGGGATGCTTGCGAACGGTTGGGATTGAACGTTAAACGAAGCCAGCGTCATGATGCGAAGCTCAGTGCTGGGGCGAAGATCTCTTTCGCCTCCCGTACGCCGCGCAGTCGATGATGACCTAGCGATATAAGGCAGTCATCGGCATTGCCCAACGCAGCAGCGAATTCCGCCGAGACCAGCACAGTGTTACGCAGCGGCTCGCACAACGCTTCGATGCGCGTGACTTCGTTGACGGCAGGGCCAATAACCGTGAAGTCGAGCCGGTCGGTGGCGCCGACATTGCCATAGAGCACCTCTCCAATATGCAACGCCACGTCAACGGTTGCGGTCGGAAGGCCAGCCTCGGCGCGCTTCGCATTGAGCACCTCGAGTCTCCGCAGCGTTTCCACCGCGGCGTCAAGCGCGTAATGGCATGTCTTTGCGCGATCCGCCTGGTTGAAGGACAAGGTTGCCAGCACGCCGTCGCCGAGAAATTTCAGTACTTCACCGCCACGAGAGCGCAATGTAGCGGCGATGACCTCGAAAACGTCGTTCAGTAGCTCGATAACAATGGGGCCCGGTGATGCATCGCTCGTTGGGGTAAACCCGCGGATGTCCGCGAACCACAGCACCGCGTGCAAGCTTTCGACGGAGCCGCGCTCAATGGCGCCAGCGTGAACCCGCTGGCCAGTTTGTTCGCCCAGATACGTCCGCAGCAAAGCCGACGCGATAACATGGCCGGCGTGTGCTTTCATCGCCAGCGACAACCCAGGAAGCGTAGCTCGCAGAAGCGTCGTATCGTTGTCCTCGAAACCGCCGCGCCGATCGCTTGCGAAGGAATATACAACGCCGGTCCCTTGCGACGGATCGCCGCGCTCGCCGAACGTGAAAAGCTGCGCGAAATAATCGGTTGCCCCCTGTGCGAAGAATTCCTCGAGTAATGAAAAATCGCGCTGGTCCGGTCCAGTCTCGAGGCGGCGTCGCATCCAAGGGTCGTCCTCGCCATTGCGCGCCCGGCAAATGAGGTCATACAACGGACTACTTAGCCAGTCTGGCCCGGTGATCTCGCTGCGCGCGTATTGCTCGGGCTGGATGGCATTCAGGTCGCGTCGCCATGTGTAGCCGTAGCCGCCCCACTGGGGATGCAGCGTTTCCATCGCCGTATGCGCCCGCCAAAGCGGCACGCCCTGAACGACTAGACGTTGGCAGTAGCCGTCGAACAAATCGTGGGCAGTGGCGCCGCTCAGCCCCTCACGAACCGCCCAAATATGGGTTTCGATGATCGCTCGGCCGAGCGGACCGTCGAACGTCGGGACATGGAGTTGCGCGTCTGGCGACCTGTCAAGGATGTGCGTTTCCATAGCGGGACACTCTCGCATTACTTGGGCGACAATCCAGTGATGGCGTTACGAAATTATCGCACCGATCACCGTCAACCGCATCGTTGAGTTAGGCGTCGACCCGCCGAAGCCAATTCATTTCCGTGACGCTTGCACAGAAGATAAGTTCGGCTGACTGGTCACTGACGCAAGTGCAGTATCCTTTTCGAAATTCTACACATCAACGCGCCGAAAGTCAGACCGGCGACCGCATGCCGTTGCCTGACGTTGCCCGGTTCACCGCTGTCGCCCTTGTCGTAAGTCGACATGCGTTTCAATGTAAAGGCGGCGGGGATGGTGCGAGTTCAGCAAATACTCAATTCGAGCCACGACAAGGCGATTGCGGGGCGTAAGTCGTGCCGCCCAAAACGGTTGGTCATCCGCTGGCACGCCGGCAAGCCCTCTAGGATAAGATCAAATTAGCTGCGACATCCAAAATGGTCACCCCGGGGTAGGGAGCTGGCCAGAAGAGCGATTAGCCATTGTCCCCTTCTCTGGCTTCAGCGCGATTCGGAATTGTTCAGGACCGGTGGTAACGGTACACGCGGCTCGCTGGCACCCCTGCCTGCCACGATAATGCCGATGGCGCCCTGGTTCGCCTCCTGCTGCAACTTAGTGAGCGTGCCCGTCTGCCGCCAGCCGAAGCGCGGGCCGAAGTCGCGCAGCCAGCGGAAGAGATCGTTGGCGCGCTGCTCGTCGATGGTCTGGCCGATGAACGGCTGGACGGTTTCACCTTTTGCCAGACGTTCGATCGCTCCCGGTGTCCACCATACTCGCGTATACACTGGCGAGATGGCAATAGTCGTGCGCGTATATATTACAGAAGGTCAGGCCATCATGCGGCTGATAGCGTTTGAACGACGGCTTATCGACCGCGAGATAGCCGATGATTGTCGCAAGCTCGGAGCAAAGCTCGGCAGGCGTGGTGCCCTTGCGTTCCGGCATATTGGGCTCGTTGAGCGAATGTGCGTCAGCCGGCTGCGTGCGCTTGGTGACGGTACCATCCTTATTCGGCATGAACACGGCGACAATACCCGTCGATGGCGGTATGCGCGCTACCTCAAGGACTGGAATATCGGTCGCCTGCGGCGCCGGTTTGAGGAAATCCGTCGAGGCAAAACCGCGAATATTTGCACCGTTGAGGCTGGTTTCGATCCCCATGAAGTTTTTCACCGGAGTGTCAGTGACCGCGCGCACCAAGTGTCCATCCGGCAACTGACCCACAACGTTGCCAGTGGTTGGCTTGCTGACCTTGGGATCGCTCCGCACGCGCAACGAACTGACTTGGGTGTTCACTTGGAAGAACGGTCCGGCCGCCGCCACCGGGGTCGGATTGGCGACGATCGCGTTGATCGTATTGGAAGACACCGTAGCCGTGGCAGAATTTATTAGGATTTGCGACTACGCCTTTGAAGCCGGGAACGTGCTGCGCCATATCGAGCAGCGCTTGCCGCGCAATCTCAAACATGGCTTCGCCATTCGGCTTGCTCAGCAGATCGGCTTTGGTTTTTGGAAACGCCTCGCGGCCTTTATCAGAATCGAGCGTGTCACCGACGCACAATGCGACCACCTGCTGCACCGAATCTTGCGCAGGATCGGCCAGACGTCGCCGGTTTAAAAGCTGATGTTCATCGCGAAGCCGACCTGGGCGCTGTAATGGTGGGGTTGCATCACTTGCCCTACAGCCAACCGCATCGTTGCAACGCTGATCGGACCGTAGGCGGGCATTTTGAACCCTCGCCTTACCTACGAAACACTTACTGGAAGCGAAAAACGAGCGAGCGATACGAGCAGCATCGTAACGGGTGCTGGAAGCCAGGCGTGATCGGCGGCAGCTGTCGCTGGCATTTGATGAGCAGATGACGGGCACGCGGGCACAACAAGCCCATTGCCTGGCATCCGGCACTTAAGCTTTAATACCAAAAAATGCATTTGATTCAGAGCACAGAAGACGGGGGCAAGAATGCCGTTGCGCGAGACTCTGCAAAAAATAATAGCGGATTATCCGTCCGCGCAAACTGCGCAATTCGCCAGCCATCCGTTGGCGGCCTTCATTAGGCACGAGGCGGCGGACGAGGCCGAGAATGCACTGGGCGCGTTGGGCGCAGGATTGATTGTCGAGGGCAGCGCCGGCGCAGGTAATTGGGCGGCTGTTCCGTGGATTTCAGTGTTTGATCCAGCAGTTACAACGAGCGCCACCGAGGGGTACTATGTCGTTTATCTATTCCGCAGCGATCAGGAGACGGTGTACCTGTCTTTGAACCAGGGAACGACTGCGGTTCGCGAGGAGTTCGGCGCCCGTGCGCGCGAGATACTGCGAGACCGAGCTGATCTCATGCGAAAGCGGATTGATGATTTCTCCGATGCGCTCCCAATCACAGAAATTGATCTTGGCTCAAACGCACGATTGCCGGGCGATTACGTCGCCGGGCATGCTCTTGGCGTCAGCTATGCATCCAGCACCTTGCCCGATGAGCCGAAGCTTCGGGCCGACCTGCAAAATGTCGTGCGTGCCTATCGTGCTTTGACCTATCGCGGTGGAACAGACGCAGACGCGGCTGGGCAATCTGAACTGGAAGATGAGTTCGGGCTTCCGTCTGGCACCTCCGTCATTGAAACACGTAAATATATCTACCACCGCAAGATTGAACGAAACCGCACCGCCGCCAAGCAGGCGAAAAAGCTTCACGGCACCTGCTGTCAGGCTTGTGAGCTGGTCTTCTCTGAACGCTACGGGGAAATCGGTGAGGGGTTCATCGAGGCTCACCACCTAAGGCCCATTGCTACGCTTGAGGAAGGCGTCCCGGTTAAGTACGACGTTGCGGCGGACTTCGCAGTTCTTTGCTCAAACTGCCACCGAATGATCCACCGATTTGCGGATCCAAGTGATCTGGTGAGTTTTCGCGCGCTGCTGACTAAGCAAGCGAAATTGCCGGGTACCGTCCTCAAAACCGTCACTCAGTGAGCGCCGGCGCGACATTCTGGCCTTCGAAAAATCGACAACTGATTTCTTCGCCTAGGCTAACGTCAAACGGGGTTAGCCCGGCGCACCGGCAACGGGGGGCGAGTTGGAATGTATGATCGCCAAGTTGCGCTGCATTAGCTGCATTCTATGGCAAGTGCAGAAGATTGCGGGTGACGACTTTGTTGGGGTGGGCGTTCTAGTATCTGATGTGCCAGATACCTTGCCAATCCTGCCCCTCCGGCCCGTAAGCACATTGTCGGACGGAATGGACCTAGTCGGTTCACTCGCTGCTATTTCGGTTCCTGCCAGCGAGTTTCATGACGGGTTTCACATCCTATCGTCTGACTGGAGACTTACTCGGGTGTCGCAATATTTCTCGCCACCGATTATAGCCAGCGTCAAGATTGACCGGACTAAGATCTTTGGCGGACGATACATTGCGGCATTATTCGGCTCCGCAATTCACGACGTGCAGATGGCGGGAATCGCTAGCCGGAACTTTGGGATTGCGATCTTTAAGGACGGCGCCGAGCAGCTTTTTGAGGCTAAGCCATGATTAGTCTTCTGCCTATCGGGCGAGTAATCGGGCTGGTCTCGGTGGTCTACGCGGTCCTCATCGTCATAGCCGTTGCCATCAGCTGGAAGTTCGGTAATCGCTCCCAGACGGTCTGGGACAGTGTAGGCATAGCATGGTCCGGTGCGACAGCGCTCCAATTCGCCCTTTTGGGGTGGTTCTATTTCGGTTGGAGGCACGTATGGAGATTGGTTCCCGCTTTGAGCCGCTTGTTCCCGGACATCGGTGGCGAGTGGAAGATGGAGATCAATTGGCACGGAAAGGGTCAGGGTGGCGTCGTCCATGCGGAGGCGACGGTTAGGCAGGACTTCTGAGGGTGAGCATGGAGGTTAGGTCAGTCAAGTCCGATTCACAAACGTTGATGGCGCAGCCCAAGAAGGATCAGGAATCAGGAAGGCCGATTCTCTATTACGTGTACCTCGTGACACCGAAGGCGCTCGGCGCCCGTCCAAACCCGGCCATATTATGGCGCTGCCATCCTCAAGTTCTCAGAGGTCAGTGGAGGAGAGCTGAGTGGCAATTATTGGACAAGCCAACAAACTGGCGGCCACTTTCGACTCTTACGCCGTTAATTTGCAGCTCACATATTGCCCTTCTCAACTCTGCTCTTGTGTATTCGAGCTGATAATGATGAGCATAGTAGCCACGATTTTGTTTCTCCTCGCCATAGAAGCAAAACACCCCGTCAACTGATTTGTTGGCGTGAGATATAAAAATATTGGCTTTGATAGCCTTATCTATGTACTCTCGGACGACTTGAATGTCTGATGGATACGTCACAACAACTGTAGCTCCGATGATGTCGTGCAGCTGCCAAATTTGAAAGCCAGGGTTCATTTGGCGAGCGGCATTCACCTTATCGACAATCTTCCAGACGTCTTTAAATATGTTGCCGCTCTGCTTGTCTGCTCGCGTGTAGATCCGATATATCGGACCGTTTACAGAAGGTTCTTTCGAAAGTGTGCGGACATCTTTCTGAAGTTGTTCTAGGACACGTTCGTATTTTTGACGCATCGAGTTAAGGTATTCTATCGCGTTCTTCTCATTAATGAAATTAGTATTGGTCATAGCGCCTCGCCTCCGCAAATTCAGTAATGTTATGCTAGCAGCATTATGGTCGCCGTCCAGGACCTGCGGGCGTCGAAACTGACCAACGTGGCCAAGATTAGTCGTCGTCCTTTGCGCTATCTAAACACCTGTCGTTTCCGAGCGCGCAGAGGAAGAGAATGGATTGAGGCCCAAAGTAAAAAGGAGCTTGATCGAAGAAACCGCAGCGAGCCAGCGGCACGCCATGCTGAAGTACGAGCGAGGCAAGGATTGCAGAACCTTGGCGTAGGCATCGGCGTGTTTATCGGCGCGGTGGTCGCCGAAATCCGCGAGGTTCTGCTGCGATGAGACCGTCGAGGCCCGCACATCGCTGCTATTCGCCTCTACGAGCCTTGTGGGGATGGTGTCACCTGACCACTTAGAGGTTGCAATGACCGAAACGGACTCGGAAGATGATAAACACCAGCCGCGACGGTGGATAGACAAACGCGAAGCTGCGCGCCACCTAATGCACGCTTCTATCCGCCTCATCGTGAAGCAGGAGGATCCGTTCGCAGTCCACCTTCTCATCAATTCTGTCGATAAGATGCTGGTCGATCTGTCAAAGCAACTCGGCAAGGAACTGCGGGTAAATTGGGAGGATTACATCAAGCCGGAATTCCACGGCGAGTTTTTCGCGAAAATCCGTGAGACGTACAATTACCTGAAGCACGCCGATAAGGACTACGCCGTAGAGCTGCCGGTGCGCAACATCATGATGATAAATATCTCATCGCTGTTCATTTGCACCGCGAACCATTCCAAGCTGTTCGGAGAAGTGACTGACCACATGTGGCTTTTCCTAGTATTCGTGATGAACCTCATGCCGGAAATCATCACTCCTGCGTTAACGAAGCTGGCGCCCGACTTACTAAAAAGCCTTGCCGCGTCCCAAGGGGCCACACCCTCAGAGTTTTTCAAATTGTTCGAGCAAAATCAGAGTGTCCTTCCGCGCTTCGGCCGCGAGTTGTCTGAAGACTTGCAGGATACAATCGACTTCTATCACCTATCGTTTAGGCAAATCCGAGCGGGGGTAACCGAAAGCACGCCAATTCTCCGCATACCCGAACATTAGGGCGCCCCCACCTGCTTTGAAATCGAACTGTCAAATGGGGATTGGGGTGCCGTTCCGTGTCTCGCGGCGCTAGACGGCTTGGCCACGCGGGTAGGCTGGATGATCGGAGCCACGGGAAAATATACGGTGCATTTTGGCGGCATGCCGTTCCAGCGTTCCAGCCGCGCGGAACCCGAAAACCCTCAAACAGCCGCCACGTCCTGGATTGATCGAAGCGCTGCTTCGGATTCGGATCTGGCAGCACCTGTGCGGAAAGGTCTAGATCGTGGCCTGCAACGCTTCGGTGGCGTGTTCATTTCATCATTTCATCTAGTGCCTTTCATTCTCGGCCGACGCGGGCGGGAAGCGGCGCTAGGTGGTCGCGGCCGTTTTTGTGTGACCAGACGCACACCCGCCGGCCTCACCTGTTGTTGCGCTCATGTCGCGCGGAATTGCCGCCAGCCATTGTAAACCATTGAAACGCAATGGAAACGTTTTGCAACATGTGCGACATGAAAAAGGACTTAAGCTTTCTGCTAAGCCCTTGATTTTATTGGAGCGGGCGATGGGAATCGAACCCACGACACTCAGCTTGGGAAGCTGATGTTCTACCACTGAACTACGCCCGCACGCGGGGCAGAATAGCGAACACACGCGGCGCTGACCAAGCGGCGCAGCCGTAGCCTGGATGAGCGCAGCGATATCCGGGGTTGCCTGCGCGGCCATCTTGCATCTCGCTCCGTTCATGCCGACTACGCCTTGGGGATGAAGTCCGGATCCCGCGAGCCGCGCTGCACCGCGGACGCTAAGCTCGCGCCTCGTGTGCATCATCGAACCAGAGAAGACTATGCCGAGCGGTATCGCCAAGACCTATGGGACCGTTGCCGCTGATCAGCGGAAGGAGATGAGCGGCCTTCAATTTGTCCGCGGCCTGGTCGAGGGAAGCTTGCCGCTCAATACCGTCGCGCGCACCCTGGGCTATGACATAACCGAGGTGGCCGAGGGACGCGCGGTCGTCACAGCGAACCCGAGTGACGCTCACCTGAACCCGGCCGGACCGTCCACGGTGGGTTCGCGGCCACGCTGCTCGATAGCTGCATTGGACTGGCCGTCTGGTCGACCTTGGCGAAGGGCCTCTCGAATGGCAGGCGATCGCCCCCGCCATCGCGCCGGAAAAAGCCGGCGGCCGCGCCAAATCGCGCGGCGGAAACGGGAAAGGCGCGCATCGCGCGTCGGTTAAGCGGAAACCAAGTAACGGTCCCTTCCTTGGTCCCTTCTTGCTCGCGCGCAATACTAGGCGATAGCAGCATGACCTGCTCGAGCACAGCGAAAATGCTTGAAAATCAGGACCTCACACCACCCGTCGACATCGGCCAATACTGATGGTGTCGTGTTCCTAAACCGAAGGTCGCAAGTTCGAGTCTTGCCGGGACCGCCAATACATCACCTCATTGCTCAATGCGACATAACAGCGGCAGGGTCATTGTGCGCAACTGTTGCGGGTGATGCAGGCGTCACGAGCGATTGAGGGCAGAACAATGAAAACAGTGATGATCGCGCTGATCGCTACTGCCACGTTCAGTCAGGCTGCACATGCAGAAAGCGCCGTGCCCTCAGAGCTCATCATTGGCTACGACAGCGAAGGCAAGGTCGATCCCGGTCCTCAAGCCTGTCTCGCCCACGTAAAAGAAGTGACGGAGTGGGATAAGGCTGCGACCGAACGCGGAGCACAGCAGGTCTGTGCCGCACGCAAGCGTCACGCGGACGCCTACGCCGCACTGCAGAGTAACTACAAAGCGTTTGTCGAAGCATTCTCCAAAGATCGCCGGTTGAACCTCCCCGAGGCCGTCTCTAACCTCAAGACGTTGATCAAGGCGTGCATGGACCACAAGTTCGGCATCACGACTGGCGGCCACAACATCATGATCGATGTCATTGAGAACGACGTCAGCGCGGGCTGTCTGACTTTGGGAAGCAATCTGATCAAAGATGAAACCACAAGGTTTACAAAAGCCCTGACACAGGGGGGATTTGTCCCTTGAGATTCCGTGCCGGCGTGCAACGGCTCCGCGCGCCGCTATGGCATCGGGGCATAGAGGCACAGAGAAAACACCATCGGGCGCGCCAGCGACGCTAGCGCGTCTCGCAACACCCGCAGCGCGAAACGACTTCAGCTAATGATGATGATAGCTGCGCTCCGGATCATAAAGGATCCCGGCACCGAGAACGACCGCGACACTCATGGCGACCAACGCAATAACGCCAGCCAATATCCCGATCATTGCTGCCTCCCATGGTTTCTTTTCTCAACGCATGATAGCACGCTTTCATCTGCTTTAGCCCGCATCGCCGACGAGCCGTTTCGCGATCACGTTTTCGCGCATTAACGCGAATTAAGTTGTCCGCGCATGGGCCTGGCGGTACCGCCACAGTCGAGGCGTCTAAACCGCGCTTCGGAGTCCCGGCGCTGGCAAACGCCCGGTATGCTGGCGTCGGGACTCGCGAAGTCGTAGGCTACGTTTTCAGATTGGCTCTTTAGTGCGCTCCGCTGCAACGGCTGCATATTGCCAAGAGGCGGCAATTTGCGCTTCAATCGCTTGAAATTGCGGGCGACAAAGCCGAGGGAGGTTTCTATGATCCACCTGCAACGGCGTGAAATGATGTTCGGTCTTGCCGGCGTGGCACTGGCACATTCCATGCTTGGACGTGTCGGCATGGCAATGGCTGCAGACAAAATCAAACCGGGTCCGTCGAGCGCGCTGATCGTGGTCGACGTGCAGAACTGCTTCCTGCCGGGCGGTAGCCTGGCGGTGAAGGATGGCGATCAAGTGATCCCGGTGATCAACCGCATCGCCAAAGATTTCGACAACGTGGTGATGACCCAGGATTGGCACACCGCGCACCACATTTCCTTCGCGTCCACCCATGACGGCAAGAAGCCGTTCGAGGTGATCAAGCTTCCCTACGGCAACCAGGTGCTGTGGCCGGATCACTGCGTGCAGGGCACCGAAGGCGCCAGCATCGCCAAGGACATCAGCATCCCGCACGCGCAACTGATCATCCGCAAAGGCTTCCACAACGACGTCGACAGCTATTCGGCCTTCCTCGAGGCCGATAAGGAGACGCGTACCGGCCTGGCCAGCTACCTCAAGGAGCGCAAGATCGATACCGTCTTCGTCACCGGCCTTGCCACCGACTTCTGCGTCGCTTGGACGGCGATGGACGCGCGCAACGCCGGCCTCAACGTCTATGTCGTCGAGGACGCTTGCCGCGGCATCGACATCAACGGCTCGATCGCCAAGGCCTGGGAAGACATGGCCAAGCTCGGCGTCAAGCGGATCCAGTCGAGCGATATCGCCTGACCGCTCGCAGAACGGCAACTGCGCGGCGTTTCGATCCGGGTTGAGATTGGGATATTGCGTCATTCCGGGGCGCGCCGTCAGGCGCGAGCCCGGAATCCATAACCACCGGCGGCGCATTTTCTGCACGGTCAGGGGTTATGGATTCCGGAAAGCTGCTGGCGCGGCTTCCGGAATGACGTAACACATCGAACCGCGAGACCGGACTTTGCTTCGTCGATTTTAGCTAGCGGTTCTTGTCGCGGAAGCGATCCATCAGCGGCTTGTCTTGTCCGCCGTCGATTTCGATCATGGTGCCGTTGACCATGTGCATCAGCGGCGAAGCGAGCATCACCACGAGATCGGCGACCTCTTCGACCTCGGCGATACGCCCGAGCGGAATCGACGACGGCGCCAGCCTGTCGGCTTCCTCGTAGGAAATCTTCATGTCGCGCGACATGGCCTTGACCAGGCCGGCCCAGCGCTCGGTGCGCACCGGCCCCGGATTGACCGCGACAAAGCTGATGCCAGTCTTGCCGTATTGGCCGGCGAGCGAAACCGTGAGGTTTTGGCCGGCCGCATTGGCCGCGCCCGGGCAGATTTCCCAGTAAGACGGCTTCACGCCGTCGTTGCCGATCAGGTTCACGACGCGGCCACCGCCTTGCTTGACCATGATCGGCAGCACGTAGCGCAGGCAGCGCACGTAACCCATGAATTTGAGCTGCAGGCCTTTGTCCCAATCGTCCTCGGTCAGATGCTCGATCACGCCGCCGGCGGCCGAGCCGGCGTTATTGACCATGATGTCGACGCGGCCGAGCGCCTTGTGGCCTTGTTCGATGAAGCTCTTGGCATCGGCGTCTTTGCGCAAATCGGCGGGAATCGGCACGATCTTGCGGCCGGTCGCCTTCGCGATCTCCTTGGCTGCGGCTTCCAGCGGCTCCTTGCGGCGCGCGCAGATGGCGACGTCGACACCTTCCTTCGCCAGCGCCAAGGTGATGCCCTTGCCGATACCTTCGCTGCCACCGGTCACCAGCGCCGTCTTGCCTTGCAGCTTGAGATCCATGGCTTTCTCCCCTGCCAATTTCGCTCACGCACGATCCAGATCCGGAACGGAGGATCCGGCTTGCCGAAACCACCATGCTTACAATTCGCGTGCGCTCCGCAGCAAGCGCTTCAGCCGCTGCGGGGTGATCGGAAGCTCGGTCACCGCGCCCTTGGCGCCGAGCGCATCGTCGATGGCTGCGGCGATCGCCGCGCCGACCGCATTGGCGCCGCCTTCGCCGGCGCCTTTCAATCCCATCGGATTGAGCGGGCTCGGCGCATCTTCGCAGATCAGCACATCGACCGGCGGCATTTCGCGCACGGTCGGCATCAGATAATCGGCGAAGGTCACCGACAGCGGCTCGCCGCGCTCGTCGTACAGAAACTCTTCCAGCAAGGTGCCGCCGATGCCTTGCGCGCAGCCGCCGACGATCTGCCCCTCGATCAGCATCGGATTGACGGCTTTGCCGACATCGTAGGCGACCAGGTAGCGCTCGATCGCGACGGCGCCCGTGTCTTTATCAATGCGCGTGACCGCAATATGCACGCCGTAAGGATAGTTCATGTGGTTAGAGTGGAACCATCCCTCCGCCAAAAGCCCCGGCGGACGGCCGTGACGCAAAGGCGAGCCGGGCAAAAGCGCGCGTGCAATAGCCCCAAGACTGACGGAGGGGCCCGCCACGGCATCGTTGCGCACTACTTCGCCGTCGATCACATCCAGCAGCTCGGCCGGCGTTTGCAGCAATTCGGACGCGACCTCGATCGCCTTCGCTTTCAGAGCGCTGGCGGCAATGCGCGTCGCCTCGCCGGTCATCACGGTGACACGCGAGGCGAAGGCGCCAAGCCCATATTCGATGCGGTCGGTGCGGCCGTGGGTGACGCGGATTTTGCGGTAGTCGACGCCGAGCGCATCGGCGCAGATTTGCGCGATCACGGTCTCGATGCCTTGCCCCACCGAGGCCGAGCCGGAAATGACCTCCACATTGCCGTCGGTATCGACGCCGATCTTGACCTGATCGAACGGCCCAAGCCCGCTCTTCTCCACGAACAGCGCAACGCCGGCGCCGACCAATTCGCCGGCGGCTTTGCGCGCCGCCAAGGTCTTGCGCAGCTTCTCCCACTCGACCGCGGCCAGCGCCTTGTCGAGCAGGCCCGCATAGTCGCCGGAATCGAGGACGATCTCGGTGCCGAGCGTGTCGAGCCGGCGCGCGTAGGGCATTTCGTGACTGGCGATCAGATTGCGCCGCCGCACCTCCACCGGGTCGAGACCGAGTCGCGCCGCAATGGCATCCATTAGCCGCTCGCGCACGAAGGTGCTTTCGAAGCGGCCGGGTGCCCGGTAGGTCCCGCACGGCGTCTTGTTGGTCAAGCGGACATGCGCATTGGCGCGATATGCCGGAATGCGATAGGGCCCCGGCAGCATGGCAGCGGCGAGATCGGGCACCGTCACCGCGTGTGTGCGCATATAGGCGCCTTGATCGTAAAAGATCTCGTCGTCGATCGCGAGAATGCGCCCGTCGCGATCGACCGCGGCGCGCACGCGATGCTGCTGCTGGCGCGAATGATTGGCCGCGATCAGATGCTCGCGGCGATCCTCAATCCATTTGATCGGCCGCTGCAGGCGCAGCGCGGCGACGCAGACCAGCACATCCTCCGGATAGATCTCGCCGCGAATGCCGAAGCCGCCGCCGACATGCCCCTCAAAAAGGTGCACCGACGACGCACCGCGGCCGAGCATGCGCGCGATCTGGTCCCTGTTCCAATGCGGCACTTTGGCGGCGCCGTGCAATTCGAGCATGTCGCGGGCGGCGTCATAGCGCGCGATCGCGCCGCGCGTCTCGAGCGGCACGCCCGAATGGCGGCCGATCGACAGCGTTGCCTCGACCACTGCATGGGCGCCGCGGAAAGCGGCGTCGACCTCGCCATAGCCCTTGCGCACGATCGCCGGCTCGGTGGATCGGCCGGGCTCGAATTCGCCCGGCGCTTCGTCGGCCTGCAAAATGGTCGGCAATTCCTCGATGTCGAGCGCGACGAGCTCGGCCGCATCCTCGGCGAGATAGGGATCGTCCGCGAACACGGCTGCGACCGGCTCGCCGACATAACGCACAAATTCGTCGGCGAAGAGCCGTTGGCGATAAGGCTCCAAGCCCTCGATGCGGCTCAAGCGGAAATCGATCGGCGGGATATCGGCGACATCGGCTGCGGTCCACACCGCCTGCACGCCGGGCAGCGCAAGCGCCGCATTGGCGTCGATGGCGCGCAGCTTTCCGTGCGCGAAATTCGAGCGCACGATGCGCATGTGCAATTGCTGCGGAAATGAAATATCGGCGGCAAAGCGGCCGCGGCCGGTCAAGAGCGGCCCGTCTTCGAGACGCATCAGCGATTGCCCGACGTGTTTTGTTTTTGATCTTGTGGATGCAGGCGCCATCGCTCGGCTTTCAGTTTTCCGCTTCAGGCCGTGCGGCGCTGGCGCATTTCGCCGGCCACCGCGCGTGCCGCTTTCACGATGTTCTGATAGCCGGTGCAGCGGCACAGATTGGACGAGAGCACGTCGATCAGCTCCTCGTCGGTAATATCCGGCTCCCGCTCCAGCACGCCGGTAATCAGCATCAGGAAGCCGGGCGTGCAGAAGCCGCATTGCAAGCCGTGATTTTCCATGAACGCGCGTTGCAGCGCATTGAGCTCGTCGCCCTTGGCCAGGCCTTCGACAGTGCGGATCTCTTTGCCGTTGGCTTGAACCGCGAACATCAGACATGAGCGAACCGGCGCGCCATCGACCAGCACGGTGCAGGCGCCGCAAACGCCGTGTTCGCAGCCGATATGCGTGCCGGTTTGTCCGCAATCCTCGCGGATGGCATCGACCAGCGTACGGCGCGGCTCGACCCGAATGGCGTGGCTTTTGCCGTTGATGGTCAGCGTGATCTCGTCTCGCTCGCTCATGCCGGGCTCTTTCTTGCCTGCCGCAGCGCCGCGCGGATGCGTTGCGGCGTCGCCGGAATTTCGTTGATGCTCACGCCGTAAGGCGTCAGCGCATCGTTGATCGCATTGAGTACCGCCGCCGGCGCGCCGATGGCGCCGCCCTCGCCGAGGCCCTTGGATTTTGTGATCGTCGCGTCGCTCAGCGTCTCCAGATGCAAGAGCTCGATCGGCGGGATTTCGCGGCAGGTCGGGGTGAGAAAATCCGCGAGCGTCGCGGTGAGCATATTGCCGGTGTCGTCATAGATGATCTCTTCCAGCAGCGCGTTGCCGATGCCTTGCGCGACGCCGCCCATCACCTGACCGTCGGCGATCATCGGGTTGACCAGGCGGCCGGCATCTTCGGCGATGACGAAGCGCTCGATTGTCACGTGCCCGGTATCGGCATCGACCTCGACGATGGCGGCGTGACACGCATTGGAGAACGTGCCGGCCGGGTCATAGGTCGCGCTCTCAGACAAGCCGGCGTCGATCTCGCCCTTGAACAGATGCGATTGATGATAGGCGGCGCGCGCCAGCGTCTCGATCGGCACGGCGCGGTCGGTACCGGCGACGCGCGCGGCGCCGTTCTCCAGCACGATGTCGTGGGACGCGGCTTCCAGCAGGCGGCTCGCGATCGTCTTGAGCTTGGCGTGCACTTTGCGCGCGGCGAGCACGCTCGCGCCGCCGGCAATCACCAGCGAACGGCTGGCAAAGGTGCCCCAGCCATAGGGCGTGCGGTCGGTATCGCCAGAGATGACCTTGATCCGGTCAGGCGCGACGCCAAGCTCGTCGGCGACAAGTTGGGCGAGCGTGGTGCGCAGTCCCTGACCGTGCGGGCTCGCGCCGATGCGCAATTCCAGATAGCCGGACGGGTCCATGGTCAGCTCGACCGTCTCCCAGCCCGGCGTCACGCCCATGCCGCGCGCGGCGAAGGCCGGCGTGCCGTAGCCGGTGCGCTCGGAGAAGGCGGCAAAGCCGATACCGAGATAGCGCCCTTTGGTTCGCGCCTGCACCTGCCGTTTGCGAAAGCCCGGCACGTCCAGCGCTTCGCTCGCCATGTCGAGCGTCTGCCGATAGGTGCCTTCGTCGAAGACGAGACCGGTGGCCGAGGTGTAGGGGAATTTCTCGATCAGATTGCGCCGGCGGATGTCGAGCGGATCAAGGCCGAACGCCGCCGCAGCTTCGTCCATCAGCCGCTCGAGCGCGAGCGTGATGACTGGCCGCGAAACGCCGCGATACGGCGCCATCGGACAAGTATTAGTCAGCACGCCACGCGCCACGCAGGCATAGGCGCGCAGGTCGTACGGGCCGGGTAATTCGGCCATCGCCATCAAGGGTTCGACGGCGCAGGTCGTCGGATAGCAGGAATAAGCGCCCACATTGGCGATGACCTCGGCCGAAAGCGCCACGAATTTCGCGTCGGCGTCGAACGCGCCTTCGAGCCTGATGTATTGGTCGCGGCTGTGAAACGACGCCATCAGGTTTTCGCGGCGGTCCTCCGTCCATGCCACGGAGCTTTGCAGTTTGCGCGCGAGCCAGACCAGCACGACGTATTCGGGCACGAGCGACATTTTCTGGCCGAAGCCGCCGCCGACATCCGGCGCCACGACGCGCAGATCGCTTTCCGGCATGCCGATGAGATCGGCAATCGCCGTGCGCATCAGGTGCGGCATTTGGGTCGCGCACGTGAGCGTTACGCGCTCCGAAATCGGATCGAAGACGGCATGGCCGGCGCGCGCTTCGAGCGGCGTCGCGTTCTGCCGGTGCGAGCGCATTTCGATGGTGATGCGGCGATGCGCAGTGGTTTGCGCGGCGGCAAAGCCCGGCGTCTCCATCTTTCCTTCGACAACGAGGTTGCGCGCGGCTTGCGCATGAACGTGCGGCGCGTCGTCGAGCAGAGCGGCGCGCGCGTCGATGATGGCCGGCATTTCGCTGATCGTCACGGTGACGTCGTCGGCGATGTCTTCGGCCTCGGCGTCGGTTGCGGCCACAACGGCTGCGATCGGCTCGCCGACAAATCGCACAAGCTCCGTGGCGAGCACCGGTTGCGCAATGGGCACATAGCCGAACTTGTGCAGCGCCGGGATGATCGGCTTCACCGCCGTAAGGTCGGCGGCCGTGAAGACAGTGGCGCCGTCGGGCAGGGCGATAGTGTCGATGCGGCCGGCGGCGACCGGGCTGCGCACAAACCGCACCCGATGGGCTGCCGGCAGATCGGCGGTGAAGCGGCCACGCCCTGTCAGCAGCGCCGGGTCTTCGACGCGCCGGATCGAGCGGCCGACCCAGGTCAGGCCGGAGCCTTTGGTCGGCGCGGTCATGCCGCCGCGCGCTCCAGCGCCCGCCGTGTCACCGCGCGCACCAGGTCACGGCGGAATTCGGCGTCGGCGTGCACGTCTTCCAGCGGATCGACCGCGGCCGCGGCGGCTTCGCCCGCCGCGCGGAAGACCTCCGCGCCCGGCTTCTGTCCGGCGAGAGCGGCTTCCGCTTCCGCGATGCGGCGCGGTCGGCCCTCGGCGCCGCCAACGCCGACACGCGGCTCGACCATGACGCCGTCCTTCAGGCGATACGTCGCGAGCGCCATCGCGATGGCGTAGTCGCCGGCGCGGCGGCTGAACTCATAAAAGCCGAAGCGTGCGTCTTCGGGCAACAGCGGCAGACGCACCTCGCGCAGCAACTCATCCTCGGCGAGCGTCGTCATCATCATGCCTTCGAAATAATCGTCGGCGGCGATGACGCGCGAACCGCGCGCGCTCAACGCCACGATGTCGGCGCCGAGCGTAACGGCGGTCAGGCACCATTCCGAAGCCGGGTCGGCGTGAGCGAGACTGCCGCAGAAGGTGCCGCGCAATCGAATCGGATAATGCGCAATGTGAGCGACCACCTTCGCAAGCAGCGCGCCGCTCGGCCCGGAAACTGCGGGATGATGAAAGGCCGCGTGCCGAACGCACGGCGCGATCGACAGCGTATCGCCCTCGACCGCGAGCCGGTCGAAGCCTGCTACATTGTTGATGTCGATCAGATGAGCGGGCCGCGCCATGCGGAACGCCATCATCGGCACGAGGCTTTGCCCGCCCGCCAGAATCCGGCCGTCGTGCGCGCTCAGTTCGGCGAGCTTCGCCACCGCTTCGTCGATGGTCTTCGGCGCGTGATAACTGAACGGAGCAGGTTTCAAGCGGACGATCCTCGTTTTTGCTACCTGGCTGTTTCCGTCACGCCGTGCGTAGATTGATCCACAGCGCCCGCGCTGTCTTCGGTCCCCGGTTGATGATGCGATGCGGCTTGGACGACCAATAGGAGATCAGATCGCCGGGATGCAGAAGGTGCGTTTCGCCGTCGACGGTGACTTCAAGCTCGCCATCGAGAAGGAGGCCGTATTCGAAGCCGGCGTGCGTGATCGGCTCCGCGCTGTTGGCGCTGCCACGCGAATATTGATTCAGCGTCAGCTGCAAGCCGCGCGCTTCGTCGTCGGCGATGACGCGATGGGTCACGCCGCGCAGCGGCTTGACGACGGTCTGTTTGGCGACCGGCGTCACCAGATCCTGATTGCCCGTGGCGGTGCCCAGCAATTCCGGAATGTGGAGATTGAGCAGGGAATTGATGGCAACGAGCGTTCCGACCGAAGGCGTCGCCTTGCCGCGCTCGACCAGGCTCAACATCGCGGCACTGACGCCAGTACGTCTCGACACTGCCTGCAGGGTCAAGCCGCGCTCGACCCGCCGCAGCCGAAGTTTCTTGCCGACGGCGCGCAGCACTTCCGTCGTGCCGTTCCGCCCGCCGTTTTTTGCACTTGCCCGCGCCATGAGGTCGTTGCTTGATAGGTCGTTGCTAGATACGTCGCCGGTAGATGCTGGCAACCCGGAGTTCCAATTGTGCCGGGCGCCGCTACAAGGCAGCACAGGATAGAGTTTGCCATCCCAGGCTGTGGCACCTCAACGAGATTAACCCCATTAAAAATATTTGAATACTTTGAAATGGCAAGCTAATCTTGCAGGCGCAAGTCGCAAGGGTAATCCGCATGAAAATCGTCGATCTCAGTCATTTGATGAACGTGCACACCCCCGGCTGGGTCGGTTACGCCGGCAACCAGATGTACTACGCGCAAAACCTGCAGACCAAGATGATCGTGACCCAGCGGATCGATTCATCGCTGCATGTCGGCACCCATATCGACGGCGCCATGCATGGAACCGACGGGATGGGCGACATGGCCTCTTATCCGCTGGACTTTCTGGTCAGCCCTGGCGCTGTGGTCGACGTCTCGCAGCATATGGACGACTGGGCGGTGATTACGCCGAAAATGATCGAATCCGCGCCAGTCGAGGTGAAAGACGGCGACATTCTCATCATCCACACCGGCTGGCACCGCTACTGGGAGGGTCAGCCGCAGCAGGATCTGGTGCGCTATTTCTGCATGCATCCCGGCGGCGGCATCGAACTCTTGGAATGGATGCTGAAAAAGAAGATCAAGTGGTTCGGCATCGATTGCGGCTCCGGCGACCACTCGATGAACACCTCGATCCGCCTGATGCGCCCGGATCTGGCCAAAAGATTCGAGAAGAAGGTCGGCAAGAGCTGCGAAGACTTCTTCGGCGAATTCAGCTACGTGCACAAGAAATCGGGCCGTCACGTCACCGAGAACATCTTTCCGTTCCACAGCTACGCGTTCTCGGAAGGGCTGATCCATGCCGAGAATGTCGGCGGCGATATCGAGAAGGTGTTGAACCAGCGCTTCCTGATCGGCGCCTTCCCGTGGCGCTATGAGGGACTGGAAGCGTGCCCCTGCCGCATCCTCTGTTTCTCCGATAGCGGCGACAAGGTCGAGGCGATCGGCGACGTGGCGAAGGCGATCTTTTCGCGCCGGTCCTGATCGGCTTGCGCGGAGGATCAAGCCCGGCAACACTGCGGACGACCGGGCAGGTGGCGAGGCCAGAAATATCCGGAGGATGAGATGCGCATCTATGTCTATGGCGAGGCGCAGGATACCCGGGACCGTTTTGAGGACTATCTCGATCCCGGAAAGACCGCGATCGTGTCGATCGATATGCATCGCGGCCATCTCGACGACTCGCCGGACTGTCCGTGTCCGGCGCCGCGTGCGCGCGACATCGTCGCGCCGATCGATGCTTTCCACGACGCCGCGCGCAAGCTCGGCGTTCCGATCATCCACGTGCGCTCGGTCGTGCGGCGCGGCGGCGAGGACGACACGCGCGGCATCCCTTCGGCCTGGCGCCGCACCTTTCCGCTCCACGTCGGTGAGATTCCCAACAGCGACGGGCACGCTATCGAAGGCTCACGCTGGACCGAATTCGTCACCAAGGTCGAGCCGAACGATCTGATCGTCGAGACCAAGCGGCGCCTCTCGGCCTTCTATCCGACCGATCTCGATTTCCTGCTCCGCAACATGCGGATCGAAAGCATCGTGCTGAACGGCGGCTTCACCGATTGCTGCATCCTCAACGCCGCGTTCGATGCCAGCAATCACAATTATCGCGTGATGGTCGCGCGCGATCTGGTGCGCGGCACCGACGACAATCTGGAAAAGGCGGCGCTGGCGATGGTGTCGCTGCATCTCGGCCTGGTGGCCGATTCCGCCGACATCCTCAACGAATGGCGCGGCCGCCGCCTCGGCCGCAACGCTGCTTAGTTTGTTATCGCATCCTGGGCGCATCGCTATCGCTGTACCGCGCCGGGAAAACGACGCGGAGCGACCAAGGGCGTGTCCTTATAAATCGCCCACCAATGTCCGCTTTTGGGTAACGGACGTTCAGCCGGCATCGTCGAGTGACCAAGCCTTAGCGGACATGCAGCGTGGGTTGGCCGAGAGCGTTTTGCGGCGCCGTCAGAAGGATACCTTCCTCACGAGTTGATCTGAGTCAAAGCTACAATTGCACGCAGCACCTAGTCTGCGGATCGCTCATCTAAGGTGATTGAGGCTTGTTCCTTTAGCGCTTTGTTCTTGGAGGAGCACATGTCAGCCAAACATGGCGTTGACGTCGTTCCGGTCGGACAAGATGAACTGTCCAATCAAGGTTCGCTGTTCAAACATGCAATCGAAGCAAAGGCTGCAGTCACTCAACGACAAGTCTACGCACTTATGGCCTACTATATGGCCCTACTCATCGGCTGCATCGCGTTAATAACTTTCATGATTGTAAACAACGATGGCTCAGTATTTAAGGATGCCTCCGAGCCGGACAGTAAGAGGCTCCTTCAATCGATGGCCTTCCTGCTAAGCGGCGCCGTAGTAGGAAGTGTATTATATCAGATCCGGATGCTTTTCAGGTTTTACATCAAATCCCCCAATTTCAATTCAAGATGGCTGGCTAAATATATTAGCGCTCCTGTAGAGGCCGCTGCGTTGGCACTGGCGATTGTGTCCCTTATCGAAAGCGGCGCCATTGTCCTCGGAGGGCAAGGCTTCGATTTTAGTAAAGGCAAGCCCTTCGCCGTTTTCGGCATTGGGGCGCTTGTCGGCTTCGGCATTCGTGAGGTTGTTGGGTGGCTAGGGAACGTAGCCAAGACGATGTTCCCCACAGACCAAAAAAACGGTGAGACAACGGTCCAGAGCAGTGAGCCGAAGAACCGATGAAGCTCTTCGTCCACTTCGCCTATCTCGAAGGGTCCGGAGTTAGTTCGCACAGTGTGGCAACGCTGACCTAATCAGGTGCTGCCACTAGTCGCGATCTTATAAGAACGCGTACGAGCAGGCAGCTACGCGACGTCCTGCTTGCGCTCGCCGGTCGCGAACCAGCCGGCATCCGGATCGCTCCAGCCCTCCGGATATTGCACTTGGCCTAGGCGCTTTTGCTCTTCGAAATGCGGGCCGCGATCGAACATCGGCACTTTGCCGCGCAGGCTCGCGAACTGGCGGCGGCGCTGCGCGGTCTTGGCGAGATCGGCCTGCCACTTGCGCCCGGCTTTCGTGAGCACGACGCCATAGTCCTCGGTGGCGCTTTCCGGCGAGATCAGGCCGCATTGCACGTCGTAGACCACCATCTCGACTTCGCGCAGCAGCGGGTCGCCCCAGCCGCCGCCGCCGGTGGTGACGATGCGCACCGATGAGCCGGGCGGCACGATCACCGTGTCGGTCATGCCCGGATAGTCTTCTGTCGCGCCGTCCGGCGTGGTGACCGCGACCGCATAGGGCTGCCCCGCCTTGCCGCCATTGACGCCGTAGCAGCCGAGCGTCGAGCGATCGGCATTGGAGATGAGACGCGCCGCGTCCAGCGTGCGGATGCGCTTGTCGTAGCCGAAGCCGCCGCGGCGGTAGCCGGCGCCGCCGGAATCCTGCTTGAGCCCCAATTGCTCGACCAGAACCGGATAGCGCGTTTCCGCAAACTCCGCCGGCAGATTGCGCGAATTCGGCACGACGTGCACGACGTCGGAGCCGTCGGCCCACGGCCGCCCCGGTCCGCCGCCGCCCAGCACTTCGCGGAACAGGAAGAAATCGTCCTGCGTCTTGCCGCCGGACAATCCCCAGATGCGAATGGTCTCGTGATCGGCCGGCATGGCGCCGCCGGTCGCTTTCGACAGGCAGGCGGCGAACGCGCCGAGCGAGCGCAGCATCAAAAAGAAACGCATGCCCGTCGGCCGGCCGAAATGCGGTGTGATCAGGCTGCCCTTCGGCGGAAACTTGACCTCGATGACGTCGAGCACGCCTTCGTTGGAGTCGATTTCGGCGGCGCGCTCGGGCGTGGCGGCAAGCGAGCGCAATGTCGGCGCCAGCCACTTGCGAAAGTAGCGACCGTCCGCTTCGTCGAGCGCCCAGTTGATCGGCCCCTTGGCTTCCGGATCGGTGCCGGTGAAGTCGAGCAGGATCTTGTCGCGCGTCTTGGTCATGGTGAGCCGGAGCGTATGCAGGCGCGGCTCGTCGACACCGTCGGCTTCGATGTAATCCTCGAAGTGATAAACCCCGTCCTTGATCTTCGGCAGGATCTCGCGCCGGAAGATCGCGGCGGTGTTTTCCAGGATCTGGTCGAACGCCTGCTCGAGCGTCTCCACGCCATAGCGCTGCGCCAGCGCTTCGATGCGGCGGCAGCCGAGCCGGGCGGCGCCTTGCTCGGCGTCGAGGTCGCCTTTCAGATGCTCCGACAGGCGCGAATTGCGCACGATGATGCGGAATGCGGCTTCGTTGCGTTTGCCGCGTTCATAAAGCTTGATCGGCGGAACGAGCAGACCCTCCATCCAGCTATCGGTGGCGTGCACCGGCAGGCTTCCGGGCACCGAGCCGCCGACATCGTCATGGTGGCCGAACACCTGGCTGAAGCCGATCAGGCGATCGCCGTAGAAAATCGGCACAGTGGTGCAGAGGTCGGGCACATGCCCGATGCCGCCCGAGGAATTGTAGGGATCGTTCCAGAAGAACACATCGCCGGGATGGATGTCGTCGGCGCCGAAATATTCGAACACCGGCTCCACGATCGCGGAGTAGGAGCGGCCGGTGAGCTTGCGGCCCTTGGCGTCGAACAGCGCCACCCGATAGTCGTGCTGATCGCGGATCATCGGCGAGCGCGAGGTGCGCTCGACCGCGGCTTCGATTTCGAGCTCGGCGGCGCGGATGGTGCCGTGGATGACTTCAAGCTCGATCGGACCGAGCGTGCGGCGCGATGCGGAATGTTGCATGGCGTTTCCTTTCAGCGTCCACTCCAGACCGTGATCCAATCCAATTGAATCGGATCACGGTCTAGCTTCTTCGTTTGAGCATGATCTTTTCCGAAAACCGACTTCCACCCCGGATCAAGTCCGGGGCAGGCTTTTTCGGGATCATGCTCTGAGCGCGATCGCTTCGGATCGATCGTGCTTCAGCTTTGCGGTTGAGCATGGTCTGTTCGGAAAGCCGGCTTCCACTTTTCCGGATCATGCTCGAGAATGAGATTGCGATAACGGTCGGTGTGCAGCGCCCAGCCGGGCGGCATCACGATGGTCGAGCCGTATTCCTCGATGATGGCGGGGCCGGCGATGTGCTGATTGAGCGCGAGCTCCGAGCGGCGGAACAGCGGCACGTCGATCCAGCCGGTCGCGCGCCAATAAACCTTGCGCTCGCCGAACGGCGCCGCCTCGCTTCGCGCGCTCTCGATCGCCTTGATTTGCGGCCGGCTCTGCCGGCCGACGGCGCGCACCCGCAGATTGACCAGTTCGACGTCCTGCTGGCCGCGATAGTTGAAACCGAAGGTACTGTCATGCACCTTGTGGAATTCCTCCCACATGAAATCCAGCATGGCCTGTCCGGAGAGGCCTTCCGGAATCTCGACATGGACTTCATGGCCTTCGCCGAAATAGCGCACGTCGGCGACGAATTGGATCGCGATCGCGTCCTTTGAAATTCCTTCGGCCTCGATGTCGGAGAAACCGAGCCGCTCCAGCTCGCCCCAGGCGGCGAGAATCTCCTCTGCGTCGGCCGCGCTCTGCCTGCGCACCATCGTGCGGATATAATCGCGGGTGACATCGCAGACATGGAGGCCGAAGGCGCACAGATTGCCCGGATCGGGCGGCGATATCACCGTGCCGATGCCGAGAAAGTCGGCGACTTCGGTGGCGAACAATCCGCCCGCGCCACCGAAGGCGACCATCGCATAGTCGCCCGGCTCGCGGCCGCGAACGGTCGTGACCTGGCGGATGCCGAACACCTGATTGGCGGCGGCGATTTCGAGCGCGCCGGCGGCAAGCTCGTCCGGGTCGAGGCCGAGTTGCTCGCCCATCGCGACGAAGGCGCGGCGCGCGGCGGCCGCGTCGAGTTCGATCTCGCCGCCGACCAAAGCCGCCGGCAAGCGGCCGAGCGCCACGGCGGCGTCAGTGACGGTCGGCTTGGTGCCGCCCTTGCCGTAGCAAATCGGGCCGGGATTGGCGCCGGCGCTCTGCGGGCCGACTTTCAGTTGACCGTACGAGTTGGTCCAGACGATTGAGCCGCCGCCGGAACCGACGGTGACGATGTCGAGCATCGGCGTCTTCACCGGATAGCTCTCGACCATCGAGGTCGAGGTATAGCGCGGCTGATGATTTTCGATGATCGACACGTCGGTCGAGGTGCCGCCGACGTCGATGGTGAGAATGTCCCGATAGCCGGCAAGCTGCGCGGTATGCACCGAGCCGAGCACGCCGGCGGCCGGGCCGGACAAAAGCATCGTCACAGGCCGCTCGCCGGCGGTCGAATGTTTCACGATGCCGCCGTTCGACTGCATGATCAGGAACGGAATATTGCCGGAGGTCGAGCGGATCTTGTCGGCGGCGCGTTGTAGGTAAGTGCGGCAATAGGGCTTCACCAGCACATCGATCAGCGTCGTCATCGCACGCTCGTATTCGCGATATTCCGGCAGCACCACCGACGACAGCGAGACGAAAATGTCGGGGAAGTGTTTGGCGATCAGCTCGCCGACGCGCTTCTCGTGCGCGTCGTTGGCATAGGCGTGGAGGAGGCACACGGCGACGCAGCGCACGCCGTCTTCGACCAGTTCCTGCACGCCCGCGATGACGGCGGCCTCGTCAAGCGGATCGAGTTCGCTGCCGTCGAAGCGCAGCCGGCCGGGCACTTCGCGAACAAGGTGCAGCGGCACCAGACGCCGCGGCTTCACCCAGAAGAACGAATTGCCGTAGCCGTCCGGCACCGACTGGCGGGCGATCTCGATCAGATGGCGGAAGCCCTTGGTGACCAGGAGGCCCAAGCCGTCGAACTTGTGCTCCAGCACCGCATTGGTCGCGACCGTCGAGCCGTGCAGCAGCATATGCACGTCGGTGGGTTCGCCGCCGGCGGCCTTGAGAACTTTGCGCACGCCCTCGACCAGGCCGACGCTCGGATCATCGGGCGTAGACGGCGTCTTGGTGGCGGTGATGTCGCCGGTGTCTTCGTCAATGGCGACAATATCGGTGAAGGTGCCGCCGGTATCGATCGCGATTCTCAGGCCCATCTCTAATATCCACTATACGGATATAATATCCGAATACCGCATATTGGACGCAAACGCCGTCCGACCGCAAGTCTTTCTGTGGAGCATGATCTTTTCGGAAAACCGGCCTCCGCTTTTCCGGATCATGCTCTAGCGCCGCTCTTCGCGAATGTGCGGCTGCCCGAGCGCGGCCGGTTCGTTCGAGCGTCCGAACTTGGTCACCGCCGCCCACACCATCACGGCGATGGTGGCGAGATACGGCGTCATCAGCAGGAAATATTGCGGCAACTGAATCCCGGCGGCGGCGATGCGCGGAATGAGCGCCTCGATGCCGCCGAACAGCAAAGCGCCGAACAAAGCCCGCCAGGGCTGCCAGCGCGCGAAGATCACAAGCGCAATCGCGATCCAGCCGCGGCCGCCGCTGATACCGGGAACCCACAGCTTCACGTCGACGACCGACAGATAGCCGCCGGCGAGCCCGATAAGCGCCGAGCCGGCGACGACCGCGCCGAGCCGGTAGAGCGACACACTGACGCCGGAGGCATCCGCGGCTTCCGGATTTTCGCCGACCGAGCGCAGTCGCAAGCCGAGCATCGATCGGGTCAAGACATAGTTGACCAGAAAGAAGATCGGGATCGTGAGATAGACGACGACGTCCTGGGTGAACAGAATTTTGCCGACGATCGGGATATCCGACAGCGGCCAGATGGCGACCGCGTGCATGCCGGTGATCGCGCGATTGGTCCAGCCGCCAAGCGTGCCGACCAGGCTGGTCAGCCCGTGACAAAAGAACACCACCGCAAGGCCTGCGATCACCTGATTGACCCGCAGGAACACGACGAGAAACGCGAACAGCAGCGAGACGACCGCGGCCGCGAGCATCGCGACCAGAAGGGCGATGCTTGGATAGCCGCCAAGTTCGAGCTCGGTCGCGACGCCGGCCAGCGCACCGACCAGCATGAAGCCCTCGGCTCCGAGCGACAGCACGCCCGCCCGCTCGCTGACGATCAGCCCGAGCGCGGCAAGCGCATAAGGCGCCGCGAAGCTCGGCGTTCCGGCCAACCAATTGACGGTGAAATGCAGCACGCTCTCTCTCTGTCTAACGTATCGGTGTGTTTAACGCACCCAGTGCACGCGATGCCGCATCAGAAATTCCGACGCGGCGACGCTGATGACGATGATCGCCTGGATCAGTTGAACCATGGCGAACGGTATCTGATAGAAAACCTGCAGGCTGCGGCCCGAGACGAACAACACCGCCACCAGTATCGCCACCACCATGGCGGCGATCGGATTGTTGCGCGCCAGGAAGGCGATCAGGATTCCGGAAAATCCGTAGCCCTCGAAATAGGATTGCGTGAGCCGGCCTTCCTGGGCGGCGGCGATCACGAATCCAGCGAGCGCGGACAACGCGCCCGAGAGGAGCGCGGAGACGAGCGTCACAAGCCCGATCGGCACGCCGACGGCCAGCGCCATGCGGTCGTTGTCATGGACGAATTTGGTGTAGAAGCCGAACCGCGTGAACATAACGAGCCAGCCGCTCAGCGCTGTGAAAATCAGCGCCAGCACCAGCGCGCTGCTGACGCCGAAACCGAGTTCGGGCAGCCGCTCGAAGGCGCGGAATTGCGGTGAGTGCGGGAAATTATCCTTCGGGTCGAGCCAAGCGCCGTAGAGGAGGTGAAGCAGAAAATTGAACGCAACGTAGTTGAGCAGCAGCGTCACGATGATCTCGTTGACGCGCCAGCGCACGCGCAGCCAGAGCGGAACGATGATCCAGGCCATGCCGGCCAGCGCCGCGAACAGCATCATCAACGGTATTCGCGTGGCCGGCGGCCCGATGTCGTAGAACGACACGGCGGTCGCGCCGATGCCGCCCCAGATCATCTGGCCTTCGATGCCGAGATTCCAGAAGCGCACTCGGAAAGCGAGCGCCGCGCTGACGCCGACGAAAATCAGCGGCGCCGCCTGAAACAGGATCGAGTGCAAATTCTCCGGGTCGCTGAAATTCTCGACGATGAACTCGTCGAACAAGGCCGAAGGCTTCACGCCGGCCGCGATCAGCAACGCTGCCGAAATGCCGAGCCCGACGACAAGCGCACAGGCCAGGATCAGCGCCTGAAGCCAAGGCGACATGTGCTGGCGGAGTTCGAGATTGAGCCTTCCGAGCCGCCAGCCGTGGCTGGTCCGCTTCATGAGCGTCGGCTGTGCGCTGGTTGCGGCCGAGACGGTGTTGTTAAGCATGGTGCACCATGACCCGGCCGACAGCCTGGCGGTCGGCCGGCGCCTCGAACTCGGCGGCGATCCGGCCGCGCGTCATGACGCCGATGCGATCGGAGAGATTGAGCACCTCATCGAGGTCATCGCTGATCAGCAAGATGGCGGCGCCGCCGGCGCGCGCTTTCAGAAGGCGCTCATGCACCGCCGCGCAGGCGCGCACGTCGAGACCGCGGCTTGGACTGTGCGCCACGATGACTTTCGGGTTGCGGCTGAATTCCCGCGCGATGATCAGCTTTTGCGCGTTGCCGCCGGAGAGCAAAGCCGCGCGCTGCCGCAAGGCGCGAACGCCCTGCACATCGAACTCGCCGACCGCTTCGGCCGTCGCCTCGCGCATCGCCGCCCCATTGGTGCGTAGCCACGAGCCGTAGGTGCCCTCGTTGATATGGCCGACACAAAAATTGTCGACCACCGACAGGCCGCCGGCGATGCCGTAGCCGAAACGGTCGGCGGGAATGCAGGCGATGCCGAGATCGCGCAAGCGTTCGGGCGATGCGCCGGTGGCATTTCCGGCGCCTTCGATCTCGATCGATCCGGCAAGCGGCGCGCGCACGCCGGTGAGTGCTTCCACCAATTCCGTCTGGCCGTTACCGCCGACGCCCGCGATGCCATAGATCTCACCGGCGCGTACATAAAAGCTCACGTCATTGACGGTGACGTGCCCGTCGGCGCGCGCCGCCTGCAGGCTTTTCACCGTGATCCGCGGCTCGCCGGGCGGCGACGAGGCGCGGCGCGGCGAAGCAACCGCTGTGCCGACCGCAAGCCGCGTCAGTTCGGCTGCGTCCGTGGCGCGTGAATCGAGCAGCGCGACGGCGCGGCCGTTGCGCATCACCGTGACCCGATCGGTGAAAGCGGTCACCTCGCCGAGCTTGTGAGTGACGAGCACGACAGCGGCGCCGCCGGCGGCAAGCGCGCGCACGGTCGTCAACAGCCGCACCGCTTCTTCGTCGGTCAGCACAGCGGTCGGTTCGTCGAGAATGAGAATACGCGCGCCGGCCAGCAGCACCTTGATGATCTCGACGCGCTGGCGCTCGGCGATCGACAATTCGTCGATGCGGCTTCCGGGATCGATTTCGAATCCGAGCTCTGCCGCCTGCTTTTCGATCTGGCGTTCGATCTCGCGCACGCCGGGCGCGAACCGGCCGCGCCAATTGGCGAGCAGCACGTTTTCAACGACGGTGAACGGCCGCACCAGCTTGAATTCCTGATGCACCATGCCGATGCGGCACGCGGTGGCGTCGCGCGGACCGCTCAGCACCACCTCTTCGCCGTTGACGAAAATCTGTCCGGCTTCCGGCGTGTAGAGACCGGCCGCCACATTCATAAGCGACGACTTGCCGGCTCCGTTCTCGCCCAACAGCGCATGGACTTCGCCGGCTCTCGCCTCGAACTCCGCGTCGTCCAGGGCGACGAATCCGTCAAACGATTTCCTGACCCCTACGAGCTTAAGGGCCGCGACCATCACCGCACTCCAGGGAAGCAAAGCGTGGCGCCGTTCCCGGGCGGGCGCCACGCTCAAGTTTCAACTTACTTTTTCTGCGTGATCACGCCGGGAACATACCAATCCATCTTCCACAGATCGGCGTCGCTGATGACCTTGCCGGCGGGCACGCGCTCCTTGCCGTCGCGGTCCTTGATCGGACCTGCATAGACATGCAGCTTGCCGTCGATGATCTCCTGACGGGCGGCCATCACCTTGTCGACGACGTCCTTCGGCACGTCGGCGCTGCAGCAGGCGATATCGGTGCCGCCGTCTTTGATCGAGATGAAGTCGCCATAGGGGCTCGTCACCCAGTTACCAGCCTGGATCTTTTTGATCTCGGTGATCAGATACTTGTCCCAGACCCAGGCGGACGAGCACAGGGTCGCCTTCGGGGCAAATTCGCGCAGGTCGCGATGGTGACCTGTGCCGTGGATCTTGCGTTCCTGCGCCACGATCTGCACGGTCGGCGTGTCGACGTGCTGGCCGATGACATCGATGCCTTCGTCGGCGAGCGCTTCAGCGGCGGCGCGTTCCTTGACCGGATCGTTCCAGGCGCCGATGAACACCGCCGTCACGGTCGCCTTGGGATTGAGCTTCTCCGCCCCCAGCTCGTAGGCGTTGACCGTCCAGTTGACGATGCCGAACGGATTGGCGCCGACGAAGCCGAGCTTGCCTGATTTCGAGACGCCGCCGGCAACCATGCCGCAGAGATACTGGCTCTCGTAGGTGCGTCCGTAAAACGATTGCAGGTTCGGGCCGTTGGTCGTGCCTGCGGCGTTGAGGAAGGCGACGTCCGGATGCTTGGCGGCGAGTTCCTTGAACGTGTCGGAATAACCGAAGGCGGTGCCGATGATGATGTTGTAGCCGCGTTGGATGAACTTCTCCGCCGGCGGCGTAATCTGGGCGGCGTCCTCGGCGATGTTTTCCACGTAGGGAATTTGCATCCCCAGCGCCTTTTCCATCTTGACGCGCGCTTCTTCGAAAGCTTGCGTCCAGCCGCCGTCATTCTTTTCCTTGAAGAACAGGAACGCGGCCTTCGGCGGAGCTTTCAGGGTAAATCCTTCGGCCCAGGCTGATCCGGTCGCCAGCAGGGCGGCTGTCCCTGCGACGAGAGCTAATTTACTGAACATCTTTAGTCTCCCTCTGGCTTCTGCCGACGGCCCATTGCCGGCGGCAACTAAGTCACGATTGCAGTACTACCTTTCCCAGCTTCGACTTCGGCTCGCGCCGATCTCCTGCACATCAATCCTCCCGGGGATTAATCCCATTAAAAATATTTCAATCTATTCAAAACGTCCATACCCCCCGGTTGGGTCGGCAACGCCGGCAACCGGATGTATGACCGTCCGCCTAGAGCATGATCCGGAAAAGTGGATGCCGGTTTTCCGAAAAGATCATGCTCCACCAAAGATCTAGAGCGCGATGACGATTCAACCCAGAGCCATCGCGCTCTAGACGCCAGCTTGCTCCAGCGCCTCGCTGATCATGCGCGGCGTGAGCGGCACATGGCGTATCTTGATCGGCCCGAGCGGCCGCAGCGCATCTTCGACCCCCGAGGCCACGACGGCGCCGACCGCAATGCAACCTGCTTCGCCGACGCCCTTGACCCCAAGCGGGTTGAGCGGCGACGGCGTTTCCAGATGCAAGATCGATACCGGCGGAATCTCGGTCGCGTAGGGCACCAAAAAATCCATCAGGCTCGCGTTGGCGAGATTGCCGTCGGGTTGATATTCGAGTTTCTCGTACAGCGCGCCGCCGATGCCCTGCGCGATGCCGCCGCACACCTGTCCTTCCACGATCATCGGATTGATCATGTTGCCGCAATCGTGGATGCACACGTATTTCTGGATCTTGACCGTGCACAGTTGCGGATCGACCTCGATGATCGCCGCGTGCACGCCGTAAGCCCAGGTCGATGCCGACGGGCTGTAATACTCGGTCGCTTCGATGCCGGGCGCCTGCCCCTCGGCGAGCGGCGGCCCGTCGTGTTTGCTCGCGGGCGCGAACTGCGTCGCCGCTTGTGCGGCTTCATTGAACGCGTAGCGCAGCGGATTGCTCGCGGTCGCGATCGCCGCCAGCGGCACGAAGCGGTTCGAGCCTTTGATCCAGGCGGCGGAGTCGCGCAGATCGATTTCGCCGATGTCGACTTCCAGCATATTGGCGGCGGCTTCCAAAACCTTCTGCCGCACCGTCAGCGCCGCTTTGTGGATGGCGTTGCCGCTCACCACCGCGGCGCGGCTGGCAAACGTGGCGACGCCCCAGTCGAAAGCTTTGGTATCGCCTTCGACCACAATCACGTCGGCCGGCGAGACGCCGACCTGGTCGGCGACGATCTGCGCAAATACGGTGTCGTGGCCTTGGCCTTGGGTCGAAAGCCCGGTGTTGACGTAGACCTTGCCGGTGATCGGATGGATGCGGATGTGGCCGCCTTCATAGGGGCCGAGACCCGTTCCTTCCACATAGCAGGCAAGCCCCAAGCCGAGATATTTGCCTTCGGCGCGGGCTTTCTCCTGCTCGACGCGGAATTTCGGTCCGCCGAGCGCATCGACCGCCATGCCGAGCGCCTTGCCGTATTGGCCGCTGTCGAGCGTCACCTTGAGCCCGTCGGCGAACAGCAATCCTTCGCGCGGATAGGGGAACTCCTTCTCGGAAATGAAATTGCGGCGGCGGATCTCGAAGCGATCGATGCCGAGTTCCTCGGCGAGCTGATCCATGGCGCGTTCGATCGCGAAGCAGGCCTGCGGCCGTCCGCAGCCGCGATAGGGCGTCACCTGCACGGTCGGGGTATAGACCGCCTTGAACTCGACCCAGATGTTGGGAATGCGATAGGGCCCGGCGATCGAGGTGGAAGCGACCTGCGCCACCGCGATGCCGTACGGAATGAACGCGCCGGTATCGTGCAGGAAGCTGTCGCGCAGCCCGATCACTTCGCCGGTCTTGAGCGCCGCAAGCTCGATGGCGTGGATTTGCGTGCGCTCGTGCGAGGAGCCGATGAAATTCTCGCGCCGGTCCTCGATGTATTTCACCGGACGGCCGAGTTGCATCGCCGCCATCGGGACCAGCAATTCGTCCGGATAGAACAGCAGCACCTTCTGGCCGAAGCCGCCGCCGACATCGGGCGCAATCACCCGCACCTTGTCTTCGTCGAGGTTGAAGATCGAGGCGAGGCCGCCGCGCACCGAGATCGGCGCCTGCGTGCCGTCCCAGACGGTGAGCTCGCCCGACACCGCATCCCAGCGCGCCGCCACCGCGCGGCATTCCATCGGCGCTGCGGTGGAGCGGTCGACCTGCACTTCGATCTTGGTGAAATGTTCGGCGCGCGCGAAGGCCGCATCCGGATCGCCGGATGTCTGGATGAAATGCGCGGCGAGATTGTTGGGCACGTCGGCATGAACCAGCGGCGCGCCGTTCTGCAGCGCGCATTTCATGTCCATCTCGACCGCAAGATGCTCGTATTCGACCTCGATCAGCGCGGCCGCGTCTTCGGCGGTATAGCGGTCGACCGCAACGACCATGGCGATGGTCTGGCCGACGTAATACACCTCGCCGCGCGCCAGCGGCCGCTGCGTCTTCGGGTTTTTCATCGACGGATGCGGAATGAGCAGCGGCATCGCCATGTCGAGCGGGCCGATATCGTCGCAGGTATAGACCGAGGCGACGCCCGGATAGGCTCTGGCGGCGCTGACGTCGATTGTCTTGATGCGCGCGCGGGCTATCGGGCTGCGCAGGAAGGCGACATGCAGCGGGTTGGTCAGCGGAATGTCGTCGACAAAGGCACCTTCGCCGCGCAGCAGCTTCGGATCGATATTGCGTTCAATGCGGGCGCCGAATGTGCGTGTCGACATGGCAGATGTCCGTCAGGCGCGGCCGAGAAGCTCGGCAGCGCGCCGCACCGCCGCGATGATGTTGATGTAGCCGGTGCAGCGGCACAGATTGCCCGAAAGAAGATCGCGAATGCCGTCTTCGGAAAGATCGAGCGGCTCGCGCTCCTCGAACCGGCTGAGCACGTTCATCACCATGCCGGGCGTGCAAAAGCCGCACTGCAGGGCGTGGCATTCCTTGAACGCCTGCTGGACCGGGTGCAGCGCGCCGTTATCGGCGGCGACATCCTCGATGGTGCGGATGTTGCAGCCGTTCGCCTGCACCGCAAGCGTCAGGCAGGAGCGGCCGGCCTTGCCGTCGATATGGACCGTGCAGCAGCCGCAAACCCCATGTTCGCAGCCGACATGCGTGCCGGTGAGCCCAAGCTCGTGGCGCAAGAAATCGCTCAGCAGCATGCGCACGCTGACCGTGCGCTTGACCGGCTGGCCGTTGACGGTCAGCGATACCTCGACACGGGGATCTTCCGAACGTTCGGGAATCGATGGCCGGATCGCGGAGCGTTTCATTGCCGCTTTCCTCCGCGCGCGCGGCTTGCGGCGATCGGCACCAGCCGCTGGATCAAACCACTCAATACACGCCGCCTGTAGGACATCGAAGTATTCATGTCGTCTGTTTGTGTTACCGCATCCGCCGATGCCCGCGCCGCGGCAGCAAGATCGCCGGCTGCAAGAAGGCTGCCATTGAGCGCCGCTTCAGCCGCCTTCAGACGCACCGGCCGATCGGAAATTCCGCAAGCCGCGAGCCGTATGTTTTGCACGCGGCCGCTGCCGTCGAGTGAAAGCACACAGCCGATGCCGACCAGGGCAAAATCGCCGTGCCGCCGCGTCACCTCGTCGAAGGCGAAGCCCGCGCCGACAGGCAAAGCTGGCAGCCGCGCCTCCACCACGATTTCATCCTGGCGTCGGCTGGTGGTGAGGAAGGATTGGAAAAAATCCGCGGCCGCGATGTGGCGCGTTCCCACAGGACTGGTCGCGACCAGCGTGCCGTCCAAGAGCACAAACAACAGCGGCATCTCGGCCGACGGGTCGGCGTGGCAAAGGCTGCCGACAACAGTGCCGCGATTGCGGATCGGCACATGGGCGACGTGCTGCATGGTTTCAGCAATGAGCGGATTGACCCGCCGCACGTCGGGATCAAGCTCGAGCTCGCGATGCCGCGTCATCGCCTTGATGACGATGGTATCGCCCTCTATGGCGATGCCTTTGAGGCCCTCGACATGCTGGATATCGACCAGCAGAGAAGGTGTGGCGACGCGGAAATTCATTGCCGGGACAAGGCTCTGGCCGCCAGCCAGCACCATCGCGTCGGGGTCGCTTGCGAGGACGGCGACAGCGTCCCGGAGGGTCCGCGGAGCCTCATACCGAAACAGCGGCGGCTTCATTCTACCAGCGGCCCTCACATAACGCGTGTATCCGCAACCCGAATACGATATCTACATAACGGACGGACTGTCAATCAACTCACGCGCCACAACGGCGTTTGATAGAATGGTTGTGCTGCCTGTCGATTGAGCGAGAGTCAGCTGGGAAATTCATCATGTACAGAGGCATGCCTGAGAGATCTCCGCCGGCCACCGCCGTTAAAGCGGCGCGTTCCGGCCGCAAGCAGCGAAAGCCCGCGAAGAACGGCAGCGGTTTGGAAGATTTGCGGGGAATGTCGCGGTCGCTGGCGATCATCGAGCATTTGGCGGTGCGGCCCGGGCGCGTGGTCGACGTGACTCAGGAAATGGGGCTGCCGTGGGCGACAGTGCATCGCATCATCACCCAGCTCACCAAAGCCGATTTTCTGCGGCGCGATCCGGAGACCAAACGCTATGAAATCGGTCCGGCGCTGTGGTTTGCCGGCGCGACGTACATGGCCAACCATCGCGTGCTCCGTGCGGCGATCCCCTATTTGCAGAAACCCGAGAAGATCGAGGGTATCGCCGTGCAATTGGCCGAGCGCGTCCGCGATCAGGCGGTGGCGATCTATTCAGCACAGCCTTATGCAACCGAGATTGCTAAGGCGCAGTACGGTTACCACTTCCCGCTGCATTGCGGCTCAAAAGGGCGCGTGCTGCTCGCTTTCGAAACGCCGGATTTCATCGAGCAATATTTGCGGCGGCCGCTGGAACGGCTCACCGAGCTCACGATCACCGATCCCGAAGTGTTGCGGAAGGATCTGGAACAAATCCGCCAGCGCGGTTATTCGGTCACCATCGCCGACGTTCAGCCGTTTACCGGCTCGATGGCGGCGCCGATCCGCGACGTTAGCGGCCGCGTGATCGCCTCGCTGTGCTTCATCGGACGCAAGACGCTGCTGCAGAACGAGCGCAAGCGCGACGAGCTGCTCGAACATCTCCTGCACGCCGCGCATCTGGCATCGATGGACCTCGGCTGGCGGCCGGATCCGGTCAACGGACGGAAACCTGCGCCCGCTCAGCGCCGCTCCTGATAGGAGCCTTGCAGGTTCTTGAAGGTCTCCACCAAGCCGTCGACTGCCGCATCGATGAAGGCGTTGCCGGCTTCGGCGGTGGCCTTGGTGGGATCGCCGAAAATCGCGGCGTGGCCGGCGGCGGGCCGCGGCCGGCGCATATAGGTGCGCGTCGGATTGCTGGGTGCGACCAGGTCCCAGCCGACCGGTCCATATTTCGCGCCCGCAAGCTCGGCCATTTTCACCAGTTCCGGGCGCGTCGCGAGTTGGAAGGCCGTTTCCAGTTCGCAGCCGTGGCCCATGCCGCCGGGCACCGATTTGCGCATGGCGTGAATCTTGGCCGCCGCCGGTTCCCAGTAGCTGACAGCCGAAACGATGAAGTCGAACTCTTTGTCGAGTTCGTCCACCAGATGCCGGGCGACCTGGTCATTGGCGGTGCCGCTCGGGCGATTGCCGTTCAGAATGATCAAATGATGGAAGCCCTGCTTGATCAGCGCCGCGCCGATCTCAAAGATCATGGTCTGATACGTGGGAATCGACAGCGAGATCGTGCCGGGAAAGAACTCGAAAGTCTTCGAGATGCCATAAGCCACCGGCGGCGCGACCACGGCGTCGATCCGCTCGGCCAGTCTGAGTGCGATATATTCGGCCTGATGCGTATCGGTGTCGGTCGGCATGTGCGGACCGTGGGCTTCGGTCGCCCCGGTCGGCAGTATGACCGGCTTGCGCTCGCCGATGATCTTGGCGATCTCCATTTGCGTCATACTCGACATCCGACGTTCCATGACGATTCCTTCGCGTTCGAGAATTTGCCGATCAGATAGCGTTCTGACAGGCCGATACCGCGAAAGTCCAATTTGAGTCCAGCCCTGGGCACTACAGCATGATCCCGAAAAGTGGAAACCGGTTTTCGGAACGGATCATGCGCAAACAAAAGGCTGGAGAGGGATGACGTTTCGAAGAAAAGTCATCCCGCTCTAAAGTAGCAAGCGATGAAAATTTCTAGCGGCGCGGAATTTGCAGCGTATGACGCACGCTTCTATCCTCGCCGTCACCTGCTCCCGTTAAGGATTGGCGCCGCCGCCCTCTGCTGAGATGAATACTCAAGCGTTCGACATCGCGATCCGCCATGCTCGCCTGCGTGGCTCCTCCGATCGGTATGCCGACATCGGCATCAAGGACGGTCGCGTCGCCGCCATTGCGTCGCGTCTCGATAGCGCTGCCGCAACCGAAATCGACGCCCGCGGCAATCTGGTGACGGAGAGTTTCGTCAATCCGCACCTGCATCTGTGCAAGGTCTGGACTTTGCCGATGATGGAGGAGGAGGCGCTCCGCGCCTATCAGGGCGAAGGCATGGGCAAGGCGCTCTCCGGCATCGAGCTCGCCAGCAAGATCAAGGAGAAATACGCCGAAGGGTGGA
This sequence comes from uncultured Alphaproteobacteria bacterium, assembly GCA_963845075.1. Classification (GTDB taxonomy): domain Bacteria; phylum Pseudomonadota; class Alphaproteobacteria; order Rhizobiales; family Xanthobacteraceae; genus BOG-931. The sequence continues at coordinate 133,263 of CAWJRE010000052.1, read as the reverse complement.
TCGTGGAAAACGCCCGCCGCGCGGTTGCGCTCGCAGCGTTGCACGGCAATTTGCACATCCGTGCCTTCGCCGACGTGGACGCCAAGGCGCGGCTCGAAGGCGTCAAGGCGTTGCTCCGCGTGCGCGACGAATTCCGCGGCATTGTCGACCTGCAGGTCGTCGCCTTTGCGCAAGACGGCATTGTGCGCGAGCCGGGCGCGGCGGAATTGATGCACCAGGCCATGGCACTTGGCGCCGATGTGGTCGGCGGCATTCCGTGGATCGAATTGACCGGCGATGAAGCCGCGGCCCACATTCGCACCTGTTTCGATCTGGCGCAGGAATTCAACAAAGACGTGTCGATGCTGCTCGACGACGCCGGCGATCCGGGTTTGCGGACGCTGGAGATGATGGCCGTCGAAACCATCAAGCGCGGCTGGCAGGGCAGGGCGCTCGCGCATCATTGCCGCGCCATGAGCCTTTACCCTGCGCCCTACGTCCAGCGCCTCGCCCGGCTTCTCAAAACCGCTGGCGTAGCCGTGGTGACCGATCCGCATACCGGGCCGTTGCATGCGCGGGTCAAGGAATTGCGCGCAGAAGGCGTGCGTGTGTGCCTCGGCCAGGACGATATTTCCGATGCCTATTACACCTTCGGCCGCAACAACATGCTGGAAGTGGCGTTTTTGGCCGCGCACCTTCTCTGGATGATGACGCGGCAGGACGTCGTGGCGCTCTACGACATGATCACGACCGAGCCGGCCAAGGCCATCAATCTTGACGGATTTGGCCTCTCGGTCGGCGCGCCGGCAAACCTCGTGGTGCTGGATCAGCCGGACGAGGTCGAGGCGCTCCGCTATCACGGCCCGCCGGCGCATGTGATCAGCCACGGCAAGCGGATTGATGCGGCGAAGATGCAGGCGATCGTTGCTGCGGGCGCCGGTGCGGCGTGATATGGAGCAAAGGACGCCGAAAACGTGCGGATAGGAGAGAGTTTTATGCGCGCTCACGCTCTTATTGCTGCTGCTGCGATCGCCCTTTCAGCTGCGGCAGCGCCGGCCTCTGCGCAACAAACCATCAAGATCGGCGAGCTCAATAGCTACAAGAGCCAGCCGGCCTTTCTCGACCCCTACAAGAAAGGCTGGGAAATGGCTGTCGACGAGATCAACGCCGCCGGCGGTGTGCTGGGCAAGAAGCTTGAGATCGTCTCGCGCGACGACGGCGCCAATCCGGGCGACGCGGTGCGGGTTGCTGAGGAATTGACGACCGGCAGCGATCTCAACATTCTCTTCGGCACGTTTCTGTCCAATGTCGGATTGGCGGTCACGGAATTCGCCGGCAAGAAGAAGGTGTTCTTTCTCGCCGCCGAGCCGCTGACCGACAAGATCACCTGGGCGAACGGCAACCGCTATACCTTCCGGCTGCGGCCCTCGACCTACATGCAGGTGGCGATGCTGCTGCCCGACGCGCTGGCGGCGAAGAAAAAGCGCTGGGCGCTGGTCTATCCGAATTTCGAATACGGCCAGTCGGCCGCCGCGGCCTTCAAGGAGATGATGAAGGCGAAGCAGCCGGACGTGGAATTCGTCACCGAGCAAGCGTCCCCGCTCGGCAAGATTGATGCCGGCGCGGTGGCGCAGGCCATCGACGACGCCAAGCCCGACGCGATTTTCAGCGCGCTGTTTGCCGGCGATCTGACCAAATTCGTCCGCGAGGGCTCGACCCGCGGCACATTTAAAGATCGCGTCGTGGTCGATCTCTTGGGCGGCGAGCCGGAATACCTCGATCCGCTGAAGGACGAGGCGCCGGCGGGCTGGATCGTCACCGGCTATCCCTGGAATGAGATCAACACGCCCGAGCACAAGGCTTTTCTGGCCGCCTACCAGAAACGCTACAACGACTATCCGCGCGTCGGTTCGATCGTCGGCTATTTGTCGGTCAAATCGCTGGCCGCCGGCATCGCCAAGGCCGGCTCGACCGACACCGACAAGCTCGTCGAAGCCTTCAGCGGCCTGAAAGTCGACGGCCCGTTCGGCCCGTTCACGTTCCGCGCCAGCGATCACCAAGCGACGCTGGGCGCCTTTGTCGGCAAGCTCGCGCTCAAGGATGGCCACGGCACCATGACGGATTTCAAATATGTCGATGGCGCCAGCGTGCTGCCGTCCGACGCCGAAGTGAAGAAGCTGCGGCCGGCATCGGCGGATTAGGGCTGCGCACGCGCGATGAACTGGCAAGGCCTGGCCTTTCAAGCGCTTGACGGTCTTGCTTCGGCATCCGGTCTGTTCTTCGTCGCGGCCGGGCTTTCTCTCATCTTCGGCGTCACGCGCATCATCAATGTCGCGCACGGCTCGCTCTACATGCTGGGGACCTATATCGCCGTCACGCTGGCGACGAGGTTCGACGGCGCGCTCGGCTACTGGGGCGGCATCGTCGCGAGCGCCGTCGCCGTCGGCATCATCGGCGCTCTGATCGAGATACTGCTGTTGCGGCGGCTCTATTCCGCGCCGGAATTGTTTCAGCTTCTCGCCACCTTCGCGCTGCTTCTGGTCATCAACGACGCGACGCTGTGGCTGTGGGGACCGGAGGACCTGCTCGGTCCGCGCGCACCCGGCTTGCGCGGCGCCATTGAAATTCTCGGCCGGCGCATGCCGAGCTACGATGTTTTCCTGATCGCGATTGCGCCGCTGGTGCTGGTCGTGCTGCATGCGGTGTTCACGCGCACGCGTTTCGGCCGGCTGGTGCGCGCCGCGACCGAAGACCGCGAAATGCTGGGCGCGCTCGGAGTCAATCAGGCGGTGCTGTTCACCGCCGTCTTTGCGCTTGGCTCGCTGCTCGCCGGCCTCGGCGGCGCGCTGCAGATCGCGCGCGAGCCCGCCAATCTCGGCATGGATCTGACAGTGATCACCGACGCCTTCGTGGTCGTCGTGATCGGCGGCATGGGCTCGATCGTCGGCTCATATATCGCGGCCGTTCTGGTCGCCGAGGTCAAGGCGCTCTGTATCGGCGTCGGGCTTGTCAGCATCGCCGGAATCTCCGTGAATTTTTCCAAGTTCACGCTGGTCGCCGAATTTCTGGTGATGGCGATCGTGCTGATCGCCCGTCCGCAGGGCCTGCTTGGGCGTCCGCAAATCGCCGTGCGCGGCGGCGCCGCCATCGAAGCGCCGATCCGTCCGGCTTCGCGCACGCTTGTGGTTGCGAGCATTCTTGTGCTGCTCGTCTTGCTGTGCCTGCCGCTTCTTGCCCGCTCGCAGCCTTACGCGCTGGTGCTCGGCGTCGATGTGCTGATCGCGGTTCTGTTCGCGACCAGCCTGCATTTCATCATGGGGCCGGGCGGCATGCATTCCTTCGGCCATGCCGCTTATTTCGGCCTCGGCGCCTATGGCGCAGCCCTTGCCGTGAAATGGCTTGCGGCGCCGATGGGCATGGCGCTCGCGCTCGCGCCGGTCGCGGCGGCTTTTGGCGCGTTGCTGTTTGGCTGGTTTGCCGTGCGCTTGTCCGGCGTCTATCTCGCTATGCTCACGCTCGCCTTTGCGCAGATCGTCTGGTCGATCGTTTTCCAATGGCAGGACTTCACCGGCGGCTCCAACGGCGTGCTCGGCATCTGGCCGAGCGCGCCGTTCGACCGGCTGTCGATCTTCTTTCTGCTCACGCTGGTCTGTGTCGTTGTCGGCGTACTGCTGCTGCGGCGCATTTTGTTTGCGCCGTTCGGCTATGCGATGCGCGCCGGCCGCGACTCGCCGCTGCGCGCCGAAGCCATCGGCATTAACGTCAAGCGCGTGCACTGGCTCGGCTTCGCCATCGCCGGAACTGTCTGCGGCGTGGCCGGCGGCATCTTCGCTTTCGCCAAAGGTTCGATCTCGCCCGAGACGATCAGCATCGGCCGCTCGATCGACGGGCTTGTCATGGTGCTGCTTGGCGGCGTTCAAACATTGGCGGGCCCGGTCGTCGGCGCTTCGGTCTTTGCCGTGCTGCAGGACTTCGTCATGCAGCAGACCGAATATTGGCATGCGCTGCTCGGCGGCATCATTCTTGTTTTGGTGCTCGCTTTTCCGTCCGGACTCGTCGGCGCGTTCGTCGAGCTCGCAGCGTGGCGGCGGCGACCGGCATGAGCGAGCTTACTGTCGCTTCTTTGTTCAAGAGCTTCCGCGGCATTCGCGCCGTGGACGATGTGAGTTTTTCGGTGGGCAACGGCGAATTCCTGGCGCTGATCGGTCCAAACGGCGCCGGCAAATCGACTTGCTTCAACACCATCAACGGCCAGCTTGCTCCCGACAGCGGCACGATCCGCTTCGACGGCCGCAATATCGCAGGCCTCCCGCCGCGCGAGATCTGCCGCCGCGGCGTCGCCCGCACCTTTCAGATCGCCGCGACCTTCGGCTCGATGACCGTGGTCGAGAATGTGCAGATGGCGCTGATCGCGCACGCGCACGAAACTTATCGGCTGTGGCGGCCGGCGGCGTCGCATCATCGCGGCCGCGCGCTCGAGCTTCTGGCGCAAGTCGGAATGAAGGACGCTGCCGACCGGCCGTGCCGCGAACTCGCCTATGGCGACGTCAAACGGCTCGAGCTTGCCATCGCGCTCGCCAGCGAGCCGCGCCTGCTGCTGATGGACGAACCGACCGCCGGCATGGCGCCGCGCGAGCGCAACGCGCTGATCGCTCTCGTGAAAAAGCTGGTGGTCGAGCGCGGCGTGTCGGTGCTGTTCACTGAGCATTCGATGGATGTCGTGTTCGCCTTCGCCGACCGCATTCTGGTAATGGCGCGCGGCCGGCTGATCGCCGATGGCGACGCCAAGACGATCCGCGCCGATCCGCTGGTCCGCGAGGTCTATTTCGGCAGCGGCCGAACCTTCGAGCGCGCAGGAGCAAACCCATGAGCCAACTCATGAGTGCGCCCGCGCTCGCGGCGGAAAACCTCAATGCCTGGTACGGCGCGGCGCAAGTCCTCTATGACGTGAGCTTCACCATCGGGCGCGGCGAAGTTGTCGCGCTGATGGGAAGAAACGGCGCCGGCAAATCGACCACCATGAAGGCCGTCATGGGGTTGATGGCGCGCCGAAGCGGAACGGTCCGCGTCAACGGACGCGATGTTTCGAAGCTGCGGCCATTCGAGATCGCGCGCCTCGGCGTCGGTTTCGTGCCGGAGGATCGCCGCATCTTTTCCGACCTGACAGTCGAGGAGAATCTGGATACCGGCCGGCAACCGCCGCGTCGTTTTGAGGATGGCGCCGAAGCGCCTAACTGGACGCTGGACGCTTTGTTTCGGCTCTTCCCAAATCTCGCCGAGCTTCGGGCGCGACCCGGCGCCCGCATGAGCGGCGGCGAACAACAGATGCTCACCATCGCGCGCACGCTCATGGGCAATCCGCTGATTGTTTTGCTCGACGAGCCGTCGGAAGGAATCGCCCCGCTCATCGTCGAAGCGATCGCCGACACGATCATCGAACTGAAAAAGCGCGGCCTGTCGATCTTGTTGTCGGAGCAGAATGTCGGTTTCGCGCGACTCGTTTCGGATCGCGCCTACATGCTGGAGAAAGGCCAGATCTGCTGGCAAGGAACGATGGCCCAGTTGGCCGACGATACGGAGGTCCAGCGGGCCTATTTGACGCTATAATCGCTGGGCAGCAGAGCCGAAACGAATGGGGATCGAGGGAAACGCATGCTCACACTCTATCATTGTCATGACGCGCGTTCCTTTCGTCCGCTGTGGACGCTGGAGGAGATGGGCCTGTCCTATGAATTGAAGATGCTGCCTTTCCCGCCGCGGGCGGCGGTACCGGACTATCTCACCATCAATCCGCTTGGGACGGTGCCGACATTCTTCGACGGCAACATGCGGATGACCGAGTCGGCGGCGATCTGCCAATATCTGGTGACCCGGTATGGCCCCACGCCTCTGGCGGTAGAGACGTCGGAGCCGGATTTCGGTCCGTATCTCAACTGGCTGTATTTCGGCGAGGCGACGCTGACGTTCCCGCAGACGATCGTGCTGCGCTATTCGTTGTTTGAACCGCCGGAGCGGCGATCGGAGCAGGTCGCGGCGGACTATTCGCAATGGTTTCTTTCGCGCCTGCGCGGTGTGGACGCCGTCGTTTCCCAACAAGCGACATTGTGTGCCGGACGCTTCACCGTCGCCGATATCTCGGTCGGTTTCGCCCTGATGCTGGCTGAATTCATCGGCTTGAACGCGAAATTTTCTCCGGCTGTCGCGGCCTACTGGCAATCGCTGAAGGAACGCGAAGGCTTCCGGCGTGCGATCGCCAAGCAGGACTCCGATCCGAATGTTCGAAGCGTGCGGAAATTTCTCAAACAGCGTTGACGCCGAGCCGATTCGGCCAGGCGGGTCTTGCGGGTCGCCGATGCGACGCCGCCTCCTTAACCCGTGCTTAACCCTACCGGAATCATAACAAGCGGAGGAAAAACAATGCGGGGGCGATGATGCCTCGTCTTTTGCGGGTGTTTGGCTTGGGCGCAGTACTGGTCGCGGGCGGAATAGGCGCCGCTGCGGCCGCCGATGTGCCGCCGCTGCCACCTCCGCTGCCGCCGCCGTTTCCCATGCCGGTCGTGCAGGTCTTCTCCTGGACCGGCTTCTACATCGGCGGCAACGCCGGCTGGGGCTGGACCAACGGGTCGGGCACCTTCACCACCGCGCTCGGCGCGGACCCATTCACCGTCAGCAACAACGGTTTTCTCGGCGGCGCGCAGCTCGGCTACAATTGGCAGACGGGCCCCTTCGTGCTCGGCGCCGAAGCCGACTTCCAAGGCACCGCAGCAAGTGGTTCGCTGAACGCAAGCGCCGGTCCCACCATCAGCGCGACGGCTAAGACGCCGTGGTTCGGCACGGTTCGGGGCCGCGTCGGCTATGCCATGGATCGCATCTTGCTCTACGCGACTGCCGGCGCGGTTTACGGTGACAGTTCCTGGAGCGGCACCGAGTCCACGGTCGGCAACTTCTCCAGCTCGACGACCTTCTGGAGCTGGACGGCCGGTGCTGGGGCCGAGATGGCCTTCTGGGGCTGCTGGAGCGCGAAGCTCGAATATCTGTTCGTTGGCACGCCGTCGACGACGCCGGCAGTTCCGACCGTCACCGCAGTCAGCGGCAATGCCAACACGAACATCGTTCGCGTCGGCCTCAACTATCATTTTTAGACTAGCGTAACTCCGCTCATTCCCACGCAAGCGGGAATCCAGGGGCGGGTGCCAACAGCCGGGTCCCCGCCTTCGCGGGGACGAGCGGGATGAAAGCGGCCGATCAGGTCGATTCGGATTTCGCGCAAGCTTTTGAGACTACTCCGCGGCTTTGCGCGTCTCGAAAAAGCGGTTGGTCGGCCTGGGCAATCCGAGATTCTCGCGCAAGGTCTTGCCTTCGTATTCCCGCCGGTACAATCCGCGGCGCTGCAATTCCGGCACGACGCGATCGACAAAATCATCGAGCCCGCCGGGCAGATACGGGAACATGATGGTGAAGCCGTCGCTGGCGTCGGTGTGGAGCCATTCCTCCATCTCGTCGGCAATCGTCTGCGGCGTGCCCACCATGGCTAACCCGGAATAGCCGCCGAGCCGCTGCGCGAGCTGGCGCACCGTGAGCTTCTCCCGCTCCGCCATCTCGACGACCCGCTGCCGCGCGCTTTTGCTGGCGTTGCTTTCAGGGATGTCGGCGGGCAGCGGCTTGTCCGGGTCGAAGCGCGAGGCGTCGTGGCCGAGCGCGATCGACAGCGAGGCGATGGCGTTGTCGTAATAGACCAGGCTGTCGAGCTTGGCCCGCTTGGCGCGCGCCTCTTCGACGCTGTCGCCGACCACGACGAAGCAGGCCGGCATGATCTTCATATGCTCGCGCGCGCGGCCGGCTTTCTCCATGCGGCTCTTCACGTCGGCATAGAATTCGCGGCCGGCAGCGATATTGGCGGGCGGCGTGAACACGGCTTCGGCGGTTTCGGCCGCGAGCTGACGGCCGGAATCCGATGCGCCAGCCTGCACGATCACCGGCCAGCCTTGCACCGGCCGCGCGATATTGAGCGGCCCGCGCACGGATAGATACGGGCCCTTGTGATTGAGCACATGCAGCTTATCGGGATCGAAATAGAGCCCGCTTTCGGCATCGCGGATGAAGGCGTCGTCGGCCCAGGAATCCCACAAGCCGGTCACCACGTCGTAGAACTCGCGCGCGCGCCGATAGCGCTCGCCGTGCTCCATGTGATCGTCCATGCCGAAATTCAGCGCCGCATCCGGATTGGAGGTGGTCACGATATTCCAGCCGGCGCGGCCGCCGCTGAGGTGATCGAGCGACGCAAACCGGCGCGCGACATGGTAGGGCGAATCGAAGGTGGTTGACCCGGTGGCCATCAGCCCGAGATGCTCGGTCACCATGGCGAGCGCGGACAAGAGCGTGAACGGCTCGAACGACGTGACGGTGTGGCTGTGCTTGAGCGCATCGAGCGGCATGTTCAGCACCGCCAGATGATCGGCCATGAAAAACGCATCGAATTTGCCGCGCTCGAGGGTTTGGGCGAAGCGCTTGAGATGGTTGAAATTGAAATTGGCGTCAGGGAAAGCGCCCGGATAGCGCCACGCGCCGGTATGGATGGTGGTCGGGCGCATGAAAGCGCCGAGATGCAGTTGTCGTGATCCGCTCATGCCGTCACCCGCTAAACCCCGCCACCGTTAAAGCTGGTGAGGAAATATGGCAGGTTCAATGCTTCGCCGAAGGTGGGTTTCGTCTTTTGATCGCGCGCGCCACGCCAAATCATGCTTCGGATGGGGCTGCCGCTAGCACAGCCGCACCCCTGCAGCATCAGATGTGAAAGCGCTCCGGTCCCGTCGCCGGACGACGAGCTACTTCGCCAGGGCGTCGGTCCCGGCCTTGGCGACTTGCGCGTCCTGCGAGGACAGCGCGCCCGACACGCCGATCGCGCCGACGATCTTGCCGTCGACCAGGATGGGGATGCCGCCTTCGAGCGGCGTGATGTCCTTCACCGCCAACAGGCGCAAGCCGGCGCCGCCGGCGGCGATCGCGTCATCGAGCGCCTTGCTCGGCCGCTTGAAGGTGAGCGCGGTTCGCGCTTTGCCTTCCGACGCGGCGATGGAAGCAAGCTGCGTGTTGTCGGCCTTGTGGAACATCACCAGATTGCCGCCGCTGTCCAGGATGGTGATGGCGACCTGCCACGAATTCTTCGCCGCTTCGAGCTCGGAGGCGGCCATAACGCGCTTGGCGTCGTCGAGCGTAATCGGAGCTCCGTAAGGGGGTGTCGCAGCTTGCTGGGCAAGGGCGCCGGTGGAAACCGTGCCGGCCGCCAGGGCAAAGACGACCAGTGCGCAGGCAAGCGCAAGCATCCGGGACATCTTCATCATCTCCTTAGCATGCCGACTCGAAGGCGGGGCGCGCAGCGTCACAATAAGCGGCAAACGCGCCGGGTGGAAGCGTCGGCAACGAAATGCCGTGGGAGCATGACCTGGGACGCGGCCGGCGCACGCACCAAAAATCAAGCGGCTGCGGCAAAAACGTGATTACGAACCGGCTGCGAAGTGGCGCCGCGCCGCCTATATTTGCTCTGCCACGCAAGGGAGACACCGATGTTCACCTTCGGAAAGAAGCTCGAAATGCCGGCCGCTGCTGATGCGTTGCCGGGTCGCTCCTCACCGATCCCGACGGCCCGCGAACATTTCATCAACGGCCATGCGCTCAAGGGGCCTTATCCGGAGGGGCTGGCGATGGCGATGTTCGGGCTTGGCTGCTTCTGGGGTGCCGAGCGCAAATTCTGGGAGCTTGGCGACAGCGTGTATGTCACCGCGGTGGGCTATGCCGGCGGCTTCACGCCCAATGCGACTTATGAGGAAGTTTGCAGCGGCCGCACCGGGCACAACGAGGTCGTGCTGGTCGTCTACGATCCGAAAAAGATCTCGTACGAGCGGCTGTTGAAAACGTTCTGGGAGAACCATGACCCGACGCAGGGCATGCGCCAGGGCAACGATGTCGGCACGCAATACCGCTCCGGCATCTACGTCTTCTCGCCGGCGCAGCGTGCCGCCGCCGAAGCCTCGCGGGCGAGCTACGCCAAGGCGCTGGCGGCCGAAGGCCTGGGCCCGATCACGACCGAGATCCGCGACGCGCCGCCCTTCTACTTCGCCGAGGACTACCACCAGCAGTATCTGGCGAAAAATCCGCACGGCTATTGCGGCCTCGGCGGCACCGGCGTGGCTTGCCAGATCGGAACCGGCGTGGCCAGCGCGCCTGCCCATACCTGATAGCGTCGTGGACGCGACGGAATCGGCCAACGAATCGACGATGACGGCGCGTGGCAGCTGCCTCTGCGGCAGTGTCACTTTCGCCGTTGATCTGCCGTTCGACCGTTTCATCCACTGTCATTGTTCGCGGTGCCGGAAGGCGACGGGAACGGCGCATGCCAGCAACGCGGTGGTCAAGGCCGCCGCGTTTCGCTGGCTGCAGGGAGAGGAATTGGTCGTCCGCTACGATCTTCCCACCGCGCGAAGTTTCGCCACCTCTTTTTGCCGCACATGCGGCTCCCCGCTGCCGCATCTCACGCGCAGTGGCCGTGAGGCCATTGTGCCGGCGGGAGCATTTGACGATGACCTTGGGGTCAAGCCCGAGCGACATGCTCAGTGGGCGTCTCGCGCCGATTGGTACGCCGACGGAACAGAGTTACCGAAACAGGATTGAGTTTTTCGATCCGCGCACCGGCCGGCATTGACCGCGCGAGTCGATTGACGGCACAGTCGTACCGGTGATGGGCTTCGTGGGGGATCGATGCGGCCAATCGAACGCGGCTTCGAAACGGCGCTGTTTCTGTCGCGCTGGCTGCTGGCGCCATTCCTTGTTGGTCTGGCGCTCACCCTTATCTTGCTGCTTCTGCGTTTCTTCGCGGATTTCTACCACATCGCGGTGCGCTTGCCCGGCCTGACTTGGCACGAGCTCATCGTCGACATCCTCAACATGATCGATATCGTGCTGACCGCCAATCTCGTGCTGATTGTCGTCTTTTCGGGATACGAGAATTTCCTTCACAAGGTGGAAGCACGTGACCATGAAGATTGGCCCGAGGGTTTGACGGCGATCGATTTCGGCGCGCTCAAGCAACGGGTCATGGGTTCGATCGCCGTCATCGCGGCGGTCGATGCGTTGGCCTGGTATCTCGATCTGGAAAAAGGCGCGGACAACGTGAAGCTCACGTGGGTCGCGGCGTTCCCCCTGATATTCGTCGTGGCGATGCTGCTGCTGGCCATTGCCGATCGCTTGTCGCGCCAAGACCAACGGCCTTCTTAGCGCCGAACGGGCGATCGCGGCCGCGACCGGGTTTGAGCGCTTTGCCAGTCGTGCGCGGATTTGCAGCTGCTTTTGCCAGCTATCTCGCGCCGCTTTGCGCGCGGTGAGGGATTGTTAACCATAACCGGCGTTAATCCGTACCTAACGCTTGATCAAACTAGGCCGGATTGGCGCGTATGCGGGTTGTCCGTTTTCTCCTTCTGGTGATGGGCATGGCGGCCATGGTCGCCGGATGTGCTCAGCAACCCGTCGCTTACATGGTCTATCCGCCGGCCGGCGCTCAGTATCCCGCGGCGGGGATCGACCATGTCGTCTATGGCACCGGCGGACCTTACGTCCCGTCGAGGCCCGCCGTGGCTTACGCGCCGCCGCCGAATCCGGCGCCAGGTCCGGTTCCAAATCAGCCTCTAACTCCGGCCTATGTCGCTGCGCCTGCCGCGGCTGCGCCGGCCCCCGGCCCCGCGTACACGACGGCGCGGGCTCCTGCGGTTGCGATGACGCCGGCTCCGCCGGTCGCGACGCCGATGGCTGTGCAGCAAATGGTCGCCGCGCCCGCGCCGGTAGCCAGTCCAAGGCCAGTGCGTGTTGCTTCGGCGGTCCCCGTGGCGGCTCCGGTCGCCGTCCCTGCGCCCCCGCCAGCAGCGGTGGCTGCGCCCGCGCAGGCAGCACTTGCTGCGCCTGCGCCCGTACCGGCCGCAAGGCCGGTGCGTGTTGCTTCGACGGTGCCTATGCCAGTACCGGTGCCAATACCAGTGCCGGCAGCTCCCATGGCAGTGCCGGCGGGGCCCGTGGCCTACGCGCCGGTCGTTGCGCCGCTCGACTACACGCTCGATTCCGGCGACCGGCTTCGCGTCGTCGTGTTCGGTCAGGAAGGGCTGACCAACGCCTATTTGGTCGACGCTGCCGGTTGTATCGATGTGCCGCTCATCGGCCAGGTTCTGGCGCGCGGTGCCACTACCGAAGAGCTGGCCTCTCGAATCGCGGCGAAGCTGCGCAATGGCTTCATCCGCGAGCCGCATGTGGCGGTCGAGGTCGTGGTGTACCGGCCCTTCTTCATCCTCGGAGAGGTGACTGCGCCCGGCCAATATCCTTATGTGCCGCGCATGACCGCCGAGACCGCGGTCGCCATCGCCGGCGGATTTACGCCGCGCGCATTTCGCAGAAACCTGACCGTCGATCGCCCGGTCGCCGGCCGTATCGTGCGCATGTCGGTGCCGCCGAGCTTCCCGATCCGGCCGGGCGACACCGTCAGCGTGCAAGAGCGCTGGTTCTGATCGGCAATCCCGGCAGCCTTCAAATTGCGCTCTCGGGCCTTGCCTGAGCTGAAAGACCGGACCGGCTTTGCCGGCCCGGTGAATGCATGAATGCCGGCGGGTTCAACGCCCGATTATTTTTTCAGATTCTTTTGCAGGAAGGCGAGCGACCGCTGCCAGGCGAGTTTTGCGGACGCCTCGTCGTAGCTGCCGCGCTCGTCGCAATAAAAGCCGTGCTGTGCGCCCGGATAGACGTAGATCTCGCAATCGCCGCCGCGCTTTTGTTTGATCAGCTCGACATCGCTCATCGGGATCGAGGCGTCTTTTTCGCCGAAATGCAATTGCGTCGGCACCTTCGGCTTCTCATCGGCATTCTTGGCGATCTGGCCGCCGTAATAGCCGATCGCGGCCGACAGTCCGCTCAGCTTCGCAGCCGCAAGGAAGGCGAGGCTGCCGCCGAGGCAGTAACCGATAATCGCCGTCGGGCCGCTTTTCTTGGCGTCGTCGATGGCGGCCTGGAGGTCTTTCATCATCGCCCCCCAATCGGGATTGGCGACGAATTTGCGGGCATTGGCGATTTCGTCCGGCGAGTAGCCGCTTTCGAAATCCGGATGCTGCCGATCGAAGATCGCGGGCGCTACTGCGGTGTAGCCCTCGCCGGCGAGACGGTCACACACCGCGCGAATGTGATGATTGACGCCGAATATCTCCTGAACGACGACGATCCCGCCCTTGGGCGTTCCGCTCGGCTCGGCCCGATAGGCGCCGAGTTTGAAATTGTCCGCAGCGGTGAGTGAAAAATGCTGACCCAAGATGATCCTCCTTCAACTGCAATGATGGATGGCCCCTCAAACGAGGCCTAGCATATACGGCCAAGGATGTCGGTCGAAATGAAAGGCGGCCGCCAGAGCAGGTTCCGCAACACAAAAAAATGTCCGTCGGAATGAGATGGCGCTCGAACGAGCGCGTCCTGATCCGATCTAGTTTGATTGTGTCAACTGACAGTCCCTGACCGCGGATCAAGTCCAGGACAGGCTTTTCCGGATCATGCGCTAGCGCATGACGACGATGAAGTCGGTGCCTTCGCCGGTTTCCCCGCCGAGTCCCTGATCGGAGATGATCAAGGACGAGCCTGGGATGATCAGGTCGGAAATTCGATCGATGATGTCCTGCGGGATATCGATGCGCGCAAGCGCCTCTTGCGGCGTTTGCGGCGATGGCAGCACGTCGGGCGCGTCAGCCGATTCATCCCGGTGCCTGCCGCGGGCGAACCGTCTCTCCATCTCGATGCGCGAGGTGTTCGCCAATGTCCTGGCGCTCGCCTTGGGCTGCTCGCCCGGAAGCGACACGACATTCCAACGAAAATGCGCGTGATCGTCCGCAAAAGACAGCGCCGTGAACACGTGCGTCCCCAGCGGCCGCTCCGGACGATTGATCGTCACCGGCGCGCTGAACAGAGGCAAAAAGTCTTGGCGCACAAAGATCTTCTTTTCTTTGCCGCTGATGAAGATCGAGATCGGCGTCTTGGGCGCGCTGCGCGCGATTTCAGCCGGCTTGACGGGCGGTACTGGAACTGCCGGCAGCGCGACCGGCGAAACGGTGGGAGGTGCCTGCGGAGCGTCGGCTGTGGGTGGCACTTCGGCGGGCGCGGGTTCGCTTGCGGGCGCTGCCGGCGAATCGCTGATGCTTGGCCGCAGCGCGCTCTCGCCGCTTCCATCCGCAACGACTGTCAGCGACGGCGCGCCGTCGGGTTTGTCGGCCGGCTTGGCAGCGGCGTCGCTCGTCGGCCGCACCGGTTCCTTCGGGTCTTCCGCGCTTGCCGCCGGTGCGTCGCTCTTCTTGTCCTCGGGTAGGCTTTGCGCCGTCTTGATCGGCTTTTCGACAACAGGCTGCGAGGCGGTCGGAACCGCCGGAGATATCTCGCGATGCACGAACAGATGCGGATCGGCGAAGTCTGTCGGCCGCACTTCCGGCCGCGCAATGATCACTCGCGCACCGAGCCTGGTGAGGACCCACAGCCGCGTCGCAAAATCGTGCGGCAGGCGCACGCAACCGTGTGAAGCGGGATGGCCCAAATTGCCGCCTTCGTGCAACGCGACACCCGACCAGGTGATGCGCTGCATGAAGGGCATCGGCGCGCCGCTATAGATGTTCGAGTGGTGCAGACGGTCCTTTTGAATGATGCTGAAAACGCCGACCGGCGTGGGATGCCCGGGCACGCCGGTTGCGACCAGCGCTTCCGTCACCTCGGTTCCGTCGCTGTAAAGGTGCAGCTTCTGCTGATCGATGGAAATGATGATCTGCAGCGGCCCCTTCGGAATCTGCCCGAATGGATCTTTCGATACTTGATCGGGAACCGGCGCCTGCGGCTTCGCTTTCGGTCTCACCTTCAGTCTTGGCCGCGCCGGATATTCGTACCAGACCGCGTTCAAGCCTTGAGCGGCTGCCGGCTTCACCGGGATGGGGAGCGTGAATGCAACGGCCGCCGCAGCCGCGGCGGCGAGCAGGAAGGGTTTGAACGAACCACTGTCACGGCACGCCCGCCTACAACGCGCAACGTGCCTCATGTCGGTGCTCAAATTTACCACCCAGCCAGTGAGTACGATTCTCGACACAAATCTTAGTTGAGCGCCTAGCGGATCGCCACGTTTTCGCCGGGGAAACGCCCGCGTTAAGTAAATTAACCGTAACCCGCGGCAGATTTGCAACGCTTCGGCCGCGCCAACAGGTTGCACGCGACACATTTCTGACAAGTGAATTTTGAGGCTAATTCTGTCAGAGGCGGGATGTCAGCCCGCGGAAGGTAAATCGAATGCTTCCGCCAGCAGCTCGTAGGAGCGCCGACGCGCGGTGTGGTCGTAGACCATGGTGGTGACCATCAATTCGTCGGCGCGGGTCCCTTCCATCAGCGCCAGCAGCCGGGCCTTGACCCGATCGGCGCTGCCGACCACCAGGCGCTCGCGCTGCCGCGCGATGCGTTGACGATCGACCGGTGCATACGGATAGGCGGCGGCTTCTTCCGGTGAGGCAAGCGGTGCGAATTCGCCTTTGATGCGGCGGACGAAGTGCAGATCGGCGCTTGCGGCGATGCGCTCCGCCTCGGCGTCGCTGTCCGCGGCGATCGCCGCCACCGCAAGGATTGCGCGCGGCTCCGGCAGCGCTTCGGACGGTTTGAAATGCGTCCGGTAGCTCAGCATGGCGCTGGCCGCATCGTGGTCGGCGAAGTGGTGCGCAAACGCGAATCCCATCCCGACAGCCGCGGCAAGCTCGGCGCTGTAGCTGCTCGAGCCGAGGAGCCAAACCGGCGGCAACGCCACATCGGCCGGCACCGCATGCACATTGCGGAATGGATGTTCGGGCGGAAAGCCGCCGCGCTCCAGCAGCATGAGCTCCTGGAAGCGCTCCAGGAAATCGTCGCCTTCGCGCGCGTCCTGGCGCCGGCGGAGCGCATAGGAGGTGACCGGGTCGGTGCCGGGCGCGCGGCCGAGACCGAGATCGATGCGGCCCGGAAACAAGGCTTCCAACACTTTGAATCGTTCGGCCACCATGAGCGGCGCGTGGTTCACCAGCATGACGCCGCCGGAGCCCACGCGAATGTGCGACGTCGCCGCTGCGACCTGCCCGATCATGATTTCAGGCGCTGAACTCGCGATGCTAGCCAGATTGTGGTGCTCGGCGAGCCAGTAGCGCGAGTAGCCGAGGCGATCCGCCAGCCGCGCCAGGTCAAGCGAGTTGCGTAAAGCAGCCGATCCCGGTGTGGCAGTGGTGACGGGCGACAGATCGAGAACGGAAAGCGGGATCACTGAGCGCGCCCGGGACTCTCAATTTCTTTTCACAGTCGCAACGTGGGAGTAACCGGCCCGCCGGTCAACCCGGACGTTTACGGGCTGCGCGCGCTGACGAAGGGGCCGCCGATGCCCGGGCTTACTCTTCTGGCCGCCAGTCTCGCAGGGTGAAGCCGAACCACGCGCCTGACCACGATTTGCTCTTGGCCGCCTTGGAAATTCGACTGGCCGTATCCGTAGCTCTGATCGGTGCTTTGCGCGTATTGGGCTTGTGCATAGTAAGGCGCGGTAAACCGCACGGCACGCACGCTCCGGACAACGACCACGCGCGCACGCCTCGGCCTATAGGCGGCGACGCTCCGCGGACGTTCGTCCGCCGCGCGTGCGGGCTGCGCATGCCTGACATGCTGCGCATAGCTGACATGCTTCGCATCGCTGACACGCGGCGCATCGCTGACAATGGGTCGCGCACGGGGAAGCGGCGGCTCGGGCAGCGTGTCGCCTTCACTGCGGTCTAAAGCGTCGTCCGGCATTGCCTCGACCGGCAGACTGGCGACTGCTGAGGGCTCTGTTACCGGACTCGGCTCGGCATTGGCTTTCAGGGGTGTCGCTTCCGCGGTCGTTGTTTGACCTACGGGCGCGGCGTCGCCTGCCGCTGTCTCATTGGCCGCGCTCGCATCGGGCGCTGTCTCACGCGCGCCGGCTGATGGGTCTGCTGCCGGCCCGACCGGTCGGAGAGGCGAGGCCGCGGACGCTGCGTCGGCCGCGGTGTCGGCGGAGCGATCGCCGGCCTGCACGGGTGCAGGCAAATCGTTCACCGGCGTGGAAGGCGGGGGCGGCCGTTCCGGGGGCGCCATCGCCGCTGCCTCCTTTTCAGGCTCGGCCGCGGCACTTGCCTCGGTATCCATTGCTGCGATCGGTGGTGGCGTGGCCGTCTGTTCGGACTCAGTGACAAGCTCCGCCTGATCGTGTCGCTCGGTCGTGCCTGTCGGCGCCGCAGTCTCCTCCAGCGTGCTCACCGGAATGTCGAACCGGGAATGTTGGTCCGCAATCTCGCCGGCGACCATGACGGCGGAGGATGCGGCCCTAGTCTCCGCGAGCAATTGCGACGGCGGCGCCGCCACCGGAAGATGAGCAATTGGGTCGCGGCTGACGCGGAACGCGGCGAAGACACCGAATCCGCAAATCAGTACCAGGACCGAGGCTAACATCGCCGCGATCAACAGGCGTACATTCGGAAGCATCCGACCTCGCTGAACGCCCCGCGCGATCCTGCAAGCACGCGTCACATTGAGCGACAGATCATCGCTGAGGCTGTGGCCTCGCGGCGGCCAGGAATTTGACGAAGACCCCCCTCGGCCGACGCATCATCGGATCGCAGACGCTGTCAGCCTGTCGAATCCGAAGCGCGACATTAAGTGAGTCGCCAAAAATCCAAAATTAAAAATTCCCCGCGCGCGCTCGAGCAGCTCTCTGCGCGCGGGTTCCGGATTACCTGTTCGCCGCACGTCGTGCGCGGCGACGCGGGTCCGTTGGTTCAACGTGTGACGGAGTTTTGTGCCGAAGCCGACGCGGGCGGCGGCGCGCCCGGCAGCACGACCACGCGCGTGCCGACATTCACGCGGCCGTAAAGATCTTCAATGTCTTGGTTGGTGAGCCGGATACAGCCCGATGAAACAGTGTGGCCGATCGTCGACGGCTGATTGGTGCCGTGGATGCGATAGACGGTGTTGCCGAGATAGAGAGCGCGGGCGCCCAGCGGATTGCCTTCGCCGCCGGCCATGAAGCGCGGCAGATAGGGTTGCCGCTCGATCATTTCTTTCGGCGGATGCCAGTCCGGCCATTGGCTCATGTGACTGATACGTTCGGTACCGGACCAAGTGAACCCGTCGCGTCCGACGCCGACACCGTAACGCAGCGCCTTGCCGCGGCCGAGCACCAGATAGAGGAACGTGTGCGGCGTATCGATCACGATCGTGCCGGCCGGCTCCGAGGTGGCGTAATCGACGAGCTGCCTGTGCAATTGCTGCGGCAGTTCGGCCGCACCGGTTTCGGGCTGATCTTCCGGCGGCAATCCGGCGACGACGGTCGTGCCGTTTGGCGGAGTGACCGCAGGCGCAGATGGGTTGATCGAGCCGGTGACGTCGGGCGCGCCGCCAACTTTGCTTGGCGGCCGCGGAACGTCGGCGGGAGCCGATTGCTCGGCGGTCTGATCGGGATATCCATAATAACCGCGCCCCGGGGGCGGCGGGTAGGGCGCGTGGCGGAGCAGGCTGCGCATAGCCCGGCGGGTAAGCGGGCACCGGCGCGCCGACATCGCCGGGCGGCACCGGAGCGCGGCTGTGCGCCGGAACCGGATAATCGTAATCATCCGGCGGCGGCGGATAATAACCGGGAGGCGGCGGATAATAGCCCCGCGGCGGCGGATAGTAGTCGGGCGGTGGCGGATAATAGGTCTGCGCAATCGCAGCGCCCACGGAACCGCCAATGGAACCGCCAACGGTCAACGCGACAACGACAAATCCGACACCAATGCGCACGATGAGGTCCCCGCCGACCCACAAAAAACGTCTACAGTTTTTGCTCAATTGATGGGGCGGGAAGAAGGCAACAAAGCGAAGAGAGTCCGGCATTTGACGAGCGTGGCCCGTTGAGGCGCAGATGCGACAAAATATGGATAACAATTGCTGAACGGCGTTTGTTTTGCCGTTGGGCTCGGCCGCCGCAACTGATAACATACTCTTAACAAAAGGGGATCGAGGTCGGCGACCGTGGGATCACTCCGCCACGCGGTGCTGCTTTGCGGCTGCGCCACACTGCTTTGCTTTGTTGCCGCGGCCGGCGGGCGCGCGCAAAGCCAGGAGATCGACGAGGTCAAAGGAAAAATATTCGACGCGCACATGGCGCAGCAGACCTTTGGCGGTCTGAAATATTGCAGCGAGCTCAACGGCACGAGTTTTTATTTTCAGCTGCGCAACCGCATTCTCAATCTGGAAGAATATTTCCATTCTCTGGAAAGTCTGGTGAAGGCCGAGGTCTACAATCCGGCAAAGCGGCGCGCCTGGACTCTGGAGGATGCAAAGGAGCGCTGGGAAGAAGTGAAGAAGCAGGCGCAAGAAGACAAGCGCAAGTGCGAATTGGTCCAGAGCCTTCCCAAGCTTGAAAAGCGGCTGCAAGAGCTGCAGGCGGCCGCCGAGAAGAAGGAATGAGTTGCGGAGCCCATCCGGCTTTCGCGCGCCGCCGCCGCCTCTCATCGCGAGCATATTGCGTCGCCGTTCGCCGGCGGGCTTGATCGGCCGTTTCGCCCTTCTCAAATAGCGTGCAGCGGCGCCGCGCCCATACCGCATCGATGCGTAGAAACTGTGCAGCAGTCCGGCACGGGATTTCGCCGCCGCCACATTCCAGGTTACAAGGCTTACAGCGGAAGGATGAGCCGATGGCCTCTGTGAGCGATTGGAAGGTGCCCTCCTCGGTGCAACCGAAGCCCGAGGACTATTCCTACGATCTCGACCTGGCTTTGGCGGCCGTGGTCGGATTGCGCGCCACCATACCGGCCGATGCCTTCACCGCGGAGACGCTCGGCACCGAACGCGCCGGCAACGGCGTCATCATTCGCAACAACGGCCTGGTCCTGACGATCGGATATTTGATCACCGAAGCCGACACGATCTGGCTGACATTGAGCGACGGCCGCTCGGTGCCGGGGCATGTGCTCGGCTACGACCAGGAATCCGGCTTCGGGCTGGTACAGGCGCTCGCCAAAATCGAGATGCCCGCTCTCGCCTTCGGTCGATCCGGCAATGTTTCGGTCGGCGAGCGGGTGGTGGTCGCCGGCGCCGGCGGACGGCATCATTCGGTCGCCGCACGCGTCGTCGCCAAGCAGGAATTCGCCGGCTATTGGGAGTACGTGCTCGACGAGGCCATTTTCACCGCGCCCTCGCATCCCAATTGGGGCGGCACCGCCTTGATCGGACCGGCCGGCGATCTGCTCGGCATCGGCTCG
This sequence comes from uncultured Alphaproteobacteria bacterium, assembly GCA_963845075.1. Lineage (GTDB taxonomy): Bacteria > Pseudomonadota > Alphaproteobacteria > Rhizobiales > Xanthobacteraceae > BOG-931. The sequence continues at coordinate 112,972 of CAWJRE010000052.1, read as the reverse complement.
CTGCAACTGCAGCAGGCGGTCGACAAAGGGCCGGCGCAAAATATCAACATGATGGTGCCGATCGATCTGCTGCAGCCGATCTTCGACGATCTGATGAAATACGGCCGGCGCAACGCGCCGGCGCGCCCGTGGCTCGGTTTCTACGCGACCGAAGTGGAAAGCCGGCTTGTCGTGGTCGGGCTCGCCGATCGCGGCCCGGCCAAACGCGCCGATCTGCGCACCGGCGATATTCTGCTCTCGGTCGCCGGCAACGAGGTCCACGATTTGGCGAGCCTGTTCCGCCGCATCTGGGCGCAAGGCCAGGCCGGGGTCGAGGTGCCGATCACTATTTATCGCGACGGCGAAACCATGCAGGTGCGCGTGAAATCCGGCGAGCGCGACCGCTTTCTCAAAGGGCCGAGCCTGCACTGAGCTCGTTGCGCGTCCGATCCCCGACGACGGCCGCCTACAAAGTTTCGGCCAGCGCGCGCAAGCCTTCGCGGTAGGTGGGATAGCGCAGCGTCACGCCGAGTTCGCGCTTGAGCTTGTCGTTGCGCACGCGCCGGCAGTCCTGCCAAAAACTCAAAGCCAGCGGCGACATGGCCGGCGCCGCCTCTTCGAAGGGAATTTCCGGCGGCGGCGCGCGGCCGAGAAGCTGCGCCGCAAAGATAAGTGGATCGCCGGGCGGGCAGGGCTCGTCATCGGCGACGTTGAAGATGCCGGACGCTTTTTGCGTCAGCGCCGCGTCGATCGCTTGCGCAATGTCGTCGACATGAATGCGGTTGAAGACTTGTCCCGGCTTGACGATGCGCCGCGCATCGCCGCGCGCAATCTGCACGAACGCATTGCGGCCCGGGCCATAGATCCCCGCAAGCCGCAGGATCGCGACTGGAACGCCAGTGCGCGCGCCGAAATTTTGCCAGGCCTGCTCGGCTGCGAGGCGCTCGCGGCTGCGTGTCATTTCAGGTCGCGGCGGGGTTTGTTCGTCGACCCACGCGCCGGCGTGATCGCCATAGACCCCAACGGTCGACAAATAGACGACGGAGCGCAAGTGTTTGGCGTCGGTCAGCGCATTGCCGAAAGCGGCCAGCACCGGATCGCCGCTTTGCGTCTGCGGAATCGACACGAGCGCCAAGTCCGCTTCCGCGATCGCTGTTTTCACTTCCGGCGTCGGAAAAGAGCCGTCGAAGGCGAAGGCGCGCAAGCGGCCGCCAAAACGCGCATTCAGCAGCGCGGCGCGTTCGGCGCCCCGCACGGTGCCGACGATGCGCGCAAGGCGGTCGCCGAATTGGCCGATATAGTGATCGGCGGAATAGCCGAGCCCAAAGCAGACGAGCGTCGTCATGGTCGCATCACTGGTCGCATTATGGGCGCTTCATTCCCCGCAGGCCGCGACCCATTCGGCAGCGACGTCCACATCGGTTTCGGCCGCGCGCCGCTCCGCGGCTCTCGTCGCGAGCCGCGCGCGATCGAGCCGGCCGAGCGCCCAGATGGCGGCGCCGCGCACGATCGGCGAGGCGTCGTCGAGCAGCCGCTCGGCCTCGGGCACGAGCGAGGCGTCGCCCGCGTTGCCGATGGCGATCAGTACATTGCGCAGGAAGCGTGTACGGCCGATTCGCTTGACCGCGCTCTTGGCGAACAAGGCACGGAAGCCGGGATCGTCAAGCCGCGCCAATTCGGCGAGCGCCGGCGCGCGCAAAGTCGCGCGCGCCGCAAGCTTCGTCTCGCGTCCGGCTTGCGCGAATTTGTTCCAGGGACAGACCGCGAGGCAATCGTCGCAGCCATAGATGCGGTTGCCGATCGCCGGCCGCAGCGCATGCGGGATCGGGCCTTTGTGCTCGATCGTCAGATAAGAGATGCAGCGCCGTGCATCGAGCTGATAGGGGGCGGGAAACGCTGCCGTCGGGCAAACATCGAGACACGCATGACACGAGCCGCAATGGTCCACTTCGGGAGGGTCGGGCGGCAGCTCGAGCGTGGTGAAGATCGCGCCGAGGAACAGCCACGAGCCATGCGTGCGCGAAACGAGATTTGTGTGCTTGCCCTGCCAGCCCAAACCCGCCGCCTGCGCCAGCGGCTTTTCCATCACGGGCGCGGTGTCGACGAAGACTTTAACGTCGCCGCCGGCCTTGTCGACCAGCATGCGCGCCAGCGCTTTGAGCCGCGGCTTGATCAGATCGTGATAATCCTCGCCCAGCGCATAGACCGAGATGGCGCCGCGCTGGCGCTCGTTCAGGATCGCGAGCGGATCGTTATCCGGGCCGTAATTGACGCCGAGCATGACGATCGTACGCACATCCGGCCACAGCGTGCGCGGATCGGCGCGGCGGTCGGCGTTGCGCGCCATCCAATCCATGTCGCCATGGCTGCCGGCTTCGAGGAATGCGCGGAGCCCCGCGGCCGCGCGCGGGATGGCGTCGGGCCGCGTCACGCCGAAGGCGTCGAAGCCATGCGCACGGGCCGCTTCGGCGAGCGCGCTCTTGGCCGCGGCCGGCGTCAGAAGTCGAGATTGACGTAGCTTGGCGCCGGCGCGAGACCGGGCAGCGTCTCGCCCAGCAGCGTGCGGAACGACGGCCGCGATTTGATCCGCGCGTACCAGGCTTTGGCGGTCTCGTCTTCTTTCCACGGCACGTCGCCCAGATAGTCGATGGCGGACAGATGCGCCGCCGCGCTCAGGTCGGCATAGGTCAGCCGGTCGCCCGCGAGCCAATCGCGCCGGCGAACGAGCCAGCCGATATAGCCCAGATGGTACTTAATATTGCTGCGCGCCGCCCGCATGGTTTCGGTATCGGGCGGGCCGCCGCCTTTCTCGGTCGGTATGTAGCGCTTGTAGACGCGTTCCATCACGAGCGGACCGCTCGCCTCGGCAAAGAGCTTGTCGTTGAACCAACTCATCAGCCTGCGCACTTCGACACGGTCGGCAATTTCGCCCGGCAACAGCCGCACCGGCGGAACGGTCGCCGCCGCGTGGGTTTCGTCGAGATATTCGGCGATGACGCCGGCCCCGGGAACTGGCGGCGCGCCTTCTTCCACCAGAACCGGCGTGGTTCCCGCCGGATTGAGCATGAGGAACTCCTCGCGCCGCTCCCAAACCCGCTCCTCGACCAGCCGTACCGGCAGGCCGAGTTCCTCGAGCACAAGCCGCACGAATCGCGAATGCGGACAAAACGGGTGATGGAACAGTGTCAGCATGCTCTGGGGCGCGCCGTAAAATGCGGCTCAAGGCAGCCGCGGAACGATGAAAGGAGCATCAGCGAATCGCCTCCTTATAGGCGAAGCGATCCGGCAGGCAACACGGGTCGTGCGACCCTGTTGAGGGCGCAGCCTTTGCGGTTGCCTTAACTTTTGCGCTGGGTCACAAGTTTGCCCCATCATCCTGCCAGCCCCTCCCGGACGGGCGCCGCCGCGCCTTCCTCCGCCGCGGAGTTTGATCCATGACCTTCGATATTATTAAGGCGATTATCCTCGGCGTGGTCGAGGGCCTGACCGAGTTCATCCCGGTCTCTTCGACCGGGCATCTTCTGCTGATGCAGCGGTTTTTCGGTTTCGGCGACGACGATTTCGGCAAAAGCTTCGCTGTTCTGATCCAGTTCGGCGCGATCCTCGCCCTGCTGTCGATCTATTCCGTGCGGCTATGGCAATTGTTCATCGGGATGTTCAACAGCCCACAGGCGCGGCGTTTCATCCTTGGCGTGCTGATCGCCTTCTTGCCGGCGGCGGTGGTCGGGGCCTTGGCTTACAAGCTGATCAAGGAAGTTCTGTTCAACCCCTGGATCGTGTGCATCTCGCTCATCGTCGGCGGTGCGATCTTGTTCTGGGTTGATCGGCTCGATCTGAAGCCGCGTTATCGCGATGTCACGACATTCAGTTTGCCGACGTATCTGATCATCGGCATCGCCCAGTGCGCCTCGATGATTCCCGGCGTCTCGCGCTCGGGCGCGACCATCGTCTCCGCAATGCTGCTCGGCGCCGACCGCCGGGCGGCCGCCGAATTCTCGTTCTGGCTCGCCATGCCGACGATGGCCGGCGCATTCGCCTACGATCTCTACAAAGACCACGGCCATTTGAGCCAGAGCAATCTCCTCATCATCGCCGTCGGCTTTATCGTGTCGTTCATCGCCGCCTGGTTCGTGGTGAAGACATTCCTCGGCTATGTCTCGCGCAACGGCTTCACGCTGTTTGTCTGGTGGCGCATCGTGGTCGGCGCGCTCGGCCTTATCGCGCTGGCGCTGGGGCTCTGAGGATTTCGTCGATCCAGCCGGCGAGCGCGTCGAGCACGTCGCCGAGCACCTGCGCATCCTTGCGGCCGCTTCGCGCCGGCACGTGGAACGAATGATCGGCGTCAGCAAATAACTTGAGCGTGGCGCGGGCCCCGAGCGCCTGGCAAACGGGCTCGATCTGGTCGAGCGTGGCGAGCGTATCGCGGGTTCCCTGCAGAAACAGCATCGGGATCTGAATGTCGAAAAGATGCTCGCCGCGCTCGCGCGACGGCTTGCCGGCCGGATGTAGCGGAAAGCCGAGGAAGGCCAGTCCGCGCACGTCCGGGAGCGGCGTGCGGGCCTGCGCCTGCGAAGTCATGCGGCCGCCGAACGATTTGCCGCCGGCGATCAGTGCCAAGCCCGGCAGCGCCTGCTGCGCGGCCGCCACGGCGGCGCGCACCGTCGCGTGCGCAAGATGCGGCGGGTCCGGTCGTTTGCTGCCGCGTTCCATGTAAGGGAACTGATAGCGCAAAGTGGCGATGCCGCGTTCCGCGAGCCCGGCAGCGACGGCGGCCATGAAGGGGTGGCGCATGCCGGCACCGGCGCCATGGGCGAGCACATAGCAGGCGCGGGCCTGCGGCGGCGTCTGCAACAGCCCGGAAACGTGAATGTCGTGATCGCCGGCAATGGTGATAGGCTCGGCACGGGCAGACGACATCGCGCGCTCTCCGTTTTGAGCGCCATCATAACGGATGACGATCAGCGATCGAACAAGTGATCACTAAGACCAGGGATCGGAAAAGATGTGCCGTAATATCCGCACGCTGTTCAATTTCGAGCCGCCGGCCAGCGAGGATGAAATTCACGCGTCTGCGCTGCAATTTGTGCGCAAGCTGAGCGGTTTTGCAAAGCCGTCGCGCGCCAACGAGGCGGCCTTCAACCGCGCGGTCGACGAAGTCACGGAAACGGCGCGCCGGTTGCTGCAATCGCTGGAGACGGCGAGCCCCGCCAGGAACCGCGAAGTCGAAGCGGCGAAGGCGCGTGCGCGGGCGCGCGAGCGGTATGCGTGAGGCGCATCGCCACAAACGCAGACGTTGAATTCCGCCGCTACTTCCGCGGCGGCTTCTTGCGTGTAGCCGAGTGCAACTGGTGAACGGTGGCGGAGACGCCGGCGCTGCGGCGCAGCGCATCTTTCAGGTCGACCGGGCGGCCGTATTTCTTGAGCAGATCGCGCAACGCCTCGTCGGCCAGTTCTTGAAAATCCTTCATCTGGTCGTGGCCGAGCAGGTTCAGTTGCTGCCAGGTCTCTTCGTCGATCTGGATACGTTTCCCCGGCATGGCTCGTCCTTTTAGAGCATGTCCCGGAAAAGCCTGCCCCGGACTTGATCCGGGGTAGAGACCGGTTTTCCGAAAAGGACATGCGAACGCGCAAGAATCTTGTGCATCTGCGAACAACGATTGTTTCAAGCTTCCATGGTTTGGTGGCGTGTGTCCATCGGCCATGATCGACGGACCGGCCCATCTTGATCTAAGCTTTGGCTGCACACGTGAGGATTGATCGCGTGCGTTTGATTTTTAACCACGAAAGGATCGATCATGGCGAAGAAGCAATCGGACGGCGTCTATCGCATTATCGACGTAGTGGGTGTCAGTGAAAAATCCTGGGAAGATGCCGGCCGTGTCGCGGTGGAGACGGCCGCCAGCTCGCTGCGTGACTTGCGCATCGCCGAGGTCACCAAAATGGACATGAAGGTGGACAACGGGAAGGTCACGGCTTTCCGCACGCGGGTGGCGCTCTCGTTCAAATACGAGAGTTGACCGGGCGCACCGTTCCGCAGTCTCCGCGCCTGGCTGCGGCCGCAGAGCATGATCCGGAAAAGAGCCTGCCCCGGACTTGATCCGGGGTGGAACCGGTTTTCGGAAAAGATCGTGCTCCACCAAAAGCTTAGAGCGCCAGTCGCTTCAGTCTGAAGCGATTGCGCTCTAAGAGCATGATCCGGAAAAGTGGAATCCGGTTTTCCGAAAAGATCATGCTCAAACAAAAAGCTAGAGCGGGATGCTGATCGAACGATAACTCATCCCGCTCTAAGCCATGCGGCCGTGGAACTGGCCGGTCTTGCGGAATCGCCAGAGATAGTCCGGCACCACCGACGCCATCGAATTGGGAATGATGCCGAGGCCCTCGAGGGTGCGGCCCTGCTCGTGCGCGGCCGCGGCAACGATGTTGTCGGCCTTGAGCATTTCCACCTGGTCGGGCGTGAGCGGCGGATTGGGGAGGAATTGCAGGAAAGTCGCTTGCAGCTTCATCAGCGGAAACGGCACCGGCACCAGCAGGCGGCGGCGCCCGATGGTGGCAAGGATGAATTCCATCAATTCCTTGAAGGTGCGGACCTCCGGTCCTCCAAGCTCGTAGACCGTGCCCGGCTTGGCGTCGCCGTCCACTGCCTTGGCGATGGCTGCCGCAATGTCGCCGGCGAAGACCGGCTGGGACCGCATGAGGCCGCCGCCCGGGAAGCGGCAGGATCGGCGAGATGGTTGCCATCGCCGCAAAGCGGTTGAAGAACTCGTCTTCCGGGCCGAAGGCGAAGGACGGCCGCATGATCACGGCCGAAGGCTCCGCCGCCAGCACCAGGCGCTCGCCTGCCGCCTTCGAGCGCGCATAGTGCGAAGGCGAATTCTCGTCCGCTCCGATCGCCGAGACATGCACAAGGCTTGCGCCGGCGCTCGCCGCGGCGCGGGCGACTGTCTCGGCGCCTTCCGCCTGCACCGCGTCGAAGCGCTGCCGGCCCTTTTCATACAGGATGCCGACCAGATTGATGACGGCATCGGCATCGCGCACCGCCGCCTCGACCGAATCCGCAAATCGCAGATTGGCTTGCACGGCGTGGATCTGGCCGACCCGGCCCAGCGGCTGCAGATGTCCGGTCAGTTCCGGACGGCGCACCGCCACCCGGATCCGGTAATTCCGGATGGCCAACGCCCGCACCACATGGCGGCCGAGGAAACCCGAGCCGCCGAAGACTGTGACCAGCTTGTCGAAGTTGCTCTTCAAAACCATCGTCGGGCGGGAATACAGGATGGATTTTGCGCTGTATAGAGGGTTAGCGCCTTCGATTGACAATGAGAAGACGCCTCCGTACCTATCGCCGCACAGGCCCAGGTGGCGGAATTGGTAGACGCACTAGTTTCAGGTACTAGCGCCGCGAGGCGTGGAGGTTCGAGTCCTCTCCTGGGCACCATTTGCTCAATTCGTGCGTGATCCGTTGGGCTTTTTCTAAGAAAAGCCGCGTCGACTGCATCCTTACAGCCGCAACGTGGATTGCACGATGATCCGCCGTCTGTCGATCAAGCGCAAAATCATCGGGATCGCGCTGATCCTGATCGCCCTGATGACGGTCACGGCGCTCATCTCGTTGGCGCTGGTGATGCAGGTGTCGGGCCGCTTGGAAGAGCTGACCCAGAGCTACGTCCCGGCCTATGCGGCCCTGGCGCGGGCCAATGTGCACTCGCTTGAACGCGCGGTGGCGCTGCGCCGCATGGTGATCGAGAAAATCCAGTCGCCGCCGGACGAGGCCCGCTACGCCGACGCGCGCAAGCGTTTCGAAGAAAGCGGCGGCACGGTCGATCGAGAAACGAAGGCCGCGCGCGACCTGCTCGATGGCTTGATCGCCAAAGGCTCCAGCTTCGGTGATGCGGCGGCGCTCGTTCGCATCGATACCCGCCTTGCCGATTTGACCGACGGCACCCGCGTCCAGCTCAACGAGGAAATCGCGCGTCTGTTGCCGTTGCTTGACGGCGGCGACCAGAAGGCGATCGCCGAATCTCTCCAGCGGGTCGATGAGTTGCGCGACAATCTCAATCGCGAGCTCGATGCGGTACGAGGCGAGATGGTCGCTCTCGTGAAGAGCGACTCGGCGGCGACGTTGCGCCGGCAACAGACGGTGGTGATCACGGCCATCATTCTGACGGCGCTTGCGGCCGCGCTCGGGCTTGTCTTTTCGATCATCGTCAGCGCCGGCCTGACCAGACCGGTCCGCCATCTACTGGAAGGCGCGCAAGCGGTCGAGCGCGGCGAGCTCGATCGCACGCTTGCCGTCACTTCGCAGGACGAGATCGGTCATTTGACGATGGCCTTCAACCGCATGGTCGAACAGTTGCGGTTGAAAGAGCGTATCCGCGAGACCTTCGGGCGCTATGTCGATCCGCGCATCGTCGAAGGGCTGATTAGCGGGCCGGCGCTCGCGGCCGAAGGCCAGCGCCGCGTCATGACCGTGCTGTTCTGCGACGTCAAAGGCTTCGTCGGCGTGAGCGAAGAGATGACGCCGCAGGGCCTGGTGAAGGTGATGAACCGTTATTTCTCGATCATGTCGGCGCCGATCCACGAACACGGCGGCATCATCGACAAATATATCGGCGACGCCATCATGGCCTATTGGGGGCCGCCCTTCACCGCCGATGGCGATCAGGCGCGTTTCGCCGGCCTCGCCGCGCTCGACATGCTGGCGCGGGTTGCGCCGTTCCGCGCCGAATTGCCGGAACTCCTCGGGCTGCGCAACGTGCCGATCTCGTTCGACATCCGCATCGGCATCGCGACCGGCGAAGCTTTGGTCGGCAGCATCGGCTCCGACGTGCTGATGAGCTACACCGTGATGGGCGAAACCGTGAACCTGGCCTCACGCTTGGAAGGCGCCAACAAGATTTATGGCGGCCGTATCCTGACGACGGAGGCGACGGTGACGGCGGCTGGCGACGCCCTCGAAGTGCGCGAAATCGACCGCGTGGCGCTGGTCGGTCAAAGTCGTGCGCAGCCGGTTTACGAAATCATGGGACGCAGCGGCGCTTTGACGCCCAATCAGATCGAGCTGCGTGCCCGCTATGCGGCGGGCCTTGCCGCCTATCGCAATCGCCGGTGGGAGGAGGCGCGCGAGGCTTTCACCGCGGCGCTCGCGGCCATGCCCGATGACGGGCCGACGCTCGCCATGCTCAAGCGCGTCGATACGCTCGCGGGGGCGCCGCCGGCGGAGAATTGGGACGGCGCCTGGCATCTCGACCAGAAGTGAGCGAGATGCCTGTCAGTCGGCGGTCGCGAGTTTTGCCTCGATGGCCGCGAGGCGTTGCTCGAGCCTCACAAGCTCGTCTTTCGGAAGGTGCCCGGCGCAGCCGGTCGCGACGCGGCGGGCGCGTTCAAGCAGGCTGGCGCGAAGATCGGCGTGCGGTGTGCTCCCTGCGATGTCGCCATAGGCGCGCATCAGCCGCAGACTGACGGCGACGTCGGCAACGGCATAGTGTCTGATCTGCTCGAATGCCGTATCCAGCAGGCCGTCGAAACTCATCCACGGCACTACCAGCCGCAACACGTGCGGCGGAGCGTAGTAGTGCGATGGCGGCGGCGCGCGATGAGTCCAATGGATGATGATGCGGCTCAGTTGGTCCACGCAGCTGATCGCCGTGCTGGGATCGTTGACCGCGGGAGAGATTGCGCGCAGCCCGATATCGGCGATCTGAACGATGCCGAACTCGACATCCTGCTGCATGGTGCGGGTCGGACCGATATCGAAGGCGGCGACGACATGGACCGCGCGTTCCGGCGGCACGCGCTCCGGCTTCGAAACATAGACAAGCGGCACGCCGGCGGGCACGAACTGCCCGACGCGGCGCGCCACGTGCACGCTGATGCCCCAGGCCTTCGCGACGGCGACGAGCTGGCCGATGTTGATGAAGCGGATGTAGCCGGAGTGCGCACTGAGGACCGCCGCCTCGTCAGCCGCCAGCGACGCCTCGCTGCGTTGCTGCAAGGGGAATGCCCCGCGCGGATAGGGCATGAGTTCGCCGATCACCAGTTCGGTTTCGCGCGCCAGCCGATCCACAATGTGGTTGACGCTGATCGACTGCGAGATGTGATTGATGAAATAGATGAGCCAGCCGACACAGACCAGCGCCAGCAGCATCGCACCCGTGACGCTCGCGACCGGTACGAACGGGTGCGGCAGTGCCCGCGCGGCCGGCAACGTCGCGATGCAGTAGGAGAACGTTCCGAGGAAGAGGCCGAGCGTCCACTGCGTGGTCCGGTCTCTGGCGAAGCCGATCAGAATGCGCGGTGAAAACTGCGTCGATGCCAGCGTCAGCGTCATCAGCAGGATGGCGAACACGATCGACACCACGGTCATGATCGAGGTCGCGATGCTGGAAAGGATCACCTGCGCCACACCGGGATCCTGGCGGGACGGGAACAGGACACTCGGAATCCAGGCGCCGATTTCCGGCCGTGCTTCTTCCAGCGAAGAGAACACGGCGCCCGCAATCCCTAAAATCACGGCAATGACCAGCGGCCGGATGAGAAAGCCGCCGCGCAGCGCGTACATCGCCGAACGAAGGAGAACCGGCAGACGCTCAAACATTTGCGTAAGACACCCGTCGTCGAGGCCGTCGTGCGCGCGGCTACATCTCCACCTGTCCGCCGAGCTCGATCACCCGGCCCGGCGGAATGCGGAAGAACTCGGTCGCCGGCAGCGCGTTGCGGTGCATGAAGTCAAACACCTGTCGCCTGAAGCCGCTGAGGCGCGAGTGCCTGCCGGCCACGATCGTGACCCGCCCGACGAAAAAGGATGTATCCATCATATTGAAGTCGAGCTTTTGCGAGCGGCAATCGTCAAGCACCTGCGGGATGTTTGGATGTTCCATGAAGCCGTAGCGCACCCGCACGGAGTGGAAATTGTCGCCGAGATGCGTGGTTTGAATGCGCTCTTCTGGCGCGATGCGCGGCACGTTCTCTGTCGCCACATGCAAGAGCACGATGCGCTCATGCAGCACTTTGTTGTGCTTGAGATTGTGCAGAAGCGGCACCGGCACCATGTCGAGCCGGCTGGTCATATAGACCGCGGTCCCGGGCACGCGGGTCTTGGTGTGAACCTGGCGGATGAAATCGGATAGCGAATAGGTGTCGCGCTCGAGCGCGCGCAGCAGCACGTGGCGGCCCCGCCACCAAGTGGACATCAGAAAGAACACGATCGCGGCGACCACGAGCGGAAACCAGCCGCCTTCGAACACCTTCATCATGTTCGCGCTGACAAACGACAGGTCGACCACGACGAACAAGCCGGCAACACCGAGGCTGACCGGCAGGCTCCAGCCCCAGACTTCGCGCATCGCCAGGAACATCAACACCGACGTCAGCAGCATGGTGGTCGCGACCGCGATGCCGAAGGCGGCGGCGAGATTGTCGGAGGAGCGAAAGCCGAGCGTGAGGGCGAGCGTCAGGATCATCAGCGACCAGTTGACGAAGCCGATATAGATCTGGCCGTAGCCGGCGGCCGATGTCTGCACGATATGCAGGCGCGGGCACAGCCCGAGCTGGATCGCCTGCCGGGTCATGGAAAAGGCGCCGCTGATGATCGCCTGGCTGGCGATGATGGTGGCAACGGTCGCGAGCACGACCAGCGGCACCTGCCAAGCGTCCGGGCACAACGAGAAGAACGGATTGGCGCCGGCGCTGCCTTCGACCACGATCGCGGTCTGGCCGGCATAGTTGAGCAACAGGCACGGCAGCACCAGCCCGTACCAGGCGACGCGGATCGGCTTGGCGCCGAAATGGCCCATATCGGCGTAAAGCGCTTCCGCGCCGGTAGCGCAGAGAAAAACCGCGCCGAGCACCAAAAAGCCTGTGAGGCCGTGCCCGAACAGATAGGCAAAACCGTAGCGCGGATTGAGCGCGACCAGCACCCCCGGATGGTTCATAATTCCAACCAGGCCGAGCACGCCGATGGTGAGAAACCACAGCGTCATGATCGGCCCGAACAGCTTGCCGATGCGTTCGCTGCCTTGCGGCTGCAATGCGAACAAGCCCACCAGGATCAGCGCCGACAAGGCGACGATATAAGGTGCAATCGCCGGCACCGGGGTCTTCAGGCCTTCGAGCGCGCTCAACACCGAGATGGCCGGCGTAATCGCGCCGTCGCCATAGAGGAGCGCGGCGCCCAGAACCCCAAGCGAGATCACCGCGATCCGTTCGCCGTGCTTGATGCCGAGGAGCGACATCAGCGCCAGAATGCCGCCTTCGCCTTCGTTGTCGGCGCGCATCACGACGGCGACGTATTTGATCGAAGTCGTGATCACCAGCGTCCAGACGATCAGTGACAGCATGCCGATCGCCGTCGCCGGCGTGGCGCCGCCGGCCCAATCGAGCGCGGTCTTTAAGGTGTAGAGCGGACTTGTGCCGATATCGCCATAGACCACGCCAAGGGCGCCGAGCATGAGCACGCCCAAGGGTCCGTGCGGTGTAGTCGATCTGCCTTCGGCGATGGTTGTCGCGGTCGTCATAATCTCTTGATCTGCACGCAATGCGCGACGCTTTGGTGACGTCGCTGGGGGCTTCGGCCTTGTAGCAAACGAACGCCCTCCGCGTCGATACTTGCACCGTCCATTCTTGACTTGCAAAAGTAGTGCCCGATGCATCGGGCCTAAATTCGCCGAAATGGCAAACAAACCGCTCCCACATACATCTGCCGGAGCGGAGGTTCACTTATGACAAAATCGAATGGAAAGACGGCCCTCATTACCGGCTCGACCGACGGCGTGGGCCGCGTGGTGGCAAAGCGGTTGGCCGACGGCGGCTGGCGTGTTCTTGTGCACGGCCGTGACCGCGGGCGCGGCGAAGCCCTCGTCGCCGACATCACAGTCCGCCGGCGGGACCGCCGAATTTCTGCAGGCTGACCTTTCCTCCATCGCCGAGGTGCGGCGTCTCGCCGACGCTGTCCAGAAAACCACCCAGCGTTTGGATCTCCTGATCAATAATGCCGGGCTCGGCAGCGGTGTTTCGCGTACCACGCGCCGGACCAGCGCCGACGGGTATGAACTCCTCTTCGCCGTCAACTATCTCGCCGGCTTTCTGCTCACCCATCGGCTTCTGCCGCTCCTCAAGAAGAGTGCGCCGGCCCGCATCGTCAACGTGTCCTCGCTCGGCCAGCAGGCGATCGCGTTCGACGATGTGATGCTGACGCACGGCTATAGCGGTTCGCGCGCTTATTGCCAGAGCAAGCTCGCGCAGATCCTGTTCACGATCGATCTTGCGCGCGAGCTTTCGGGCTCGGGCGTCACCGTCAACGCTCTGCATCCGGCGACCTACATGAACACCACCATGGTGCGCCAGTCCGGCGTCACGCCGAGCAGCAGCGTCGAGCAGGGGGCCGAAGCGATCCTCAAGCTTGCGATATCGCCGGAGCTGGAAGGCGAAAGCGGGCTCTATTTCAACGGCCAGCGCGAAGCGCGCGCCGACGCTCAGGCCTACGACGCCGATGCGCGGCGGCAGCTCAAAGCGCTCAGTATCAAGCTGACCGGTCTGTCGGCAAAGGACTATACGTCGCCTTGAAGTGCGGCAGCGCGTTTCATTCGAGATTGGGGCGCCGCTCGCGCACCACTCATTGGATTCGGACCTCCCGACACCCTGCGCCTCGCTGAACGGCAGACCCGATCGGTTACCAAGCAAATCTGTAATTGATGCCGCCGCGGACGATGCTCTCGCTGAATTTGACGGCGACGCTGGGAATGACGGGTGTTCCGCTTGCATCTGCGATAGCGCAATCAGTGGTGCATGACCCGTCGGCGAGCTTGACGAAAAGGTACTCCGCCTTGGCGCTCCAATTTCGCGCCAGCGCGACCTCGACGCCGGCGCCGGCCGTCCAACCGGCCTCGGTCGTGCTGCTGACAGGGTCGTTGGAGAAGTTCGCCCGCACATTGCCGAACGCAGCGCCGCCGGTGCCGTAAACAAGGAATCGATCGAGCGCGTAGCCGACACGGGCCCGCGCGGTGCTGAGCCAGGTGTTCTGTGTCAGGCATCCTCCGGCACAGAGAGCGGAAGCCGTGAAGGTGCCGAAGCCGCTGGCATCGGCCCAATCGCCGTCGGCCTCGACGCCGAACACGAGCGACCCGACTTGGTAGTTGGCGCCTACAGTCCCGCCGAAGACAAAACCTGACGTGCTGAAATTGCCGGTCGAGCCGCCGGTCACGCTGTCAGTCCAGTCGCTGCCGCCGAAGGTAAAGCCGGCGTTGAGGCCGAGATAGATGCCGGTCCAGCTAACAACAGACGATGCAGCCTCGGTCCAGGCGATGGGCGACGTTTTTGTAACCAGCGGCGGCGCTGCGTTAGCGAATGCTGGTCCCGTGGTGGGGAATGTGCCTCGCACTCCCAAATAGCCAGCAAACGGTATGCCCGGCACGAAGGTCCGCGGGTCGGTCAGATTCAAATAAGGATATGAATTGACGTCGAAGAACGTTCCAAGCACAGCATAGTGCTGATTGAAGAGATTGCGCACCAGTCCGAATACCTCGACGTTCTCGGTAATCTTGTAGGAGGAATGCAGATTGACGACCCAGTAGGCGGGCAGCTTCGGGTTCTGATTCGATTGGTCGCCGACCAGCCATTGACTGCCGATGACGTTCAGGTCCGCTCCGAATTTCCAAGGATTGGTGATCTGATATTCGCCGCCCAGCTTGAAACGGAAGTCCGGGATGCCGGGTATGTGATCGCCGGGAACAACAAAAATATTGCCGTTGGCGTCGGCGAACGGATTGAACGGCGATTGAACAGTCAGCGCGTTTTGGAAGGTGGCATCGACATAGGTATAGTTTGCATAGACGTTCCAGCGATCCTGCTTGTAAGTCACATTGGCTTCGATGCCCTGACGGAGCGTATTGCCGGCGTTCTGAAAGAATTGGTGCCCTATTAGCGGACTTGAGATGGGCAAAATGTCGTTGGTGTTGAGCGCGTGAAAACCGCCGACGGTCCAATTCAGCAGCCCCTTGGCGATATCGAACTGCCCTCGCAAGCCGCCTTCAAAGGTATATGAAACGACTTGTTGAAGATTGGGATCCCCGACGAGAGCGTTGTCGATCAAGCAGGGCCGAACCGGATCGGAGCAGGCCAATTCCAACGGAGTTGGCGCTCGATTTGCTACTGCAAAATCGCCGTAGAACGTCAGGTTCGGCGTGAGTTTGTAGGTCGCGCCGATCATCGGATTGAAATGCGTGTAGGTGTGATTGCCGTTGAGCAGCGCGTTGTTGCCGAGCTCGTCGGTCAGATTGATTTGCGCGAAATTGTAGCGACCGCCGGCCGTGACCGACAGGCGTGAAGTAACGTCGAGCGTATCGGTCGCGTAGAGGCCGGTATAGAGCGTCGTCGCGCCCAATCCGACTGGCGCGACGTCGCCCGAAGGCTGGTTGATGAAGAGTCCCGTTCCTTGCACGAACGGGAACTGATTAGCATTGAGGGTGCCAAGTTCGGCCGTTTCAGCGAATTGCACCAGCCCGCGGTCGATGCTCAGCCCGATCGTGAAATTGTTCCCGTGACCAAACACTTTTTCCGCCGATGACGCCTGCACTGAGCCGCCGAAACTGTTGGTCGTTGTCCAGGTGCGGTCGATCTCGGACAAGAAGCTTGTGCCGAGTGGGCCGCTTGCTGGGATTGTTTGGCCCCTCGTCGTGGTGAGGTTGGACACGGTGCCATCAAGATTTGGAAAGCAGAGAACGGTGGGGTCCGGACATCCCGAGTTCTGCGCGTTCGTTGGGTTGCCGTCGACGTGCGTCTGGCGAAAGTTGCGAAAATAGGCAATTGCCTGATAGGCCCACGTGTCGCTCGGCTTCCAGGTCGCACTTGCGGTCAGGAAAGCAAGTTGATTTTGCGTCGTTTGCGGCAGCGTGTATGTGCTCGACCAATTCTGCGCGAGCATTTGCACGGGAGTGGCCGGGTTCGCGCTGAAGTTGTTGTTTGCACCCGTGAAGCTGACGTGGAATTCGGTCTGGTCGCCGCGTGCGCCGAGATCAGCAAAGACGCGGCGCAACGATGATGGCGTATCCATGCGCCAGCCGGCATCGTCGATGGCATCGGCCGTTATGTAGCCGGACAGGTTTCCGACCTCGCCGCCAGCCTGCACGGACGCAACGGCGCGTCCGTATGATCCGCCGTTAACCTCACCCTCAACGGCATGATAGGTGTATCCATTCTTCATTTCGAAGGCGAGCGCACCGCCGATGGCGTTGAGGCCGTAGACCGGATTGCTGGGAACGAGCGTCAGCCGGTTGATGGCGCTCTGCGGGATCAAGTCCCAATTGACGACGTCGCCGAAGACTTCGTTGATGCGAACCCCGTTCTGGTAGACGGCGAGCCCCTGCGGCGTGCCGATCACCGGGCCGGCGACGTAGCCGCGATAGTTGAAATCGAGCTGGAACTCATTCCCGGTTTGACTGCTCAATGCGACTCCGGGCAGCGCTTGCACCATCGCTTGCAAAAGGTCCGGCGCCTTCGCGTAGTCGAATGCCGAAGCCCCGACGGTCTGGACGTTTGACGGGATCTTGTCCTGCTCGACTGCCCCCGGCACAGGTTTCGGGGCAGTCTCAGGAACGGCGGCAGGAGCGGCCGTAGCCGCAGCCGCTGCCGGCCGTGCAACGGGCCGCGATGGCGCCAGCGGCGTTGTTCCAATGACTTTGATTTCAGGCAGCGACACAGCATTTGTGCCGGTGCCGGTGCCGGCGCTCGGGGCTTGTTGCACCGGCGCTTGTTGCCCGCCACCGGTGCTCGGGGCCTGTTGTGCCAGGGCCGCGCCAAGTGGCATCGCAGCGGCAGCAAGTGCTGCCACGAGCGAAACGCTCGCCGCCCCCCGAAAGGGGCCGCAATGATGCAGACTCCCCCCTTTACGCATACGCGACTTATCCCGCGGCCGACGACCGATAGTGTCACGGCCGGCGCGGCAAAGTCAGCGACGTTTGTTCCAAACAATACCGGGAAGTTTTGGCAAGGCGCGGCTTAAGTCCGATCGTCGACTTATGCGGCGGATGGACCCTTGCGATACGTGCCTATCCTGCCGTTTCCAGGAGTTGGACGGCGGCGCGGATCAGCTCCGGGAGATTGCGCACTTCGAGCTTGTGCTTGAGCTGGGAGCTGACATTGACGACCGTCTTGTAGCTGACATTGAGTTCGTGGGCGATATCACCGTACGGCTTGCCCTTGGCCAAAAGCGAGAGCGTTTGCAGCTCACGCGGCGTCAACTCGGACAGCGGATTCTTGCGCGCCTGCGTGTTGATCAGCGCCACCCGCATGGCGAGGTCGTGGCTCAAATACGGGCTGCCGGAGAGCACCGTCCGGAACGCTTTCAAAAAGTCCTCGGATGACGTGTCCTTGAGGACATAGCCCGCGGCGCCCGCTTCGAGCGCGCGCGCGACGATGATCGGATCGCCATGCATGCTGAAGACAATGATGCGCAAGTGCGGATCGTGCGCGCGCATGCGGCGGATCAGCGGCAGGCCGCCGAGCCCGTTCTGCTGCATCGCCAGATCGACAATGACGATATCGGGCCGATGGCGGCGGCACAGCTTGTAGCCGGAGGCCGCGTCGGAAGCCTCGAATATGCGCTCGACGCCCAAGTCCTCCAGCATCCGGCGGCATCCCTGCCGCACGATGGGGTGGTCGTCGATGACGAGAACGCTGGTCATGACGCGGCTTCGCCCTGCGCGTCCGAATTCACCGCAGCGTTGCCTGCCTCGGCGAGCGGAAGCGTCACGCGAACGCACGTGCCGTTGCCGGCTTCGCTTTGGATCGTATAGCGGCCGCCCAGGCCTTCGACGCGCTCCTGCATGCCGCGCATGCCGAAGCCCGCGACCTTGCCGGGATGAATCCCACACCCGTCGTCGCCCACGGTCAGCGCAAGCCGCCGCTCCGCCTCGACGTGAAGCGCGATGGTGATGTGTTGCGCCTGAGCGTGGCGGACTGCATTCGTGAGGCTTTCTTGCAGGCAGCGATAAATGGTGAGATCGATCGAGTCGCCATAGCTGCGCTCGATATCCGGGGCGCTGAAGGAAAACGAAATAGGCGCATGGCGGCGCTCCTGCTCGCGCACGAGCTCGCCGAGCATGTCCTTCAACGGCACGTGACCGAGCGCCATCGGCCTCAGGCGTTCGAGCATGGTGCGGTTGATGGCCTGAAGATGATCGACGATGGCCACCGTGTCGCGCAAGCGATCGGCGATGACTTGCTTATCCTTCTCGGCAAGCGTCGCAGCCGCGCTTGCGATCGAACTCGCATTCGCCTTCAGCCCGAACAGACAGGGCCCGACCTCGTCGTGCAATTCGAGCGCCGTGCGCCGCCGTTCGTCGTCCTGTGCAGTGATCAGCTGCCGATTGAGCCGCAGGTTCTCCGCGCGAGCGGTTTCGAGCGCGCTGGCAAGCGCGTTGAAATGATCGGTAATGGCGGCGAGCTCCCGCGCCTGCGGGCTGGGCATGCGCACATCGTAGCTGTGCCGCTTCAGATCGGAGAGGCCGCCGGCGAGCGCGGTCAGCGGGCCGAGCACGCGGCCGAACAAAACGTAGAGGATTCCGACCATCGCCACATTGAGGAGTACGATCGTGCCCGCTATCGCGGCCGCGTTTTGCCAGAACTCGGCGATTTCGTCGCCGGGTTCGCCGACGATCTCGACCTCGCCGACTTTGCTGCCATTGATGACGACCGGGACGTTTCGGATCTCGACCGGCGGTGCGACCAGTTCGGTGAACCAGCGTGGTGCCGAGGCGCGCGGGGCGATGTCCGTGGGCGGCATTGCGCGTATCGGAAGGCCGGTCTCGTTCTTCACCGCGATCCGCACATGGCGGATCGAGCGCAATTGCACCGGCAAGTTCGCCAAAAATCGCTCGGCGGGAAGCTGTTGATGCGCGAGCGCCGCGGCGTCGCCGACAAGCGCCTCGGCGAGGTGTATGGATGCCGCCATCTCGACGCGGGTCTGCGCGCGCGCCCGCAACACCGCAATGCTGCCGCCGACGAGCAGGGCGGCGGCATCGATCAGCACGAAAATCATCAAGAGCTGCGCGCGCAGTGAGCGGCCACGCCATAAACCATGCGGCGGCATCGGCCGTTTTTGTGGCGCCACTGTTCGTAACGTTGCGATGACAGGCGCGGGCTGCGCTATTGGAATCCCCCCCTTTCGGCCGTTGTCAGATCGGTCGTTGCCGATGTTCGATGTTATCCGATACCGCTTTGCGTTGTCACCGATAGGTTTCCTGGAGCATGATCCGGAAAAGTGGAATCCGGTTTTCCGAAAAGCATGCCCTCGGGCGTGACCCGAGGGATCATGCTCAAACAAAAAGCTAGAGCGGGATGCCGACCGAACCATAACTCATCCCGCTCTGCCGCAGGAAATGCGGCGATTTCGCCGAAACGGCACCGAAGAACCGATTTTGACGCGCCATTTCGGTTACGATATTCAAATGCGGAGAGCCTACGATTTCTTTGAAGCAACCGAGGCCGGCGACGGCGCATCCCAAGCATGACCATTCGTCTGCATCGCGGCGACCTGCCTGATCTTTCGCGTTACACCGGCGCGGTGGCAATCGACACCGAGACCATGGGGCTATCGCTGAGCCGCGATCGACTTTGCCTGGTTCAGCTCTCGCCCGGCGACGGCTCCGCCGATGTGGTGCAAATTCCGCCGCATGCGCGCGACGCGCCCAATCTGAAAAAGCTGCTCGCCGATGCGGGCGTGCTCAAGATCTTTCATTTCGCGCGTTTCGATCTCGCCATGCTGTACAACGCTTTCGGCGTCATGCCCGAGCCGGTCTACTGTACCAAAATCGCTTCGCGCCTGTCCCGCACCTATACGGACAAGCACGGCCTCAAAGACTTGGTTCGCGAGGTGCTGGGGCAGGAAATATCAAAGCAGCAGCAATCGTCGGACTGGGGCGCGCCTGACTTGACGGATGCGCAAATTTCCTATGCGGCCGCCGACGTGCTCTATCTGCATGCGCTCAAGGAGCGGCTCGATACGATGCTCGCGCGCGAAGGGCGCGAAAAGCTGGCGGCCGCCTGCTTTCGCTTCTTGCCCGATAGGGTTCGGCTCGATCTCGCCGGTTTTGCCGACGAAGACATTTTTGCCCATTCCTGATGATTCAGTTTCGTATGTATCCGGCTGCGATTTCGGCCGGATAGTCGCAACCGGGGTATTCGCACTGGGCTGCGCTATCCGCATGGATTTGCTAATCTTCTGCCCAAACCGGGGGCCTGCCGCGCAATCGGATAGATCGGTCCGCCCGGTCGAAGCCATATTCCAAGGCGACAATTCGCCGGCGGAACCGTAAAAGCGGTCCGCGCTGGCGAATCGGGGCGCCGGTCCTAGGGGAAAGCCGCTGACTACCGCCTATCCTGTGGAGAGCGCGAGGCGCGGATTTTCAGCCGATGCGCGCGGCGACGCCGAGCACCTGTATCGCGCGGCGCTGCGGCATAGCCGGCTTGTGCGGGTATTGCGGATCGGCGTTCCTGCGCTACTGGCGGGAGCGCTTCTGTTGACGATCGGTGCCAATTACATGCCCGCGGTTGGGCCATTGCGGCTGCCCGGAGAGATTGGGAAGCTCGTGATCAAAGGGCACAAGGTCACGATGCAGCAGCCGCGTCTGACCGGATATACCGTCGATTCCCGGCCCTATGAATTCACCGCAAGCTCGGCCGATCAGGACATCACCAAGCCCGACCTGATGGACTTGCACCAAATTCAGGCGAAGATCGAGTTGGAAGACAAAAGCATGGTCAATCTCACGGCCAACTCGGGCAGCTATGACATGAAGACCGAGATGCTGACGCTCGCCGACAAGATCCACGTGGTCTCGTCGAACGGCTACGAGGCGCGCCTGAGCGAGGCGGCGGTCGATGTGCACAAGGGCACCATCATCTCTGAAAAGCCGGTTTGGGTGAAGCTCACCGGCAGCGTGATCGATGGCCAGAAATTGGAAGTGCGGGACTCAGGCAACGTGATCCGCTTCAGCGGCGGCGTGCGAATGGTCGTCCAGCCGGATAAGGTCAACGCGCAGACGAGCGACCGATGAAGCAGCGGTTCTGGTTCTACGTCACCGTACTGGCATTGTCGGCGCCCGCAATAGCGGCGGCGCAGGCGCCGCGCGCGGGTAGCGTCGCTCCGCCGCAGCTTGCGAATCCCGCGCAGGGGATTTTGAACGACAATCAGGACCAGCCGATTCAGATCGACGCGGCTACCCTTGAAGTGCGGGACAAGGAAAAGATGGCGACCTTTGCGGGCGACGTGCAGGTCGTGCAAGGCGATACGACGATCAAATGCCAGAAGCTCGTTGTGTTCTACGGGCCCGAGCCGGGCGCCGCCGCCAATGCGTCCCAGGCCAAGCGGCAGCAACAACAACCGCAGCAGCCACCGGCGCAGCACACAACAGCAGCAGGCAGGGACGATGCCGACGCGCCAGCAGGACATTCGCAGAATCGAGGCGCGCGGCGGCGTCACGGTCCTTTCCAAGGATCAGACGGCGAGCGGGGATCTCGGCGTCTACGATCTGAAAACGAAGACGATTACGCTGCTCCACAATGTCACGGTCGCTCAAGGCAAGAACGTACTGCATGGCGAGCGGGTCGTGGTCGACACGGTCTCCGGCAACGCCCATTTCGATTCCAATGCGGACGCACAAAATGGAACGTCACCGGCAAGGCCGCCCGGTCGTGTCCGCGCGGTGATCTTGCCGAATAAAGACGCCAAGGGCGGCGGGCCCGCGAACACCATGTCCATCGGGCCGGGGCCGGCCAAGCCGAATTAGGGCGCGAATTGCGGCGTGCAGTCGCAGCATGGCGGCGACAAATCGGCTAAAATCTGCGCTGCAGGCGGGAATACCCCGCGATTTTGACGTAAAGGTTCCAGGGTTCAGGGCTGGCCGGCGTGGTCGACATTTTCTCATATTTCCGCCGCCGCGGCGCGCCATCGCGCCAGCCTGCGCTTACCCAGGCGGAGGAGATCGACCTCGCCAGCATGGGCGGGGCGATCAACGGCACCTACCTGGATATTGCCAGCGGGCCGGCGCCCGAGCGCAAAACGCGCAGCAAGCAGCCGCCTCCTCCGCCGCAACCGCGCGGTCGGCGGCCGCCCGACACCGTGCCACAGCGCGCCCCCGCCCCGGACAGCGGGCCGAAGCGCCCGCCGCCAGAGACTTTTGCTCCGCCGCCGCCGCGGCCGCGCCGCCAGGACGGAAACGGCGCGGCGCCGCTCGAGCGCAAGGGCGTGCTCACCGTTCATGGCGTGGAAAAAACCTTCGTCGGCCGCAAGGTGGTCAAAGGCGTCAGCCTCTATGTGCGCAAGGGCGAGGCGGTCGGATTGCTCGGCCCGAACGGTGCCGGCAAGACGACGGTGTTCTACATGATCACCGGCCTGATCCGGGCCGACAAAGGGCGCATCGAACTCGATGGCCATAACGTGACGCCGCTGCCGATGTATCAGCGCGCGCGGCTGGGCATCGGCTATCTTCCGCAAGAAGCCTCGATTTTCCGCGGCCTCAATGTCGAACAGAATATCCGCGCCGTGCTGGAGGTGGTCGAAAAGAGCGCCAAGCGGCGCGAGCGCGATCTCGATGAATTGCTCGAGGAATTCAACATCACCCGGCTGCGCAAGACGCCCTCGATCGCGCTGTCAGGCGGCGAGCGGCGGCGCGTCGAGATCGCCCGCGCCTTGGCCACCCGGCCGAATTACATGCTGCTCGACGAGCCCTTTGCCGGCATCGACCCGATCGCCGTCGGCGACATCCAGACGCTGGTGCGGCATCTCACCAATCGCGGCATCGGCGTTTTGATCACCGACCACAATGTGCGCGAGACGCTCGGCCTGACCGATCGAGCCTATATCATCTATTCGGGCGAAGTTCTGATGGAGGGCCGGGCGGCCGATATCGTCAACAATCCCGACGTGCGGCGGCTCTATCTGGGCGAGCAGTTCCAGCTCTAAATCATGATCCGGCCGGGACGGATCGGGTCATGGTTTAGATGTTTCGCCGGCGCATGGTCTTGTCGAAAAACCGGTGGCCACTTTTCCGGACCATGCTCTAAACCCTGTTCGAAATCGGTTGACGACAGGGCGTCCGACTTGCTGTACAAGGCCTAGAAGCAAGAATTGGACCAAGTAGCCCGCCGGATGGCCCTCACTCAACGACTCCAGATCCGCCAGAGCCAGGCTCTGGTGATGACGCCGCAGCTGATGCAGGCGATCAAGCTGCTGCAGCTGTCGAATCTGGACCTTGTCGCCTATGTCGAGGCGGAGCTGGAGCGCAATCCTCTGCTCGACCGCAACGCGGACGACGAGCAAGGCCCGGTCGAGGCTGGCGCCTCCGACGCCCCGGATAGTCCGGCCGCCGAAGGCGAGACTTGGGAGGCGAGCCCATCCGAGCCGAGCCGCAGCGCGATGGAAGACGCGCTCGATGCGCGGACGGACGACGTGTTTCCCGATGCGGCCGAGCCGAGCCCGCAGCGCGCGGCCGAGGGGCCGGCCGCTTATTCGGAATGGGCGGCGGTCGGCGCCGGCGGCCGCGACGACGGCGAATATAATCTCGAGGCCTTCGTTCCGGCCGAAACCACGCTCGCCGATTGGCTGCGCGAGCAATTGACGCTCGCGGTCAATGAACCGGCGCAGCGGATGATCGGCCAATATCTCATCGATCTCGTCGATGAGGCCGGCTACATCAGTGGCGATCTTGAAACCGCGGCGGAAAAACTCGGCACCGGAGTGAAAGAAATCGAGGCGGTGCTCGGCATCCTGCAAAGCTTCGATCCGCCGGGCATCTGCGCGCGCAATCTCGCCGAGTGCTTGACCCTGCAGCTGAAAGAGCTCAACCGCTTCGATCCGGCTATTGCCGCCCTGATCGGGCGTCTCGATTTGTTGGCCAAGCGCGATTTCGCCGCGTTGAAGAAGGTTTGCGCCGTCGCCGACGAAGACCTCGCCGATATGATCGCGGAAATCCGCCGGCTCAATCCCAAGCCCGGCCTCGCCTTCGGCTCGGCGACGGTGCAGCCGATCGTGCCGGACGTGTTCGTCCGCTCCGGCCCGGACGGTGGCTGGATCGTCGAGCTCAATTCGGACACGCTGCCGAAGGTGCTGGTCAATCAGAGCTACTATGCCGAAGTGTCGGCCACCGCGCGGCGCGACACCGACAAATCGTATCTGGCGGAATGCTTGCAGAGCGCCACCTGGCTCGTGCGCGCGCTCGATCAGCGCGCCCGCACGATTCTGAAAGTCGCCAATGAGATCGTGCGCCAGCAGGACGGCTTCTTCGCGCACGGCGTCGAGCATTTGCGGCCGCTCAACCTCAAGACCGTCGCCGAGGCGATCAGCATGCACGAGTCGACGGTGTCGCGCGTCACCGCCAACAAATACATGGCGACCAGCCGCGGCATCTTCGAGCTCAAATATTTCTTCACCTCGGCGATTGCCGCTTCGCACGGCGGTGAAGCGCATTCTGCCGAGGCGGTGCGGCACCGCATCAAACAATTGATCGACGCCGAGACCGCGGCCGACGTCTTGTCCGACGACACCATCGTCGACAAGCTGCGCGAATCCGGCATCGACATTGCGCGGCGAACCGTCGCCAAATACCGCGAGGCGCTGCGCATCCCCTCGTCGGTGCAACGGCGGCGTGAAAAACAAGCTGTTCCGGTCGCCTGATCGGCCATGCCTGTGCGGTCGCGGCCGGAGCGGTGTCGCATCACGTTGACGCGGCGCCTGCCGATGCTTAGGTCGCATGGAAGACAGTTCCGATGTCGAGTCTCGAAGCCCGCGCGGAGGCCGCCATGTCGTTTCGCGTCTCGGGAAAAAATCTGGATGTCGGCGAAGCGTTACGCGCGCGCATCAACAGCCGCGTCGGTGAAGCGATGAGCAAGTATTTCGATGGCGGCTATTCGGGGCACGTGACGGTGGCGCGGGAGGGTACGGGGTTTCACACCGAATGCGCCGTTCATCTCGATTCCAAAATCACTCTGCGCGCCGAGGCCAGCGCGCCGGACGCCTATGCGAGCGCCGACGAGGCGGTGCTGCGGATGGAAAAGCAGTTGCGTCGCTACCATCGCCGGCTGAAGGACCATCGCTGATCCTGTGAAGTTGTCACATTGTCTCGCGCAGCCTTGAGCGAAGCGCGTCCGAAAAGCGGCTGCTCTCCGGGACGAATCCGCCAGGTTTTCGCGGATGATGCCGGCAGCGGTTTTCTGGGAGACGCCGGAACTCACTGCTTCAACAGCAGTTGTCGGATACCCATTGACGCGGTTGGCCACCCTCCCTATGGTCCGCCGCCCTTGAGCGCGTTCCCGAACAGCGGAGACGCCTGTTCGGGAAAGACTATGCAAAACGTCAGCGCGAGGTCTGGCCTTGCTCGCCAACCATCCAGCCCGCAAGTATCCAACCTGCAATTATCCGGCCTGTAAGGATCGCGTTTGCCAGGCTGCAGCGGGCAAGTCTTTTTCTGGCAAGTCTTTTTCTGGCAAGTCTTTGTCTTGCTTAAAGCATGATCCGGAGTGGATGCCGGCTTTCCGAAAAAGATCATGCCCAAACAAATGGCTAGAGCGGGATGACGACTCGAAGAGAAGTCGTCACGCTTTGGCGTTCACCTTTTCAGGTCCCAACGATGCCGCTCATTGATCTGGTCGCCCCGAACGCGATCCTTCCGGCGCTCAAAGTCAACAACAAGAAGCAGGCGCTGCAGGAGATTGCCGCGCGCGCCGCTGTGCTGACCGGCCAGAACGAGCGCACGATCTTCGAAACGTTGATGCAGCGGGAGAAGCTGGGCTCGACCGCCGTCGGCAATGGCATCGCCATACCGCACGGCAAGATGCCGCATCTGACGCGCCTGTTCGGGCTGTTTGCGCGGCTCGATCGTCCGATCGATTTCGAGGCGCTCGACGGCCAGCCGGTCGATCTGATTTTCCTCTTGCTCGCGCCGGAGGGCGCCGGCGCCGATCATCTGAAGGCGCTGGCGCGGGTGGCGCGGCTGCTGCGCGATCCGACGGTCGCCCACAAGCTGCGCGCGTCCGAGGATGCCGAAGCGCTCTACGCGGTGCTCGCCATGCCGTCGGCCAGCGCGGCTTAGGGCACCTTTCGTCATTGCGAGCGAAGCGAAGCAATCCAGGGGCTTGGCAAAAGACTGGATTGCTTCGTCGCTATCGCTCCTCGCGATGACAAAATGATTTGACCAAGAATCATCGCGTTGAGCGCTCAACGGCGCACCGCCGTCGCCTCAATGCTAGGCCAGTTCACGGTGCCGGACCAAAAACGAAAAGGGCCGGCGCGATGCCGGCCCTTTTGTAACTGATAGCTGACCGTCGTTTCCGCTCAGTGCACGCTGACCGTTTCAAGCTGCTGGCTTGCGGCATTGGCGATCGCGGCCTCCCGCGAGTCGGTGAGCATGATCGGCGTGCCGTCGGCTGCGTGCAGCGCGAATAGTTTCAGGCCCGGCTCGATTTCCGGCACTTGCGGAAACAGCGCGTGCACGTCTTCGGAGCGGATTGTCTTGACATAGGCGATCTCCCCGTCGCCGAGTTGCGCCAGCGCTTCAGGGGATATCTCGATTTGTTTCATTTCGGTACGGCTCAAATCTGCCATGGCCGCTAACTCCTTCTTCCCACAACGCTACCAAAGACTATTCGGTTTCCTCACTCAGT
Source organism: uncultured Alphaproteobacteria bacterium (assembly GCA_963845075.1). Classification (GTDB taxonomy): domain Bacteria; phylum Pseudomonadota; class Alphaproteobacteria; order Rhizobiales; family Xanthobacteraceae; genus BOG-931. The sequence goes on along the minus strand of CAWJRE010000052.1, from coordinate 86,341 downwards.
TTCCTTGATCGAGATCGACTTTACGACACGTTCCGGCTGGGGGCGAACCAAGTCGATCGACAATAGGCCATTCTTGAGGTCCGCGCTCTGCACTCTCATACCCTCGGCCAACACGAAGCTGCGCTGGAACTGGCGGGCGGCGATGCCGCGATGCAGGTACTGGCGGCTCTTGTCGTCCTGTTGCCGGCCGCGAATCACCAACTGGCTCTCTTCCAGCGTCACATCAAGCTGCTCGCGGGTAAAGCCCGCTACCGCAAGCGTGATGCGCAGGCGCTCCGGATTGGCGTCGTCGCGGGCGATGCGCTCGATGTTGTACGGAGGATAGCCGTCGGCCGCTCGCGTGACGCGGTCGAGAACACGTTCGATCTCGTCGAAACCAAGCAGAAAGGGACTCGAAAGCGACGAAATCCTGGACATGTCCTCAAAGCCCTTTGACAGCGACTTTGCGCGAGGCCCGTGCGGCGCCTCCCTCGCCGGGCGCCCAGAGTCTCGCCCGACTTTTGCCTATATGGCGTCGGCCGGCGGGGCCCGCAAGGCGGCCAAAATCCCGTTTCCGGACCGGCCATTGCGAGATTTCGGGCCAATTTCGCGGCTATTTCAGCGGTCCGGGCAGGGCGCGCTCAGCTTCGGCGGCGAGCTGCGCCTCGTGCTTGCCCACGAAATTGGCGCCGATGGCCAGCGCGATGACAGCGACAATCCCGATCCCGATCATGACCGGCCCGGCCACGTGCTCCACTTCGTGCCCCAGGAAATACGCCGCAAAGCCGAACACCGCCGCCCAGGCAAAGGCGCCGACACTGTTGGCAAGCAGGAATTGCAGCCATGGCATGCGGTTCGCCCCGGCCAGGATGCCCGCCAGGCTGCGCAACAGCGGCACGAAACGGGCGACGACGATGATCTTCCGCCCGTGCCGCAGGAACAGATACTCGCCGAGTTTGATGCGGCTCTCGGTGACCCGCACATACGGCCCGTAGCGCAGCAGCAGCCGGTAACCGAATTCACGGCCGATCGCATAGCCGATGGCTTGGCCGACGATGGCGGCGACGGCCGCGACCACGACGACCCAGAAGATGTTGAGCTCGTGCCGGGTGCCGGCAAAAATCCCGGCGAGGATGAGCACCGACTCACCCGGGAACGGCAAGCCGATGCTTTCGAGCCCGATGACGATGGCCACCACCAGGAGGCCGTAGTCAGTAATGAGATGGGCGATGTCGTGCCACAACACGCTTAAGCACCAATTCGTCGCAATCAGCAGAGCCGGCTGATCCTTATAGGGGTTTTTGCCATATGGCGACACCGCCGGCCGCCACAATGGCACTGGCGCCGCAGGTGCGAAGTTCATACAAGTTGCCGGGGGTGCGGGCGGCGATTTGCCGGCGAAACTTGGCCGGAGCCGGGGCATTGAGGGGGCGGCGTTCGATGCGCGGTCGTGTTTGCCGGCGGTCGGTTGGTCTTGTTGCCGGACTAGGCCTCGTGCTCGGCGCCTGCGCGCATAATGCTCCATCCACCGATGCGGCCGCCGCCGATTCGGAGCTCAACAGCCCGCCAACCGACTATAAGCGCGAGATCCTCGGCGCCATGCACGCCTATCTCAACGATCCGACCGGCATCCGCGACGCCGGGATCGCGGAGCCGGCGCTCAAGACCATCGGCAACACGACGCGCTACGTCGTGTGCGTGCGCTTCAACCACAAGAAGCGCGGCGGCGGCTATGCCGGCGTCAAGGACATCGCGGCCGTCTTCATGGTCGGCCGCTTCGATCATTTCGTCGACAAGGCGCAGGAGGCATGCGCCGGCGCGGCGTATGCGCCGTTCCCGGAGCTGCAGAAGCTGTCGCGTTGAGGCGCTTCGGCGGTGCTGGTGGCGAAGCACTGACACCGCGTCAGCCCGCCGTGCGACATTTTGGGCGGCACGTGGACAAGCTTTCATGAAACGGTGCGGCGGTGCGCCGCGTTTTCGCCAGGGGCGGTCGTTTGTGCACGGAGATCGCCATGAACAAACCAAAGCTCGCCGCGCTTTCGGTGGCGGCCCTTATGGCCGGGATTTCGGCCGCGTCGGCTGGCTCGCCCATGTCCCGCGACAATGCCAATCCGCCGGCCGCCAAGATGCAGAGCGACAAGACGCCGAGCGCCAATGCGGCGGCGCAGTCGGGCGATGCGCTGACCTTATCGGAAGCGCAGCGGAAAATGGCGTGGCAGGACCTCTATATGGACTCGCTGAACCAGAACACGCCGCCGGGTTTCGACGCGGTCGTGGGCACGACGGTGCCGAACACGATCGTGATCGCACCGGTCACTGCCCAGGCGGGCAGTGACGTGCCTGCGCTCAAGCCTTATTCCTTCGCGATGGTTCAGAAGAAGCTCGTGATCGTCAATCCGAGCAACCGCAAGATCGCGAACGTGATCGCGCAGTAAGCGCCAAGGTCTGAGACGCCGAGACCTTACGCGGTGCCAAACGCCGATGCGAGACCGCCGTCGTTTCAGATTGAACCGATTGCGCGCTGACCGTTGCCGATGCCGGGCCGTTCGAGCCTTCGCCACCGGCGAAGGATAAGCCAAGGCAGCAGGACGGCGACGAAGCCAAGCGGCACGAGCGCAACCAGGATGATTGCGCGCTGCGGCCAGGGTCCCAAGGCGTAGACAAACGGTGGAATCTCGCTCACGGCCGCCGGATTGCCGAGATAGCCATAATTGGCGCCGAGCCGGAGATTGATCGGCACCACGAGCGCGACATAACAGGCGCTCACGATCAGGGCGCGGCCGAGATCGCTCCAGCAAGGGCGATAGCCCAGCACCACGATGTCATAGACGGCGCAGGCGGCGATCAGGGTATGCGCCGTCCAGAACGCCCAGAACACCAGCGCGGCGGGTCCCGCGGTCAGTGCCGGCTGGATGAAAGCCTGAAGCGTCAGCGCTGCGGTCCAAAAATACAAAGTCGCGCGTACGAAACGCCACCCGCTCAGCAACGCCAGCGGCGCGATCAGCCCGTTGAAGTCGCACACCTGCAGCGGCAGCCCGGTGCGCAAATCGAGTCCGTGCCAATTCCACCATGTCGTGTAGGCAAGCCAATAACAAGCAGCGAGCGCCGCCAGCGTGCGGCGCAGGATCATTTCCCCATGTGGTTCCAGCGCTCGGCCAATCAGCGCAGGCGCAGCGATTGCCGGCAGGCAAACGGCAAGCGCCACCGCGTGCAGCCCGCCATAGGGAACGAAGGCGTCCATGGCAGCGTCCTCCGTCGCTCGCTGCGCTCGTGTCCGGCGCCGTTTTCGAGCAGGGCCAGTTTCGGTTGGGCCTTTCGCTGCCTATAGTTCACACAGATGACAAGAATTGCGGGGCAGGCGATGGCGTCGGCAAACGGCTGGTTTCGCACCTTGATGATCGGCGCGTTTCTTGGTGCGATTCTTGGTCCGTTTCTTGGTTCGTTTTTTGGCTCGGCCGCTGGCGCCGGCAGCGCCGAGGCAGCCGCCCCGGAAAGGCCGGTGGCCGGCAAGACCGTGCATTTCCCCGACGGCACCTGGAGCGGACTGCCGGAGACCGGACCTGATAAGAAGGTCCGGCAATGCGTGCTGGTCGCCAAGCGCGCGCGCGGCGCCGCCGGAGAAGGGATCGACACGGCGCTCAGCCTGACCATCGGCCGCGGCTCGGGACTCGCCATTGCGATCGGCGACGACAAACTGCCGTCCGAAGCCATTCTCGACGATCAGGCCGAGATTGTGGTCGGCGATCGCGCCTTCCCGGCGACCGCCTTCACGGTACGTTCGGGCACGCTGGCGTTCCATCCCGCCGACGCAGCGGGCGTGCTGTCGGCCTTGGACAAGGCCACGTCGCTGCGGCTGCACTCGGATGGCGCCGGCATCAAGAGCGGCGCCATGACGCTCGATTTGCCGGACGAGGCGCTCGCCTGGCTGAAGCTTTGCGGCAAGCAATTCGACATCGCGCTTGATCGCCCGACCGATCCGAAGGCCGGCGATATTCCCGCACCGCGTCCGCGATCACCTGAGGTGGCGCCGGCCAAGCCGACCGCCGCAGGCCCGCCGGGCATCGAGGACAAACAGAAGATCAGCGGCTGGGACGCGTCCGAGTTGCGCAGCAGCGACGGCAAGATCGCCGTCTGTTTTATCCGCCAGCACTACCGGATCGGTTCGGGGCCCAGCGCGCGTTTCATCGGGACTTTCCTGATGGTCAGCCGCGCCAAGGGCCTCACCATGATGCTCAAGGATTCAACCTTGAATTTGCCGGAGGGCGAGGCGGTCGACGCGACACTTGTGATCGACAAAAAGCCCTTCACCGATTTCTCGGCGCACATGCTGGGCAGCGACGAGATCGGAATCTTCCCACAACACGGATTGGAATTGGCGCGCGCCTTGGGCGACGGCGTGCCGGTGACGTTCGATGCGCCCAAGCTCGAGAAAATGGAATTCCCGGTGCCGAGCGGCATCGTGCCCTGGCTGCGCGCCTGCGCGCGGCGGAGCGGCATCGGCTTCGAGCCCGACGAGATGAAGCAGTGAGGTCGCTTCCCCTCCCCCTTGTGGGGAGGGAGGGGGGGGGCGGAGGTTACAAATGACGACGCTGCCGGAGCTCGTCCGAACCGGCGCGCGACCTCCCGACGCCCACCCCTAACCCCTCCCCGCAAGGGGAGGGGAATTCAGATTCACCGCCGCCGCGATGGCTTCCAGCCGCCGTGCATGCCCGGGCGGCCGAGTGTCGAGCGCGGGCCGCTTTTTGACGTCCCTGTCGCGCCTCCGGCGCTCCCCGCCTCTTGTCGTTTGCCAGGAATCGACTCCACGCCCGGACCCATTTCGTCGAGATTGGGCTTGCGCGGGTTTTTGCCGCCGGAGCGGGCGGGCTTCATCTCGTGATAGAGCGCGATGCCCATTTCATCGAGGCCCGGCTTGTGGACTTTCGATCCACCTCTCCCCGCGCGCGGGGAGAGGTCGTCGCGCGAAGCGCGGCGGGTGAGGGGGCCTGCCCGCGAGTTGAGCCCGGCGGCCACGCCCCCTCATCCCGGCCTTCTCCCCGCACGCGGGGAGAAGGAAACTTGGCAGTCGGGTCGTCGGTCACCGCCAGTTCGGTGGCGCGCAGCCTCTTGATCTCGTCGCGCAGCCGTGCGGCTTCCTCGAAATCGAGGTCGGCGGCGGCGGCGCGCATGCGCGTTTCCAGATCGGAAATCACCGCCTCGAAATTGTGACCGATGGTGGCCGCGTCCTCAAACTCGCCCGCCGCGCCTGCGCCGGTCGCGATCAGCACGTGGTCGCGCTCGTACACGCTTTCCAGAATGTCGGCGATGCCTTTGCGCACGCTTTCCGGCGTGATGCCGTTCTCGACGTTGTAGGCCTCCTGCTTCTCGCGCCGGCGATTGGTCTCCGCCATCGCGCGCTCCATCGAGCCGGTGACCGCGTCGGCATAAAGAATGACGCGGCCGTCGACATTGCGCGCGGCGCGGCCGATGGTCTGCACGAGGCTCGTTTCGCTGCGCAGAAATCCTTCCTTGTCGGCATCGAGGATCGCGACCAGCGCGCATTCCGGAATATCGAGGCCTTCGCGCAACAGATTGATGCCGACCAAGGCGTCGAAAGCGCCGAGCCTCAGGTCGCGGATGATCTCGATGCGCTCGATCGTGTCGATGTCCGAGTGCATGTAGCGCACGCGGATGCCCTGCTCGTGTAGATATTCAGTCAGGTCTTCGGCCATGCGCTTGGTCAGCACGGTGATCAGGCTGCGATAGCCTTTTTGCGCCGTCTGGCGGACCTCGCCCACCAGATCATCGACCTGTGTGCGCGCCGGGCGGATATCGACCGGCGGATCGATCAGGCCGGTCGGGCGGATCACCTGTTCGGTGAACACGCCGCCGGATTCGTTAAGCTCCCAGCCGCCCGGCGTTGCCGACACGCAAACCGTTTGCGGCCGCATCGCGTCCCATTCCTCGAAGCGCAGCGGCCGATTGTCCATGCAGGAGGGCAGGCGGAAGCCGTATTCGGCGAGCGTCGCCTTGCGGCGGAAGTCGCCGCGATACATGCCGCCAAGCTGCGGCACGGTGACGTGGCTCTCATCGACGAAGACGAGCGCATTGTCGGGCACATATTCGAACAACGTCGGCGGCGGCTCGCCGGGCTTTCGCCCGGTGAGATAGCGCGAATAGTTCTCGATGCCGGCGCAGGCGCCGGTCGCCTCCATCATTTCCAGATCGTAGAGCGTGCGCTGTTCGAGCCGCTGCGCTTCCAGTAAACGCCCGGCGGCGTTGAGCTGATCGAGCCGCGCGCGCAATTCGAGCTTGATGCCGGCGATCGCCTGCAACAGCGTCGGCCGCGGTGTCACATAGTGGGAGTTGGCGTAGATTTTCACGAATTCCAGTTCGTCGGTCTTCTGGCCGGTCAGCGGATCGAATTCGTGGATCGATTCCACTTCGTCGCCGAACAGCGACACGCGCCAGGCGCGATCCTCATAGTGCGCCGGGAAAATCTCGATCGCATCGCCGCGCACCCGGAACGAGCCGCGATAGAAATCGCCGGCGGTGCGTTTGTATTGCAGCGCGACCAGATCGGCGAGCAAGGCGCGCTGATCGAGCCGCTCGCCTTGCTTGAGCGAAAACGTCATCGCCGAATAAGTCTCGACCGAACCGATACCGTAGATGCACGAGACCGAAGCGACGATCACCACATCGTCGCGTTCGAGCAGCGCGCGTGTCGCCGAATGCCGCATGCGATCGATCTGTTCGTTGATCGAGGAATCCTTCTCGATATAGGTGTCGGTGCGCGGGATATAGGCTTCCGGCTGGTAGTAGTCGTAATAGCTGACGAAATACTCGACAGCGTTGTCGGGAAAGAAACTTCTGAACTCGCCATAGAGCTGCGCCGCCAGCGTCTTGTTGGGCGCAAGGATCAGCGCCGGGCGCTGCGTCTCCTCGATCACTTTCGCCATGGTAAAGGTCTTGCCCGAGCCGGTGACGCCCAGCAGGACCTGGTTGCGGTCGTGGCGGGCGACTCCTTCGACCAGATCGGCAATCGCCTGCGGCTGATCGCCCTTCGGTTCGAAATCGGATTTGAAGATCAGGCGCCGGCCGCCTTCGCTTTTCTCCGGCCGCTCCGGCCGGTGCGGCACCCAGATTTTGCCGGCGCCGTCGTCTTGGCGGAATTCCGGTCGACCTTCGCGCAGCAATTCGTCGAGCGATTGCTGGCTGGCAAGGCCGGCGACCGTGCCGACTTCGCCGCGCGCCGGGCGTCGGCGCAGGCGCGCGGGACCCATATCGGGCGTGATCACGCTTGACGGGTCCGCTTTGTCCTCGGGGTCTTGCTCGTCGATGCCGAGCGCGCGCGCCAGGTCGGGATCGAGTTCGCCGGGCGGAACCGGCGTCTTGCCCACATAGCTCTGCTGCGGTGGTTCGCCAAATCCGCGCGCGACCGATGCGCGGGCACGATGCGCGCTGGAGAAATCGGCGCGGCGATCGAACGAATTGTCCGGCGGCTGTTCAAGTTTGGATGTCGGGGATTCCGCCCGCACTTCCCCTCCGCCTTGTGGGGAGGGGTTGGGGGTGGGGGTCGGGAGGCGATGCGCAGGTATAGACGAATGCTTTTGTGCATCCGTCGACGCTTGCGATTTTGCCTCCCGACCCCCCTCCCTACCCTCCCCCACAACGGGGGAGGGAACAGAATCTCTTCGCGTCTGGTGTTCGATGCCCGTCTGCGAGCCGACGCCGGCGCGGCCGCGGCCGATGGCGGGGTTGAGCAATTCGGCCAGCGCCGGGTCGAGCTGCGGCGTGTCCGGCCGCGCCGCTTTGGCGCGGGTCGGCTTGGCCGGGTCCTTTTTCGAATGCTTGGCCGGATGGCGCCCCTTCGGCGCGCTCGGTCGATCAGGGCTTTTAGCCATAAGCCCAATATGGGCCGAATCAGGCGGCTGGAAAAGTGATGCCGCTAGTCGGCATAGCCAGTTTTGTCGTGCCCATTTTCGTCATGCCAAGTTTCCGTCATGCCCAGTCTCCGTCATGCCCAGTTTCCGTCATGGCCAGTTTGCCTCCGGCCATGACGCACCGGCGGGCGCTTGCGTCAAAACCCGTGCACCACCTGGTGCACGTGCTCGACTTCCGGCGGCGAGGCGAAGCAATGGCCGACGAGACCTCGCCACTCTTGGAACTCGGGCGAATTCCGGAAACCCACAGTGTGGTCTTCCACTGTCTCCCAGCTGACAAACAGCCGGTAACGGCTTGGCTTCTCGACGGAGCGCCGCAGCTCCATGCCGTGGCAGCCCTTCGAGCGTTTGAAAATCGGCGTGGCCTTTTTCACCGCGGCTTCGAATTCCGCTTCCAACCCGGGCTTGACCTCGATCTGCGCAATTTCGGTGATCATCGTTGTCTTCACTCCCTGCTCGCAATGCGCGGCACCCTATCACGGGGGAAGCGGCATCGAAGTGCGAAAGCGCGGAGGCCTGCCGTGCCAACGCCGGCTGCCGATGCGGGGAAGCTGCGGAATGTGGGCGCGCGCGGCGTACAATCAAGGGCTCTGAGCACGAGGGCAGCGATGCGCCGGGCGGGACTTCCAGGACGCACCGTCATGACGTTATGCTTCGCGCTTTCGTCCTTCGCTTGTTTCCAGCACAAAGCAGGCTGTCATGATCGATCTCTACTACTGGACGACCCCGAACGGTCACAAGATCACGATTTTTCTCGAGGAAGCAGGGCTCAAATACAACATCATCCCGATCAACATCGGCAAGGGCGAGCAATTCAAGGCCGACTTCTTGGCGGTCGCTCCAAACAACCGCATCCCGGCGATCGTCGATCACGCGCCGGCCGACGGCGGCAAGCCGATTTCGATTTTCGAGTCGGGCGCGATCCTGCTTTATCTCGCCGACAAGACCGGCAAGTTCATTGGCAAGGACTCGGGCAAAGATTTGCGCTCGCGCAACGACGTGCTGCAGTGGCTGTTCTGGCAGATGGGCGGCCTTGGTCCCATGGCCGGTCAGAACAATCACTTCAGCGCCTACGCGCCGGAGAAGATTCCCTACGCGATCGATCGCTATCGCAACGAGGTCAATCGCTTGTTCGGCGTGATGAACAAAAGGCTCGCCGACCGCGGCTATCTCGGCGGCGAATATTCGATCGCCGACATGGCTTGCTATCCGTGGGTTCTTCCCTGGGAGCGGCAAGGGCAGAATATCGAGGACTTCCCGCATCTCAAGCGCTGGCTCGAGGCGATCAAAGCCCGGCCCGCGGTGGTGAAGGCCTACGAATGGACGCCGAAGATCAATCCCGGCGCGGGCGGCATCCGCACCGCCGAGGAGCGCGCCATTCTGTTCGGGCAAACGGCGAAATCGATTGCTGAAGCCGCGACCGCGAAACAATAACAGAAATTGTAGGGTGGGCTAAGCGAAGCGTGCCCACGACTCATGCGACCAGTTGAGCAGCGACACGCGTGGGCACGGCGCGTTCGCGCCTTTGCCCACCCTACACGTCGCTAAAAGCGCCTAACTCAGTTCTGCCGCACGATCACGCGCGTGCCGACGGGGACCCGATCGTAGAGATCAATCACGTCCTCGTTGACCAGGCGGAAGCAGCCGGAAGACACGGCGTGTCCGATCGTCTCCGGCGCATTGGTGCCGTGGATGCGATAGACCGTGGCGCCGAGATGCATGGCGCGCGCGCCGAGCGGATTGCCCGGGCCTCCGGCCATGAAGCGCGGCAGATAGGGCTGGCGCTGGATCATTTCGGGTGGCGGGTGCCAATCCGGCCACTCTTGCTTTTGCGTGATCTGCAACAGGCCCGACCAGGTGAAGCCCTCGCGGCCGACGCCGATGCCGTAGCGCAGCGCGCGCGTTTCGCTTTCGATCAGATAGAGGTGCCGCTCGCGCGTCTCGACGATGATGGTGCCGACCGGGTGCTGCGAGCGGTAGTAGACCGCTTGCCGCTGGTACTGGTCGGCGAGATTGTCGCTGGTATTGCCGTGAAAGACGCCGGGCGGCGGCTCCTCGATCGTCGGCGTGAAGCCTCGCGTCTGTGTCGAGCCCGGCACAGTCATCAGGCAGACGCTCAGAGCGACCACCCCGCCGGCAAGCATGTTGCGCCAAGCGAAACCGCGCCGATGCCATCCGCGCCTGGAACCGATAACGCCCATCGTCCGCCCCGTTCGTGCTCTTGCCGCACTATTGTTGTCAGGAACCCTCGTCGATTTAATAGCCAATTCCGCCTCCATCGATCTCCGCTATTGGGCAGCGCCGCCGAAAAAGCCGGTAATTTTCCAGCCGCCGCCGTCTTTGGTGTAGCAAAGCTGATCGGTGCCGAGGCTCGACATGGCCTCGAGCGGGACGTAGCCGGATTTGCCGGACGGCGTCGCGATATGCAGAAACGCCTCCTTGTTGGGGTCGTCCGGCGGCGTGTTGTCGGTCAAGACCCGGATCAGCGTGATGCCGAGCTTGTCGACGACCGGCGCATCCGGCTTGCCGGCGCTGCGCACTTCGACGCCGTCCTTGATCGGGTAGCCCCATTCCGGCGGCTGGGTATTGGTCGCGTTGATCAGGGCCTCGAATGCTTTCGTGTCCAGATTGGGCTCTGCCGGCGCGCAGATCACGTTCGGCTTGTCCGGAAGCGCGTCGCCGGTCGGCTCGTTGGCGTAACCGCTGAGGAATTGCCAGCCGGAGCCGTCTTTGGCGTCGAGATCGAGCGCAGTGGTGAGATTGGCGAGCCCGGATTTCTTCTTGTCGGCCACGTCCTTGTCTTGCACCCAGAAGAAGCCCTGGCCGACCACGAGCTTGCCGAGTGCGGCCTTGTCCTTGTGCTCGGCGATCTCGCCCAATTGCTTGCGGAAAGCGACGAAGCTCGGATCGGTGAAATCCTTGGGCAAAGTCACCGCCACCGTCTGATAGGGCTTGATCGGCGCCATTGGCGGCGGCCTGAAGTTCGGCAGCCCTTGCTGCGACTGGCCCTGCGCAAAGCCGGTTTCAGAAGCGAATACGAGCGAAATTGCGGCGAGGATCAATGTTGCGGCGATGAGGGGATGACGCATCGCATCAGGCTCCGTCTGGGCTTCGGCTCAAAATGATAGGGGGCAATGCGGTCCCCGATAAAGGCGAATTGCGACCGTGATGCGGCGATTTGCCTACCTTCAGCCGGAAAAGCGGCGGTGGGCGCAAGTGGCCCGCGTCTCGTCATCGACGGCGTTCCGACAGCAGCAAGCGGCACTTACGGATGGGTCGCGCCGCCGTCGACCGTCAATTCCTGACCGGTCATGAAGGCGGAGGCGTCGGAGGCCAGAAACATCACCACGCCGATCAAATCGTCCGGCACCTGCGGCCGCGGGATGCTCTGCATGGCAACGATGCGCTGCTTCTGTTCGGGCGTGACGGTCTTGCGGGCGATTTCCGTGTAGGTCGCGCCCGGCAAAATCGCGTTGACGGTGATGCCCTCGGGCCCGAGCTCGCGCGCCATCGAATGCGTCATGCCGGCGAGCGCTGCCTTCGAGGCGATGTAGTGCAGATAGTTCGGCCGTCCGAGCGTGACCGCTCCCGACGCCATGTTGATGATGCGGCCCCATTTGTTCTTCCGCATCAGCGGCAGCATCGCCCGCGCGCATAGGAACGGCCCGGTTACGTTGACGCGCAGCACCTGCTCCCATTCCGGCACGGGAATCTGATCGAACGGCCGCATCTCGAGCGTCGAAAATATGGCGGCGTTGTTGATCAGCACGTCGGCGCGCCCGAAGGCTTGATCGATCGCCGCAGCGAGGGCGTTGACCGAAGCCCTCGTCGGCGACATCGGTCTCGACGACCAGAGCGTGGCCGTTGCCGGATGCGATCTCCTGCTCCACGGCACGCGCCTTCTCGACATTGCGCTCGGCGATGACGACGCGCGCCCCGGCGGAGGCGAACGCCTTGGCAAAACTCCGCCCGATGCCTTGGCCGGCGCCGGTGATGACAACGACTTTGTCGGCAACAGAAAATGTTTCGGACATGCTTCCTCCAGCCCGCTTCTCGTTGTTATGCCGCCTTGTTATGCCGCGCGCGCGATCGCGCCGAGCGCCGCGGCGGCGTCGGCCGGCTGCCACCATAGTTTCGCGCCGAGATCGCGGGCGATGATGCCGGCCGTGATGTATCCGGCTCCGCCCGAGATGGCGCCGCCGGGATGGCTGGACGAGCCGGCCATGTAAAGATTGGAAATAGGCGTTTGGTAGCCGAAGTGATTGTACATTACCTGCTCGGCGTTGAACGCGCCCATGAAAATATCGCCGCCCCGCATATTGATCAGTTCGTGGGTGTATTCCTTGGCGGTGTAGACGTATTGCCCGATGATGTTGTCGCGTGTGAGGTTCGGGCAATAGCGCGCAAAGGTCGCGATGATCTTTTCCGCGAACTCGCGCTTGAAATCCTCATCGTCCTGCCCGCCGAGATCGGGCGCGAACGGCATGACGTGCCAGCAATAGGTCGTGTGCTTGCCGGGCGGCGCCTGCGTCGGATCGATCACGCTCAAGGGACCGGAGCCGAACTGCACGATGCGCGGCACGCGGTTGGCCTTAACGTCCTCGAAAGCGGTGAACAGGTCCTCCATCGTCTCGGCGCCGATGCTCCATTTCAGCGTGCGATTGATGTTCGGATCGAATTTGGCGGCGGCGAATTTGGGCGGCTCGTGCAAAGCGAGGTGCAATCCGAACAGCGTCCAGCCGGTATACTGAAAACGGTCGAGCTTTGCGGCGAAGGCCTGCGGGAGCTGCGCGCGCCCGACCAGATTCTCGAAGGTCTGATGGACGTCAATGGTGCTGGCCACGAATTGCCGTGCCCGCACGGTCCTGCCGTCGGCGAGCACGATGCCGCGCGCGCGTCCGCCTTCGATCAGAATGCGGTCGATGGCGACCTGCGGAGCAAACGTTCCGCCCGCGGCGATGAAAGTCTCCATCAGGCCGCGCGCGAGATTGAACGAGCCGCCCTGACAGAGCTGGTAGCCGGTTTCGAGATCGAAGGCGCGGATCACCGAGCCCATCGGGCTCGTCTTCGACAAAGTATCGGTCAGCCAGGTGCCGAACAGCGAAACCTTGAACAGGAAGAGAAGCTTGACGTGATCGTTCTCGAACAGCTCCCGCACCACGTCGAGCGGCTGCCGCCGGCTGACGGCGAGGAAATCGCGCCCGATCGCGGTCTTCTCCAACAGCGCCTCGCGTTCGGCTTGCGGCAACGGTTCGGCGAAGCGTTCGGGGATCAGGATTTGCGCGGTGATTTCTTCGGCGCGGCGGTTCCACTCGCGGAACGTCTCGGCGTCCTTCTTCGAGAAGCGCGCCACATTGGCGATGGTCTCCTCGCGATCGCGCCCGAACACGAGCGCTGTGCCATCGCTGTGCGCCTGGCCGAATTCGTAGCGCGGCGTGATGTAGGTGACGCGGTCTTCGAGGCCGAGATCCTTGAACCACGGCGTTTCGGAAATATGGAAATGATTGATGGAATGCAGATTGTGATAGAAGCCCGGCGCCGTGACTTCTTTGGTGGTCAGGCCGCCGCCATATTGCAGGCGCCGGTCGACCAGCAATACGCTTAAGCCTGCTTTCGCCAGATAGCTGCCGAGGATCAGCCCATGATGGCCGGCGCCAACGATGATGCCATCGTAGGTTTTTTCCAGAGCCTTGGTCACGCCGTCCTCCCGCCCATGTTTTGCGATGCAGAGAACAGCAAATTTCCCAGTCTGAGAACCCAGATTTTCGCATGGCCTTATTGTTCTACGCCCGTATTCGTCATTGCGAGCGAAAGCGAAGCAATCCAGGTCTCTCAGCGAAGCGTGGATTGCTTCGTCGCTTTCGCTCCTCGCAGTGACGCGGATATGCTGCTGCGCCGCGGCGAAGGGCGCGCATGACGTGAGCCAACCGAAAATCCTCTTCATTGGCCCGGGCGCGATTGGCGCTTCGCTGGCTGCCTGGGTTGCTGAGACTTATCCGGCGGTCTTCGTCATGGGCCACGGCGCGAGCCAGGCGGCGTTGCGGCAGAACGGCATCACCACCTACGCCTTCGACCAACCGGAGGCGACTCGGCGCACCGTTCGCGTCGCCGTAGTCGATCGGCCGGGCGACATCGCCGACGTCGATATCGTCGTGCTGGCGGTGAAGAACTACAGCCTGGCCGCGGTGGCGCGACAGGTCCGCGAAGAGCTCGGCGACCGGCCCATTGTCGTGTCGCCGGCCAACGGCATCGACAATCAGCGCATCCTGCCGGAATTCTTCTCCAGGGTGATCTACGGCGTGGTCGGTTACAACGCGCGGCGCGACGAGCCGGTCGTGGTCGGTTATCGCCACAAGGGCCCGCTGCTGATCGGTACGCCCGACAATTCCTTGCAAGATGAACTCCGCCTCGTGCAATCGATCCTGGCGCGCGGTTGTCCGACCGAGATCACCGATCGCCTGCAGGATGCCGTGCACAGCAAGATCGTGGTCAACCTCACCAATGCTCTCGATGCATTGCTGGGCCGCGGCGCACGGCCGCTCTCGAACCTCGCCGTCTACCAGCAGCTCCTCACCCAGGCTTTGTGGGAAGGGGTGCAGGTCGTGCGTGCCGCCGGCTATCGCGAGCATCGTATCGCCGGCATGCCGCCATTCGGGCTTCTTCATTTGGTCGCGGTGCTGCCCCTCTGGCTGACGCGACCGCTGTTCGAGCGCAGGGTAAGCGCCATGCGCATGTCGAGCATGACGCAGGACGTGGTGCTGCGCGGCGCGCAGGACACCGAGCTTGAATCGATCACCGGCTATATCGTGCGGCTTGCCGCCGAGCACGGCGTTGCGGTTCCGTACAATCGCGCGATTTATCGGCTGGGCCGCGAAAAGTTTCACCCCGGCTTCGAGCCGCTCTCGCCCGAGCAGGTTCTGGCGACGGTTGAAGAGGAGCGCGCGAAACTTTGACTCCCTCCCGCAGTCTCCTCATATTCGGCCGCCGATCACCGTTTCCTGGTACGTTCTACGTGTTATGAAACCCGCGCCTTTCCGCTACGTCGCTGCCCGCTCGCTCGAGCAAGCCTTGGCGTTGAAGGCCGAACATGGCGACGAGGCGCGTTTCCTGGCCGGCGGGCAAAGCCTGGTGCCGGCCATGAACTTCCGGCTGACGCAGCCGGCCGTGCTGATCGACATCAATCCGCTCGAAAGAGCTTGCCGGCATCCGGAATGGCGGCGATCGCCTGCGCATCGGCGCGCTGACACGCTATCGCAGCCTCGAGCGCGATCCGATGACGCCAGTCAAATTGCCGCTCATCGCCGAAGCGCTGCCGGTCATCGCGCATCCGCAGATCCGCAATCGCGGCACCATCGGCGGCAATCTTGCGCATGCCGATCCGGCTTCCGAAATGCCGGCGATCGTGCTCACGCTCGGCGGCCGTCTGCACGCGCAGTCGGTGCAAGGGCGAACGCTGGATCGAGGCGCGCGATTTCTTTGTCGGCGCGCTGACCACCGCGCTTGAGCCGGATGAGATGCTGACCGAAGTCGAGCTGCCGGTCGCGGCGGCGGATTCCGGCGCCTGCTTTCTGGAAATGTCGCGCCGCCGCGGCGACTTCGCCATCATCGGCGTCGCCTGCACGGTGCGGCTCGACGCGCAAGGCCACTGCGTCGAAGCGCGCATTGGGCTGTGCAACGCCGGCGACGGTCCGGTCTTTGCTGACCAGGCGAGTCGCTCGCTGGCCGGCAAACAAATCGGCGAGCGCGACATCGCCGAAGCCGCCGCGCTGGTGCAAAGCGCCATCGATCCTGGCGGCAGCATCCATGCCAGCAAGGAGTATCAGCGGCATGTCGCCGGCGTGCTCACCGCACGCGCTTTGGCGACCGCGAACGAACGGGCGCGGCGTGAGCACTGATCGTCACGAGATCACCGTCACGGTGAACGGCACACCCTATCGGCGTAGCGTGGAGTCGCGCCTGTTGATGAGCGACTTTCTGCGTCACGATCTCCTGCTCGCCGGCACGCATGTCGGCTGCGAGCACGGCGTATGCGGCGCCTGCACGGTGATCGTCGACGGCGCCGCCGTCCGCTCGTGCCTGATGTTCGCGGCGCAAGCCGACGGCCGCAGCATCACCACCGTGGAAGGGCTCGCGCCGGATCAGGACCATCTGCATCCGCTGCAAGAATCCATGCGCGACTGCCACGGCCTGCAATGCGGCTACTGCACGCCCGGCATTCTGATGACCATGAAAGCTTTCCTCGACGAGACGCCGGCGCCGGACGAAGCGCAAATTCGCGAGGCTCTCTCCGGCAATCTGTGCCGTTGCACCGGCTATCAGCATATCGTCGAGGCGATGCAGCTTGCGGCCGAGCGGCTGCGCGGATCGTCGACATGAGCACGCGCAGTTTCGGCGCTCCGATCCGGCGCAACGAGGATGCGCGGCTGCTGCGCGGCCAGGCGCTCTTCGTCGACGACGTCGAGCTTCCCGGCATGCTCCATGCGGCCTTTCTGCGCAGCAACGTTGCGCACGCCCGCATCCGCTCCATCGATGTGTCGGCGGCGCGCGCCCGCGAAGGGGTCGTCGCCGTCTATACCGCGGCCGACCTCGGCAGCTATTGGGCGCCGGGGCCGCTTCTGGTGCCGCCGCCGCCGATCAAGGACACGATCTTCAATCAGCGCACGCAGGTGCCGCTCGCCAAGGACAAAGTCCGCCATGTCGGTGAGCCGCTCGCGGTCGTGCTGGCGGATAGCCGCTACCTCGCCGAGGATGCGCTCGGCGATATCGCCGTCGATATCGAGCCACTGCCGGCCGTGGTCGATCTGGAAAAAGCGCTGAGCGACGCATCGCCGACGGTTCATGACGATGTGCGCGCCAACGTGGCGGCTCACGTCCGGCAATGCCGCGGCGACTATGCCGCCGCGCGCGCCAAGGCCGATCGCGTCATCGCGCGGCGCTTTCTTTACGATCACGGCGCGTCCTCGCCGATGGAGACCCGCGGCATCGTCGCCAATTGGGATGCGCGCGCCAATCAGCTCACGGTCTGGGACACGACCCAGGCGCCGGTGTTCTTGCGCAACGGGCTTGCCGGCATGCTCGGCCTGAGCGAGCGGCAGGTGCGCGTGATCGCGCCGTTTGTCGGCGGCGGCTTCGGGCCGAAGATCATGCTGTTCTATCCCGAGGAGGTGGTGATCCCGTGGGCGGCGCGGAAGCTCAACCGCCCGATCAAGTGGATCGAGGATCGGCTGGAGCATTTCTTCGCCACCACGCACGAGCGCGGCCAGACCCACGATGCCGAAATCGCGCTCTCGGCCGACGGCCGTATCCTCGGCATCAAGGACGTGTTTCTACACGACACTGGCGCCTACAATCCGTACGGACTGACGGTGCCGATCAATTCGCAATGTACGCTGCTCGGCCCCTATGTGGTGCCGAGCTACGATTCTACGTTCACCGCCATCTTCACCAACAAGCCGATTGTCACGCCCTATCGCGGCGCCGGCCGCCAGCACGGCGTGTTCGTGATCGAGCGCCTTCTGGACATCGCCGCGCACGAATTGAAGATCGATCGCGCCGAGATCCGCCGCCGCAATCTCATTCCGCCGGACGCGTTTCCGTACAACAACGAGATCATCTATCAGGACTTTGCGCCGCTCTCCTACGACAGCGGCAATTATGAGCCGATCCTCGACAAGGCGCTGGCGATGATCGGCTACAAAAAATTCCTCGCCGAAGAGCAGCCGCGGCTGCGCGCGCAAGGCCGCCATGTCGGCGTCGGCATCGCCTGTTATGTCGAAGGCACCGGCATCGGGCCGTATGAAGGCGCCAAGGTGCAGGTGCAGTCGAACGGCAAGGTCAATGTCGCGACCGGCATCGGCACGCAAGGGCAGGGGCATTTCACCGTGTTCGCGCAGATCGTTGCCGACCAGCTCGGCGTCGATGTCACCGACGTCGACGTCGTCACCGGCGACACCGATCAGTTCTATTGGGGCGCCGGCACGTTCGCGAGCCGCGGCGCGGTCGTCGCCGGCAACGCCATGAACGAAGCCGCCAAAGCGGTGCGGCAGAAAATTCTTAAACTCGCCGCCGAGCATTTCGAGTGCGCCGAGGACGATCTCGAGATCGCCGACGGCGAGGTCAGAGTGGTCGGCGTGCCCGGCCAAGCGGTCAAGCTCGGCGCGCTTGCGCTCAAGGCCAATCCGATGCGCGGGGCCGTGAAGCCCGGCACCGAGCCGGGACTGGAATCGACCCAGTATTTCGGTCCGGCCGGCGGCGCCACCGCGAGCGGCGTGCACGCCATGATCGTCGAGGTCGATCCGCAGACCTTCGCGCTCAACGTGCTCAAATACGTGGTGGTGCATGACTGCGGCACGGTCATCAACCCGCTGATCCTGGCCGGCCAGATTCACGGCGGCGTGGCGCAAGGCATCGGCAATGCGTTTTACGAGCAGCTTGTATTCGATGACGACGGTCAATTGCTCAACGCTTCGCTCGCCGACTATTTGCTGCCGACCGCGCTCGAAGTGCCGCATATGGAGATCGCGCACACGGTAACCGAATCGCCGCTCAATCCGCTCGGCATCAAGGGCGCCGGCGAGGCCGGTGCCATTCCGGTCGGGCCGCTGTTCGCGCAGGCGATCGAGGATGCGCTCGGACTTTTGGACAAGAAAGTCGAGCTGAACGAGATTCCGCTCAGTCCCGACCGCCTGTTCGCGCTGACGGCCAAATTGCGATGAAGCCAGCGGTGATGGCGCGATGATTTTGGTCACCGGGGCCGCCGGTAAGAGCGGCAACGCTGTCGTGAAGGCATTGGCGGCGAAACGCGCGCAGGTGCGTGCCTTCATCCGTAATCCCAGTCATGCCGGTTCGCTGCTTGCGCTCGGCGCTGCCGAAGTCAGCTTCGGCAGCTTCGAGGATGCGCGCGCGCTCGCCCAAGCCGCTGCCGGCGCGCAGGCGATCTATCACATCTGCCCGAATGTCAGCCGCGACGAGGTCGCCTATGCGCGCGCTGTTGCCGCCGCGGCGCGCACGCAGGGCGTCAAGCGCTTCGTCTATCATTCGGTGCTGCATCCGCAGATCGAGGCGATGCCGCATCATTGGCAGAAAATGCGCGTCGAGGAGATGTTGTTCGTGGCGGGCTTCGATCTCACCGTGCTCCAGCCGACTGCTTACATGCAGAATATTCTCGGCGCGTGGGACGGCGTCGTTCGCGACGGCGTGTTCAGATTTCCCTATCCGGCGGCGACGCGGCTGAGCCTCGTGGATCTGGACGATGTCGGCGAGGCGGCGGCGGTCGTTCTGACGGAAGATGGTCATGGCGGCGCGACCTACGAGCTTGTCGGCACGCCGGCGCTCAGTCAGACCGAAGTCGCGTCTGCGCTCAGCGCAGCGCTCGGCCGCGGCGTCCGCGCCGAGGAAGAGCCGCTTGCGGCGTGGGAAGCGCGCGCCCGGGCCGGCGGCATGGGCGAGTATGAGCGGGCCACGCTCGCCGCCATGTTTCGCTACTACGCGGAGCACGGGCTGATCGGCAATCCCAACACGCTGCGCTGGCTGCTCGGCCGCGCGCCAACCGGCCTCGCAAGTTTTTTCGAGCGCGAGCGCCTCCAGCCGGAAAGCTGATCGCCGCGAGCAGCAGTCTGGATGTTGGAGCATGATCTCTTCCGAAAACCGGGTTCCACCCCGGATCAAGTCCGGGGCAGGCTTTTTCGGGATCATGCTCTACGGCAGCGCAAGCAGCGCCGCGGCCGTCGCCAGCATGGCGAGCGCCGAGGCCGCGAGCGACCAATGTACGCCGATCAAGCTGCCAAGGAGCCCGACCGACACGCCGCTGAAGGCGCGCAGGCCGTAGCTCGCCATGCCGAACAGGCCGATGACGCGTCCGCGGTTTTCCAGCGGCGCGTTGATCTGCACCAGGCTTGTCGCCATGGTGTTGAACGACAGCTCGAAGAAGCCGGCGGCGAACAACAGGCCGAGCGCGAGCGGGTAGTTCCACGACAAAGAAAAGCCGGCAAGCGAAACGCACCAGAGTATAGCGAGCACGATGGCGGTGCGCTGCCGCGGCGGCAATAGTCCGCCGCTCTCGAGCAGGACGCCGGCAAGGAAAGCGCCGCAGGCATCGGCCGCCAGCAGCATGCTGTAAGACAAGCCCGGATCGCCGTGGCCGAGATCTTCGGCAAAGCCCGGCATTTGCGAGCTGTAGGCATTGCCGACAAAGAACGACGCCGCCCCGGCCAAAATCGTCATCGACACAATGACGGAATGGTCGCGAATTGCGCGCACGGTGTGGGTGATGTCGGCCAAGCCGCGCACGGCGCGCCGCGGCGGCGGCCCTCCGGTGCGAAAGCGCGGCCCATAAGGCGCGTTCACCAGCCAGAGCAGGAGCGGCAGATAAAAGATCGTATTGAGAAAGATGCCGTAGGATGGTCCGAGCCCGAGCAGGATGAACCCACCCGCCGCCGGCCCAACCAGCACGCCGAGATAGCGTGCCGTGGCATTGAGCCGGACCGCGCTCATCAGATCGGCCGGCCCGACGATGTCGTAGAGCAGCACCTGCACCGGCGTAAACCACAGCACGCCGGCGCAGCCATGCACCACCAGCAGCACCATCGCCTGCCACATCTGCAAGGTGTCGGTGATGAACAAATAGCCCCAGCCGAGCGACACTAAAATAAACAGCAGCATGCCGCATTGGATGATGCGCCGCGGATCGAAACGGTCGGTGAGCGCGCCGGCGGCGACCGAGAACAACAGAAATGGCAGCCAGTGCGAGACGATCGCGAATCCGGCAAGCGCCGGCGAATGGAATTTCTGGAACATCACCCAGTAGCTGATGACGTGCTCGATATTGTCGGCCATCATCGCGAACACGAAGGTGACGAACTGGACGCGGAATCCCGGATGCCGCATGGCGGCGAACGAGCGTTTCGCCGGCGCAGTCGGCGCCGCAGTGTTCTGGGGCTGAATGTTCAAGAAGGGACTTTTCGGGGTTGGCGGCGGCAGCCTGATGGTTGCGAAACCCGGCGAGGTCTTTAAGTGTGCGAAACTACAAGTGTGCGAGACTAAATGCAAGACAACTTGGCACCAATAGCGTAAACCGCCAACCCGCTATCCCGCCGGGCGCCTATGCAAGAATGCTTTGTTTGTAGCGATTTTAAATTTGCGCGTGCGTGCTTGATGACCGCACCGGCGGCTTGGCCCGCCACGGGGCAAGGCCCTCATGCCGCGTAGCGATGTCGATGTCGTGGTGGTCGGCGGCGGCGCGGCCGGCATTGCCGCCGCGCGCCGGTTGCGTGACGCCGCCATCGATTGCCTCATCGTCGAAGCGCGTCCGCGGCTCGGCGGCCGCGCCTGGACGGTGATCGACGAGTCAGGATACGGGCTCGACCTCGGCTGCGGCTGGCTGCATTCGGCCGACCGCAATCCCTGGGTGAAGATCGCGCAGGAGCAAGGGGCCGAGATCGACAAGTCGCGACCGCCGTGGGCGCGCCGGTCCTTGGGCGTCGGCTTTCCGCCCGCCGATCAGCAAGACTTTCAGTCGGCGATGAATGCGTTCTTCACACGCTTGGAAGGCGCCGCCGAAAGCGCCGGCGACGCCCCGGCCGGAAATTTTCTCGAGCCGGGCTGTCGCTGGAACGGCCTGATCAATGCGCTCAGCACGTATATCAGCGGCGCCGAATGGGATCGCGTCTCGGCGAAAGATTTCGACCGCTATCACGACACCGGCGTGAACTGGCGTGTGGTCAAAGGCTATGGCGCGCTGATCAGAACGTGCGGCGAAAATCTTCCGGCCGAGCTTGATTGCGCGGTGCGCGCCATCGATCATCGCGGCAAGCGCATGCGCATCGAGACCGCCAAGGGCACGATTGCTGCCGATCAGGTGATCGTCACCACCCCGAGCACGCTCATCGCGGCGGAGCGGCTTTTGTTTACGCCCGCGCTGCCGGAGAAGACCGAGGCCGCGCGCGGCCTGCCGCTCGGGCTCGCCGACAAATTATTCTTGGCGCTCGAACGCGCGGAGGAATTCGACCAGGACACGCGCGTGTTTGGACACACCGATCGTGCCGCAACCGCCACCTATCAGTTCCGTCCGTTCGGGCGGCCGATGATCGAGGTTTATTTCGGCGGACGTTTTGCCGCCGAGCTTGAGGCCGGCGGCGACGGGGCGTTTTTTGATTGCGCCGTGTCGGATCTTGTCGGCCTTTTTGGCAGCGCGTTCGCCGCGCGCATCAAGCCGATCGGTATTCACCGCTGGGGCGTCGATCCGTTTTCGCTCGGCTCTTATTCGTACGCATCGCCCGGTTTTGCCGATTGCCGGCCGAAGCTCGCCGAGCCGGTCGACGGCCGGTTGTTCTTCGCGGGTGAAGCCTGCTCGGTCCACGATTTCTCGACCGCGCATGGCGGCTGGCATACCGGCGTCAGCGCGGCCGAGCAGGTGATCGCGGCGCGAAGAGCCCCTCACCCAACCGGTCTGTAGAAACGCGGAGCTGCGCTCTAACCGCGAGGGGAGAGGGCAATACCCTCACGGCCTACGTTGTACGCGGAGCGTCCGGCAACACGGCGCATCGGGCCGCGCCCTCTCCCCTTGCGGGAGAGGGCAACGCAAGACCATCCGCAAACGCTGCCGGGTGAGGGCTCGCATCGGCAATGGCGGGCGCCACGTTAATCCCACGCGCCGACGTGAACCGCGGCTGCTTCGTCCTCCAGTAAGGGCCCGATGACTTCGACCGGCCGTTGTCCGGAGGCGAAGACGGTGCGGCAGGGCAGATCGAGCGTCGGGTTCTCGGCGTGATTGCCGGTGATGGTCTTGAGCCGCCGCTCGGACAGGCCATAGACCACGCGCCCGATGCCGGCCCAATAGGCGGCGCCGGCGCACATGCAGCAGGGCTCGGCCGAAGTGTAGAGCGTGCAGGCCGCCAGGAACTTCGGATCAAATTGTTTCGAGGCCGCTGTGGCAAGAAGCCGCTCGGCATGGCCGGTCATGTCGTGGTCCGGCATATAGGCGTTCTCGGCCTCGAGCAGGATATCGCCTGCGGCACCGACCAGGATCGCGCCAAAGGGGTGGTTGCCGTGAGTGCGGGCGCGCTGCGCTACCTCAAAGGCGCGGCGCAGGAATGTCTCGTGATCAAGCGGCAGCATGGCGGTGTCCATTCCCCCAAGAGTCGATGCGAATTATTGGCGGCCGGCAGCGGACAATGGGCCTCCAGCGCAGGCAGCTAGCGCTGGCACATTACTTGCCTAGATTTATTTGTTGTGCGCAAATGTTGTGCTCTCTGAGCCGGGAAGACGCGCCGGAGAAACGCGGTTTGATTGAAGGCGAGATGACCCGAAACGCCCTGCAATTTATTAGAAGCGGCCACCGCGTGCGCATCGAGCAATTTGCGCCGCGCGCCACGCTGCTTGATTGGTTGCGCCTTGAGGAGCGCTCGACCGGCACCAAGGAGGGCTGCGCGGAGGGCGATTGCGGCGCCTGCGCCGTGGTGCTGGCGCGCGAGCGCGACGGCCGTCTGGTGCACGAGTCGGTTAACTCCTGCATCACGCTGCTCGGCCAGATCGACGGCGCAGAGCTGATCACGGTCGAAGACCTCGCCGAGAACGGCGCGCTGCATCCCGTGCAGGAAGCGATGGCGCGCCTGCATGGCTCGCAATGCGGCTTCTGCACGCCCGGCATCGTGATGAGCCTGTTCGCGCACTATCATTCGTGCGATGGCCGTACCAGCCGCGACACCATCAACGACGTGCTGGCCGGCAATCTCTGTCGCTGCACCGGCTATCGGCCGATCGTGGATTCGGCGGTCGAAGTCTGCAAGACCGGCGCCGACGATCAATTCACACGCAAGGCGGCGGCGCGGCTGCAAACGCTCCGCGCGCTCGACGACAAAGCGGATGTGTTCGTCGGCGATGAAACGTCGTTCTTCGCCGCGCCGGCCAGCGAGCAGTCCTTCGCGCAGCTCTATATGAAACACCCGGACGCCACCATCGTCGCCGGCGCCACCGATGTCGGGCTGTGGATCACCAAGAAGCTCACGCCGCTGGAGAAGGTCATTCATGTCGGCCGCGTGGCCGAGCTTGGCGCCATCGAAGAAAGCGCGACGGGTTTTGAATTCGGCGCCATCGTTTCGCTCACCCGCGCCGCGCCGGCGCTCGGCTCGATCGATCCGGACGTCGCCGAAGTGCTGCGCCGCTTCGGCTCCATGCAGGTGCGCGCGGCCGGCACCGTCGGCGGCAATATCGCCAACGGCTCGCCGATCGGCGATCTCGCGCCGATGCTGATTGCGCTCGACGCCACGCTCGAACTGCGCCGCGGCGATCAGGTGCGCACACTGCCTCTGGAAAATTTCTTTCTTGATTACGGCAAGCAGGATCGCCGGCCGGGCGAATTTGTGCGCCGCCTGCTGGTACCGAAGCCTGCGTCGGGTTGGCATTTCCGCGCCTACAAAATCACCAAGCGTTTCGACGAGGATATTTCCGCGGTGCTCGCGGCGTTTTGCCTGAAGGTCGAGGGCGCACGGATCAGCGAAGCGCGCGTCGCCTTCGGCGGCATGGCCGGCATCCCCAAGCGTGCGAAAAACCGTCGAAGAAAAATTGCGCGGCTTGTCGCTTGCGGACGCGAGTGGCTGGCAAGCGGCGGCCGATGCGGTCAGCAAAGATTTCACGCCGCTCACCGATCTGCGCGCCAGCGCCGGCTATCGCAGCCGCGTTGCCGGCAATCTCATCGTCAAGGCGCTGGCCGAAATCGCGGGTGTGAGCCCGCAGGTCACGCGCGTCGTGGATCACCGGATACTCGCCGATGCCGCCGAATAGCGACGTGCTCGAGGCGCCGCTGCGCCACGTTTACAAGCCGCTGCCGCATGACAGCGGCGCCAAGCATGTGCAGGGCAGCGCCGAATATATCGACGATATCCCCGAGCCGATCGGCACGCTGCATATCGCGGTCGGCGGCACGCCGGTTGCGCGCGGTACGCTGCGCCGTCTCGATCTGAGCGAGGTTCGCAACGCGCCGGGCGTGGTTGCGGTCGTGACCGCAGCCGACATCCCCGGAAAGAACGACATTTCGCCGGGCAGCGCCGACGAGCCGGTCCTGGTGCAGGACACCATTCTTTTTCATCATCAGCCGGTCTTTGCAGTCGCCGCCACCTCGCGCGATGCGGCGCGCCGCGCCGTGCTGCGCGCCAAGATCGAAGTGGACGCCGAAGCGCCGAATGTGTCGGTCGAGCAGGGCAGGGCCTCAGGCGAGACCGTGATGCCCGACTACGCCTTCATCAATGGCGATGCCGCCAAGACGATTGCCGCCGCGCCGCTGCGCAGCACAGGCAAAATCCAGGTCGGCGGGCAGGAGCATTTTTATCTGGAAGGCCAGGTCGCGCTCGCCGTCCCGGGTGAGGACGGCGCGGTCCTGGTCTACTCGTCGACCCAGCATCCGAGCGAAGTGCAGCACGTCACCGCGCGCGTGCTCGGCGTGCCGAACTCGTTCGTGACCTGCCGCGTGCGCCGCATGGGCGGCGGTTTCGGCGGCAAGGAGACGCAGGCGACCCAGTGGGCGGTGCTTGCCGCGGTCGCTGCGCGCATGACCGGTCGGCCCTGCAAGTTCCGGCTCGATCGCGACGCCGATATGGTCATGACCGGCAAGCGGCACGATTTCGCGATCGAATATTCCGTCGGCTACGACGCCGACGGCCGCATTCGCGCGCTTGACCTCGATCTCGATGCGCGCTGCGGCTGCTCCGCCGATTGCAGCATCGGCGTGGTCGATCGCGCCATGTTCCATTCCGACAATGCGTATTTCCTGCCGGAATCGCGCATCTACACGCGCCGCGTCAAGACCAATACCGTCTCCAACACCGCCTTCCGCGGCTTCGGCGGTCCACAGGGCATGATGGCGATCGAGCGCGTGATCGACACCATCGCCTGGAGCCTCGGCCGCGACCCGCTCGACATCCGCAAGGCCAATCTCTATGGCCCCGGCCGCGATCTCACGCCTTACGGCCAGACCGTGGAGGATTGCGACGTCGCGCCGGTTCTGATCGAGCAGTTGGAACGCTCGTCCGACTATCGCCGCCGGCGGAAGGAGATTGCGGCTTTCAATGGCCGCTCGCCGATCCTCAAGCGCGGCATCGCGCTCACGCCGGTGAAGTTCGGCATTTCGTTTACGCTCACTCACATGAACCAGGCCGGCGCGCTGGTGCATGTTTATCAGGACGGCTCCGTGCACCTGAACCATGGCGGCACCGAAATGGGCCAGGGCCTGTTCCAGAAGGTCGCGCAGGTGGCGGCGGAGGAATTCGGCATCGGGCTCGAGCGCGTGCATATCACCGCAACCTCGACCGACAAGGTGCCGAACACGTCGGCGACGGCGGCGTCCTCCGGCACCGATCTCAACGGCATGGCGGTGCAGCAGGCCGCGCGCGAGATCAAAGCACGGCTCAGCCGGTTCGCCAGCGAGACCTGGAACGTGGCCGAGGATCTGATCTCGTTCCGTGACGATCGTGTCTTCATCGGCAACGAGAGCGTTCCGTTCGGCGAACTGGCCAAGAAGGCGTACGGCGCGCGGGTCCATCTGTCGGCGGCCGGTTTCTACAAGACGCCGAAGCTGTTCTGGGATCGCGACAAGGGTAAAGGGCGGCCGTTCTTTTATTTCGCTTATGGCGCGGCCTGCAGCGAAGTGGCGGTCGATATCCTTACCGGCGAGATGACTGTACGTCGCGTCGACATCCTCCATGACGTCGGGCGCTCGATCAATCCGGCGCTCGATATCGGCCAGATCGAAGGCGCCTTCGTGCAGGGCATGGGCTGGCTGACCACCGAGGAACTCGTCTACGACGACAAAGGCCGGCTGCTCACGCACGCGCCGTCGACCTACAAGATTCCGGTGGCTTCCGACGTGCCGGTGGATTTCCGGGTCGCGCTGTTCGACGGCGCAAACCGCGAGGCGACGATTTACCGCTCGAAGGCGGTCGGCGAGCCGCCGCTGATGCTCGGCATTTCGGTATTCGCCGCGATCGCGGACGCCATCCATGCGGCGCGTCCGGGCCAGGCGGTGGCGCTCGATGCGCCGGCGACGCCGGAAGCGATTTTGAAAGCGCTCGGTCCGGTCGATGCGGTGGCGGCGCTGGCGCCGCTTGTAAGTTCGTAGGCAAATACGATCTGTTAAGAAGGCCGGTACGCGCACGGCCGTAAAGTGCAGGCGCTTGCTAGGGCATGATCCTGAAAAGTGGGAACCGGTTTTCGGAAAAGCATGCCCTCGGGCTTGACCCGAGGGATCATGCTCAAACAAAAAGGTAGAGCGAGATGGCGACCCCGCTAAAGCTCATCCCGCTCTAGAAGACGGCAGATGGCCAAGGTCTGGGCCCGCATTCGCGAAACGATCGAGCGGCACGGCAAAGCCGGGCTCTTGAGCGTCGTTGGCGCTGCCGGCTCCGTCCCGCGCGAAACCGGCGCCCGCATCGTGCTGCAGCCCGACGGCGGCTTTTACGGCACCATCGGCGGCGGCCGCCTGGAGTACGAGGCGATCGCGGCCGCCCGCGCGGCGCTTTTGGCCGGACGTGGTGCCGCGATCTTCCGCGATTGGCCGCTAGGGCCTAATCTCGGCCAATGCTGCGGCGGCGCGGTGAAGACGCTCACCGAAACCTTCGACGCAACCGACATGCCGGCCGTGCGGCGGATGGAGGAAGCGGAAAAGGCCGGCGCCTTCATGGCCGACAGCCGCATCGATAGCGAGGGCCGCGTCACGCGCCGGATCGTCGAGGGCGCCTCCGGCAAGCAGCTGGACGAAGCGCCGCGCGCCTTCGACACGAAGCGTTTCCAGGAGCATTTCGGCGAATCGACCACGCCGGTTCTCTTGTTCGGCGCCGGACATGTGGGACGCGCGGTGGTGCTGGCGCTGGCGCCGCTGTCCTTCAGTGTGCGCTGGATCGACAGCCGCCCGGATCAGTTTCCGCAATATGTGCCGCAGAATGTCGTCACGGTGTGCACCGACGCGGTCGAGCGCGAATTGGCCGAGGCGCCGCGCGACGCCATGATCGTGGTGATGACGCACTCACACCCGCTCGACTTCGACATCACGCTGGCGGCCCTGCGGCGGCGCAGCTTCGATTTCGTCGGCCTGATCGGATCGGAAACCAAGCGCGCCCGCTTCATGAGTTTCGCGCGGCAAATGCGCTTGCCGGAAGGCGACTTGGAGCGGCTCATTTGTCCGATCGGCATCACTGAGATCAAGGGCAAGGAGCCCGCCGTGATCGCGGCAGCGCTCGCCGCGCAGCTTCTCATCGTCAGCGAGCAAGTCTCCACACGCCAGCCCAGTCCGGCGATGCAGCCCGCGTAAACGCGCGGTGAATCAATGTTGGAGTATCTCAGCGACGGCCGCGAACAAGGACATCCTTGGCTTCGTTGATGCGAGCCGCGAGATACGTCGACCCGCCTTGGTCGGGATGCAGTTTCTTCATCAGGGAGCGGTGAGCGCGAGCGATGTCCTGCGCGGTCGCTCCGGGCTGAATTCCAAGAATTTGATAAGCCTCCTCTTCTGTCATTTTGCCGCCGCGCGATGGGCGGCTGCCGTTGGCCGCTGCGGCATCACCTGGCGCGTGTTCACGCCAGCGGGGCTGCCTCCGGTCAAGATAAGCGGCGAGTAACGGGACGCTGTCCTCGTCAATTTCGCTGAGCAGAGTGATCAGCGTCGGCACATCGAGATCATCAAGCGCCGCCCCCTGATGGCGGCCGGCTAGAACCCGGCCGCGCAAGGCGCCGCTGTCGTGGTCGAGCTCCATTTCCAGGGACGCCGTGCGCACGCGGGAGGCCTGACCCGGGCTTTTCTGTGTGCGCCCCCCGAAGCTTGCCCGCCAGAGTGAGACATAGCCGAGCAGCCCTAGACCAAAAAGCCCAATCGACACCGCCGGCACGATTGAACCGCGAACGAGCAGGAACACGGCGAACAGCAGCGCCGCGCCGCCGCCAATGTACCGCAACACCCGCACTACGCGCTTGGGATCGGCCTTGGAAAACGAATAAGCGGCAAACAACAGCAGGATGAGAACGATAACACCGAGGACGAGCGCGGGCATGTCATCTCATCTGCTCGATCAGCCTGGTCGCGCCGGTCGAGCGCCCTCGCAGGGCCGCGAGCGCCTTCATGCCGCCCGCCGCATAGGCCGCCGCCGCGCGTAACAATTCGGCAAGTTCGTGCGCCGCGCCCGGCGCGAACCGGCAGTAGGCGCCGCGCGACAACCGTGCAATCTCTCGAAAGGCCTGTTCGCACACCGGGTCGCCACCCTCCTGAAACATGAATGCCGGAATGCTGCGCAGGCCGAGTTCCCCGGCGCCGCCACAGAGTTCATCGAGATTTTCCTCCATGGCGTCGCCGATGAAAACGAGCGCCCCCACTTTGAATTGATCGTTCTCGCGCCGCGCATGCGCTAGAACCTTGGCGATCTGCGTCTGCCCGCCGCGGCAATCGATGCGCGACATCAGTTCGCCGAAGCGATCCGGCTCGGCGACCCATCCCGATGCGCGGCATTCGGCGAGCCCTCGGTAATAGACGAGCTGAAGATCGAGTCCGCCGACGCTGGCCGCTTCGCGAAACATTTCTGCCTGGAGTTGACACGCCTGGTCCCAGGTCGGTTGCCGGCTCATTGTGGCGTCGAGCGCGAAGATGAGCCGCCCTCGCTCACCGGCTTTGACTGCGGGATCGAGCGCTCCAACCTGGCCCAGAAACGCCTCGATGTCGGCGCGCGATGAGGTCGCCGGCTGTTGCGTCCGGTTCGGCTCTTTCGCCGGCATCGGTGCCGGTTCGGACCGGTCTCTACTCATCAGAGGCGCCTTCACGCCAGAATGCACGGACACCTAGCCGCTAAGAACGGTTTTGCCGTGTGGCCGTAGCAACGGCACTGCAATCGTAGGAAGATCGATTGCCGATGACCTGTCACCGAACTAGGCCTTTTCCGACGTTATTCTACGCCCTTGCGGGAAATTAGCCATTCCCAACCAAAGGTGCTTCACAAGACCGGCTATTAGGTCGCAGGCGGCGGAGCCGCGAATGGAATGCCATCGAGCGGGTTATTACGCGATATCGTTTGAGGATCACTATATCTGGGGCATCAAATTGCGGGTATTGTGAGAAACCTCTTACGATCGGATTTGCGGATGATTCGGCCAATCGCCACGGAGATCGGGCTCTTTCTGACTCCGTTTGTGGTCTATGCGGCGTTTCTGATGGCGACGCGTGTTGGCATCCTGCATCCGAACGCCTGGGCGCTTCCCCGCCTCACCGGTCTCGTGATTGCGTCACTGATATTGATGGTGGGGAGCTTTGTCGCGCTGGGGGTATTTGGACGGGCGCCGCCCGGCTCGATCTACGTGCCGGCGCACATCGAGGACGGCAAGTTCGTGCCGCAAACCTACCGGTGACGGGATCGCAAAACTTATGGCGCTGATGGGTCAATCGCTGCAGATTCGTTGCTCGCCGAAAATCGGTCCATGCCCGTAACGCGCCGAAAGCGGGCGTAAAGTCAGAGTTTTTTGGTTTCGTTCGCACCAACCGCGTTACGGGTGGTTGGCGAGCACACGATCGACCTCGGCAAGTGCCGAGTCTTTGGCGGACGCATCCATCAGCGACGCATGAAAGCCGTTGCGCACGATCGCCACGATCTCATCGCGCTTGAGCGACAACGCGTCGGAGACGGCGCGGTAATTGTCGTTCACATAGCCGCCGAAATAGGCCGGATCGTCGGAATTGAGCGTGACGACGAGGTCCTTGTCCATCATCCGCCGCAGCGGATGCGCTTTGAGATCCTGCACGACCCGCAGCCGGAGATTCGACAGCGGGCAAACCGTCAGCGCCATGCGCTCGCGCGCCAGCCGCGCGACCAAAGTTTCATCGTCGAGCGAATGGTTGCCGTGATCGATGCGCCCGACGCCGAGAACATCGAGCGCCTCCCACACATAGCCGGCGGGGCCTTCTTCGCCGGCATGGGCCGTGAGAAAAAAGCCCGCGTCGCGGGCGCGGCGGAAAACGTGCTTGAACTTGCTCGGTGGATTGCCGGCTTCCGATGAATCGAGCCCGACGCCGACAATCTTGTCCTTGAAGGCCAGCGCCGAATCCAAAGTCTTCTGCGCATCCGCCTCGTCGAGATGGCGCAGAAAGCACATGATGAGGCTCGCCTTTACGCCGAATTGCTTCTCGGCATCCGTCATGGCGCGGTGCAGCCCGCCGATCACCGTGTCAAACGCCACGCCGCGCGACGTGTGGCCCTGCGGATCGAAAAACATCTCGACATGCCGGACATTGTCGGCGTGGGCGCGCTGCAGATAGGCGAAAGCCAGATCGTAGAAATCCTGCTCGGTGAGCAGCACCGACATGCCTTGATAATAGATGTCGAGAAAATCCTGCAGGTTGCGAAACTGATAGGCTTGCCGCACCGCTTCGATCGAGTCGAAGCGCAGCTTGACACCGTTCCTGCGCGCCAGCGCGAACATCAGCTCCGGCTCGAGGCTTCCTTCAATGTGGATGTGCAGCTCGCATTTCGGCAGCCGTTTGATCAGCGCATCGTTCTCGTGCATTTTCGTGTCTCCCGCGGCTTGTGCGGCGGATTTGAAGTTCCCAAGATCAAGCGGAGAACTCAGATAGGAACTTCAAATCCCAAAAGCCGAACGAGCATCTAGGCAGGGCGCCTTCTTTGAGGCAGGGGAGCGAGGCGTAGCAAACCAGTCGGTTGCCGGGAAGTGCTGGTCTTGGGCGCCGGTGCAAAGTGCGGCCCGATGGCAAAGACGGAATGAACAAACCATGACGCAGGACGCGCACAAAGCTGCCGAAATGCTGATGAGCGCGCACGCAAGCGGCGCGCCGTTTCGGCCCTTCGCAACCGAATTCGGGATCGCGAGTGTGGCCGACGCCTATGCGGTCCAGCGCGATTACGTACGGCTGCAAATGCAGGCGCGGCGCGCCGGCGCCGCCGGTTATAAAATAGGCCTCACCTCCAAGCGCATGCAGGAGATGTGTGGGGTCGATAGCCCGATTGCCGGTGTCGTGCTGTCGGACCGCGTCCATGCCTCCGGCGCGGTGCTCAACGCGCCGTCCTACGGCCGGATGGGCGTCGAATTCGAGATCGCCGTGCGGCTCAAGCGCGATTTGGCGCCGAAGAGCGTGCCGTCACTGGTCGAGGTCGCCGCCGCCGTCGATGCGGTATGTCCGGCGGTCGAGATCGTCGACGATCGCCGCGCCGACTATCGCGCCTTGGACGCGCTGTCGCTGATTGCCGACAATTCCTGGAATGCCGGCATCGTGCTGGGCGAGTTCGTACACGCCTGGCCGGATCTCGCGACGGTCGAAGGGCTGGTCTCCGTCGACGGCATCCCGCTCGATCGCGGTTCGGGTGGCGACGTGCTCGGCCATCCCTTTCAGCCGGTCGCGTGGCTCGCCAGTCATCTCGCGTCGGAGGGCGGCGGCTTGCACGCCGGTGACATTGTGATGACCGGCAGCATCGTCACCACCAAATTTCCCGATCGGCCCGCTTCCTATCGCTTTGACGTGCAAGGACTTGGCTCGGTCGTTCTGACAGTCTCGATCTAACACTTGCTGGTTGCCGCGCGCGAATCGATCAAACAAATAGTCCGCCATCGCCCGAATCCGGCCATCGCCCGGTCATGGCCGCGTCGCGGTTCACGTGCATCCGTCCGCGCACGAGGGGAACGTCCATGCGCGCTTGGTGGTCTGATGCACGCCACTTTCAGATCGTGGCGCTCGCGACCTTACTTGCCGTCAATTTCGTTTGGATCGATTTCGGCGCCAGGCCGCTGCAAAGCGCGTTTGCGATTGCGAGCGCGCTGGCGACGCAAGCGGTTTGCGCGCGCCTTTTCGGGCAGCGCATCGACCTGCGCTCGGCGCTGATTACCGGCTTGTCCTTGAGCCTGCTCTTGCGCGCCAACGAGCCGTGGCTGCTTGCGCTCGCGGGCGCGATCGCGATCGCTTCCAAATTCCTGCTGCGTATCGACAGCAAGCACATCTGGAATCCAGCGGGCTTCGCCATCGTGGTTCTGCTTTTGACGTCGAGCGGCGTGTGGATTTCACCCGGCCAATGGGGGGCCAGCATCTGGTTCGGCACGCTGGCAGCCTTTCTCGCCATCCTGGTGTTGCAGGCCGCGCAGCGCGCCGACATCGCGCTGTTCTTTCTCGTCAGCCATGCCGCATTGCTGATCGGCCGCGCGCTTTGGCTCGGCGATCCGCTGGCCATTCCGCTGCATCAGATGCAAAGCGGTTCGCTGCTGATCTTCGCCTTCTTCATGATTTCCGATCCGCGCACCACCCCGGATTCGCGGCTCGGCCGTTTGCTGTTCGCCTTGGCCGTGGCGGCGCTGGCGCATTATCTCGCCTTTTTCATGCAAATGCGGCCCGCGCTTTATGTGGCCTTGATCGTCCTGTCGCCGGTCACGCTGCTTCTCGATCGGCTTCTTCCCGCCCAAAGGTTCGCGTGGTCTTCCAACGTCCAGGGAGTGTCTCGATGATGCGAAGCGTCCGTTCTCGTTTGCAGGCGAGTGTCGCGATGGCTGCCATTGGCGCGCAGCTTGCGCTCTCGATCGCGCCGGCCGGCGCCTTCTGCGGTTTCTACGTCGCCAAAGCCGACGCCAAGATGTTCAACAAGTCGTCGAAAGTGGTGCTGACGCGCGACGGTCAGCAGACCGCCATCACCATGGCGAGCGACTATGAAGGCGAGCCGAAGGAATTCGCCTTGGTCGTTCCGGTGCCGACCTTCATCGAAAGGAATCAGATCAGCGTCGTCGAGCCGGCGACCGTCGATCATCTCGACGCCTACACGGCGCCGCGGCTGGTCGAGTATCACGATCCGGACCCGTGCGCGCCGCAGATGGTGGCGGCCATGCCGGCTGCGCCCATGAATGCAGCGGGCAAAAGCCGCGCGCCCCACGAGCTCGCCTATCGCGGCGTCAAGATCGAGGCCAAGTACGATGTCGCCGAATACGACGTCTTGATCCTCTCGGCCGAGGAAAGCGACGGGCTGATCGCCTGGCTCAACGACAACGGCTACAAGATTCCGGCCGGCGCCGAGCCCGTGGTCGGCAGCTATCTCAAACAAAAGATGCGCTTCTTCGTTGCCAAGGTGAACCTCGGGCGCATGCAGCAACTCGGCCGCGCCTATCTGCGGCCGCTACAGGTGCGCTACGAGACAGCGAAATTCATGCTGCCGCTGCGGCTCGGCACTGTGAATGCGAACGGCCCGCAAGACCTGATCGTCTACGCCTTAAGCAAGCGCGGCCGCGTGGAGGCTGCGAATTATCGCACCGTCAAGGTGCCGTCCGATTTCGACGTGCCGCTGTTCGTCAAGGACGACTTCACCAATTTCTACCGCGCCACCTTCGATCGCGCGGTCGCGCGCGAGAAAATGCACGCCGTGTTTGTCGAATATGCCTGGGACATGGGCTGGTGCGATCCCTGCGCCGCCGATCCGCTGACCGTTGCCGAACTCACCACTCTGGGAGCGGGATGGGTCGCCGCCGGCGGCGATGAAACGCTCAAACGCGCGCCACGCGGTGGCGTAAGCAGCGCGCCTTACGTCACGCGGCTGCATGTGCGTTACGATGCGGTGTCGTTTCCCGAAGATCTCACTTTCATCGAGACCGGCGACCGCGAAAATTTCCAGGGGCGCTACATCATGCGTCATCCGGCGGTCATCCAGAAAAGCTGCGAGGCCGGCGATGCCTACCGGGCCGCGCTCCCGGCGCGCTTGAAGCGCGAGGCGCAAACGCTCGCCGACGTCACCGGCTGGCCGCAAAAGGAGATTGAGGCGCGCATGCAGGCGAATGGCGAACCGGTCGCGGAGCCGCGGTAAGGCTGAGCGGCCTCTTCGGTAATTTGCGCGCGCCGGGGGGCGGCGCCCCGGGCCGCGGGCTTCACAGCCAAACTACTTTAGGCTTAAAATGAATCCCTGAGCGGCGAAGAAGCGTCCGGCGCGGACTGGTGCATGTGGACTCGTCCAAATGGCTGAACTGAACGCGGCCTTCGTCAAACGCCGCGCCAAAGAGCTGGGCGCCGATCTGGTCGGCATTGCCAGCGCCGCGACCCTGAATGCGTTCCCGCCCGATCCGCGCTGGCCGCAGACGCCGGAGCGCATCTCGCCTTATTGCAAAAGCGTGATCGTGCTGGTGCAGCGCATCCCGGCCGGCGCTTTCCGCTGCAAGACCAACGTGCCGGTGCAATACATCGACATGCTGGTGTTGCGGAAAATGGACAAGGTCGCCTACCGCCTCGCCGAGGAATTGGAGGACGCCGGTCACCCGGCCTTCGTCACCGCGGCACAGGAGACCGACTGGAACTACAAGCGCGCAAGCTACGGCCGCCTCTCCACACGCCACCTCGGCGTCGAAGCCGGGCTCGGCACGCTCGGGCTCGAGGTCAATATCCTGACGCCGGAATTCGGTCCGCGCGTCTACCTCACCGGCATTCTCACCGAGCTTGAGCTTGAGCCGGACCGGCCGATCACCGAGCAGGTGTGCATCGGCGAATCCTGCAGCCGCTGCCTGCACGCATGTCCGGCCGATGCGGTGCTGCATTTCGGCATCGACAAGCGCAATTGCGCCACCGAGGCGCAGGAATTCGGCTTCTCGACCATCCTGCAATTTTTCGAGCGCTTCATCGACACGCCGCGCGCCGGGAAAGAGCAGATGGCGCGCTCGCGCGACGTGTTCGGCTTCTGGCAGGGGCTGCTGCGCGTCGTCGGCTCGTTCGGCGACTGTCCGCGTTGTCTCGCCGTTTGCCCGGTCGGCAACGACTATCACGCCCATCTGGCCGACGCCCAGAAAGCCATCCCGGAAAAGACGCCGGAGAAGGTCGCGCTCGGCAAAAGCTATCGCGAGAACCGCGCCAGCGGCGCATCGATCGCGGGGCTGAACGACTGGAACAAGCGCTGGGTCGGGCCGGAAGGCTACAAGGGCATGGTGGCGCGGCAGTTGCAGGAATTCAAGAAAACGCAGCAGCAGCGCAGCGAGAGGGCCCTGGCCGCGGCCGACGAAGATGGACGCACCTAATGGTCTCCGCGTTCAAGCAGCCGCTCAGCGCGGCCGACATCAAGGCGAAAGCGCGTGCGCTCGGCGCCGACCTGGTCGGCATTGCCGACGGCGCTACGCTGGAGCGCCATCCGCCTGATCCGCGCGATCCGAGGCGCCCTTCCGATATCACCGATCTCGACAGCGGCCGGGTGATCGTGCTGGCTAAGCGCGTGAGCCGCGGCAGCGCGCGCATCGCCGCCTGGAACGACCGCCACAAATATTACAACGATGAGCTTGCGCTCTCGCGCTTGGAAGAAGCGTCGCTCGAATTGGTCTATTGGCTCGAAGACAACGGCTACCCGGCGATCATCGTGCCGCCGACCCATGTCGATCCCTGGCGCTATGACGGTGACCCCAACCGGCATCACACGACGCTGCTGTCGCTGCCGCATGCCGCGGTCGAAGCGGGCCTCGGCACGCTCGGGCTCAATCTGCAATTGCTCACGCCCGAATTTGGGCCGCGTGTTCTGCTGACGGCCGTCCTCTGTTCGGTCGATGTCGCCTGCGACCAGAAGATGGAAACAGCGCTGTGCCTCGGCCCAAGCTGCGGGCGCTGCCTGAAGACTTGTCCGGCCGATGCGGTCGGACATTGGACGCCGCGATTGGCCGGCCTGCGATCGTTTCCGGTCGCCGCACGGCTTCGCGCAATTGAGCGAGCACGTCACCCGCATCATCGCCGAACCGGACGCCGCCAAGCAGAAAGAGCTGGTGCGTTCTGAGGACAGCTTCAATCTCTGGCAAAGCATCTTGCGCGGCGCCGGCGTCATTACCGGCTGCCGCCGTTGCGCCGATGTCTGTCCGGTCGGCGCCGACTATGAATCGATGCTGCGCGACGCGCTCGACGTTATCTCTGAGGATACGCCCGCCAAGGAAACGCGGCTCGCCGCCATGGCGGCGGAGGAAAAAGACGGACACGTGCCGGAAACCTACGCCGAGCAGAGCCGCTGGATCGGCCATCTGCCACCACGTGGCTCCTGACCATGTGCCTTCTAACCGTGCGCGGCTCCTGAACAGATGACGCCGCTGCTCGATCTTCCCAAGTCGCGCGCCGAGATTGAGCGCCTTCAATCCGAGCGCAAGAAGCATGCGCTCGCGCAAGCGCGCCGCGCGCCGTTCTACAAGGGCAAGCTCGATCACGTGAATGCCGAGCGGCTCGACGATCCGGACGAGTGGCGCAAAATCCCGCTGCTGGACAAGGACACGCTGCGCAAGCTCGACGATCGAAAATTCTACGAGGATTTCTGCCTGCCGTCCGACGACGGCATCGCCGAATATTGGCGCTCGGGCGGCGCCACCGGCACCCCGCTATTCTACCCGCGCAGCTATCACGACATCGAAGCCGCGATGATTGGCTTTGCGCGCATTTACGATTGCACCCGCTGCCGGCGCGGCGGCCGCGCGCATGTGTCGTTTCCGCTCGGCATTCACCCGGTGGGCCAGATGCTGGCACGGGCGGCGGGCACGCGCGGCATCGCCGTCAACTGGGCGGGCTCCGGCGCCACCACGCCCTCGGTCATGCAGCTCGAATTGATCGAGCGGCTCAAGCCGACGATCTGGATGGGCATGAGCAGCTACGGCCTGCATCTCGCCAATCTTGCCGAGGCGCGCGGGCTCGATCTCGCGGCACGCGCGGTCGAGACGCTGCTCTGCTCGGCCGAGCCGCTGTCCGACGCCAAGCGCGACAAGCTTGCGCGCCAATGGGGCGCGCAGGTGCGCGACACGTTCGGCATGACCGAAGCCGGCATGATGGGCGCGGAAGACGCAGCCGGGCGCGGCTTCCGCATCTGGACCGATATGTTCCTGATCGAAGTGCTCGATCCGGACTCTCACGAGCCGGTCAAGGAGGGCGCGGTCGGCGCGCTGGTGGTGACGCCGCTGTGGACCAACACCATCACGCCGTTTCTGCGCTGGAGCTCGGGCGATCTGGTCACCTGGCAGCGCGGCGACGATGCGTCGGGCCCGTTCTCGGTGTTTCCGCTGGTCAAGCATGCGCACCGCACCAGCGGCTTCTTCAAGATCCGCGGCATCAACGTCAATCACGCCGACTTCGAGGATTTCATTTTCCGCAACATCGACATCGGCGATTTCAAGGCCGAGCTGATCACCGAGCGCGATCTCGAGATCTTGCTGGTGTCGGTCGAAGTGCGCCGCGGTGTCGATCCGGCGGGAGCCGCCGAGCGCCTGAAGGCCGCGGTGCATGAGCAGTTTGAATTGACGCCGCGGATCGTGGTGGTCGAGACCGGCACGCTCGCCAAGGAATTCGAGGCGAGCGTGAAGATGCCGCGCTTCGTCGACCGCCGGCAGTAGAACCGGAACATGATTGTTGCTAGTGCAGCGGCCGTCGCTCGCGCCTCGGGATGACGGTTGGAAGCGCCGGCTTCAGAAGATCACCTACGTTTCAGTTTGTAAGGATTTTATCGCATGCAGCAGGACCCGTTCACCCCGCCCGAAGCCGCGTTTACCCGTAGCGTTCCGATCCGCTTCTCCCATTGCGATCCGGCGGGCATCGTCTACTTCCCGCATTATTTCAACATGTTCAACGGGCTGATCGAGGATTGGTACACCGAAGAGCTCGGCTACAATTACGCCGAGATCATCATGGGCAGCCAGTTCGGATTCCCCTTCGTGCACATTGAATGCGACTTCAAGGTTCCGAGCCGGATGGGTGACGTGATCGATCTGACTTTGCTGGTCGAGCGTATTGGCCGTACGTCGCTCGGCATCGCCATCGTCTGCCACCGCGACGGCGTCGAGCGGCTGCGCGCCCGCATGGTCACCGCCATGATGTCGATTACGACCCGCAAGCCCGAGCCGCTGCCGCAGCCGCTGCGCGAGGCGATCGAAGCCTATCGGGCGCGGACTTCGACTTGAGCGCAATGAACGCTTTTCCGCTCGACCTCATTGGGGGCGAAAAGGCGCTGTTTGAAGGCGAATGAGACTGAAGCCGCGGCCAGCACTGCGAAAATCTTTCAGAAAGTGAAAAACAACGATTGCAATCTTGCCTACTGAACGGTCCCGGTTGAGGAACTTTTGCCGGCAAAAAAACTCAGCGGCAGTCGGCAGACTGCGGCAACGTCCATCGGATACAAATAAACAACAAAAGATACAAAAGCCGGTCACACAAATAAATCACCCACTGTCGCCCTTTTTGTCTCATTGCCAGGAGCGCGGAAATACTCGATAATTTATTTGAGGGTATTTTAGTAAGGGAGGCGAAAAATGGCGATTTGTGTACGCGAGCCGTGGTGTTTCGGTTCGAAGGCCTTCAGCCTTGCGCGCCTGATCGTAGTCTGTGGTTTATCTGTGGCCGTCGTAGCGCTCGTGTCCGACAAAGCGCGCAGTCAGGATGCGCAGGGCAGGTTTACCCAGAGATACGGTGTGCCGCAGAAGCCGAGACCGCGCCTGTGCCCGCGCCGGTATCGCCTACGGTCGAATCGACGTCCGCGCTGGGGCAGGCGCTGGCCGCGTGCGAGAAGGATGCCGCGGTCCAGGACGCCTTCGCGCTTCCTGGCCTTAAGAACGAGGTGACATTGGATCGTTGCTACAAGGGGCGCGCACATTTGGTTTGCGTCTTCAACGCGCTCATTGCCGAGGCGAAATCGCTCACCGACTCCTATACCAAAGTCGTCGATGCCAAATATCCTGACATCAACAGCGTGGACGGCATCTGTAAGCTCAATCGGGAGGCCCTGACGAACGACATCGCCGGCTCCGAGGACTTCACCAAGCGCTTTGCCGTGCTCAAAACGCAATACGATTCGGCTTCAAGATGCGCGGGCACTGTCAAGCAAGCGTTTCGCGACGTCGTGCTGACCGACATGGCGCAACCCCCCGAGATTCTCAAATCCATGACCGACTCCATCGACAGCGACATCAACCGGGTGTCGGAGGTGCAAAACCAAATCGGCGAGCTCTCCGCAAAGATGGAGATTTCAAAGAAGGCGATGAAAACCCTCGACAAGATTCATCGAACGATGTGCATCAAGGAAAAATCGGCGCCGACCGGTTAGAATGCGCCGCACTTGAGTTCGATACTGGCCTCGGTCGCTGCGGCGATCGACGAGCGAAGGTTCATTCCGGGTGACGCTGAGTTGGAGGGGAAATGACTCCGGCATCCCCGACACGCGAGCTTACGCGGCGCAGCGCCGTCGCCGGTCTGGCGTCGGCGCTCTCCAGTCCGGCTCTCGCCGGCCTACGATCCGAGCCCGATTTCGACGTTTTGATTGTCGGCGCCGGACCGGCCGGTATTGCTGCCGCCCGTCGTATAGCCGGAACCAAGTGGAAGTTCGGCATTATTGAGGCGAGCGATCGCCGCGGCGGGCGATGCTTCACGGAGTCAACGACATTCGGCTTGCCGTACGACCAGGGCGCCTGTTCGATCCACGTCCCGCCGCGATCGTCGCTGGCCGGACTGGCGGCGCGCAACGGCATCGAGTTGTATCCCGATCCCGAGATCCTGCAAATTCGGCTTCGCGGCCGCAAAGCCTTCGACAGGGGCCTCGAGGAAGTTCACTCCAAGAACGAGCTGGAGCAGTTCTACACAAATCGGGTGCGCTGCTACGCGGCAATTGCAAACGCGGCGGGCGGCAAGGACGACATCTCGTGCGCAGACGCATTGCCGGCCGACCTCGGTGATTGGCGCAAGATGATGGAGTTTTTCCTGGGGCCGTATCGCTTCGGCGCCGAGTTGAAGGAGCTTTCGGCCAAGGAATACGCGGTGTCCCTCGACCGAGGGCCCGCTCTGCTGTGCCGGCTAGGCGCCGGCATTCTCATCGGGAAGCTCGCGCTTGGCATACCGACAAAGTTTTTCAGCCCGGTCACGCTTGTCGACTGGGGCGATCGGTCGGTCGTTCTGGAGACCGGCGGGGGCACCGTGAGCGCGCGGGCCGTGATCGTAACGGCGTCAACGGCTGTTATTGCCGCCGGAAAGATCAAGTTCAAGCCGAACTTGCCGGCGCCCTACGCGCGAGCGTTCGAAACATTGAAGCTGGGCAACTACGATCACGTGGCCATCGAGTTCAGCGGCAATCTGTTGGGCGTGGAAGCCAACGAGGTCATCTTCGACAAGGTCCGCGACAGCAAGCCGGCCGCGCTGCTCGCGAACCTGCATGGCACACGCCTTTCAATTCTGAAGGTACCGGGAAAAAGCGGCGCCGAGCTTTCCGAGAAGGGTGAGAGCGCAATGTTGGATTTCGCGTTCGACTGGCTGACGGCTGTTTTTGGCTCGAATGCAAAGAAGGCAGTCGTGCGCACGCATGCGACCTTCTGGAACAAACAGCCTTGGGCCCTCGGTGCCTTCTCGTCGGCCGTTCCGGGAGCGCAGGGCGCCCGCAAGCTGCTCTCCGAGCCGCTGAGTGAGCGGGTTTGGTTCGCCGGCGAGGCCCTCAGTCAGTCCTATTGGGGTACCGTCGGCGGGGCCTGGCAAGATGGCGAACGGGCAGCCGACGCTGTGCTCGCGCGGTTAAGCAAATGAATTCGGGCGTGTAACCCAGAGCCATCGCGCTCTGTCGCCCTCACGCATCGAGCCGCTTGAGCACCGTTACGGTCAGTGAGCGCCGGTAGGTGAAACCGAGCTTCCGGTAGAGTGCGGCGGCGCTGGTATTGTCACTGAAGATATGCAGGAACGGCGTTTCGCCGCGCGCCAGAATGCTGCGCATCAGCGCGCTGACGAGGAGAACGGCGTGGCCGCGCCCACGGTGATCGGGATGCGTGCACACGGCCGAAATTTCCGTGAAGCCGTCGAACCGCATGCGCTCGCCCGCCATCGCCACCAACTGATCGCCGCTGCGGATGCCGACATACGAGCCGAGTACGATCGTTCGTTGCGCGAATGGGCCAGGCTTGGTCAATTCCGCCAACTGCATCATTGCGGGCACATCGGCGGGCGTAAGCGACGCGAACTCGCCGGCGACCGGCGCGATCTCGCTCCCCGCATAGACCATCTGCTCGATCGCCTTGTGCATAAGGACAGCCAAGTCTCGGCCCGGCGATACGGGCATGGCGTCGAACAGCCCGACTATGTCACCCGGTGCCATGAGGGCCGCCAACGCTTCCAAGCAAGCCTCGGAGACTTCGCGGACGCCGGCCATCGGCGCGATCTCCGGCCGGTAGCGGCAGGCAAGATCATTGCGGAGCGCGAAACCGGAATGCGTTGTGGTCAGGGCCGACCACGGCGGCCGCTCGAGCTGTCTCGGATCGCCGCCCGTCGGCGCTGCCGTTATTCCATGCTCGCCGGTGTGCAAAGTGCCGCCGTATGTCGCGCCGGACGGCGTCATCTCTTGCTCTCCAGCATGTCGCTGCGCATGAAGAACATGCGCGCAAGCTTCTCTGCGCCGACCGCCTCGCCGATGGCGCGAAATGCGAAAAACGGAATGAGGATGAGGAATACGATGACGCTGGTCGCGATCAGCTGATGCAGCGTCCCGCCGCCCAACTGCGCGACCGCCTCGGACACGTTGCGATGATGGAACAGCCCCACTGCCACCTCCTCGCCGGCATTCAGAGCGAGCAGCAAGACGAGGAACACGATCGAATTGTAGAGCGTCGGCCAGATCAGCGGCAGCGACTTGAACCATTCGCCCGCACGGAGCGCTCGCCCGAGCAGGATGAATTTCGCGCAAATCAGCGCTTTGGCGGCGGCAAAACCGAACGGCGCGAATTCGATGCCGTGCGCTTCCAGAATGGACGCTTTCAGATAAGACAATGCCGTAAAGCACACGAACAGGTAGACGGCGATGACGGAAAATTCCTTCGCTTCGTCCGTCACTCTTCGGATGATGTGCATGACGCCGCCCCGCAGTCGTTCGTTGTTCGCGCCCGCGCCTAGCCGAAGCGCGCGATCACGTCATCCGGTATCGGACGCGCGCTGATTTTCTCCGGATTGTCCTTGTCCCGCACCGCCCAGACCCGCGTCTCGCCGCCGATCACCGCAACTTCGCCGCCGTTCAAGACTTGGTGCTCGACGTCGAAGCTCGAGCGGCGGAATTCGGCGATCCGCGAGGCGACCTCGATGCTGTCGCCGAAGCTCAGGGTCTTGCGGTAATCGAGCCGCACGTCGACCAGCGGCAGAATGCCGAAGACGTTGAGGAAATCCTGCCGGTTGACCCCGAGCGCCGCCTCGAACAGCGACCAGGTTCCGTTGTCGAAATATTCAAACAGGTGCTTGGGCGTCACCATGCGGGCGGGATCGCAATGGCCGAATTCAACGGTCATCTGCCGGCGAAAGACGAAAGTCGTCAAAGTCGATTCCTCGCTCGACACGCGGTGCGCGCATCCGCTTTCTTTGAGCGCGCCGAACCACGGCATGGTCTTAGGCGAACTTCGCCGGCATGGGAACACCCGCGAAACGCGGCGTTGTTGGGGAGCGTGGCTTCGCGATGCCGCTCGCTCCTCCCTCTCCCCGCACGCGGGGAGAGGGAGGGGTGAGGGGGCCTCGA
Source organism: uncultured Alphaproteobacteria bacterium (assembly GCA_963845075.1). GTDB lineage: Bacteria > Pseudomonadota > Alphaproteobacteria > Rhizobiales > Xanthobacteraceae > BOG-931. The sequence continues at coordinate 42,981 of CAWJRE010000052.1, read as the reverse complement.
CGCCCGCGCGGCGCAACGGCAACGAAGACGCGACTGGCCCGACGAATACCGAGAGCGCTGGAGATACGATCGTTAACCGCAGCGTCAGCGGCAACGCCCCCTCACCCCGACCCTCTCCCCGCACGCGGGGAGAGGGAGGAGTTTAACGCCGGCTCGCCCGCGATATAGCACTGCCGCACCGCGCGATCGTCGCCAAGCGTCATCAACACGAACAGCTCTTCCTCGAGGTTGCGCGCGGTTTCCATGCGATGCGCCATGGCGGGCGTGGCGCGCGCATCAAGCACGACCAGATCGGCGCACGCGCCGGGCGCGATGCTGCCGATCTCGTTCTCCAGGCCGAGCGCCGCCGCGTTGCCGCGGGTCATCAGGTCGAAGGCTGCGAGCGCCGGCAGGTTCTGGCCTCTGAGCTGCATCACCTTGTAGGCTTCCGCGGCGGTGCGCAGCATCGAATAGGACGTGCCGCCGCCGACATCGGTCGCGAGCGCGATGCGCACGCCTGCGGCGGCAAGCCCGTCATAGTCGAACAGCCCGCTGCCGATGAACAAATTCGACGTCGGGCAGAAAACCGCGACCGATCGGCTGTCGCGCAGCAAGGCGATTTCGTCTTTGCCGAGATGGATGCAGTGGCCGAGCAGCGAGCGCGGGCCGAGCAGGCCGAAGCGATCATAGACGGCGGTGTAGCTCGGATCGTTCGGAAACAGCTTCTTGACGGTGGCGATCTCGTTGAGATTTTCGGCGAGATGCGTCTGCATCAGCACGGTCGGAAACTCGGCGAGCAACGCGCCGAGTTCCGCGAGCTGCTCCTCGGTCGAGGTGATGGCAAAGCGCGGCGTCACCGCGTACCGTTGCCGCCCCTTGCCGTGCCAGCGCTTGATCAGATCGCGGCTGTCGGCGATCGCGGTGCCCGCGGCCGCCAACAGCCCCGGCGGGCCGTTGCGGTTCATCACCGCATTGCCGGCGATCATGCCGGCATTTCTTTTGTGCGCGGCCGAAAATAAAGCCTCCGCCGAGCCCGGATGCGCGCTGCAATAGGCGACCGCGGTGGTGGTGCCGTTGCGCGCCAGTTCGTCGAGGAAGAATTCGGCGTTGCGGGCCGCATGCGCGGGATCGCCGAATTTCTGCTCCTCGACGAAGGTGTATTTCTCCAGCCATTCGAGCAGTTGCGCACCGTAGGAGGCGATCACCTGGGTTTGCGGATAATGGATGTGCGGGTCGATGAAACCCGGCATGATCAACAGATCGGGAAAATGCTCGCCGGGAAGTCCGGCCGGAAGCTGCGCCATCAGTCGCGCCGCCGGCCCCGCCGCTTCGATCTTGCCGTCTTTGACCAGGACAACGCCATCTTCGATATAGCGATAGCTCTGCGCATCGCCGACGCCATTCGGCGCGCGCAGGAATGTCAGCAGCCGGCCACGGATCGCGCGCAAATTTCAGCTCCGCCCGCTCGATGGACTCATGAATATCACTGCGCAGGCGCGCCGGCGGCGAGCCACGACGCGAGCGTAAGGCGCTCGTCGGGCGTCATTTCGGTGATATTGCCGGGCGGCATCGCGTCGGAGCGCACGGCGGCGGCCGCGATCAGCGGCGCGTGCAGGCGGACATGCTCGTCGGTGTCGAGCAAGACGCCCTTAGGCGGCGCCGCAAGTCCCGCCCAGACCGGCTCCGCCGCGTGGCACATGGCGCAACGCGACATGACGATGGCGCTGACATCGGCGAACTTCGGCGTCGGCGGCAATGCGCCGATGGTCACGGTGCGCGGCCCCGCCGCCGAGAGCCAGGCCACGGCGGCCATGCCGGCGGCTGCAACGCCCCAGGTCCACCACGGGCTGCCTTTTCCTTCGTGACGCGAATTGAAGAAGTGCCGGATCACCGGGCCGATCGCCAGCACGATGGCGACGATCAGCCAGTTGAAACGCGTGGCGTAGAACAGCGGATAGTGATTGCTCAGCATCAGAAAGACGACCGGCAGCGTCAGATAATTGTTGTGCACCGAGCGCTGCTTGCCGAGTGCGCCCCAGCGCGGATCGGGCTCCTTGCCGGCCAGCATCGCGGCGACCGATTTCTTCTGATACGGAATGATGATGACGAACACATTCGCCACCATGATCGTGCCGATCAGCGCGCCGATCTGGGTGAACGCGCCGCGCCCGCTGAACACGTGGGTGAAGCCATAGGTCAGCGCCACGAGAAAAACATAGCCGACCAGCGCCAGCGCCACCTCGTGATTGCCGAGCGGCGAGCGGCACAGTCCCTCGTAAGCGAGCCACGCCACCGCGAGGCTTAAGAACGCAATGACCGCCGCTTGCACGGCGGTGAGATCGAGCACCGATTTGTCGATCAGAAAGAGGTCGGCGCCGAGATAGTAAACCAGCACCAGCAGCGCGAAGCCCGACAGCCACGTCGTATAGGCTTCCCATTTGAACCAGGTCAGGCTGTCCGGCATCTGCGCCGGCGCCACCAGGTATTTCATCATGTGGTAAAAGCCGCCGCCATGGACCTGCCATTCGTCGCCTTTGACGCCGGGCGGCAGCCCGGGCCGCGGCCGCAGGCTCAGATCCAGGTGGATGAAATAAAACGAGCTGCCAATCCACGCGATTCCCGCGATGACATGCAGCCAGCGGAGGATGGCGCTTGCCGATTCAGCGAGTATCAGCTCCACGACCTAGCTCCACGCGACGTGGGCTCCCCTCATTTGACCCCCGGCAAATTCACCATGACAGACCCAATGCAACCGGCGCAAGCTTATCGCCCGTGGCATGATTTTGGGCAACTTTCCACACTCTCGCCTTTTGCTGGCGCCGATTTTGTCGGATGATGCGACGGGCACAGGAGCGGGCGCGTGAACCGATGATGGAACGATCCTTGCAACGAAGCCTGCAAGAAGCCTTGTAAATCCAGGGTATGCGTGGCGATCTCAATGCTTGATGCGTCATCACAAGCCGGTTCCTCCTTGTCAGCGCCGCTGCTCAGTGCCGTTTCCATAAGCAAGCGCTATGGCGATTTTCTCGCCAATGACTGCATCGACCTCGATCTGTTTCCGGCCGAAATCCACGCGCTGCTCGGCGAGAATGGGGCGGGCAAATCGACCCTCGTGAAGGTGATGTACGGCCTGATCCAGCCGAGCGGCGGCGAACTGCGCTGGATGGGCGAAAAAGTCGTGCTGTCCGGCCCGTCCGAGGCGCGCGGGCTCGGCATCGGCATGGTGTTCCAGCATTTCTCGCTGTTCGACAACCTGACGGTCGCCGAGAACGTGGCGCTCGGCTTGCCGCCGACCGAGTCATTTGCCGCCATCTCGGCGCGGCTTGCGGAAACCGCGCGGGTCTACGGCCTGCCGCTCGATCCCAAGCGCGAAGTGTGGCGGCTGTCGGTCGGCGAGCGGCAGCGCATCGAAATCGTGCGCGCGCTGATGCAAAATCCGAAGCTGCTCATTCTCGACGAGCCGACCGCGGTGCTGACGCCGCAGGAGGCAGATCAGCTCTTCATCGTGCTGGAACGGCTCAAGAGTGAAGGCCGCGCCATCCTCTACATCAGTCATAAGCTCGAAGAGGTGAAGCGACTTTGCGATACGGCGACGATCTTGCGTCTCGGTAAGAAGGTTGCGACCTGCAATCCGCGGCAGGAAACCGCGGCGTCGCTGGCGCGCATGATGGTCGGCGCCGAAATCGGCGAAGTCAAAGCGGCCGCCAAGCAAGCCGCCACCGTGCCGCGTCTGCTCATCCAAAAGCTCTCGCTCGAGCCGGACGATCCGCATGGCACGCGGCTCAAGGACGTTTCGTTGGAAGTGCGCGGCGGCGAGATCGTCGGCATTGCCGGCGTCGCCGGCAATGGCCAGGACGAATTGTTCGCCGCGCTCTCGGGCGAGCGGCTGGCGCCGAGCGACGGCGCGATCGTGATCGACGGCAGGGCTGCGGGCCAGCTCAATGTCAACGACCGCCGGCGCATGGGCGCGGCTTTCGTCCCGGAAGAGCGGCTCGGCCATGGCTGCGCGCCGCGCATGAAATTGTCCGAGAACGCGCTGCTCACCGGGCACGCGGCGAGCGGCATGGTGAAACGGGGCTTCATCAACAAGCTCGCCACGCTTGCGCATGTCGATCGCACGACAAAAAGCTTCGATGTGCGCAAAGCCAAGCGCGATCCGGAAGCCGTCAGCCTGTCCGGCGGCAATCTGCAGAAATTCGTCGTCGGCCGCGAGATCCTGCGCGATCCGGGCATCCTCGTGGTCAGTCAGCCCACCTGGGGCGTCGATGCCGGCGCCGCCGCCGTCATTCGCCAAGCCCTGGTCGATCTTGCCGGCCGCGGCTCCGCCGTGCTGGTCATCAGTCAGGATCTCGACGAGCTGGCGGAAATCGCCGACCGCATCGCGGTGATGTTTCATGGCAAGCTGTCGGCGCCGCTTGAAGCCGCGCAAGCCACGCGCGAGCGGCTCGGATTGCTGATGGGCGGCGCCGATCCCGGCGCGCACGACGGCGAACAAGAGGCCAAGTATGCAGTTGGTGCTTGAACGCCGGCCGGAACGGTCGGCGGTGATCGCGGTCGCGTCGCCCTTGATCGCCGTGGTGCTGACGATCGTCACCTTCGCGATCCTGTTCGCGATCATGGGCAAGAACCCGGTGTACGCGATCTGGGTCTATTTCATCGAGCCGCTGACCGACCCGTTCGCCTTGCAGGAGATCGCCGTCAAGGCGACGCCGCTGGTGATGATCGCGGTTGGGCTCGCGCTCTGCTACATCGCCAACATCTGGAATATCGGCGCCGAAGGCCAGTTCATCGCCGGCGCGGTGTGCGGAAGTTGGCTTGCCGTGCGCACCAACGGCACCGATGTCGGCCATTGGGTGCTGCCGGCCATGCTCGTGCTCGGCGCGCTCGGCGGCGCGCTCTATGCGCTCATTCCGGCGATCTGCCGCGTGTATTTCGGCGCCAGCGAAATTCTCACCAGCCTGATGCTGGTCTATGTCGCCAATCTCGGCATGGACTATCTGGTGCGCGGGCCGTGGCGCGATCCGCAGGGGCTGAACTTCCCGACCACCGCCGCCTTCGATCCTGCCGCTTCGATCCCGACCCTGTTCGAGGGCGTCGGCCGCCTGCATGCCGGCTCGGTCCTCACGCTCATCGCCGTCATGCTTGCGGCAGTGTTGCTCGGTCAGACGATCCGAGGCTTCGAAATCCGCGTCGTCGGCGCCGCCCCGCGCGCGGCGCGCTTTTCCGGGTTCAATGCCGATCGGCTGGTGCTCTTCACCTTCGCGCTCTCCGGCGCGCTGGCCGGTCTTGCCGGCATTATCGAAGTGGCGGGACCGATCGGCCATCTCGATCCCGGCGTGTCGTCGGGCTACGGCTTCACCGCCATCATCGTCGCCTTTCTGGGGCGGCTTAATCCGATCGGTATTCTGGTCGCCGGTCTCTTCCTTGCGCTCACCTTCATCGGCGGCGAGAGCGCGCAGATCTCGATGAAGGTGCCGCTCGATCTCACCAAGGTGTTCCAGGGCATCCTGCTGTTCTACGTGCTGGCCTGCGATTCGCTCATCGTCTACCGGATCCGCGTGCTGCGCTCCGTCCGAAAGCCCGCGCATGCTGCTGCTTGAAGCCATCATCCTGTCGGTGATCGCCGCCTCGACGCCGCTCTTGCTGGCGGCGTCCGGCGAACTGGTGGTCGAGCGCTCGGGCGTTCTCAATCTCGGCGCCGAGGGCATGATGATCATGGGCGCCGCCTGCGGCTTTGCCGGCGCCTATATGAGCGGCTCGACCCTCGTCGGCGCGCTCTGCGGCATTCTTGCCGGCGCCGGCATGGCGGCGATCTTCGGCATCCTCACGCTCGGTCTTGCGGTCAATCAGGTCGCGACCGGGTTGGCGCTCACCATTCTCGGCGTCGGATTGTCCGGCCTGATCGGCGCCGGCTTTGTCGGCACCAAGATCGTGCCGGCGCCGCCGCTCTATTTACCTTACCTGACCGACATCCCGTTCGTCGGCCGCATCCTGTTCGGCGAGGATGCGTTCGTTTACTTCTCGGTGGCGCTCGTCATCGCCATCTGGCTGTTCCTTTACCGCAGCCGCCCCGGCCTGGTGCTGCGGGCAGTCGGCGATAACCATGCCTCGGCGCATGCGCTCGGCTATCCGGTGCTCCGCATCCGCATGCTGGCGGTGCTGTTCGGTGGCGCCTGCGCCGGCCTCGGCGGCGCCTTCCTGCCGCTCGCCTATACGCCTTTCTTCATTCCTGGCATGACCGCCGGCCGCGGCTGGATCGCGCTGGCGCTGGTGGTCTTTTCCTCGTGGCGGCCGGGCCGGCTGGTCATCGGCGCCTATCTGTTCGGGGCGGTCAGCATCCTTCAGCTCCACACCCAGGCGTTCGGCCTGGGCATCCCGTCGCAGTTAATGTCGGCGCTGCCCTATCTTGCCACGGTCATCGTTCTCGTGTTGATTTCACGGACGCGCGGCACCGCCGGGTCCGCTGCGCCTGCGTCGCTCGGCCAGGTCTTTGTCCCTGACCGCTAGAGCATGATCCCGAAAATGGAGAACGGCTTTCGGAAAAGATCATGCCCGAACGAAAGAGTAGAGCCGGATGGCGGTTCGCCATCCCGCGCTACCGTGTTGAACGTGCTGCGGGCGTTTCGCGCCGCGGAGAAACTGAACGAGGCGGAAGCGTAAGCACCTCCGTCTCTGCTAACCCGGAGTAAAATCATGAAGAAATGGAACATCGTGGGGATGGCTGCGGCCGTAGGGATCGCCGCCATAACGTTCCACGCCTATGCAGCGGATAAGCTGAAAGTCGGCTTCATCTATGTGGGCCCGATCGGCGACCTCGGCTGGAGCTATCAGCACGATCTCGGCCGCAAGGAGATGGAAAAGGCGCTCGGCGACAAGGTCGAGAGCACCTATCTCGAGAACGTGCCGGAAGGCGCCGATGCCGAGCGCTCGATCGAGCAACTCGCCCGTACCGGCCACAAGCTGATCTTCACCACCTCGTTCGGCTTCATGGACGCGACGCTGAAAGTCGCCAACAAATATCCGAACGTGTTCTTCGAGCACGCCACCGGCTTCAAGCGCGCCAAGAACATGAGCACCTACGCGGCGCGCTTCTACGAAGGCCGCTACATCCAGGGCCAGATCGCCGCCAAGATGTCGAAGTCCGGCATCATCGGCTACATCGTCTCGTTCCCGATCCCGGAGGTCATCTCCAACATCAACGCGACGATGCTCGGCGCGCAGTCGATCAATCCGAACATGAAAGTGAAGATCGTCTGGGTGAATTCCTGGTTCGATCCGGGCAAGGAAGCCGACGCCGCCAAGGCGCTGGTCGATCAGGGCGCCGACATCCTGACCCAGCACACCGACTCGCCCGCCGCTACTCAGATCGCCGAGCAACGCGGCGTGCACTCCTTCGGCGAGTCGACCGACATGATCAAGTTCGGTCCCAAAGCCCAGCTCACCGCCGACACCGACTATTGGGGCGGCTACTACACCAAGCGCGCCAAGGACGCGCTGGAAGGCAAGTGGACGTCCGAGGACACCTGGGGCGGCCTCGATTCCGGCATGGTCGTGATGGCGCCCTACACCAACATGCCTGACGACGTGAAGAAGATGGCGAAGGACACGGAAGAGTCCATCCGGTCCGGCAAATTCCATCCGTTCAAGTGCCCGATCCAGGATCAGGACGGCAAGACGGTCGAGTGCAAGGGCGGCGACCATCTCGATCCCAGCCAGATCCTGAGCATGAACTGGTACGTCAAGGGCATCGACGACAAGATCCCGGGCAAGTGATCTGCCCGTCGCGCATCTAAAAACGGAAATGGCCGGGGTTTCCCCCGGCCATTTTTATTTTGCGTCTGCACAAGGGAAGCGGTGGTGCAATGCCCAACAACCAGCGTCATTGCCGGGCTTGACCCGGCAATCCATGCTGAAATCGGGCTTGCCCGCACTCGCCGCAATTAATGACGGCGCGTCAGCATGGATGCGCGGGTCAAGCCCGCGCATGACGCGTGAGGGAGGCACTCGCGCGCCGGGAGCCAGCGCTTACTTCGCCGCGTAGGCGTCGAGCTCGGCGAGGTAGTGATTTTTGCTCGCGCGCGGCAGCCAGGTGCTTTCGAAGGCGTTGCGCGTGAGCTGCACCAGGTCCTTCGGCCCGAGATCGGCGTCCTTCTGCGTGCACTCGAAATTTTCGTTCATGTAGCCGCGGAAATAGGCCGGATCGTCGGAATGCACGGTGGCGCGGATGCCGAGATCGAGCATGCGCTTGATCTCCTTGGCCTTGCTGCCGTTGGTGACGAAGGCGTTGGAGACCGGGCAGATGGTCAGCGCCAATTGCCGCTTCGCCACTTCGTCGATCAGCTGGTTGCTGTCGAGCACATTGACGCCGTGATCGATGCGGTCGACGCCGATCTCTTCCAGAACCTGCCGGATATGCTCGGTCGTGTTCTGCTGATCGACGTCGCAATGCATGGTGAGGAAGTAGCCCTCGCGCCGGGCACGCGCGAACACCTCTTTGAATTTCACCGGCGGATTGTTCTTTTCGTCCGAATCGAGTCCGACGCCGATGATCCATTCACGATAGGGCAGCGACTGCACCAGCGTGGTCATGGCGAACTCAGCGCTCCAGTCGCGCAGGAAGCACATGATGAGCTGGCTCTTGATGCCGAAGATGCGTTCGGCGTCGGTCTGCGCGCGCCGGATGCCGCGGATCACCACGTCGAACGCCACGCCGCGGCCGGTGTGCGGTTGCGGGTCGAAGAACATCTCGACATAGCGCACATTCTGCGAATGCGCCTTGGCGAGATACGCGAAGGTGAGGTCGTAGAAGTCCGGCTCGTGCACCAGCACGCGCATGCCCTCGTAGTAGATTTTGAGAAACGAGGGCAGGTCGTAAAAGTCATAAGCCGCGCGCATCTCGGCCACGTCCTTGTAGGGGAGCGTCATGCCGTTGCGTTTCGCCAGCTCGAATTTCATTTCCGGCTCGAGCGTCCCCTCCAGATGCACGTGCAGCTCGCACTTCGGCATGCCCGCAATGAAATCGCGCAGATCGGTCATGGATCCCTCCTCTAACTCACCCTCACGTTACGCCGCGAAAACCGGCGATGCCAGCCGGACCAGAGCATTGATCCGGAAAAGCGGAAACCGGTTTTCCGAAAAGCATGCTCCGCGCTAAAGCGTCTCCGGCATCGGCACAGCCCTGCCGTCGGCGAGCGAGAATTGCGGAATGTGGCCCAGCCCATGAATCAAGCCTGCATCGGCGCCGAGCGTCTTCTTCCAATCGTGTCCTTCGGTGAGGATTACGCCGGCGCCGACAATCTCAGCGCCGGCAGAACGCGCCAGCGCAAACGTGGCCGCAAGGCTCGAGCCGGTCGCCACCACATCGTCCACCACCGCGACGCGCCGCTTGGCGAGCAGCGGCACCGACCGCCGGTCAAGCATCAGCCGCTGTTTGCCCGCGGACGTGACTGACTCGAGCTCTTGTACCAGCGCGTCGGCGAGATGAATCTTCGGCGATTTCTGCGCGATGACGTATTGGTCGAGGCCAAGCGCGCGCGAGACCTCGATCACGACGGGAATGCCGAGCGTCGCCGCGCCGACGATGATGTCGGGCTTGAGCGGGCGCAAATGGTCGGCCAGCGCCTTGCCGATGCGCTCGCCGAACGTCACGCCCATGTCGATCACCATCAGGAGCGAGATCGCGAGCTTCTGGTTGATCGGCACGATCGGCAGCGTCACCGGCTCGCCGGCAATATCGACAATGTAGGTCTGCATACGCGTCGTCTCCTAAGCTAGGTCCCGTCATTCCGGGGCGCGCCGTTAGGCGCGAGCCCGGAATCCATAACCACAATTCCTGCGGAAGATACCTTGGACAATCCCGTTTGATCTGTGGCTATGGATTCCGGGCTCGCGGGCTTTGCCCGCGCCCCGGAATGACGCTCAACCCTGCAATTTCCGCGCCGCCGCCGAGTGCCGCCGGATCAGATCGGCCAGGTCGAGCCCGGGAATTTGCCCATTCTCCACGATCCAGCGGCCCCCGACCATCACGCGGTCGGCGCGATGCGCGCCGCACAATACAAGTGCCGCGAGTGGATCGCCGCTGCCGGAAAACCGCAGCTCATCGAGCTTGAAGAGCGCGAGATCGGCTAGCATGCCGACGGCAATCTCGCCAACATCGGTGCGCCCGGTGCAGGCTGCGGAGCCTTTGGTCGCCCACCGCAGCGCGTCGCGATGACTGACCTTGCCGACGCCGTAGCGGTTGCGCTGGACAAGAAAAGCGGCGCGCACCTCCTGCATCAAATTCGAGGAATCGTTCGAGGCCGAGCCGTCGACGCCGAGCCCCACGGCGACGCCGGCCTCTTCCATTGCGCAGACCGGGCAAGTGCCCGACGCCAATACTTGGTTGCTGCAGGCGCAATGCGTGACGGCCGTTCCGGCGCGGGCGAGGCGCGGGAACTCGTCGGCGTTGAAATGCACGCCGTGGGCCAGCCAGGTCCGCCCGTTCAGCCAGCCGCATTCCTCCAGATAATCGAGCGGCCGGCACTGGTGGATTTCCAGGCAATAGCGGTTCTCGTCCTCGGTTTCGGCGAGATGCGTGTGCATGCGCACATCGAGCCGTTCGGCCAATTCTGCGGTCGCGCGCATGAGCGAGGTGGTCACAGAAAATGGTGAACAGGGTGCGAGCGCTATTTGAATTGTCGCGCCGTCACCGGCCTGATGATAGCGCGCCACCAGACGTTCAGAGTCGGCGAGGATCGTGTCCTCATCCTGCACCACGCTGTCCGGCGGCAGGCCGCCGTCGCGCTGCGAGCGATTCATCGAGCCTCGTGTCAGCAGCACCCGCAAGCCGAGCCGCTTTGCCGCTGCGACCTGGATGTCGATGCCGTCTTCGACGCCTTTGGGAAACACGTAGTGGTGGTCCGTGGTCAGCGTGCAGCCGGACAGCATCAGCTCGGCCATGGCGAGCGTCGAGGCAAGATCGACCGCCTCCGGCGTCAGCCGCGCCCAGAGCGGATAAAGCGCTTGCAGCCAGGGAAACAAATCGCGGTCGAGCGCGGCCGGCACCGCGCGGGTCAGGGTCTGATAGAAATGATGATGCGTGTTGATCAGCCCGGGCAGCACCACATGCGTGCCGGCATCGAAGTTCTTGACCGCGGGCGCGCGCGGTTCACGCCCGGCCCCGACCAGTTCGACGATGCGGCCGTCCTGCACCACGATGCCGCGCTCGGCCCCGTCCGCCAGAATGGCGAGCGGGTCCTTGATCCAGAGTGCGGTCGAGGTGTCGATGGTCATTTTGGAACCGCCAAATTCAAAGACTGCTGCAATCGCTGCGCCTGAAATGCGCTCGATCCGTCATCCTGAGGTGCGAGCGCAGCGAGCCTCGAAGGATGTACGGCCCGGGCCGTCGCCCTTCGAGGGCCGCTTCGCGGCCACCTCAGGGTGACGGATAACGGTCAGCGCGTGCCGCATCAATCCGAAAGCCATCGCGCGCCGGTGTCACCCCGCCATCGGCGGCCGCCCCACATTGCTGGCGCGATGAATGAGCCGCGCTACCCGCAAGATCAGCGGCTCCTCGAAACGCGGCGCCACGATCTGCATGCCGATCGGCAGGCCGTCCTGCGACAGGCCGGCCGGCGCGGTCGCGGCCGGCAGGCTCACCAGCGTGATCAGATAAGCCGGCGCGATCCAGTCGATGTAGTTTTCGAAGCTGCGGCCGTTGATCGTGTCGGGGAAATTCATCTCGACCGGATAGGGCTTCACCGGCGCCGCCGGCGTCAGCAGAACGTCGTAGCGCTCGAACAGCTTGTGGAAGCGATCGAACATCGCCATGCGGGTCTGCTCGGCGGCGGCATAATCGGTCGCGTTCAGTTTCAGTCCGGCTTCGACGTTGCCTTTCAGATTGGGGCCGAACCCTTCGATTTGCGCGAGCCGCTCGTACTGCCGGCCCACCATCCAGAAGCCGCGCCAGGTCTGATAGGGCGCGCGGCCGGCGCTGGCGTCGAAGGCGATCTGCTCGACATGCGCGCCGAGTTTTCCAAGAGCGGCTGCGGCGTCGCGGCAAGTCGCATCGATCTCCGCCTCCACGCCGATGCCGGCAATGTCGGACACATAGGCGATGCGCAGGCCCTTGATGTCCTCGCGCCGTTCGAGGTCGGCCAGCGCGCTTTGCCAGGGCGGCGCCACCGAGATCGGCGAAATACGGCTGAAGCCGACCATGGCATCGAGCATCAGGGCTGCGTCCTCCGCATCGCGCGCCAGCGGCCCGTGGACCTCGCCGGGGTCCCACGCCAGCGGCTTCGGATAGCTCGGTATCAGGCCGGGCGTCGGGCGAATGCCGACGATGCCGCAGAACGCGGCCGGAATGCGGATCGAGCAGCCGTAATCGGTGCCTTGCGCCAGCGGCGTCATGCCGGTCGCAACCGCAACCGCGGAGCCGCCGGAAGAGCCTGCCGGACTGAGCGCCGGATTCCACGGATTGCGCGTCGGCCCGAACAACGCATTGTTGGTGTTGGCGCCGCAGGCGAATTCGGGCGTGTTGGTCTTGGCGAGCACGATCGCGCCGGCGGCTTTGAGCCGCCGCACGACTTCTTCGTCTTCGCTCGGCACATTGTCTTTCAGAAGCGGCGAGGCGAACGTGGTGCGAATGCCCGCGGTCTGCGTAATGTCCTTGATGCCGACCGGAAGGCCGTGCAGCGCGCCAAGCGGCTCTCCCTTCATCACGGCCTGCTCGGCGCGCTGGGCGTTGTCCCGCGCGTTTTCTTCGGCCAGTGTCACGACCGCATTGAGTTTCGGGTTGAGTGCTTTGATGGCGGCAAGATGCGCGTCGAGCACGTCGAGGGGACTCACAGCGCGCGTGCGGATGAGCCGCGCCAGTTCACGCGCCGATTGGCGCACCAGACTATTGTCACTCATGACGGCTCAGTTCCCGGCAATTTTAGTTTCCTGGCTGCCTATTTCCCGGACCAGTGGACGAAACGCCGTTCTATCAGCAGGAACAGCAGATTGAGTCCATAGCCGAGCGCACCGGCGGCGAAAATCGCCGCATACATGCGCGGCATGTCGAACAGCTGCTGCGCCTCGAACACGCTGTGGCCGAGCCCGTCCTGCGAGCCGATGAACATTTCGGCCACCACGATGATCACCAGCGCCAGCGACACGCCGTTGCGCAGGCCCACGAAGGTTTGCGGCAGCGATTCCAGCAGCATCACGTCGAACAGCACGCGCCAGCGCGAAGCGCCCATCACCTTGGCGGCGAGGAGGCGGGTCTTGCGCGCATTCATCACCCCATAGGCCACGTTGAACAGGATCACCAGGAGGGCGCCGAACGCCGCGACCGCGATCTTGGTTTCGTCGCCGACGCCGAACAGCACCAGGAACAGCGGGAACATCGCCGACGCCGGCGTCGAGCGGAAAAAGTCGATGACGAATTCGAGCGAGCGGTAGAGCCGCTCCGACGAGCCGAGCACGATGCCGAGCGGAATGGCGATCACGGCGGCGATCAAGGTCGAGGCCGCCGTGCGGTAAACGGTCTTCAGAAAATCGAACCCGAGCGTTCCTTCCATGCCGCGCCACAGCGAGTCGAAGGTCGCGATCGGCGAGGGCAGCAGGACCGGATCGACCCATTGCCGCCACGTCACCAGCGACCAGATCGCGAGCAGGCCAACGACCCCGACCACGGGCAGAAAAGCATCGGCTTTGTTGGATGTTCATGCGCGCCGCACCTCGCGCTGGAAGATCGTCAGGCACTCGGCCTTGGTGCGGACGAAATCAGGCTCCGACAGCGTCGCGTCGGTACGCGGGCGCGCGGCGGCGACCGGCATGAAGGCGGCGACCCGCGCCGGATGTCGCGACAGCAGCAACACGCGGTCGGCGAGAAAGACCGCTTCTTCCAGATCGTGCGACACCAGGATCGTCGTGGTGCCGGTCTCCAGAAAGATCCGCTGCAGTTGCTCGCGCATGAACAGCGTCATCTCGTAGTCGAGCGCCGAGAACGGTTCGTCGAGAAAGAGGATTTCCGGCTCGACCACGAGCGCGCGCAGGATCGAGACAAGCTGCTGCTGCCCGCCGGACATCTGATAAGGATAGAGCGCGAGGTCGAGCTTGATGCCGAGATGCTCCACAAGCTTCTCGGTGCGGGCGCGGCGGGCGGCCGGCGGCACGTTTTTCAGCTTGAGCGGATAGGCGATGTTGTCGAAGGCGCGCATCCAGGGAAACAGCGCCTCGCGATAATTCTGGAACACATAGCCGAAATTGATGTCCGCAAGTCTTCGCCCGCCAAACAGGATCTGCCCCGCATCGGCCGGCACGAGGCCGGCGATCATGTTGATGAGCGTGCTCTTGCCGCAGCCGTTGGGGCCGAACACCGAGATCAATTCGCCGCGCGGGATGTCGAGATCGAAATTGTCGTAGATGACGGTCTTGTCGAAGCCTTTGCTCAAGCCGCGGATCGTGACATGCGGAGGCTTCACCATCTCGCCGGCCGCTGCCGGTGCCATCTCCGACGTTTGCGCCATGGCCGGCGGTGCGCTCATCGCGTGGCACCACGACCAAACGTCATTGCGAGGAGCCCCGACAGGGGCGACGAAGCAATCCAGAGCGTGCGCCCGGCTCCTGGATTGCTTCGCTTCGCTCGCAATGACGAGGTCAAAATGATCGAGCTCTATATCAGAACGGCTGCAGATATTTGCGCACGTCGACCTTCTCGGGCACGACACCGATGTCGTGGCCGAAATTGGCGAAGGTCTGCAGGTCGTCGATTTGCTTGGGCGTCATGTCCTTGACCATGACATAACCGAGCATCGGCACGCTATCGACCACATTCTCCGGCGTCAGCGTGTTCTTGAGCAGGTGCTTGCGCGCTTCCTGCGGATCGCGTTTGATCAGGTCAAGCGCCTTGGCCCAGGCCGCCGCGAACCGCTTGGCGACGTCCGGCCGCTTGGCGATGAAGTCGGCCGAGAAGGCACAGCCGGCCGCGAATGGATCGGACTGTGGATCGCCGAGCACGTATTTGGCGATCACGCCCGCTTCCACCGTCTTGGCAAAGCCGAGCTGGTTCATCACGCTGGCATTCGGCTCGAGCGTATAGCCGCCGTCGAATGTGCCGGCCTTCATCGCGTTGATGTGCTGGCCCATGTCGAGCTGATCGATGGTGTAATCGCCGTCCTTCAAGCCCACCTTGGCCAGAATGCCCTTGGCGGTGTTCAGGTTGGCCGGCCCGGGCGCCGACATCAGCTTAAGGCCTTTGAAGTCGGCGAGCGACTTCACCTTGTCGGCGAGGCCCGAGCGCACCACGAACTGCTCCATCCGGTGGCTCGCATTCTGGCCGTTCATGGCGACATACATCGCAGCACCAGGCTTCTTGAGATTGGCGTTCAGCCCTTCGAGCGTCACCAGAACCACGGACACTTCGATCTGGCCGGTGATCAGCGCCGCCACATTGGGCGGCCCGCCCATGAGCGTGATCATCTCCGGCTCGATGTTGAGTTCCTGGAAGTAGCCGAGATCGCGCGCGATGAAATACGGCAGCGACGAGGAGACCGGGAACACGCCGACTTTCACTTTGTCTGCGGCATGGGCAGCGGCGGGAGCGCTCAAGAGGCCGCCGACAATCAGTGATGCAGCGAAAAGTGTCTGGGCAAAGAGCCGGCCGTCTTTCATCTGACCAACATCACCGTCGTTATGCTGCTCGGTTCCCGTCACCCTGAGGTGCTCGCCGATCAAGTCGGCGAGCCTCGAAGGGCGACGGCCCGAGCGCTTCGGCCGCATCCCTCGAGGGCCGCATCCGCGGCCGCCTCAGGATGACGGGCAATAGGAAGCAAGCAGCGTGCCGCAGCCCGACCCTATTCGCCCGCATCGATGATGGCGATGCAGGGCCCGCCGCCCTGCGGTCCCTGATGCATGGCGTCGACCGAGACGAACACGGCCGGGTCGCCGATCGCGGCGGCCGCGACGCCGCCCACCGCACCCTTGGCGTGGCGGTGCCACGGCACGTCGGAATCGTCCATCATGATCTGGCGGCGGCCGCGCAGCTTGCCGGTGCGGTCGGCCTCGCATTTCATGAAGCAATTGACCAGGCGGCCTTTGAGGTCGTCGGCGCGCGGCCGCTCCGGCAATTCGAGCCCGGCGTTGCGGATGGATTCGTAGATACCGTCGATGTCGAGCGCATCTTTCATTACCGAATGGCCGATGCGATAGCGGCCGCCGGCGCCGGCCTTGTTGCCGAGGAGCACGATCTGCGCCTGCGTCAGTTCCACGCCCGAGGAGCATGAGGCGACCGAGGAATAGAGGTCGAGGTTGTGGCAGATGTCCTCGGCTTTCGGCATCTTGATCTCGCCGAGCCCCACGGCGATGCCGAGCCCGGTCGTGCCGTTCGACACGCCCATGGAATCGTGCACCTCGCAGGCAACCTCCTTGTGGCGGCTGTGCGCATCGAGCACCGAGTCAACCGTGAGCAGCGGCGTCTTGGTCTGCACATAATGCACGTCGGCCGGATCCGTGATGCCGGCGTCGCGCATGGCGGCGCGCACGCCCTCGGCGACTTTCTCCACCATCGCCGGCCGGCCGATATCCTCCGGGAAAATCTCCGCGCTCATCGCGGTGCCGATGACAAGCCGCGATTGACTGGCCGGGCCGGTCTTGGCGTTGCGCGCAAACACGGTCGCGTGCGGTGTGATCACGCCGTCGCAGCCGCCCGACCAGACCATCGGAATTTTGGCGATCTCGGCTTCGGAGCGGCTGCCGTGCTTCTTCAGCACCGCGCGAAACGCCTGGTCGGCCAGGATGCGGGTGAAATCGTTGACGCCGCCATTGCCTTCGGTCTTGCCGATGACGGCGATCACTTCATCCGCCTTGAATTGTCCATTGCGGATGCAGGCCTCGACGCCGGAAGCGTCCTGCACGGTCTTCAATTCGACCTTGGCGACCTCAATAGCCATTACGCGAAATCCTCATTGTTCCTCATCCTCGTCATGCGCGGGCTTGACCCGCGCATCCATGCTGATGCGCCGTAGTCGAGGCTCACCAGCAAATTCGTGTAAGTTCAACCGCAGCATGGATTGCCGGGTCAAGCCCGGCAATGACGCGTTAAGAGCGCATTTTCAACCTGAACGCACCCACGGTTTGAACTCGCCGCGCATCATCTTCTCGAAGCCGGAGCCGCGATCGATCATTGGTGGCGCACTCTTGCGCGCGGCTTTGAGCTTCGCGCGTAGCGCCGCGGTCTCCGTCTCATCGATCACGAACGGATCCGTGCCCTCGGCCTCGCGTAAGACCACGCCATAGTCGTCGCGCGCGGCTTCGAGCGAGACCTTGCCCTCGATCACGTCGCGCTGCACCCAGTCCGGCTCGCGCTCGAGCGGATCGCCCCAGCCGCCGCCGCCGGTCGTCACTACGCGCACGACCTGACCGGCAAGCACCGGCTCGCCGTCCACCAGGCCACCCAGTTCGCGCGGCGTTCCCGCGGCATCGATCGTCACGCAAAACGGCGTGCCGGCCTTGCCGCCATTGACGCCATAGCAGCCGAGCCGCACGCGGTCGGCGGTGACGATGGTGCGGCAATCGACCAGCGCGCGATAATGCTTGTCGTAGCCGAGCCCGCCGCGGCGCTTGCCGGCGCCGCCGGAATCGGTGCGCAGCGCGAGCTTCTCGACCACGAGCGGAAAGCGCGTCTCGGTGAATTCCGCCGGCTGGTTGCGCGAGTCGGGCACGATATGGATGGCGTCGTTGCCGTCGGCGTAATAGCGGCCGCCGGAGCCGCCGCCCAGAACTTCGCGCGACAGGAACGACTTGCCGTTGCGGTCGGTCCCGTAAAAGCCGGTATAGCGGATGGTTTCCTGATCCGCCGGCATGTGCCCCTTTGCGGCTTGCGCCACCACGCCGGCGAGCAATCCGATGCAGCGCAACAGCACGAACGAGCGCGCATTGGTCGCCGCCGGCCATTCCGGCGTGATCAGCGTGCCCTTCGGCGGAAAGATCACGTCGAACACTTCGCACACGCCTTCGTTGACATGGATTTCGGCGGCGCGCTCCGGCGTGTCGGCGAGATTGCGCAGGATCGGGGCGATCCATTTGATCAGAAAGGCGCCGCCCGCATAGTCGGCCGGCCAGTTGATCGGCCCGGTCGATTGCGGATCGGTGCCGGTGAAATCGAGCGTGAGGCGGTCGCCCTGTCTTGATCAGCTTGAGCGCGAGCTTGTGCAGCTTCGGATCGGTGACGCCGTCATGCTCGACATAGTCTTCCCAGCGGTATTCGCCGTCGGCGATCTTGGGCAGAAGTTCGCCGCGGAAGGTGTCGCGGCAGGTATCGAGGATCGCCTGGAAGCAGGCTTCCACCGTTTCGCGGCCGAAGCGCTCGAACAATTCCGCCATGCGGCGGGCGCCCATCAAACAAGCCTGCACCTCGCTGTCGAGATCGGCGGCGAGCGTTTCCGGCACGCGCGTGTTGCGCTTGATGATGGTGAAGACCGCGTCGTTGCGTACACCGGCGCTGTAGAACTTGATCGGCGGGACGGCGAGCCCTTCCTCGAACACGGTCGTCGCCGTGCCCGGCATCGAGCCCGGCACGCGGCCGCCGATATCGTCGTGGTGGCCGAAGGCCTGGATGTAGGCGACCACCTCGCCTTGATGAAACACCGGCACCGTGCTGCACAGATCGGGCAAATGCCCGATCGAGCCTTCGGTCAGGTAGGTGTCGTTCATCAGGAAGACGTCGCCCGGCTGCATGGTCGCCGGCGGGAAATCGCGCACCACAGCGTTCGGCATGGCCGAATAGGAACGGCCAGTGAGCTTGCGGCAATAGCGATCGAACAGGCCGACGCGGTAATCGTGCGCCTCGCGGATCATCGGCGAGCGCGCGGTGCGCTCGATGGCGTACTCGATCTCCGCCTCGATGGAATTGAGCGTGCCCTCGACGATCTGCAGCACGATGGGATCGACCTCCCGCCGGGGCAAATCCGGCGCGGTCGGCCACGGCCATTCCTTGGCATGCACATTCATCATCGCGGGGCGGCCTTCGCAACGAGACTAAAAATCAAGCTTATACCCACGGTACCCGGCGTTGGCTATGTTCCGTCCCCGGCCGGTACGACGAGTCCTGATTCCTCAAGGCTTGCTCGCGCCCGCACCGCCGAATGACGTTTTCAGGATGGAGCTCCCAATGACTTTGCCAGATTCAACCGCAGAACGGGCGCGCCAAGGCGCCAAGGTCCGCCGCCAAGTTCTGGGCGCCGCCTATGTAGACGCCGGCAAGCAGCAGGCCAATCCGTTCACCCAGCATTTCATCGAATTCACCCAGACCCAGTGCTGGGGCAATGTCTGGCTGCGCGAGGGGCTCTCGCACAAGACCCGGAGCATGCTCAATGTCTGCATGCTGGCGGCGTTGGCGCGCTGGCATGAATTCGAAGTGCATGTGCGCGGCGCGCTCAACAATGGCGTCACGCCCGAAGAGATCGCGGAGATTTTGCTGCACACCGCCGTCTATGCCGGCATCCCGATCGCGTCCGAAGGCTTCCGCCGCGCCGATGCGGTGATCAAGGCGGTGGCGGCGGAGAAGGGCTGACGAGCGGAATACGCGGCGCCCTATCCTCCACCCGGTTCCGGCCCGTCTTCATCGCGCCAGTCAATGTGCTGTCTCTGCGTTTCGGAGAGGCGCATCGCGGCGCCCTGTTGGCGCGTCAATATTGCATGCTTCATGGTCGCCTCCTCAAAGCTACATTCAGTGAAAGACGATTGTCGCAAATCTGCGCCATCGAGATTGGCGGCAACAAAGAGAACGTTGTGAAACAGCGATGCACGCATATCGGAACTGCCAAGATCGGCTCCCGAAAAATCAGTGCCGTTGAAATCGTTCCAACACAGATTTGATTCGTGCAGGTCGCTGTTGCGGAATGAAACTCGGTCGATCTGCGAGCGTCCGAAGAATGTTCGAGGTAACGTCAGATCGGACAAATCGAGAGCGTCGTCGAGTAGCGTTCTGAAAATACTGAAACCCAGAGGCTCGCTGTCGTCATACTGAGGCAACCGTTCCGGCATGGGCGGATGGTTGTCGTACGCCAAAAAGCCGAGTTCGCGCAACCGCGCGCACGACAAGTCGTAATTGAGACGAACCGGCATCGGAAATCCGCACCGTCATTGGGCTGGAGTAATCGGGCTTGCGGGAATGATCAAGGATCGTCCATTTTCTCAACTGTGCGCAGATAGCCGACTGAGCACTTTACAATCCGCTTCAACTTGGAGCCGCCGCGCGATCTTCCAGGATCGTGCGGCGCCATGCCGAAGGCGGCACGCCGATCATCTTCTTGAATGCGCGGCTGAAGGCGGCCTCGGATTCGTAGCCGATCTGGGCCGCTATCGTGCCAACGTTGACGTTGCTGCCGGTCAACAATTCTGCCGCGATCTGCATCCGCCATTTGGCCAGATACTGCATGGGCGGAATTCCAACGAACTGCATGAATCGCTCTGCCAGAACCGAGCGCGACAGGCCTGCTTGCTTGGCCAGTTCATCGAGCGTCCAGTCGTGGGCGGGCTTTGCGTGCATCAGCGACAGCGCTTTGCCGACCAGAGGATCGCGCAGACCCGCCAGCCAGCCGGCTTGTTCGGCCGGAAGCTTCTCGAGATAGCGGCGCAGCACGTCGATGAACATCAGCTCGCTCAGTTTCGTGAGCACGCTTTCGCTGCCGGCATGCCTGTCCGCCGCTTCCGCCACGGCGAAGCGAACGAATTGGGCGATCAAGCCCTCGCCGCTGTTGCGCGGATCGCCCGCCGTGATCACGGGCGGAAGATTCTCAATGAGAGGATTGTAGGGCCGCGCGTCGCAGGCGAGATATCCGCAGACAAGCCTGACCGAAGGCGCACCGCTGCCGAAGTTGATGCAGAAAGGCTTGCTTCCGGAGGCGGCCACTTCGAGCACGTCCGGCATCGGCGGATCGGCCGGCATGTTCGGGCCGCTCGACATGATGTGCGGCTGGCCGTTGGTGAACACAACGACTTGGCCGGCTTCGAGCGGGATAGCGTGGCCGCCGACGGCGGTGGCAAAGCACCGGCCGGTCGTGACGACGTGATACGCAATCAGATGATCGGCGCCCGGCAGGATTTTCGGCAAGATCTGCTCGCGCGCCGGCGATCCGACGGCCCAGGGGTCCTCGGCCACGATCTCGAAGAAGACCGCGCCGGTGAGGCGCACGGTTTTTAACAGATCGGATAACGGATCCGCGGCCATGGCCTCGTTGCCCCGATGACGGCCGGCGAATGCCGGATATGGACACTTTCGAAAAGCCTGCCGAATTCCGGACGCGCTGCCAAGCAAGACGGACGCGCGATCATTCCTTGGGCCGGCACCCTGCACAATATACGCATCAATGCCGCTGCGTGGCGGCGTTACGGATCACAATGGTGCAATAAATAAAAGGCGAAACGACCATGGCCACACATCAAGGACGATGCTTCTGCGGCGCCGTCGAAATCGAAGTGAATGGAGCGCCGGAGGCGATGGGATACTGCCATTGCAATTCATGCCGGTCCTGGTCGGCTGCCCCGGTGAACGCGTTTACGTTGTGGAAGCCCGCAAACGTCAAGGTCACCAAGGGCGCCGACCTGGTCGGTCACTTCATGAAGACGAAGATGAGCGACCGGCAATTCTGCACGAAATGCGGCGGTCATCTCATGAACAACCATCCGCCGCTCGGCCTGGTGGACGTTTATGCCGCGACGATACCGAGCGTGAAATTTGTTCCCGTCGTCCACGTCAACTACGCCGAGACTGTGCTGCCCATGAAGGACGGGCTGCCCAAGCTGAAGGACTTCCCGGCCGAGATGGGCGGGTCAGGCGTGGCTCTGCCTGAATAGCGGCGCTCACTAGACGCGAAGAAAGGCCGCGACGCGGCGGGTAGTTTCGATACCCGCCGCGCCGAAAATTGCTGAGAACAAAGAAGGAGGGTCGCGATGGCGTTTCGCCTGTGCGCCGAAGCCGAGGCTGGCGGCATCCTGGTCTCCGGACTTGTGCACGAACTGTCCGGCCAGGACGCATCGCGCTTCGTCGCGCTAGGCGAGCGGCGATTAAAGGGCTTCCCGGCCAGGACGCCGGTCTTTCGGTTCGAGTGGCAAAATTGAAATCTGTGTCCCTCGACGAGGAATTTGGGTTTCTCAACGAGGATCGCTTTCCGCCTGTCATACACCTGCAACATTTTCCGGCCGTATAGTCGCAGCATCAGATAGCGGAGGCTGGGCATGTCGGAACATCTCGATCTCGATCAAATGCAGGCTGCCTATAAGGCGGCCGTCGAGGAATGGATCGCTGCGATCAAGCAGGAAGAGGCGCTGGCTTCGGTCACTCACACGGTTGCCGAAGTCGACAAATGGGAAGGCGCCAACTTCAAGGAAGACGAGCTACGCAACAAGGTGAAGGCCGCCAAAAAACGCTACGAAGACGCGCTACGCGAAAAATTCTTCGGCTTCTAACGCGCAGCCCGATTTGGTCGAATTGGGCTTTGTTCTCTAGATTACGGCCCAGGCGTTTCTGTCGACGGCGCGGATGAGCGCGCCACGCCGTGCGGCTTGCGCCGGAGGACTGGCGCGAGCCATCTTTGTTTCGCGCCGTCGATAGTGCCCATGAGGTCTCCGGCGTAGCGATAGCTTTGTGGCGCGCTGTCTCACCCTCTCCCCGAGAGATGATCGAGTCTCACCAATCTCGCGTTGTCCGCGCATCGATTCCGGATTGGGCGATCGATTGTGTCGACGAGCACAGCGCAAAAATCTGTCGCGCAGATTCCTGAATTAACCAGTTCCACACTAGCGTCTGCTTTTCTCCCGCCACCCCCGAGAGACCGTCCCCAACAGGGCGCGGCATTTCCATGCCGGCGAACATTGATGTCGAGAATCCAAGAGTGAAGCCAGTCGCAGTACCAACAGACAAAGAGCTGTTTTTTTCGCAAGACGAAATCATCGTCTCAAAGACCGACCTGAAGGGTCGCATCACTTACGCCAATCGCACGTTTTGTCGGATCGCGGGCTACACCGAAGCGGAGGTGCTCGGCCAGCCGCACAGCATCGTTCGTCATCCCGACATGCCGCGGGCGGTGTTCAAACTCCTGTGGGACACGATCTTCGGTGGGCGCGAAATATTCGCCTATGTGAAAAACATGGCCAAGACCGGCGATTATTACTGGGTCTTCGCGCATGTGACGCCGTCCTATGACGAGAACCGAAACATCATCGGCTTTCATTCCAACAGGCGTGTTCCAAATCGCGCGGTGATCGAGACCACGATCACCCCGATCTATGCCGCGATCCTGCAACAAGAGATGCAGCAGAAGAACGGCAAGGACGCTGTCGCGGCCGGTGTCGATTATCTGATGCAGTTCCTCCAGGCGAAAAACACCACCTATGATGCGCTCATATTTTCAGCCTAACGCCTCTCGCATGACCGAGGCGGCCTGCATCGTCATGCTGGCTTCATTGGTCGCTGCCGCGGCCGCGGGATTTGCCGCCTATGCGGTGCTGCAGGGTGCGGCGCTGCTGATCTGTGCCGCCGGCGCCGGCTTTTTGTTGTTGCACCTGAGGAAAGGCCAAACGCTGCAGCTTGCGGAAAGGCACGCTGACGCAAGGGTCCTGGAAAGAATTACCGCGATCTGTCGCGACATCAGCCGCGGCAATTTCGAAGCGCGGCTGACACACATCGAAGAAACCGGCGTTCTGGCGGAGGCGCAACTTGCGGTCAACGACATGATCGACCGTTGTGACGCCTTCGTTCGCGAGGCGACGGCGAGCATGGAAGCCGTCTGCCGCAATACCTACTACCGGCTCATTCTCGAAGGTGGGCTGCAAGGCTCGTTTCGCGTTGCGGCGAGCATCATCAACGACGCCGTCAAATCGCAGGGCGTCGCGGAGGCCGCGCGGGCGAAGGCTGCCGCGGAAAAGGCGCTCGTCACCGACGCGCTCGCGCACGCGCTCGAAGGCCTGGCCGAGGGCGACCTCACCTTCCGGCTTGCCGATTTTCCAGACGCTTACCGGCTGATCCGGGACGATTTCAATCGCGCCATGACCCGCCTGCAGGACACGTTGCAGGCGATCGCCGCCGCAACCTGCGAAGTCGCCACCGCCACCGGCGAAATCTCCTTCGGTACGACCGATCTGTCGGAGCGGACGGAAGAGCAGGCCGCGAGCTTGGAGCAAACGTCGGCTTCGGTCGCGCAAATCGCATCGGCGGTCAGAAACAATGCGGCGAACACTAGGCTGGCGAGCGAGTCCGCCGCCGGGTGCGCGGCAAATCGCCGATCAAGGCAGCCGCATCGTCGCGCAGACGGTCGAGGCCATGGCGCGTATCGACGGCGCGTCGCGCAAGATCTCCGACATCATCGCCGTGATCGACGAGATTGCCCGCCAGACCAATTTGCTCGCGCTGAACGCCGCAGTCGAAGCCGCGCGCGCAGGCGAAGCGGGCCGGGGCTTCGCCGTGGTCGCCGGTGAAGTGCGCATGCTGGCGCAGCGCTCGTCGGAGGCCGCAAAGGATATCAAGGTGCTGATCGTCGATAGCGGCAACCAGGTGACGGGCGGCGTCGATCTCGTCAACAAAGCCGGCGGCGCGCTGGCTGAAATCGTCGGCGCCATCAACAAAGTGACGGAGATCGTCGGCCAGATCGCCTCCGCCAGCAGCGAGCAGTCGACGGCGATTGACGAGGTCAACAAAGCGGTCGTCGAGATGGACCAGGTCACGCAACAAAACGCGGCGCTGGTCGAGCAGAATGCGGCGACCGCAAAGGCGCTCGAGGAACAGACCCACGGAATGAGCGAGCGGATCGCTTTCTTCAAGCTCGTTGCTGAGAGCGAACCGAGCGGCGGGGCCGACGATTTTCGCGCCGCGATGCCGCTTCCAGTTACGCGCGCAGCCGCATCGATGCCAAGCCGGGATGATCGTCGCGTCGCGGTGGTCCGCGCTTAGCCGCCCGCGCGGATGATCAGAATGCCGTGCGGGTCGACGGTCAATTCCTGGCCGGGAAACACCACCGTGGTCGAGCCGAATTCCTCGACGATCGCGGGCCCGCGCAGTGTAAATCCCGCCGGCAGCGAGGCGCGCGTAAAAACCGGCGTGTCGCGATATTGGCCGTCGAAATAAACCTGCCGGCTTTCTGGCTTCGGCGCCGCGCCGGATTTGCCCAATGCGGGAATGCTCGGGCGGTCGATCATGCCGAAGGCGGAGACGCAGAAATTGATCACCTCCACTTTCTGCTGGCCGGCATAATTGTAGCCGAAGGTTTTCAGATGCGCGGCGTGGAAGGCCTCGACCAGGCCCGCGACGAATTGATCGCCAATCGCGCCCGAGGGCGCCGGCACGCGCACTTCCATCGATTGGCCGGCATAGCGCACGTCGGCTTCGCGCATCAGCGCGATCTTGTTGGGCGGAATGCCGTCCTTTTCGAGCGTCGCGGTGCCTTCCGCTTCGAGCGCCCTGTAGATGGCGGCAACGGCGGCAAGGTCGATCGCTTCCTCGTGCATCACCTTGGTGACCATGTGGTCGGTGCGCCAATCCACCGCCAACAGGCCGAAGGCGGAAAGGTTGCCGGGATTGGGCGGCACGATGGTCGTCTTCATGCCCATCAATTCCATCACCGCTGCCGACTGCGCCGGCCCGGAGCCGCCGAACGACAGCAGCGCGAAATCGGCCGGATCGATGCCGCGCTGGATGGTCATCTGGCGGATCGCGTTCGCTTGATCCCAGTTGGCGATCTCGATGATGCCGTGGGCAAGCTGCTCGGCATTGAGATTGCCGGGCAGCCGTGCGGCCAGCGCTTTCAAGCCACTGCGTGCGCGTTCGACATCGAGCTTGATGCCGCCGCCGATCAGCGCCGGCGGCAGCCGGCCGAGCACGAGATTGGCGTCGGTGATGGTCGGCTCGTCGCCGCCGTTCGGATAGCACATCGGGCCGGGCACCGCGCCGGCGCTGCGCGGTCCGACGCGGAGCTTGCCTTCCCGCGAGATCCAGGCGATCGAGCCGCCGCCGGTGCCGATGGTCTTGATGTCGAGCATCGGAATGCGCACCGGGAAACGCCCGACCCGGCCGCCGTTGGTGATTTTCGGCTTGGCGCTTTCGATCAGGCAGAGATCGGTCGACGTGCCGCCGGCATCGAGCGTCACCAGATCCGGGAAGCCCGCGACCTCGGCGATCACCGCGCTGCCGAGCGCGCCCGCCGCCGGTCCCGACAGCGCGGTGGTGATCGGCTTGCGCATCACCTGGTCGGGGCTCGCCACCCCGCCGCTCGACTGCATCACCAGGAACGGCTTTTTGTTCAGCGCCTCGCCGAGCTCGTCGCGGATGCGGTCGAGATAGCGGCTCATGTGCGGCTTGATGAAGGCGTCGACCAAGGTCGTCACCGCGCGCTCATATTCGCGGTATTCGGGCAGCACGTCGCAGGAGAGCGAGAGCGTGCAGTCGGGATGTTCCGCGCGCACGATCTCGGCGGCGCGGCGCTCGTGCGCGGGATTGGCATACGAATGGATCAAACAAATGCCGACCGCGTTGATGCCGGCGTCGCGGAAGAAGCGCGCGGCCGCGCGCATGCTTTCCTCGTCGAGCGGACGCAGCTCTTCGCCCAAGAAGTTCAACCGTCCGCCGACTTCGCGTACGTAGCGCAGCGGCACGATGCGATCGGGCTTCACCCAGAAATACGAATTGCCGTAGCCCTCCGGCACCGCCTGCCGCGCGATCTCGAGAATGTGCCGGAACCCCTCGGTGACGATCAGCCCGAGACCCGCGATCTCGCCTTGCAGCAGCGCATTGGTCGCGACCGTCGTGCCGTGCGCCAGCACGGCGAGATCGTCGACGCCCGCGCCCCATTCGCTCAGGATCGCGTGAACCCCGCGCACCAAAGCCACCGCCGGGTTCGACGGCGTCGACGACACCTTGGTCACCCGCATCGCGCCCGACTTGTCGTCCACGCAGACGATGTCGGTGAACGTGCCGCCGGTGTCGATGCCGATCCGCAGGCTGGCGTTGTCACTCATTCAATCACTCTTCGGATGTCGTAGGGTGGGCAAAGGAGCGAAGCGACGTGCCCACGCGTTGTTAGTTTGGCCCGGCGCCACGTCGGCTTCGCTATGCTCAGCCTCTACGAATTGCGCAGGGTTATTCCGATCTATTCACCGAAATTGCCGTCGATGTCCATTGTGTCGCCACCCCAATCCGCGGGCAAGAGACCTTGCTCCACACAACGGTGGAAGCTGGAGTGCGGCCAATCGACAACCCGCGACACAAGCTCGTGCTTGACGGGATTGTAATGGATGTAATTGACGTGGCGGTCCAAATCGGCTTCGTCGCGGATCACGTGTTCCCAGTAACGTCTTTGCCAAATTCCCTTTTCGCGCTTTTTTATTTTGCTGGCGGAGCGAGATTGGGCGGCGGGCAGGCCACGCGAGAAATCAGATTTGAAGAGACTCCAGCGTGCTGAGAAATCACTATCGCCGTCTGGCAACAACCAGACTGCATGCAGATGGTCCGGCAGGATGCAGATTGCGACCGT
Organism: uncultured Alphaproteobacteria bacterium; assembly: GCA_963845075.1. Classification (GTDB taxonomy): domain Bacteria; phylum Pseudomonadota; class Alphaproteobacteria; order Rhizobiales; family Xanthobacteraceae; genus BOG-931. Next base: position 15,517 of record CAWJRE010000052.1, on the reverse strand, counting down.
TTCAAAAGGGAAACGCTGCTGGGTCATTTTGTAAGCGCGCCGAAGCCGTTCAATATGGCGCACGAGCAGATCACTCGAACGATCGGCAAGTGTGAGCGTGAAGAAAAATAGGCCGCCCTCAATCTTGACGCGTCGGTACCGGGACATTTGGCCTCGGTGAGATACCCTTTGTAGGGTGGGCTGAGCGAAGCGACGTGGGCACGGCGCTGCGCGCCTTTGCCCACCCTACAATTGGCACAATACTTATCTCTTCAGCTCGAACACAATGTCCTGCGCGCCTTTCCATAAGCACAGCTTGCCGAGCGCGGTCAGGTTCTCGCGGCCCTTGGTGATGGTGAGAAAATGATTGCCGGCGAGCTGGCCGACCTTGCTGGCAAATGAGACGGCTCCGTAGGCCAGGAGGATTTCCGTCTCGCTGATGCCGCCCGGGTAAAGAATGATCTCGCCCGGCGCCGGATAGCTGGTGTGGTTCTCGTAAGCCAGCCCGAAATCGTAGTCGCCGAGCGGGATCCAGCAACCTTCGCCGCTCCAGCGCACATGGATGATCTGCTGCCGATAGGGCAGGAGGCTGACGAAACGCGCGAGCGTGGTCGGTGCCTGCTCCTCGGCCTGCGCTTCGAACTCGTAAGGTCCTGCCATGATGCGAAGTTTGGTCATGGTGTTCCGATCCTATCTAAGAAAGTCGAAAGAACGCGCGCGGCGATATCGATGTCGCCGGGCGAGGCATATTCATCCGGGTTGTGGCTCACGCCGCCGCGGCAGCGGACAAACAGCATGGCGAAGGGAATGATCTTGTCGAATGCCATGGCGTCATGGCCGGCGCCGCTCGGCATCCGCCGCGGCGCCGCACCGCAATTTTCGGCCGCCGCCGCCAACAGGTCCGAGAGCTTTTCGTCGCAATGCGCCGCCGGCGCCTGATGGCCGGGCGTTAGTCGCTGCGTCACGCCGCGGCGCGCGGCGATCGCAGCGATCGTCGCTTTGATATCCTCCACCGCGTTGATGCGCTCCGCATCGGCGGGGCTGCGGAGATCGAGCGTGAAGCGAACGCGGCCCGGAATGGTGTTGGGCGCCGAGCGCGGCACTTCGAGCTTGCCGACCGTCGCCACCAGATTGGGCTGCCGGCGCGCTCGTTCTTCGATCGCGAGCAGCATTTCGGCCGCGGCGGCGAGCGCATCGTGCCGCATCGCCATCGGCACGGTGCCGGCATGGCCGGCGATGCCCTCGACGTCGATCGTCGCGCGCGAGACGCCGTCGATCGCGGTCACGACGCCGAGCGGCAAGCCCTCCTTTTCCAGCACCGGGCCTTGCTCGATATGGACCTCCACATAGCCGAGGGTGCCATCGCGCGGACGTCTCTCCGCTGCGACACGCGACGGATCGCAGCCGAAGGCGGTCAGCGCCTCGCGCCGTGAAATCGTGCTCTCGTCGAGTTCGTCGAGCGCCTTTTCATTGAACGTGCCGGCCAGCGCCCGCGAGCCGCCCAGCGTCGTCGCAAAGCGCACGCCTTCTTCGTCGCCGAACGCGACGACTTCGATCGCGAACGGGTAGCGCTTGCCGGATTTGAACGCGGCCTTCACCACCTCAATCGCGGTGACGACGCCGAGCGGCCCGTCGAACCGGCCGGCATTGCGCACGCTGTCGATGTGGGAGCCGAGCAGCAGCGTCTGCGTGCCGCCGTCCCGCGCTTCGTAGCGGCCGACGACGCTCGCCAACGGATCGAGCCGCACCGACATGCCGGCGTCGCGCATCCAATAGCTCACCAGATCGATGGCGCGGCGGTGGGCCGGCGACAGATAAAGCCGGGTGAGGCGGCCGGGTTCGTCGCTTAGCGCGGCCAATTCGGCAAGCCTGTTCGAAATAGCCTCGCCGAATGCCGGATCGTTTGCCGCGTGCACGAGCCTGAAATCCTCGAACGCTCTCGCGCCTTAATGGAGACATCCCGCGGCGGGGTCAATCGGACCATTGCGGCTCCCGCGGCGGCCTCCCTCTCCCCGCATGCGGGGAGAGGGAGCGGCGAGTGGCATAGCTGAGCCAAAAGTGGCGCTTGAAGGCCGGCCTGCGCCTCTGCCATGGTGGGCCGCCGGGCCTCTTCTGCACAAAAAACGCGATGGCAACTCCAAACGATTATCCGCGCGACCTTGCCGGCTACGGCCGCAATGCTCCCGATCCGCGCTGGCCGGGCGGCGCCCGCGTGGCGCTGCAATTCGTCGTGAATTTCGAGGAGGGCGGCGAGAACTCAATCCTGCACGGCGATCATGCCTCGGAGGCTTTCCTTTCGGACGTGCTGGGTGCACAGCCTTGGCGCGGACAGCGCCACATGAACGTGGAATCCATGTTCGAATACGGCTCGCGCGCCGGCTTCTGGCGCCTGTGGCGGCTGTTCACGGCGCGTAATATTCCGGCCACGGTGTTCGGCGTGGCGAGCGCGCTTGCCCGCAATCCCGAAGTGGTCGCCGCCATGCGCGAGGCCGGCTGGGAGATCGCCTCGCATGGGCTGAAATGGATCGACTACAAGGATTTCTCGCGCGAGGACGAAGCCGCCCATATGCGCGAAGCCATCCGCCTGCATATCGAGGCGACCGGCGAGCGGCCGTTCGGCTGGTACACCGGGCGGACTTCCGCGCACACGCTCGGTCTGGTGCTCGCCGACGGCGGCTTTCTCTATTCGTCCGATTCCTATGCCGACGATTTGCCTTATTGGGTGCGCGGCCCCAACGACACGCCGCACCTGATCATTCCGTACACGCTCGATGCCAACGATATGCGCTTCATCAACCCGCAGGGCTTCGAGAACGGCGATGCGTTCTTTGCCTATCTGCGCGACAGCTTCGACGTGCTCTATGCCGAAGGCGAGCGCGCGCCGAAGATGATGTCGATCGGTTTGCATTGCCGGCTGGCCGGACGGCCCGGCCGTGCCGCCGGTCTCATGCGCTTCCTGGATTACATCGCCGGCTTTGATCGCGTGTGGATCGCTACGCGGCTCGAGATCGCGCACCATTGGTACCGCGAGCATCACCAACTCGGCGCCACCGCTTGGGCGGTTCGATGAGGTCTTAAGTGAACCCGGTTGCGCTCGATACGCTCAATACCGCCGACCGCGCCACCTTCATGGCGGCGATCGGCGAAGTGATGGAGCTTGCGCCGTGGGTGGCGGACGAAGCTTACGCCAAGCGCCCCTTTGCCAGCATCGCGGCGCTCTATCAGGCCATGACCGACGCCGTGCGCAATGCCGGCGATGAGCGCCAGCGTGCGCTGATCGACGGCCATCCGGATCTCGCCGGTAAGGCGGCGCGCGAAGGCAAGCTCACCGCCGATTCCACCGCCGAGCAGGCTGCCGCCGGACTGGATCGTTTGACTGAGCAAGAGTTCGCCACCTTCCATCGGCTCAACGATGCCTACCGTACGAAGTTCAGCATGCCGTTCATCGTTTGCGTGCGCCGGCACGGCAAGGAATTGATCCTGCGCCAGTTCGAAAAGCGCCTGACGAACGATGCGGCAAGCGAGCAGAAAGCCGCGCTTGGCGAAATCTTCCGCATCGCGGCGCTGCGGCTCGATCAGCGCGTGACCGCGCCGGATCGCCTGAAGGTGCACGGGCATCTGTCGACCCATGTGCTCGATACCCATGGCGGCCATCCCGCGGCCGGGGTGGCGATCGAGTTGTGCGAGGTTGCCGCAAGCGGCGCGACCCGCCTGATCAAGCGCGCCGTCACCAATGCGGACGGCCGCACCGACCAGCCGCTGTTGTCCGGCGCGCCGGTCCCGATCGCGACCTACGAATTGCGCTTCGCGGTCAGCGACTATTTCGCCCGCCAAGGCGCGCCGCTGGCCGATCCGCCGTTTCTCGGCATCGTGCCGATCCGCTTTGCTGTGGCGGAGCCGGAAGGCCGCTATCACGTGCCACTGTCGGTCACGCCCTGGGCTTATGCGACCTATCGCGGAAGCTGAGAAGCGGCAGCCAGTATTCCGTCATCCTGAGGCGCCAGCGCAAAGCGCGGGCCTCGAAGGATGAATCGGCCGATGTGCCCGGGCCGTCGCCCGTTCGACTCGGTGCTGCGCACCGAGCACCTCAGGTGACGGGACACTCGGGCCTGCTTCAATCTGAGCCAGTGATGCACTAGTGTTGCCGCGGCGCCGGCGCCCGTCCGGCGTTTGACCAGGGAGGTTTTGCCGGTGGCCACCACACGTCCGCTATCCGAAATTCTGCCGAAGGAGATGACCGAGCTTAAGGTGCGGCCGATCTTCACGCTGCTCCTTGAAGTGCAGCCGGCGATCAATGTCGGCAAGACGCCCGGCGTCGACCGGCGCGTCGGTGTCATCACCGGCGGCCGCTTCGAGGGCGAGCGTCTGCGCGGCACGCTGCTGCCCGGCGGCAGCGACTGGCAGGCGATCCGGCCGGGCGACGGCGCCTGGCTCCTCAACGTGCGCATCGTGCTCAAGACCGACGACGACGCGATTATCGGCATGAGCTATCCCGGCCTCCGCCACGGCCCGAAGGAAGTGCTCGACCGCATCGCCCGCGGCGAAGTGGTCAAGGCCACCGACTATTATTTGCGCATCTCCGCGACCTTCGAGACGGCGTCGGAGAAATACGGCTGGCTCAACAACATCATCAGCGTCGGCGTCGGCCACCGCCTGCCCGAAGGGCCGATCTATCAGATGTTCGAGGTGCTTGTAGGGCGCTGGAGAAGGCAAATTCGCCGAGGCTACCAGCGAGCCCACGATCCTCCCCGTTCACGGGGAAGAGGAGAACATGGCCCACTCCCACCGACTGTACTGACAGTTCCGTGGGCCGACTGTGCTGTTCCCTTTCCTAAAAAGGAGGGTTGCGGCCGCGGGTCTGCTGACTTCGAAAAACAAAGTTGATAAGAGCGTCGTCAAAAGGGGGAACGTCATGTCCGGCTATTGGCACAATTTCGATCTGACCGATGGGGTGAACATCCTGCGCCTGATCTGCGGGCTGTTCTTCATTCCGCACATCGTCGGCAAGTTCACCGAGCCGGCAACGCTGAATTTCTTCAAGGCCGCAAAATTCAATCCGCCCGCGACCTGGATGTATGTGGCCGGCGCGATCGAGACGCTTTTGACCATCGCTCTGGTTTTCGCCATCTACACGCCTTATGTCGCTGTGGTCGCCGCTGCCCATTTGTTAGTTGCGGGCGCGGCCACCTGGAAGGTGACCAAGAAGTGGATCTGGGTGATCGGCGGCATCGAGTATTGCGTGTTCTGGATGCTCGCGTGCGTCGCGCTCGCCGTTCTGACATGGCCCAAATAATGTTTGGCCGAAATAAGAATTCGGCCGAAAAAGATGTAGGGCGGATTAGCAAAGCGTAATCCGCCGCAGTGCCAAGTCGGCGGGTTACGCCTTGCGGCCAACCCGCCCTACGTGTCGAAGGAGTGCAAATGATCAAAGCGGGTATCGTCGGTCTTGGCTGGTGGGGCAAGACGCTGGTGGAGTTGGCCGAGAACAGCGACGTTATTCAGTTCGTGGCGGGCACGACGCGTACCATCACTCCGGAAGTCGAAGCCTTCGCCAAGCAAAAAGGCCTGCACCTGACGGCGAGCTACGACAACATGCTGCATCACGCCGGCGTCGACGCGGTGGTGCTGGCGACGCCGCATTCCATGCACGCGACGCAGGTGATGGCGGCGGCCGCCGCCAAGAAGCACGTCTATTGCGAGAAGCCGTTCACGCTCACCAAGCGTGAAGCGGAGGACGCGGTCGCGGCCGTGCGCAAGGCAGGCGTGACGCTCGCCGTCGGCTATAACCGCCGCTTCCATCCGGAAATGACCAAGCTGCGCGACATGATCCGAGGCGGCGAGCTCGGCACCATTCTGCATGTTGAAGCCACCATGACGTTTCCGAATGTGCTGTTCATCAACCCGTCGCATTGGCGCGCCGACAAGAGCGAGACGCCGCTCGGCGGCTTGATGCCGATGGGCGTGCACGCCATCGACGGCATGATCGATCTGTGCGGCCCGATCGACCACGTGTTCGCGCAGACGTTCCGCCGCGCCGCGCCGATCGATGCCGACGACACCACCTCCATCCTGCTGCGCATGAAGGAGGGTCCGTCCGGCTATCTCGGCACCATGACCACGACCGGGCCCGGCTTCAGCTTCCAGGTTTACGGCTCGAAGGGCTGGCTGCGGCTGGAAGGCCTCACGCATGTGGCCGGCGCCTCCTCGGAAGAGCGCCGCACGCGCCTGTTCGGCACCTGCAAATTCCAGCCGGTGAAAGGCGAGGCGAAAGTCTGGGAAGCCGCAAGCCTCGATGTCTCCCGCGCGGCGCTTGAAGCCTTCGCCAAAGCCGCCGCCGGCGGACCGGCCTATCCGGTGACGCTCGATCAGGCGATCCAGGGCGTCGCCGCGACCGAAGCGATCATCCGCTCGGCCGGCTCCGGCAAGGTCGAGCAGGTCGTGTGATAGATGTGAAACAACGTTCCCCGGACGCGGTGCAGCGCGCAAGCGGTGCACCGCTGATCCGGGGTCTTAGCAGACTGGGCATTTCGTGCTTGTGAGTTCGCGACGATCCCGGGTCTGCAGCGCAGCACTTCATGCGGCGCTGCGCCCGGGAAAAGCGCTTGGAAAATAGGAAACAAACAAATGGATCTCGGCAACGGTCTCGGCCACCTCACCTATTCGACCCTCGTGCATCCCGCCGACGATTGGGAGACGCTGTACCATTCGTTGACCACCTATCTGCCGAAAGTGAAAGCGCGGATCGCCGGCAACAAGTCGTTCGGCGTGTGCATCCGCCTGTCGGCGAACACGGCGCAGACGCTGGCGGCAAGCCCCGCCGAGCGCGACAAGCTCAAGAAGTTCCTCGCCGACAACGACATGTATATCTACACCGCCAACGCCTTCGTCTACGGCCACTTCAAGGGCGAGCTGGTGAAGGAGCAAGTCTACGAGCCGGATTGGCGCGGCGAGGAGCGCACCCAATACACCATCAACGTCGCCAACATCCTGGCCGATGTCTGCCCGGAGGGCGTCGCGCCGTCGATCCAGACCTCACCGCTCGGCTTCAAGCCGCGGGTCACCGGCGGCGACGTGGTCGCGAGCTACACGGATCACGTGTTGCGCGTCGTCGCGCATCTGGTCGCGCTGGAATCAAAAACCGGACGCACCGTGCGGCTGGCGCTGGAGCCGGAGCCGTTCTGCTTTCTCGAGACCACCGACGAGACCGTCGAGTATTTCAACAAGCACCTCTATTCGGGTGCGGCGGCGGAGAAGCTCGCGAAGCTTGCGCACCTGCCGATCGCGGAGGCGAACGCGGCTTTGCGCCGGCATCTCGGCATCGTCTATGACATCTGCCATCAGGCGGTCGAGTACGAGGACATCACCCAGTCGCTGCAGAAACTGGTCGATGGCGGCGTGCCGATCTTCAAGCTGCAGGAGGCCGCCGCTCTCTATGTTCCGGAAGTGACGCAAGGCGCGGTCGATACGCTCAAGAAATACGCCAAGACCATCTATCTCACGCAGACGATGGAAAAGCGCAACGGCAAGATCAACCGCTACCTCAACGTCGATGACGCCATCGCGGCCTTCGAGAAGGATCCGGGGGGCCAGCGCGAATGGCGCACGCACATTCACGTGCCGGTATTCCTCGACGATCTCGGCCAGTTCCGTACCACGCGGTTTGCCATCGAGGACGCCTTGCGCTTCCACAAGCAGAAGCCGCTGTCGCGGCATCTGGAAGTCGAGACCTATACCTGGGACATGCTGCCCGACAGCCTCAAGACCGGCGACATCGTCGACTATGTCTGCCGCGAGCTCGACTGGGTGCGCGGGCAGTTGGTGTAGAGCGCTTTGCATCCTTGGAGCGGCTCCATAGTCCGCTCGTCCCCGCGAATGCGGGGACCCAGTCTGGATTCCCGCTTGCGCGGGAATGAGCGGAGAAGGCCCTGCGATTCCACGTTTCAGGAAACAGGAGACACGCAATGAAAGTCGGATTCATCGGCCTTGGCCGCATGGGCGAGGTGATGACGCGGCGCCTCATTGAGGCCGGCCACGAGGTCGGCGTCTACAATCGCAACGCGGACAAGGCCAAGCCGCTGGTCGATGCCGGCGCCAGGGCGGTCGGCTCGATCAAGGCGGCCGCACAGTTCGGCGACGCGGTTTTCACGATGGTGTCCGACGATGCCGCCGTGTTGCAAGTCGTTGGCCAGCCGGGCGGCCTCAAAGACTCGCTGCCGAAAGGCGGCATTCACATCTGCGCCGGCACGCACAGCGTCGGCGCCATCCAGAAGCTCAAGGAGATTCATGCCGAGGCCGGTCAGATCCTGATCGCCTCGCCGATGCTCGGCCGCCCGGAAGTGGTGGCGGCCGGTCTGGCCGGCACTGTCGTCGGCGGGCCGCCGGACGTAGTCGCCCGCTGCCGGCCGTTGTTCACCGCCATTGCGCCGCGTGTCGTCGATGCCGGCCCTGAGCCGGCCGGCGCCGCCGTCATCAAGATCGCCAACAATTTCGTGCTTGGCTGCGCCATCGAGGCGCTTGGCGAGGGCTTCTCGCTGATACGCAAATACGGCGTCGCGCCGGATGTGTTCTTCGGCGTCCTGACCGAAGGCCTGTTCAACTGCTCGGCCTACAAGAGCTACGGCAAGATCATCGCCGATCAAAAATATCTGCCGGCCGGCCAGCGCGCCATGAACGGGCTGAAAGACGCCAACCTCGCGCTCGCCGCCGCCGAAGCGGTCGGCGTGCCGTTGCCGAGCGGTAACGTCTGGCGCGATCGCCTGGTCGGCGCCGTCGCGCACGGCGAAGGCGAGCACGACTGGGCCGTGATGGCGCACGATCAAGCCAGAGCCAGCGGGTTGGTCTAACGCACAGAGCGTCGTCGTCGTGCCCTCTCCCCTTGCGGGAGTAGTTCATGACCCATGCGCCTGAGAATAGAACGTGATTTCAAGCTATTATGAGTGGCCAACGACGGTCACTTTAGTCTAGAGTGCATAGGTAGCATCGCCTCCCAAAATTTATGTCGAACATCAGTCGTGAGAAGCCGCGGGCGCTTCGCCCTCTCAAGGCTGAAACACGGGTTCGATTCCCGTAGGGAGCGCCAATGAAATCAAAGACTTATTAAAAATAGCGAGGTCAATGTCCAACGCATGTCCAATAGACGTTTACGGACAGGCATGGACTCGGCGGTGAGATTGTCGAGTACGTGGATGGCGGTGCCCAGGTGGGCCGCGACGATATTGTTCATCATCCGACGGCTAACCTCACTAAATCGCCAGCTGAAAATGACGACTGCCCGGGCCGAGCAACCCCGGCCAGCTCGGCTGGCGGTCGCTCTCCCGTTGCGCCTCACCACATTGCCAAATGGCCGATTTTTGTTCCGCCGCGCTCGCCTGGAATCTCTCCGGCATTGGTTATGAGCGCCGGGATGCATGCGCCGCACGCCGGATTGCGCTCTTGCTGTCACGTTCAATGCGAGTTCTCGCCATCGAGCAGAACTAACTTCAGCCGGCGTGACTCGTATTAGAGGATGGTGGATTGGTTGTTGCCGCCCCTCGGCAGATAGCGACCAGCCTTCCGAGCCAAACTCGGGAATGCGATGGGCCTCCCGCGGCAGTCCAAAAATTCTATGACCGCGCGTCAGAACCGCGAGCAATTTGGATTTTGGAATTCTAAATTAGACGATGTCCGCTATGCGCCGATTTGCGGAATCAACTTTGGACATAGCCCCACTTCTCAGATGGGCCAAAAGGAGACTTCGGCGGATTGCCGGATTTACACAGAACTGCCCAGGTACGCCTCTATAACGGTAGGGTGATTCAGGACCTCATCGGGCCCGCCCTCCGCAAGCGTCCGGCCATAGTTCAACACATGGATACGGTCGGCAAGATCCGAGACCATCTGCATGTCGTGCTCGATCCAGATCATGGCGATGCCGAGCTGATGCTTAATCCGGAGGATGAATCGCGCCAGATCCTCGCGCTCATCGCGATTTAGACCGGCGGACGGTTCGTCGAGCAGGAGCACCGTCGGTTCGAGCGCCAGGGCACGGGCAAAGCCAACCAGTTTCTGCGTCCCGAACGGAAGGATTGCTACCGGAGAATCACGATAACGCTCCAGTTCGGTAAATGCGATGACCTTTTCGACCGCGGCGCGATGGACGATCTCCTCGCGGCGCACACCCGGGAGAAACAGCATTTCCGCGAGAGCGTTCGTGCGCATGCGCGCGTGTCGGCCGGTGAGCAAATTATCGATCACGCTCATCTGCGGAAACAGCTCGCCGTGCTGAAAAGTGCGGGCAATGCCCAGGCGCGCGATATCGTGCGGCGCCAATCCGCCAATGTCGCGGCCGCGAAAGCGTATGGCGCCTTGGCCGCGATAAATGCCGCTGATGCAGTTGAGCACGCTAGTCTTGCCAGCGCCGTTCGGCCCGATCAGGGCCAAGAGCTCGTGGCGCTCGACGGCGAATGTCACCCGATCGACCACGACCAAGCCACCAAAGCGCAGTTGCAAATCCTCGATCGCTAACTCAGCCATACCACCTGCGACTCCGTCGATATTGTTTGACAGAGCGATAGCTGCGCCGCTCGCTATCCGCCGCTTGCCCGAGGTAGAATTCCTGGATGTCGCCGTGCGCGCGCAGGCGCGCAGTGTCGCCGTCGAGCACGCAGCGGCCATTTTCCAGCACGTACCCATAGTCGGAAAGCGCTAGCGCGACAGCGGCATTCTGCTCGACGATCACCATGGCCAGGTTGTGCTCGCGGCGGATTTGGATTAATCGCGCACTCAATTCCTCGACCATCGCAGGTGCGAGGCCGAGCGACAATTCATCGACCAGCAACAGTTGCGGCTGGCAAACCAGGGCACTCGCGATCGCAAGCATCTGCCGCTCGCCCCCGGACAGCAGGCCGGCTGCGCGGTGGCGCAGCTCACGAAGCTTGGGAAAGACGTGACAGGCAAACTCCTCGCTCGCGCCGCGCTGGCGGGCCGACGGTGCAAATGACGCTGCGAGGTTCTCGGCTACCGTGAGGTTCGGAAACACCTTGTCGCGTTCGGGGACCAGGACGATGCCAAGACGCGTGATGGCGTGCGGCGGATGATTTTCGATCCGGCTCCTTTTAAAGGTAATGCTACCATCGGTGACCCGCGCATCATCGATGCCGAGAAAGCCTGAGATTGCCCGCAAGGTTGTCGTCTTGCCGGCACCGTTGGTGCCGAGGATGGCGACGATCTGCCCGGCCTGAACGCGCAGGCTGATGCCCTGCACCGCCGTGATGGCGCGGTGATACACCACCTCGAGCTTGTCGACCGCGAGCAGCGTGGCCTCCGTCATTTACGGTCACCCGCGATCGGCCGGTACTTAAAGGGCCACAACAGGAAGTAGCTTTGAACGCGACGCCAGATTCCGATCAAACCTTGCGGTTCGAACAACAGAAATATGATCATGACGACGCCGAAGGCGGCGTAATCCACGGCAAACAACGCGTCGGCATAGGTTTGCGCATTCGGCAATTTCGCCAGCAGCGCTTCGATCAGATAGGGGAAGAGCGTGACGAACAATGCGCCGAGCAGCGCGCCAACGAGCGATCCCATGCCGCCGATGATGATCATGGCAATGTACTGGATCGATAGAAACAGCGAGAACGCCTCGACTGAAACGAAACCGCGGTAATAAGCGAAGAGCGCTCCGGCCACCGAGGCAAGCGCGGAGGAAATCACGAAAGCGAGGAGTTTGTAGCGCGCGATTGCGATGCCGAGGGCTTCGGCGACCACTTCATGCGCGCGGATCGCGCGCCACGCGCGCCCAGTGCGGCTGCGCAGCAGGTTTACACAGGCGAGCAGCGTCAGCGCGGCCGCGGCCAAAAGCACGAAGTACCAGATTCGCGGATTTCTCAGCACAAAAGCGCCGATTTTCGGCGCATCAATCATAATGCCGGTGGAGAAGCCGCGCGTGCTCTCGTACTCGCCGCCAATGTAAACCACGACGAAGTAGAGCGCTAACGTGGATATGGCGAGATAGAGCCCGCGCAGCCGTAAGGATGGCAAGCCGAAAATCACGCCCAGCAGCGCGCCTATGGCCGCTGCCGCTGGCAATGTAATCCAGAACGGCGCGCCGAATTCGCGGAACAGAATTCCCGCTGTGAATGCGCCGGCGGCGAGCAACCCTGCATGACCAAGCGAGACTTGGCCCGCATAGCCGGTCAGCAGCATCAAGGATAGGGAGCCGACGGCGGCCAGAAATACCTGACAGGCGAGATCGAGATAGAAAGCGCTTGCGATGTATGGAAATCCGCACAGCGCGGCGATGAACAGCGCGAGCGCCACGCGTTCGCGGCGCGTCTGCAACAGCGCGAAATCCTGTGCGTAGTCGGTGCGGAAATAGCCGCTGGCGCGTGGTACCCTAGACACGATCGAGCTCCTCGCGGGTGCCAAACAGCCCCCATGGCCGCACGACCAGCGCGACGATCAGCACCAGAAAGGGAACGACGTCCGAGAGCAGCGGGTCGACATATTGGATGGAGAAGATCTCGGCCATAGCGACAATCGCTGCGCCGCAGAGGGCGCCGACCAGGCTGTCGAGCCCACCGACCAGAGCAACCGGAAAGGCCTTTAGTCCAAGCACCGCCATCGAGTTGGTGAGTCCGGAATCAAGCGCGATCAGCATGCCGGCAATCGAGCCGGTGAAGGTCGACAGCCCCCATGCCAGGGCATAGATCGCATGCAGGTTGATACCGCGTTGCGCGGCGAACAGTGCATTTTGTCCGGCCGCGCGCATGCGCACGCCCCAACGCCCATACTGCAGAAACAGGAACAGTGCGCCGTAGACGAGGACATTCGCAACGACGAGCGCGGCCGCAAAGGTCGAGATCGGCCGCCGCCGGGCAGCGCCAGCGCGGGATTGGCAAGCCGCATTGCCTCGCCCGGATATTGTTGCTGCGCCGACCAGACCAGAATAACGACCCTCGCACTAGAATGCCGAGCGCAACCGTCGTGAGTACCGCCGCCAGAACCATTTCGCCGGCCATTTTGCGCATGAGCAGCACGTAAATGAGAATGCCGACGAGAAGGCTCATCAGCGCGGCGACCCCGATGGCCACCAGGGGCTGACCGGCAAACAGCGAGGCCGTTGCAAGCAAGAGATAGCCGCCGAGCATCATCAGTTCGCCGTGCGCCAGATTGAGCACACGGCTGACACGGTAGATCAGCACGTAGCCGCAGGCGATCAGCGCGTAAATCGACGCCAGCACCACGATATTGACGAGCAACTGCACGCCGGCAGTCCCTACGGTTGGGCTGACTACTTCACATCATAGGAAAACCAGTTCTTGACCACCGCGATCTTCGATCCATCCCAGCGGTAGACGCGGTAATATTGATTGGTGCGGAAGTGATTGTCAGCGGTCCATTCGATCGGTCCGCCGCGCAGTCCCTTGAGGTCGACCTCGAGATTCTGCATGGAAGCTTGCACTTTCGCCGGCGTCGCATCGGCGCCGGCGCCCTTGAGCGCCGCTTCCAGTACCATGCCGGCAATCCAGCCCTCGGTCATCTCGTCCGGCGGATACTTGCCGCCTGCCTGTTTCACGGCATCGGTGATCTCTTTTTGGATAGGCAGCGCGTCTTCGAACAGCGCTTGGCGCCGAGAATATAGCTCCTGGATCCTTGATGCGTTTGAGTTCGGTTGCGGCTTCCGGTTGGGACCAGCCGAAATAGTCGCCTTTCCAGTCGAGCGACGCAACGCCTCGAAGGTGCGCACCTGCGTCACCCACGGTGCCCAGGAGAGTATCCAGTCGCGCCGGCATCCTTGAGCTTGGTGGCAAGGGCGTGTAGTTCGCGGTCGGCGGCGGAATCACTTCGATTTCGACGGCTCTCATTCCGGTTCTGGCGCCTGGTTGTCGGCGAATTCCATCTCGCCGCGCGACAACGGAATAGCCATCGCGGCAAAGCCGATTTTCACCGGCTCCTTGGCGGTTTCCTTGACGAAGGCCAGTGCGGCGCGACTATCATAGGTCGCGGCGAAGGCCGTCGTGCAGAACTCGCCTTCCTTCGCCGGCGGATAAACATCCTTCGGGCAGACCGAACTGGCGAACATCAGCGGCACGCCGGCATTCTTGGCTTCGGCGATTACCGGCGCGTAGGTCGAAGACAGGCTCGCATCGAGCAATAATACTGGATTGTCCTCGCTCAGCATCTTCTTGGCGTTGGCGGCGGCCTTCGATGGCTCCGCGGAATTGTCCTCGATGACTAGCTTGATTTTCTTGCCATTGATGCCGCCGACGGCATTGACCCGATCGATATAGATGCGCAGCGCTTCGACGGCCGGCGCATAGGTGGAGGATGGCGGCCCGGTCAGCGCTGCGGTAATTCCGACCACATAGGTGTCTTGCGCCAGCGCCGGCGGAACGCCCGCTGAGAGAAAACCAGCGGCTAGCGTCGCCGCCATCATCCCTGCACGCATACACATACACTGTCCTCCCGTTCGCTTTTGTGTCGACTACGCTTTAAGTCTCAACGCCTCTTTCACTTCTTGCGCCAAGAAGAATGTCCTCGCGATCGTCGTACATGGCGTCGATGAGCTCTTTGCAGCGCTGCTGCATCAGCGCGCGCTTGACCTTGCGGGTCGGCGTGACCGGCTCACCTTCCTGCTCCGGGTCCAGCATCTTTGGCAAAATGCGGAAGCGTTTGATCTGCTCAACGCGGGCGAGCTGCGCGTTGGCCTTGTCGACCTCGCTTTCGATCAGGCGCTCGACCTGCCGATTTTGTGCGAGAACTTCGTGAAGCCAGTATAGGCGACGTTCTCCGTGCGGGCCCAATCGGCCACCGTATCGAAGTCGATCTCGATGAGGGCGATGAGATACTTGCGGCCGTGACCGAACACGGCGGCTTCGGAAATGTACGGCGAGGCGCGCAACGTGTTTTCGATGAAGGAGGGGGAGATCGTCTTGCCGCCTGAGGTGACGATGAAGTCGCGGGCGCGATCGATCAGCCGCAATGCGCCATCGCGCCACTCGCCTACGTCGCCGGTGTGCAGCCAGCCGTCGTCGCCAATCACCGTGCGCGTTGCCTCGTCATTGTGCCAATAGCCTTCGAAAATATCCGGACTGTGGACGAGGACTTCGCCCGCGGCCGATAAGCGCACATTCCAGCCGGAAGGCACGGAGCCGACGTCGCCTGGGGCCGAAAATGGACCGCGCTGGCCGGCAATGATGCCGCCGGCCGTTTCGGTCTGACCGTAGATTTCTACGACATTGACCCCGTACATGTGCCACAGTGCCGCCGTGTCGGCTAACAAGGGCGCCCCGCCGCAGACGACGAGTTCAAGCTGGTCGAATTCGATTTTGTTCAGGATCGGCCGCAACACCAGCGCGCGAGCAAGGGCGTACGCTGCCGCTTCGATGCCGCTGTTCGACTTTGCCCAGACCGCGTGCACGTTCCGGCGCGTGAGCCGCATGGCGAGCGCATAGGCCGCACGCTTGGTGCGGGAGGAATTGCGGATGCCGACGAGAATTTGCGCAGCAAATTTCTGCAGGTAGCGCGGCACCGTAAACAGGACGGTCGGCGCAAC